>CAVTSI010000006.1:0-489958 GCA_963737435.1 uncultured Acidobacteriaceae bacterium | reverse complement strand
TCGCCGGGGAGTAAGGCAGCGTCCAAGTGCAAGGGCCGGCACCGCCGCTGTAGATCGGCATCGAAGCGCAAATCCTGTCGGACCTGAACCTCAAGCGCATTCGCCTGCTCACCAACCAGCCGCGTAAGGTGTCCGCTTGTCTGCGCGAATGCCATTTCGGGCTTCACTTCGAGGTTTGCCAACTCTGGTATCATCCAGCAGATGCGGACTCTTGTCTGTTTCTTGATCTGCACGATCGGGTGCCGGGCGCAGCGTCCTGAGGACCAGGTCCTCGCCGTATACAGGCAGATGGAGAAGGCCGAGCAAAGCGGCGACGCGAACACCTTGATCGGGTTGTGGTCCCGCGAATCGGCGTCGGAAGCGGAGAAGATGCGGCCCCATCTGCGCCCGCAGCCCGATGTGCATTACACGTCGTCCAAGGTTTTCGTGCAGGGAGACGAGGCGGTGTTGCTCGGACAATACGGCAAAGACGAATTCCTGAGCATGCGTTTCGTCAAGGAAGACGGGCGCTGGAAGATCAAGGACCAGGCTTTTAGCGATAAGGCGTACCCCGCGGAATCGGTTTATGCCATGATTCCGCCGGCCGCCGGAGCCTTCGAGCGCGCGGGGGCGCCGTGGCAGAACGTCGCGCCGGCATTCGATAAGGCGGATGCGGCCAAGCACGGCTGGCAGGTGCGGGCAACTTACGATGAGTCGTTTTTGTATATTCGGATCGAATCGTCGACGCCGATCCCTGCGCCCGGCAGCCCAGGCGGAGAAGCCGCCCATGGGATGGCCGGTGATGAAAGTCGGCGTTTCCGGCGTGGGCGAGTTCGTGTTGCACGCCACCGCGAACATCGGAGACCAGGCGACGTTCGATGAGAGTGGCCGCGCCAACAGTCATCGGCATTACGTGGCGTATTGGCTTATGCTAGAGCGCGCCGACCAGATGATCTTCCAGGCGTGGGCGGGCTTACATCCCGATCCGTTGGTTCAGGCCGGAGACCACTTCCTCGACGTGCGCGTTCCGCTGCGGACGATGGGCGTCGCGGATGCGAGGCGCACGAAAATCATGATCGGCGACGCGCAGTGGCCGAAGAGCGCGATTTTCAGCCTTGAAGTGCAGCAATATCGATAGCGATCGAGTAGTGTAAAGAAAACCGATTCGATCCTCCCTCCTCAATGACAACTCGATAGGGCGACGCTGACAGTAACGCTAATTGCTAGTGCTAAGTGTCACCCCTCACAGCGGTATGTTCCCGTGCTTCTTGGGCGGGTTCTTGGCGCGCTTGTTCTCCAGCATATCGAGCGCCTGAATCAGCTTGCGCCGCGTATCGCGCGGACGAATCACTGCATCGAGGTAGCCGCGCTCGGCCGCTACATAAGGATTGGCGAAGCGGTCGCGGAACTCCTCGATCTTCGCAGCGCGGTCGGTCTCGGGGTTCGCCGACTTCTCCAGCTCACGCCGGTACACGATGTTCACCGCGCCTTCAGGCCCCATCACCGCGATCTCGGCAGTCGGCCACGCGTAGTTCACGTCGGTGCGAATGTGCTTGGACGCCATGACGCAATAGGCCCCGCCATAAGCTTTGCGGGTAATCACGGTAATCTTCGGCACGGTCGCCTCGGAGAACGCATATAGCAACTTGGCGCCGTGGGTGATGATGCCGCCGTACTCCTGCTGGGTGCCGGGCAGAAATCCTGGAACATCTTCGAAGGTGATGAGCGGGATGTTGAAGCAGTCGCAGAAGCGCACAAAGCGCGCGCCCTTGATGCTGGCGCTGATGTCGAGCACGCCCGCCAGAAACGCGGGCTGGTTGGCGACGATGCCCACCGGCTTGCCGTTCAGGCGGGCGAAGCCGATCACGATGTTCTTCGCGTAATGCTCCTGCACCTCGAAGAAGTAACTGTCGTCGACCACAGCGTTGACTACATCCTTGATGTCGTAAGGCAGGTTCGATTCGGTGGGAACGATGGTGTCGAGATGCTCGTCGGCGCGGTCGATGGGATCGGTGCAAGCCTTGCGCGGCGGATCGTCGAGATTGTTCGAGGGGATGAAGCTGAGCATCTCGCGAATCATGCTGAGGCACTCGGCGTCGTCGTGCGCCATGAAGTGCGCCACGCCGGACTTCTCGTTGTGCGTCATCGCGCCGCCGAGTTCATCCTTGGTGACTTCTTCGTGGGTCACGGCCCGGATGACGTCGGGCCCGGTGATGAACATGTACGAGGTGTTGTTCACCATCAGGATGAAGTCGGTCATCGCCGGGGAATAGACAGCGCCACCGGCGCACGGCCCCATGATCGCCGAGATCTGCGGCACCACGCCGGAAGCCAGCACGTTGCGCAGGAAGATGTCGGCGTAGCCCGCCAGCGACATCACGCCTTCCTGAATGCGCGCGCCGCCGGAATCGTTCAGGCCGATGACCGGCGCGCCCACCCGCATGGCCATGTCCATGATCTTGACGATCTTGGCCGCGTTGCTCTCCGACAGCGAGCCGCCGAAGACGGTGAAGTCCTGCGCGAAAACGAACACCAGGCGGCCTTCGATGCGGCCGTAGCCGGTGAGGAAGCCGTCGCCGAAATACTTCTGCTCTTCCATGCCAAAGTCGGTGCAGCGATGAGTGACCAGTTTGTCGGTCTCCTCGAAGGTGCCCTCGTCGAGCAGAAACTCGATGCGCTCGCGCGCCGACATCTTGCCCTGCTTGTGTAAGCGGGCCCGGCGCTCTTCGCCTCCGCCGGCTTCGGCGAGCGAGTCACGGCGCTTCAGTTCGGTCAATTTCTGTTCCAGGTCCATGGGAGGGATTATAACCAGCGAGCGGCCGTGGAGTGCGAGAGTTTGCGATTAGAGGCTCACCGAACGGTGTGACCAACGTACTTGCCGAAGGTTCGGCGAGACTGTCCCGCCGTACAACTCATCTGAAGTGCTCCCATCCGGCGGGCTGCAGGGGCTGCGTTTTGCCATCGGCGGTGGCTAGTCTCATCTGCTTGCCGCTCAGGATCTCGCCAATGCGCGTGACCGGCACGCCGGCGATCTGCTTCGGAATGCGGCGCTCAGGACGAGCGGTAAAGAGCAGCTCGTATTCGTCGCCGCCATGCAGTGCCAGCGCCAGCCCATCCTTGCCGCTGGCGGCACGCAGAGCTGCGGCGTAAACGACTGCGCCAGTGCCACTCTCTTCGCAGATGTGGCCGAGGTCGGTGGAAAGCCCGTCGCTGATGTCGATCATGGCGGAGGCCAGCTTCTTCTCGCGCAGGAACCGCCCGACCGCAACCCGCGGCTCAGGATAGAAGTGCTTCGGGTGCGACCTCGGCCGCAATTTTTTCCCGTCGCGAAGTTGGTTGAGCGCAGCGACTGCCGAGCCGAGCGTGCCGGTGACGTAGAGGAAATCTCCCGGCCGCGCGCCCGAGCGCAAGATGGCTTGTCCCGCCGGAACGCTGCCGAGCACCACGATATCGGCCAGGATGCCTGCAGGCGACTGCGCCGTGTCGCCTCCCGCGAGTGAAACTGAGAACTGCGCTGCGAGCTTTAATAGCCCTGCAATGAACTTGTCGACCCAGCTTTGCGGCAGCTCAGCCGGAAGCGCCAGGGAGAGAAACGCCGCGCGCGGGATTCCTCCCATGGCGGCAATGTCGCTGAGCCCACGCGCCAGGCAGCGATGCCCCACCGAATCGGGCGGATGCCACTCGCGCCGGAAATGTACGTCCTCCAGGCTGAAGTCCGTGGTGATCAGGGCTTCGTGTCCCCGAGGAAGCGGCAGCACCGCACAATCGTCCCCGATGCCTCGGCTGGCGCGCTGTCCATGCAGGGTTGCCGCGCGACGGATCCGTTCGATGAGCAGCTTTTCGTTCAGCGGCACAGCTCTCCTTCGTACGACAGCCAACCCAATATACCCGAGGCCAGGTGATGCGGCTATCTGGCATCTACTACTTTAGTATCAGCTACTTGTCCAATATTCATTGACATGCTTACGACGGCTCTGTTACGGTTTGGTGTCATTTACACCAGCCAGGCGCCCAGTTCGTTAGCCAATTGGCTGACGGTTGGGAGGAGAGCCGTTAACCCACGGTTGTCCAGGTACCCGTAAGCGGACAGTTCGGACCGGCAAAGGCCTTAGTTCCGGATTTTCATAATTTGTTTGTTCCACGTTCCGGAACCATTTTTTAATAGAGGGTTATAGTTTTGCGAAAACGCTTTTATATTCTTTTCGTAGCGCGCGATGCAGAAGGCCAGCTCCGAAAGATCCCCATCCCCATTCATTACCTCTACGTCTTCATGGCCGGCGCCCTGATCGGCATGTTCAGCATCACAGGCATGGCTGGCTCTTACACGCGCATGCTGTGGAAGGTGGCCAGCTTCAACCAGTTACGCTCCGAGAAGAATTCGCTGCAGACCCGCTACAAGCAGTTGGAGCAGGTCAATCACGAGAAGGACATTCAAGTAGCATCGCTGGGCACACTGGCCAACGAAGTCTCCTTGATCTACGGCCTGAAGCCGAATCCCAAACTGTTGAATGAGAATGACGGGGCGTTGAAGCCAGAGCAGGTGACTTCTTCCCTGGATCAGCTTTATGCCTTGCGCAACTCAGCCCTGACGGGCGCAGCGACGGCGGGATTGGGGTTGGGCCTGACTCACCAGGCCTCTCTGACCGACTGGGTCAGGGCGACCACTGCACCCACTTTGTGGCCGGTGATGGGCCCGATCACGGGCGCCTTCGGCGAGCGCATTGATCCGTTCAACGGTGAAGGCGCGTTCCACTCCGGGATCGACATCTCCTGCCACTACGGGCAGCCAGTGCTGGCGCCCTCAGACGGCGTGGTGACCTACGCCGGACCCTACAACGGCTATGGCCGCATGATTCAGGTTGACCACGGCAATGGCATCACCACTCGCTATGGACACTTGTCAGGCTTCACGGTGGCGGGCGGCCAGACGGTGCGCCGGGGACAGGTGATCGGCTACGTCGGCCTCAGCGGACGCAGCACCGGGCCGCACTTGCACTATGAAGTGCGCATCCACGACACACCGGTGAATCCCCACAAATTCCTGCGCAGCACCACCATCAGGCCGGGAGGAATTCCCGCCGGTTAGCCGGAATCACTTGTGAGGTTTTTTGGCCGCCGGAGCGTTCTGCTGGGGCGGCTTTTGTGTTTCCGGTCCCAGCTCCACCGGCGGCTCGCTGAGCACCTTCTTGAAGAAAGCATACGGAACCTTGGCGGTCAGTACGGCCTGGTCTTTGTCCTGATGGATTTCCAGGCTGTCAAAGGCGGCCTTCACGTCCGGGTCGGGTCCGCCTGCGTCCATCGAGATATTGAGCGACTTGAAGAGCGCGATGAAGGTGTTCACGCGATCGGCGAAACTGCGCGCCTCGGCTTCGCTGTGAGTGAGGACTTGCGCCCGCAGGTGGACCTCGTTGAGCGGGCGTGCCGACGCAATCACCGTGCTGTCCCGCGGCAGCAGTCCGCTCCAGCCTCCGGGCAAGAGCAGTTCGGCATGATCTTCCGAGGAACTGGCGGCTGGCGGGCGCGCAATCGTCCAAATAATGCTGCCCAGCGGCACCAGCCGGTAATATTCGCTCACCAGCGGCGGCCCGGCGAAGGGCAGGGCCGCATGCCGGTAACGATCGATCATGCCGTGGATGGCGTCGGGGCCTTCGGTATTCGACGCGGCGGCAACGTCCACTCCGAGTAGCGCCACACGAACGGTCCGGCCTTCCAGGGGAATGATGTAGATATCGAAATTGCCGTAGTGCTCCACGCTGGCTGCCAGCTTGCGCAGGTATTCTTCTACCCGTCCGCTGTCAAAATGTCCCTGCAGAATTTCGCTGTAGCGGGTCTCGGTGGATTTGCCGCGGATCGAAGAACCATAGTGAATGGCCAGGGCCGTTTTATACAGATCGCGCTCGAACTCGAAGCCGGTTTGGCGAACGAAGTCTTCGTATTGCGGATCGCGGTCTTTGACGGGATGCTTGCCGAGATCGGTGAACAGGCGAATGGGCTCGAGGTTGATGTAGAGGACGGCGTCGGAATCAGGCAGCAAGCGGACGGCATCCGGGGCAGCGCGCTTTCGCAGCAGAACCGCGGTAACGATGCCACCGGCGATGACCAGGACAACCGCTAAGGCAACCCACAACTGCTTTCGTCGTGTTCGCATGGATGGAGATTTCATGATACGGGAAAAGGCGCGGCGGTGGCCAACCTGGTGGAAATTGGTTACAATGGATTGACCGCATTTCAGCGTCGGCAAGGGCCAACGCGCTCCGCAGAATCCCCAGCCGCGAGGCCCGCGGGAGTGGCGAGTTGTGGGTCCCCGTTTCAGGTAAGTTGTTAAAAGGAAAAGTTCGTCATCCGCCGGGTGTGCTGGTTGCACGTGGTATGCCGTTGTGTTAATCTTATGGTTTGTCCCGGCTGGCAGGAAGAATCATGCTTGGTTCGCGTTCGCCTGCGGCGGATGTCGAGCCACGCTGCAAGTGCTGGCGTAGCTCAGCTGGTAGAGCATCTGATTTGTAATCAGAGGGTCGGGGGTTCAAATCCCTTCGCCAGCTCCAGGATCGTAACCGTGAGCGCGCCGCAAGGCGTAGGAGCAAGCCAAACGAGACGCGCAGCTCTCCTAGAGAACTGATTCCAGCAGCAGCTTCCTAAATCGCAGAACGCGCGCGGAAGTAGGGCCGCGCGACTGACGCGGAGTTTTGCCGGGATTGCAGAGCGGGGCTTGGCACGCGGGGTTCTTTGACAGCAGAGACTGGCGATTCCGGGCCAACGGCGACGCCGGGCTCTCAGGAAGTCGATGAGAGTGGGATGCTCGGTCGAACGTGCACAGGTGGCCGAGTGGTTAATGGCAGCAGACTGTAAATCTGCCGCTCCTTGCGAGCTACGGAGGTTCGAATCCTCCCCTGTGCACCAGGTTTTTCCGGGGGCCCCGGCGCGCGCCGTTGTGGCGGGGGCGTTGGGGTGGTTGAGATGAAGCGGTTATGGACGGCGTTGGGTCTGTTTGCGGTGCTGGCGGTGCTGGCATGGGCCACCATCGGCGATCAGAGATTCAAGCTGGCGGCTGTGGCAGTGCTGGCGATGTTTGCCCTTCGCACCTGGACGTGGAGCCGCAAGCAAGAGCGCGAGGAGCGCGAGCGCCGCGACGAATGACGGCCAGTTTGATTGGATGTGCGGGAGTAACTCAGTGGTAGAGTCACAGCCTTCCAAGCTGTTGGTCGCGGGTTCGATTCCCGTCTCCCGCTCCAGAAGTTATAGGTGTTGCGGACTTGATAGTGATGAATGTTGCGGATTTGTTTAACAATCAAAATGACGCTCGCGTCGTGAGATTTGATGTGACGCCAGGCGTTGGCGTGTCTGCGCTGGTGCTTCAAAGAGGAAAGCTTTGGCGCATGTTTATTCCGACGGAGGCATGGCTTGTTCTTCGGGAGCAGGCAGGCGGCGAAAGGCTAACCGATGCCGCGGTTTTCATTAATGCAAAGTTTCTCCTGAGTGACAGGCTGCGTGGATGGGACTTTGAGCGTGATGGGAAAATTGAGGTAACAACGCAGCGGATGCGTTCGTGGTTCGGGTTGGATCTCCCGGAGCCGGCTGTTCAGAGTTTTAAGGGCTGATGTAGCTCAGTTGGTAGAGCACTCCCTTGGTAAGGGAGAGGTCATCGGTTCAATCCCGATCATCAGCTCCAGGGATTTGATGACTTATGGTAGTTCCGTATTGGATTCTCGACCGGACTCAAACTCCGTCAGTTGAAAACGGCGTTGCACGGGTCCACCTGACTGACGGTCGAGAGTCGAAAACTGTCATCTTGCGTCTTAAACAAGATGCAAGGGCATTCTTGGAAGCCAACGCATTTGCAGATGGGCCAGACTCTCTTTTTGTGGGTTTGATCAGGTACTGGGCTGACGAGCGGAGGAATTCAACGCGTGGCTGGATCCCTCAGAATGAAGTCCTCGATAAGGATGAGGTAGAGAGATTCAATGCTTTGTACGGAGAACACCTCAAGCAGAATAGCTCTTCGCATCATCCAGTTTGGTTTTAGCAACGTCGGTGCAGAAGTTAGGGTTCCAGTGAATACTTCGATGGAACAGTCGGAATCGCGAATACCGTTTCGGCAGGCTGCTCTTCGCATCGAGAAGCTGGACGAGTTTGAGCAGTTTCGTTCCGCCCTGGGAAGGATTTTTGCCGCCGACGCGGTGGAAGATTTTCTCCGGCTGCTGCAGCGCAAGGGAGTTCCAATCCGCGATTTCGATCGCGTGTTGCGCGAGAAGTTGCTGGAGCGTGCGGACCGGAAGCTGGCGCAGGACAGCAAATCGGCGCAGCAGTTGTATGAGGCGCTGCCGGTGAGCGATCAGGCGCAGGTGCGCGAATTTTATTTGACGGCGCTGGAGGCGGTGGACCTGCCCCTGCGCGAGAAGTTCAACAAACTTTACCGGTACTACTAAGGCATAGGAACTATGGCGAAAGAGAAATTTGACCGCAGCAAGCCGCACGTGAACGTGGGCACGATCGGGCACATCGATCATGGCAAGACCACGTTGACGGCGGCCATCACCAAGGTATTGCAGAAGCACAATCCCAAGATCGTGTTCCGCAGCTTCGACTCGATCGACAACGCGCCGGAAGAGAAGGCGCGCGGTATCACCATCGCCACGGCGCACGTGGAGTACGAGACCGCCAATCGGCACTACGCGCACGTGGATTGTCCCGGGCACGCCGACTACATCAAGAACATGATCACCGGCGCGGCCCAGATGGATGGCGCGATTCTGGTCGTGGCCGCCACCGACGGACCGATGCCGCAGACCAAGGAGCACGTGCTGCTGGCGCGCCAGGTAGGCGTGCCGTACGTGGTGGTGTTCCTGAACAAGTGCGATGCGGTGGAAGATCCCGAGCTGATCGATCTGGTGGAGATGGAAGTGCGCGAGCTGCTGACCAAGTACAACTTTCCGGGCGACGAGCTGCCGGTGGTGCGCGGCTCGGCGCTGGGAGCGTTGAATGGCGAGCCGCAGTGGGAAGCCAAGATCGACGAGCTGATGGAGGCGGTGGACAAGAACGTGCCGCTGCCGGCGCGCGATGTGGACAAGCCGTTCCTGATGCCGATCGAAGACATCTTCTCGATCCAGGGGCGGGGCACGGTGGTGACCGGCCGCATCGAGCGCGGCAAGGTAAAGGTGGGCGAGGAAGTGGAGATTGTGGGCTTCCGCGAGACCCGCAAGACGGTGGTGACGGGCGTGGAAATGTTCAAGAAGCAGTTGGACGAAGGTCTGGCGGGCGACAATGCCGGCCTGCTGCTGCGCGGCATCCCGAAGGAAGACGTGGAGCGCGGCATGGTGCTGGCCAAGCCGGGCTCGATCACGCCGCACACCAAGTTCAAGGGCGAGGTGTACGTGCTGTCGAAGGACGAAGGCGGGCGGCACACGCCGTTCTTCAAGGGCTACCGGCCGCAGTTTTACTTCCGCACCACCGACGTGACGGGAGTGGCGAGCTTGCCGGCGGGCACGGAGATGGTGATGCCGGGCGACAATGTGAGCCTGGAGATTGAGTTGATCACGCCGGTGGCGATGGAGAAGGGCTTGCGGTTCGCGATCCGCGAAGGCGGACGCACCGTGGGCGCCGGCACCATCACCGAGATTATTGCGTAGCTAGGAATTCTTCGGCGAGGTTGCTTTGGTTGCGGCTCGCTGATTTCCGCACTTCGATGCGGACAAGGCTTCGCGGTATTAAGCCGCGAAGTAAACGAAAAAGGAATAGGTCAATGCCCCGCGAAATCGTGACATTACAGTGTGGAGAGTGCAAAGATCGCAATTACTCCACCACCAAGAACAAGAAGACCACCACGGCCCGGTTGGAGTTCAACAAGTTTTGCCGGAAGTGCCGCAAGCACACGTTGCATAAAGAAGTGAAGTAGCTGACGGCTGTCAGCTTTCAGCCGTCAGCAATCAGCATTCAGCCAGTGAAGTGAGTGCTGGAACGGGGGCGGTAAGGCACGAGATGGGATTCGAGGGTGCCGGCAAAAGGCTTCGTGCTTTCAAGCAACCTATAAGGACTGAAGGCTGATAGCTGAATGCTGAGTGCTATTTCACAGGGGCGTAAGCTCAACGGTTAAACTGCCGGTCTCCAAAACCGGACTTGGGGGTTCGAATCCCTCCGCCCCTGCCAGAAGTCCGGATGCGCCCTTTTCGCGCACCGGCGCGAATCAGGGCGCCCAGGTCCTTCGGCGGCGACAGAAGCCGCCTCAGGATGACAGGGGAAAGTTAAGGCGCGACAGCGCGCCGGAAGATAGGTATCAGATGGCGAAGTCAACGGCGATCGAAGTAGCGGGCGACAATAAGCTAGGTACGATTAAGGCGTGGCCGCAGCGCATCAAGAGTTTTTACAACGACGTGCGCACGGAGATGAAGAAGGTCACCACCCCGTCGCGCAAGCAAGTGCAAGGCACCACGACGGTCGTGATTATCACTGTCTTTCTGTTCGGCCTGTACTTTGCCGTGGTTGACAAGATCCTGGGCCTGTCCCTCGATCGCTTCCTGAAAATGCTGACACACCGCTAATGCGCGAACCCATGACTGAAGAAGAAATCAAATCGGAAAAGAACGGCGCCGAGCCGCAGGTTGGTGCGGAAGAAGCCACGGCTCCGCTTTCCGCCGACCAGCCGAACCCGCAGAACCCGAATATGAAGTGGTACATCATCCACACCTATTCGGGATTCGAGCGCAAGGTGAAGGAGTCGCTGGAGTCGCGCGTGCGCGCCTACCCTGAGCTGGAGCACAGGATTGGCCGGGTGCTGATTCCCACCGAGTCGGTGACCGAGGTTCGCGGCGGCAAGAAGTACACCAGCGAGCGCATGTTCTATCCCGGCTACGTGCTGGTCGAGATGGACATGGACGACAACGTGTGGCACGTGGTCAAGGGAACGCCGCGGGTGACGGGATTTGTGGGCACCGGCCAGCAGCCCACTCCGCTGTCGGAAGAAGAAGTCAACCAGATTGTGTACCGCGTCGCCGACAGCAAGGAAAAGCCCAAGCTCAAAGTCAAGTTCGAGAAGAACGAATCGGTGCGCATCAGCGAAGGTCCCTTCGCCAGCTTTACCGGCGTGGTGGACGAGGTCAACGAAGACCGCGAGACGCTGAAGGTGATGGTCACCATCTTTGGGCGCTCGACCCCGGTGGAACTGGGCTTTGGGCAGGTTGAAAAGGTTATTACGTAGCATGGGCACCTTTACAGCAAAGTTGCGAGTGTGGAACCCGGCACATCCCGAACGGGTGGAGGAACTGGAGCCCTTTGTCGATACGGGCGCAGCATTCAGTTGGATTGCACGTACGCGCCTTGAACGTCTGGAAGTTACGCCCAGCCGCCGAATGCAGTTTCGGACAATTGAGGGTCGCGTGCTGGAGCGGGAACTGGCGATCGTTTACGTGGCCACGGATGGCTACACCGCCCCTGACCTGGTTGTGATGGCGGAACCCGGGGAAATGGAAGTGATCGGCGCCCACAGTATCGAAGGACTGGGCCTCGCTGCCGACCCGGTGCAGAAAAAATTGATTCCGACCGTAATGTTGGCATTGCGGGCGATTTCGGTGAATTCATAATTAAGCTGCGGGCGCTTAAGGCCCGCTTGAAGAGCAAATATGGCAAAGAAGATTACGGGTTCGGTGAAGTTGCAGATTGCAGCGGGCAAGGCCACTCCGGCGCCTCCAGTGGGCCCGGCGCTGGGCCAGGCGCAGATCAACATCATGGAGTTCTGCAAGCAGTTCAATGCCAGGACCAACGCCAAGGAACTCGACGGCCTGATCATCCCGGTGGTGGTGTCGGTGTACAGCGATCGCACCTTTACCTTCATCACCAAAACGCCTCCGGCTTCCATTCTGTTGAAGCGGGCCGCGGGCGTGGCCAAGGGTTCGGGTACGCCGAACAAGGACAAGGTCGGCAAGGTGACCGAGAAGCAGGTCCTGGAAATTGCCAGGCAGAAGATGCCCGACCTGAACGCAGCTTCGGTGGAAGCGGCGGTCAAGAGCGTGAAAGGCACCGCGCGCTCCATGGGTATCGAAGTTACAGCCTAAGGTTATCCCACAATGTCGGGAGTTTGAGCGGCCCAGGCCAGCAGTCGTAGATACCACGGCCCTCCGGCAGCAAGGGACGGCGGTGGGAGACGAGGAGAGCAATGAGGAAATTCGGAAAGAATATCGGGAAGGCGCGCGCCGCCGTCGAAGCTCGTTCGTATACGCTGCAGGACGCGGTGCCCCTTTTGCAGAAAGTGAAGTACGCCAAGTTCGACGAGACCGTGGACTTGACGATGCGCCTGGGAGTCGATCCCAAGCATGCCGACCAGATGGTCCGCGGCACCGTGGTCCTGCCGCATGGGCTGGGCAAAACCAAGAAGGTGCTGGTCATCGCCAGTGGCGAAAAAGTGCGCGAGGCTGAGGCCGCGGGCGCCGATATCGTGGGCGGCGAAGACATGGTGGAGAAGATCCAGAAGGAAAACTGGACGGACTTCGACGCCGTGATCGCCACGCCCGACATGATGAAGTCGGTCGGCCGGCTGGGCAAGGTGCTGGGTCCGCGTGGGCTGATGCCCAACCCGAAGACCGGGACCGTGACCTTCGATGTGGCTGCGGCGGTCAGGGAAACCAAGGCCGGCAAAGTAGAGTTCCGCACCGACAAGACCGCGCTGGTGCACGTGCCGGTGGGCAAGATTTCGTTCCCGCCAGAGAAGCTGGTGGAGAATGCCGCCACGGTCATCAGCAGCGTGATCAAGGCAAAGCCCACGGTAGCCAAGGGCAAATACATCAAGGGTTGCTATCTCAGCTCCACCATGGGCCCGGGTGTTTCCATTGACACCGCGGCAGTGGAAGCAGCAGCGCGGGCCTAGGGTAACGCGCAAAGAGGCGCGTTTCGAGCGCCCGGAAAAAGGATTCGAAGATGGCCGTCACAAGAGCAAAGAAGATCGAGCAGGTCGAGCAGCTCAAGCAAGAGTTCCAGAGCGCAAGCCACGCCGTGGTGGGCACGTTCAGCAAGCTGACCGTGCAGAAGGATTTTGAACTGCGCAAGGCCGTCCGCAGCGCGGGCGGGCATTATCGCGTGGTGAAGAACACGCTGGCGGAGCGCGCCGCCCAGGGAACCAAGGTGGAGGAGGCGATGAAGGGCCTCGCGGGAGTTACCTCCATCGCTTACACCGGCGGCGATCCGGTGGCCCTGGCCAAGGCGCTCAGCAAGTATGCCAAGGACAATCCGGAGTACACCTTCAAGGCCGGCATTGTGGATGGCCGCGTCATCGCGATTAAGGACATTGACGCGCTGGCCAGCATGCCGTCGAAGCAAGAGATCCACTCCAAGCTGCTGTTCCTGATGAACGCTCCGGCGCAGCGTCTGGTAACGGTGATGAACGCCATTGGGCGCGATCTGGCGGTCGTGATCAACCAGGGTGTGGAGAAGAACAAGTTTGGTGGCGCAGCGGAGCGCGCCGGCAATCCCGGCGGCTGAACCTGCGGCGGTAGAAGCTCAGGCTTAGGCCTGGGACCGTACACGAGTTTGGGAGCGCGCAAGCGCTTCCTTAGGATTTGCGTTATCCGTTGTGAGGCGTGCAGCCTGCGTGAGTCTGGCATGCGGGAGACTGAAAGGTCGGCACATTGGAAGCCTCGAAGACCGGTAACGAAATCAACACAACGAATAACCAATAGGTGGATAAACACATGGCGGATTTGCAGCAGTTGGAAGATCAAATCGTAGGGCTCTCGCTTCTGGATGCGGCGGCCCTGGTAAAGAAGTTGGAAGATCGCCTTGGCGTCTCGGCGGCGGCTGCGGCCCCCGTCATGATGGCAGGCGGAGCCGGCGCGGGCGCCGCAGCAGCGGCCCCGGCGGAAGAGAAGACCGAATTTGCGGTCGTGCTCACCGCAGTGGGCCCCAACAAGATCAACGTGATCAAGGCTGTCCGTGAAGTCACCAGCCTGGGTCTGAAGGAAGCCAAGGACCTGGTCGATGGCGCTCCCAAGACCGTGAAGGAAGGCGTCTCCAAGGACGAGGCCGAGACCATCAAGAAAAAGTTCACCGAGGCAGGCGCGACCGTCGAGGTGAAGTAAAGTTCCGTCCCGTTTCGTCCGGCCGCTGGCAAATGCTCATTTTGCGCTTGCCAGCGAACCGGCAACGGAGCGGGGCGATTACTCCGGGCACGCTGACCGGAGTCAAGGCTGCTGCCGCCTGCGGTTAATCGGGGCGGCGGCTACGTTCCTCTTCACGTCGGAGCGGTCGTGGAGGGGCGCGATGAAGCCGAGGAAGTAGAGCAGTTCTGCTCAGCAGGGACTGCGGAATTCCCGGGCATCGTTGAGCCGGATTCTTATCAGGAATCCGGAGCATCAAACAGGTGAGTGGCAGGCGGCAAGCTTGACCGGAGTCGCGTCAGCTCAGGCGCGACGGTAGGCTAGCCGAGGACAAGGCCTGAAGATACTGGCGCGGGAAGCGAAAAACATCGCGGCACGTTTCGTGCCGAAATCCCGGACCAAATGGTCATGGGATTGCAGAACGCCTGACGCGGCGCTGACGGGGATTTTTGTCTCCGGCGGCGCACTTGCGTTTTTGCGCATACTCGCAGCAGCCCATTCTCTCTTCGACCGACCTGTCACCGTGGGACGGCAGTCCTACCCGTCGCACATCCGCATTAGCGGCTTGCAAGGCCACGCATGAGCGAGCGGGCCGGCGCTGATATAGGAGCTTTATACATGGCACAACAGAAAACTGCCAATCGAAATCGATTCGATTTCTCAAAAATTCCGGCTACCATCCAGATTCCCAACCTGATTGAGGTGCAGAAACGTTCGTATGACCGCTTTCTGCAGATGGATGCGCTGCCGAGCGAGCGCGATGACGGTGGTTTGCAGGCGGTGTTCCAGTCGGTGTTTCCGATCACCGACTTCCGCAACGTCTCGCAATTGGACTTTGTGGAGTACGCCATCGGCAACTGGGAGTGCAAGTGCGGCCACCTCAAGGGGCTGAACCACCTGCGCACCACCTGCCGTAATTGCGGCGCGACGGTGAAGACCGATCCCTTCCATCTGGGAGACGTGCTGTGCACCAAGTGCGGCACCTACAACGCCAATACGCCCGATTTCTGTAACAAGTGCGGCGATCCTGTCGGTTTGCAGCTTAAGTACGACGTGGCCGAATGCGAAGAGCGCGGCATGACCTACTCCGCCCCGCTGAAGGTCACCATGCGCCTCACCATCTACGACAAGGACCCGGAAACCGGCAACCGCTCCATCCGCGACATGAAGGAGCAGGAAGTTTTCTTTGGCGACATTCCGTTGATGACGGCCAATGGCACCTTCATCATCAACGGCACCGAGCGCGTCATCGTCAGCCAGTTGCACCGGTCGCCGGGCGTGTTCTTCGAGACCGCCAGCAATCGCACCTATTTCCTGGGCAAGATCATTCCCTACCGCGGTTCGTGGGTTGAGTTCGAGTACGACCAGAAGAACATCCTGTACGTGCGCATCGACCGCAAACGCAAGTTCCTGGGCAGCATCTTCCTGCGGGCGCTGGGCCTGCGCTCCGATGAGGACATCCTGCGCACCTTCTACACCGTGGATCGCATCGCTCTAAAGGACAAGAAGCTGTACTGGACGCTGGAACCCGGCGTCGAGCGGCCGACCAACCTGGTGGGCATGAAGCTGGCGCACAAGATCGCGACCAAGGGTGGCGAAGAGATCGCCCACTCCGGCCGCAAGGTCACTCCGGCGGTGATGAAGGAAATCCAGAAGCACAAGATTTCCGAGATCGAAGTTGACCTCAGCGACATGGAAGGCGCGTACGTTGCTGCCGACGTGGTCGACACCAACACCGGGGAAATCCTGCTGGAAGCCAACTCCGAGCTTACGGCCGAAAAGCTGTCGAAGCTGCTGGACGCGGGCATTGCCGAAGCTGCACGTGTTCTTCCCGGAACGCGACGATGTGGGCACGGTGATCAGCGCCACGCTGCGCCGCGATTCGGTGAAGACCCCGCAGGAAGCGCTGATCGAGATCTACCGCAAGTTGCGTCCCGGCGATCCGCCGACGCTCGACACGGCGACCTCGCTGTTTCATGGCATGTTCTTCGACCCGCGCAAGTATGACTTCTCGCGCGTGGGCCGCCTGAAGTTCAACATCAAGCTGTTCGAGAGCGAAGACGCCACCCAGCTCGACCACCGCACGCTGGAGCCGGACGATTTCTACGGCACCATCCGCTACCTGCTCAAGCTGCGCAAGAACATCGGTTCGGTGGACGACATCGATCACCTGGGCAACCGCCGCGTGCGCGCGGTCGGCGAACTGCTGGAGAACCAGTTCCGCATCGGCCTGGTCCGCATGGAACGCGCCATCAAGGAAAAGATGAGCGTGTACCAGGAGATGTCCACGGCCATGCCGCACGACCTGGTGAACGCCAAGCCGGTGATGGCCGCCATTCGCGAGTTCTTTGGTTCGTCGCAGTTGTCGCAGTTCATGGACCAGACCAACCCGCTGTCGGAGATCACGCACAAGCGCCGTCTGTCGGCCCTGGGGCCGGGCGGCCTGTCGCGGGAACGCGCGGGATTCGAAGTCCGCGACGTGCACCCGACGCACTATGGCCGTATCTGCCCGATTGAAACGCCGGAAGGTCCGAACATCGGCCTCATCTCGTCGCTGAGCTGCTACGCGCGGATCAACGACTACGGCTTCATCGAGTCGCCTTATCGCAAGGTGAAGAGCGGCCGCGTGCTCGACTTCGTCACCGTGGTCAACGCTGGCGACAGCGACTACCGCGTGGGCGACCACATGGAGAAGTCCGAGGCGACCAAGGCCAACAATGATCTGCGGGAGCGCCGCAAGAAGCTCATCGACGTTGAGCCGTTCTCGTTCTACCTGTCGGCGTGGGAGGAAGATCGCCACGTGATTGCGCAGGCCAACGCCGAGATCGACGACAAGGGCCGCATCGTCGCCGAACTGGTGAACGCCCGCAAGGCCGGCAACTTTGTGCTGGTCAGCCGCGACGAAGTGGACTACATCGACGTGAGCCCGAAACAGCTGGTGTCGGTGGCGGCTTCGCTGGTTCCGTTCCTGGAGCACGACGACGCCAACCGCGCTCTGATGGGCGCGAACATGCAGCGCCAATCGGTGCCCTTGCTGCGCGCGCAAGCGCCCATCGTCGGCACCGGAATGGAAGGCGTCACCGCGCGCGACTCCGGCGCGGTAGTGCTGGCACGCCGCGGCGGCATCATCGACTCCGTGGACTCCGAGCGCATCATCGTGCGCGTCGAGGGCGAGCATCATCCCATGCAGCTTTCGCGCGAGGTGGGCAGCGACATCTATCAGCTCACCAAGTTCAAGCGTTCCAACCAGAACACTTGCATCAACCAGCGCCCCATCGTGATGAAGGGGCAGCGCGTCGCCAAGGGGCAAGTCATCGCCGACGGTCCTTGCACCGACATGGGCGAGTTGGCGCTCGGCCGCAACGTGCTGGTCGCCTTCATGCCCTGGCGCGGCTACAACTTCGAGGACGCCATCCTGGTTTCCGAGAAGATGGTGAAAGAGGACTATTACACCTCGGTCCACATCGAGGAGTTCGAGATCGAGTCGCGCGACACCAAGCTGGGTCCGGAAGAAGTCACGCGCGATATTCCCAACGTCAGCGAGTCGGCGTTGCGCGACCTCGATGAGAGCGGCATCATCCGCATCGGCGCCACGGTAAAGGCGGGCGACATCCTGGTGGGCAAAGTCACGCCCAAGGGCGAGACCCAGCTTACTCCGGAAGAGAAGCTGCTGCGGGCCATCTTCGGCGAGAAGGCCGGCGATGTTCGCGACGCTTCCCTCACCTGCCCTCCCGGCATCGAGGGAACGGTGGTGGACGTGAAGATCTTCTCCCGCAAAGGGCAGGACAAGGACGAGCGCGCCAAGTTCATCGAGTCCGAGCAGGTGGCGAAGCTGGAGAAGAACCTGGCCGACGAGATCCGAATTCTCACCGACGAGCGTTTGAAGCGCCTGGAGTCGTTGCTGGGCGGCAAGGAAGTCCTCGCCGACCTGCACGACGAGCGCACCAACAAGCGCCTGTTGACCAAGGGTGTGATTCTGGACCGCGACACCATCGAGCGGATCTCGACCCGCAACCTGAAGCGCGTCAAGTTCCCCGACAAGGACCCGCGCATCAACGAGCAGATCGATGAAATCGAAGAGATGACCTCGCGCCAGATTGACGTTCTGCGCAAGATCGTCCGCGAGAAAGTCGAAAAGCTGCAGAAGGGCGATGAACTTCCGCCGGGCGTGATCAAGCTGGTGAAGGTTTATGTCGCCATGAAGCGCAAGCTGAGCGTGGGCGACAAGATGGCCGGCCGCCACGGTAACAAGGGCGTCATCGCGCGCATTCTGCCGGAAGAGGACATGCCTTACCTCGAGGACGGGACGCCGGTGGAAATCGTCCTGAATCCGTTGGGCGTGCCCAGCCGTATGAACGTGGGCCAGATCCTGGAGACCCATCTGGGATGGGCAGGCTACGCGTTGGGGCAAAGAATCGGCGAGCTGCTGAAAGAGAATTCCAAGGCGGAACGTCTGCGCAAGGAACTCAAGGTGATGTTCAAGGACACGCCGTTCGTGGACAAGCTCGTCAGCCTTGACGACGACACCCTGGAGCATGTGGCCGATGGCATGAAGGAAGCCGTCTACTTCGGCTCGCCGGTGTTCGACGGATCGAAAGAAGGAGAGATCAAGTCGTTGCTGGCGCAGGGTGGCCTGCCCGAGTCGGGCAAGACCTCGCTCTACGACGGCATGACGGGAGAGCGCTTCGAGCAGCCGGTGACGGTGGGCTATATCTACATGCTCAAGCTCTCGCATCTGGTGGACGACAAGATCCACGCGCGTTCGATCGGACCGTACTCGCTGATCACCCAGCAGCCGCTGGGCGGCAAGGCGCAGTTCGGCGGTCAGCGCTTCGGCGAAATGGAAGTGTGGGCCCTGGAAGCCTACGGCGCAGCCTACATCCTGCAGGAACTGCTCACCGCGAAGTCCGATGACGTTTATGGCCGCACCAAGATTTACGAGGCCATCGTCAAAGGCGAAGCGGCCATTGAGCCGGGTGTGCCGGAGTCCTTCAATGTTCTGATTCGTGAGTTGCAGTCGTTGTGCCTCGATGTGGAGCTGATCAAGACCAATGAGCGCAGAGTGCTCCCGGCAGCTCCGCTGGCGGCCGACTAGGCCCGACGTTCGCTTAAAGCAGATTGGGGTAACTGCCGCCTTCGCTCCCGCGGGAGGCAGCACCCAGGGAAACAGGAAATACCGGGAGCCGCCAGCGGCCGCGCAAGGACCGCAGGTCCCTGCAGCCCGCCGCGGCGGGCCCCGCAGGGGAGGAGGACATTTTGTACCGTTCCAGTCCATTTGATCTCGGAAATGCCATCGCCGACTTCGACGCCATCCGCATCAGCCTGGCTTCGCCCGAAAAGATCCGCAGCTGGTCTCATGGCGAAGTCACCAAGCCGGAGACCATCAACTACCGCACCTTCAAGCCGGAGCGCGATGGTCTGTTCTGCGCCCGCATTTTCGGGCCGGTAACCGACTGGGAGTGTCTCTGCGGCAAATACAAGCGCATGAAACACCGCGGCGTGATCTGCGATAAGTGCGGCGTGGAGGTAACGCTCTCCAAGGTGCGCCGTGAGCGCCTCGGCCACATTGAGCTGGCTTCGCCCTGCTCGCATGTCTGGTTCTTCAAGGGACTGCCCAGCCGTATCGGGCACATTCTCGACATCTCGCTGCGTGAGCTGGAATCGGTGCTGTACTTCGAAGCCTACGTGGTGGTCGAGGCCGGCGAAGCGCCGGTCAAAGAGCGCGAAGTCATCAAGGACGAAACCAAGTACCGCGAACTGGACCAGGCGCATCGCGCCAGCGGCTTCAAGGCCATGATGGGCGCCGAAGCCATCAAGGAACTGCTGAAGCGGGTTGAGGTGGAGAGTCTCTCCGGCGAACTGCGCGAAAAAATGCGCACCGAGACTTCGGTGCAGAAGCGCCTGAAATATGCCAAGCGCCTGAAAGTGGTTGAAGCATTCCGCAAGAGCGGCAACAAGCCGCAATGGATGATCCTGGACGTGATTCCGGTAATCCCGCCGGAGCTGCGTCCCCTGGTTCCTCTGGATGGCGGCCGCTTTGCGACTTCCGACCTGAACGATCTGTATCGCCGGGTCATCAACCGCAACAACCGCTTGAAGAAGTTGATGGACCTGCACGCGCCGGAAGTCATCGTGCGCAACGAGAAGCGCATGTTGCAGGAGGCCGTGGACGCGCTGTTCGACAATGGACGCCGGGGCCGCGTGCTGCGTGGCGCCAACAACCGCCCGCTGAAGTCGCTGTCCGACACGCTGAAAGGCAAGCAGGGCCGCTTCCGCCAGAACCTGCTGGGCAAGCGCGTGGACTATTCCGGCCGTTCCGTCATCGTGGTGGGTCCCGACCTCAAGCTGCACCAGTGCGGCCTGCCCAAGAAGATGGCGCTGGAACTGTTTAAGCCGTTCATCTATCACCGTCTGGAGCAGACCGGGCACTGCACCACCATCAAGCAGGCCAAGGAAATGGTGGAGCAACAGGAGCCCATCGTATGGGACATCCTGGAAGAGGTGATTAAGGACCATCCGGTGCTGCTGAATCGCGCGCCTACGCTTCACCGCCTCGGCATTCAGGCTTTTGAGCCGGTGCTGGTCGAAGGCAAGGCCATCAAGATTCACCCGCTGGTCTGCACCGCATTCAACGCCGACTTCGACGGCGATCAGATGGCAGTTCACATTCCGTTGTCGCCGGAAGCGCAGGTGGAAGCCAGCGTGTTGATGCTGGCCTCGCACAACATCCTGTCGCCGGCGTCAGGACAACCGATCACCGTGCCCACGCAGGACATGGTGCTGGGCATTTACTACCTGACCAAAGCCAAGCCGGGCGCAAAGGGCGAGGGACGCGCGTTCGCCAACATCGACGAAGTGCTGCTGGCAAAAGAAGCGGGCGAAGTGGAAACCCTGACCCCGATTCGTCTGCGCTACTCGGGCGACGTGATCGACCTGACCATCGCGTATGACGATCAGGACGTGATCCATACCGAGCCCACCAACTTTGAGCGGCAGTTCATTTCGACCACCGTGGGCCGCGCCATCATGAACGACCACTTGAAGCGCGGCGCGGCGGAGATGCCCTACATCAACGGCTTGCTCAAGAAGAAGGGCGTGGGCAACCTGGTGAACTACTGCTACCTGCGCTTCGGTCTGGAAACCACGGTGCGGATGCTCGACGGCATCAAGCAGCTCGGTTTCCACTACGCCACCATGGCCGGCCTGTCGATCGGAATCGACGACATGGTCATTCCTCCGGGCAAAGCGGGCCTTGTGCGTGACGCCGAAAAGCAGGCGATCGCCGTGCAACAGCAGTATCTGGACGGCGCCATCACCAACGGCGAACGCTACAACAAGGTCGTCGAAATCTGGTCGGCGATCACGGAAAAAGTTGCGGACGAGATGTTCACCGCCATGCAGCAAGACGACAAAGTCGGCGACATCAATCCCATTTACGTCATGGCTGACTCCGGCGCTCGCGGCTCGAAGCAGCAAATTCGTCAGCTCTCCGGCATGCGCGGCTTGATGGCCAAGCCTTCGGGCGAAATCATCGAGACCCCGATCACGGCAAACTTCCGCGAAGGCCTGACCGTGTTGGAGTACTTCATCTCCACCCACGGCGCTCGCAAGGGACTGGCCGATACCGCGCTCAAGACGGCGGATTCGGGCTACCTGACCCGGCGCTTGGTGGACGTGGCCCAGGACGTGATCATCAGCGAATACGATTGCGGCACGGTCGATGGCATCTACGTCACCTCCATCGTGGAGTCGGGCGAGATCATCGAGCCGTTGCGCGACCGCATCGTGGGCCGCGTCTCGCTGGAGAAAATCAAGGACTACGAAGGCAACATCATCGTTGACGTCAACCAGGAAATCACCGAAGACCTGGCGGGCGCGGTGCAGGCAGCCGGTATCGAGCGGGTCAAGATCCGTTCGGTGCTCACCTGCGAGTCCAAGCGTGGTGTGTGCGTGATGTGTTACGGGCGCAACCTGGCTTCTGGCCGCCTGGTCGAGCTGGGCGAGGCCACGGGAGTCATCGCGGCGCAATCCATCGGCGAGCCTGGAACGCAGCTCACCATGCGTACCTTCCACATCGGCGGTACGGCTTCGCGAGTCAGCGAACAGTCGCGCCTCGATGCCAAGAACAACGGCAGCGTGCGCTTCATCAACCTGGTGACCGTGCGCGCCAAGGAAGGCCACCTGGTGGTGATGAACCGCAACGGTTCCATCGCCATCCTGGACGACAAGGGCCGCGAAAAAGAGCGCTATGCCGTGGTTTACGGCGCCAAGGTGAAGGTGGAAGACGGTCAGCCGGTCGGCTTGGGCGATGTCCTGGTCGAGTGGGACCCGTACACCTTCGCCATCCTGACCGAAATTGGCGGGACGGTGCAGTTCAAGGACCTGCAGGAAGGCATGACCCTGCACGAAGAAGTGGACGAGGTCACGGGACTGTCGCGCCACGTCGTGGTTGACTCGCCGGATGAGAAACGTCAGCCGACCATCATCATCAAGGGGGCCAAGAGCAGCAAGCGCTACCTGATGCCTTCCCGCGCTCACTTGATGGTGCAGGATGGCGAGACGGTGACGCCGGGCGACGTGCTGGCCAAGATCCCGCGCGAAACCACCAAGACCAAGGACATCACGGGTGGTCTGCCACGCGTGGTGGAATTGTTCGAAGCCCGCAAGCCCCGCGAAACCGCGGTCATCAGCGAGATCGATGGCGTGGTGAAGTTTGGCGACGTTGCCAAAGGCCAGCGCAAGATCTATGTCGTGGCCGACAACGGCACCGAGAAAGAGTACCAGGTGCCGCGTGGCGTTCACATCAATGTGCAGGAAGGCGAGCGCATCCGCGCCGGCGAGCCGCTGATGGATGGTCCTCTCAACCCGCACGACATTCTGGCCGTGCTGGGCGAGAAGGAATTGCAGGCCTACCTGGTAAACGAAATCCAGGAAGTGTACCGCTTGCAGGGTGTCAACATCAGCGACAAGCACATTGAGGTGATCGTTCGCCAGATGATGCGCTGGGTGAAAGTGGAAGACGTGGGCGATACCTCGTTCCTGCTGGAACAGCAGATCGACAAGTTCCGCTTCCGCGAAGAGAACGAGAAGGCGATTGCCAACGGCGGCAAACCGGCCACCGGCCGTCCGCTGCTGCTCGGCATCACCAAGGCGTCACTCTCCACCGACTCATTCATCTCGGCGGCGTCGTTCCAGGAAACCACGCGCGTGCTCACGGAAGCCTCCATCCAGGGCGCCGTCGATCACCTGCGCGGCTTGAAGGAAAACGTCATCGTGGGCCGTCTGATCCCCGCGGGCACCGGCATGGAGTACTACCGCAATGTCCGGCTCTCGCAGGAGATGGAAGAGGCTGCAGCCAAGGTGCAGGAGGAAGTCACGGCCGCGTACGAAGAAGCCGAACGCGCGCTGGAGTTGCTCCGTCACGAAGGCGAAAACGAGGCCGAAGAACTGCCGGCCGAGTAACTTGCGGTAGCTCGAAGGAAAACCGTACGAGCGAAGGGGCGATAATTACAGTCGCCCCTTCTTGCTCGGGTGTGTAAACTTCCCTTTCCAGTCAAATGCCGGCGTTTCAGTCTATGCGGCGGTTTCTGCAACACTTTCGGGTCGCACTGTGGCGTGCCTTTCAGCACGACGCGTTTGCAGTGGCCAAGGGGACGGCCTTTTCCGCCATCTTCACTCTGTTCCCTGCGGTGCTTCTGGTGGCCTCGATCCTCTCGGAGTCGCACACCACGGAAGCATTCATTCGCGAGATCGGTCGTGCCGTAGGGCGGATTCTGCCGGAAGGGACAAGCACAGCCGTCCTGCAATACTTCAGCGGCTCCAAACCAGCCAGTGTGAAGACGCTGATCACCCTGGCGGTCATCACCCTGTGGACGGGATCGGGCACCATGATCTCGTGGATGGAGGGCTTCCGCAACGCCTACCAGATGCCCAAGGCCTGGGGGCTGGTGAAGGAGAGGATGATCGCCTTCCTGCTGGTGGTGCTGGCCGGCATCCCCATGGCCTTCTCTTCCCTGCTGCTGGTATTCGGCAATCAGATTGAAACCTGGATCGCCTACCACGTGGGCCACGAATTTGGACCTTACATTGTGGGCTTGTGGACGGCGTTGCGCTGGATCATTGCGGCACTCACCAGCATAGCCGTGGTCGGACTTATTTACCATCATGGGGTGCCGCGCACCCAGCCGTGGCATCGGGTGCTGCCGGGCGCGGCGCTGGCCACCGTAATGTGGTTCGTCTCCACCGTATTGTTTGGCGTCTATCTTCGCCACTTCGCCAACTACGATGCCATTTACGGCTCCGTGGCCACCGCCATCGCCTTGCTGATTTGGCTGTATATCGTTTCGATGGTGGTGCTGATTGGCGCCGAATTCAATGCTCTACGCTATCCCCGTTTCCTCTTTGGGGCCCATTCCGACGTCAACTCCCAGAGGAAACAGGTGCAGGCCTCCTGATGGGAGACACGAACTTTATGTGGCTGATGGCCGCGGGAGAAAATTCAGCGCGTTCGAAATGAAAAACGGCAAGCCCATAAGCCGAAACAAAACTCAGGGCTGAGAGGCGGCAATACAATGGCGCAAGAAATCCTTTCCACGGCGATCCTGGAAGCACTGCCCGGGAAGCAGGAAGAACTACTGGCGACGTTGCGAGAGTTGTATACCATGATGCACGCCAAGGGCTATTGTCGCGATACCCTGCACCGCGATTCCTCGAACCCCGACCGCTTTCTGCACTTGCGGCGCTGGGCATCGCCGGAGATGCGCAGCGAAGCGCAAGTTGATCCCGACGTGCATCACTACTGGCAAATGCTGCCGGAACTGTGCACCATCCCGATCGTTTACGAGAGCCTGGAGAAGGTGTTCGAAAGCTAGGACGGGCTGGTTCAGGGTTTTCCCTCAGCTCTCGCGTTCCGCCCGGATTATGAACTGCTCTTGTCGTGGGTCGAAGCGGACCGAGAGCAGGTTGGGCCGGCAGCAGACCTCGCAGTCTTCCACATATTGCTGAAGCGGACCGGCGGACTCGTCGACATCGATGGAGCTCCACTCTCCGCAATAGCCGCACTGAAAGTCGCATTGCATGGCGAGATGCCTTGAACTGCAATTATCAAAGAAAGAAGCTGGTTCCTGAATCCGAACCTCAAAACAGGAATTGTCCCGATCTGACCCTGCTTATGCCGTAGCTTCCGCTTTCGCTTTTCCTTCGTATCCCTTTGGTTCGTCGAAGGTTACTACAGTCCCTAGATCTCCTCGCCGACTGGCATAGAACCTGCACTAAGAGCGGCTGTTCGCAGCCCCGCGGCCAGCGCCAAGGCGATGGGATTACATCCAGAAACCCTTCACCATAAATGTCCTGCTATCGCGGGTGGCAGCGGCACTGCGGACACGTGCGGAAGCCAGCGAGATTGCGCTCTCTCTTTCCGCTCGGTAACAGATGGGCAGCTCGTTCGGGCATGACAGTAGGCTTGTTGAAGACGCGGCGATAGCGGAACCGCCTTGTGTGCCTTCCCTCCCCGGACATTCACCGAAATGTGATGATTCTGCAACCGTAGCGTAATACATAGCTGCGAACATCGAATGCCGAATCCTGCGCCCCAGTAGGCGCCACTAACTTTCAAGGAGATGCTGTATGAGATCTGAGATTTTCAGAAAACGGAGCCGTGTGCGTGAACTCGCCCAACAACTTGTGGTGCTTTCGCTGATCGTTATATCTGGCGCGGTTGCTGCGTCTGCGCAAAAAGACAGTGCATTCTTTTCGCCGGGCAACCTGGTGATCAGCCGGAGCGTGTACGACAACAATCCCAACAATGTCCAGGTGGGAGAAATCTTGCCCCCAAACTGCCAGGCTACCCAAGGCGGATGCGCTGGCGCTGCGACCAATGACGGTACCTACCCTTACGTTTGGAATAACGACCTGGTCGATGGCAGTTTCGGCATCACGTCGAAGATCATCCTCGACCAGTTCACCGTGGCCGGCTCCCTGATCAACTCGCTGGAAGTTCCGAACAGTTCGCAACATGGAGTCCCGCCGGAGAAGGACCAACTGGTCACTAGCTTCTCCTCGAAGTCCGAAGTTGCCCTCAATCTCTCCACCGACGGCAACTACCTGACCTTCATGGGGTATGTTTCGGCCATCGATAGCCTGGATGTGTCCAATTCCAATACTCCCGCGATCATCGATCCCACCAACCCGGTGGGCATGACCGACTACCGCGCAGTGGCGCAAGTCGATGCTCATGGGAAGTTTCACTTTACGGAAACCAATGCCTACAGCGGAAACAACGGCCGTGCCGCTATCTGGAACAATACGGGTAGCACCAACTTCTTCTATACCGCCGGCAACGCAGGCAATGGCGGCAATCCTCAGCCCGATGGCATCATCATCGGAGCGGGCGCGCAGATCCTGACTCCGGAGATCAAGGCGGAAATCGCGCAGCGACCCGGCGCTCCCACGCCTGTAGCCAGCTTCAACATCAGCCAGCTAGGCGATACCCAGGACAAGATCGGCAAAGACACTAACTTCCGCGGTCTTACGATTTTCAACAACGTTCTGTATTACACCAAGGGCAGCGGCGGCAACGGCGTCAACACGGTGTACTTCGTCGATCCCACGCTCACGGTGTGCAACGATTCCAACGGCGTCGGTCTGCCTCCGGCGAACCCAACCCTGCCTACGTCGCCTTTGGCCTACGATCCGACGCTGCTGCAGACTAAGGGCCTCGATCCCAACAACATGTGCGTGCTGAAGGGCTTCCCCACAAAACTCAAATCCAAAACCTCATTCCCCTTCGGCATTTGGTTCGCGGATGCCAACACTCTTTACGTGGCCGATGAAGGCGACGGTGACAACACCTACGTGAACGGCGTGTACACCAAGGCTGCGGGAAATACCCTTTCCGGACTGCAGAAGTGGATCTTCGATTCAGGCACGGGTCAGTGGAATCGCGCCTATACGTTGCAAGCCGGGCTGCAATTAGGCATACCGTACACCGTCGAGGGCTATCCGACGGGAAACAATCCGGCGACCGGACTTCCCTGGTCTCCTGGAACCGATGGCCTGCGTAACGTCACCGGCATCGTGAACGGCGACGGGACGGCGACCATCTATGCCATCACCTCCACGGTGAGCGGCAACGGAGACCAAGGCGCAGATCCCAACCGGCTCGTGGTTATCACGGACCAAGTCAGCGCCACCACACTACCGCCCAGCGAAAGCTTCGCCACCTTCCATGCGGCTGGCTTTGGAGAAGTTCTGCGGGGCGTCTCGTTTACTCCCGGAACGGCCGGCGGGCACTGATGGAAATTCGGCCGGTGGCAAGGTGGCATGGGCAAGCCTCTAGATGATTGACACAGAAGCTGAATGATCGACACAGAATAGGTAAATGGGGTGCCCCGTTCTAGCCTGGTTTTGGCTAGGGCGGGGCGTTCATTCCAGCCCTCGCTTCCGCCGTCCGCTCCAGGTTTTCGCCGACCGTGCCCGCTAGCGTAATATCGAGCATAGATGTTCCAATCCATAGCTCACGTGCGCAAGTGGCTGGTGGGGAGCCTGCTGTTGCTGGTGGCAGCCGTCAGCGTGACGTACTGGATCGCCCGCTCTCGTAGTGGTCCCACGCTGCGCAATGTGCCCTCCCAATTGGGCATCGACATCCAGCAGACCAGCGAAGGTTTCTCGCTTTCCAAGTCGGAAGGCGGCCGCACTCTCTACACCATCCGCGCCTCCAAGGCGGTGCAGTTCAAGGCGGGTGGCCACGCCGATCTGCGCAATGTTCATATTGTGGTGTACGGGCACGAACACGATCGATATGACCAGATTTATGGCAACCAGTTCACCTACGATCCGCAGACGGGTGACATCAACGCCGTGGGCGAGGTGCATATCGACCTCCAAGGGAACGCCGAGGGTCCGCAAAAACCTGACCAGGCCCCGCCCGACGAGCTGAAGAACCCGATTCACTTGTTGACCCACTCCCTCACCTTCAACCAGAAAACCGGAATCGCATACACCAACGAGGTTGTGGAGTTTCGCACGACCCAGGCCGGTGGATCCGCCAAAGGGGCGTACTACGATTCCAAGAGCAATGAACTTCTGCTGAAGTCCGAGGTTCACATCGTCACGACCGGGCAGCATCCGGCGGTCATCACCGGAAGCAGCGGCACCATTCAGAAGACGCCCAGGCAGACCACGCTGCAGAACGTTCGCCTCGAACAACCGGACCGGACCCTGACTGCCGACAAAGGCACCATGCGCTTCGAAGCGGACAACACGGTGCAGCACGTCGTGATGGAAGGCAATGTCCACATCCAGAGCCGCGGGCCATCCATCGTTGACATTACGGGACCTCGCGGCGATGTAAACATGGGCCCGAACAATTCCGTCGAGCAGGCGATCCTTTCGGGCAATGCAAAATTTGAGTCGCATGGCGCCAGCGTTGCGCATGGTTCGGCGGACACGTTCGTGCTTGACTTCGACGATCAGAACCAGCCCTTGCGGCTTCACATGGTCAAGAACGCGCGCATGATACAGGACCCGAAGCCGGGTAAGCCTGGTAGCAGGGGGCGGGCCAGCGGACAGCCGATGGAAATTGCCGCCGACCAGCTCGATTTCCTGCTCGAGAATGGGAACCAGCTCAAGACCGGCGACACCGTCGGCGAGGCCTCCATCACCATCTTCCCTGCCCCGGGCCCAGCCAAACAGAATGCCGCCGATAATGGTCATCAGGAAACAGGAGGGAATTCCACCACCGTCGCTACCGCCGGCCAGTTTCACGCTACGTTCGACAGCAACAATCGCATCCAGACGCTGCACGGGGCGCCCAACTCGCGCATCGTCTCCACCTCGCCGGGAGAGCCGGACAAGGTCAGCGCGGCGCGCAACCTGGATGTCACCTTCGCGGCCGATGGCGGGGTGCAGAAGTTGGTGCAGACGGGGGATTTCCAGTATCACGAGGCTTCTGCCAAGCCTGGCACCGGCGGCAGGGAGGCCTTCGCCGACGCCGCGACCTACTCGCCGAGTGATGCCTTGTTGCTGCTGACTGGTTCGCCGCGCGTGATCGACGGCGGGGTGACGACGACGGCGGTAACGGTGCGCATCAATCGCCAAACCGGGGATGGATTTGCTGACGATAACGTGAAGACCACCTATAGCGATCTCAAGCCGCAACCCGATGGAGCGTTGCTGGTGAGCTCAGATCCGGTGCACGTGACTGCTCAGCACATGATCGCGCACAAAGAGCCGGGAGAGGCGCACTACACCGGCAACGTGCGGCTGTGGCAGGTGGCCAACGTGGTGCGTGCGCCCAAGATCGACTTTGACGATCAGAAGCGCAGCATTGTCGCTCAGTCCGATGCCTCGCAGAAAGTTTTGAGTTTATTCATGCAGCGGGGGCGGGACGGGACCCTTACGCCTGTGGATGTGACCTCCGACCGGATGACCTACACCGATGCAGAGCGCCGAGTGCGTTATACCGGCGATGTATTTGCCAAGACCGCCACCAACACCATCCATGCGCAACTGATTGACGTCTATCTGAAACCGGCGGACCCGGATGCGAAATCCAGTCCTTCAGCGCCAACCGGCGCGCAGAAGAAATCGGTCCTTCCCGGTTCTGACGGGCCGAGCCAGATCGATCATATGGTTGCCATGGAAAAAGTCGTAGTCACCGGGCCCAACCGGCGGGCGGTGGGAGATCGGCTGGTTTATACCGCCGACGATGGGAAGTATGTCTTGACTGGGAAATCTCCTAGCATTTTTGATGCCGAACGCGGTACGGTGTGGGGCGATTCGTTGACTTTCTACAATCGCGATGATAGGGTTTTAGTCGAGAGTAAACGCTCTTCTCCTACCATCACTCGCGCGCATACCACTAAGTAAATGCAGACTTTATCGGCGGAAGAGATCGGCAAAAGCTACCGCGGCCGAAGGGTCGTGAGCGAGGTCAGCTTCCACGTAAAACAAGGTGAAGTGATCGGTTTGCTGGGGCCGAATGGCGCCGGCAAGACCACCATTTTCTATATCATCGTCGGGCTCATTCCGGCCGAGACTGGCCGGGTCCTGATCAATGGACAGGACATTACTCATGAGCCCATGTATCTGCGGGCCCGGAATTATGGCATCGGGTACCTGCCGCAGGAGCCATCCATCTTCCGCAAGCTGACGGTCGAGGACAATATCCTGGCGGTACTGGAGGCGCAACCGATTTCGTGGCACGAGCGCCGGGAGCGGATGGAGAAGCTGATCGACCAGTTGGGATTGGGAGTCATCCGCAAGAACCGGGGTTACGCGATGTCGGGTGGCGAACGTCGGCGGGTGGAGATTGCCCGCTGTCTGTGCATTTCCCCGTCGTTCATTCTGCTGGATGAGCCCTTTTCCGGAATCGATCCCATCGCGGTACTGGATTTGCAAAAGATAATCTTCGATTTGAAGGCCAGTGGCATCGGCGTACTGGTTACCGATCATAATGTACGTGAGACGCTGTCGGTTACGGACCGCGCCTATATTATCAACGAGGGGCGCATCTTCCGGACAGGCACGCCGGAGCAACTGGGAAATGATCCGGAAGTGAAACGAGTTTACTTAGGCGAGAGCTTCTCGTTGGTTTAGAATTCGTAGCAGGGGCGGCCGCGCCCATTAGGGACCCGTTGCATGGTTTTGTTGCAGCCCAAGTTAAACCTCAAAGTTTCGCAGAAGCAGATTCTGACACCTGGTCTGGTGCAGATGGTCAGCGTCCTGGCGCTCAACAAGCTTGAGCTGGCGGACATGATCACGGCCGAGCTGACGGAGAACCCCGTACTTGAGGAACTTGACGACTCGGTCCCCTTGCTCGACGAGGTTTCGGCCCGCGAAGAGAAAATGGAGCGCGACAGCTCCCTTACCATCCAGGAAGAGCAGCCCGTAACCGCCGAGGAAAAAGATCCTTTCGACGAAATCGATTTCGGCTCGTTCTTCTCCGAATATCTGGATCCCGGCCTGCGCACCTCAATCGAGATGGAAGAGAGTGAAAAGCCTTCCTTCGAGAATTTCCTTTCCAAACCCACTACCCTCACCGACCACCTGATGTGGCAGCTGGGCTCGCTGCACGTCAACGAGGACGTGTATCGAGCGGCGGAACTGGTGATCGGGAACCTGAACGAGGAAGGCTACCTGACCGCAACGGACGATGAACTGCTGGGGCTGGCCGATGGGGAACAAGCGACCAGTTTCGATTCGCAGGCCCCGGAATTGTCCGCAGCCAGCGCAGACCCGCCGGGGGAAGCCGCTGCGGCCGTCCTGCCAGCCGAGAATGACCTGGAGCCGGAGATTGCAGAATCCACGGTGGCCATAGCTGAGGAGGAGTCCTTGGCGAGTGCGGCGCAGGGTCAGGAAGTCGAAGCCGAGATTCCCCGCCCCACCCTTGTGCCCCCGCGGACCGTGCCGGCCCGGGTGCCTTTTAGCCGCGATGCGCTGCGCGAAGCCATTGACTTGGTGCGCCAGATGGACCCTATCGGAGTTGGGGCGCGCGATTTGCGGGAATGCCTGTTGGCGCAGTTGCAGGGCTTGAAGCGCGTCGATCGCAAGCATGTCAATGGCAGTCATGCCGCCGAACTCGAGGCGCTGGACGATGCCATCGTGCTGGTGAAGGAACATCTGCACGCTCTGCAGAACAAGCGCTACAAGGAAGTGGCCAAGGCCATGGGCCGGCCCCTGGAAGCGGTGATGCACGGCATGGACTTCATTCGCACTCTCGATCCGCGCCCCGGCCTGCGCTACAACAAGGCCGAAGCCCGGCTCATCGAGCCGGACGTGGCGTTCGTCAAGCAAGGGGAAGAATATCTCGTCCTGATGAACGACGAAGAGGTCCCGCAGTTGCGCCTAAACCCGACTTATCGCCGGCTGTTGAGCCGGAATGCGGCGGAAAAAGACGTGCGCAATTACGTCAAAGAGCGCTATAAATCGGCCATCCAGCTCATCAAGAACATTGAACAGCGCAAGCAGACCATTTTGCGCGTGTGCTATTCGATTCTGGCGCGCCAGCGCGATTTCCTCGACCATGGCATAGATTTCCTGAAGCCGATGATGATCAAGGAAGTGGCGGAAGAGATCGGGGTCCATCCCTCGACCGTCAGCCGCGCCGTGGCCAACAAGTACGCTCACACCCCGCAGGGCGTTTTCGAACTCCGATACTTCTTCAGCGAGAGCGTCAATGGACCTGAGGGCAGCGGCACCTCGCTGCTGATCCTCAAGCGCCGAGTCAAGAAGCTCATCGAAGAAGAAGATCCCACCAGGCCGTTGACCGACGAGCAGATCACCCGCATCCTCCAGTCGCAGGGCATCCAGGTCACTCGCCGCACGGTTGCGAAGTACAGGGAAGATATGCGCATCCCGAGCACCCACCAGCGCAGAGTAAAGAACTAGCGGCTGTACCGGCGCCTCGTCCGGTTCCGACAACGCGCGGATTTTGTTCCCGGGCGCGTCTAACTTGAAGGGACGCCGTTGTGAGAAACGCGCCGCGGCCAAGACAGCAAATTAATCGAACCGGCTGCGGCGAGGAGGGAGCTCAATGACAGTAGAATACTTCGGCAAGCAATACGAAATTACTCCCGCCGTTCGTGATGAGGTCGAATTGGGCCTCACCAAGCTGACCAGAATCCTGGGCGAAAACATCAAAAGCAAAGTTATCCTGTCGGTGGAAAAGCACCGCAACATCGCGGAAATCACGGTGAAGCGGCGTCGCGGCCATCTGGTGGGACTCGCCGAGGCAACGGACATGGTGGCCGCCGTCACCCAGGCCCTGGAACATATCGAGACCCAAGTGCTGCGGCACAACGGGCGCCGCCGCAATATTGGCCGCAAACCGAAAGATAAGAGTTGGACGGAGCCTGTGGCGGCAGAAAGCGAGATGCGGATCTCCGTGGGCGCCAATCCTGCGACCGCGGTCCCGGTGGTGGTGCATAAGTTTCCCTCCATCGCCCGCACCACCGAGGCGCACCTGGTGCACACCACGGACTCCATCGCCATGCGGCCCATGACCATCGAGGAAGCGGTCAAGGAATGCGAATTCCGTGATCGCGCCGTATTCGTCTTCCGCGATCCCAAGGGGCAGGTGAAGGTGCTGCATCGCCGCAAGGACGGCAAGATCGAGTTGATCGAAGTGCCGTAAGAAGTTCTTCGGAGATAAATAAGGGGCGCCGATTTTGGCGCCCTTTTTGTTTGGATTTCTGAGGTTGCTACCGCTCGATCACTTTGGGAACTTTGAAGAAGACGCCGTCCGAAGCGGGCGCATTGCCCAACGCTCCCTGGTGGGGCAGCGAAGGACGCGGCTCGTCGGTCCGCATGGCGTGAGCGACTCCCTGGCTACCGCTCGTCTCATCGGCTTTAACGGAGCCGTTGGCGACTTGCGCCATCGGCTCGACGTTGGCCGTATCCAACTCGTTCAGCCGGTCAATGTAGCCGAGGATGGAGTTCAGGTCCTTCAACATGCGGGCGCGCTCATCTGCGGTCAGTTCCAGATGCGCCAGGTCGGCAACGTAGGAGACGTCTTTATCGGTAACCATTGCTCCACCTTCTAGCCCAGGACTGGTGTATCCGCGCGTACGGGTAGTGCGGGCCTTCAGGCCCGCACTAAGAACGCGCGTACAGTTCCTGGCTTCAGCCGCTGAGGTCGGCGACCTCAGCGGCTGAAGCAATTTTTATTCTCGCTCTTGAACGCGGCCTGAAGGCCCGCACTACCCGAGCCACAACATCTCCAGAATTGCTCTAGCGCGACGGCCGTTCCGTTTGGTTCCTCACCACAAACTTGATCGCGTTCACCGGCTGCGCGCTCATCTGCCTCAGGGCCGCGAGATACTGCGGGTTGAAGCTGTGCAATTGCTGTTGCCAAGTCGCGTCAGGAACTTCGACCCTCAGCACTCCATCCGCGTAGCCGATGGCGCTGGTCTTCTCCGCTACCTTCGATCCGCACACCAGCGGCCAAGCCAGCAGCGGCGCGTCGTCGCCACCCTCGCGATGCAGGGTGTCGGCAAAGATCTTTCTTAGTGTCGAGCTGGCATGTCGCATGGTATCAGCAGTTCAATTGTAGAGCAGCGGGGACGCTTTTCGCTCTTCGCCAGAGGCGCTGTCATCCCGACCGAGCCCGCCGCCGCAGCCGGCGAGTGGAGGGACCTGCTGTTTCCTCAGCGGTCGTTGCAGCACTAACAAAAGCAGATTCCTCGCTTCGCTCGTAATGGCAACTCCTGAGACGAATCGTCCACCCCATATGGGACATTTGGACCCGCTCCGCCACTCCATTACTATTGCTCTTGCATGGTTTCTGCTCCCCGACGCTGGTATCGCAATCCTCTATCCCTGCTAATCGCCGTTGCCGCTCTCAGCGCGTTTGTCATCCAGTCTGGCGAGCTTGGCACCTCCGACACCTCGCATCGTCTGCAGACTACGCATTCCTGGTGGACCTCGGAACCGCCGGTGTTTCCCAAGGAGTATCCCGAGTTCGGCATCCACGGCCGGGGAGGCAGGCTGCATAGCTGGTATGGGATGGGTCAGTCGCTGCTCATGTTTCCCGCGGACGTGATCGTCACCGGCCTGGAGAAGTTGCCGATCTTTGCCCCGCACAACGACACAGACCCCACGGTCCGCGCGATCTTCGTCAGCTACAGCACCAACATCCTGGTCAACGTCCTGACGGCGCTGGTGTGCTTCCGTTTTCTGTGCCAGTTGGGATTCAGCACCAAACAGTCGGTCGCCGGCGTCCTCGCGCTGCTGTTCTGCACCACGCACCTGCACTACACGCAGAACATGATGGAGAACAACTACATCATGCTGCTGACCCTGACGGGCCTGTCGTTTCAATACGAGTGGCTGCGGACCGGCAGCGGACGCGCACTGCTCATCGGTTCGCTTGCCTTCGGGCTGAACCTGCTCACCCGCCTCACCACAGGCCTCGACCTGATCGCCGGAGGAATATTTCTGCTTCTGGTCCTGTGGCTGGAGAACGTGCGTGGCCGCGCGTTGTGGCAGCATTTCCTGACCTACCTCAAGACGGCGCTGCCCGTCTATGTCATCTTCGGACTGATCGATCGGCTGTATCAGTTCTACCGCTTCGGTTCCTGGTTTAATACCTACACCACAATCGCCGGCCAGGAGCAGCGGCGGCTGAATCCATCGCTGCCCGCGAGCTATCCATGGGAAGTTCCCTTCCACGTGGGCTTTCTCGGGCCATTGATCATGCCGGAGAAATCGATCTTCCTCTTCGATCCTCTGCTGGTGCTCACGATTGTTCTCGCGGTGATCGCATGGAGGCGTTTTCGTCCCGATGTCAGGGCTTACCTGATCACAGCCTTCCTCTTACTCCTGGGCTACATCAGTTTCTACGCTCGATACACGGTCTGGAGCGGCGACTTCGCCTGGGGCGATCGTTATGTCTCGACCGCGGTCGAATTGGCCGCGTTCATCTCGGTGCCGCTGCTGTTGCGCGCGCGTGCGTCGGCGGGAAAGCTGGTGTGGTGGATGGGAATCGCGCTAATCGCGTTCAGCACCGCGATCCAGTTGGCCTCGCTCGCCTTCTGGCTGCCGCTGGAAATCTACCAGGAGGACACTCTGGGCCATCCGACGTTCGTGGTCTTCCTGCGCTTCAAGAACATCGCGGCCTTTGCGTTGGGAAAGATGCAGGCGTGGGGCCTGAGCAATGATTCCATGACCTACGACCCTTGGGACTACGTTCACATCGACACCTGGAATTTCCTGCCGTTCCTGCTGCGCCGGGTTGGAGTAGCTCCACGCTGGGCGGTGAACGTGACGTTTGCTGTTTGGGGTGCGGGCTTGGCTACCCTCAGTTGGGCGTTGTTGCAGCTACGCAGCGTCTTGCTGACGGTGGACAGCGACGCCGGTTGTTAGAGCGTTCAGAATGGTGTAATTCGGCCATTCAGTTTCGCCTCTGTAAGGTTCCGTACAGTTTGGCGGGGCTATCCAAAAGGAAGCGGCGACTTTCCCGCTGGGTACGCCTTTCCCAAGGTCTCAGCTCGAAACAATCTGTCGTCGATGCGATGCAGGCGTTTGATCATGTCCGGCGTCAGCAACTTGTAGTGGTGAATTTCCAGTAGGTGATAAATGATGAACCAGATCGGCTCCTCCGTGGTCATCCAGGCCTGATCGTCGAACCGCGCCAGATTGACCGGGCGCGAGAAGGTCCGAAGAGTGCGCTCGCGCCGCAGGTTGAAATAGATATTGAAGTAGCTCATCGCCAGTTCGCGCAAGGACCGGTACACCGGCTCGCGATAGCGGCAGCCCACATAATTCGACTTGGCCACTGCGCCCCAATGTCCCTTCACCCGGTAGATGGCAAGCACATGGTCGGTGTCGTGTTCTGCTTCAAAGTCGAGAATCAGCGGCGGATAGCCGTTGGCGCGCAAGGCCGCGGCGGCAAAGATTGCCCCTTCGAAGCAATGGGAAGTGTTCTCGCGCAACACCCGCCGCGGCGACCACGCGGTGTCGGCCAAATGGTAGGGCATGTCATCGAGAAATCGTTGAATGCCGTGCGGGTCTTTCAAACTGCCCAGCTTGCGCAGTTCCGCCGGAGTGAAGCCGTGTTGGTTGTTCATGATTGAGCGATAAGCACTAACCACAGAGACACAGAGGCACCGAGAAATTCGAAGCATTAAAGCATGAGCAGTGTATCGCATTGTAGAGAATAGTGAACGGCCCCGCCCTAGCCAAAGGGAGGCTAGAACGGGGCACCCCCACATTTATCCGTCGGCTGATTGCGCACCCCAGTCAGGAATCGTTCTCCTCTCCTCCTGCATCTTTATGTCTTTTAGTTCGCGTTAGCGCTGGCTGCGGAGTGGCCAACCGCGACAGCCGAGTTCTCGCCCAAGGAGCCAAGGATGGCAACTGCGACTGTCGCGGGATCGCAGGGCATGAGCATTTCACGGCCGGTCTCCAGCCCATGGATGATTGCGGTCTCGGTCATGCTGGCGACCTTCATGGAGGTGCTGGACACCTCGATTGCGTCGGTCGCGCTTCCTTACATCGCCGGCAGTCTGTCGGCAACCAATGACGAAGCCACCTGGGTGCTCACCAGCTATCTGGTGGCGAACGCGGTGGTTCTGCCCGCCAGTTCCTGGTTCGCATTGCGCTTCGGCCGCAAGCGCTTTCTGATCACCTGTATCGTGATCTTCACGGTTTCGTCCTTTGCGTGCGGCTCGGCGACAAGCCTGGGAATGATTTTGCTGGCGCGCGCGGTGCAAGGCGCAGGCGGTGGTGCGCTGCAGCCGTTGTCGCAGGCCATCCTGCTGGAAAGCTTTCCTCCCGACAAACGTGGCCTGGCGGTGGCGGTTTTCGCTCTCGGAGTGGTTGTCGCGCCGGTGCTGGGTCCGACGCTCGGCGGCTATCTGACGGACGCCTACTCATGGCGCTGGGCGTTTTATATCAACATCCCGATCGGGATTCTTGCCATCTTCATGATCCTTCGTTACATCCAGGATCCGCCGTACATCAGGAACGCCAAGCCCGGCCGGATCGACGGCATCGGACTGGGGCTGCTTGCGGTGTGGCTGGCAGCATTGCAGATCATCCTCGACAAAGGCCAGGAAGACGACTGGTTCGGGTCCAATTGGATCCGCTGGGCGACGGGGATTCTTGTGGTTGGGTTCGTCGCTTTCATCGTTCGGGAGATCACTCACGACAAGCCGCTGGTGAATCTGCGCGTCTTTCGGCACCGAAACTTTCTGCTCGGCTGTCTCCTCATCGCGATTTTCGGGGGCCTGCTCTACGGCCTGGTGACTCTGCTGCCGCTGTTTTATCAGGAACTGCTGGGCTACACCGCATTCGCCGCGGGTTGGGCGGTGAGTCCGCGCGGAATCGGCGCCATTCTTGCCATGCCCATCATAGGCGTCTTGACCAACAAGCTCGACGCGCGCTGGCTGATCGCCTGTGGGTTTGTCATGTTCGGCATCAGCAGCTTGCGCTTCGGCCAAGCTGACCTTGCTATCTCGCAATGGTCGTTTTTCTGGGCCATCATGCTCAGCGGCTTTGGCTCAGGCTCGATTTTCGTTCCGCTTTCGACCATCGCGGTCACCGGCCTGGCCAATGAGGAGATAGGCAACGCTAGCGGGCTCTATAATCTGTCACGAAACATCGGCGGAAGTATTGGTATTTCTCTCGTGAACACCATCGTGGTCCGCCATCAGCAGCTACACCAAAACGAGCTGGTGCATTCGGTGACCTCAACGAGCGTGCCGCTGCAAAACCAGCTTCAATCGTTGCAACAATACCTGCAAACCCAAGGCTATGGCGCCGCCGAATCCATGCGGAAAGCCTACGCCCTGATAGGCGAGATCGTTTCCGGCCAAGCGCGGCTCTGGTCTTATGTGGATGATTTCCGCTATATGGCGCTGGTCTGTTTCGCTTGCATCCCGATTGTGTTCGCGCTGAAGAAGGCCACGCTGCCCAAGGGCGCGCAGAGCATAGGGCACTGAGCTGCGGATTAGAGCGGTTCCGGGATTAGTGTATCCGTCCGCACGGGTAGTGCGGCGCCGCGTTCGTCGCGCACAAACGCCTCGCATAAGCCGCTGAGGTCTTCGACCTCAGCGGCTTATGCGATTTTTCTTCTTACCCTATACGCGGGCCTGAAGGCCCGCACTACCCGTGCACACCGGACACCTCTATCGCAGAACTGCTGTAGTCGCTGAGCTGATCAGCCCTCGTAGACGACCTTGCCTCCCACCATCGTCGCAACCACCTTGCCCGTAAAGCTCCAGCCATCGTACGGCGTGTTCCTGGATTTCGATTTCGATTGCGAGGCATCGAAGGTCCACTTCTTCTTGGGATCGAAGATGGTGACATCGGCATGAGAGCCCGGCGCGAGGCTGCCACGTCGTGTAAGACCGAACATCCTGGCGGGATTTGCCGCAAGCAACTCGACCATCCGCCACAGGGGAAGGCTGAAGTGCTGATGTAATACAGTGACCGCAATCGCGAGGGCCGTCTCCAGTCCTGTAATTCCGAAGGCGGCACGCTCGAACTCCACTTGCTTCTCGTGGAAGGCGTGGGGCGCGTGGTCGGTCGCGATGGCGTCGATGGTGCCGTCGGCGATGCCTTCGATCAGAGCAGCACGGTCCGCTAGCGAGCGGAGCGGCGGATTCATCTTGTAGTGCGTGTTGAAGCCGCCAACGTTCTCATCCACCAGCGTGAAGTGGTGCGGCGTAACTTCGGCGGTCACGTGTACTCCCGCCTTCTTCCCGCGGCGCACGGCTTCCAGCGCCTCCCGCGTCGAAAGATGCGCCACATGCACGTGTCCCCTGGTCGCACCGGCCATGGCGATGTCGCGTTCCACGATGTTCGCCTCGGCGGCGTTCGGCATGCCGTGCAAACCCAGGCGAAACGAGGTTGCGCCCAGGTTCATCGAGCAGTCGGCGGTCATGCGTGTGTCCTCGGCATGCTGCACCACGGGGATATTCAGCTTGGCGGCAGCATGCAGCGCGTCGTGCATCAGACGATCGTTGAGGATCGGCTTGCCATCGTCAGTAACCGCGATCGCGCCAGCTTTCTTCAAGGCGGCAAAATCCGTGAGTTTCTCGCCTAGGCTGCCGACGGTCGCGGCGACGACGGGAAAGACGTTCACGAGCGCGCCACGTTCGGGAGCCTGCATCCAGCGGGCGGTTTCCGCCGAATCGTTTACCGGCACGGTGTTGGGCATGGCGCAGACAGAGGTGAATCCGCCGGCCGCCGCCGCGGCAGTGCCGGTGGCAATGGTTTCTTTGTGGGCCTGGCCAGGCTCGCGCAGATGCACATGCAGATCGATGAAGCCAGGGGCGACGATGCACCCCTTGGCGTTGAAGCTCCGCTGGGCCTGACCGCGAAGCTCTCCCGGCGCCGCCACAGCAGCCACGCGCCCGTCGCGCAGGAGAACGTCCATCTCCTGGTCGATGCCGCTGGCGGGATCGACGACACGTCCGCGTACGATGAGCAATGAGTCCATGTCCTTCATTAGCGCGCCGCCCCGAGCAGCATGGCCAGAATCGCCATGCGGGTTTTCACCCCATTGCGGACCTGCTCGTGAATGCAGGACTGCGGGCCGTCCGCCACTTCACTGGTCAACTCCATCCCGCGAATTACCGGCCCGGGATGCATCAGAATCGCGTCCGGCTTTGCCAGCTTCATGCGCTGCGGTGTGACCTGGTAATTGGCAATGTAGTCCTCGACACTGATGTCCTTTCCCGCGAGCCGCTCCTTCTGCACCCGCAACGCCATGACCACGTCGGCGCCTTGCAATGCGATATTCAGGTCGTGGCAGGCGGTCACTCCCGGCGCGAGGGAGGCGGAGATCTCGGGCACGAAATCGGGCGGCCCGCAGAAAACAATGTCCGCGCCGAAGCGCGAAAGCAGTTCCGCATTGGATCGCGCCACCCGGCTGTGATACACATCGCCCACGATCACCACCCGCAAACTTTGCAACCCCTTCTTGTGGTTGGTGATGGTCAAGGCGTCGAGCAACGCCTGCGAAGGGTGCTGGTGCATTCCATCGCCCGCATTCACGATCGGCACTCGCACATAACGCGCCAGCAGGTAGGCTGCGCCGCTGTTGGCGTGCCGCATAACGATGGCATCGGCCCCCAAGTTCGCCACAGTCCACCCCGTATCAATGAGGGATTCGCCCTTCTCGATGCTGGAAGAAACCGGAGTCACCAGCGTAGTGGTGGCGCCCAGGGTCTTGGCGGCAAACTCGAATGAGGTGCGGGTGCGGGTGGAAGATTCGTAGAAGAGGAGGGCCACGCGTTTGCCGCGCAACAATTGCGACGGCCGGCTGGGATCCATGCGCCGGGCTAGCGCCAAAATAGACTCAATCTGTCCGGTAGTAAGTTGTTCGATGCCCAGCAGCGATCGCAATTGCGGCTTCATTGGCCTTCGCCCACCCGCTCCATCAACAGCACTTTGTCGGAGCCATCCGTCTCTTGCAATTTCAATTCGATGAATTGATCGTTGGTGGTGTGGATGGTGCGGCCCACGAAGCCCGCCTCGATGGGCAATTCGCGATGGCCGCGGTCAATCAGCGCGCAAAGTTGAATGCGACGCGGGCGCCCATGAGCGAACAGCGCATCCAGCGCTGCGCGGGCGGTCCGCCCGGTGTAGAGCACGTCATCCACCAGGATGATGTTCTTGTCCTGGATGTCGAACTCCATGGTGCTCTTTTTCACTTCCGGGCGATGCCCGACGGTGGAGAGATCGTCGCGGTAGAGCGTAATGTCCAGGGTGCCGACCGGCACTGCGGTTTTTTCGATGCGGCCCAGAATCTTGGCCAGCCGCTGCGCCAGCGGCACACCGCGCCGCATGATGCCGACCAGTCCAAGGTTGGCGACGCCATTGTTTTTTTCGACAATCTCGTGCGCCAGACGGACCAGGGTGCGCTCAATCTCGGAGGCAGACAGGATTTGCGCTTTCTCGCGGAGATTCGAGGGCTGGAGGGAGGCCTTGGTCATGCCGTTTGCATCATACGAAAGCCCAAGCCGCGGAGCAACCTTTGCCCTGCGTTCGGTTGCCGGTTCGGCTTAGAGTTCATGACGCATCCCATTCCGAGAGGACAGATGCTACCGTCACTCCAGCCTGGGCGTCGCCGGACAAATCATACTTCAATATCTCTATGTGATCGTAGTCGTAGAATCCGACCTCCCAAATCTTGGATGCCGAGCCAAATCGGACGACGATTCCGTCACAGTCGTTGGTAACGCGCTGATGGCGGATTTGATAAGGAATGTGCCTCTGTTCAAGCCCGCGCAGAAGCTCCATAAGTTCCGGGGCATTAAATGGTTCGGTCATGCCGTTTGCACCATACGAAAGCCCAAGCCGGGGAGCAACCTCTACCCTGCTCGGCGTGTTCCTGCGGAGGCGCAGTGCTCATCGAAACTCCCGCCGGCTGCCGGACATGGAAGCTCCCAGCGCGCCGCCGGCAGCGGTGATTACGATGAACACCACTCCCAGCACAAGCAGTATCAGCACCACGAAGGTTGCGACGCCTTGTGGACTGCTCATCCAGTCCATGAAGTGCTGCACTATGGCCTGCGCCTTGGGATCGGGATTGTTAACCATCTGTTTTTCCATCTGCTCCTGCATGGCGCGACGGAAATCGGAGTTAGAGCGAAACAGCGCGAACGACAGCACGGTCACTACTGCGTTGACCATGAACCCGAACACGCCTGCCAGCGCGCCCAGCTTCAGGCCCATCCCCGGAGTAACCAAGGTCCCCGGCACTTGCTTGCGATACATCGCAACCGAGAGCACACCCGCGCCCAGCATCCACAGACAACAACCGATGGAGACGAATGGGATAGCAGTGAGAATCGCAGCCCCCACTCCAGCCAGCAGCGCGCCCTTCCATGCCAGGTCCCATTGAATGGCGCTTCCGTGGGGCGCGTAAGGCGCGCCACCCTGCGTCCAACCTGGTGCGGGACCCACGGAATAGGCGGGCGGAGAAACTTCCCTCGGAGCGCTGGGTGGCGGGAGCGGCGGCGGCGCGGGCATATTTTCTTCAGGCGGAATGACTCGAATCTGCGGGGCGCCACAGTGCGGACAAAAGGTGGTGCCCTCTTCAATCGAGGCCTGGCAGCGATAGCAGGGATGTTCCACTAGCGAAAAGTTACAGCAGATGCGCCGTGCGCGCAACCGTAGCGCTGCATCGTTGGGAAAGGCCGCTTACTTGTTATCGTTTCGCGCCCGATTCTTGATCCAGATGGGCGTGCCTACAAACCCGAAGGCCGCACGAATCTGGTTCTCCAGAAAACGCTGATACGAGAAGTGCAGTTTCACCGCGCGGTCGGTGAACAGAATGAACGTGGGCGGCGACACCCCGGCTTGCGTCATGTATAGAATCTTGACACGCTTCGCCATCGGGACCGAAGCCCGCTCAAAATCGACTTTGCTGAGGAAACGGTTCATCTCTCCCGTGCCAATGCGCTTGCGCCGCTCGTGCGCCACCAACTCCAGCGTGGAAAAAACTTTATCGAGATTGCGCCCGGTTGTCGCAGAGACGAACAACACCGGCGCATACGCCAGAAATTTCAAATGCCGCCGAACCTGCTCCTCGTAAACGCTGCGATCGGCAGGAGGCTTGCAGTCGGTTCGCTTATCCGTCACCAAGTCCCATTTGTTGATGACGATAATGACTGAGCGTCCGCTCTCGTGCGCGTAGCCGGCGATCGTGGCATCACTAGCGGTGACGCCTTCCACGGCATCAATCAACATCAGCGCGACATCAGTGCCTTCGAGATGTTTGCGCGCCATCACCACCGACAGCTTCTCGGCCATCAGTTCGGTTTTGCCTTTGCGGCGAATGCCGGCAGTATCGATGAAGCGATACTGCTGTCCATCGCGCTCGACCAGTTCATCTACGGCATCGCGCGTGGTGCCAGCAATGGGAGAAACAATCGCGCGCGCCGTTCCGGTCAGCGCGTTCAGCAAGGTGGACTTCCCGACATTAGGCCGGCCAATAATCGCGACCCGCGTCTCGCGTTGAACTTCTGCTTCTTCTTCGCCGATCTCAGGCGCACTCTCCTCGTGCGATGGTGTCGCCTCCTCAATCGTGGATTCCCGCTCCGGCATCACGCTCAATACGTGCTCCAACAATTCGGCAATGCCGTTGCCGTTCTCCGCGGAGATGGGAAACAGTTCCCGGATTCCGAGCCGGCGGAATTCCTGGGCATAGGGCTCAAGCTGCGGCGTGTCGGCTTTGTTGACGGCCAACAGCAGCGGCTTGCCGGTGCGCAGCAGCAGCCGCGCCAGGTCAATGTCGGGAGAGGCCAACTCCGTACGCCCATCCACCACCAGCACGATCACGTCGGCTTCTTCCAGCGCCACTCGCGCCTGCCGAAAGATCTCGGCCGGAATCAGTCGCGGGTCGTCGGGAACGATGCCGCCGGTATCCACCACGCGAAACTTCTTGCCGATCCATTCCACATCGCCGTAGATGCGGTCGCGGGTGATGCCGGGCTCATCGCCAACGATGGAGCGGCGCGATCCGACCAGCCGGTTGAAGAGCGTGGACTTGCCGACGTTGGGACGGCCGACAATGGCCAGCGTGCCGACACTGGGCGGTTCGCCCCGTTCGGCAGTCCGGCTGGACTCAAATTGCATGCGACGATTCACTGGGACTCTTTCCGGCGGCGGTTCGAACAGCGATGGCCCTTAGCGACTATTATAGGGACAAGACTCCTCACGTCGTGTCCTCCAAGCCACAATCCGCCGCACTGGCCGCGCGTTTACCGTCGCTGTATCAGTTCTTCGGCCCCGGCGGCGTGCTGGCGCGTACTCATCCCGCGTACGAGTTCCGCCGCGGGCAGCTTCAGATGGCCGAGGCCGTGGAGCAAGCGCTGACCGAGCGCCGGCACCTGATCGTCGAAGCCGGCACCGGCACTGGCAAGACGCTAGCCTACCTGCTGCCGGTGATCCGTTCAGGCAAACGCGTCATTATTTCAACCGGCACCAAGACCTTGCAGGAGCAGCTCTTCTTCAAAGACGTTCCGTTTCTGCGGGAGCATCTCGGCGAGCTGCGCGTCTGCTACATGAAGGGCCGCGGCAACTACCTGTGCCGCAAAAAACTCTACGACCTCACGGACCAGCCACTGCTGAACGGACTGGAAGAGATCAGCCACTTCCGCATCATCAGCGACTGGGAGAAGTCCACCGAAACCGGCGACCGGACGGAGTTGGCCGACCTGCCGGAGAACAGCCATCTGTGGCCCAAGCTGGATGCGCGCACCGACCGCTGCATCGGCTCGCAATGCCAGCAGTTTGACCGCTGCTTCATCACCGAGATGCGCCGCCGCGCCGCCGAGAGCGACATCATCATCGTCAACCATCACCTGTTCTGCGCCGACCTGGCGATCAAAGCGGCCAAAGACCACGCGCCCGACACCGGTGTGCTGCCGGACGCGGGTATCGTCATCTTCGATGAAGCGCATGAGTTGGAAGACGTCGCCACCAACTACTTCGGGGTCACGGTCTCGAATCTTCGGGTTGACGAATTACTGCGCGATGTCGAGCAGACCCTACGGCGGGTAGATGTGCCTGTTACGGAAGTTATGCCGGCATGCGGTAAGGTGCGCGACCGGTCGCAATTTTTCTTCTCGCTGCTGCCACCGGGCGAGGGCCGTTTTGCGTTCGAGAACCGCCCGGAGTTTCTGGAAGAAAATGGCGACGAGTATCTTGGCCTGCAGAATTCACTGCTGCATCTCTACACCGAGCTGCAAGCCATTCCCAACAAGCCCGACGAGGTGCACTCCCTGGCCCGACGGGTCGAAGAGTTGCGCGTCAACCTGGGATTCATTCTAGAATCGACCCAGCGCAACATCGTCTTCTGGATCGAACGCCGCACCGGACGCGGCCCCCAGCACAATGTATTTCTCCAGGCCACCCCGATCACGGTGTCGGACATCCTGCGCACCACATTGTTTGAACATTTGGAGTCGGCGGTGCTGACCTCCGCAACGCTGGCCGTCGCGGGAGGCTTCGAGTACATCCGCAACCGCATCGGAATCGAGCACGCCCGCGAGCTGGTAGTGCAATCGCACTTCGACTATGAGAGCCAGGCGCTGCTGTATGTTCCGCGCGATTTGCCGGACCCGCGCGAGGCCCAATTTGTGGAGCGCGTATCGCAACGCGTCAAGCAATTGCTGGAGATCACGCGCGGGCGCGCATTTTGCCTGTTCACCAGCTACGCGCTGATGCATCAGCTCTACGAGCGCTTGCTGGGCGAGTTGGCATTTCCTGTGCTACTGCAGGGCGATGCTCCGAAGAATGCGCTGCTGGAGGAGTTCCGGCTAACGCCGAATGCCGTCTTGTTTGCCACCTCGTCGTTCTGGCAGGGGGTTGACGTGCAAGGCGAGCAGCTCAGTTGCGTCATCATTGACAAGCTGCCGTTCGCCGTACCGAATGATCCCGTGGTGGCCGCGCGAATCAGGGCCATTGATGAAGAGGGCGGCAATGCCTTCTTCCAGTACCAAGTGCCCAGCGCCGCCCTTTCGCTGAAGCAGGGTTTCGGCCGGCTGATTCGCTCGCTGCACGACCGCGGCCTGCTATGCCTGCTCGACAATCGCATCCTGAGAAAGCAGTACGGGCGCGTGTTCCTCGACAGCCTGCCGAAGTACGGCAGAACGACAGACATAAGGGTGGTTGAACAGTTCTTTGGCGCGAGAGAACAAGAGTAGGAATGTTTTCGGATCTAGTGCGGTTCGTTTTTCGGTCTGCCGCTGTCGCCGCGACGGCGACAGTAAAGCGAGGAATCGAGCCTCGCAGAGGCGAAACTAATTAGCCCACCGCGGAAGCGGTGGGAAAGCTGGCAAATTCAAATCCAAGCCCCTTCAGGGGCGACACCAGCAACCGTGATGCTCGTCACGGGATTAGCCATTGGATGAGCCTACGATTTCCAGCGTGGCACACAGTTACGTCAGTTCCGTCTTCCACGTTGTCTTCAGTACCAAAGAGCGTGTGCAACTTATTCGTGCTGATCTCCAACCGAGATTATGGAACTACCTCGCTGGCATCGCGCGCAATCACGGAATCCATGTACTGGCGGTGGGCGGCACCGAAAACCACGTTCACATTCTTATGGTTCTTCCAGCGGACGCGAAGTTGCCGGATGCAGTGCGGACATTGAAGGCTAATTCCAGCCGGTGGGTCCGTGGACTAACCCCTTTGTTCGGATGGCAGAGGGGTACGGCGCGTTCAGCATAAGTCCATCGCAGCTCGACCGGGTCAAGCAGTACATTGACATCCAACCTTTGCATCATCGCCAACATTCGTTTGAAGATGAATTTCTCGCCATGTTGCAGGCGGCAAACATGCGCTTCGAGCGAGACCAGGTTTTCGGATAGAGTGCCGCCCCTGAAGGGGCTCGTTTCCGCAATCTCATGTTTCCCACCGCTTCCGCGGTGGGCTAATCAGTTTCGCCTCTGCGAGGCTGGAACTTAGCAGCTTCGAGAGTAGAGATCGCAGCCTCGCGCGTGACGGTAGGAAAGTCATCGAGGAATTCCGCCAGGGTCTGGCCCCCTTCCAGATAGTCGAGCAAGGCTTGGAATGGAACACGTGTTGCGCGGAACACTGGAGTGCCCCTGAGAATATCCGGGTCTTTCACGATGACTTGGTTGACCGGCTGCATCGCCCCTATCTTATCTCCAAACAGGCTAGAATCGTACCTTCACCGTAATCGAGAGACCGACAACTGGCAACCGACTACCGACAACTGCCTTGAAGCACCTTCTTCACAAGTGGACGCTGCTGATCCTGGCGCTGCTGAAGCCGCTCGGCATCTGGGGCGTGATGGGATTCGCCGCGGTGGATGCGGCCTTTCTCGGCATGCCGCTCGACGCCATCGTGGCCGGCTATGTGTGGGCCAACCCGCACCGCCTGCTGCTGTACTCGGCCATGGCGGCGGCGGGCTCGGCGCTGGGCAGCATCGTCATCTACGTGATCGGGTACAAGAGCGGCGAGGTGCTGCTGATGAAGCGCATGGGCGAGAAGCGCTTCAACAAGATCAAGGCCGCCTTCAATCGCCACGAATTTCTCGCGCTTATGTTGCCGTCCATGCTGCCTCCGCCGACGCCGTTCAAACTGTTCGTGCTCTCCGCGGGCGTGGCCGAGATGAGGTTCAGCCACTTCCTGATGGCTATTTTCTCCGGACGGTTTCTGCGCTTCGTGGTGCTCTCGTTTCTGGTGATTCGCTATGGTCCGGGGATTGTGGGCTTCATCGGCGGCATGGTGCACAACCACTGGAGATACGTCATCGCCGCCATCGCCACGGCTTGCCTCGTGGGCTGGTGGATTTGGCGAACGAGGAAGTTGAAGTCGGCACGTAAGGCAAGCAGTTTGCGACCGTCGGCGTGATTAGCGCGGCCTCAGAACTGGCGCATCCGCCGGGTAGTGCGAAACCGCTGATCCCTCGCAGGCTAAAGCCTGCTCGGGATGACAGAAATAAAATAGGATTCTACTGGCACACCTAAAGGTGTGCCCCTTCAAAGCAGCACCGCCGCTACAGCGTCCCCTCTTTCCCGTGGGTGCGGATCAGCACCGTGCCAAAGCGCGTTCCCGAACCTTGCGGCTCGATCGAGACCAGGTGTTGGTCGTCGCTGGTGCCGACTTTGAGCTCCCATCCGTCGCCTTGGGCGTCCTTACAGGTCAGCTTCTTGTCGGCATCTTCGCCATGCTTTCCCATGTGAACATCCGAGCCACCGCTGTGGCCGTAGCACACCAGCACGTCACCGAAGCTCTTCAGTTTGTCCTGATAGAACGATTTGACTTTTTCTGGCGAATCGCCCGTCTCGTACTCGGCTGCGACCACCTTCAGTCCAAATCCCAGTGCTCCCATGTCTATATTTGCGGAATGGCTGTCCCCATTGTCCGCTGGACGCAGATGTGCGCCTGGATAAACCGGAATGCCGTTGTCCGCCGGCTTGTCGCTGGTGTTCACCTTCAGGTTGGTGAAGGGAGTTTTAATATCGACCTTCTTGTTCTGCTTGTCCTTATCGTCCACATTAATCGAGCAAGCGGCCAGCAGCAGCGCGATACTCGCCATTGCCAGAGCGCATGAAAACTTGGTAGCGACGTTCCTCATCATTGTGGTCCTCCGCTGGAATCTTGCGCCGCGCCCATCATTCGTGCGCCAGGGCCGGCGATGTTCGGAATGGTTACAGGCAAGCGGCCGGTCATCGGGATTTCGCCAAACATTGCCTTCAACGCACTTACCTCAGAGTCGTGACCGCTGGAGAAGGTACACATGTAAGTTTGTACCTCGGGCAACTGCGCGGCAATGTAGGGACTGCCCACAGCCACAACGATCGTCTTCTCCGCCGTGCTTCGCAAAACCTGCCGCAACAGGGTTGCGGACGATTCCTGCACGGCTATGGCATTGATGGCCGCTCCGTTCTGCGCGCGCACCACCCTGCCCGGCATCGGAAACTCGAACACCGCGGCGATCACCACTTGCGCTTCCTGTACCGCCGCCAACACCGGTTGCGTCATCCCTGCTGCGACACGGGGATCGATGTAATACACCCGCGCGTCAGGAATTCTCGTCCTGAGCTCATGGTCCAGCGTTCTCCCCGAATCGGAGCGGCTGTCGTCGGTAAAAATCAACAAGACAGTACTATTGCGCGTCTCCGCTACTGGCTGGTACGGATTCGCCGGCAGGTTGGTTCCCTTTGCGGCCGCTTTTAGGGGGAGCGCTCGATGGTTGTCGCGAACCAGCGTGACCGCCTTGTCGGCGATCTCTTGCGCGGCCGCCAGGCTGGCTGGTTGCGCCACGATCTGATTCACGGCATGGATATCGACCAGCTTGGCCTGGTTCAGGCGAACCGAGGCCTTGGCGCGCAGGATCTTCAACACCGATTGATCGATGCGCGCTTCGGAAATCTCCCCACTGCGGACGGCTCGCAGCAATCCGTTGTACGAGCCATCGAGATCGAAAGGCAGAAGAAGCATGTCGTTGCCAGCTTTCACAGATTCGACGGCAGCCCGGCCCGCCCCTTCAGGTCCCTCCTGCGGAAATGACTGCCGGAGCCCACCCATGTCGAGTGCGTCGGTGATGATCAATCCGTGGAAGCCCATCTTCTGCTGCAAGAGTCCGGTCACGATTGCGGGCGAGAGGGTGGCCACGCGATTGGGATTGGGGTCGAGGGCCGGGACCAGCAAGTGGGCGATCATCACCGCGTCGACTCCCGCCTGGATGACAGCGCGAAATGGCGGCAATTCAATCGCGTCGAGATGGCCCATATCTACTTTGACGACGGGCACGAACACATGGGAGTCGCTTTCGGTGTTGCCGTGACCGGGAAAATGTTTGGCCGTGGTCATCATGCCGAACTCATGGGCGCCCGCGATGTAGGCGGTTGCCATGTCACTGACCAGCTTCGGATCTTCGCCGAACGAGCGGGTGTTGATGATGGGATTGGCGGGATTGGAATTGACGTCCAGGTCAGGAAACAAGTTCCATTGCACGCCGATGGCGCGCGCCTCCTGGGCGGTGATGCGGCCGGCCTGGCGCGCAAACTCCACTTTACCCGTAGCGCCGAACGCCATGGCCTGCGGAAAATCCGTCACCTCGTTAAGGCGCATGCCCAGTCCATGTTCGAAGTCGGCAGCGAAGATCAGCGGGAACTCGGAATCCTTCTGTAATTGATTGATAACCGTGGCCGCTTCGAGCGGTTCATTCCTGTAGAGAAGGCCGTCCTCGAAGCGCACGGTCAGCCTAAATCCGCCGAGGTGGTACTTGCGCATGGTGTCGCGCAAGGCAAGGTATTCCGGGCTGTTCACGTTCATGAATTGCGCCGGTGCGCTGACCACGAACATCTGGCCGATCTTCTGCTCCAGCGACATCTTCTTCAGCGACTCGCGCGCCCACTTCTCGCCTTTCTTGTCGAGATGGACCAGGGCGGCGGTTTGAAATTGTTCTTTGGCGTAGCTCATGGGTGACATGCAGATTGAGATTAGAAGCGCAGCAGAGTAGATCCGGCGATTCATGACGAACCGACCATATCAGAGTGTCAGTCCGAGGGCCGCAGCTTTATGCGGGAGGAAACCAGTTCGGCAGCTTCGCTGGCCACGGTGGGACCTTCTCCGAAGCCTGCGAGCCAGGTCACATCAGGCTCGCGGCGAAACCAGGTCATCTGCCGCTTGGCATAGTTACGATGTCCTTGCTGCATCGCCGTCAGTGCCTGCTCGCGCGTAAGTTCTCCGCGCAGGAATTGTGTTGCCTGCTTGTAGCCGAGCGAATCGAGCGGCGTGACGCTCTTGCGCTCGCCGTATCGCTCGAGCAGAGTTGCTGTTTCGTCGATCAAGCCGTTGTCGAACATCCGGCAGGCCCGCTGATTAAGGCGCGCGTACAGCGCCTCCCGCTCCGGGTTGAGCCCGATTCGCAGAATGCGAAACCCGCGCAGCGGATCGCGCCCGCGTTCCTCCCACAACTGGCTCATCGGCGCGCGCGATGCCAGGCACACCTCCACGGCACGGATTATCTTGGGCGCATCATGGGGATGGATCTTCGCCGCCGCCGCGGGATCCAGGCGCAGGAGTAACTCGTGCAAATAAGGGGAGCCGCGTTCCTGCGCGCGTTCGCGAAGTCGTTCGCGTAATTCTTCGGAACGTTGCGGTCCCGGGAAGAGGCCTTCCAGCAACGCTCGCAGATAAAGGCCTGTGCCCCCAACTACGATGGGCAGCCGCTGACGGCAGGCAATTTCCGTAATGGCCGCTCTCGCCTGCCGCGCATACTCCCCTGCGGTGAAGGGCTGGCCGGGTTCGGCGACATCGAGGAGATGATGCGGCGCCAGCGCCCGTTGTTGGCGGGTTGGCTTGGCCGTCCCAATCTCGAAGTGCCGATAGATGGCTACCGAATCGCAACTGACCACTTCACCGGCGAACTGTTGCGCCAGAGCGATCGCCAGGGCCGATTTGCCCGAACCGGTGGGCCCAAGGATGACGACCAGCAGTGGTTCAGATTGAGTCGGAGCCGAAGTGCTCATTCAACGCGCGCCCCAGGGGATGGTTCGGCCAAAACGGAAGAACGCCAGGGCGAGAATGAAGATCACCAGGACGAGCAGGCCGAAAACTTTGGCTCGCTCCCGCGAACGATATCGCGCTTTCCAATCTGCATCCTGCTCGCGAGCATCAGCGGCAGGCTTGGGTACAGGCTGCTGGCCGGAGGTCACAGCCCCATTCTACGCGTGGCAGCTAGTCCATATCGCCCTTTTGGGGGTTGTAGTAGAAGCGAAAACGCAGGGCCAGATAAGGGGCGTGATATTCCGACGGCAAGGGAGCGAAGGGGTTAGATGCGGTGATTCCACCCCAGGCGGCGCGGTCCAGCGACACGTCGCCCGACTCTCCCGTGAGCTTCATGCCTGCAACCCGGCCATCCGGCAGGATAGCGAACTCAATGGCAACCTTGCCGCGTTTGAGCAGGGGAGCGCGTGCCGCCTCCGGGATCAAGGTGTACCAATTTCGGCGCACGGCATCAACCACCCGAGAAAGATAGGGCCCGAAGTCTACACCCTGCGTGTCGCTCAGGACCTCGAGGTTTCCCAGCGTACGCGCCCGGCCGCCCGGACCAGCACCGTAATCGCCGCCACCACCGCCGTACGAGCCTCCACCACGATGCTCGGCGACCGCGCGGGCGGCCTGCGCCGTAAGATCGCCGGGCGACTTCATCAATTGCGCAAAGTCAACCTTACTTCCACCCTGGTTTTGCATGGGAAGCCTGGGATTCGCCTGCGGCGTGGCCGGCTGCATCTGCGCCATCTGTTGTTGCGACAGATTCGGCTGCTGGCCGCCCTGAGGCGCCGGGGGCGCCATCTGTCCCGACTGTGACGGAGGCGCCGGTGGCCCTGCGCGGCGTAGCTCCTCCAGCGTCTTCTTGTCGATCGACGGATGCTGGCTCATCGCGACGCGGTTCTTGTCGGACAGCACATTCGTCTTGGGCGCCACCTTGGGCGGTTTCTGCAGGTCGGACGGCAGGTCCAAGTAGGTCATGTTCTGGTTCTTCATCAGGTCGGCAGTGGTGGCCAGATCGATGCCCTTGTAGCCGAAAATTTTCGGCGACATGGCGATGAAGATCACCACCAGCAGGTGGACCACGACGGAAATCCAGAAGGCCTCGCGCAGGCGCGAGCGCTCCAGATCGTCCTCTAATTGAAGCAGGAGATGGGGCGTGAGGTCCAAGCCGGGAGGGCCGCTGTCAGCCCACAAGGCTAGTTGCTGTTCTTCCTGAATGGGAAGCTCCGTCGATTTCTCTGGCGGTATTAAGATGGAAGCCATCCGTTTGGATCAAGTACGACCTGAGCTCAACCACTTAGACGCCCTTCGACCCTCCGGAAGTGCAATACTTCCCCGGTGATGGCGCAACCGTAGTAAACCCGGCGGCCTAGTGCAAGTTCCTAGCTCTTATTTTCGCACAGGGAAGGTCCTTAATGGGATTCGCGCGATGGCGTCCGAGAGTTCCACAAAAGGTACACTGTCTGCCATGAAGTCAGTGATCGTTGGCACCGCGGGCCATATTGACCACGGCAAGAGCGCGCTGGTTCGGACCCTTACCGGCATCGATCCCGACCGCCTGGAGGAAGAGAAACGTCGCGGCATCACCATCGACCTCGGTTTCGCCAACCTCGACTTGCAGGGTCCGTCGGGAGAGCCGATCCGCATTGGCCTGGTCGATGTTCCCGGCCACGAGCGCTTTGTGCGCAACATGCTGGCCGGCGTCGGCGGCATCGATCTGGTGCTGCTGGTAGTCGCAGCCGACGAATCCGTCAAGCCTCAGACCCGCGAGCATTTCGAAATCTGCCGCCTGCTTTCGGTGCAGCGCGGCATCACGGTCCTGACCAAGTCTGATCTGGTCGATGCGGAAACTCTCGAGGTCGTGACCATGGAAGTGGCGGAGTTCCTCGCCGGCTCCTTCCTCGATCCGGCGACTTCGCCGATCATCCCCGTCAGCTCCAAGACGGGCGCCGGACTCGACCAACTGAAGCGCGAGCTGGCACGGCTGGCCGCCGAGGTTCCGGCCAAAGACTCCGGCGCGGTCTTCCGGCTGCCCATTGATCGCGTGTTCACCATGAAGGGCTTCGGGACCGTGGTGACAGGCACTTTGATTTCGGGCACCGTCCACAAAGAGCAGGAGGTCGAAGTCCATCCTACCGGCAAGCGTCTGCGGGTCCGCGGAGTGCAGGTGCATGGCCGTCCGGCGGAGGAAGCCATGGCCGGACAACGCACGGCATTGAACCTCGCCGGCGTGGAGACGACTGAATTGGCGCGCGGCATGATGCTGACACCGCCGGAGATGTTCCATCCGGCGGTGCGATTGGGTGTACAGCTTGACCTGTTGCCGTCGGCCAAACCTCTGCGGCAGTACGCGCGTGTCCATTTGCATGCGTTCGCGGCGGAGACCATCGCGCGCGTGACTCTGCTCGATGCGAAGCAGCTTCTGCCGGGCGAGTCGGGCTTCGCGCGCCTGAAGCTCGACCGTGCGATCGTGTTGTTCCCTGGCGACCGGTTCATTCTCCGGCAGTATTCTCCGGTGATCACCATTGGAGGCGGACGTGTGCTCGACGTGGGCTATCCGCCCATACGGATTGAGCGCGATCAGGTATTGCTGTTCCTTCAGACCATCGCCAATGCCAGTCCCCGAGAAGCGCTGCTGGCGCGCGTAAACCGGCGATGGATCTTTGGGCTAACGGTTGCCGAAGCGGTGGCGGAAACGGGATGGCTTCTCGCTCACGTGCAACGACTGGCGGCGGAACTAAAGCAGGCAGGCGAAATAGCCATTTTCGGCAATGTCCTGATCACGTCGCGCTGGTTGGAGAGAGTTCGTCAGGACGTCCTGGCGCGTGCCCGTCACTTTCACGACGCCAATCCTTTACTGCCGGGGATCAATAAGGAAGAACTTCACACCAAAGAGCGCGAACATGACGATCTGTTCTACGGAGTCGTCACGGCGTTGCTCCGCGAAAAAAAGCTGGAGGCCGACGGCGAGCTGTTGCGACTTCCCGGGCGGGGTGTGGTTCTCCGCGACGAGGAGGCGGAATCGAAGTCGCAAATCGAACAGGCCTTCGCCAAGGCAGGCTTGCAGGTCCCTGGGCTGAAGGAAGTGCTGGCTTCCCTACCGGTGGACAAGGTGCGCGCCCAGAAGATTGTCACGCTGTTGCTGCGCGATCGCGTGTTGGTCAAGCTTTCGGATGACCTGGTGTTTCATCGCGACACGCTGGAGGCCCTGCGCCAGCGGATCGTCGCGCAGAAGACGAAAACGCCTAAGCTGAACGTGGGAAACTTCAAGGACCTGTTCGGGGTGACGCGCAAGTATGCGATACCGCTGCTGGAATATCTCGACCGCGAGCGGGTCACGCGGCGGGTGGGGGATGAGCGGGTGATCCTATGAAGCCATTTTCACCATCTATGTGAGTGTTTAGTCACGGCACGGCTTTACCAGCTGCGAGGAAAGACGAGGGTTCGGGTAGTGCGGCGCTTTAGCGCCGCCTCAACGAGAGGATAATAAACTGGCCTTTAGGCCCGGCGTACCTGTGTTTCGCAGCGCTTCAACGACGTACCTCAGCGGCTAAAGCCGGCGTTCATAAGATAACTGCTTACCGCGGGCCTTCAAGGCCCGCACTACCCGAGCGGATTTCGCCGTGACGTCCAAAACTTGGAATTTTGATCGCTTACGAGATGGGGATGTTACAACACCTACGGATATTTCGCCAATGACTGCCAGGTACAGCTCCCGACCCTTTGACCTCTCGGGAGTTTGCCAGCAGCGGAGATGGTTTTACCGCTTTCACTTGCCTTCGTCGATATACAACGTCAAGTCGAACTGCTCTGTTGCCTTGTTTGCCTGCACCAGTGGATGCACCTTCACATTCCGGAAACCTCGACTTTGGTAGAGGTCCGTGACCGTATTATCCACGGTTGCCAAGCCCGAGCAGTCGCCTCGGCGCATGTCGTCGAGCGGCAAATGCTGCTCGATTTCCTGCGCTGAAAAGGCCCGTGCCCATTGGACACGAAAATTGCGCAGCCGATACCGAATGCCTTGCCGGACAGTCGCATGCATCGAGGCCGCGTCGGGCGAAGTCTTCGCATTCACGACGTCCAACTGAATGTCCGACCGGATATAACAGTTGCTGTCCAGAAAAGCGGTGAGGAGGTGCCTGGCAGTATCCAGCAACACTTCGGCAGATTCCGGCCTGCCCATCACCGAAGACTTCACTTCCTCAATCTGGGAGGTGGATAGGCTATCCGCACCCTCAATGACAAATTGCTTAACGGTAATTTGCTGGTCTGCCGGGACAGGAGCCGCGCTTGAGGGGGTCACAGAACAGAGAACGACAGCGATCGCACAGAACGCCACTTCGCAAAGACGGTTCATTGCTTCCCTACGCTTTCGGGCGCTCTTGGGTCTGCGGTACACGGCAATTCCGGTGGCCCGTGCTTCTCAGTCTTTATACTCCCCTACCCATCGAGGTTCTAGTTGTAACACGATAGGTGGGTTATTTACGTAGTGGGGATTTATCAACAGCTATCGAGCTCTGGGCTGTTTTTGAATTTCACTCGTCATCTGGCCTTATTGACTGGTCACGGTGACTGTGGCGGTTGCCAAACCTTCAGACGCGATAACAGAATGCGACACGTCGGTGTAGTTCTTCACATTCGCCACCACATGGGCGGTTGTGGGCGCGCTCGGCGCGAAGTAATACACGTCTCCTGGTAGCACCCCACCCAAGTACGCCAGCCAACCAGACGGACAATTTGGAATCGGTGGAGCATTTGCCGGATCGACCGACTCCTCCGTGCAACGCGTACCTGAGCCATATTCCTGAATGCTCCAGTCGACCGATGAGGTGTATTTGTTGAGACCGGCAGAGTCTTGTAGGACTATGTGAACGGAAGAATTTATAGTAATACTGGCCGACGGTGGCGCAAGTGTCACGGTCAAAGGAGTGGGAGTATTGGGCCCACCGCAACCCGCCAGACACAAAGCTAATAAGCACCCGAGAATTATGAGACCGGATCTTTTGCTCTTCATAGATCAGATCGTATAGCAATTATGCTCCCGCATGGACGGTTTGCAGCAATGTTGACGTGAACAGATGGGATGAGAAGGCCGGTCTCCGGACGGGATGCTGTACGCTCCCAAGTTATCAACGCGCTCGAAGGGCAAGAGATAAAGGAGACCGGCAATGAAAAAGAGTAGCACCGCAAAGGCAGCGAGCAACAAGAATTTCGAGCGGAAGCTGACAATCGGTTTAGACCTAGGCGATCGATCAAGTTGGTACTGCGTGCTGGACGAAGCTGGCGATGTGATAAGCGAGCAGAAGCTGGGCACAACTCCGAAAGCAAGAAAGAAAGTCTTCGCTGCTATTCCACGCAGCCGGATAGCTCTGGAAACGGGGATGCACTCGCCGTGGGTAAGTCGGTTGTTGGGCGAGTTGGGCCATGAAGTGATCGTGGCGCATGCCCGCAACGTGCGTCTGATCGGAGAAAGCCGACGCAAAGATGATCGGCTGGATGCCAGGACCCTGGCGCGGCTGGCGCGGATCGACCCGCAGTTGCTGTCTCCGGTGAAACACCGCAGTGCGCAGGCACAGGCCGACCTGACGGTGATTCGAGCGCGAGCCAGCCTGGTGCGGGCACGGACGGCGCTGGTGAACACAGCGCGTGGGCTGACGAAGTCGTATGGCGAGCGGCTGCGGGGCTGCAATCCGCGCAACATGGACATAGAGAAAGCTCAGGCCTTGAGCCCTGAACTACAAGTCGCGCTGGGTCCGCTGCTGCAGGCTCTGGAATCGCTGAGTGAACGCATTACCGAATACAACCAGCGCATCGAAGCCATCGCGCAGCATAGCTATCCGCAGACTGCGCTGCTGAAACAGATCAAGGGAGTAGGCACGCTGATCGCGTTGACCTACATGCTGACCCTGGAAGATCCGCATCGTTTCCGCAAGAGCCGGGACGCGGGTTGCTACCTCGGACTGCAACCGGGACGAAGAAACTCGGGGCAGAGCGAACCGCAGATGCACATCAGCAAAGAGGGTGATCCCTATCTGCGAACCTTGCTGGTGCAGGGAGCGCACCACATACTCGGCCCGTTTGGAGCTGATAGCGATCTCCGAAGATGGGGTCTGAAGCTGGCCGAGCGTGGTGGCAAGAATGGAAAGAAACGGGCCATCATTGCGACGGCTCGCAAACTGGCAGTGCTGCTGCATCGGCTGTGGGTCAGTGGAGAAGTCTATGAACCCTTGCGCAATACGAAGCGAACGATGTTGGCAGCAGCATAGCTGAGCGAAGTATCGGAGAAGCCCAAAGCCGAGTTTCGGTGACTGCGCAGATGGCCTGGCCCAACTTCTATCCGCAAGGACGGAAGCCAAGGTCGCCGAACAGGTGGCAGCACCGACTGAAACGAGAACACCCAACTTGCACCGAGCGATAAATCGCTCATCAAGAGTGCGGATGGAAGGGTAGCGACAGGGCTTAACTCGGCGGAGAAAAACCTTGCTTATAAATAGGGATGGATAAAGATTCTGCTTGACTACGACCGGCCTTCTCATGGAAGGCCATTTCACTCATTCACGCTTAATGAGGCGGCCCGGACGTCCTGTCACTTCCCGTCTCATCTCGGGACATCCCATCACTGGCGGAGTATGAATTTCGCGTTTAGATGACTTCAGGCGGGCTTCGGCTCTCCGAATGACCTTCCAAGGGCCTCGCAAGTGTAGAACGTCGTCCAGCGAGCCTGTGGTGGCCTAAATGGCCCTCCGCCGCGATCAGATCTTCTCTTCCGGAAACTCCAGGTCCGCACCCAGCGGATCGGTGAAGCGGTTGGTCAGATTCGCCAAGCCAATCAGCAGATCGAGGTCCACAATCTCCGCGTCCGAGAAATGCAGCTTCAGGCTTTGAATGTCGCCGTCGGCAATCGAGCGGGGATCGCGGGTGAGCTTCTCGGCGAAATCCAGCGCCGCTTCTTCCTTCTCGCTGAAGTTGCCATGTTGGCTCTCTTTCAAGTGCTGCCAATCCTCTCGCGTCAGGCCAACGCGCTTCGATGCGGCCAGGTGATGCTGCAGGCAATAGCGGCAGCCGTTGATCATCGAGACCCGGATGTACACCGCCTCGTACAAGCGGCGGTCCAGCGAGCGTCCGACGCTGGCGTAGAACGGCAGGAAGGTTTTCAGCAGCTCCGGCCGGTGAGCAACGAGCTTCTGAACGCTGCCGGGTTTGCCTTTCAGCGTCTTTTCGTAAACCTCGCGCACCTCGGCTGGGGCCTGCTCCATCTCGACGTACGACAGTCGCGCCATCATGATCTCCTCGTGGTCATTCGTATAATAACCTGAGGCCGGTTTGTTCGCGTGGCGCGAGCCCATCTGACCTTCGGGATGGACACGCCGGTGAAACAACGTGCCGGATGAATGGCTTGGCAGACGCGGGAACTTCTTTTTATGCTATCCGTATTATCTGTGTAGGGAGGGTTGTATGTACTGCAACTATTGCGGAAAAGCGATCCAGGACGACGCCGATCTTTGCGCTTACTGCGGCCGTCGCGTCGGCGCCGTGGCCGGTCGCCGCAAGCTGATGCGTTCGCGGACGGATCGCAAGATTGCCGGCGTGTGCGCGGGTTTTGCCGAGTACTTCGATCTCGACGTCAGCATCGTGCGTGTGGTTTGGCTGATTGTCGCCCTGTTCGGTGGCGGAGGCGTACTGGCCTACATCATTGCGTGGATCGTGATGCCGGAAGAGCCGGAATACGTGCCGGTGGCTCCGCCCGCGACCAACGTCCAGCCGTATCAGGGGTCATGAGTCCTGCGTCCAGGGTCGTACCCGTATAGGGGTCCTTCGACTCCGCAGGAGTTCGCCACCGGCGGACTCCTGCTGCGCTCAGGATGACAGCAAGTACTCTGCAGTGTCCGATGACTAAGTGCTAATTGCTAGTTGCTAATTGCTAGTTGCTTCTTCCCATGCCCACCTTCCGCAGCGGCGACGCCCGTCTCTCCTACGAAGTCACCGGCAACGGACCCGACGTCGTGCTGCTGCACCCGTTTCCGCTGAACCATCAGTTCTGGGACTCAGTAACACCACAACTGAGTACGCGATATCGTGTGATCCTGCCCGACCTACGCGCTCATGGCGACTCCGAACTCGGTGAAGGGCCGGCCACCATGCAGAAGCTCGCCGACGACCTGTTCAGGCTGTGTCGGGAAGAAAGAATCAGCAAGGCGTTCTTTGTTGGCGTATCCATCGGCGGTTATCTGCTGTTCGAGTTCTGGCGCCGACATCGGGACCAGGTCGCGGCGCTGGTGCTGGCCAATACACGTCCCGGAGCCGAGACCTCCGAGGGCAAGACAAATCGGTTGCAGCTTGCCGACAGAGTGCTGCGCGAGGGCACGGACGGTTTCATCCAAGAAATGCTGTGGAAGCTCTTGTCGCAGACGACCCACAGGAACCGCCCGGACATCGCTGATGCGGCGCGCCACATGATGCAAAGCATGTCGGCGAAAGACATCGCTGGGGTGCAACGCGGGATCGCCGAGCGCCCCGATTCGGTGGCAACGCTGGCGACGATCAACGTGCCCACTCTCCTCATTGCAGGCGAGGAAGACAGCATCCCGCTCAGTGAATTCGAGCTGATGCGGCAGCAGATCTCCGGCAGCCGGTTGCAGGTCATCGCCCAAGCGGGCCACTATGCCGCCCTCGAGAAGCCGACGGAATTTGGTCCGCTGCTGCGAACGTTCTTTGACGGACTTCTGCGGCGCTAGTCTTCCACCAACGATCCCGGTGCCCGACTGCCCGGCATTGTGGGGCTACATTTCGGGCGCTATAATCGGGCCACCATGTCGGTGAGTGATGACCTCCGCCAGCTTTTGCAGGATCTGGTCACGCCGGAATTCAGGGCCCTGAGTGTGCGCGTCGATGCCCTTGAGAAAAAAATTGATGCAGGTTTCATCGCGCTCGAGAAGAAGACCGACACCGGGCGCGCCGATCTGAAACAAGCGATGGCCGATACCGAGGCCCGCGCGGAGCGCCAGCACACCGCCCTGCTTATCGCTCTACAGCTGGAAGAGCGCGTGAAGCGGCTGGAGCAGGACCGCATCGCCTCTCACGAACAAAGGACCTAGTATCTCCAGGCTCTCCCGTTACATCCCCGGAGACCTGTACCGTCACGACGGTGGGACGCGCTCGGCTCAATCGCGCTTGTGACCTTTGTCACCATGATCCAGTTCGCCCATTCGGTAGAATAGATTCGCTATGCTGGATGCCTTTCTTGTACCGGAAAAGACCGCAGTCACCGCTAAGGGTGACAGTGAAGCGCTGGACGTCAGTGGCGCTGCGAACCCCGTTTTTCTCGTGACCCTCACCATTGACGAGGTGATCGAACAGGAGTCAATCGAGATCACCGTGTTTACATCAGCTGACGGCACCACCTGGGAGGCGAAACCTGCCGCAACCTTGCCGCAGAAGTTTTATGTTGGCGAATATCCGCTGCTGGTGAATTTGACCGCCACTGCAAACGCAAAGTTTGTTCGCGTGCACTGGGACGTAAATCGCTGGGGGCGCGGCGCGAACACGCCCCGATTTGTATGTGGCGTGCGTATTCGCGAAGTGACGCCGGAAGCCCTGTTGGAAGCCAAGGCTGAGGCGAGCACTCGCCGGTAGTCTAGCTAGACAATCCATGCACGACACGAAATCGGTCACCGTACATCCCGCGCGCAATATTTTGGGAAGTGTCGGCGTTCCCGGCGACAAGTCCATCTCCCACCGCTACGCAATGCTTGCGGCGGTCGCCGCTGGGCGGTCGCGGTTTCAGAATTTTTCGCCCGGCGCCGATTGCGCCAGTACTCTGGGATGCGTCCGCGCTCTGGGGTGCAACGTCGAGCGCGACGAACAGGGAGCGGTGGTGATTGAAGGACTCGGCCCGCAATTGCGTTCCCCTGACGCGCCGCTCGATTGTGGCAATTCCGGTTCGACTATGCGGATGCTGTCGGGCATCGTCGCCGGCCAGCCGTTCACCACGCAACTGATCGGCGATGATTCGCTTTCGCGCCGCCCCATGCGCCGCATCATCGAGCCGCTGACCACGATGGGCGCCCAGATTCATTCGACCGAAGGCGGTTGCGCACCGCTGCGTATCACCGGCGCCAGTCTGCACGGTATCGAGTATCTAGTGCCCGTCGCCAGCGCGCAGGTCAAGACTTCGGTGCTGTTCGCCGGATTGCTTGCTGAGGGCCATACCTCGGTAACCGAGCCGATGCGCACCCGCGATCACGGAGAGCTTGCGCTGCGCGCCTTCGGCGCCAAAGTTGACCGGGTGCGACACACGGTGACGATCGAAGGCGGTCAGGCGCTGCATCCGCTGGGAGCCTACATTCCGGGAGACATCTCATCGGCTGCATTTTTCCTGTGTGCCGCTGCTGTCTTCCCCGAGTCCAACCTGGTGATCGACAGCGTGTTGTTGAACCCGACGCGCTCTGCCTTGCTCGACGTGCTGACCGCCATGGGCAGCCGTATCTCGATGGTGCGCGTGGAGGAGCAACATGGAGAGCTGCTGGGCACGATTACCCTGGTTCCCGGTGCCCCCAAGCCTGTGACCATTGCAGGAGCGCAGACTGCGCTGCTGATCGACGAGCTGCCGGTCTTGGCGGCCATCGCCCCGTACACGGCTGGTTTGGAAGTCCGGGATGCTGGCGAGCTGCGCGTGAAAGAGTCGGACCGCCTGAATGCGGTCACCCGGAACCTGCGGGCGATGGGTGCGCGGGTCGAGCAAACTGACGACGGATGGCGCATTCCCGGTGGTCAGCAACTGCACGGCGCGGAAATCGAGTCCTTTGGCGACCATCGCATCGCCATGGCTTTCGCTATCGCAGCGCTTCGGGCGCAGGGAGACACCCAGATCCGCAACTCGGAATGCGTGGCCATTTCCTACCCCAGCTTTTTTGCCGATCTGGAACGGCTTCTGGAGCGATAGTAGATGTATTTCTTACCCTAGAGTCTATCCTATATTTTATCATGTATATTATTATGTCTTTGCTGCGAAGATCGGCATGGTCGTGAGGCCCGCGCAACCACGGAGACCCGAAAAAAACATGGAAATCAAACCTCCGTGCCCCCCTGTGTCTCCGTGGTGAATAATTTTCAACCGGGCGGAGCGATCTCCTGCGTCATCCCGCGGCTACAGGCGTGGCCACTCGCTTGGGGAGGAATTCTCCGATGCGGCGGATCTGGGCGCCCACTCCCCGGAGTTTTTCTTCGATGCGCTCGTAGCCGCGGTCGATATGGTAAACGCGGTCGATGATAGTTTCGCCTTCGGCGACGAGGGCAGCCAACACCAGCGATGCGGAAGCGCGCAGGTCGCTGGCCTGCACGGCCGCGCCACTGAGGGGCGTTTGGCCTCGGACCACCGCGCGCGTTCCTTCGATCCGGATGTTGGCCCCCATGCGCACCAGTTCCTGGGCGTGCATGAAGCGGTTCTCAAAAATATTTTCGGTGACGATGCTGACGCCCTCGGCTTGGGTCGCCAGCGCCATGAACTGCGCCTGCATGTCGGTGGGAAAGCCGGGGTACTCTTCGGTGGCCATGTCGGCGGCCCGCAGCGGGCCGTCGCCGGTGACGCGGACGCTGTCGCCGTTGGTCCGCACCTGCACTCCGCACTCCTCCAACTTTTGGAGTAGCGCATCGAGATGACGCGGATCGCAACCCGACACCAGCAAATCCCCGCCGGTGAGCGCGCCCGCGACAATGAAAGTGCCGGCTTCAATTCGATCAGGAATAATGCGGTGACGCGCGCCATGCAGCTTTTCCACACCTTGCACGCGGATGGCGTGCGTGCCCGCGCCTTCGATGTTTGCGCCCATCTTGTTCAACAGCGTCGCCAGGTCGCCGACCTCCGGCTCGCGCGCACAATTCTCCAGAATGGTCTCGCCTTCGGCCAGCGCCGCCGCCATCATCAAATCTTCGGTTCCCGTCACCGTGATCTTCTCGAACACGACGCGCGCACCCTTCAGGCGCTCGGCCCGCGCTTCGATGTAGCCATGCTCCTGCCAAATTTGCGCCCCTAACCTCTCCAGCCCTTTGAGGTGACGGTCAATCGGGCGGGCGCCGATGGCGCATCCGCCGGGCAAAGAAACTCGAGCTTGTCTCATGCGGGCGACCAGCGGGCCCAGAACCAGGGTGGACGCGCGCATGGTTTTCACCAGTTCGTAGGAAGCCTCGGGATTCACCAGGTTGCGACAGCAGATGGTGGTGCGGTGCTGGGCGCGGCCATAGCCCAGCTCCACCTCGGCGCCCATCGCCGCCAGCAGTTTGCGTTCGGTCTCGATATCGTGTACCTGCGGAACGTTTTCCAGGATGACGGGTTCGTCGGTCAGCAGCGCCGCGGCCATCGCCGGCAGGGCGGCATTCTTGGCGCCACTGATGCGCACCGTGCCCAACAGCGGATTGCCGCCGCGAATGACAAACTTGTCCATGTAGGGACGTCCTAAACCGACGCTGCGAACGCCAAATTTGTGAATCACAGCGTTAGACCTCATTCTACGAGGATTGGGGGCACGGAGTCGCTGGTAGCCTGTACGCAAACTCAGATGGCGCTAAAAGGCCCCGGGTCATTATGGCCAGCTTAGATGCGAACTGAAGGGACGCTTACACGAACATCTTGGGAACTTTACTCTCCCGCTTGCCGAGGGGCAACAGGCAACTGGCGAAAATGAGTCGAGTTTGAGGAAGAATTTTTGGCCACGAAGGCGGCCTTATTGCTCATTCTTCCAGCGCCTCGACGATGGCATCATGCACCAGAGGCCGGACCTGGCGGATGGCCTGCGACATACGGTTGGGCCACGTGCGGTTGGTCAGCAACGTCACCGACAGCTGGCGCGTGGGATCGATCCACAGGGAGGTGCCGGTGAATCCGAGATGACCAAAGGACGCAGCCGAAAAATGAGGGCCCGACGAGGCCCGCGGCGACGGAGTGTCCCATCCCAGTGCCCGCGACGAACCGGCAGGAGAATCGACGCGACGCGTGAAGAGCTGAACCGTTTCCGCCTTGAGGACAGGCGCTCCGCCGCGCAACATGCACTCAGCGAAGCGCGCGATATCGATTGCCGGAGCGAAGACCCCGGCGTGTCCGGCGACGCCTCCCATCACGAAGGCGTTCTCGTCATTCACTTCACCCTGAATGATGCGCTTGCGAAAGGTGCGATCGTCCTCCGTGGGCGGAATCTGAGGCTTCCATTCCGGCGGCGGATTGAATCGCGTGTGCGTCATGCCAAGTGGGATGAATATCTCCTGCCGCGCGAACCGGTCGAGTGCCAGGCCAGCTTGGCGACTCAGCACTTCTCCCAGCAGGATGAAGCCCATGTCGCTGTACTCGGCGCGCGTGCCGGGCTCGGCAACCAGCCGCGTGGTAAGCGCGGCCCGAACCAGCTCGTCGCGAGAGCCGGCAACCTCGAACAACTTCTCGTAAGCCGGCAGCCCGCTGGAGTGGGCGAGCAGCATGCGCAGCGTGACCGCCTCTCGCGTCGCCTGCTGATGCCGGGGCACTCGCGCCACAAAATCAGGAAGAAAGTGCCCGAGCGGAATGTCCAGCGGCAATTGGCCGCGCTCGTGCAGCAGCATGGCCACGGCCGTGGTCGCCACGACCTTGGTCAGGGATGCCAAATCGAAAATGGTGTCGGGCTGAACCAGAGCAGCATCGTCCGCGTAGGTGAAGCGGCCAAATCCGCGCAGCACGATCAGCGACCCGCGATGAGTGACGGCCAGCGCCGCGGCGGGGAAGGCGCGTTGCTCGATGGCGTCGCGCACCACGGCAAACGCCCGCGCGAACTGCTTGTCCTGGAGCTCGCAAGCAGCCGGCAGGTCTGCGAGTTGTTGCGGCGGTTGGTTCAGAAGCACCTCTGGAGACGAGTGCAACTTATAATAGCTTGCCGACGCAATGGCGCGGCAATTCCCACATCACGAAAGGTTTCGGACCCATTGAGGCTTCGTAGTTGGCCCGTCATTGCGCTTCTTCTCATCGGTCTTCTACTAACCAGGGGCGCGCTTCTTGTGGCCCAGAGGGCGTCCGCTCCTGCCGTCACGCCGCCAACCGCCGTCAACGAGGCAGACCGCTTTGCGCCGCTCGACGCGCTGCTCAAAGATTCGGTCGAAAAAGGGCGCGCGCCCGGAGCGGTGCTGCTGGTCGGTCACAACGGAAATTTCGTTTATCGCAAGGCGTTCGGCTATCGCGCGCTCGATCCCAACAAGGAGCCGATGACGGTTGACACCGTTTTCGACATGGCATCGCTGACCAAGGTGATGGCCACCACCAGTTGCGTGATGCGCCTGGTGCAGCTGGGTCAGGTGAAGCTGAACGATCCGGTTGCCAGATATATTCCGGAGTTCGCGCAAAACGGCAAGGACGATGTGACCGTTCGCCAGTTGCTGACGAACTACTCCGGCCTGCGGCCCGACCTTGACTTGAAGCAGTATTGGAGCGGCATCGAGGATGGTTATACGCGCGCCAATGGCGAGAAGTTGATCAATCCGCCAGGCTCGGTGTTCCTGTACAGCGACATCAATTTTGTGGTGCTGGGCGAACTGGTGCAGCGCGTTGGCGGCATGCCGCTCGATCAGTATGCGCAAACCTATATATTTGGACCGCTGGGCATGACGACGACGCGTTTTCTTCCGCCCGCGGATTGGAAGCCTCGCATTGCGCCCACCGAACGCGACGAGCGCACCGGCCAGATGCTGCGCGGCGTGGCCCACGATCCTACTGCGCGCCGGATGGGAGGAGTTGCCGGCGACGCCGGACTGTTCTCGACCGCCGATGACGTTGCCAAGTTTGCGCAAGCGCTGCTGAACGGCGGCGCGCCCGTGTTTTCGCCATGGATTGTCGAAAAGATGACGACCCCGCAACAGCCGCCTAACCTGACCGACGTGCGCGGACTCGGCTGGGACATCGATTCACCGTTTTCCTCCAATCGTGGTGAACTGCTCCCGGTTGGCTCCTTCGGGCACACCGGTTTCACCGGCACTTCGCTCTGGATCGATCCGACCACCAATACCTACATCATCCTGCTTACCAATGCGGTGCATATCAAGGACGGTAACGTGATTGCGTTGCGCACCGAAGTGGCCACTGCGGTCGCCGCTGCGTTGCAACTTCAGCCCAGCGAAGAGCAGAAGGTGCGGCTGTCGCGGATTACCGGCTACAACGAAGCCGCAGCCGCCAGCCGCCGCGTGGTGGTTCGCAACGGCCAGGTGTCCAACGGGATTGACGAACTGGAGGCCAACAATTTCGACGCCTTGCGAGTTCCCGGTGCTGGGACGCCAAAGATCGGATTGATCACTAACCAAACCGGGGTCGACAGTCGTGGCAACCGCACCATTGACGTCCTGGCCCATGCCCGCGGTTTGCAATTGAGCGCCATCTTCAGCCCTGAGCATGGTGTGCAGGGGACCTCCGACAAAACTGACATCGCTGACACGAAGGATGGAGCCACCGGAGTTACAGTTTACAGCGTGTACGGCGACACGGATGCCAAGCGCCGCCCGCCGCTCGATGTGCTGCGCAAGCTCGACGTGCTGGTGTTCGATCTTCAGGACGCGGGGGTTCGCTTCTACACCTACGAGACAACGCTGGGATATTTTCTGGAAGCCGCGGCCACCCTGGCGAAACCGATCGTGGTGCTCGACCGCCCCAACCCTATCACCGGGGCTTACGTTCAGGGTCCGGTCTCCGATAAAGGGCAGGAGAGCTTTGTGAATTACTATCCCGTGCCGGTGCGGCACGGCATGACGATTGGCGAGTTGGCAAAGCTCTACAACACCGAGCGGAACATCAACGCCAATCTCACGGTAGTTCCGATGAAGGGCTGGATGCGCGGCGATTGGTTCGACTCGACATCGCAGCTATGGGTGAGTCCATCGCCCAACCTGCGCGACCTGAACCAGGCGACGCTGTATCCCGCGGTGGCACTGATCGAACAAACAAATGTTTCGGTCGGGCGGGGCACCGATACTCCATTTGAAGTGGTGGGGGCGCCCTGGGTAGGCGCGAAGCGGATGGCCGCGTACCTGAATGCGCGCCACATCGCCGGAGTACGCTTTGTGCCCATTACGTTCACACCCGCCAGTGGACCCTATGCGCGCCGGGAGTGTGAAGGAGTTAATATCATCGTCACCAATCGGGAAGTTCTAGACGCCCCTGAATTGGGGCTGGAGTTGGCGGCGGCCCTGCACGATGCGGCCCCGACTGGGTTCGACGTCGCCCACATGAAACCGTTGCTGGCGAATCAAGCGGTGTTCACGGCGCTGCAAGCGGGGCAGGACCCGCTGCGCATCGCCGACGACTGGCGCGATGGCGTCGAGCAGTTCCTGCAGGTCAGGAAGAAGTATTTGATCTATTGATCGACAGACGTGGGCTGCATGACGGCTCCAACAGTAGATCGTGACTTGAGTTGTCATTACGAGCGCCGGGGTTTGGCGCGAGGAATCTGCTTTTTTCCACTGCCACGCAACAGCAGATCCCTCGCTTCGCTCGTGATGACAACTCGATGGGAACCTTCCTCTATTGCGCCGCTCTGCGCACCTTCGCTTGGTCAATCGTTATGCTGCGCTCCAGCACCATTTCGATGGAGTCGCCCACGGCGAGGTTAATTTCGGGCCCGCGCGTGAACAGGACAGTGGCCAATCCGAGCGCGCCACCGCTGAGGGCCCCGATGCCTGCGGCTTTGGCGCCTCCGGCGATTGCGCCAATCCCCGCACCCGGTATGGCCGTGCCGACAATGGTGCCGGCGTCCTTTCCCTTACTGCCTTCCCCCTGAATGGTTCCTTCCTTGTCTTTGACGCCTGCGGTGTTTGGGTCGCCGGGAGTTCCCTGCACCGCGCCCGGCAGCAGCAAGGTATAACCATTGGGGAAGATCATGGAGGTAAAGCTCATCTGCAACTCAGCGCGGCCCTTGACCTTGCCCGGACGCAGCACTCGCCGGATTTCACCCTGGACGAAGGTACCGGGTGGAATCACGATGCGGTCGTTCATCACGATGGGAAACGAGGTTTGGGCGTAAACCGGATCGCCCGGGCGGGCGTTCTTAGTGGTGAGGCCCTGCTTCATGACCAGGGGAATTCGCGTACCCGAAGCAACCGTGATCGAGTCGGTGGGAGCGGCGGGGCTGTCCCCCTGTGCGACGGGAGTAGCGCGCGATGTGAGTTGAGGCGCGCCATCCCAGTTCTGCGCTGTGACGAGTATGTTCGCAGCGCCGAGAAAAACAGCAAGCAAAACTGCTGCTGCTCTCATGTGTCCTCCCAGGATAACAAGTTTCCCACGTAGTACATTGAACGCCCCATCGCGAGGAAAGTCGCGCTCGCTTATTTCAGCATATACAAGGCATTCACGTGCGCCGTGACCGTGATCTTCTGCGCCCCAAACTCAGCCGTGGGAGGCGGAGAAGCGGCCATCGCCCCCGCAACTTCTTGCCTGGCGAACGCCATCGGCCGGATCGGGCTGGGCTCATAGGTGTCAACCGACGCATAGGAGAGTTCGCCCAGGGTGCGGCCGCTGAATCGCGCGACGGTACTGGCCGCGGCACGGGCGCGCGCCAAGGCATCTTCCACGGCCTTGATTTTGGCGGCCTCCATATCGTCGAGAAGATAGCTGAGCGACTGACTGCCGGTCACGTCCTCCATGTCGGAGAGTCCCTGGGCAATCGGTCCCACTTTGGAGAAGTCTTTCAGCTTAATGCTGATATTGGTGTCCACCCGATAGCCGACCAGCTTACGTTTCGAGTTCTTATAGTCATACACCGGCTGCACCGAGAACTGGCCGACCTGGGCGTCCTTGGGATCGAGCCCGTTGGAGTGCAGGAGCTGTCGGACCTGGTCGGCGGCGCGACTGGCCTTCTGGTTCGCGTCCTGCAATTTGCCCTCTTGTGCCGCGATATTAAATTGCAGCAGCACGGTGTCGGGCTGGGCTTCGTACTTGCCGTCAGCGCCGACCCATATGGTGTTGGGTATGGGAGTTGCCGAGCGGTCTTGCGCTCCCAGGGGGGCGACGGTGAACAGCATCGCCGCGAAAACGAGGAGTGAAAACGCGATGGACTGCCAACTTCTGAGTCGCATGAGAGCACCTGGACGCCACACCTTCTCCCAGCGCAAGCCAACGGTAGAGCGGCCGAAACTGCGATGGACGTGGCGCCTTTCCCTTCAAAATCATAGTCTGGCGGGCTGGGTTTGACCAACCGCGGTCCGCCGAATGCCTTCCTGGAAAGAACGCTGGAACTTGCCATTCTTGCGCGCCATTCCCGTTTGCGAAAGAAAGTCAGGTTATGCTCCCAATTCCCCGGAATCAAACTTGCTATGTACTTTCGCGGCGAGTCTGTCATCCCAAGGTTGAAAAAGCGAATCCAACCAAGTAAGTTGCGCTTAGTTGTATTTCGACGGCAAGTCGGACAAGGAGCGGCCAATGCGCAGATGGTATGTGCCACTTACAATGTTGGGGCTCGGAAGTGTTGGGGCATTTTTGCTGAGCGAGCGCAGCAGAAATGGCTTGCGCGCCATGTCTGAAGATTTCGACCAGGCGCCGGAGCGCTCGCTGGAATGGAATGAGAGCGCGCAGAGCGAACTGGATCGCATCCAGGCCGCCTTAAGTCGCATTGCGGAATCGTTGGCGCCACAAACCGAACTCGGGCCGTGAGCGGTCGCAGGGCGGAATGACTGGCGGAGATCGAGGCCTGGCAATTCCTCCGGCTTTTCTAGGGGGACGTTGAGAGAGGCGCCAGTTCGTTGATTTTTCCTGCCATGCGGATATCGCGTTGCGTGACCCCGCTGGCGTCGTGCGAGACCAGGACCATGGTCACCCGGTTGTAGCTGATGTGGATGTCAGGATGATGGTTCACGGCTTCGGCCGCTTCGGCGATCTGATTCACAAAATCCATGGCTTGCACGAAGTTGGCAAACTGGAAATTGCGCTCAATCGCATTTCCATTCTTCTTCCAGCCGGGCAGCTTCTGCAGGGCTTGCTGGATCTCGGTGTCCGATAGAACTGCACTCATCCCTTACCTCCTTGACGAACCAAGTGTGGCCTGAACCAAACCCCAGCATTAGCCTAGCAAGTCCTCCAAGTGGCGGCGAAGTCTATTGCTGCCACGCATTACCGCGCGTTTGGCACCCCAATTTCATGGCGCAACTCCTGCCATATGCGATCTGGAATGGAGAGGAAGACTTGCACAATATCGGGATCGAACTGGCGCCCCGAATGGCGTTCAATTTCTCGCCGGCCGGCGGGAATGGATTGCGCGGCGCGATAGGGCCGATCGGAAGTAATGGCGTCGAAGGTGTCAGCGATGGCGAATATGCGCGCCCCCAGGGGGATCTGATCGCCCTTTAGTCCGCGAGGATAGCCGCTTCCGTCGAAGCATTCCTGGTGTGAGTAAACAATGTCGGCCGCCTCACGCAGGAAGGGGATTCGGTGCAAAATCTGGTACCCCAACTGGGCATGGTGGCGCATGATTTCCTGTTCTTCGGGACTTAGCCTGCCGGGTTTGCGCAGGATCGCGTCCGGAATCGCCATTTTGCCGACATCATGAAGAAAGGCCCCGCGGGCGATAACGCGAATGTTGTCATGCGGCAATTCCATGGCTCGGGCAATGGCGATGGTGAAGGCGGTCACGCGCTTGGAATGACCTTCGGTTTCGGCATCTTTCAGGTCGAGCGCGTCACCCAATGCTTCCAAGGTGATGTCATAGGAGCGCTCCAGGTCGGCCAGGGCCCTCCGCAAGGCGTCAGTGCGCGCCGCAACCAGAGACTCCAGCTTGGTCTGATAGGCCAGGTTTTCCTGTTTCAGACGGCGATTTTCCATGGCCCGGCGAACAATGGCCAGCAGTTGTTCGCGCTCGAAGGGCTTCGGCAAATAATCGTAGGCGCCGTTTCGAATGGCAGTCAGGGCGACAGAAATGTCGTGGACGGCGGTAACCATTACCACCGGAATGTCGGGATGTTCCAGACGGATGCGCGCCAGCAACGACAACCCGTCCATCCCTTCCATGATCAGGTCCGACAACACCATCGAGTAACCGGCGTCGGAATGCAACAGCGCCAGCGCCTCCTCCCCCGAGGTGACGGGACGACAGTCGAAGCCCGCCTGGTTCAGAATGGAGCACACGACTTCCCGGATGGAATTCTCGTCGTCGACTACCAGAATGCGTTCATCGGCCATACGTTTATCGGCCATAATACGAAGTCCTTGCGCGGCAATGCTGCTGAAGGTCGTTGGTTCGATTCTTATCCACTTCGCCTCGCATGGCTAGAGAAATAATGCATGGCGCATCCTGTCGGTTTACGGGGGCCCTCGGGGGGCGGGGTTGGGCCTGCAAACTTGAAAAAGTTACATCCCGCGCCCCAGATTAGTTGGCATTGTGATGCCAATCTAGGGAAGATGGACTCCAAAATTACCTAGCAGGAGCAAAAACAACATGCCCATGCCACCCGCGTCATGGGTTACGCGTCGCCCAGCAGCGAAGCCTGTTAGCCAAACGTTATCAGCAGGTTAGCCATATTTTGAACAGAACACTCCGTGCTCCAAGGCTTTGGGCACCACGATTGCTCAGTATTAAGGTGTTGACGAGCAGGCAGAGTAAGCGAAGCGAGCAACTCGACGCTTTCGGATTATCGGAAGCACTCGAAACCAGGCTGGTCCGCGACGGGCCAGAATTCGCTGAGGTAGAAACCATGAACACTGTCCAGGAAGCAAAAATGCTCGGGTTTGCAACCTACATGCCGGCGGTGTTGCCGCGCAGCGTAGACAGCTACAACGAAACCTACGAGTTGAACCGACATCGGGTGTATGCGCTGGCATTTTGGATGACGGACAACGAGCTGGACGCGGCCCAGTTGATGACCCACACCTTCTGCCGCGCCTTTGCCAAGGCCGGTAGCCCAACCGTGGAAGAAATTGATCGCTGCCTGATTAGCGTGCTGCGCGAATATATGCCGCTGGGAACGCTGACCTTGAACTGCGCTCCCTGTGAGAGAGTTTTGTCAGTGCGCCGTAATACGTTGCGCGTCGACCTGGAACGCGCCGTGATCCAGTTGCCCCCTACGGAAAAGATGATCTTCCTAATGCACGACGTGGAAAGCTACGATCACGCGCGCATCGCCCGTACCCTGGGCCTCAGCGACGAGGAATCGCGCCTCGGACTCCACCAGGCTCGGCTGCGCATGCGCGAGTTGCTGGCGAAATAAGTTTCCCCGTACTCTCAACCCTCTCTTCTCCTTGAACACTGGCGCCCCTCGAAAGAGGGGCAATTTTTATCGGCTTGCCTAGCTCTTAGCCGCCTCGTCCTCGGTGCTGTCCAGTTCCTCTTCCTCTTCGCGCTTCAGGGGACGCAGCAGCGGGAACAGAATCACATCGCGAATGGAGCGCGAATCGGTCAGCAGCATGGTCAGGCGATCGATGCCCACACCTTCGCCCGCGGTCGGCGGCAATCCGTACGACAGAGCGCGAATGTAGTCCTCATCCATCTGGTGGGCCTCTTCGTCGCCGCGCTCGCGTTCGCCGATCTGCCCCTCGAAGCGCCGGCGCTGCTCCTCGGGATCGTTTAGCTCGCTGAAGGCGTTGCCGATCTCCAGTCCGCCAGCGAAGATCTCGAAACGCTCGACCCATTCGGCGTTCTCTTCCGGCTCGCGCTTGTTCTTCGACAGCGGCGAAATGGCAAGAGGAAAGTCGTAGATGAACGTCGGCTGAATCAGGTGCGGCTCGGCGACAAACTCGAAAATCTCGGCGATCGTCTTGCCCATGGGTGCAACCGGATCGTATGGGATGTGCGGATTCGCCGCGTTGTAGCGATGCACCATGGCGGCAATCTGCTCGGCACTGGAGAAATCAGCCATCTCCGGCTTCTCGCCATTGTTCTCGGGCCAGAACTTGATGATGGCCTCGCGCATGGAGAGCCGCTGGAAGTTGCCGAAGTCAATTTCGTGCCCGTTGAAGTGCGCGATGGTTGTGCCATTTACGTCGCGCGCCACCTGGGCCAGCATCTCGGCGGTGAAGTCCATCATGTCGCGGTAGTCGGCGTAGGCCATGTAGAACTCCAGCATGGTGAACTCGGGATTGTGCTGGGTCGAGATGCCTTCGTTGCGGAAGTTGCGATTGATCTCGTACACCCGATCCATGCCGCCCACCACCAGCCGCTTCAGGTATAGCTCGGGCGCGATGCGCAGATACAGATCGACGTCGAGCGTGTTGTGGTGGGTGATGAACGGCTTGGCCACCGCGCCGCCGGCGATGGGATGCATCATCGGCGTCTCGACCTCGATGAAGCCGGAGTTGTCGAGGAACCGCCGCATCGACTGCACCACCTTGGCGCGCTTCAGGAAGACCTCGCGCACGTCGGGATTCATCGTCAGGTCAACGTAGCGCCGGCGATAGCGCGTCTCCACGTCCTGCAAGCCGTGCCATTTTTCGGGCAGGGGAAGCAGGTCCTTCACCAGGAAGGTGATCTCCTCCACATGGACGGAGAGCTCGTTGGTGCGAGTGCGGAAGAGATAGCCCTTCACCCCGATGTAGTCGCCGAGGTCGAGCAGCTTGTAAAGCTGAAAGGCTTTTTCGCCGACGTTGTCGAGGCGAACGTAAATCTGCAAGCGCCGGCCACTCTGTTGCAGATGGGCGAATCCCGCCTTTCCCTGCACGCGGATGGACATCAGGCGTCCGGCAACGCTGACGTTCACCCGTGGGGACTCAAGCTCCGGCCCGGTCTTGGGTAGGTACTCTTCAAGGATTTGCGGAATGGCGTGCGTGGTTTCGTAGCGATAAGGATAAGCCAGCTGCCCCAGCGCTTCAATCTGCTTCAGCTTTTCTCTTCTGAGCTCGTAGATTTTCTGGTCTAGTGCCACAGTGTTCCCTGCTGCCTGACTTCCCGCAGGCCGAAAGGTAGAGAAATCCGATTATAGATTGTGGGCTCACGGATTGGTGATGGGAGGGCGCCGGCTGTCGATTTACCGGAATGAGTCTTGACATCGTGGTTGTCTGTACGCAGAATTGCAGGCTGGCATATGACAGAGGAGGCCCCGCCATGCGTCTCGCCCTTCCGATGGTCCTTATGGCAGCCTTGGTACTTGCCGTGGGGTTGATTCCCGCGACTCCTCCATCCAACGACGCCCCAGCCGGCTTCGATAACAAGAGCAACGGGTTGGTGGACGATACCACCCATCAGGCGGACCAGACGACGCTCGAGGAAGTCGAACAGATCAGCGATGGTCTGGGGCCGCTTTACAACGCGCAGTCCTGCCGCGAGTGCCACCAGAACCCAGTCTCGGGCGGACCCAGCCAGGTGAACGAACTGCGCGTTGGCCATGTTGGCAGCCATGGCGAGTTCGAGAACCCCGCGATTCCGATCGCTGACGGCAAAGAAGTCATTACCGGGCGCACACTAGTGAATGATCGCGCCATCTGTCCCAATGGCGCCTTTCCAGACACCGAGATCCAGGAGCGAGTGCCCGACACAGAAAAGGTCCGCACTTTTCGGGTGTCGCTGAATCTGCTGGGTGACGGTTTCGTCGAAGCCGTTCCGGACCAGGCGCTCATCGATCTGGCTAAAGAGCAATGTAGCAAGAGCCATGGCAAGATCTGCGGACTGGCGTTGAGGGTCCCGGTCCTGGAGGCTCCGGACGAAACTGCCATTGGTCGCTTCGGTTGGAAAGACCAGCACGCCAGCTTGCTCTCCTTCTCGGCAGACGCTTACTTGAACGAAATGGGCGTTACCAGCCGCCTCCAGCCAGATGAGGTGACGAACCTGTGCAACACCGTTTCTGAGCCCAACGACAAGGTGGGCGCCGACGGCCTTTCCGACATCGATCATTTCGCGCGGTTCGTTCGCGCCAGCAAGGCGCCACCTCCGGACCACACCCTCGCTGCCAGCGACAAGGCGAAGCGCGGCTCAGAAGTATTCGACAAGATCCGCTGCAACGATTGCCACGTGCGCACCATGACCACCGCGGCAGCAGGAGCGAAAGTCAATGGTGGAGCGTTCACCGTTCCCGACGCGTTGGGGTCGAAGCAGTTCTATCCTTTTAGCGATTTTCTGCTGCACGATATTGGCACCGGCGACGGCATTGTGATCCCCGTCCCCGAGCACTATGGGCGCGCCTTTGCCAAGTACGCGTGGAAGGAGATGTCGCCCAACAATTTTCAGCCGACCCGCTACCGCATGCGAACCGCGCCCCTGTGGGGGATGCGCATGAGGACTCGCCTTATGCATGACGGAGCCTCGTTGACGCCGCACGACGCCATTGTCCGTCACCAGCGGGAAGCCGAGAAAGCCGCCAACAGATTCAAGATGTTGCCGGCCAAGGACCGAGAAGCGCTACTGGTGTTCCTGCAATCGCTGTGAAGCTGTTGGCTACAAGGAGTCAGATCCGTAAAGGGTAATAGGAAACCTGGATTACCCGGGGGCTGATTTCAGCACTGTTCAACCTTGCGCAAAACGGAGAGCAACTCATGGCTACAAGCAGCCCCGCGGCGACGGCAACTTACTTTGAAGGCGTTTGCCCGATCCTACCTGTGGCAAACGTGCAAACAAGTATTGACTATTACCTGGGAGTACTAGGGTTCAAGCTTGATTGGCAGGTGACCGGATTCGCGTCGGTCACCCGCGGCAAATGTCACATCATGCTGTGTGAAGGCGACCAGGGACATCCCGGCACATGGGTTTGGGTTGGCGTCGGAGACGCCGAGCAGCTTTTCGAAGAGTACAAGGCCAAGGGAGCGAAGGTTCGGCATCCGCCGACCAACTACGAATGGGCCTGCGAGATGCAGGTCGAGGACCCCGACGGCAACGTGCTTCGACTGGGCTCGGAGCCGAAGCCGGAACAGCCTATCGGTCCCTGGCTCGACATGAATGGTGATTTGTGGGAACCATTGGCGGGCGGCGGGTGGACGAAGGCTAAGAAGGTCTAGTTCGGCGGCTAAAGCGGCATTTGTGACGCATGTCATTGAATCGCGTCCCGAAGCGCGGTATAGTGGCGCGTTCGTTCATTCCGGATCGCGCCTCGGCGCGGCCATCGAGAAAGCACTCTATGCCGCAGAACTATGTACCGATGTTCATCTTCGCCTTCCTGGCGTTTCTGGTGGCGGCCGGAACGCTTGCTCTCTTCTACATTGTCCGCCCCCGTAACCCATTCAAAACTAAGTTGATGCCCTACGAATGCGGCATCACGCCCTTCGATAGCGCGCGTGGCCGCTACACCGTCCGTTTTTATATCGTGGCCATTCTGTTTGTGGTGTTCGACGTGGAGACCATCTTCCTGTTTCCCTGGGCCGTGCAGTTCAAGCTGCTGGGTCTATTTGGCCTGCTGGAGATGCTGATCTTTCTTGGCATCCTGATCGTGGGATACATCTGGATATGGAAGAAGGGCGCGCTGGAGTGGGTGTAGGGGACACGGTGGAGGCCCCCGCATTCATGCGGGGGTAGAAGTTCGTCTTTGATCCCGCGCTTTAGCGCCGGTGATCGAGTTCTCACGCCTGCTTTTTAGGTCCCGTGTACAATCCGTCCACGCCGCGCAGCAAAGAAGGGCCTCTTTCTCGCGATACGCGGAGGACCAGACAGTCGGTCGGTATGTCGTGCAGCGCCTGGCGGCGCTTGGTCCAGCCCGCCATCATGAACCCGATCATCAAGAAGAACAGGGAGAGAAATTTCATGAAGTGACGGACTGTCGCCTGCCCGAACCCTATTCCGTCGCCCTCCGCGGTGACCACCTGCAGACCCAAAGCTCGCTTACCAACCGTGGCGCGCCACGATGAACTCTCGGTGAAGGCAGAGTACAGCCACGAACCGACGGACAGAACCAGGATAAAAGCCATCCCCGTGGCCACCTTGGACACGAAGGGCGAAACTCCCAGCAGGTGGCCGAAGCGGCGGAGCGCAAGATCGATGACGAAGGTAAGCACCAGCGCGCCGCCGACCTCCAAGGTCACGTCGATGGCGCCAGCCCAGACACGAAGCCAGAATCCGGCGTAGGCAGCGAGAGCCAGGTCGGTTGGCGCTGGTGACGCTGGCGGCTTGGCAGGTTGAGAAGACACTAGACCTCTGGAGGTGGGCTCCGAAAGCAAGTCTCCGCAGAAGAGAAAAAACCGTCCATCCGGCAATCGCACATTGCCGCAGGTGGAACAGACCTGGCTCAGCACCATCTCCATTCGGAGCAGAAATACTACGCTCGACCGTTGTCCCTGTAAAGAGTGACCCTACTTCTAAGTTGAATCGATCTTACCCTTCTGCGGCGCTCGCCGCGCTGGTGGCTGCGGCAGGCGCAAAATCTAGCAGGTTGAGCTGCACTCCCCCGAATTCGGGATGCTCGTTGTAATCCACGCTAAAAGCCAAATCGAGCACACTGCCCAGCAGCAGCGAATCTTCTGTCGCCCGCTCGGCCATGCGCCAACCCAAAGCATCGAAGCCACGTTGAAATTTACTGCCCCCGGAATTTCGCTCCCTGGCCACGACCCGCAGCTTCAGATGTTTCTCTTTCAGCACTCGGGCTGGCTGGACCAGCTTCGCAGTCCGGGCAACAAAAACTGGCACAGGATTGCCCGAGCCGAATGGCTCCAGCTTCTGCAACAGCAGCCAGAAGTTGTGCTTGACATCGTCGAGCGCGATCTCGGCGTCGTAGTACAGGATGGGAATGAAGTCCTGCGGCGTCAACCGTTCGCGGGCGAAAGCATCGAGCCGCGACCGCAACTCGGGAATCCTCCCCACCGGAAGCGAACAACCCACCGCGTGCGCGTGTCCGCCAAAACGGGTGAACAGCTCAGGACACGATTCCAGCGCCTGCAGCAAATGGAACGCCTCGATGGAGCGGCCTGAGCCATGCGCTTCGCCGTCCTCGCAGGAAAAGATGAGGGTCGGACGCCGATAGCGCTCCACAACCCGAGTCGCGCAAATGCCGATCACACCGCGATGCCAACCTTCGCCCTCCAGCACCAGGCAGTAAGCCTCTCGCATCTCGGGAGAGGCTTCAATCTTGGCTTGAATCTCATCCAGAATGCGCTGCTCCTCCAGTTGCCGATCGCCGTTGAGCTGATTGAGCCGAATGGCTATGTCGGCCGCCTTGGTTGCGTCCTTCTCGGTGAACAACTGAATGACGTGCTCGGCCACATCCATGCGCCCGGCGGCGTTTAAGCGCGGCGCCACACGGAAAGCGATGTCGCCGGCGCTCAGAGGGCGCGAGCCGTCCAATTGGCAATTCGCCAACAAAGCGCGCAGGCCGGCGTTGACCGGTTTTCGCAGCCCCTCCAAACCCAGTTTGGCGAAGACGCGGTTCTCGCCAATCAGCGGCACCGCGTCGGCGATGGTCGCGATGGCGACCATCTTCAGAAACGACGGCAGCAGTCGCTCGCGCCCGGTCTCCTCCAGCAGGGCTTGCGCGATTTTGAATGCGACTCCCGCGCCGCACAACGACTTGCAGGGATAGTCGCAACCCTCCTGATTGGGGTTCACCACCGCCAACGCTTTCGGGACGCCGTTCGCCTGGGGCAGGTGATGGTCGGTGACGATGAGATCGATGCCCCGGCGCTGTGCGGTTTCGCCGGCAGCGAACGCCCGGATTCCGGTGTCCACGCTGATGATGACGCGAATGCCGCGATCAGCGGCCTGCTCGATGACCTCATCGCGCATCCCATAGCCTTCGCGGATGCGATGCGGCACGTGGTGCTCCGTCCGTCCTCCGCAGAGTTCGATGGCGGTCTTGAGAATCACGATCGCGGTGGTGCCGTCCACGTCGTAGTCGCCGTAGATCAGGACGGTTTCGCCGCGCTCGATGGCGGCGCGCAATCGCTCTACGGCAACGCGGAGGCCGGTCATCAAGCTGGGCGAATGCAGGTCTTGCAGGGATGGAGTCAGAAATTTGTGCGCCTGGTCGGCTGTCTGTATGCCGCGAACCGCCACTAGCCGGGCCGTGGAGATGGGCAGCCCGGTCTCCAGCGCGAGCCGCTGTACGTCTCGCGATTCGGCATTGCGAAGGGCCCAGCGCACGTCAGCGTTCGTCGTCCGGGTCGGTCCCGTCGATCGCCATGCTGCCAAAATCTTCCACCAAGTCCAGCAGATGCTGATAGCGCTCGTACCACTCGGTGGAGACCTCGTACAGAAACATGATGCCCTGGTGCGGCCAGCCGAGCTGGATGAAGCCGGTCTTGCCCACGTGGTTGCGCAACCAGCGCGCTTCGTCCATGTCTTCATCGCTGGGATAGTTGGCGTGCAGGCGCTGGATGAGGTAATCGAGTTCGTCGCGCTGCAACACCTCCTCATCCATGGAGAGGAACTCGCAACCGGCTTTCTTCGCCAGCTCGACAAAATCCTTCCAGCTTTCGGGATTGTCGCGCGGGTCCCACATGACGCTGTGTACGTCTTCGGTGACGTATCCCTGGAAGCGGCTGAGCCCGTGTCCCAGGATGAAGGCGTTCATGTCGTCTTTGAGGTTGGATAAATCGTCTGACATAACAATGTCTCGCGGGCCGCGCCCCCAAAAAGTCGCAGCCGCGAAAATTATCATACTCCGATGCGCGCCGGTTGACACGACGCCCGAGCAATTCCAGAGTTGTAATTCGGGTAGTGCGGGCCTTCACCTGGATTATTCATGAGTGCACGTAGTTTTTTGGATGTCATCCTGAGCGACGAGCGCAGCGAGGAGTCGAAGGAACCCTTTGAGCGCCAGCAATCCCGGATTTGCTGCTATGCAAGGTGGCATCACAGTGATTTCTCGCAGCCATAGGGGCCCTTCGGCTTCGCGCCCGCCCGACCCGCAAAAGAAGCGGGTCGGAAAGTCTTTGCGGGCGCTGTGCTCAGGATGACACCTCACGTTGATGAATAATCCAGGTTCAGGCCCGCACTACCCATACGAGCGGATATACGAATCCTGGAACCCGTTATCTACTCTTCCACAATCCCCTCGAACAAATCCGTCTCCGGCTTCGCTACGCGCGCATCACGCGTCACTGCGAGATGGTACATCTCCACTCCGCCGCCATGCTGCCCCAGGTTCTTCTTGACCCTCTCAAATAACGGCGCCTGCGTAGTGTGCTGCCGAAAGCCTTCGTCCTTCTTCTCGAAACGCTCGGCGCCCACCTCGATGCGCGCGGTCACCGTGGGCGGTGCAATGATCTAACGATCAGGCAGCACGAAGTCAGCGGTAAGGTAATACAGCTTTTGTGCGCGATGCGGCGTTAGTCCCCGCTCCAGTTGCTCGGGATAACGATCGGGACGGCCCGCCCATTCGAATGCCAGGGTCGCAAAAACGCCTGCCATAGCGTGATCCACGTGACCGGTGAGCCCGCCGTCGGGCCCAAAGGTGAGCACCACGTGCGGACGAATCTGGCGCATGCGAAGTGTCAGGTCCCCCACAACCTGATAAAGATCGGCGCGGTTGAGCTTTCCGTCAGGATAGTCGAGCACTTCGTGTTGGCTTACTTTGAGCAGCTTGCACGACGCCGCCAACTCAGCGCGGCGCAGGACCGCCAGCTCCTCGTTCGAGCGCGCTGTGCCGCGATTGCGCGCGGCGGTTCCGGCGGTGACGCAGACGACGTGGGTCTCGACGCCGCGGTCGTGGTACAGCAGCAGCGTGCCTCCAAAGGCGCCAGCTTCGTCGTCGGGATGAGCAGTTACACAGAGAAGTTTGAGCATGGTTTTCGGGCGAATGACCATCGGCCTTCCACCTTCCTACAGATTACAACGGCTTTGAAAAGGAAGCTGACGTGGGTCGGCTGGGGTTGGGCAAAGCGGATTCCAGTGAGCTTAGACCGGATTATTCATCTGTTTCGACAGCTGAGATAGGAAGCTTTGAAGGGGCATGGCTTCAGCCATGCCGTTACGTGTGCGTTGACGGTTGGGCTTCAGCCCCTGAGGAACCTCGCACTTTACGTCAACACCGAAGTCCCTCCGTGGCTAAAGCCACTACCATGACAGCCATATATGGCACGGCTGAAGCCGTGCCCCTTCAAAGCGTGAGGATCCTAATGAGTAATGCAGCTCTGCTCTACTTCCAGGTCTGTCGGATTCGTGGAGGCCAGCACTAAAGCGCATGAACAAAAGCGGAGAGCCCCTTCCCTCGCATAAATGCGGGGGCTTCCACCAAGAACCAACGCTTCGAGTTCGCGCAGCACTTCAGGAGCATAATGTGGGACTTCTACCTGAGACTATTGCTGTTCCTACTTTTTCGGCGCCTACGGTTCTGGTTGCTCCAATCCTTCCCAAGTGACACACATCACAGGGCCCGGTGATAAGACTCACGGCTCTCCGGGTCGTGAAAATCCTATCGTGGATACATACAACGAGCCGAATTCCGCAAGAGCGGGGGAGGGCAACAGCATGAGCCAAAGCAATGGAGATACTCATCCGGCGGCCACCAAGCAATACACGCCGCGCCTGATCTTCTGGGAAGTTACCAAGGGTTGCAACCTGAGGTGCATCCATTGCCGCGCCACTGCGACCGAGCTGATGTCGCCTGCCGACCTGCCGACCGACAAAGCGCTTGACATCATTTCCCAGATTGCCGACTTCGGCAATCCCATCCTCGTCCTCAGCGGCGGAGAACCTCTGTACCGGCACGACATCTTCCAACTGGCGGAGTACGCGACCAGCCGCGCTCTTCGCGTCGCCCTGGCCACCAACGGAACGTTGGTCACGAAAGATGTCGCGCAAAAGATCAAGCAAGCCGGAATCAAGCGGGTCTCGATCTCGCTGGATGGATCGGATGCGCATACCCACGATTCGTTCCGCGGCATCCCGGGCGCATTCGACGCCGCGGTCTATGGCATGCGCAACCTGCAGGCGCTGGGAGTTTCGGTGCAGATTAACACCACGATTGCGCGCCATAACGCGCACCAGTTGCCGGCCGTGCTCGACCTGGCGCGCAGCCTCGGCGCCGATGCGCTGCATACCTTCCTGCTGGTACCCGTGGGATGCGGAGTGGATATCGCCGCCGAACAGATGGTAGCTCCAGAAGAGTATGAGCGGATGCTGAATTGGTTTTACGATCAGTCGCTGCTAGGCGGGATCGAACTCAAGGCAACTTGTGCCCCGCATTACTTCCGGGTGGCGCGGCAGCGCAAGACTGCCGACCGCTTAGCTGGGCGCAACGAAGTTGCGACACCTGGACCCAGCGCCCACGAAATTGGACCGACGGATATGACCCTGCCAGGCTCGACAGGGATCAACCTGAAGCCGGCTGGCGGGCCGCCGGTCGGACACACCGGCCATTCCGGCGGCCACCCCGGCGACATGAATGCCATGACTAAGGGCTGCCTGGCGGGAACCGGTGTCTGTTTTATCTCGCATGAGGGCGAGGTCTTCCCCTGCGGATATCTGCCGTCCATCGCGGGTGATTTGCGCAAGCAGAGTTTCGCCGAAATCTGGAACGATTCCGACGTGTTCGCCCAGTTGCGCGACGATGACAACCTGAAAGGCAAGTGCGGCTGCTGCGAGTTCCGCCACGTTTGCATGGGTTGCCGCGCTCGCGCGTATGCCGCCACCGGCGACTTCCTGGCGGAAGAGCCGTTCTGCGTCTATGAGCCGGGCACCTCGAATAAAATGATCCGCGAGGCGGCAATCAAGCGATAACGTAGAGCGGGTTCCAATATTGGCGCCCTGAACGCGTTTGCTCAGTGTGCCCTTTCTCCGTGTGGCTGAGACTTCTGTCATTGCAGGTCCTCCGCTCCGCTGGTTACGATCAAACCATGGCTGCACACACCGCCACCGCAAGCCGACTTCGCGTCAAAACAATGGCCATCCCGCGCGAGCATGGCGCGTGGGGCATGCTGTTGGTGCCGCTCGCGACCGGCGCAGTGGCGGCGCTACGCTCGAACGCGAACGGCGGCGGCGCGCTTGCGCTTTTCATCCTAGCGGCGATGTCGCTCTTTTGGCTGCGCACGCCGGTCGAGAGCTGGCTGGGCACGTCGCCCATCAAGGCGCAAACCAAAGACGAGCGCGCCTTCGTGCTGAAGGTGATTGCCGGCATCGGCGTCCTGGCCGTCGTCAGCATATCGGCGCTGTTGTGGACCGGACATTACCTCGGACTGCTGACCATCGGCGCGATTGCAGCCTCAGCTTTCGCGATGCAAGGTGGCGTCAAGAAGCTGGGGCGCAAAGGGAGGATGCCGGCCCAGATCATCGGGGCCATCGGCCTTACTTCCACTGCGGCGGGCGCGTACTACGTTGCCGCCGGCAAACTCGACCGCATCGCGGTCGCGTTGTGGCTGGCCAACTGGCTGTTCGCCGCAGACCAAATTCATTTTGTGCAGGTGCGCATCCGCGCCAGCCGCGCCGCCAACCTGGACGAGAAGATGAAACAGGGATTGCCCTTCCTCTTGGGCCAAGTGGGTCTCATTGGCGTAATTCTCGCGGCCTGCCGATTCGGACTCTTCCCGGCCGCCATGGCGTTGGCGTTCGTGCCCGCGCTGGTTCGCGGGACTCTGTGGTTCGTCCAGCGACATCGTCCTCTCGATGTGCACAAGCTCGGCCTCAGCGAACTGACTCACGCCGTCATCTTCGGTGCGTTGCTGTGCGCGTCGTTCTTCGTGTGATCCCAGTCTCGACCAGGGTTGACTGGCTTCGCTTACAATGATGTCGATGGCTTCGGCGAACAACTTCTCCGCGCCCGTGCTTCTGAAGCATTCCGCGGCAAAACTCGCCACGCTGCTGCTCGTGCTGGGCACCGTGGGCGGAAGTACGCTCGCGTCGCAGTCACATCCCTCGGCAGGAGGTCGTTCGTCCATGGCACTTGTGCTCAACAGCGCCGCATTCGCACCCGGAGCAGAAATTCCGAAGAAATATACCTGCGAGGCCGCGGACGTTTCGCCGGCGCTGGAGTGGAGCGGGACTCCGGCGCGCACCGTCAGCTTCGCGCTAATCATGGACGACCCTGACGCGCCTGCCGGGACCTGGGTGCACTGGGTGTTGTGGAACTTGCCGGCGAGCGCGCATGAACTTCCCGAGGCAGTTGCCAAGCAGGACCAGTTAGGCGACGGCGCGCGACAGGGACGCAACAGCTCCAGGAAGATTGGCTATAACGGCCCGTGTCCGCCGCCGGGCAAGCCGCACCGGTATTTTTTCCGCTTGTATGCGCTGGATGAAAAACTCGAGCTCACGGCGGGCGCTAACAGCGCAGATCTTCAAGCGGCCATGAAGGGCCACGCCATAGCTCAGTCGGAATACATGGGAACTTACCGGCGATAGCGACTCACCTGGCAAGGAGGCAAAGAGTGCCAGTCATGAAATGTTTGGGCTAAGCATTCTGCGTGCTGGAAACCCGCTATTCGACAGATCCACATTACAGAAGGTGTTGTGGCAAACCTCCGAGTTCCGTTGCTACTCGATTTTGAGAGGTGCGGCCCTGGAGTCGTGAATTGAAGCTCGCACCGGTCCGGCGTCCTAAACCAGACGGAATACATGGGAATTTACCGGCGATAGCGTGATCCTGCCGGATCAGCAGCGCACAATCTTAGGCGAGTCGATCCCCTTCGTCGCGTTACGCGTATCCACCACCAGCTTCGACTCCCGCACAATGCGCGGATAGTCGTAGTCGCTGTGGTCGGTGACGATCATCACGCAGTCATACTGGCTCCAGATTCTCCAGCGGCGCACAAGTCATGTTCAGGGCATAGCGGCGTCCCTGCCCCACGGTCGGGAAGTAGGGATCGTTGTAGCTGACGATGGCGCCGCGCTTTTGCAGCAGTTCGATAATCGTGAGCGATGGCGACTCGCGCAGATCGTCAATGTCCCGCTTGTAGGAAAGCCCCAGCACCAGAATCTTCGCGCCGTTGAGCGCCTTCTTCTCCTTGTTCAGCGCGTGGGCAACGGCTTCCACCGAGAAGTACGGCATATTGGTGTTCACTTCGCCGGCCAGTTCGATGAAGCGGGTGCGAAAGTCGAACTGCTTCGCCTTCCACGACAGATAAAACGGATCGATGGGAATGCAATGGCCGCCGAGTCCGGGACCGGGATAAAACGCCTGGAAGCCGAAGGGCTTGCTCTTGGCCGCGTCGATGACCTCCCAGATGTCGATGCCCATGCGCAGGCAGAGCATCTTCAACTCATTCACCATCGCGATATTCACGCAGCGGTAGATGTTCTCCAGCAGCTTGGTCATCTCCGCGGCCGCGGGCGTCGAGACCGGAACCGTGCGGTTGAAGATGGCTGCCGTACAGCTTCGCTCCGAGTTCGCTGGCCAGCGGATCGAGTCCGCCGATGACCTTGGGAATATCGCGGCGCGCGACCGTGTCGTTGCCCGGATCTTCACGTTCGGGAGAGAAGACCACGTGGAACAGATTGGCGCCTTCGACGCCAGCACGAGCGGCCCGTAGCCCCTGATTATTCCAGCGCTCGAGAATCGGCACCAGAATTTCCTCGGTGGTGCCGGGATAGGTGGTGCTCTCGAGAATGATCAATTGGCCAGCGCGCAGATGTGGGGCAATCGATTCGGCGGTGGCAGTGATGTAGCTGAGGTCGGGTTCGTGGTACTCGTCCAGCGGAGTGGGAACGCAGATGATGATGGCGTCCATGTGGCCGATGTTGGCGTAATCGGCAGTCGCGGTGAAGCCCTGGGCGCGCGCCGCCTGGATCTCAGTGGGCGCAATCCGGTAAATGTAGGACCCACCGGACTGGAGCACGTCGATCTTTCTTCTTGTCGATGTCGAAGCCGGTCACGGGGAACTTCTGTTCGCTGAACAGCAGCGCCAAGGGCAGGCCGACGTAGCCCATCCCAATCACGCCAACTTTGGCGGTGCGGGATTCGATCTTGCGTTTGAGCAGTTCAGACAATTCGGAGCTTGCAGCTTTCGATGGCAAAGACATGGGCAACTCCATTTCTTAATCTGTCCTCTCGAGACACCAACCCTTCACTGGCTCGGCGCTCTTCCCGTCACTGCGGCCAGGCTGCGATACCAGGCGATCGTGCGCCGCAAGCCTTCGCGGAAGTCCACCAGCGGCCGATAGCCCAGTTGCGCTTGGGCGCGCGCGATGTCGGCCAGCGAGTGTTTGACATCTCCCGTTCGCGCCGGTGCATATTCCACATCACCCGCGTACTCCGTCAATTCCTTCAGGATGGCGAATGTCTCATTCAGGCTGTAGCGATGGCCGGTGGCGATGTTGAAGGTCTGGCCGGCGACCTGCGATTCGGGTTGGGTCGCGGCCAGGAGGTTGGCGGCAACGACGTTGTCGATATAGGTGAAATCGCGCGACTGCTCGCCGTCGCCATAAATCGTGGGCTTCTCGCCTTGCAACATGCTGGTGATGAACTTCGCCAGTACCGCGGAATATTGTGAGTTCGCGTCCTGGCGTGGTCCGAAGATGTTGAAGTAGCGCAGGCTGACCGTTGGCAAACCGTACACGCGATAAAACGAAGTCATGTAAAGCTCGCCCGCCAGTTTGGATACCGCATAAGGCGAGATCGGACTGGCCGGCATGTCTTCCTGCTTGGGCATCGTCGGCGTGTCACCGTAGGCGGAAGACGAAGCGGCATAAACTACGCGTTTCACGCGGGCGTCGCGCGCGGCGATCAGCACGTTCAGCGTGCCGTCGATGTTGACCGCGTTGCTTCGCGCCGGATCTTCCACCGATCGCGGCACTGAGGGAATGGCTGCCTGGTGCAGCACGTAGTCCACTCCCTGGCAGGCGGAATGCACGGCCTCGAGATCCAGCACGTCGGCTTCGCGGAAATCAATCTGCCCCGCAACCTCTCGAATATGCTCGCGCTTGCCGGTCTCGAAATTGTCGAAGCCGCGCACTCGTTCGCCGCGTTCCAGCAACGCGCGAACCAGGGCCGAGCCAATGAATCCAGCCGCGCCGGTCACTAAATATTGCGCCATAGCCTCAAGGTTAACACGCTACAAGGTGACCGTCTGCGCGCTGCGGGGAGACAGGTCGAACCGTTTGGTTAGCATATCGGCAATTTCCTTGCCGATCTCCAGCGATGCCGTGGCCGCCGGCGACGGTACGTTGCAGACATGGATCATCCCTGTGCTGTGGACGAAGTGAAAATCGTCCACCAGGTTTCCGCTGCTATCCACCGCCTGGGCCCGCACCCCAGAGCCGCCCTGGACCAGGTCGGATTCCACTAGCTCCGGCACCATTTTCTGCAATGACTTCACGAAGGCCGCCTTGATCCACGAGCGGTATTGTTCCGCCATTCCCATGCGCCAATACCTGCGCGCCATCTTGCGAAAGCCGGGAAACAGCAGCATTTCCATGGCCTCGCCGAGATCGGGCGACGTGCCGGTGTACCCTTCGCGGCGGAAGGCCAGCAAAGCATTCGGCCCGGCCTCGACGCTGCCATTGACACGGCGCGTGAAATGCACTCCGAGGAACGGGAAGCGGGGATCAGGAACCGGGTAAATAAGCGCCTTTACCAGGTTGCGCCGCTCGGGTTTTACTTCGTAGTACTCTCCGCGGAACGGGATGATTTCGAGGTCAGTCTGCACTCCGGCCATGCGGGTGATCGTATCGCTATACAGGCCGGCGCAATTTATCACGTATCGCGCCCTGAAATTGCCGGCGCTGGTCTCCACGATATTGAAGTTTCCGTCTTGCCGCAGGCCGAGCACCTTGGCGCGAAACACAATCCCGCCTCCAGCGCTCTCGATCAACTCGGCGTATTTCTGCGCCACCACCTTGTAATCCACGATGCCGGTGGACGGCACGTCCAGAGCGCTGATTCCATCGCAATGCGGTTCGATCTCGCGAAACTGATCGTGGCTCAGCATTCGCAAACCCGGAACGCCATTGGCAATCCCGCGCTGATGCAGTTGCTCGAGCCGCGGAACCTCCTCCGGGCTGGTTGCGACTACGAGTTTGCCGCACTCTTCGAAGGGGACTCCGTGCTGCTGGCAAAAGCGCTTCATGGACGCGGCCCCGGCGACGCAGTTGCGCGCCTTCAGCGATCCGGTCTTGTAGTAGAGGCCGGAGTGGATGACTCCGCTGTTGTGGCCGGTCTGGTGAGCGGCCACGCGATCTTCCTTCTCCACCACCACCAGGGTCATGTCTGGAAAACGCCGCGTGATTTCGAGAGCTGTCGCCAGTCCGACAATCCCTGCGCCAATGATCAAGAGATCGGTTTCGTGGTCCGCCATAAAGTCCTGCAACTGTCCTTGCAAACCCGCGATTATAAGTGGCGGGGGGCTACGGCTACTATGACGCCCGTCACAAACGTTGCGCTGCTGGCTCAGGAACATTACTCTAGGGGCGACCATGAAGGTGCTCATCACGGGCGGGGCTGGCTTCATCGGGTCGCACCTTGCCGAGCGACTCCTCAACTCAGGCGATGCAGTTTGCGTCGTTGACGACCTATCGACCGGCTCGATCGCCAATATTCAACATCTCAAAATTCATCCTGAATTTACCTACTCCATTGACACGGTCACCAACACACAGTTGATGACCGAACTCGTGGACCTCTGCGATGTCGTTTATCATCTGGCGGCTGCCGTCGGAGTGCGCTTGATTGTGGACAGTCCCGTGCGCACCATCGAGACCAACATTCGGGGCACCGAAATCATCCTTGGCCTGGCGGCGAAGAAACTAAAACGCGTGCCCATCACCTCGACGTCGGAGGTGTACGGCAAAGGGGACCGGCTCCCGTTTCGCGAAGATGACGACCTGCTGATGGGCCGCCCAACAAGGGCCGCTGGAGTTATGCCTGCTCGAAGGCCCTCGACGAATTCCTCGCCATCGCGTACTGGAAAGAGAGGCGAGTTCCAACGGTGATTGCTCGCCTGTTCAACACCGTGGGCCCGCGACAGATCGGCCGTTATGGCATGGTGGTCCCCACCTGGTGGTACAGGCCTTGACCGGCAGCGACATCACTGTCTTCGGCGATGGCGCGCAAAGCCGTTGCTTCACCCACGTCAGCGATACGGTGGATGCGCTGGTCGGCATCATGGCCCATCCCGGCGCTAACGGCGAAGTCTATAACGTGGGCAGCGATCACGAAATCACTATCATCGACTTGGCGACACGCATCAAACGCATGACCGGCTCGGGCTCGAAGATTGTCTTCGTGCCCTACGGGAAGGCCTATGAGGAGGGCTTCGAAGATGTGCGGCGCCGGGTCCCCGACATCAGCAAGCTGGCTAAGCTCATCGGCTATCGTCCGCGTGTGTCCCTGGAAGAGACCCTGGAGAGCATCATCGCGGGAGCAGCGCGCCCGTTTGCGGGAGCACGGGGTAGACGTCGGGGCTCGCTAAATTTTGTCATCCCGAACCGACTTTAGAGGCTGCTGAAAAAGTCGGTTCCGGCAGGTGTTTTGAAGGGGCGCACCTTTAGGTGCGCCGTTAAGCTCTTTATTTTTGTCATCACGAGCGGGCTTCAGCCCGCGAGGGATCTGCTTTTCGAGTTCTTGGGCAAACTGTGAAACCCCAGGAACACGCAGTTTGATCTCGCTATTCATCGAGGAATCGCAATCATGCATGTGCTGGTGACCGGCGGCGCAGGTTTTCTGGGTTCGCATTTGTGCGATGCCCTGCTGGCGGAGGGCCACTCCGTGGTCTGCGCCGACAATTTATTGACCGGACGGATGGAGAACCTCGCGCATCTGCAGCACGAGTCTCGATTCGTCTTTCTTGAGCAGGATGTCAGCCTACCGTTCGATGCCGGCAAGGTTGACTATATTTTCCACTTCGCGTCGCCTGCCAGTCCGGTGGATTATCTCGAACATGCCATCGAAACTTTGCAAGTCGGCTCGCTGGGTTCTCTGAATTGCCTTGAGCTGGCGCAGAAATACGGCGCCAAGTTTCTATTGGCTTCCACCTCGGAGTGTTATGGCGATCCCTTGGAGCATCCGCAGAAGGAGACCTACTGGGGGCACGTGAATTCCATCGGTCCGCGATCGGTGTATGACGAATCCAAGCGCTTTGCCGAAGCCGCCACTATGGCCTACCATCGCCATCGCCGGGTTGACACTCGCATTGTTCGCATCTTCAACACCTATGGTCCGCGGCTGCAGATCAACGATGGCCGGGTGATTTCGAACTTCATGAAACAGGCGTTGCGCGGCGAAGCTCTCACCGTGTACGGCGATGGTTCGCAGACGCGCAGCTTCTGCTATGTGAGCGATGAAGTGGCGGGGATTCTGGCGCTGTCGCAGTCGGACGAACACGAGCCCACCAACATCGGCAATCCGGTCGAATTCACGATCCTGGAGTGCGCGCAGGCGGTGCGGGAAGTGACGGGGTCGAGCAGCAAGCTGCGATTTGAGCCGCTCCCGCAGGACGATCCCCGGCAGCGACGGCCCGACATCGGCAAGGCCAAGCGCCTGCTGGGATGGGAGCCCACCATCGATTTGCGGAGCGGCTTGCGCCTGTCGCTGGATTACTTCAAGGCGGCGGTACAGGCGCGCCTTAGCTGATAGCCGACGGCTGAAGGCTCGCGGCTCCCTTGCCGCTGCTGACGAGCGCCAAAACCATAGCCAACCCAGCAACCGCCATCAGCAGGAATACGCAAGCGGGCCAGCCGCCGGCCACCCACGCCCAGCCTGTGACGGTAGCTCCCAAACCGCCGCCAATGTAATAAAACGTCACGTACAATCCCGCAGCCGAAGACCGCGCTCTGTCGGCGACGATCCCGGTTTGCACCGTGCCCACAGCCTGATAGATGAAGACGCCGGACGAGGCCAGCGCCAGTCCCGCGACAATGACGGGCAATGAGTGCAACAGGGTCAGCAGCAATCCCGCTATCGTCAAGCAAACAGCAACAACCGAGGTCAGCCGGAGCCCGTAGCGATCAAGGCAACGGCCCGACAGCGGCGTCACAATGAACCCCAACAGGTACACGAAGAAAATGCTGCCCAATTGCTCCGAGTTCAGACGATACGGCGGGGCGGCAAGATAGAAATTGGCGTACGTGAATGCGCCGACCAGGCAGAACAGCGCCGAAGATCCCATTCCGAAGACCACGAGCAGCCGTGGATTCCGCAGGTGCTGCCAGCCCTCAGAGATGGAATGCGCAATACTGGGGGCGCGGGCAAAGTTCTTCGCCAGCGGCAGAGAACGCTGGACGAGGATCGCTCCCGCCAAATTCACCAGCCCGATCGCAACGAAGGCCTCGCGCCACGCAAAATTGTGGGCGACCACACCGGAGATGTACCGCCCCAGAAATCCGCCCAGCACTGTTCCCGAAACGTACGCAGACATGGCCTTGCCCACGTGCCGTCGCGGGAATTCCTCGTTGATGTACGCCATGATGACGACAATCACGCCGGGCGCGAACACTCCTTGCATGAATCGCCAAAAGACAAGTTGATGCAGGGTGCGTGAGGTGGCCGCCAGCAGCGTAGGAACGGTGAGCGCATAGAGCGAGGGCACGGTCACCTTCTTGCGGCCAATGGATTCGGCCAGCAGGCCGATGAACGGCGCGGTCAGCGCCATCGCCAGAATGGTGGCGCTTACCGTCAGAGACACCGCAATTTCCGAGGCATGGAAGATCTGCTGGAGGTAAGGAAGCAGCGGCTGCGTGTCATACACGTTTAGGAATGTGCACATCCCCGCCAGCATGCAGGCGACGATAACCACCCGCGGCGGCGAGCCACTTGTTTCGACCCTGGAACCTGAGTTGGGTGAGGTGACATCCATCGTAAAAGAGCGCGCGACGCGCTTTGCTGATGGACGTCATCGCATTAGGAAGCGGATAGTCCAACCCAGAATTATAGGGGAAATAGCTACTGCCAATGGTGACGCTTACAACACCACGAGCGTGATGCCGCGATTGCCCTTGCCCAGATCACTGTCGCTCTTCAGTTCGGGCATGCGCTTGAGCAGTTCCCAACTGCGTTCATCGCTGGTGCGCCAGTTTTCGCCGTAAATGCAATCGCGGATTTCTTTCGCCTGCGCCATTTGCCGCAAGGTCGATTGCAGCGCGATGCGCAAGTCTCCGCCGACGCCCCTGGAGCCGTAGCCATGCACCAGCTTCAGCACCCGCACGCCACTCTGCTGCGCGACACGAATCTCGGAACTCAGGCGTGAGCGCGCCTGGGGTACGCTCGGCATTCCGGCTTCGAGGTTCACGGTCTTGATGCTAGCCGCCATTGCCACACTCTCCTCGGCAGCTTAATCAGGAACACGATATCATCTCTAACTCGGTGATCGTAGATGAAAGATATCGCTTCATGGGCGCTGGAAACAGCTAAGCTGCGCGGCGCTTCGCACGCGGAGGCCCGCATCGTGGACGAACGCAGCCGCGCGCTGGCCACCAAGAACGGCAGGATCGCCAGCGCATCCGACTCCGAATCCATGGGCATCGGCATTCGCGTCATCGCCAATGGAGGATTTGGCTTTGCCGCCACCGATGACCTCTCACGCGAAGGGGTGGAAAGCTGCGCTGCCAGAGCGGTTGAGATTGCGCGGGCGTCGTCAAGCGTCAAGTCGCAAGAGCTGTCTCTCGTGCCCGAGCCGCCCGCCCAAGCTGACTGGACTTCGCCTTGCAAGATCGACCCGTTCAGCATCGCCATCGAAAGAAATCTGGATCTGCTGTTCGCCATTGACGCTGCCCTGCTGGCAGTGAAGGGTGTGACCCTGGCCGAAACCAACATGAATTTCCGCCGCTATGAGCAGTCGTTCTACTCGTCGGAGGGTTCCGAGATACACCAGACGATCGTCACTTCCGGGGCGGGTTACGCGGCGTATTCGTTCCAGGGTACGGAGATCCAGAAGCGCTCGTATCCGAATTCGTACGGCGGGCAATTTCAGGGCAGAGGGTATGAACTGATCGAGGAGTTGAGGCTGCTGGAACACGCCACGGAAACGGCCGAGCAGGCGGTCGCGCTGCATGCGGCTGCGCAGTGTCCGGAAGGCCAGTTCAATGTCATTCTCGACTCATCGCAGCTAGCGCTGCAGATCCACGAGTCCATCGGGCATCCCATTGAACTCGATCGCGTGCTTGGCATGGAGGCCAATTTCGCGGGCACGTCGTTTCTCACCGTGGACCAGCTTCGTACCCTGAAATACGGCAGTGAGATCGTCAACGTGGTGGCCGATGCCACCCCGGCGCACGGGCCCGGGCTGGGCACATTTGCTTACGACGATGAAGGCGTCGCGGCACAATGCACTCCGATCATCACCAACGGCTTGTTCACCGGATATCTCACGTCTCGCGATACCGCAGCCGCGATTGGCGCCACCCGCAGCGGCGGATGCCTGCGCGCTGAAAACTGGAACCGCCTGCCTATCGTGCGCATGACCAATGTGAGCATCGTTCCCGGCGAGTCGCCGCTGACGATGGAGCAACTCATCGCATCCACCGAGCGTGGCATTCTGATGGAGACCAATCGTTCCTGGTCCATCGACGACAAGCGTTACAACTTCCAGTTCGGTTGCGAGATAGGCTGGGAGATCGTCGGCGGCAAGCGCGGACGGATGCTGAAGAACCCTTCCTACTCGGGCATTACAACGGAGTTCTGGAACTCGATGGACGCTATCTGCTCACGCGATGAATGGACGTTGTGGGGCACTCCGAACTGCGGCAAGGGACAGCCGCAACAGGTGATGGGAACCGGCCACGGCGCAGCGCCTGCGAGCTTTCGCAATATCATGGTCGGCACTGCGTACAAGGGGAACGAATAGCGATGCTTGATCGCGATCAGGCCAGCGACATCTTCGACAAACTGCGGCGTCTATCGCAGGCTGACGAGATCGAGTTGCTTATCTCTGGCGGCCGTAGCGCGCTTACGCGCTTTGCCAACAACACGATTCATCAGAATGTCGCGGAAGAGGAGTACCACATCTCGGTGCGCTGTGCCTTTGGGAACCGCACCGCCCGAGCCAGCACCAACAAGCACGACAGTGAGAGCCTGCGTCGCGTGGTGCAGTCATCTGAAGCGCTGGCCAAGGTGCAGCATCCCGATCCCGACATGTTGCCGATGCCAACCAAGGAAGAAGTGGCCGCTGCAAATGTGGATTGCGCTGATGGGATGGTCAATCGGTACTTCGAAGCCACGGCCCGGCTGACTCCGCAAGACCGTGCCCAGGGCGTCGCCGCCATGGTCGATGTCGCGAAGAGGAACAATCTAGCCTCTGCCGGCATCTTCTCCTCCGCGGAGATTGTCGAAGGCATTTTCAACTCGAAAGGCGTGAACGCCTGGTACGAGCAGACTCTAGCCGAAGTTTCGGTCAGCATGATCGGCAGCTCCTCGTCAGGATGGCAGAAGGCGAACGCACCCGACATGGCGCGACTCGATCCCGCGCGCCTGGCGGAAGTCGCTGCCGTAAAAGCAATCGAGTCGAAGAATCCTCGCGACTTGCCTCCGGGGAAATACACGGTCATTCTTGAACCGGCCGCGGTGCTCGACATTGTGGGCTTCATGTTCTGGGATTTTGGCGGCTCGGCGCTGCTCGAACAGAGATCATTCTTGAACGATCGCATTGGCACCCAACTCTTCGGCGAGAACATTACGATCTGGGATGACGCGTATCACCCGTTGCAGGCAGGAGTTCCTTTCGACGGCGAAGGGATGCGGCGACAACGGTCGAAGCTGATCGAGAATGGCGTGGTCCGTGCCGTAACTTACTCGCGCTCCAGTGCGAAGCGAATGCAAGCGTCGCAGATTGCCGCCAAGGTTGGGCCGGTGCGACCCACCGGCCATGGCTTTGCCCTGCCCAGCGAGATCGGTGAAGCCCCGCTCAATATCGTGTTCGCCAGCCCGCCGGAAGGTGAATCGCGCACCGTGGAGCAGATGATCGCCTCCACCGAGCGCGGCATCCTGGTAACCCGCTTGTGGTACATCCGCGAAGTTGATCCCTACGAGAAAATCCTCACTGGCATGACCCGCGACGGCACCTTCCTGGTCGAGAATGGCAAGGTGGTCTGCGGCATCCGAAACTTTCGTTTCAATGAGAGTCTCTTGCAAATGTTACAAAACGTTGAGGTAATGGGGATCCCAACCCGCTCCTGTGGGGAAGAGTCGTTCGACATGGTGGTGCCTCCCATGAAAGTGCGCGAGTTCAATTTCACCGAGACCACGAAGTTCTAAGGTGAGTGGCGCCGAATTCGGCGGGATTCGCTCCAGCAACCTTATAAGTTACTTAAATACATTAACTTAGAAGAAAATCATCTTGCCTTTCCCTTGGCAGGCGCGATCTGGCCGCAGTTGTCGCCTCATCCGGTCTAGCTTTTGTTGCGAAACCGCGATTCCTGGCGAATTTCCATGGTTTTCCAGGTTACCTGCAATGGTACTTTAGTAACAAGCCTTTCGCCGTTACTCGATGTATTCTTGTCAGTAATTCAGTTATGAGTATGCGCCACGAGTCTGAGCTTCGTAATTCGATACGGTTTCCGCTTCACTTGCAGGTAACCTTGAAGACCCCGACTGCGGAATACCGCGCCAAGACGACCGATATTTCAGCCGGCGGGATCTTGTTTCACACCGAATCCGAGATCGCAGTGGGCTCGGAGGTCGAGTTCACCATTGAAATGCCGGGCGACGTCCTGGGAACGAAGCATCCGGTGTTAGTGAAATGCCAGGGCCGCGTGGTGCGATTCGCAGAAGAAACCTCAGGACGGAGCGTAGCAGTAGTCATCGATGAATACCACTTCCAACGTCTCTAAACCGGCAACCCAAGGCGGTAGCACGGCCCCTCGCGCCCGCAATGGCGGGGAGGATGCTTCCCTTCCCTCTTCGTCTCCGGATTGTTCCCTGGGACCGGAAACAACTCGGATCCGAATTATCCTCGCCGACTCGGAAGCGATCTTCCGGATGGGGATGGCCAGAATTTTCTCGGGGGAGAGCGATTTGGAAGTGGTGGCGCAGACGGATACCCTGTCGCAAACCCTTAGCGTAGTGGCTGAAACGCCGGCTGACGTGATTCTGTTCGAGGCGGGGCTGTCTCCCACGCCGGCGGAAGCGGTCAGCGAGGTGGCCCGGCGGGCCGCCCTTCCCGCGGCGAAATTGATTCTGGTGACGCAGCCGGCTGGCGAGCAGGAAACGGTGGACTACCTGCGTCGCGGAGTTCGCGGCATTCTCACTCGCACCGTCTCGCCCGAATTGCTGGTGCGCTGTGTGCGCAAGGTCGCGGCCGGCGAGACCTGGCTCGACAAGCAGGGCGTGAACTGGGTAATCCAAGCCTATCGTTCGCAAGCTCTCCAAGGCAACGCCCCCAAACAACAGTTGCGCCTCAGCGAGAAAGAAATGCTGATCATCAGCGGGGTCACGCAAGGGCTGAAGAACAAAGATATCGCGCGCGAAGTGGGCACCACGGAGCAGGTAGTGAAGAACTACTTGCGCAAAATTTACGACAAGCTCCAGGTCACCGACCGCCTGGAATTGGCCCTCTACAGCATGCATCACCGTTTGTTGGATGGCTACGTCCCGCGTCCGGCGCGCGAGCCGCGGCAAGCAGCTGCGGGCCCGGTGGAAGCGGCAGAGATAGCTCAGGCGGCAATGGTGGCAGCTTCCCCAGGCAGCCGGGTACGGCCTTCTTCACCGAAACCGCAAAGGCACGAGTCTAATCCGAACGATCGCTAGAACAAGAACAGGCAACGCCAATCCTGGTTCGTGCGAGCGGGGATGCAACCCACCCGAGTTGTGGCCATGAGGGCATTGCGGTAGCTTATCTTTGTTCCAGACTTTCATTCCGAGGCAACCATGGGCCGTTGCAATTCCACCTGGCGAAAATATTCGATAGCGTGTGTCTTTCTTCTTGTGCTTGCGAGGGTCCCGTCGTTTGCCCAAACGACGCCGCTGCTTGCTCCGGATTTGCGCAACCAAATCGACGGCATCGCGCACCATGTGCTGCAGACGACCGGTGTTCCCAGCGCTTCGCTGGCGGTGGTGAAGGATGGCAAGATTGCCTACCTGCAAGCCTACGGTGAAGCGCGGCTCGATCCGCGCACTCTGTCGCAGCCGCAAATGCGGTACAGCATTGGCTCGATCAGTAAGCAGTTCACGGCGGCGGCAATGCTCATGCTGGCCGAGGAAGGCAAGTTGTCGCTCGACGATCCCGTCGCGAACTACGTTCCGGGCTTGACGCGGGGAAAGGAAGTCACGATTCGTGAACTGCTGTCGCACACCTCCGGTTATCAGGATTTCTGGCCGCAAGATTACGTTCCGCCGCTGATGCTGCAACCCGTCACGGCGGACGCGATCATGGACCGCTGGGCGCGCAAGCCGCTGGATTTTGATCCGGGCACAAAGTGGCAGTACAGCAACACGAACTATGTGATTGCCGGAGTGATTGTAGAGAAGGTTTCCGGGGCGCCGCTGCTGCAACTACTCGGCACGCGTATCTTTTCTCCGCTGGGAATGAAGAGTGTCACCGATACCAACGAGGACAAGCTCCCAGCCAGCGATCCGAGCGGGCATCTTCGTTATGCGATCGGGCCGCTGCATCCCGCGCCCAAGGAAGCCAAAGGTTGGATGTTCGCCGCCGGCGAACTGGCGATGACCGCCGAGGACCTGGCGAAGTGGGACATCTCGATGATCCACCAGACGGTCCTCAAACCAGCTTCTTATCGTGAGATGGAGACCGAGGTTCAGCTCAAGAACGGAGTCGGCACACACTACGGCCTGGGCGTGCAAGTGATGAGCATAGGCGGCCATCGCGTGCTGGAGCACAGCGGGGAAGTATCGGGATTCACCGCCGAGAACATCGTTATGCCGGAGGATGGAATAGCGGTGGTGGTGCTGACCAATCAGGATGCAGCTCAAGCGGCTTCTGAGATCGGAAGTCAGGTGAGGGCGGCGATGCTCCAGGCCGAGCACCCGCAAGACCCGAAGCAGGATGCGCTCGTCCACAAGGTGTATGACGGATTGCAGCAGGGCAAGATCGACCGTTCGCTGTTTACCGACAATGCCAATGCGTATTTCACCGAGCAGGCATTAAAAGACTATGCCGGCAGCCTTGGCCCGTTGGGCGCTCCCCAGAGCTTCACGCAGAGCAATGTTTCCGCGCGTGGCGGGATGACGGAACGGATCTACGGCGTAAACTATTCCAGCAAGAATCTGGTCATCATCATCTACGAAATGCCCGACGGTAAATTCGAGCAGTACATGATTGCCGAAAAATGAACTTCGGCAAGGCGGTCCGTGACGTTGCTGATGGCGATATCCTTGCCGGCGGACTACAATGAAGCGTTTCGGTGAGGCGCTTTTTTTGTCCAGCGTGACGGCGCCGAATGGTGTCCACTTACGCAGTTCAGCGAGGCGAAATGAAGGGTGATCCCAAAGTTATTGCTTTCTTAAACCAGGTATTAAAGGCGGAGTTGACGGCCATCAACCAGTACTTCCTGCACGCCGAAATGTGCGAGAACTGGGGCTACAAGCGGCTCGCCAAGCTGGCGAAAAAGGAATCCATCGAAGAGATGGTGCATGCCGAGAGGTGCATGGAGCGAATTCTGTACCTCGACGGCACGCCCAACATGTCCGACTACTTCAAAATCAACATTGGAGCTACGGTCGAGGTCCAACTCAAGAACGATCTGCAACTCGAATACGACGCGGTCAAGCGCCTGAATGACGGAATCAAGCTCTGCACTGCCGCTAACGACGCCGGCTCGCGCGAACTGGCAGAAAAGATCCTCAGGGACGAAGAACACCACATCGATTGGCTCGAAGGGCAATTGCACGCCATCAGCGAGATGGGGATCGCGAACTACCTAGCGCAGCAACTGAAGGAAGGCGAGTAAGCAAAAAGCCGTTGTCAGTGGCCAGTTGTCAGTGGCCGGTTCTGACTACTGGTAACTGACTACTGGTAACGTCGGATTTCCTGTCCCTTGCAATACGTTACAATGAGACGACGCTGTGGTTCTGGCGTCACCGCGAGACGCTTTTTCCCCACGGAGAGATGGCCGAGTGGCTGAAGGCGCACGCTTGGAAAGCGTGTATACTCGAAAGGGTATCCAGGGTTCGAATCCCTGTCTCTCCGCCATGTCAATCAAAATTTCTAGGCTTTACCGCAAAACCTGACGCCTCAAAGGTTTATGTGGTGGCACCTTTGCCGCTAATTGTCTCCGCAGTCTCCACATTCCCCCCTGTTCTCCAGATTTTTCGAGCTAAATCGAGCTAAATCGCCTGACACTCCCCTCCGAGTGACTCATCTTGCGAGGACAAGCCGAGGTCGCGGGAAGAGTGAACACATTCCTCAGATCATCCTTCGATTGCCGCGAGTTGACGTTCGTCTGATTCCAGTGGCGGATTGAGAAACTGCAAAAGCGACCCGTTCATGTCAGCCCGCTGTAGCCACGCTGCCGCAGCATAGGAGGATTTGACCTGCCCCCCGAAAAATAGTCCAGCGGAAATGTGACTTCTCCATTTACGATGGCCCGCTCAGGGCCAGAGAGGAGGAGTCGTGCGCAAGAGTCGATTTAACGAAGAACAGATCATCGCCATCCTGAGGGAGGCGGAAGCTGGGGCAGCGCCCGACGAGCTGTGCCGGCGGCACGGGATCACACGCGGGAGCCTGTACCGCTGGAAAGCGAAGTACGGCGGGATGGAAGTGAGCGAAGCACGGCGACTGCGGCAACTAGAGGAGGAAAACCGGCAGCTGAAGCACGCCGTGGCCGAACTGCTGCTGGACAAACGAGCGTTGCAGGCGGTGGTCACAAAAAAGTGGTAGGCCCGCAGATGCAGAGACAGGCGGTAGAAGTGATGCGCTCGGAAGCCGCGGTTTCGGAGCGACGCGCCTGCGGGCTAGTAAAGGCACATCGGGCGACCTGCCGGTATCGGCGGCGAAGGGTCGACGATCCGGGTTTGCGAGAGCGGCTGCGCGAGTTGGCTGCGACCCGGCGACGGTTCGGCTATCGGCGGCTGAAGATCCTGCTAAAACGCGAGGGCTTCGCAGCCAACCATAAACGAGTGTACCGGCTGTACGTGGAGGAGAAGCTGGGGCTACGGCGGAAGCGAGGACGGCGGAGGGTGCCGACGACCGCCGCACGCATGCCCCTGAAGCTACCGGTGCGCCCCGACGAGGTCTGGACCATGGACTTCACGCAGGATGCGTTCGCCAGTGGGCGCAAGTTCCGAACCCTGAACTTGATGGACGGCTTCACCCGCTACGCGCCGCGCATCGAGGTGGACACCTCGTTGCCAAGTCAGCGCGTGGTGCGGGTGCTGGAAGAACTGAAGCGAAGAGGTCGCAAGCCGGAGGCGATCGTGATCGACAACGGGACCGAGTTTACCAGTCAGGTGGTAGATCAATGGGCTTACGAGAACCAGGTGCAGCTGCATTTCATCACGCCCGGACGGCCCATGGAGAACGGCTTCATCGAGAGCTTCAACGGCAAGTTCCGCGACGAGTGTCTCAACGAGAACTGGTTCATCGATCTGGCTGACGCGCGGGAGAAAATCGAGAGCTGGCGCTGCGACTATAACCAAGTGCGGCCGCACTCGGCTCTGGGTATCTTACCCCGGAGGAATTCGCAAAATCGTGGGCGACGAGGAACTGTGGAAAAGACGCGGGCGGCGCCCGCTTGGAAAACGCTGCGCGTTTCCCACTTTCCCACAGCCTCGACGGCTATGAGAAGGTGGTTACGAACGTAGCGCTGGAGAACCCAAACCCGGAGAAAGTCTCATTATCCCTGGACTAAAGATGGGGGGCAGGTCAGATTGGCTGTCGCTGTCCGAACTGGTTCATTATTCTTGCGAACTCGCGAATGTTTTTGCCGCCTCAGTGCAGCTTCTCAATCTGCTGTTGCACTTGGCTGCGAAATTCCAGAGGATGCGCGACTTTGTGAAACGGCTCGGGAGTTCCTCCTGTCCCGATCACCACAATCGTCCCGTAACCCAGCATCCGGCCGAAAGCAGTCTCGCTCACCTCGATGCTCTCCACCTTGTTCAGCAGCATTTCAATTGTCTTCCGGCTGGCCAAGCCCGTCTTGATCACCACACGTCGGTTTGTCACCGCCATTTCCGTCGCGTTCCGCCGCACCATGCCCAGCAGAATCGCCACCACGCCGCAAACGAGCAACCCAACGCCGCCGCCCTCCATGATGTGCAGCTTCCCGCTCTGAATCCCGGTCTGGCTGAGTGCGTAATAAAGCAGCACTCCCGACAGACCGAGGAGCAAGCACCCTAGGACAACGTGCCCCAGCATCACGATCCAGTGCAGCCGGGTCTGGTAAATCACGACCTCACCGGGAACCAGATTTGATTCTACGTAGCTCATCTGCTCTTCCCCCACGAATCGCTCATCCTCAATCCCTTGCCCAAAGAGTCCGCGTGTGGGAATCTCCCTATAGCGGTATTCCGCTGTCGCACCCAAGAGTACCAAAGCCCGAACAAGAATGATGCTGGGCTTCGCGAAAGCAGATTGGTGCAGGAAGCCGAGGAAATCCTCAGCAAAGAGCAGGGACAAGTCTAGTTCGCTAATGTCCTAAACTTGCGTCGGTGCCCTCTCCGTTCGACGTATTTCCTGTTCAGGGGGAAGGGGCTCATTGCCTTCGCCGTCACGATGGGCGTAGAGAAACTCGGCATCAAATAAGGCCGCTGTTCCATCGGCAAAGGTGATTAACACCATGCCTTCCGATAAATCGACATCTTTGATGATTCCCCTCATGGATAGCTGGCCTCTGGCGTTCGGCATGCGCACTGGTGGGAGTTCTCCCATCGTTCAAGCGAGCCGTCCACCACAGAACATTTGTTGGTTGCCCCGCACTGTCGGCAGGTGGAGATGACCAAAGTTCGTTCGCCCTGATAAGCGAGACCATGGTGGAAATCAGGATGCGGTGAATCTGGGGGCGGAGACATGTAGTGACCTCCGAAAGCGATTTCCCGAATCTATACCCGTTGGTTCTAGGTTGTCCGTCTGCTGCCAGACATAACGCACGAAGCACCTCTAGATAGCGGGCTACTTTGACGGGGAACCGTTTTTGGCCTCTGCCTCACACGCCCAACATTCAATCGAGGAAACGGACTTTTCTGCGGGATTGTCTTCGTGCAACGTGAGCATGTGCCCACATGCAAGATAGCAGTGAACAAATGGGCTTTCGCGCACCGTGCGTACAACTCGCCGCATAATTCTTGGTTCTGCCGCCATGACAGAAGCTCGTAACCCTTTTGGATGCACATGTTACACCCTCGCGGGGCTACTGGCCTTGCTGTGGGGCGCATGGCGAAGGCGCAAAACGCCCAGCCGTAATCGTTGCTTCCGTCATTGATCCCTGAATCCCATTTCGGGAATCGGCTTAGCCGGGCAGGCGAATTACCTCGCTATTCCCAGCAGACTGGCACAAGCTGAAAGCAGCGCAGCGCCATGAAAGCTGGTTACTATGAAAAGCCAGTTGCTCCATCTCTTGTGGTTTTCCCCTCTCGTCGTCTTCAACTGCATCTTGGGCATCATTCTGCTGGTCGGCGGATTGCTTCTGCTGGCACCCAGCGTCCAAGAGAGCCTGCGGTGAAGACGCCCGGCTCGCGTGTCGGCTTGCGAGTGAACAGACCTCAACATCCCCAATGAGGCTTTCTTCAATGTCCACGTCACAACCCAGAGTGACGTCTGCACTTGTTCCATGTGACATCAAGTGATCGGATGGTGTGTAGACAAGAAAAAAAGAGACGAAAAGCGTGGGGTCGTCGTGCTTACACCATACGGATTGGACATTATAGAAAGCTGTCTGAGTTGCAAGATACGAGTAGAGCATCTTTTTTGCGATCTTCCCGCCGCTGCATTGCGGACCCTCGAAACGATTAAGTATGCCACCGCGTATCCTAAGGGCGCGGTGCTGTTTGTCGAAGGCCAAGCACCTCGCGGCATATTCGTGTTGTGCAAGGGGCGGGTCAAACTTTCCATCTGTGCGTCCGATGGCAAAACCCTAATTCTGAAGATTGCCGAAGCGGGAGAAGTTCTGGGGCTCAGCGCCACCGTCAGCGGCTCGCCCTACGAGTTGACAGCGGAAACCGTCGATCCGTGCCAAGTGAACTTCGTGAAACGCGAAGATTTCCAGCGCCTAATGAGGGAGCACAGCGACGCCCGCCTGCATGTAGCCGAACAACTGAGCGACAACTACAATGCAGCTTGCCGCGAGCTTTGTGCCGTCGCTCTGCCTCACTGCGCAACCGAAAAATTGGCGAAGCTCCTGCTCGATTGGAGCGAGCAAAACGGGGAAGCGGCTAAGCCTCAGCCGCGAGTGAAGCTTGCGCTCACCCATGACGAGATTGCGCAGATGATCGGCACTTCGCGAGAAACCGTGACCCACTTGTTGGGCAACCTAAAGAAGCGGCAGATCGTACAGACCAAGGGCTCAACCCTACGCATACGGAACAAGGCAGCACTTAAAGCACTGGCTCTCATGAATTAACGGGGCATGTTTGGTGCCACGGCCAGCGTTTTCGGCCAGAATTGCGGCCTAATTCGTCTCATCGTTTTCGCGCCCCGCGCCAAGCCCCATACACTGTGACCTTCCCATCAACCGTGACCGCCACAAATTTACTTTACAGCGACCTGCGATTAGGTAATACTTACGCAAGGTATTGACTTTTCTTTTCGCCCGCAGCCGACTTTTTGCGCTGTTGGGCTGCCAAAGGGACGCAGCACATCCCTGAAGCTTCCTGTTAGCTTCTTCGTCTTTTAAACATTCTTCAGTGATTCCAGTTCCTCGACAGGGCTGTGGCCTGAAGATATTTGATATTGCAGGCTTAGTTGTGGAGGCCGTAGATGGTAGCGACGTGTGCGAATCCCAAGTGTGGTCATGAGTTCCGCCAGTTAAGCAAAGGTCGGCTTTTTTTGCTCCCACCTTTACAGGATTCCTCAAGCCTCGGGTGGAGTGTCCGCAGACTTGCGGATTACTGCTATTGGCTCTGTCCCGAATGTTCGCAGGGATACTCGATTGAACGAGAAGGAACAGGGCTGGCTGTGATCAAGCGAGGACAGGCTTAGCATTAATTAAGGCCAGACGTTTTCTTCCCAGCGTTCTCCCGTTTATCCTTTGCTGGGCAATCGAGGCCAACAGTGCGGCGGCGAAACTTGGCTCGATATCCTTTCTATTCCGCGATTCTGAAAACAACCAGAATCGCCTGATTTCTCCGAATGCCCGGATGTTCGCAAACCTCGTAAAGGAGTGCAAGTTGCCTTGTGTCTTAACGGGGTATGAGAGGATATTTGGAGGGAGCAATATTGCGCTGGTATCACTATGTAGCGTATTTCTTCGGGGGCGCATTCCTCGCGAACACGCTGCCCCATCTCGGCAATGGGGTTTCGGGGTATGCTTTCCAGAGTCCCTTCGCATCGCCACCCGGAGTAGGCTTATCTTCCTCAACAGTAAATGTTTTACGGGGACTCTTCAACCTTGCCGTCGCCTACCTGCTCATCTGTCGTGTCGGCAGCTTTAGTCTGCGCAGCACCCGCCACGTGCTCGTCCTCGGGGCAGGCATCTTGATCATGTCGCTGATTCTTGCCCGCTCATTCGGACGGTTCCACGGGGGCTGTGAAGCCGCCTTTCAAGCCCTTTTTTCCACGGCAATCCGCACCCCTGTGCATAAAACTTGTGACGCACGTCGCGTGTATCCCCTTCTGTGCTAACAATCTTCGCAACAGGTAGTGGGGCTGCTGCGGAACGATCCCTCAAAATCCACTTTCCAAAAAGGGAAAACGCCTAGCAGCAATCAACCAAGAGTGCCACGATCTAAATTTTGAGGCACTCTTTTCTCCTGCGGGAAACAGGAAACAGGGCTAGATTTAGCTGGTAAGCAATTTATGCGGGAGGTGATTATGCTCTACGATTACATCTGCAAGGATTGCCAGAAATCCTTTGAGCTAGTTCTTACTCTAGGCGAACACGACAAAAACAACATCAAATGTCCGAAGTGCGGAAGTAAGAACGTGGAGCAGGATGTCACCACCTTTTTCGCGGTGACATCGAAGAAGAGCTAACAGCTTCGCCCAGCCCACGGATTCTGGCTGGATTGGGAGCCGGAATCCGACCATGCATCCGCGTGCTCGACGAGTGCATCGAGAGATTCGCAGACCTCGGCGTCACGAACCCCGATTCGTACGCGGCCAGTCTATCCGCCAGCGTCCGCCAGCCACTGACACCCAGAACCTCGTTCAGAATTCCCCCCGCATGGTGGCCGACCAGCACAACAAAATAATCTGCAGAGTGAGCAATATTGAACAGTTTTGCTTCTTTGGAACGCCATATGCTGCCCCGATAATAACGCGAGTCAGTGGCAGTCGGCCTGTCATAGGAAGGTGTACCTCCCCCATTCACTGCGACTGGCTCTGCGCGATATGGGGTTCCCACGAGATGATGGCGATGCATTCACCATACGGGATGGAGTTGGTCGAAACCTGTCTCGCCTGCAAGCTCTGCTCCGAGGGCTTCTTCTGCCATTTGCCGAAATCAGTGATGGAAGCGTTCCAGCCCCTAAAGTTCACGCTCGCGCATCCGGCTGGCGCAACTCTGTTCGTGGAAGGGCAAGTATGCCGTGGCATTTACATTCTCTGTAAAGGCCGCGTGAAATTATCAGCCACTTCGAATGAAGGCCAGACGCTGATATTAAAGGTTGCTCAGCCCGGGGAGGTGTTAGGGTTGAACGCAGCCATCTCTGGAATCCCGCACGAGACCACTGCGGAAACTTTCTGACGGAACACCCTGATGCCTGCATGCACTCAGCAATACAGCTAAGCCGCGAGTGCCAACAGGCGTACCAGCAGCTTCGCTCGTTCACAATGAACTCAGCACCCCAGCGAATTGCCCGCTTGATGCTGGAGTGGTCGCATGACGATTCGGGCGTGGCCACGGCTCACGGAATCAAGGTGGCGTTGACACATGATGAGATCGGGCAAATCATCGGCATGTCGCGTGAGACAGTTACCCGCACTCTGGCCAATTTTCGCAAGCAGCGCATTGCGGAAATTCACGGTTCCACCTTGCTGATCCAGAATATGCCTGCCGTTCAAAAGCTGGCTGGCGCATAGAACCGATAAACGCACACGCCTGCATGTTTTCTCGGGCAGATTAGGAGCGGCCATGAACTCGGCGAAGCCTCCACTCATATTGTGCATTGACGATGCTGACATCGCGCTGCGTGTCAAAAAGTTTCTACTCGCCAGCGTTGGTTACAACGTCCTGACCGCTAACACGGCGGAGACTGGCTTCGAGCTTTTCAAGCAGCACAACATCGCGTTGGTGATCGCCGACCATTTTCTAAGCGGCAAGTCAGGAACCGAGATTGCCCGTGAAATGAAACAATTGAAGCCCGAAGTTCCCATTCTCATTGTCTCAGCCGCTGCTGAGGAGCCTGATGGACTGGAGTTCGCGGATGGGTTCCTGATGAAATGTGAGCCAGCGGATGTATTGCTCGATGCCGTCGCTCACCTACTGGCTAAGTGATGCGGGTTTGCTGGTGGCCGTTGCGATAAACGGCTGCGCTCAATTTTTCGGCGGAGCTTCACGAACGCAGATTGATGCAGGAAGCCAAGAAAATCCTCGACAAAGAGCCTAACGCCTCGCGCTAATATTCCAGCCCCAGAGCCCTCGTTGTGAATTCAACCAACCTCCAGTTGTCCCCACCTGCTCGGCTTCTCAGGATTTTGCTCAATCGCTTCGAATTCCCGCCCATCCGTGGTGCTGCCAGTTTTTTCGAGATTGCTCAATTTTGACCAGACTTCATGCCCTGCCGCATCAATAATATTGGCATGTCATCCGGCACTCTTATTGAAACCCAAGCCTTGACAGTGCGCTGCCCTACATGTGGTGCGGCTCCCCATATGCGGTGCGAACTTGCCATAGGTGGCATCCGTCCGCAATCTCACTTGGAGCGTAGGCTGATCGCATCGGACAAGGTCATCCGTAAGATGGGACTGTGAGGCTAGAGAAATCACGTTCCTAGTTGATTTTCGGGGGTGTCTGTGTCCGCATCCGAGAACGACCAAATTACCCCAAGATTCACGCAGCAGTCCGAAACCGAAAGCCTCTGCACGCTATGCTTCGCCACCGTGAAGTGCGCAACCGCAGGATTCTTGGAAATCGCAGAGGATGTGCATTCCAAGTTTTGTCGAGCGCGGCTACAGGAAAAACACCAACGCAACTTACCCGTTGCTCCAAAGGGTCGAAACCGAAGAAGGAGTAAAACATTTTGAAGGATCAGCAGTATACAAACCCATTCGTAGACATACACAAGAGAGTGAAGGCTTTCAAGGATCGCGTCCGCGAAGCGAACAAGAATGATGCGGAGCTTCGCGAAAGCAGACTGGTGCGAGATGCTGAGGAAATCCTTGGCAAGACCCCAAGTCCTGCCGCTGATATTTCAATCCCAGAGCCCTCGTCGTAAACCATCGGCGACATTTTCCAACAGGCAGTAGCGAAATCGCGCAGGAATTTCTGACCGCACACCTGCTCTTCCGTGAACGCAATCGAGATCACGAAGTCCTTCATCTTGAGGTCTTCGATGAAGCGATGGTCTGGATCGAAATCCGGGAGGCGGCTTTGCCAGACTGTCACCCTCCAGCACCAGCTTCTTGCGGATCGCTGCCCATTGGGGATAGAGAGACTGCTACCGTGGCGGTGAGGTTACCTCGCTTGGATTCCCGACCAATCCAACCGCTAAAGCGGCGAGTGTGGAGCCACGCTTCTCGGGATTTTCGATTCTTGACACGAGCAGATTAGCGAGCAGTAGTCGGTTGCTCTGCACCAACTTTGTATGAAAAGCAGCAAGGTTGTCAGACGCGGCAGTGTTCATCTTCAGATAAATGGCTGCAATGACATTGGTGAAGAGAGCACCAGTGCCACCAAGGATCGCTGTGACATTCTGCGTATGGGGGTCTTCCTTCGGCGACAAAAGCACCAAGTAAAGAGAAGCAGCGATGATCACAACTCCAAGACAAATGCAAAAGATACCTAAGCCAAATACCCAGTAGTTCTGGCTCAAATTCAGATCGTAATAACGTCGGAGTTGGAAATCGTTAATGTGGAGAATCTTTTCAGCGCGGATTTCGATATTGCTGACGTGGAACCGCTGAAGATCGATCTGAAATTCTAGCTCCCGAAGCTCGTCATCAAACTTTCGCCGTTGCTGGCGACTGGCTGGCAGCATCATCCATGGAAGTACCATGTATATGAGGGCGATGGGAATAAGCCCCATCTTCGGAATAATTCCAAAGACTGGCAAAAAGAAATACGCGACGGGAATCCCCCCCAGCAAAAAAATACCAAGAAAAAAGAGTATTTGGTACTTCCTCTGCTCTTTCTTGCGACATTTGATAACTTCCGCCTGACGCTTTGTAAGGTTCGCGAGAGAGGCCTTGTCGCCGTCGGATTGGTGCGTCTCGCTCTGATCTGTTTCCATAAACTCTCCTGTCAATGGCCTATCGGTGCAATATGCCATGTGCGCTCCAGCGACAACTGGCGCTCGGCTGATTGTGACCCCGCGCATCCCCAATAGCTGTGATTTCTGTCACCAACCACCGTGCGAAGGCGTGAAATACTGTTCTGTTTACGGCTCGCTCCGGTTGTCGGAATTTTGATGAACTGAGGCGGTTTTTCTTGAAATAGGCTGCTGGGAATCTCGGCGGCAAAGGCTCGCTCTCTCGGAAGGGGATATTTCCTCACGAGGACGGCAGGGGAAGTAGTGTTATGGACAGTCAGATGGCAGATGCCTGCGCTTGCGGTGACCCGATACTTAAGGGTGGCAGCCGATGCGATAGGTGTGCTGCGCTCCACGTGCTTGGGCTTGAGTATGGGCGAGTGACGATGAGATAAAGGACGTATTTCGTACCCTCGCGAAAGTGTGGCACCCAGACCGTTTCGAGAGCGACAAAAAGCTCAGGACAATTGCGGAAGAGAAGCTCAAGGAATTCATTTCCGCATTTCAACTTCTATCGATGCCTTCTTCAAGGCAGGTTCAGAGTAAGCCGAGATTCGATCTCACAGTTGACGAATGGTTTCAAATCGGAATTACGTGTTTTGCTGCTGGCCGCTGGGACGAGCATATCGCCTCAAAATGGCGTCCCGTGCCACGGGCATGGCCGCACTCCGAATGTGAGGCTGAGGACTGTGTGTTTACGGTCGTGCAACGAATGCACGAAGCGAAGATATTGAGGCGGAATCTCATCAGGCAATTGTATTTTCCGATACAGATGCTACTCATGGCTCGAAGGGACGGTGACTTCTTGACCATCCAGAAAGAGCCAGCATTCAGCAGAGCGGGGCAGAGCAATTTCGGGAGATTGTACGACGCCTATGCGGATGGTTCTGGGGGGGCGGCAGGATTCCACGAGGAATGGAAGCACATCCAAGAACAAGGTGAGGCAACTGCAGAAGAAGGGCAAGTCATCGTGACTTATGTCGGTGGCTGTGGACTGACAAAAGAAACCGCATTGCGTATACAGCCAGTACTCCCCCGAGTGGTCATTCACAAAAGGGAGGCGGAACCCATAGTTTTGGGGGAATATTGGTATCTTGCTTACATGTTTGGGAAAATGGGCTCTGATTGGAGAGGTCAGAGTCAGGCGCGGCTTAACCGAGACGAAGAGGGAAACATGTATGACCGTCTGGACATTGAATTCTCGAACGGCGATCCGCTTCAGATTTACTTCGATATCAGTCATCTTCCGTACAGATCGTAGTTGGCGGGTTACCGTCCGCCCCTCTCACTGAAGGCGGTTGTGAGCCACGTCATTCTGTACCCATGTCGTGTCAGTGATCCAACGCAAAACATGTGTTTAACGCTCGCCAGAACCGCTGCCGTAAATCCTTTTGATTGGGGGTTTCGATGGACTACCTGAGCGGGGGGTTTTTAGCTCACCTGTCCTCTTTAACTTACGGGATGGGGATTTATCAACAGCTATCGCACGGGAGCATTGGTTAATCTCGCAGCGAGCGCAGCATCATCCGTTTCGAACATCTTGTTGCCGCGCTTTACGAAATACATACGACGGACGCTTTCGATGTGCGTGTAGGATGTTGGGTCGCCGCTGAAGGAGTAACTGTAAGATTTGCCGTTCTTGTGCTCGTTCACCGTCAGGAGGTCGAATACGAATGGCTTCGGGAGAAGAAGAACCTCAAAGTCGCCGTGGTCGGTCCTGAACAAGGCAGCTGCGTTATCCCCCTTCGGAGTGTAGAACAGTCTGCTCCACTTGGACTGGAGTACGCACTGTACCTCAAGGCCGTCTTCAGTGAGGTCTTGCTTTAGAATCATCGCGTCAGAATAGGCACGGTTGGCAAGGGGAAGACTTGCGCTTAACTCGTGGGGTCCACAGCGTTCTTCCTGTGCGAAGACACTCGAAGCTGCCAAGCTAAGCAGCAACGCGATGAGGAAGCTTTCTAACTTCATAAACGGTAACCCAGCGATTATAGCTGTTGTTAACAGGTTCAGCATGACGGTTCCCGTCACAATCAAGCATGAAAAGGGGAACGTGGCTGGCCCTTGCTGTTTCAACACCTTGCGGCCCTTTTCAAGGGAGGCCAAGTCGTAACCTACCCGTCCGAAGCACGAAGCTGCCGCTTCGCCGCCAAAACCACCCCGAGTTGGGGTTAGCTCACCTGCGCCAAGCGCATGCGGACGGTGCTATAGCCGACCCCCAACTCGTCGGCGATGTTCCGCAGGGACATCCCTTTCGCCTTCATGAGGAGCACGCGATCACTATCTACGATGCGTCGTGGGCGTCCAAGTTGTTTGCCACGAGCGCGAGCGTTCTTTAGTCCGCAGCAGACGCGCTCTTGAATGAGGGATTTTTCGAACTCAGCCATCGCACCGATGATCTGGAACATCAGCCGCCCAGACGCGGTGCTCAAATCGAGGTTGTCGCGGATACTGATGAACGCCACATTGCAGGATTCGAGGACGGCGAGTGTGTTTACGAGGTGCCTAAGGCTCCTTCCAAAACGATCAATTTTCAAAACAATGACAACGTTTAGCTTCCGCCGCTGAGCGTCTGCCATAAGGCGGTTCAGTGCTGGCCGCGATTCCTTGGAGCCTGAAACCCCCTCATCTACGTACTCCCCGCTGATCTCCCAACCACGGAGATTGGCGTACTCGCGGAGTTCGTTCAATTGCATCTCTGGGTGCTGACCGTTCAAAGTAGAAACTCTGGCGTAAAGTGCGGCTCGCATAGTCCTCCGTAGTTCACAACAGAAAAGGGACGGCAGATTAGGGTGCTTCTTATGCAGAGGCACCGAGGCTGAGGGGCTCGCCTGTGTAGGGTGAGAGTTTTTCTGGTTGTCCACCAGCCAACTTCACCAGTCGGCAAACAGTTCCCCGCGAAACCCCATGCTTCTTGCCGACCACGGTCAAGCTCATTCCCGACAGCCGATCTTGAATGAGGCCAGCCCTATCTACATCCAGAGGCTTCCTGCCTATGCGAACCCCATCGAGCCTCGCCCGCCGCATTCCTTCTCTTACATTTTCGATTGTTAGGTCACGGTGCAATTCAGAAAGTCCGCTGACCATAGCCGCCATTTCCCGAGCCAGCGACCCCGACGTGTCGATATTTTCTCGGCACGAAATAAAACCGATTCCAAGTCGATTTAACTCATCGATGACCTTGAGGACATGGCGTATAGAGCGCGCCATCTGGGTGAGAGAAGAGGTAACAACCACATCGAACCGATGCCGACGAGCATCGGCCAGAAGGTCTTCCAGTGCTGGTCTCCTCGCCTTTACACTTCTAACCCGATCTTCATACTCCTTCACGGTCTGGTAGCCCCTCTGGGAGGCCAATTGCTGCAAATCATAAAGCTGAGTTTCGGGTCTCTGGTCTAGGCTCGACACCCTCATGTACAGTGCGACCCTCTTCATTGGCAGAACCCCATGCATATTATACTGACCACCTTCGAATTTAGGAGGAACGCATGATTTATCTTGTTGGCGGTATCGGAAACTGAGGCAGGACTACTTTCTACCTTGGAAGGTAGATGAATGCCCTATGGACAACCTCTATCCTGTGATTTCCGTCACAGACACGAATCTGGAGTTCGTGGATACTCGCCGAGACCCTCCTTAGGGTTGCCCGCAGGAGCCTCGCGAAGTCCGACTGTAGGCACGGGAGGCTTCCCCCCTGCGGGTTTAGAGTCTCATGCTGCTTTTCCCACCCCACGCTCGTATGCTTCCCAGCGATCAGATAAAAATTTGAAGCAGTGCTTGTAAACTTATCCCTTTTTTGATCTCGCTTCATATAATTGATAGTAGGAGGACTAAATATGCTAGAGAAGAAGTACATCCGTAACGGCAATGGCGGCAAATTGATTGGCAGCATCACGAGCGGATTCAGCAACGACCTAAAGCTTGTCCGCGATATGCACGATAACCTGTTGGGCAGTACCAATGGCCACCAGCAGGTCACGAGGAAGGGGATCAGCGGCCAAATCGTCTCCATAAATTCTGCAGACCCCGGCCTGTTGATCCCCAAAAAGTAACTGTCGCTGCTTCTTCCGACCGTCAACTTGATTCTGCCATTCGACGCTGGCGCCCCAAAGCTGGCGTCGTTTCGCGAGAGGTGAATAGGGATGCCAACAATCACCAATGGCGATGCCGATGGAAGGAAGCCGCTTTCCCAAGACCAACGCAGATACTTTCGTCCTACCCCTGTGTTTGTGAAATGGATGCAAGCCCGGTTCGGCGGAAAACTCATTTACGACGTAGGCTCGGGTATAGGGCATGTCGGCAAGGCGCTAGCCGAAGCCGGACTACACGTGATAGCCATTGATCTCGCGCCCAGAGCCGAAGCCGAACTTCCCGTCATTCAGGGCGACAGCACCGAGTACACCTTCGACAACAACGCTGTGGTGATGCTTTGCCGCCCGTGTCATGACGACAGATTTGTCCGTAAAACGATACTCAGGGCTTTAAATTCTGGAGTTAGGACAGTCATTTATGTGGGACTCCAGAGAAATGTGCGTCCCGATTTAGGGGGGTACTACCGCGAGTTCACGAAGCGCAGGATTAGGGGAATCGGTCATGCCGATGAGCACATTTGGGAACTGACGGTCAGCCGTCTCCAAGCGAGCGCAAATTTGCGGAGGGGTACAATTTTTCCGCTGTGAGTTGGTGGGGCAGGATGCACGATATCAACATCACAGGTTCGCAATGTCGGCTACAATTTGAGCCGCTTCTGCTGCAGTTAGCCCCTGTGTACGATTGGCGCTGGGAATATGCATTTCGTTTAGAAACTGCGAGCGGGGGAGCATAACTCGCGGCTGCTGGCGTAAACGAAACGCAGTCGCCCCTGTATGTAATGCCGAATGGCTGATTATGCATGCTGCCATTGCACGCGTAACCGACACGTAAAACAGCCTCCGGTGCTCGATGAGCAATCCAGTCGCATGGATCGCACGAAGGCTCGGCATGATTCCTTGCTCCACGGTCGGTATGAAGACCACCTTGCCACTAAGTCCTTTTGCCCCATGCATCGTGAGGATACGAATTCTCTTCTGTAGAGGCGCGACCGGAACAGGCGCCGCACCCAGTCGCTGATTCACCGCGTCCAGCACCAGTCGCCGATCAGAGTCCGTATCGGCGGAGAAGAAGCTGAGCAACTCTTCCAGCATCATTCCATCCGGGAGTGAAGTGACCAGAGCCGTCCAAGAGGCTATCTTTGTTCCTGCTTGTGTACCAGTGAACACAACACCAAGTTGCTGAGCAACATCCGCCGCTCTTGTAGATAGTGTGTCCGTCAGCGACCACCCGGTAACTGCCTGACCGATGGCACTCACACGTGCCACGGCACTCGATTGCCTGCCATTCAGCCAGTGTGGAGCTACAGCCAAATAGAACAGGTCATGAAAGTTCTGGTGATGCGTAACACAGGCGTCTGCAATTCCTTTGGCTGTCGTCGCGCCTACGCCTGTCAGGAGACAGAGCAGCCCACGATGTGCAACATAATCCGGTTGCGCCTTTGAGAGGTCTCTCGCTATTCGCAGCATGCAATAGACCGCTCGAATCCCTTCATCATGGGTCAGTGCTTCAGCCCTCGGAGGGTCATAAGGAAGACCCAAATTACCAAGCGATTGTGCTAACAATCCTAGTTGAAGTCCCCTATCAGAAATCAGGATCACGATGTCGTCCTCGTGTCCTGCCATCCCAGCATTGATTAGCTGCTGACAAGACTCGGCAATTGCGGCGGCTTCATCTTGCTCCGCAGCAAACGACCAGACCATCGTTTGCCCCAAGACCGGAGGGGTCGCATTTTGGTACAGCGACGTTAGGTTCTTTGTTAATCTTCCGGGATTGACGGCAATCATTGCACTTGCGGGGTTGAGAACGTTTGCCGTACATCGAAAACACTCATACAGAGTGTGTGTGACAGACTGCGGATACCTAACGTTGAAGTTGACCACACCGCTCGGATCAGCATGCCTGAACGAGTAGATGCTCTGGTCATCATCACCTGCGATAAACAGCACAGCACCCCGGCCTGCCAACTGCGATACAAATTCTTGGTCGCAGGCATTGAGGTCTTGGAACTCGTCCACTATCAAGTGCTCAATGGCAGGAAGCTGGACTGGTTGAATCTGTCCCATCCTGATTGCATCCATGCACCGAAACACTAATTCACCGGGCAGAACGCAAGAATACAAGTTCGTTCGGGTTGAGTGAAAGGCGTCGAAGCCTTGAATCTCGGCGGCGGTGATGGCTGCTTGATTAGGGAACTGCGGATTGAGAGTTTGCCATGCTGCATCGTGCGCGAGGCGAATCTCCGCAGCACGCCCCGGCGTCCGCCCGAGAGCGTTAGCAAGCTCTAGGTCGTAAATGTGCGTGCGTTCCCAATCATCGAGGACAACAGGATCGTGCGGATAAAGAACGGTAAGTAGATTTGCAGACCGCAAGATGCGCAGAGCCAGCGAGTGCATCGTGGAGACGTGAATACCGTTTGCTGTTGCTGCGCAGGGCTGGCCAGCGCAAAACGCTGTTGTTCTCTCGCGCAGTTCTTTGGAAGCTGCAACTGTGAAAGAAATCGCGTAAACGTTCTTTGGAGTCGCACCTCCATTTAAAACGTGCGCAACACGCTTCTCTATGGTTTTGCTTTTTCCTGTCCCCGGTCCGGCGACAAGACGGATTTGCGAAGCCGTGTCACGTGCAGCCAGCCACTGCCGCTGTTCTGCGACCGCACGCTGTGCGTTTGTAATTGCCATAGTTTCTCATCTGCCAGACTCTTGTGCAGCGGTGCAGACCTCGATTGAACATGGACATCATGGGCTCCTACAGCAGCACCAGTTCAATGTCTCGGCTCAAGAGACGCGATTTGTCTCTCCTAAAGGCGGATGCTGTCATCTAACTCGGAGACGGTTCTACAAAGCCGTAGCACCAGCCTTCTTCCTCGCAGCCCAACGCGCCTTCATCAGAGCAGACAACTTCTTCTTCATCGCCGGGCTCGAAGGATTGAACCCATCGCACCCCAGACGTGGTCGCCGTCCTAAGGCGAAACAGGTGGCAGCAGCACCAGCCAAGCGCAAAATAAGCGCAGCAGCGAGAAAAAGAATGTCTACGGCACAGAAGAAACGTTGGGCATCGCGGAAAGGCAAGTCTGCCCCACTGCTTCCGCTTCGAAGCGGAGTTCCAACTGTTTCATGGCCTTCTCATCACCACATGCCTCGTATGCCTCATCTCGTTCTTGCTCGAATCTCTCCTTGGTCGTGCGAAAAGCAGTAGAGATATCCAGATGCTTCGGCATCGCTCCCAGCGCATGCGCCTGTAGCCATTTGGTATCCTTCGGAAGGCCGCGTTTCCCCGTTAACCACTCCATGGCGAGGGACGAGTTAGGTAGATGCGCTTGGCATTGTTCGGCGATCTTCAGCACCAGTTCATTACTCCATGCAATCCCCTTTGCCTGTCCCGATTCCGTCCACGCCGCATTACATTTCCAGCACTTTGCGAACCCAGTGCCCTCATTGGCCGTAACCTTCTTGGTCGCCTTGCATCGGGGGCAGTCCATTCGGCTGCGCCATTCAATTCCTTCTTTTGCGAGAACCTCCCTGATGCTGCTCATAACAATTCCTCGAAGTCAGCCCACGGAGGCTCATCTTCCATGTCAGGCATCGAGGCATCCATTACCTTATCCAGCTTCCAGTTGAGCCCTTCATCCATAAACTCAGCGGCACAACGGGTAAGAAAGGCTGAGCTTCTTTTATAGGTTGCGGCACCCACCTCCCTCCAGATAACACGCGGCGACTCGCCGAATTCCGTTATTGCCAGCACGGTATAACTGCTCCGCTTGCCGTGCGTCAGTTTATCGATGGCAGCAATGTCTTCGTGACGCAGCAAGACTGCACCAAAACCTATGTTGGGAAATGTCTCGCAGGGTTTGCCATAGTGATTTTTGTAAATTGCGCAGCCAAACAACGTGCCACGTTTGTCCCCTCCACCTACCCAGCCTCCCGCCCCCGTAATGCGAAAATCCATGGCGATAGGATTAGGACACGGTAAAATCGTCAACATGGTGTAGGGTGAGGTTTGACGAAGTTCAAGCGGGCTGTTCTTGGGCAGGAACCAGTCGGGCGGCGTGCTGATCCAACTTATCCCCGGAACCACGAGGGTGCGGCTGGCACGGTCGGCGGCATCGGAACGCATTTTCGCTTCGACCGCGTGTATGGCGTTACCATAGGGGCACAATTCACAACCACATTCGCCGCACACCCATAAAGAAAGTCCGGTGCGGTGGGTCAACAGATGTTGGAAGCGAATTTGCCGCGATTCACACGCTTCACAAATCGCAGTGCGGCCTTCCAACTCGCGGTAATCTGCATACCTCCATTCTTTACGCGGGAAGGCGGGATCAGTCCATTTTCCTGTGCTCATCACGCCACCCGCCAAACGCGCACAGTACCGCCAACATTCCTGACCAGATATTTCTTAGCGGATGTCTGGCTCCGGTAACGCAAAGCGGCAGCTACTCGCAGATAGTTTCGCTTTTCAAAGGTAGTGGACTCACCAATTTCAAGTTGCCCCACCGCGCTATAGTCCACTCGCGGTTCGGGTAGCGGAATGTCTTTTTCAATGCCGCCCATAGAAGAGCCTCCTTTAATAGGTCTCATATCTAATACTCCAAAAGCGTAAAAAAACTCGTAAACTGTCAAACATATGTAACCGTCACGCCATGAAGCAGTTACCGCACTTCTAACTGGTCTCAATTGAGAAGGGGGTTAGAAAATAAATATTAGGCGGGAGGTCTAATAGGACGGCTTAATTGAAGCGTATTTTCCAAGTAATGCGGTGCCACGTTTTAGGCTAGCGTGGCACCTCGGGTTTGGAAGGTTAATTCAATTCGTCGATATCGGACAATGAGGCGTCCTCCGCGTTGTTTGCTGCGGAAGATATCAGATTGCGCCACTCCAACAAGCTGGCTGTTTTTCCCAGCCTGCTTGCTAGCTTTTTGCCGCCGTCGTGTAAAAACATCCGTTTTGCGGATTGTCCTACCGCAGCTTTAATTTGGCCATCAAGTAACCACCTCGCTTTGGCTGAGATGCGACTGAACTCGTATCCAAAGGCGCGGTTCGCGTGGAACATAATAAGATCGATGCTATACACATCGGAGTCCTCGTCGGGAAGGCTGCACACTTGACGGTAGTTGACCTGCGACATGTCGATGTAGCCCAACTCCCATTTGATGGGCACATCTTTGTCCAGTTTTCCGGTACTGGGGTCGGCGTTTGAGTATCGCAGGACTGGGGCGACGATATGGGTACGCGCCTCCAAGCCCGTTGAGCAGCAAAACGCAAGGTCTTCGCCCTTCGTAAGACAACGATAGGTGCCTTTTTTATCGATAAAATGCGATTTGGCGCTTTTTGGCTTCCCCGCAATCTCGATGGGAAGAAAGGCAAAACGTATTGCTTTGTTCTTTTCGGGACGGAACCGAGCCAAGCCGTCCCCCTTAACCATCAGTTTCGGATCGCCGAAGCTGACGTCCAAGTCGTCGATAGCGGTCGGCGCTGCTTTAGTGGTGGTTGTGCTGGTTTGTCGGGTGGAAGTGTTAGGCGGTGTAATTTCAAGATCATCATCCTCTAAATTTGAATTCACTACGATTCTCCAATCCGAGCGCGACTAATTCGCGGTCTGTTGGATTAATACCGACAGCTTTAATAGGATCATGTATTGAAATACAAATACCTCAATATTTATTTGCATAGCGGTTATTCTCATGCCCGATCCTTTCCGCAAGCAGAAATCGCAACCTGTTGGGGTTTAGATTAAGGCAATTAAAGCGCCCGTAAGATGTTGTGGTGACAACGGGGCGGCGAGGTGGAACGGCAATTGCGAAACTGCGGCACTACCGCGATGATCGGTGCCTTGCAGATTGTTGGTTTCTTATTCCTCAGAACCGCACAAATCGACGAGGTGATGTAGTCGTGAATTAATAGGAGTCGGGTAGTAAAATATACCCCCTTCCTCCTTCTATTTCCATCCACCGAGCCCCTAAAAGCCCAGCATAGTAGCGTGTTTGTCCCAAATTTCGGTTTGCTTAATATAATATAGGCATGTATCAACTTATTCATGGGGATGTTTTGAAGGTGTTAGCACAATATCCTGCCAACACCCTTAATGGGTGCCTAACTGACCCTCTTTATGAACTAAAGTACATGGGACGTGAGTGGGATTCCAGTGGTATTGCATTCAATGTATCGATGTGGAAAGAGGTTTACCGCGTATTAACACCCGGCGCTTATTTGTTAGCCTTTGGTCATCCGCGCACCCATCACCGCTTGATGGTGGCTCTGGAAGACGTTGGGTTTGAACTAAGGGGAGTTCTGGTGTGGCTGTATAGCAGTGGCTTCCCAAAGGCAAAGTCTTGCCTCAAACCTGCATGGGAACCAATTATCTTAGCCCGTAAGAGCGGTAAGATGCTGCCACTGAATATTGATGGCTGTCGCATCGGCACCGAAGACCGCTGGAATAAAAGTGCCAACAATACTGAAGGTTCAGAGTGGGGTATGCGCCCCCAGTATTAGCGGCAGTGACGATAAACAAGCGGGACAAATTGTGACAGGCCGCTGGCCGAGTGATCTCTTATTCGCATCAGGTGCGTTTGGGGATAATCTGGACAAAGAGATGAGCCGTTATTTCTTTTGCTCAAAAGCCTCCCAGAAGGAAAGAAATGCTGGTCTGACCATTAAGAATCCACATCCGACCGTGAAGCCACTGGATGTGGCTGATTGGCTCGCAACCTTAATTAAACCGACCGCATCGGATGGGACTGGTAACGCTGCTCGTTTGTTGGTTCCGTTTAGCGGGAGCGGGAGCGAGATGATCGGTGGATTGCGGGCGGGTTGGGCTCGGGTCACAGGGATCGAGCTTAAGTCCGAATACGTAGAGATCGCTAAAGCGCGACTTTCTTATTGGATTGATTCGTGGAACAAATCAAAACACAGCGGTGGTGCTAGAGCGGGGGCGGGACGTAAGCCCATACCCATACTTTGTCCTTGGTGCCGCGAACTGCAACCGTCAACCCGTTTGTGGCGAGAGCATTTTGCATTGTGCCCCGATAGGCAGGATGGCCGAGGTGGGAGTTTGCGCCAGAGCGGGGGCAGGGCGTAAGCCCAAGCCTGTGCTTGCCCGTGGTGCCGCCAGATGCAACCCTCGACACGCGAATGGCTAGACCACATGAGGACCTGCCCGGAAAAGAAATGACCATAGTTGTGAAACAACCCGCCAAAATGGCCGGACAAGATCGCCGGGCTGATCCCGTGAAAGTAGCTGCCGTTGCTTTCGGCACCCACAACTGTGTTTGTTAATAATTACGATCAATTAAAGGCTACGGTACTGAGAAAGGAGGAAGGATTATAGGCGAAAACGATGGATTTATTGGAAATATTGGAAACCAAGGCGTCGTGGACTATCGGCGAACTATCTCCCCTGCTAAATATCTCAACCAAGGTTTTATATAAACAAGCGGCATCTAAAAAGATTCCCGCATTTAACATCGGCACTTGCGTCCGAGTGTATGGTAAGGCACTCGCCGACCAGCTTCGCAAGAAAATGCGATAAGCCTCAACTCGCATTGAGGCGTATCCCTTGCGGTTCTCTTACTGGATTGCCTCTGTCAGAGCACCGGGCGTGCCGATGGAGGGAGGTAACCCCCCGGACTCCTCCCGCGAATCAGAGGTCGGCAGTACATAAAGCTCGGACAGCCACTTAGGACAATTCGCTCCAAGGCCGAGGTACTTGGCGAGCGTGTCTAAATCGGAGTGCCCCATCCATTCCTGCACCTTGCGGATGTCGTTCCGGGTTAATGCGTATGTGGCAAAGCTGGAGCGAAAGTAATGTATGTGAAAGAGGTGGCATTCATCGCGAGTGGCACAGCCGGAACAGAGGCCGCAGTTCAGTTTAGCCTTTCTCGCCTTGCGCTTCACTGCGTCAAGCATCTTGACATTCGGCAAGTCACTATGCGTCCCAAGGACGAATACAGCATCTGGTCGCTCTCTGCGCCACCGGAGTAGCACGGTTCGGAGCGTCGGAAACAGAGGTATATCCCTCGCTTCGCCATCTTTCAGTTTGAAGTGAATCAGCCTGCCCTTGTGAAAAATGTCGTAGTGCTCAAGGCGAATAACATTCGCGTCGAAATCGACTTGTCGCCACAGCAGGTGTGCTAACTCGTTGATACGCATGCCAGTAAGCAGTGCGACAACGAACATCGCGTGATGATATCGGTCGCAGATGGCGAGCAAACCAGTGATTACAGTCGCGCTGTAAAAGCGCACCTTTTTCTTTTCGTACGTTTTTAATCGTTTGTGTACCGAGTTCGTGATGAGGCGTTTGGGTTCCAGTCCGCAGAAAAAAAGGAACCCGCGCAAACTGGTGTAGCGCGTAGCACGAGTCCGGTCAGCATAGCGCTTATCCAAAGCGTCACAATAGCGGATGATGTCCGCCTCTGTGATGTCTTCGGGAAGGGTTTTTCCGCAACCGGGCACAAATTCTTCGACAATGTTCGTATAGAGATTAATGGCATCGGATGAAAGCCCGAGCGATGGGCTTCGTTTCAGTTCGAGAAACTCGCTCCCATACTCGGTGAGCGGTTTTCGCTTGACCTGTGGGAGGGCGGGAAGGATGTACCCTGCGGCGTCGGCTGAGTTTTTTAATTTCAGTTCCCGGCTAGCACGGCCAAGCTCGGCCAGCGCCTCGGTGGGGTCGTTCCCCACATCCTTGTATCGCGGCTGTTGGCCTTCGAAGTAGCGAAGCTCGTAGTGTCCTTCCGGCGCATTGATTTCTTGCTTATCGTTGCCCTTGCCGATCAGCATGTAATCGGGTTTTATTTTCCCAGTTTTGCCTACGACGGCTCGTCCACGACGCCAACCGAGTCCGGGTATTTTAGCGTAGCGCAACAACGCGACTGTTTGGTTTGCCACGAGAAAAGGGGCTCCTTAATCCCTTAATGGCTAATACCGTTTTTTCGAGAAAACGAGCTATATTCGAGCTATGGAAAAATCGGTATGGAGTCGTAGTCTGGTAAGTACTACGTGAATCAACTACTTACCCGCCGGACTCTTGCCTTGGGTAGTTTGTCCCTGTCTCTCCGCCATGTTTTCAATAATTTAGAGGCGAATGGCGGTCAACGCGGTCAAATTACCCGAATCACGGAATAGCCATCCTGACTACTGCGCTGTTAGCTGCCCGCATCCCCTCGGCCATGGAACTGCCGTACTTCGTGGTCATGGTAATGTTGGCGTGCCGCATCAAATCCTGCTGTATCCCGAGAGGCGTACCGTTTGCGTCCATCCAGGTACGGTACGTGTGCCAGAAGGTATGCCAGCCAACGGATTCGCCCAGACCTGCACGCTTGCCAGCCGGGATGATGTAATCGCGCTGCACCGCGTTCAGGTAATATGGCATGGCTCCGGCAACCCACAGCTTGCACTGCAACGAACCCAAACAGGCTTCAATGTCGCGCAGACTTTCCCGATAGGTCAACTGGGCGAAGCCCATCGCCAGATACTGGTCCCAGCAGGTGCAGCCGCGCAGCCGGAGGTCGCCCTGATAATGCGCGACGCAACGACGGAACTCCCGGTCGGGAAGAAAGCTGATCAACTGCGAGAAGACGGTGCGGCCCTGATTCATGAGCCATTGTCGGCTCTCCTCGCGTTCAAATCGCGGCAAGCCCGAAATGGCTTCAACTTGTTGCGCAGCTGTTACTTGCAGCCAGCACCCTGCCAGTTAACCGGACAGCAGTGAACCAGGATAATCTGTTTGCCAAAAACCCAGCCCAAATCTGATCCCACCAAGCCTTCCCGATCCCCTCTGGGTGAATCCGCTCAAAGGGCATCAGCACGCCGTCGAGGGTGTCACTTGAGCGAAGAAATGGGTTGTTTCTCAAGGGGAACGGAAGCATACTCGCTCACGGCTGGGACAAAATGGAAATCCTGATTTAGGGATTTGCACAAAAGGAGGCTGCGATGAAGAAGCTGCTCATGACCTGCCCCCCATCTTTAGTCCAGGGATAATGAGACTTTCTCCGGGTTTGGGTTCTCCAGCGCTACGTTCGTAACCACCTTCTCATAGCCGTCGAGGCTGTGGGAAAGTGGGAAACGCGCAGCGTTTTCCAAGCGGGCGCCGCCCGCGTCTTTTCCACAGTTCCTCGTCGCCCACGATTTTGCGAATTCCTCCGGGGTAAGATACCCGAGAGCCGAGTGCGGCCGCACTTGGTTATAGTCGCAGCGCCAGCTCTCGATTTTCTCCCGCGCGTCAGCCAGATCGATGAACCAGTTCTCGTTGAGACACTCGTCGCGGAACTTGCCGTTGAAGCTCTCGATGAAGCCGTTCTCCATGGGCCGTCCGGGCGTGATGAAATGCAGCTGCACCTGGTTCTCGTAAGCCCATTGATCTACCACCTGACTGGTAAACTCGGTCCCGTTGTCGATCACGATCGCCTCCGGCTTGCGACCTCTTCGCTTCAGTTCTTCCAGCACCCGCACCACGCGCTGACCTGGCAACGAGGTGTCCACCTCGATGCGCGGCGCGTAGCGGGTGAAGCCGTCCATCAAGTTCAGGGTTCGGAACTTGCGCCCACTGGCGAACGCATCCTGCGTGAAGTCCATGGTCCAGACCTCGTCGGGGCGCACCGGTAGCTTCAGGGGCATGCGTGCGGCGGTCGTCGGCACCCTCCGCCGTCCTCGCTTCCGCCGTAGCCCCAGCTTCTCCTCCACGTACAGCCGGTACACTCGTTTATGGTTGGCTGCGAAGCCCTCGCGTTTTAGCAGGATCTTCAGCCGCCGATAGCCGAACCGTCGCCGGGTCGCAGCCAACTCGCGCAGCCGCTCTCGCAAACCCGGATCGTCGACCCTTCGCCGCCGATACCGGCAGGTCGCCCGATGTGCCTTTACTAGCCCGCAGGCGCGTCGCTCCGAAACCGCGGCTTCCGAGCGCATCACTTCTACCGCCTGTCTCTGCATCTGCGGGCCTACCACTTTTTTGTGACCACCGCCTGCAACGCTCGTTTGTCCAGCAGCAGTTCGGCCACGGCGTGCTTCAGCTGCCGGTTTTCCTCCTCTAGTTGCCGCAGTCGCCGTGCTTCGCTCACTTCCATCCCGCCGTACTTCGCTTTCCAGCGGTACAGGCTCCCGCGTGTGATCCCGTGCCGCCGGCACAGCTCGTCGGGCGCTGCCCCAGCTTCCGCCTCCCTCAGGATGGCGATGATCTGTTCTTCGTTAAATCGACTCTTGCGCACGACTCCTCCTCTCTGGCCCTGAGCGGGCCATCGTAAATGGAGAAGTCACATTTCCGCTGGACTATTTTTCGGGGGGCAGGTCACTCACACTACTGATTGCTTTGGTGCTGTTCGCATTCTCAGGATTCGCACAGGAGAACAAGGCCAACCGCGAAGTGGTTTTGACGAAAGACGCACCGCAACCCATCGGCCAGTATTCGCAGGCTATCAGAGCGGGTGGATTCGTCTTCACATCGGGTCAGATCGCGCTCGATCCCGCGACAGGCAAAATGATCGACGGCGACATCAAGGCACAGACCGAGCGCGTATTGAAAAACCTTTCCGCTGTGCTTGCGACCGCTGGAAGCAGCATGGATCGCGTGGTGAAAACGACTGTGTTCTTGAAGAACATCTCTGATTTCCCCGCCATGAACGAAGTTTATAGGAAATTCTTCACCAGCGCTCCGCCATCGCGCACCACCGTTCAAGCTGCGGGGTTGCCCAAAGACGCACTGCCCGAAATCGATGTTGTGGCGCTGCAATAAGGCAGCTAGCAACCTCGGTAAGTTGGCAGGAATCCACTGGCCTCAATCGTCGGGGGCTACAAGTTCCTTGCTGGATGCATCTTTTTGAGGGCGAGCAGTACTGGCCGAAGCAACAGATAATGTTCGATGTCAGCCGAGAATGCCGCTTCTGCGATAGCACGAAGAAAGCTGGTGCTATTCTTACGAGCCCAGCGGAGCCATGGGAGCAGTTCAAAATCTTCATGGACAAAAACCGTTGCGGCCACCCTTAATTACGTCCGTTTTTGGCGGATCACCCGTAAAGCTTCGCGAAGCACGTGCTCCAAATTGGCGTCTTCACGAATGCGGGCGCGTATTGACGCGAATTGTGCATGGATGCGCCCGCCGACAAGTGGGTCACCCTTCGCCCGCGCCATCATCTGGTCTAGTTGGTACGGTAGCGGCAATTCCTTGTGAAAATATTTAATGATCCACTGAAGCGCCACATTTTCCGTATGCACGCTTTCGAGGGCGTCTAGGAGGCGATTTGCCAAGTCCCTGTCCGTCGCTCGTTTGAAGGAATGCGTTTTGTCTGCCGCACGACGAGCCTTTATCGTCTCTTCGACAATGTCTGGCACTTGCGACCCTCCTTTATTTCTTGGCACTCATGTCACCAATGAGCCGCTGACCAGTCGAGCGCTGCCGGATTCTTGACTGATTGTAGTAACGACAGACCAGACGCGGCCCCGCGTGGACTAACACTTCGCGGGTCGTCCGGTGGTTCTTCACTCCGCAGTGGCGCAGTAGATTCCGACAGGCTCCCATGAGAAACACCTAACCTGGTTCCCGAGAGCCTAACGAGGGGCGAAGTGGCTGCTACCCTAGCAATTGCAGATCCCGCCGGTGATGGCTCTCGGGAACAAAATGGGTAAAGCATGTGAATGTCCACCAGACACCAGGAGGGAGCAATTAAGATGCCTTGTTATCAAGAGGTTAGATCACACGGTCGGAATCGGAGACAGATCCCAATGAGAAAAGATGTTCCCTTCAGCGATACTGTGCGGGATTGGGACACAGGTTTCTTTCCAAGCGGCGGGCGCTTCAAATTCAAGGTTGCAGGTATACCCGCAACTAGAACAGCAGCTACAGCCCTGCCAATCAAGTCGAGCGGCGGACCATACATTGTGGGAAGTGCTAAACGGGGGTTCCGCAATCCGGTTATGTCAGCGTCTTGTGGCTTTCACTCAGACGTCAGAGGTCTCTTGAGCGTCGGTCATTTTTCCTTCTGATGATCTTGTTGATCCCAGACGAGAGCGGCAAGGTTTATCTCAGGCCCGCCTTCAGAAAACCTCGTTGCGGCACGGGCAAAGACCAGATTCGGCTGGGGGCGGCAACGGATACTATACGGCCGGGACTTGACGCCTCGGAGCCGTCGTAAGTTCCAAAAATCTTCTCCCAATCACCCGATTTTGGCGTTTCAAGGCCGGTTTTATCCCCAACACGCTAACGATCGGCGGTGTGGGTCCAGTGGCAAGGGGGACCCTGGGTGTGTCAATGTGAGGGAAACCTGGTGTGTCCGTCGGCAAAGGCGATAATTCTCTTCGCACGCCAGACTTGAGACATCACCGGAGGGCTGCATTGGACTGCGATTTTACACGCTGAAGCCACGACTTCCAGCCCACCCACTGGAATTGTTGGAATTTAGTTACAGTAATATTTGAATTGCGTTGCAGCAAGTTTGAATTAGGTTGCACTGAATCGGCAGGCAGCCTGGAGGCGGGTAGGGAAGCTGAGATCCATCATTCACAACAGGCGCCGGCTGCTAAAGTGCCTTCGCCGCGCCCGGTTTGCCGACAATCCGGCAGTTATCCGTGGGCCAGAAGCCCGACCCCGGTGAACAACTCCCGTTTGGGCGAACAGCCAGCGCAATGAGGTGACCCTTCTTGCCGTGGCGCGCCAAGAGGAATGGCGTGAATCCCGTGAGTATTGTCGGGCGACTTAAATGCGCAGATGCGGTCGGCCCACTCGTCCGCCTTCTTGCGCAATATGCTAAGGACATAAAGAATCGTTTCCAGGCTCAGGCAGTGCTCGATATCGTTTGTGCTTTGGGATCGATCGGAGATAGCAGGGCACTAGATTCGCTGTTCAGCTTGCTCAGCAGCCCTGGGGCGAGCATCTTTCGAATTGTAATATTTAAGGAGTTTAACCTCGGAGAACGCTTCAAAACCAATATAGTACTTGCACTTACAGAATGCGGCAAACAAGCGATTCCTGTACTTGTGTCAAACCTGCTTCAGTCGCGAGTTCCTGAGATTGCTCTCGCGCTTGAGAAGTTACAATGGAAACCTAAGACCAATGAAGAGCGGTTGTCTTATGCTTTGGCGAGAAGGGAATGGGCTGAAGCGGCTGGAGTAGGGGCCAGTGCAGTGGAAGCACTGCTCCTAGAGCTTAGGTGTAAAACCGAGGATGGGCGGTGGGTGATTGGCTGCCTCGGTAGTGGAGACGTTGACTATAGGGACACCCATCGAATCGTCGCAATTGTTAGGGCGCTCAGTTCAATTAGCGATACACGCGTTGTTGACGTTCTGCTGCAAATTCTGTCTACCAACCTAAGCAAGCATGCTTTGTGGAATAGCGGAAATTACCTGATTCTCGAGGCAGTAGCGAATGCCTTGGGATGCATCGGGGTGCCAGCTATGAAGCCACTTGAGACCCTAATTGCCACTGGTGGATTGCGTCATGACAATATGCAAGCGGCTGAACGTGCCTTGGCTCTCTGCAAGAAAGGGACAGTGGGATAAAAGTCAGTACTGCATTGCTTAGTGCAGTACCAGTAAAGCTGGCAGCGGAATGGACTAGAGCGGGTTCTGGTGTGAGTATAGGTGTTGCAAAAGTAGGCCCTCAACAGGGCAATTGCGGCAACGCTAGTACAGAACGCATACCGATTTGGGAACGCTCCAGATGCAAGTCATTTCACAACGTCGCGAGCAGGTGAGATGGGTACTACAATGGTGCTGTTGTTGCAGTCAAAACGGAACCCCTGGTTTACCATGTCACATTCAAGATTTCTTTCACTGCTGCTTCTGCTTCCGACTCTGGTCGTCATGGCCAATGCACAAAACAGCGCCCTCATCGAGGCGGTCAGCAAATCTGATATTCAACAAGTCAAAGCACTGATCGACGGCGGGGCTGACGTGAACGCCAAGGACCGCCATAACCAAACCGCGCTGACGGAGGCAGCACGTCGAGGCAACAATGAAATAGTTCGGATGCTGATCGCTGCCAAAGCCGACGTGAACACCAAGGGAATCCAGGGCAGCGCGGCGCTGATGGAAGCGTCAAGTCGAGGTTACCAGGATATAGTTCGGATGCTGATCGATGCCAATGCAGACGTCAACGCCAAGGGACTCGAGGACAGCACGGCGCTGATAGAGGCGTCATTCATAGGCCACAAGGAAATAGTACGGATGCTGATCGACGCCAATGCTGATGTGAACGCCGCCGGCAACAAGGGGGTGGTGATTATCGACGCCAAAGGTAATGCGAAGGGAGAGAACAACCGCGCCAGCACATCGCTGATGTGGGCGGCATTCAGAGGCCACAAGGAAATTGTTCAGATGCTGATCGACGCCAAAGCAGACGTGAACGCAAAGAACGCCGGCGGCAGCACGGCGCTGTTGATGTTGGTAAAGAATTATTTTGATTCGGCAGCGAATGACTTCACTGATGTAATTCGGATGCTGATCAAAGCCCAAGCCGATGTGAACGCAAAGGACAATAACGGCCACACGGCACTGATGGTGGCCTCCTATAAGGGTCTCGCGGATATCGTTCAGATGCTCATCAAGGCCAAAGCCGATGTAAACGCAAAGGACAACGTCGGCGGGTCAGCACTGGTGTTTGCGAGAAGTAACGACAACATGGATATAGTTATGATGCTGAAACAGGCCGGGGCAAAATAACCTAAAGCGAGCCGTCCGGAGCGGCGCTCCAGGACCCCGTCCGAGCTGATTACGATTGAAGGGTGCCTGCAGAGCGTCGGCGGTCACTACACCCTCACGGAGAGCAATGGGACCGTGCATCGACTTGCATATTCCAATAAGCTGAATCGCTACAATGGCCAACAAGTCAAAATCACCGGTAAGCCCTCGGTGGAGCTTTCAATTACCCACAAGTCTGGCTGGATGGGTCGGGAGTGGGCGGTTTGTGAAATAGGTTCAGCCTCAGGGTAAGCACTTATGCGACAGGGATAGCGGATGCTGAACTGCCGTCATGAACGAACAGCAGGGACGGTTGAGGTGGGCTGAGCAAAATCTCGGCTGCACGACTTCCCGGAGCGATGTCTGGATTGATCAGGAACTTGCGGACTCCCAATTCAGAGATGTGCGGCTCGGCAAGCGATTTCGCAAGCTTCTACAGCAGTTCTCCGACGGCCTAGGTGGAAGCATCCCATGGGTTTGCCAGGATTGGGCGAACACCAAGGCTGCCTATCGTTTTTTCTCGAACGGCAAGGTTAGCGAAGAAGAGATCTTGGCCGGACATTTTCAGTCCACCCGCGAGCGTTTTGCCGCCAGCGACGGGCCGGTTCTGATTCTTCATGACACGACAGAGTTCATTTACCGGCGTGACGATGTGACCGCTGTCGGGGTTCTTCACGACTCAACCGCGGGCCGGGACAATCTGGGCCGCGTGCGCCACTATACCGTCTGTGGCCTTTCCATGCACTCCAGTCTGGCAGTCACCCTGGCAGGTCTGCCGCTGGGTTTGGTGGCGAGCAAGTTCTGGACCAGAGACAAGTTTCATGGCTGCAATGCCTTGAAGAAGAAGATCAACCCGACCCGAGTACCCATCGAAAAGAAGGAGAGCGTCCGCTGGTTGGAAAACCTGAGGCAGTCCACCGCCCTCTTGCATGATCCCGAGCGCTGTGTCCACATCGGCGATCGCGAGAGCGACATCTACGAACTGTTCTGCACCGCCCAGCAGATGGGCACCCACTTTCTGGTGCGCACCTGTGTCGACCGCCTCGCCGGAGACGGTACCAGCACGATCGGCAAGGAGATGAAGCAGGTGCGCGTTCAAGGCCTGCACCGCATACAGGTCAGAGACAAGAAAGGCGAGTTGTCCGAGGCCGTGCTGGAGATTCGCTACTGTCGTCTCGTAGTTCTTCCGCCCATTGGCAAGCAAAAAAACTACCCGAAACTGATTCTCACCGCGATCCACGCTCAAGAACGAAGCAGGCCGCACGGACGGGACAGAATCGACTGGAAACTGCTCACAGACCTGCCGGTGTGTTCGCGCCAAGAGGCCGTTGAGAAACTGGTCTGGTATTCCATGCGATGGAAGATCGAGACCTTCCACAAGATCCTGAAGTCCGGCTGCAAGGCAGAGGAGGCGAAGCTGCGAACGGCGGAGCGGCTGGTAAATCTGTTGGCGGTCCTCTGCATCCTGAGTTGGCGAATCTTCTGGATGACCATGATCAACCGCGCGGCACCCGATGCTCCACCGGAGCTGGCATTCACCAGGATAGAGCTTCGGCTGCTCGATGCGCTGGTGAAAGACAAGCCTACCCGCAGGCGCAAAAAGACACTCTCCACTTATCTGACCAAGGTCGCACAACTCGGGGGCTATCTCGCTCGCGCCACCGATTCTCCACCCGGCAACTTAGTCATGTGGAGAGGCCTGTCCCGTCTCACTGATATCGAACTGGGGGCCACCATCGGTGCTGACTTTATGGGTAATTGAAAGTCGGTGGAGACCATAGACACGAGTCAACAGAACATTGCATCCAGCGCAACAGAAATACCGATTCTTGACGTAAAGACCGTGACTCACGTAGCGCACGGCGTGGATGAAGGTGGCTCTCAAGCAGAAAGACCAGTGCACGCGTGGGAAGTACCGCAGCATTGCCATCCACACCTGTGAAGGGAGCCAATTCAGCCCAGCCCGAAGCTCAAGGCAACGATCTACGACTCGGTTCAGCTCGCTGTGCTGGTCTGGCGTGAGATACAGAATCGGGGATCTTCCCTGAATTGAGGCCGAACTCTTGAAGAATCCAGCCATGCTCGATACGGCGCTCCTTTCCTCGATTGCTAAACAGTTGATGGCCGGCAATGTGGTTGAGGTGGACGGCAAACGAATCCCGGTCCAGCACACCAGCGCTCATCGTTTCAGAACTGTATCGTTCACCATGGACGGGAGAGAATACACAGCGATCGAACAGAATGCTGAGAAGCCGAGCCGATGGGGACAGTTGGCACGGGAAGGCCATCAGGTTGTGCAGTTCAAGGACACTGAGACCAACAGGTTTGTTGCGGTGACAGTCGATGGGAAGGTCACCGTGTATGGCGGGGCTCAAACCGGTACAAGTCGACAGTAGTCCATTAGAGGCGTAGCACTCGCCAGCCTCTAAGCACTTACAATCGTTTCGGGGCCGCTTCCGCAGTTCCAGACAAGTGGCCCTCTCCCGCTCGCTTTCGTTCGCTTCGACAATGACGGCAAACCGGGTTTCGTCCCTTGTCTGGAACAAGAGTAAAAGTCCGGATTCCGGACGATTCAGCAGACAGATTTCCAGGCGATGGCGCGGGAACCGATTTCGTATAAAATGGCTCCGCTTTCGAAGTCACGAAGGAAATTCCGGCTTAAACGTAATTCCGCGAGGTATCCGCATGCCAGCTCTCAGCTACTTTCAACCCGGACTAACGCTTTCCTCTTCGGGGACACCTTCAACACTCGTCCGCGACCTCCAGCACGACCTGCGAGCGCTGGGATATCACAAGGGCGGCATTGATGGCGTGTTCGGAGCCGGCACCGCTAGGTCCGTATCCGCGCTGCAGTACGATCTGCTGTCCAACGCCGGCAGCAGCTCAAGTGGAGACGGATCGGCTCCCGTCGTTGTTCAGAACTATAACCAGGGTCGTGTTGCTGCCGTTACCGGCGTGGTGGACCAGAACCTCGTCGCATGTATCTCCGACATGCTGGACGACGCTGCCTATCCCAAGTTGCCCTTTTCCGATTCGCCCGGTAGCGACAACCAGCGGGCGCTGCAGGCAGTTGCTTCCATGGCAGGCGGGCAGGTGCCATTCCCGTTTCTCTACGGGATCCTGATGCAGGAAAGTGGCTGCCAGCATTTTCACGTTCCCTCGGGCAGCAACCTGGACACGTTCGTCACTGTGGGGTTCGACACCAACGATAAAGCAAATCCCACTCACATCACATCGCGGGGATTTGGCATCGGGCAGTTTACGTTGTTTCATCATCCACCGACTACGGACGAGATGCATGGCTTCATCTCAGACCCCGTCGGCAATGTCAGGCAAGCGGTCACCGAATTGCGCGAGAAGTTTGATACCTACGTGATTGGCCCTGCGGATCAGGCTGACGATCGCATTCAGGAGGCGGGAAGCGGCCCGCTGCGTCTCTGCAAGTTCGATTCTACGGACCCGCTTTACATGCGCGACTGTGTGAACTGCCTCCAGCAAGCGGGAACACAGAACATCGTCGCGGGAGAAACACCCGTCTACGAGGGCTCCTCCAGTACGTACGAACAAACGCAGTACCATGTAGGCAGCTATGGCGACGTGCCCGTTCGCAAGAATATTCCGTGCGACTGGCCTTACGCGGTCAGGCGCTATAACGGGTCCGGGCCCAATTCGTACGACTACCAAGCGGAATTGCTGCTGAAGGTTCTGGATGCTCCCCAGGCGGCCGTCGCCAAGACTGGTCCATAGAACATTCTGGGGATCAAGCGACCTTCCTCCGACTTCCTCCACGCTTCATTGGGGAAACCAGTAGCTCTCTGCACGCGAGGGCTAGAAAGCTTCCGCCAGCAGAATCGCGACCAGAGTTCACCATCAGAACGCCACCAGTGGCGATCTCATGGTCACGAGGCAATTGAAAGGGATCAGATCAGGTGTTCGATCGGAGCCCGGGTCGAGCGAGACAGTTGTGCGACTAGCTACATGGTTGTGCTCAAGGTGCTCCGGCGTCGCTATCCAACTACCCTTCTATTCTTTAACGACGTCACTGGGCTGTCCTTTGATGGTTGAGGAACCAATGGCGGTAGCTCGTGACGGATAAAGAAACGTTTCTTGCAGGTAAAACATTCGATGATCTCGAGGTGGTGTGATTTCCATTTGTCCACATCGGAGTATTTTCTCTTTCCTTCCTGCCATCCTTCCACATAGGTACGCTGCACTGTGCCGTACAGCATTAGTTGTCGCCCCTGGCACTCAGGACAGGCGTAAGGAGCCTTCCCGGCCTCGTCAACGGGGATGATCTTTTCCTCGAAGTCCGGGTGATAGTTTCTGGCGGCATTAGCGTTTAAGTTCAAGCCGCTGGTATGCAGCTCCGGCATGCGGATTGCACTGGGATTTAGCACAAGAAGGAGAATCAGCATGCCAGACAACATGCCAACGTAATTCGCACCTGTGGGCAAAATAAGCTGAACGCGCACCTATTCGGCGGGGAGCGCGCCCAAGAACTCTATGCTGGGCTAGGAGAAGTTGCTTTCCTCACCCGAGCCGGGGCCTGGAGGATAGCGCGCAATGAACTAACTATGAGGCCGTTGCTCCAACCGCAGCTGCCTATCTCTTCAAAGTTGATCGCAAGGGCCAATGACTCTTCGAGAGTCGTCAGCGAATTCGTGAGGGCACTAAAGGGGAAGTTGGATTCACCTCGTCGCATCCGACTCGACTTGCCCCTTCCGATGAAAGCTTCATGATTGGCTATCTACTGCTGAGCGAGGGACGACTTGTACGTTTAGGGCTTCGGATGAGTGGCGGGCCGGACCCTCGTTGGGCCTCCGCGACGTGCCTGGAAAAAGTAAAACTGCCCGCCGAGCGTGTTCTTCATATCGATCTTATTGCAGAACGATTTAAACCATTTAAACCGCAAGAAGAGGATCGCTGTTTATATGAAAGCTGAACACACAATAGATAAACCCGCGCGGGCAGGTCGAGCAAAGTTCACGCCGCAATTGATGACCGGCTATCCCAAGTGTTTTGACAATCTCATTCCGGGCGTTTGTCTCCCTCTCTACCTTCGCCAACGTTTTGCCGGAGTGACAGTCCAAGGCATTGAGTGCAATGTGATAGTAGTTGCCTGCGTTGGCAATGGACGCCGTCACGAAGGCCTTGCTGTCGCTCCGCAAGCAGCGCCCCGCCTGGTCTGCATCAGCGCCCTGGGGGTCGGGGACAGCCAGCCGTGGCCACGGCGGCTTCGTGTTCGACCGGCTGTTCCTGCCTTTGCTGCTCAGCCATGCTTACAAGGACAAGGACGGTCAGGAAGCCGCGATCCACGCCAGCTCACTCGATTGGGTCATCGTTCGGCCCGCCATGCTTACCAATGACCCAGCTCGTGGGAGCGTCAGGGCCGTCACCGACCTCGCAGGCGTCAATGGCGGCAAGATTGCACGCGCCGATGTCGCTCGGTTCGTGTACGCGACTGAAATCAACGCGCTGCATGGGCGGGACGGCCCCCGGGTCGTGCATTAAACGAGGGCTTTCTGCACCCTTCACCACAAGAGAACAGGTGTTCGGCTCAACCAAGTGTTCAGTCCGAAGATTCCTTAAGAGGATTTAACACACCGTTGGAAGCCTTGCAGGCGCATAGCCGGCGTTTGCGGGCCGAACAAGGCGACACTGCCGCAATGCCTGAACTGAAACGCGCCGTGGAATTGGATCCGAACTTCGCTCTGGCGTACGTGAATCTTGCGATTCCTTACGGAGATGCTGGTGAAAGTCAATTGGCGACGACTTATCTGACCACGGCTTTTAATCTGCGCGGGCGCGTGAGCCAGCGTTCCCGCTGGTTCATCGAGGCAGAGTATTACAGGGGGGCCACGGGGGAGTTGGAGAAGGCCACTGCGACCTTTATGCAATGGATGCACACCTTTCCCGCGGATCCGTCCCCGCACCTGAACCTTGTTATCTCCTTAGGAACACTTGGGCAACGTGAGAGGGCTTCGGCGGAAGCTCGCGAGGCAGTGCGCCTCGCGCCTACCATTATGAGCTGTGGCATTCTTATGAGACCGTACATTCGTATGAATCGGCTGGAAGAGGCCAAAGCCGTATTTCAGGAGGCCAGGGCACACGGAATGGACTCCTGGAACCTGCGAAATAATCGCTACATTGTGGCGTTTTTGGAGCACGACAGCACCACGATGCAAGAGCAGGTATTTTGGGCAATGGCAAAACCCGAGACAAAGGAATGGGCGCTCCAGAAGCCGGGCGACAACGCGATGTACCATGGACGGTTTCGGGCTGCGCGTGAATTTTATTCTGCCATGCGCGGCTTTTCGCCCAGCTCAGCAGCTACTTCCCATGATGGCGGACTTTTTGTAGGGAACTGGCAGGTTGTCGCGTATACCACGCTTGCCGACGTCGAAACGGGTCACCCTCTTCAGGCAAGGCAAGCCGCCGAGAGAGCCTTGGCAGCGACTCCGCCGAGTAGTTTTAGGCGAACCCTCGCGTTGGTGCTTGCCAGAGCGGGAGCGGTTGATCAAGCGGAAAAGTTGGTGAAATCCATTGCTCAAGAATCTCCTTTGGACACGCTGGTGCAGAACTACGAACTACCCACCATCCGGGCGGCAATTGAACTTGATGAGAACCGGCCCGCGCGAGCCATAGAAATGTTGCAGGCGTCCCTGCTGTATGAATTTGCCATCCCTCAAAATTCTTTGGAATCGCTCTATGCAACGTACTTGCGCGGCCTTGCTTATCTCAAGCTAGACAAAGGACGCGAAGCCGCTGTTGAGTTCCAAAAAATGGTGGATCATCCAGGCATTCTGGAAGACTTCATTACCGCTCCTCTGTCGCACCTACAGCTTGGCCGCGCGCAGGTGATGATCGGCGACAAAGCCGCCGCGCGCAAGTCGTATCAGGATTTCCTCACCCTCTGGAAAGAGGCCGATCCCGACATCCCCATCTACATGCAGGCCAAAGCCGAGTACGCCAAGCTGCAATAGCCGGGCTTCATCGCTTTCCGAGCGGTTGAACGATAACTCCCGACAAGTCTTAGGGCTGTATCTGGAGCGCCCTGTATCAAGAGGCCGGTTGCTTGGCAGTGTTCGGGAGGGGCGCTTCGGATACAGCGACTTGAAGAAAGCCGCTTTTGTTCGCGGCGGACGCTATGGGATTTCAATCGACTTTGGCTTGTAAGTTCTTGTAAAAAAGAATACTTGCGTGACGACCATCAACTTGAGGATCATGCTGTCACCCGTGAAACGAAGGGCAGCCAACCGAGGGTCATTGTAGCGGGAGATGGATCAGTCTTCAAGACCCGTACTCCCGAATATCTTCCGAAGCTTGCTTCGGGCACGCGAAAGCGTCCCCCGCAAAGCGGCTTCGTTCAAGTCGGCTTGGAGGAAGTTTCGCCAGACCCGGTACTGGGAAACGCCCTTCTGGGACCCCAGGGTCGTTGGGGAACCCGCAGGTTCAAGAGTGGGGAGAGTCGAGCCTGATCTTCCAGTAGATCGCTGCATCTGTTTCGCCGCGCTGTTACTCTCGATTTTCGACTATTAACTCCTAGCTTTCCTCACAAACCCGTCCTCACTCCACTCTTCCGAGCCCACGCCGTTATGCACAAAAAACAATCCTGTCGGATCGTATTTCTTTTTCACCAACGCCAGCCGTGCGTAATTACTTCCCCAGTACGCTTGCTGCCAGTTCTCCTGAAAAAAATTGCTCTCCGAAACGTACGCTCCATCAACTGCCACGATCGCGCGCAACTCATTTACGCACTTGTGGATCTCTTGCCGAGATCTTCGTCCGGCCTCAACATCTGGCTCATGACCGCGCACGCCGGGATATCCGCCGCCTGCGTCGCCTACGATGGCCAGCGCAAACGCATTCAGCACTGCGGGGTTCGTCGCTGTGTCGCGTGTCGCCTCAATTGCCTCGCAGTGCCCTCCCGCCAGCCCTTTGTTGAAATGCAACTCGATGTCTTTGTGGCGCGAACCGGCAAACAGCGCCTGCGCGAGCCGCTCCTGTGAATCACCTTCGAGCAGAGACGCCGGCATCCACAACGATTCGTATCCGTAAAGGAACCACGCCACTTGCCCCCCGTCTCCCGTCCACCACGCGTTGTTTGAACTCGCTCCCGGCCGCTGGTCCAAACTAAAAACTGCTTGATGGTTCTGCTTCCTCCACTCCACGTCCCACCAATGCCGAGCCGGCATACTGCCCAGAATCGGTTGTCCCGCGATTGTGTAAGCCGGCGAGCGCGCCACCCAATCCAGAAAGGGTTGCCATGTCTTTTTTACTTCTTCCGTACTCAAATCGTGGCACACCATCAACAAGTCGAGCACATTGTCGCCCGCAATGCGCGCCTGCTCGCCCCAGTGATCGTTGAAAAGATGCTCTCGATAAAAGTCGACGAAGTAGCGCAGCAAACGCCGAAACGCGTCATCCGACGCGGCCTTCACCGTAAGAATCGCTGCGCCCCAAAATTCCGGCAGTTCCCGTACGCGCAGCGTCACTTTGCTCACTGCGCCGAAGGTTCCTCCTCCGCCCCCCTTCAGCGCCCAAAACAAATCTGGGTTGGTACATGCATTCGCGACACGCACTTTCCCATCTGCGGTGACTACTTCCGCCTCCAACAATCCCGCCGCCGCGGTTCCATAATGCTTCGAAAAACTTCCAAAGCCTCCGCTCTGAACCAGGCCCGCCACGCCGACCGTAGTGCATCCACCCCCTTGCACATACGCGCCGCCTTTTGTCGTCACCGCGTCATACGCTTGCATCCAAATCGCACCGGAGCCGAGCGTCACCGCCCGTTGTGGGGCATGCCTGCCCTGGCATCCTTGTGGAACAAATGTTTCATGCATGGTGATGTCGTGCATGCGCCGCGTCCACACGAGCAGCGAATCCGCGGCGTTCGAGGTTCCCTGATAACTGTGCCCGCCGCCTTTCACTACCAGCCGCAAATCATTGTCCCGTGCGAACTTCACCGCCGCCGCGATGTGACCCGCATGGCTTGCCGCCACGACGTAAACGCTGGGTTTGCTCACCCACGCGTCCACCCATCCCAACGTTTGCGTCAAGCCAGGTTGGTCTCCGATGTAGTAGGGATTGAGAATATTGTTGATCAGATTCTGGCAGGCCGCGCTTCCCGTGTCTTTGACGCAAGCCTCGATCGGAAATTCCACCGGAATCAAATTCCCGTCGACTTCATCCTTCAGCCGCTTCCACGCTGCCTGCGAAGGCCAATTCGCATCCGACGGCCGCCGCCGCCGAATCCCCGCAGCAACGCGCGTGGCATTCGGCAGGTCCGCAGTTCCCACATCGGGTGCAAGATTCCTTGCGGCTCCCCATAGCTCGCGCGCCCACAGCGGACCCAGCGCCGCCATTCCTGATCGTTTTAAGAATGTTCTTCTGTCCATTGAACTAGGAATTTTGCCACAGCTTCCAGCTACGCCGCTGAACCGCTATCGGCAGCTTCTTATATTAAAGGATTCTTTTCACCGGGCTTTCGAGTGGATCGTCGGCAACTTTCCAGAAACTCAACTTGGGTCGCTGGCCGGATCGACTTTGGCCTCCATCCTGTGCAGATGTTCGTCAATTCTCTGGTCGCATAAATGTATCTTTTCTTGATAGGTGTCATAGAGTTCCAGGCTCTGCCCCACCACGAATAGCAACTCCTCGCGCCACGTTCCCTCCAGGCTGCGGGCGATCTCCTGGTGACTGGCGCGAATGCGCGCGTGCTTATGTCGCGCCAATCTCTCGGGGTCACGTTCTCCCCGGACGATGTCTCGCAGGATGGCCATTCCAGTCGTACCACTGATATCGCTGATCACATTGGCCAACTGGATGTTCATCTCGGTCAACGCCTTCTGCATGTGTTGGACACACATCGCCGCTGCCGCCACCAGATTCTCTCGCGGGCGCAGATAGCTGCGCAGCACGCGGATCTCTTCGGCCGGTCGCAATGCCTTGTTCAAAAGCCCAAAGGTGTGCAGCTTCTGTAACCACTGGCATTCCTGGACATCCGTCTTGCGTCCCGGCAGGGTTTTCGTGTGCTGAGCATGCGCCACGTTCACTTCCAACCCGTAACTTTCCAGCACGTCGTACAGGGCTGTCCAGTACACGCCGGTCGCCTGCATGACTACCGTCTGGATTCGGCAGTTCTTTAACCAGCGTGCCATCCGATGGAGGTCGGCGGTGAAGCTGCCGAAACTTTGTATCGGTGCTGCGTCGCGGTCTGTGGGTACGGCCACGTAATGTTCTGCGCTTCCCACATCGATCCCCGCTGCATTTACATTCAGTGGTGGAAGTCCTTCGGTCGGATCCACTTTCCCGGCAGTCGTCTTTCGCTTGTTTGGTTGCTTCGGGCCTTTCGGCATAGAGTGATCCCTCCAACTGAAGTCAGACGGACCCGGCCCGGTTGCGAATCGGTTTATGAATCTCTCCAACGGGGTCGAGCCAGCTGATCAAAGTCAGCCGACTGCCACCAACTCTCTGATCGCCAGAAACCGGAGCCATACTCGGAAACGGGCACAGGGGCACCATATTTGCCGCGGCCTTGACTGCCGGGTACGTCGCAGTCAGCATCTCACTCTGATTCCGTTTCTGGTACCACGGACAGCGCCCCGCTGTCCGTTACTCGGAAGTAATCCAGTTTGACGGGTTGTCGCCGTCACGTCCTTGTGGCCGCGACCGGTGGGAGTTCTTCAAAAGCCCGCGATGGGCGTTATACGTCAAGTTGATATGAAGCGGACTTCGGCGCACACACTTCGATAAACCAAGGTAAACTTAGCGGCTAGCGTTTTTGCGCGTGTCAGGAGGCAGAAATGTTCCTCGCCTCGCGTTTGTTGGTCGCGGTTGTTGTACTCACGCCTTACGTTCTCGCACAGGGGACGCACGATCATCCCGCGCCGGAGAAGCTGGGGAGCGTTTCCTTTGCCGTATCCTGTAAGCCTGCGGTCCAGCAGGAATTTAACCGGGCGGTGGCTCTGCTTCATTCATTCGCCTACAGCGCCGCCGAAAAAGCGTTTCACAACGTCGCGGAGAACGACCCTGAGTGTGCCATGGCGCACTGGGGTATCGCGATGACGTACTACCACCAACTATGGGAGCCCGCCATCCCCGGCGACGGTTTGCGGAAGGGCCAGCAGGAAATCGACCAGGCTCGGCGCATCGGAGCAGGCACGGCTCGCGAACGCGGATTCATCGAGGCAGCTAACGTAGTGTTTCAGGATGGAAGCACTGTTGGGTATGCCGCGCGAGCGTTGAAGTATGAGGCAGCAATGACCGGGCTTGCCGCACAGGACAAGGATGTCGAGGTGCAGGTCTTCTACGCTCTTGCTTTGTTGGCGAATGCGCCTCCCACGGACAAGGATCATGTCCGGCAGAAAGAGGCAGCCGCCCTGCTTGAGCCGCTGTATGCAAAGTATCCTGACCATCCCGGCATCCCGCACTACCTGATCCATGCGTACGACAATGCGGAGCTCGCGCAACGAGGCTTGCCAGCCGCGCGTGCCTACTCGAAGATCGCCCCTTCAGCCCCGCATGCGCTGCACATGCCAAGCCACATCTTTACGCGACTCGGCCTTTGGGACGACTCCATCGCTTCGAACCTTGCGGCGAGTGAGGCGGCACGCAAGGCGGGCGACATCGGCGAACAGCTCCACGCTATGGACTACCTGGTTTACGCGTACCTGCAAAGCGGACGCGATGCTGATGCGGCCAGGGTTGTCGCACAACTCAAAGGCATGCAGAACCTGAACGTCGGTGGATTCAAGACAGGGTATGCCGCGACCGCCATACCCGTTCGCTATGTAGTCGAACGAGGCCAATGGGCGGAAGCAGCAGAAATGCTAACTCCTCCTGCATCCACTCTGCCGCAGGTCGCCGCAATCGCTATTTGGGCGCGAGGACTGGGGCTGGCGCGCAGCGGCCATCCTGCGGATGCAGCCAGCGCGATTCAGGAGCTGGAACGGCATCAGGACAGCCTACGCGAGTCAGGCAACGACTATTGGGCGACGCAGGTTGGGATCATGATGCGCGAAGTTAAGGCGTGGGTCCTACAGGCGCAACGTAAGCAACAGGACGCCGTGGCGCTAATGCGGGAGGCGGCAGACAAAGAGGATTCCATCGAAAAACTTCCCGTAACGCCCGGGCCGATTATCCCTGCTCGCGAACAGCTGGGCGAGTTGTTGTTGGAGCAGGAACATCCGGAGCAGGCAGCGAAGGAATTCCAGGTGGCTCTTGCCGTTGCACCAGGGCGGCGAGGCTCCTTACAAGGTGCGTCACAAGCTGCCGAGCGGCTGCGTGCAGGCAAGACGAATTGAATCTCTTCTGCAGAGCAAAAAGAAAGGCGACCGATAGTCCGGTCGCCAGTCTTCGACGGTCATTTGCCGCTAAGTTTGTTTCCGGAAGGTTCGCTCAATTTGGCGTGTAGTCGGCGTCCCTTCCTTGTGACCGGGACGTCTAAGACAATGGGTTGGGCGTTTACGTCAAGTTGGCGTGCCGTGCCGTCACCGGATGCTGGCCGACTTCGCGGGAGTAATCTCCCACATGCCGTCTATAAGGACGAAGGCTGTGTCAAGGACAGAGTTCTCCTGTCCGGTGTTTGTAACGCCGCGTGTGGACCAGAGTTCGGTTGAGGACCAAGAGCTCCGAACATCACGCTTTAATCACCTGCGATGGAGCTGATCGCTCCACCATCCATCTATGCGGCCATAACCTCGACCATGATGTTGCTTGCGAACATCCAGCCGCCGGACCGGTGCGGAAGTGGAAAACGGCTTTTTGTTTTCCAAGGCGCGTCAGCGCCGTCTTCTGCACCGGTCGGTCTGGATGCGAGAGCGCCCAATCAGTTTCCCGGTCTAGCTTCCGCCGACCACAGCATGTGGCGGGTTGCTCTCGATGCGAGCGATCTCCGGATAGGCTGTGTTGGTGCGCAGCATCCAGAACAATCGCACGGCTAACTTCCGCGCCGCTGCCACCTTCGCTACTCCCTTTTTCATGCGATGGCAGCGATGCTTGTACTGCTTGCGAAACCCCTCATCCAGGCGACACACCGTCTGTACACTCTCTACCAGCAGCATGCGCAGAAACGGATTCCCCTGTTTGCTGATCGACCCCAGTCGCCGTCTTTTACTCGAGCTGTGCTCGCTCGGGATTAGACCCAGATAGCTGGCCACCTGCTTGCCACGTTGGAAGCGTGTCACATCTCCCATCGTGATTACATAGGCCAAGGCCGTGATGGGACCAACCCCGGGTTGTGTCATGAGCAGGCGTGCTCGCGGGTGCTGGTGCGCCGCCCGCTCGACCGCCTGGTCCAACTTGGCAATCTGTGGGTTCAGCTCGCTGAGCAGCTTCAGTAAATCCTGTCGACGCTGTGCCGCCCAACCCTCCAGCGGCAACTCGCGTAATACCTTCTGCCCGGCTTCGTTCCACAGCTTGTGCTTGAGTTGCACACCCCGGTTCAGCATCAGATGCTGCAACCCGTTCTTCACTCGCGTACCGATCCCAACCAGGCGATGGCGATGAATCAGCAACTGGCGCAGGTCACGCTCAGCTCGACTCGGGCGCCACAAACGTGGGAAGCGATCCTCGATCAACAGCTTCAGGATGTGGGCTGCGTCACGACGATCGGTCTTCTGCTTGCGCACGTAGCTGGCACGAATCTCCGCCGCATCACCGATCCAGACTTCATGGCCTAAGCCATCCAGCAGATCTTCGAACCACTGCGTGTTGCCGCACGCCTCGAAGCCAACTCGTGCCGGTGACGGAAGCGAACGATAAAACCGCTCCGCCTCCCCATTGCCGTTCTCCAGCTTCTGCTCCCGCATCTCTCCCGTCGCAGAATCAAAAACTGCTACTTGCTGCCAACCCGGATGGAAATCACACCCTACAATTATCATGAAGGCTTCTCCTGACCCGGATGCTCTTGTCCTCAACAAGCAACATACAGGTCGTCAGAAGTCTTCGTCCTTATCCCATCAGTTTATGGCCCGCAACTGGCACTCATGGGCGACAGACCGTACCTGGTCCTACGACTGCCTCAACTCATGCAAGACCCTGTTCGCCTCACTCGGCCCATCGTTTCGCTGGGATACACGAACCGCGTCCACTAACTCGGCCGCACGACCGCGTACTGTCAGTTCGTACCTTGTGGTCTTGACATTGAACACCATGCCATCCCTGCTGCGATGTCTCCACACTGCTGTGCTCGGTCCCTTCAGCGGCCGGCGAAGGATCTCATGCAGCAGAAGCGGGATGTCTGCCGTTGACTGAATGTCCAGGATGGTCATTCCTAGAAATTCTGCCCGGGAGTACCCGTAACGGAGAATAGCGGCCTGATTCGCATCCAGAAACCTGAGAGTTTCCTGATCGTAGACCCACATCGGGGTCGGATGGCCATTAAACAAAGGGCGGAGTTTTCCCGAAGCCATGGTTTCAGCGATGATCCTGTCTACGGCCGCCGGAATAGAAGCGCTCATGACCTGCTGTGCTTCAGGCGCGACCACGACCTGGTCGCGACCGTCTGGCTTGGCGTTGTACGGTTCCAAAAACTCAGATGGGCCTTCGACGCAAACCATCTGCACAGAATAAGAAGAAACTCGATCGCCAGTCGTGACAATGAGACGTGTCGTCCCGCTGTCGGAGGGCAGGACGCCCATCGCTCGATTTTTCCCAACCCTCTTGGCTTCATAGACTCCGCGGTCTGCCAATTTGAGAACGGTTTCCAAGGGTACTTCATCGGGCCTGTCGGGATACCATGGGAAGGCCGTCCAACCGATGGAGCAAGTCTGGCGAGTTTCGATGCCGGCACTTGCCAGTCCCGCTTTTGGGTTTGCAACGGCAGTCAAGATCCGCGATGCAAAGGTCGCTGCTTCCGCCCGATTTGAATACCGGGACACGATCAGGAATTCATCGCCACCCCAGCGGACTACCACGTCGGAACTGCGGATCACGGAATTGATTCGACTAATCACCTTCATCAGGACCTTATCTCCGATATCGTGTCCGTAGCGATCATTGACTCCCTTGAAATCGTCGAGATCGACCAGATAGAAGATCAGGTCATTAGCGCCAGGTTTTCGGGGCGCCGAATAAGACCGTAGGACCTGACTCGCGTCGCCGGGAACGATAGCGTCAAAGAATCTCCGGTTTCGAACCCCCGTAAGAGGATCTGTTAAGGAAACTTCCTGGAGTACCTGGTTGGCCTTGGCCAATTCAGCCTTGAGCTGGCGCTGTTTTGCAAATACCAGAAAAGCCATCACCAGCATTGTGCCCAGCGTAACCAGCCCTCGGAACTGATTGACCTGCGAAGGCGTATTCCGATTGAGGACCGCCCACGCGCCGATGGCAGGCAGTGACAACACCGCTAGCATTCCCAGCTCCGTCACAGGAAGGTGCGCTCGTGATTCTTCCGAAGCCGCCGCAGTGCTTTGCAGCGTGAAACCGAGGAATCCGACGACCGTGAACGATGCCAGCGCTACCGAGTAGGGTACGTCGTACCAACTTCCCGGATAGTAACGATGCTGGTCGATCGCATGGTTCGCCAGGTAACCGCTCGCCGTTATGAGCAATTGTGCTCCGAAGAGACTCGCATAGAACCACTTCCACGATCCGAAACCGCGCTTCCACAAAAAGCCGAGCGCAAACAGCAGCACAACAGCCAGCAGACCATTCAGCCGGTTGTAGTCCGCGCCATACTTTGCCTCGTCAAGGACGACATATTGCCAGGGAATCACGAGGATCAGGTAGAGATAGAGCCACCAGAGGAGCAGCAAGAGAAAATCCATACGACCCTGTGACTTGCGATCCTCAACCGGATCCAGGTGGGACTGCAATAGCAGAGCTGCCAAGAAGGGAATACTTGATAGGAATAACAAGACGTCGCCGACAAATGGGTTGGGTACTTCCCTGCGCAGCACAAGGTCAAAATACATCCAGACAACCCAGCAGATAGTCCGTGCTCCCCAAGATGCCGCCAGCAGCATCCAGAACAATCGGGCTGGTCTCGGGCTTGCGCTCGCGTTTACTAGGAAAACAACCGTCGCCGACAAGATGAGAAGAAACTCAATAACATCACTGATTAGAGTGAGCGAAAACGAGCGAGGGACGAAGACGGTCGCGGCAAGCTGCCCCAATGTCAAAAAAACAATCAGGGCGGCCCACAATTTCAAATGATGTGGCGGATCTGGAGTTCCCGGTTTCGATAACGAAAATTCAGTAGCCATCTCTTTCGGCCAGTTCTCGTTTTGCCTTGACTGCGGCGTTCGGCTCGTGATCGGAACACCTAACCTGGTTCCCGAGAGCCTAGCGAGGGGCCGCCTATTCCCCCTGACGAAGTGGCTTACCTTACTAGCCAGACGGTCGAGTCACCGCAATTACAAATCCCCATCTGTGATGGCCCTCGGGAACAAATTGGGTAGAGCAAGTGACTGTCCACAGGAGGCCGGGAGAAGGGAAATGAAGGGTCTTGTTATCAGTAGCTTAGAAGGCTCGGTCGGAAGCAGCGACAGATACCAATGAGGAGAAGTGCTTCTTCCTCGGATACTGTGCGGGATTGGTACACAGGTTTGTTCTTCCAAGCGGACGTAGAAATCCCGCGTCTCAGGATTTGTAGTGTGACTTGCGGCGAGCGACTTTCCCGCGGAAGCATCCGGCCGGGGGGCGCAACGACACCGGCCTACAAATATAGGAAACCCGCCAGCATACGGCTCTTATCGTGGATGAGTGGCCCTGACTTCGATCGTCGGTGAAATCTGATGAAATGCGGTCACTTCAAGTGATTTCTTTGCATAGTTGGCGCCTCCTGTTCGTTTGAACTTGTAACGGGTTGCGCCTGGAAGCGCTTACCGCGTTCCGGGCGTGGTCGGCCAGCTGGAAGTTAATCGCGTCTACATTCTCACTTGGCGAAAAATCGGCTTCTCGTGAACTGGCCTAATCGAGACGAGTTCGACCTGGAAGGGCATCTTGGCTGTCCAGAAAATTATTCCCGAGTCACGGGCGACTCTGAATGTATGGGCCAGGACGGACTCCCGTCGACGCGGGCCAGAAGTCCTGATCTGGGAAGTCTGCCCCCGACAATCGCTGGGATTCCTCCCGAGCGGCGGGCAATACACCAGCAAAGCGCCCAGGAAGTCGGTATCTGGGCAGGGCGCGGCTGGCGCGCCCTGCGCCCTGTCCGGCAATCTGTGGTATTGAGAAAGGTGACGGTCGAATCAAGCGCCTGTGTCGCTAGGCGCCAAGGCAGCATTCGATGGACAATCCCGAGAAGAACCGCGTAGCCAAGACCGTAGTAGATCGATGGTGCTCCTTCCATGAGGCGCTAGGCGGAACGAAGCGGAAGTATCCGACGCGAGAATTCCTTTCGTTCGCAGAGGCCGCCCGAAGCTACATCGACTTGACGCGACATGATCAACTCATACACAGAGACGTCGCCAACGCCATAAACGGCTTGACAGAGTTTCTCCGGCTGGAGAGAAAGCGAGTGCCAGGCAGAATTCTCTCTGAGGCAGACCGGCTGGAGTGCTTATTCTTCGGCGGGTTCGATCCGCACTTCGAAGGCGACGAGCCTCCCGGCCTGTAGAGCGGGAAGACTGCTCGCCGCAACTTCGGCCGCTAGTGCGTAATACGTTTTTGTGCTGAACAGCGACGCGATCGCTCACAAGTGGTTCCGCCAGAAGACAAATCGGCTTCTGCGTCCGATTACTCCCCATAAACGTTAGGTCTCTATCGGGACTGCCCCGAAGCAGAAGTGCGGGGATGACAGGTCCGTGTGGTCGGGGCAGTTTCGATAGGGTCGTTTGAACTGAGCCGCTAGCGTTTGCGGCGGATGCGGTGAGGTCTATGGGATTTCGATTCGGGTGTGCAGGTTGCAAGTCGAATGTGAAGCAACAATCGGGACGAAGAAAGCCATGAAGTTGTTTTTGAAAGCCGCGGTGAAGTCTTGACCAGTGACGGAAAGAGTCGTATCTGCGGGGCTAGGTTGCCGCGTGAGCATAAGAGGGCATCGCGTGCTTGAACACACCTGCGACAGACGATGATCGAAGAAAGTTGCGTCATCGATATCTCAGGAGGAATCAACGCTGCACCTCTGTGGATCAGGCAGTATCAGGCCTGAGCGGAAATGAAGCTGGCTACTGGTCATCCGTTCGAGGGCAAGCATGGGACCGGTGCAAACAGGACAGCGCAGCTGGGTAGTGGTGTCAGGATGAGTTGTGCAACCCTCTACGCCAAGCAGAGCGCCAGCGATTTCATGCTGCCCTGCTGGGTGGCTTTGCCCACCGAATCCAGAACGAGGTTCACGCCACGACCACCCGTCATGCGACGAACCTCTTCGGCGAAATTGGTTTGGTTATAGTGGATTACCTCGTCCGCGCCCATTTGCTTAGCCAGCCGAGCCTTATCTTGGCTTGAGGTCGTCCCAAAGACGCGCGCCCCAGCGAGCTTCGCCATCTGGATTGCTACCAGTCCTACGCCCCCGGCGGCAGCGTGGATCAACACGGTCTTGCCGGGACCCACCTTGTCCACGGTGAACAGCATGTGGTAGGCGGTCAGCGCCTGTACAGGAAACGCAGCGCCTGCCTCGAAGGAAACAGCGTCCGGCAACTGCACGAGAGTTTCGGCGGGGGCCACCACGTACTCTGCGTAGCAGTGCTCGGCGAGCGCCATAACACGCTGTCCGACGAGCCTGGACTCCACCCCTTGGCCCACTTCCTCCACAATACCGGCCGCCTCGTAGCCTGGGGTCTCCGGCAGATTGGGTTGACTGATGTAGGTACCGCGCCTTAAAAGGGCAATAATTGACTTGACTCATCCATGTGTCAGCGAAATTCACTCCAACAACGTAGACCTTAACCAACGCCTGCCCTGGTCCAGGTTTGGGTTTGTCCACGTTATCGACGCGCAGGACTTCAGGACTACCGATCGTGTGAGAACGGACGGCTTTCATACGGTCTCCGTGGATCTCAGATTTTTATCGTCAGTACGATAACACCGGGCGTCCTATGCAAGCAGTGTTCCGCGGTCAAGATGTCTATCGCGGATCGCCTGCTGCCGCCGTTACTCGGCGTTCATGTCTTCTTGTCCTCGTCTTCCCATTGGGTAGTGACAATGGTCTTGATCCCACGCGCCGTGAACTCCATTCGCTGCGGAAGCTCATGCTAGCGTTCTCCGGCCAATATCCATGAAGCACAGAAGAACATCTGCTCATCTTCAGGACCGGCTTATTGAATTCGCGTAGGAATTCCCTGTGCTGCCGAAGCTCTATCCGGTCCTCGACACTTTCCAATCGCCTTCTCAGGGTGCTCATGTCGGCTGTTCCCAATCGCGGCGCCCACTGTCAATTGTGGACATCGCTCTGAATTTGGGTGGGTAACCCTCAACGAAGCCAACAAGTTCGCCAGAATTCGTAGTCGTATACCGGCTCAGGGGGCGGCAACCGATGAATCTCGGTCCCGTCCTTCAGCACGAATCTCACCACCCCGTCCGGTTCAACGATCTTTGTTGCCGGCCAGCGGTCAGACGGGAAGCTGACGTCCATCGCCTTCACATACTGAGGTGAGTGCCAGGTTCGCCAATGGGGATCGAGGTGGGTGGGAACGCGAATAGGGCGATAAACCGTACCCGCGAAACTTCTTGAATCGCTTCCCGTGGATGCGGCAGCTTACAGCCGCGACCGCTTCCATCTCGGCACGTAGCTCCACGCGCGGCAGTTCCTCGGGCGGAAAGCAGATGCATTCCGCCTCAGCGATTATCCCGTCGCTTCGTTTTCTCCAGTTTGCTCAGCCTGGTTTTCAAGGTCATCTCTCTGCTCCAATCGTTCCAGCCGCTGCTCCAACTCAGCAACCTCGAAGGCCCGTAGCAGCGACATCCCGAGATAGCCGAGTGTACTGCCGAGCTTGGGGTCCATCCTCCCGCCCCGAATATCTGCCATCGCTTCGGCCAGCATCCGCTTTACGTCTCCAGCCGATTCGGGACCGTGACATGTTGCAGCGGCGTTTCGTAGGTGTGCCGATTGCGTCTGCCTCCTTTTCGGCCAAGTTCTGCTGCTTTTTGGGGGTCGGAATGAAAGAAACAGAGTCCGTCCTTTGTGTGGCTTAGCCCTGCAGCGGCTCACCGCTTGAGGTTGTGGCTTTGCATTGCACCAGCGTTGGCTTTGAACGCTTTAGCGGCATAGGTATACCCCCTTTCTCTTGTGAGGTCGCCGAACTTGATTTGTAGTGGCACTCCGCACTCCGTACCGCACTCCGATAACGGCTCCGGTGGGCTTCAATCGGCTGTATAGGCTGCTACCCGCTCCAGCAGATTGTTAAGGTTAGCGTGCGTTACGAGGTTCGAATCCCTGTCTCTCCGCCACCGCTTCATAATAAAGCACTTAGCTAGCCACCACGGTGGCCGGCAGAATCGCTGACTTCTGCAAAACGCCAGTAGTAAAGCAACTGGAGAAATCGCATGGCGCGCGGCAGGGTCTTCCCTCTTCCAATGTATCCGAACTTCTTAATGGGACGACCCATACGGGATGACCGGTCGGAGCGCAGGAAAGGCGCGCTCCGGGAGCGCGCCTTGTTAGAGATGAGATTAGCTCTACGGTAAGGGAACTAAGTCGTTGGCCAAGTGGTTGGCAATCGGGGTACCGACCCCGGTCACGTAGTCATAACCCGATCCAGCCACGCAAACTCCTCCGCTGCTGCCGGTGGTGACGTCGTGGAAGTCCAACGCGTAATTCCCGGAAGTGTAGATCGTCTGATACAGATCCGGTAAGAACTGATGGATGGTGGTCCCACCGCCCGTAACGCGGAGAGAGTTCTCAATCGCCATAAAGGCCGCCCAAACCGGTGAAGACAGGCTAGTTCCGCCAATCTGGACCCACTGGTAGCCGTCGTAGCTGTCGTACACCGGAACGCCGGTGCTGGGGGAAGCATCCAGCGCAACATCGGGAATGCTGCGGAATCCGCTATGCTGCACGCCCATCTGCCACGTCGGTTCAGTCTCGTAAGCGCTGATACCGCCGCCGCTGCCGCTCCAGGCGACTTCATGGCCGTAGTTAGTGCTAAACGGCGAGGGAGGTGGAAGCGCACTCAACAGCGTCAACACGGTTCCGCCCACGGCGACTACATAAGGCGACTCCGCGGGATAGTTGGTCAAGCATCCGCTATCGCCGGTAGAAGAAAAGAAGGTAACTCCCGGGACCTGAAAGTGGAAATCCTCGGCTTGCTCACCGCCGAATCCGCCGCCGTAACCCCAGCTCATGCTAACCACGTTGGACCCCGCCGCAACGGCTTGGTCCACCGCCAAGAACAGGGTATCGTCCGCCTGCGCATTTTCCACTAACACAATTTTGGCTGCCGGCGCCATGGCATGTGCCCATTGGATGTCCAACGCCTGCTCAATGGCCCAATTCCCGCCGTGACCGCTGCACAAGGTGCCGCCGTACTGGATTTTGGTGAAGCAGCCGTTGGCCGTGGTGCAAGCCGGCAGGTAGTAATACGTTGAAAAAACGCCCAAATCAGCTTCGGCGCTGGGATAGTCGCAGGCATCCACGATACCGATGGTCATCCCCTGGCCCTGGTTCGGGATCACATTGTATCGGTACGCTGCCCTCATTTGAAAAGGTGGATAGCCGGATGGATGGGTGGAATCGCCACGCGGCTCCATGATGCGGATTGGCGAGGTAAAGATGTGGGTGCCGGTTCCGGACTGCTGGGCAAGGATTGGCGCGGTCACGGCAAAAATGAATGTCATGCCAAGCAACAACAGAAGAAATTTCTTCATTTGCATCTCCCTATTTCGCGGATTGGTGCGAAGGACGCGACGGCCCGGCGCAGATGCCAGTCTTCGAGGTTAGAACCACGGGAATGCCCGATGACTGATGGGTGGGTGGGCTTCTTCGGCATGTGGTTGCTTGCCGGACGATGTCCACCCGTTCAAAAGGCTTCTGCTTCGCCTTTTGGAGAAGTCACCGGTACTCCCGACTGCGTTTGCGGGATTCCGCAGCATCACCGACGCGCTGCTGATAGCATTTCCCTCTAGGTCCTGTACATGCTCCTTGGAGCACCTAAGTCGGTTTGCGCAACGAGGAGCGTGGAAGTCGCACAACATGCGCAAAAAAGCAAAACTCATAATGGGGTGACCAACTCTGAGATAGTAGGTGGCCCTAGGACGAAGGCTAGTCAACGGTCATCACTACTACCATACATAGTAGTGACAATTGATGGGCGTGCAACAAAACTGTGGCCGAGTTCCAAAAGGAGACGGCTAAGTACGCCACCCGTTCTTAGCTTCATAACCTCCGGCATCATCCGAGGTACATAAACGGCGATTAGAATTCGTGCGAAGCTAAGGCCGCATGGGTTGCCGCGAGTCTTGCCGAGGGCGGAAGGCATCGCTGTGGGGGGCTTGTGAAGGCGGTGGGATCGGCAGGCGCAGTTCCACCTCAAGCCCATGTGGGGCTACGTTTTTCGCGGACACGCTCCCACCATGCGCCAGCACCGCATTGCGCACGATGGCAAGCCCAAGTCCCATGCCGCCGGTAGTGGTTCCGCGCGAATCGTCCACTCGATAAAACGGCTTGAACAACAGGGGAAGGGCATCTTCAGGAACGCCGGGGCCATTGTCGCGGACGGAAACCAGGGCTGCGCCGTCCTCCTGGCTCAGTCGGACCTCGATCTTGCCGCCCTGGCCGGAATAGAAGATGGCATTGCGCACGATATTCTCCACAGCGCTGCGCAACAGTCCGGCATCGCCATTTACCTCGATGTCACTCTTGCCCTGGAAGGCTATGGTCGCATCGGTGGCGGCGGCTTCAAAGTTGGCATCGTGCAGCACGTCGTCAACGATATCGTTCAGCGAAAGGCGTTCGAATCGAGGCTTGTGCTGTCCACTTTCCAGCCGGGCCACGGTGAGAATTTGCTCCAGCATGGAATCCAGTTGGATGGTGTCCTGCTCGATGCGATCGAGCATCTCCGCGCGCTCCACGTCCCCGGCATCGCGCGCCAGAGTCAGAGCCAGCCGGATGCGTGCAATGGGCGAGCGCAGTTCGTGCGAGACGCCGCTGAGCAGGTTCCGTTCGCTTTGGATCAGGGTGCGCAACTCGCCCGCCATGGAGTCGAAATCGCGCACCAGGTCGGCAATTTCGTCGCGGCGGTTGCCCAGGTTGTCTCCCGCCCGGATATCGAGGTTCCCGCGCGCCAGTTCGTGGGTGGCGTCGCGCAAGCGTTCGATGGGCTTGCTCAGATAATGCGCGATCAGGAAACAAATGAGGGCCGACAGAATGGTGCCGAGCTTTAAGGTCCACAGTATGTCTCCGGGAACACGTTCCGACAGCTTTGGAGGGACAAGCTCGGCGATCAGAACGTAGTGTCCCTGGGTCGTGTCGGTCGAAGCCGCCAGCACGTTGGCTTCAAAGGAATGGTGAAGGCCTTCCGATTTCTCCGCGGCGGAGGCGTCGCGAAGGACGCGTTCGGGAATCGGCTGTCCCGAAAGCTCATGACCGTTGCCATCCACCAACCAGAATTTCGAGCGGTTCTGCAAGGACAGACTATCGAGTAACTGCGACAGTCCCGCCTGGCCTTGCTGCTCGTACACTTTCGCTGCATAGTCGACCAGCGCCGGCATTTCGCGGCGTTCGGGCTGGATCCACCATGGATGCTCGGAAGAAATGCGGTAATGAATGCGGAGATACAGCGCGCCCAGCAGCACTGCCTGCGCAAGCCAGAAGGGCAGAAAGATTTTCCAGAACAGGCGCCGGTTCATACCCTGCTCTTCTCGGGCGTTCTGGCCGCCAGGAAATAGCCGATTCCGCGAATCGGCCGGATCAACTCCTCGGTGCCGGGACAGGCGCCCAGCTTCTTGCGCAGCCGGCTGACGTGAACGTCGACGCTGCGATCGAATGTGTTCAAAGGGCGCCCCAGTGCCACTTCGGCGATCTGCTCGCGGGTGACCACGTTGCCGGCGTTGCGCAGCAGCAGTTCCAGAACGTTGAACTCCACCGAGGTGAGATCGACCGGCGTATGCGAACAGGTGACGGTGCGAGTCCCCAGCGACATCCTGATTTCGCCCACGTTCAGGACTTCGTCGTGATCGCTGCGCGCAGCCGAGGCGGGCGCAGTTTCGCGCGTGCGGCGAAATATGGCGCGTATCCTGGCCACCAGTTCGCGAGGATCGAAAGGCTTGGCCAGATAATCGTCGGCGCCGATTTCAAGGCCCAGGATGCGGTCGACCGCTTCTCCCCGGGCGGTGAGCAGGAGCACGGGAACCGAGGACTGCAGGCGCAGCGCCTTGAGCAACTCAAATCCCGAGCCGCCCGGCAGCATCACATCGAGAATGATCAGCTCGTGATCGTTGGATAGAGCGGCGCTCAAGCCCGAGGCTTGATCGTAGGCGGCATCCACGTGAAAGCCTTCGCCTTCCAGAAAGCGCTTCAGCAGATTGACCAGCCCGTGGTCGTCGTCGATGATGAGCAGACGATTCACCGGATTCATTTTGCCTTTTCCGGCGCGCGCGTGCGGTGAAGAATTGTTTCGGGATGTGTTTGTATCCTTCACAAAACTTAACCTTCCTTCACCCTCTCTTAACCGCTGCTGCTGCCCCCATCCGGTCTAATAATATGAGTTAATAGTACTGTAACTGGCATCGGCCGAGTTGCAGTCTATACGGCGAGGGCGACCGTGATTGCATCTCTGTAAGGATGCGGTTTGCGCCAGTTCAGGAGGAATGAGTGAAGACACGGGCATTCTGGGGATTGGGGGTGATACTGGCGATTTGCGCCGCACTTGCCGGCTGCAGTTCACCGCAGGCGAAGAGCGCGAAAGCCAGTGGTCCGCCGCCGGCGGTTCCGGTTGGAGTGGCCACCGTCAAGCAGGGCGATTTCACTGTCTATCTCAACGGACTGGGTTCGGTGCAGGCGTTCAATACGGTTTCGCTGAAGACCCGCATTGACGGCCAGATCATGCAGGTGAACTTTCAGGAAGGCCAGGACGTAAAGAAAGGCGAGACTGCTGATCGTCGATTGATCCGCGGCCCTATGAGGTGGCCCTGGCGCAGGCGCAGGCCAACCTGCAGAATGACGAAGCCCAACTGACCAACGCCAAAGCGCAATACGAGCGCAACAAGGTCCTCTACGAGCAGGGCGTCATCGCCAAGCAGGACCTGGACACGCTGCAGGCTTCGTTCGGGCACCTACGAAGGCACCATCGCCGCCGACAAGGCCGCCATCGAGAATGCCAAACTGAACCTGACCTACTGCTACATCAAGTCTCCCATTGACGGACGGGTCGGACTGCGCCAGGTCGATCCCGGCAATTACGTCACGGCAGCCGGCGGCACCGCCATGCTGGTCATCACGCAGCTGCATCCCATCGCCGTGATCTTCACGCTTGCCCGAAGATCAGTTGCAGCAAGTCCGCGCAGCACATGCAGCCAGGGCGCATTGGAGGTGGACGCCTATAGCCGCGACGACCAGACCAAGCTGTCCACCGGCAAGCTGCTGACCATCGACAACCAGATCGACCAGACCACCGGTACGGCCAAGCTGAAGGCGGTCTTCGACAATCCCGACAACAATCTCTGGCCCAACCAGTTCGTCAATGCCCACCTGCTGCTGGAGACGCGCAAGGACGCCATCACGGCGCCGGCCAGCGCCATGCAGCGCGGTCCCGAAGGCACGTTCACCTACGTGGTGGACGCCAACAATACCGTGCAAATGAGGCCGGTGCAGGTCGCGCTGACCCAGGGCAGCACGGCGGTGATCGCCTCGGGCCTGCAAGCCGGCGACAAAGTGGTGACCGATGGGCAAGAGAAGCTGCAGGCGGGAAGCCGCGTGGCTCCGCAAGCCCCGGCCCGTCAAGAATCAGCAAGCAGCGGCAACATCGGATCGCAGTCATGAGTATTTCGCGGCCATTTATTCTTCGGCCCATCGCGACGTCGCTGCTGATGGCGGGGCTGCTGCTGGTGGGCATTGTCGCCTACCGGCAGCTGCCCATCTCCGCCCTGCCGCAGGTGGATTACCCGACCATCCAGGTGGTGACGTTTTATCCGGGCGCCAGCCCCGACGTGACTGCGTCTTCGATCACGGCGCCGCTGGAGCGCCAGTTCGGCGAACTTCCCGGCCTGAGCCAGATGACTTCGAGCAGCTCCTTCGGAGCTTCGGTCATCACGCTGCAGTTCACCCTGGAAGAGAACATCGACGTCGCCGAGCAGGAGGTGCAGGCGGCCATCAATTGCGCGCAGACCTACCTGCCCGCCGATCTGCCGACTCCGCCGATTTACAGCAAGGTGAATCCCGCCGACGCGCCCATCCTGACGCTGGCGATGACCTCCGACAGCATGCCGCTGCCGCAGGTGGAAGACCTGGCGGACACGACGTTCGCGCAGAAGATTTCGCAGTTGCCGGGCGTCGGACTGGTGAGCATCAGCGGCGGGCAGAAGCCGGCGGTGCGCATTCATGGCAAACCCGACGGCGCTGGCTTCCTACGGCATGAGCCTGGAGCAACTGCGCACCGTGATCGCCCAGGTCAACGTCGACCAGGCCAAGGGACAACTGCAGGACAACCGGCAGGCCTTCACCATCGGCGCCAACGACCAGTTGCTCGAGCCCGCAGGGTTACGCCGACACCATCGTCGCCTACAAGAACGGCAATCCGGTGCGCTTGTCCGATGTCGCCACGGTGATCGACGGGCCCGGAGAACGTGAACCAGGCGGCGTGGATGAACACCACGCCGGCGGTCATCCTCAACATTCAGCGGCAGCCGGGCGCCAACATCATCAAGGTGGTCGACAGCATCAAGCTGCGGCTGAAGCAGCTGCAGGCGAACCTGCCGGCCTCGGTGAAAGTCACGGTGCTGACCGACCGCACCAACACCATCCGCGCCAGCGTCAAAGACGTGCAGTTCGAAATGATGCTGACCATCGCGCTGGTGGTGATGGTGATCTTCGTCTTCCTGCGCACTCTGTCGGCGACCATCATTCCCAGCATCGCGGTGCCGCTGTCGCTGGTGGGCACCTTCGGGGTGATGTACCTGCTGGGCTATTCGCTCGACAACCTTTCGCTGATGGCGCTTGACCATCTCCACCGGCTTCGTGGTGGACGACGCCATCGTGATGATCGAGAACATCGAGCGCTACATCGAGGAGGGCCACACGCCGCTGGAAGCGGCGCTGCAAGGCTCCGGCCAGATCGGCTTCACCATCGTGTCGTTGACCGTCTCGCTGATCGCCGTGCTGATTCCGCTGCTCTTCATGGGCGACATCGTGGGCCGGCTGTTCCGCGAGTTCGCGGTGACCCTGAGCGTGACCATTCTGCTGTCGGCCATCATTTCGCTGACGCTGACGCCGATGATGTGCTCGCTGCTGCTGCGCCAGAGGGACCAGGCCAAGCACGGCCGCTTCTACGAGTGGTCGGAGCGGGCCTTCAACAACACCATCGCGTTCTATGGCCGCACCGTGAAGTTCGTGCTGAAGCACCAGACCGCGACGCTGCTGGTCACCATCGGCACGCTGGTCGCGACCATCTGGCTGTACATCGTCGTGCCCAAGGGCTTCTTCCCGGTGCAGGACACGGGCGTGATCATGGGCATCTACCGATGCGCCGGAGAGCATTTCGTTCGCCGCCATGTCGGAGCGGCAGCGCGAACTGGCGGCGGCGATCCTGAAGGACAAGGACGTCGCGAGCCTGTCGTCGTTCATCGGCGTGGACGGCACCAACACCACGCCCAACAGCGGCCGCCTCCAGATCAACCTGAAGTCGCGCGACGAGCGCAACGACGACGTCACCGCCATCATGAAGCGGTTGCAGCAGGAGGTCGCCGGAGTCGAGGGCATCACGCTCTACATGCAGCCGGTGCAGGACCTGACGGTGGAAGACCGCGTCAGCCGCACCCAGTATCAGTTCAGCCTGGAAGACGCCGATCCCAAGGAACTGGCATCGTGGACCGACGAAGCTGGTGGCCAAGCTGAAGACGCTGCCGGAGCTGCGCGATGTCGCCACCGACCAGCAGAACCAGGCCGCGCAAGCCAATCTGGTGATCGATCGCGACACCGCATCGCGCCTGGGCGTAACCGCCAGCGCCATCGACAACACGCTGTATGACGCCTTCGGCCAGCGCCTGGTGTCGATCATGTTCACCCAGTTGAACCAGTACCACGTGGTGCTGGAAGTCGATCCCAGCTTCCGCGCCGATCCCGATTCGCTGAAGAACATCTATGTGCCCGCCGGGGCGGACAAAGCCCCGCAGCGCAAGGCGGAAATGCTCCGGTCGCGAATAGCCCCAGCGCGAGCATTCTGGGCGCCAGCGCGAGCAGGTGCCGCTCAGCGCCATCGCGCACTTCGAAACCACCACCGGCCCGCTGACCATCAACCACCAGGGACAGTTCCCGGCGGTGACGATTTCTTTCAACCTGGGCAACGGTGCTTCGCTGGGCGAGGCGGTGAAGGCGATCGACGCGGCTGCGGCCGACATTGGATTGCCGCCCAGTATCCAGGTGGCGTTCCAGGGCACGGCGCGGGCCTTTCAGGCTTCGCTGGCCAACGAAGGCTGGCTGATTCTGGCGGCCATCATCACCGTGTACATCGTGCTGGGCGTGCTGTACGAAAGCTACATCCATCCCATCACCATTCTGTCCACGCTGCCCTCGGCCGGCGTGGGCGCCATCCTCGCGCTGACCCTCTTCCACATGGACCTGGGCGTGATGGCCTTGATCGGCATCATCCTGCTGATCGGCATCGTGAAGAAGAACGCCATCATGATGATCGACTTCGCGCTGGAAGCCGAGCGCAAGGAAGGCAAGACGCCGGTGGACGCGATCTACGAAGCCTGCCTGCTGCGCTTCCGTCCCATCATGATGACGACCTTTGCCGCGTTGTTCGGCGCGGTGCCGCTGGCGCTGGGCTCCGGCACCGGCTCCGAGCTGCGCCGTCCGCTGGGCGTCACCATCATCGGCGGACTGCTGTTCAGCCAGTTGCTGACGCTGTACACCACGCCGGTGGTGTATCTGTGGTTCGACCGGCTCGGCGCAGCGCTGCGCCACCTGCGCGCGCCCAAACCGGCGGAGGCCATCGGAGATTGAGCATGAACATCTCCGCCCCAGCCATCGAGCGGCCCGTCGCGACCACGCTGCTGACCATCGCCCTGCTTCTGGCCGGCGGCTTGGCCTACACGCAGCTTCCGGTCGCGCCGCTGCCGCAGATCGACTTTCCCGTGATCTCGGTCGGCGCCGTCGCTGCCCGGCGCCAGTCCGGAGACCATGGCATCGTCGGTGGCAACTCCGCTGGAGCGGCAGTTCGGCCGCATCGCCGGCATCAACCAGATGACCTCGTCGAGCCAGCTGGGCTCGACCGGCATCACCATGCAGTTCGACCTGGACCGCAACATCGATGCGGCGGCGCGCGATGTGCAGGCCGCCATCAACGCGGCGCGCGGATATCTGCCCGCCGATCTGCCCAGCAATCCCGACCTATCGCAAGATCAATCCCGCCGACGCGCCCGTCATGATTCTGGTGATGACCTCCGACGCCATGACGCAGGACCAGATGTACGACGCGGCCGACTCGATCATGGGCCAGAAGCTGGCGCAGGTCGAGGGCGTGGGCCAGGTATTTGTATGGGGCTCATCGCAGCCGGCGGTGCGCATCGAAGCGAATCCCAATCTCCTGAACAAGCTGAACATCGGCCTGGAAGCGGTGCGCACGGCGGTGGCGGCGCAGAACGTCAATCATGGCCAAGGGCTCGCTGCAGACGACGGCAACAAGACCTGGATGGTCAGGGCCAACGATCAGCTCAAGAAGGCCGCGGACTACCGGCCGATCATCGTCGCCTACCGCAATGGCGCGCCGGTCCGGCTGAGCGACGTCGCCGACGTGCAGGATTCCTACTCCAACATCAACAACGCGGGCAGCTTCAACGGCAAGCCCAGCGTGCTGGTCGTCATCTTCCGCCAGCCGGGCGCCAACATCATCGCCACCGCCGACCGCGTCATCGCGGCGCTGCCCTTCCTGAAGGCGTCGCTGCCGCCCAGCATCAACCTGGTAGTTGGCCTCGACCGCACCACCACCGTCCGCGCCTCGGTGGCCGATGTTGAGCGCACGCTGATCATTTCCGTCATCCTGGTGGCGCTGGTGGTGTTCGTCTTTCTGCGCGAAGTGCGCGCCACCATGATTCCCAGCGTGGCCGTGCCGCTGGCCATCGTGGGCACCTTCGGCGATCATGTACCTGTTGCGGCTATTCGCTGAACAATCTGTCGCTGATGGCGCTGACCATCTCCACCGGCTTCGTGGTGGACGATGCCATCGTGGTGCTGGAAAACGTGATGCGCCACGTCGAAGCCGGCATGAAGCCCTACCAGGCGGCGCTGCTGGGCGCGCGCGAGATCGGCTTCACCGTGGTCTCGATGAGCACCTCGCTGATCGCCGTGTTCATTCCCATTCTGCTGATGGGCGGCATTGTCGGACGGCTCTTCCACGAATTCGCCGTGACCCTCAGCGCGGCCATCGCGGTTTCGATGGTGGTCTCGCTTACCACCACGCCGATGCTGTGCGCCCGCTTCCTGAAGGCCCACGATCCCGGCAGTCACGGCGCGCTGTACCGCATGAGCGAGCGCGGCTTGGCTGTGGATGAACCGCGGCTACAAGACGATCGCTGGGCTGGGTGCTGCGCCACAGCGGTTGATCTTCGCCGTCGCCATCCTCATGGTCGTGGTGAATGTCTGGCTTTACATCATCGTCCCAAAGGCTTCTTCCCGCAGCAGGACACGGGGCGCATGGTCGGCACGATCATGGGCGACCAGGATGTCTCGTTCCAGGCCATGAAAGACAAAACCAACCGAGTTCATCCGCATCGTTAAGCAGGACCCGGCGGTCGAGAACGTGCTGGCCTTCGTCGGCGGCAACGCCGCCCAGAACCAGGGCCGCATGTTCGTCACCCTCAAGCCGCTGAGCCAACGCAAGATCAGCGCCGACCAGGTGATCGCCCGGCTCCGTCCCAAACTGTCGCATATTCCCGGCGCGACCCTGTACTTCCAGGCGAGTGCAGGACTTGCAGATCGGCGGACGCCAGTCCAACGCGCAGTATCCAGTACACGCTGTCGGGCGAGAACCTGAACGAACTGTACGAGTGGGCGCCCAAGCTGTTGCAGACAGCTGCGCAAGATTCCCCAACTGAAGGACGTGAACAGCGATCAGCAGGTCAGCGGGCTGGAGGCAAAACGTCATCATCGATCGCGACACCGCGGCACGGCTGGGGATCACGCCGTCGCAGATCGACAACATTCTCTATGACGCCTTCGGACAGCGCGCAGATCTCGACCATCTACCGGACCCTGAACCAGTATCACGTGGTGCTGGAAGTCGATCCCGCTATCAGCTCACGCCGGATGCCCTGCAGAGCGTGTACGTCATCACCAGCCAGGGCGCACAGGTGCCGCTGTCGGCCTTTGCTCACTTTGGCCAGGCGACCACCTCGCTCGCGGTCAACCACCAGGGACAATTCCCTGCGGTGACCATCTCCTTCAACCTGGCGCCGGGCGGAGACCTGGGGACCGCCACCCGGGCCATCTCCAGACGCAGAATTGCAGATGCGCATACCGGCGACCATTCACGGCAGCTTCCAGGGAACGGCCGCCGCCTTCCAGGATTCGCTGTCGTCGGAACCGATCCTGATTCTGGCGGCGCTGGTTGCGGTTTACATCGTGCTCGGCATGCTTTACGAGAGCTACATCCATCCCATCACGATTCTTTCCACGCTGCCTTCGGCGGGCACGGGCGCGCTGCTGGCGCTGTTGCTGTTCCACATGCAGCTCGATGTGATCGGGCTGATCGGCATCATCCTGCTGATTGGCATCGTGAAGAAGAACGCCATCATGATGATCGATTTCGCGCTGGAGGTGGAGCGCACCGGGCAAGACCGCGGAGGAAGCGATCCACGAAGCGGCGCTGATCCGCTTCCGTCCCATCATGATGACCACCGCGGCAGCCATGCTGGGCGCGGTCCCGCTGGCGTTCGGCCGAGGAGTTGGCTCGGAGATCCGCCGCCCGCTGGGCATCGCCATCGTCGGCGGACTCATCGTCAGCCAGGCGCTGACCCTGTACACCACGCCCGTCGTCTATCTCTACATGGACCACTTCAAGGATTGGGTGGTACGCCATCTTCCCGGAAAGCGCAGAAAGGTCCAGAAGGAAGAAGTCCCGGTTTTCGCGGATTAACGACCGCTAACAAACCGTGCCATGCTTCAGCGGGTGGCGACGCCACCGACGCAACCACAACCTATTTCTTCTCAAAGGTGACCCAATTGCCGCTGTTGGCCATTTCAAGACGAAGACTGCACTGGTTGGGGGCAACATGAGCAAACGATACGTTGAACTGAGGTTCGGGCATGGGGACTTCCCCGGATTCCATCGCCACACGCACCAGGTCCTGGTGTTCGTCATACTTGCCCGTAAGGTCTGTGCTCTTGGAGATAATCAGCGTCCACCGCTTCTGCGTGGGGAGCAAGAACATGGTGTAGGCGCCCACGGGGAGTATCTTTCCGCCGATTTCCACGTTCGAGTTGGTGAACAGAGTCAGCGGTTTTCCACCCGGGGCCCAAGCTTTGCCGTAGGGGATTTCACCTCCGAACACCGGCTTTTTCAAGTTGAACGAAATCCTCTGATACTCCGCGGTCACTTGCCTGTCGGCGTCGAAGCTGCAGCTAACGGTTCCAGTTGAAGGTGTGTTCTGGCCCACAGCGGCGCAGGTGAAAAATGCAGAGATAAGAACAAGTAAAAGTGAGATAAGGCGGCGCATTGGTACCTCCGGAATGACCCGTAAGACTCCTAAAACTCCTATCATATCGCCCGCTATCCGATTCGCACCATTTATTTGGAACACCGCGTTTCTAAGTGCCTGATAAAACTATGCCTCCGTTTTTCGCATCTCTTCTAAGAGTAAGCCTTGGCTTGATGAGCACTCCTCTACCTGGAACACAGAGCAAACGAAAGCCGGCAAGACTCAAGTAGCGCTGGACGAATGACTCAGGGGCAAAAAAACTTCGGAAAGGCATGGCGGGAGCGCATGTCGGCCTTGCGCAATCTGCCGCCCGTGCTCGCGATCGTATGGCGGTCTGGGCCGGCAGTAGTGACGCTGGGTCTGGTCTTTCGGCTGATTGCCGCGCTCCAGCCGCTGGCACTGCTCTACGTCAGCAAGCTGATCATCGATTCGATCGTCACCATCCTCACCCGGCACCAGCCAGTTCCGGCCCGGCTTTGGTGGCTGGTGGCAGCCGAGTTCCTGATCGCCGTCCTGGGCAACGTGATCACCCGCATCATTGACTACCTCGACTCGCTGCTGGCCGACAAGTACACCCGCCACGTCAGCATCCAGGTGATGAAGCACGCGGCCGAGCTGGATGTGATCGCCTACGAAGATCCCGTCTTCTATGACCGGCTGGAGCGCGCCCGGGTGCAGGCCACGGACCGGCTGGCCATGATCCAGATGCTGGGCCGGCTGATCCAGCAAGTCATCACCACCATCACGCTTTCGGCTTCGATCATCTACTTCTCGCCCTGGCTGCTGTTGCTGCTTGATTGCCGGCGTTCTTCCCGCCTTCGTCGGTGAAAGCCACTTTGCTTTTCTTGGCTATGCCAAGAATTTCCGCCAGACGCCGGTGCGGCGGCAACTTGATTACCTGCGCGTGCTGGGCGGCAGCAAGGAAGCGGCCAAGGAGCTGAAGCTTTTCGGCTTGAGCAAATTCCTCACCGAACGCTTTACCCGGCTCTCCGACCAGGTCTATGAAGAGAATGTTGCGCTATCGCGGCGCAAGCTGATTGCGGGTAGCTTCCTGTCGATCGTCGGATCGCTCGGCTACTACTCGGCGTATGTTTACGTGATCTGGCAGACGGTAATCGGGGCGCTCACCATTGGCTCCTTGTATTTCCTGGCAGGCGCGATTCTGCAGGCCAGCACCAACATCCAGCAGATCTTCTCGACGCTATCGGGCGTGGCCGACCAGGCGCTGTTCCTCACCGACCTGCTGGCATTTCTTCGAGATGCAGCCGACCATCCGCTCCAAGCCGAATGCGCTTCCCGCGCCGCGACCCATCATGCGCGGCTTCGAGTTTCGCAATGTGTCGTTTGCCTACCCGGGGAGCTCAAGGCTGATCCTGAAAAACTTGAACTTCACTTTGCACCCCGGCGAGCGCGTGGCGCTCATCGGCGAAAACGGGCAGGGCAAAACGACCATCGTCAAGCTGATTACCCGTCTCTACGACCCTACCGAGGGCCAGATTTTGCTCGACGGAATTGACCTGCGGGAGTACAGCCTGGAAGATCTTTACCGCGAAATTGGCGTCATTTTCCAGGATTTCATGCGTTATGAGATGACCGCGCGCGAAAACGTGGCCGTAGGACGCATCGAAGAGATTGAGGACATCGAGGCCATCGAGGCGGCGGCCCATAAGAGCCTCGCCGATGAAGTGATTGCCAGGTTGCCAGGTAAGTACGAGCAGATGCTGGGACGGCGCTTCGAGAACGGCGTCGATCTGTCGGGCGGCGAATGGCAAAAACTGGCGCTGGCCAGGGCGTATCTGCGCGACGCGCAACTGCTCGTTCTGGACGAGCCCACCGCCGCGCTCGACGCGCGCAGCGAGTATGAAGTGTTCGAGCGTTTCGCGGAACTGACGGAAGGCAAGATGGCGCTGTTCATCTCGCACCGATTTTCAACCGTGCGGATGGCCGACCGCATTGTGGTGCTGGCCGATGGGCAGATCGCCGAAGATGGCAGTCATGAGCAATTGATGGCGCTCGGCGGCTCCTACGCCGAAATGTTTGAAATGCAGGCGGCGAGCTATCGCTGAGAAATTTGCTTGGATCTTCACCATGGCCAATAACCACTATCGAGGCGTGCTGACGGAGCTGACGGAAATGACCGAGCAGGTGGGTGCAACCGTGGTCGAAACGCCGTCGCACGACACCGACCTGGCGGAGCACGCTCAGCAGTGGGCGCGTCAGCTAGTTTGGCTTCCCTGCAGTCGGCGAATCCCCTCATTTCCAGGACCGCCTCAACGCTCTGAACTCGCAACCTCGACGCAGTTTTGGCGGCGGTGGACGTCCGAGTTTCCTCGGAAATCGACCCTTCGCCGGACCTGCGGTGGCTGGACGACAATTTGCGTCTGGTACGCGCTGCGCAAAGGGAGTTGCAGGAGGCAAGCAATCCCTTGCGGCGGGTTCCACACGTTCGGACCCCCGACAAAATCATCATGCCTCGGGTGATTGCAGCCGCCAAGGACTTGCTCAACTCGGTTGAATACCGCTATTCCGACCACGCCTTTGCCACCTACATGGAAGCGTTCCAGACGGTCGCGGCCCTCAACATGCGCGAGCTCTCTCTCATCGTGCCCGCTCTGAAACTGGTGTTGCTGGAAGAACTCACGGGACGCGCTGAAAAGATGCTGGCGGCCGCCGATTCGCCGCAACCTATCAGCGAGTTGATCACCAGTCTGCGCTATTTAACCGAAGCGCCTTGGAAAGAGTTGCTGGAGCGGTTAATCGCCTTCGAGCCAATACTGGCCGCCGATCCTGCCGGCGCATACTCGCGCATGGATTTTCAAACCCGGGAGCTCTATCGCCATACCGTGGCGCATTTTGCCGAACATTCGGATTGTTCGGAACTGGAGATTGCGCAGCTTGCCGTGGACCTCGCACGCGATTCGAAGAAGCATCGTGTTCGGGACCCGCGTCTGGAGCAGCGCCAGTCCCACGTCGGCTACTACCTGGTCGGAGAAGGTGCGGACGAACTGCGGCGGCGGGCGGGTGTGCGCCTTCCTTTCGGGGAACGAGTGCAGGCATTTCTGCGCCGCCATCCCGAGGAGTTTTATCTCGGCGGTATTGAAGTGCTCACGCTGCTGATCGTTCTTGCGATCATGAGCCCGGTTTACAACGCTTTCAACACGCTTTACGGACGGATTTTCGCCATTCTTCTGCTTCTACTGCCATGCAGCCAGAGCGCGGTGGAAGTGATGAACTATCTCACCACCGCATTGCTGCATCCGCGAATCCTCCCCAAGCTGGACTTCTCCGAAGGCATTCCCGACGACTGCGTGACCATGGTCGTGGTCCCCACTTTTCTGCTGAATGAGAAGCAAGTCCATCGCCTGGTGGAGGACCTGGAAGTGCGGTATCTCGGCAACATCAGCCCCAACTTGCATTTTGCTTTGCTGACCGACTTGCCCGATTCCGCGGAGACGCCCAACCACGACGATCCCCTAGTGGATCTTTGCCAGCAGTCGATTCGGGAGCTCAACGAAAAGTATTCCGCCAACGGAGCCGGTATCTTCTCGATGTTCCATCGCAACCGGATCTACAACCCGCGCGAAGGTGTCTGGATGGGATGGGAGCGCAAGCGTGGCAAGCTGCTCGATTTCAATCGCCTGATAAAAGGCGAGTACGACAGTTTTCCGACTAAGGTCGGCGACCTTGCGCTTCTCCGCAGTGTGCGCTTCGTTCTAACCCTGGACTCGGATACCGAACTGCCGCGCGGCACCGCCCATCGTCTGGTGGGCGCTCTGGCCCACCCTTTGAACCAGGCCATCATCGATCCGCAGGCCAACATCGTCACCGCCGGCTATGGGATTTTGCAGCCGCGCGTCGGCATTAGCGTGACCAGCGCCGCGCAGTCCCGGTTGGCCAGCATTTACTCCGGCCAGACCGGTTTCGACATCTACTCGCGCGCCATCTCCGATGTCTATCAGGACCTCAACGGCGAGGGCATCTTCACCGGCAAGGGCATCTACGAAGTTGAGACCTTGAGCCAGGTGCTGGAGCATCGCTTCCCCCGCAACGCCCTGCTCAGCCACGATCTGATCGAGGGCGCCTATGCCCGCGCCGGATTAGTCAGCGACGTTGAGGTCATCGACGACTACCCGTCACACTACAGCGCCTACAATCGCCGCAAGCATCGCTGGCTGCGCGGCGATTGGCAAATCGTGAGTTGGCTATTCGGGCACGTGCCGGATGAGAACGGCTATCGCGTTCCGAATCCCATTTCCTTCCTCTCGCGCTGGAAGATTTTCGACAACTTGCGCCGCAGCCTGGTGGAGCCGGGAATCTTTCTGCTGCTTGTCCTGGGATGGACGGCGCTTCCGGGCCGGCCCCTCTATTGGACGCTGATCACGATTGCGGTCCTGTTCGTGCCGCCGTGGTTTGAGTTTGCATTTTCGGTCACGCGCGCGCTGATGGCGCGCCGGCTTAGTCCGATCCGCGAAGCGTTCATCGCGCTTGGCGCCGCCACGCTGAACGAGTTTTTCACGCTCACATTCCTGGCCCATCAAACGTTGCTGTCCGCCGATGCGGTATTGCGCACCTTCTATCGCCGCATGGTCTCGCGGCAACGGTTGCTGGAATGGGAGACCGCGGCCCAGGCCGAGATGGGAAGCGGCAAGCTCACATTCGTGGATGTCCTGCTGAACTGGACACCGGTCGTGGCCCTGATCGTCGGCGGGATCGTCTATTTCTCCCCCCGCCATTCCTTCGCCGCGGCGCTACTGGTGCTCGTCCTTTGGGCGTGCAGCAACCCGGTCGCCGCGTGGTTGAATCGCTCACCCCGACCCACGCAGAAAGCGTCCAACCCGCAAGATCGGAGATTCTTGCGGCATGCCGCCTTGCACATGTGGCGCTACTTTGCGACCTATTGCAACCAGGAACACCATTGGCTGATTCCCGACAATATTCAAGAAGAGCCGGCTAAGGTCGCGGCGCGCGTATCCCCAACCAATCTGGGATTGCTGTTGAACGCCCGCCAGGTCGCGTGTGAATTCGGATACCTGACGGTTCCGCAATTCATTGCGCAGACCATGCGCACCATGAATACAGTTCTAAGTTTGCCACGGGAACGCGGACACCTGTTTAACTGGTATGACACGCGAACGTTGAAGGCACTATCTCCGCGTTTCCTTTCGACCGTGGACAGCGGAAATCTTGCCGCTTCGTTAATCACGTTGAAGAACGGCAGCCTGGAGTTGCTTCAGAAGCCGTTGCTCAGCTCCTCCCTTCTTGAAGGGTACGCCGATCATCTCTGCGTGTTGGCAGAACTGAGAGTGGTTTCCAGGCGCCTCGCTCATTCCTTCGAGAAGCACACCGAAACCCCGTGGCTCGATCGTCTGCTGGTCTCAGCGGAAGTGCCGCGAATCGGCAAAAAGTGTAAGGACCCAGAGGACGCACGCTGGTTCGCTGCTCAGGCCACCAATCTTATCGAGCAGATCGAACAATCCATCAAACTGTATACCCCGTGGCTGCTGGCGGAATATCAGCCCCTGCGCGCCGATCCTGCTCTCCAGCTACCCGGCAGGGACGATCAAATCCCGCTTGCGCGATTGCCCAATCTCATCGAACAACTGCAGGCCCAACTGGAAGCCGCACTGACTGGCGGCGCCCAGTCGCATGCGCTGATGGAAGAGTTGTTGGGCCGGCTTCCCGATACGCGGCGGCGTTGCTTGCAACTAATCGACGATCTGCGGCGCATCGCCGCGCTTTGCGATCAACTCATCCGCGAAATGGACTTCAGCTTTCTGCTGGATCGCCGGCGCAAATTGTTGTCCATTGGCTACGATGTCGAAGCCGCGCAGTTGCATTCGTCGTGCTACGACCTGCTGGCGTCGGAGGCGCGCATCGCCAGCTTTGTTGCGGTGGCCAAGGGCGACATCCCACAGGAGAGTTGGTTCCAGTTGAGCCGTTCGCACGTGGTGGTTGACGGCCGCCCCGTGCTGCTTTCGTGGACAGGCACGATGTTTGAGTACCTGATGCCAGGGCTTTGGATGCGGTCCTATCCGGATACCCTGCTGGAGCGCAGCCAGGAAGTAGCGGTGCAAGCCCAGCAGGAATACGCGGCCCATAAACGTGTCCCGTGGGGAATCTCGGAATCCGCCTACGCCGAAACCGACGAAGAAGATAACTACAGGTATCGCGCCTTCGGAGTGCCGCAACTGGCGCTGAAGCAGGACGAAGACCGCTTGGTTGTGGCTCCTTATGCTACCCTGCTTGCCCTGGGAGTGGATCCTTCCGCGGCAGTCGAGCACTTGCGCTGGATGACTAAGAAAGGCTGGTTCGGTACCTACGGCTTCTACGAATCGGCTGACTTTACGCCCGACCCGCACCAGAAATGGCGTCAGCGTTATACATTAGTCCGTGCGTGGATGACTCATCACCAGGGCATGAGCTTGCTCTCGATTGCTAACTTCCTGCATGGCGGGATGGTGCAAAGCTGGTTTCACCGGGATGCGCGAGTTCAAGCCACCGAGCTTCTGCTGCAAGAACGTCCCGTACGCCATGTCGCAACTCCGGCGAAGAACGCACGCCGGCCTAAGAATACCCGCCGGTCCAAGACGAACGGACGTAATGGTATGAAATCAGCCCGGAAAGCGGCCTGATTAGTGGCATTGAAAGAACGGCCGGCGACGAGCCAGCTTTCATTCAATAAATAAGGGAAACTGTGTGCCAGTTTCCCTTGATTGGACAGTTCGGACAGTCGCTGCAAGTGCCCAATTGCCCGTAATCCTATGATTGCGTTGGTTGCGGGGGGTGGATTTGAACCACCGACCTTTGGGTTATGAGGGAAAAGACAGCCCCAACCGCACACAACAGCACCCAACTAAGCTCAAGCAAACACTGCACAAATGCTGAGTGCAATTGGCCCGTTTTGGCTGCTTTCGGCTGCGGTTCACGGACAGAAGGCGGACAATTCTCAAACGGTTCTTGCACTCGGCCAAAATCCAACCCGAGAACGGGCCGTCGCGCATTTCCGCCTCACGGACGATTGTGTCGAGCATTGAACAAACCCACTTTTTTGTCCCAAACTGGCGATTCTCGCCTACAATAACTCGCCATGAGTCAAGGACCCGCTGTAGCCAAAGTCCCGCCTGAGTCGCCAGAACAAGCCCCCAAGAAAAGCCGCTTCAAGAGGGCGTTACAGCTATTCGACAACCCAGTGGTAATTCCGTGCGTCGCCTTCGCTTGGATTGTTTATTTGGCAATCTCCTCTGGATGGGCTGTTCCGTTTGTGATCGGAGCGAGTGTTCTGATCGCCGTTGTCATTTTGTGGAAAGTTCCTCAATGGCAGGTCAAGCAAATCCATCGCCTGAACAGCGCAGAGAGGTTTGATCGTATTAACGAGGCACGCAAGACCCTGGCCACCATCCTTGGAGGAATTACATTGCTCATAGGAGGCTACTTCACTTGGCAGAATCTCAATCTGGCTCGGGAAGGCCAAGTCACCGACCGGTTCTCGAAATCCATCGAGCAGATTGGAGCAATTGACGCAAACGGTAAGAAGAGGCTTGAAATAAGACTGGGCGGTATCCACGCACTAGAACGCATTGCCGCTGAGTCCGAGAAAGACTACTGGCCGATAATGGAAGTGCTCTGTACGTACGTTAGAGAGAATGCGCCGCGCCAGCGTGAAGAGAAAGGGGTAGCAGCAAGTCAATCGCCAGCGTTGCCGAACTCAGACCGAGTCGATATTCAAGCCATTCTCAATGTACTCGGTCGCCGAAATACAAAGTTTGAAAAATCAGAAGTCCGCATCGAGTCCGGTGGTGTTTGGGTGAGTCGCGAGCGCCCTGACCTTGAAAACACCGACCTTGAGGGATTGACCATAGCCGGAAATTACACCCATGTAGACTTCTATCAGGCGGACCTGAAAGGGTCGCACCTTTATGACGCAATCCTCGTAGACACGAGTTTTATCGGCGCTAACCTCCAAGGTGCCGAACTCTCGGGCACGTATCTGCGAACCTCGAATCTGGGCAGTGCAAATCTGACGTCCGCTGACATGATGTATTAACACCTAACCGATGCGGATGTAAGCGATGCGAACCTCACTCATGCACGACTCATCGGTGCGGAATGTAAGGGGACGAATTTTTCTCACGCGAAGCTCGACGAGACCGATTTAACTGCCGCTAAACTTACGGACGCGAAGAATCTCACGCAGTCACAGATTGACAAGGCCAAAGGCTCTTCAACGACCCAGCTTCCTGCTTCCCTCAACAGGCCGGCCGCTTGGAACTGACACCTGACGGCTAGACTCGCGATAGCTCTGTCATCGGGATGCGCCGGGAGAGATTACATTGGGTTGCCAACCAAATGTGCGGCGGTAAGTGGCTCTGCTTCCGAGCGTTATGAGCCACTGTCCGCCTTCTGTGCGTCCCCTGAGGCTGACTGTTCGTCTGTTCCGAGTGCCACAAAGAGGGTTGCAGAACGAGTGTTTCTGAGGTGCAGACGCGCTGCACCTTTTTCCATGTCACCAGAGCCTCAGCCGTGCGTCTCCGGCGCGCACAGAGGCACTCTTGCGCAATTGCGGGGTATTGTGGGAGCGAAGCGTGTCAGCCTGGACTGGCGGTCATCGCAAACCGCGACACAATGAGCCGGATTGTACTCGGGGTGCTCCCGGAGGGGCGGATTCTACGCCTAGAATTTCACAATGTGTTGCAAATAACTTGGCGGGATTGGTTCAGACGGCATTGGTGTAATAAATCATCACCGCGAGTCCACCGAGAAACAGCGCCAGCAACAAACTGCCACAGTTTTGTTCTGGTTTGTAGCCGTGCATGGTGAATTGCTGCGCTGTTGCAATTCTGAGCATTTCTTATGCAGAAGCTCATTTAGCTTGCTTACCGGCGCTGACGCTTCGTTACTTGGGCTGCCAGTTGCTGTTCTTGCGCATCCCGCGCCCCCAACCAGATCTTCCCCGATCAATCGGGCTGCGATGCCATCCCTTTAGCCGCCGTCGCCTTTCCCGGCCGGCAGCGTCACCCGCGATCGCGCTGGGCGGCAGGTAAAGGGGTATAGGGTCTTTCCCCCGCGGGCCGCTGCGCGATGGAACTTTCATACGGAATTTCAAATTGTTTGGAATTGGCCACTTCTCCAAAATTGCAGAACACAGGAATGTGGATACTCAGGAACTGTTCAAGTTAATCGAGCTGCTGATTTGCAGTGGAAGAGTGGGTCCGTAAAGTTTTCCGAGGCAGTTGTCGGGTGATGCCGCAACCTGCTGCAAATAGGCCAGCATGACGGTGCCCGTAACAGCCAAGCATGACAAGAGGCCCGAAGGCTGATCCTGACCATACGGATTACTTACGATATGGCGAGTGGGTGTTGAAAAAGTCACTGAGTTGGTGCTTGTGAACGCGGTGCAGGAACGTTATAAGCAGACGAGAGTTCCTGATGCTGTGCTGGATCGCCATTCTCGGAGGCTTGCTAGTCATGATGGGACAACACTCCCGTTCCGAATCTCTGTTTTATTACTTCCGCCTGGAAGATCACATCCCTGAGAACCATCTGCTGCGCCTGATCGATCGCCACATCAGTTTTGCTTTTGTGCGCGAGCAGCTGCGCGATTCCTACAGCGACACCGGTCGGCCGTCGATTGATCCGGAAGGACTGTTGCGCATTCTTTTGCTGGGCTATCTGTACGGCATCACCAGCGAGCGGAAGTTGGTGGAAGAGTTGCGTATGCATCTGGCGTGGCGCTGGTTCACCGGCTTGGGCTTCGACCAGGAGATTCCTGATCACTCGACGTTCTCCAAGAACCGGCATGGCCGCTTTCAGGAGTCGAATCTGTTTCAGGAGATGTTCGAGCGCATCGTCGACCAGTGCATCAGCGCGGGTTTAGTCAACGGTGAACACATGTCGGTCGACGGCAGCTTCATCCCGGCGAACGCCAACAACCACAGCCGTATCCCGCGCCAGCAGCTGGCAGAAGCGGCGCAGGTGAAGCGCACCGTGCGTGAGTACCTGACGGAGATCGAGCAGGAGAACGGCGATGGCGAACCGGTACATCAGCAAGACAAGGTATCGACGACCGATCCGGATGCCACCTACTTGAGCAAGGGCAACCGAGCTGCGGAGCTGGGCTATTTTGATAACTACCTGATCGACAACTCCAGTTGTGTGATTGTGGGGGTGCAGGCGACCGCCGCGCGATTAAGCCAGGAGAGTGCTGCGGCGCGGGACATGATCGAGCGTTACCGCGAACGACACGGCCGACTGCCGCAGAGCCTGGCGGCCGACAACACCTATGGCAACGGGGAACTGCTGCAATGGCTCGATGACCGCGGTATCACGCCTTATATCCGGGTGAAAGAAAATCCTCTGGCGAAGAGCGACCTGTACGGGATCGAGAAGTTCACCTACATGCCCGAAGAGAACTGCTATGTCTGTCCCGCAGGCAAGCCACTGAAGTACGTGGGCATCAACCAGCTGAACCGCACCCACCTTTACTACTCGACGCCGAAGCGTTGTCGCGGATGCTCGCAGAAGGACCAGTGTACGCGCGGGAAGTACCGCACCATTGCCATCCACACCTGTGAAGCGGCACGGCAGCGAGCGTATGCCGTGGCGAAAACTCCGGGGTTCGCACCGGCGCAACGCGCGCGCCGCAAGGTGGAGGCGCTGTTCGGAGAACTGAAGAACCAGATCGGACTGCGACGTCTGCGGCTGCGCCGAATGCGCTTCGTACGCGAACAGTTCTACCTGGCAGCGGCGGTTCAGAACCTCAAACGACTGGTGCGGTTCCTTAGCTTGGCACCGCAACCGGCACCCGAAGTGATCTGAGAATCGAGACCCATAGAAAAGAGGAGAACAAAAATCCGCATCGCAGGGACAAACGCGTGCTCTGAAAGGGAGTTTTTCAACACCTACGCGATGTTACAACAGTAACGGCAGCCGCTCCCCTTCAACAGGGACGCCTGCTGTTAAGCGTGCTTGAAGCAGAACCCAACAAAGGAGACGAAAAATGAGAAAGATCATAGCCAGCGCGCAGGTTTCCCTCGACGGCGTCATGCAGGGGCAAGGCAGCGCCCAAGAGGACGCAAGCGATGGGTTCGATCTCGGCGGATGGAGCATGAAATTTTCCGACGCTAAGACGGGTGCCGCAATCATGGGTCTAGTGGGCACCTTTGACAAACCCTACGACCTGCTGCTGGGCCGCAAGACCTACGACATTTTTGCAAGCTATTGGCCCTATGTTCCGGCAGACAACCCAATTGGTCCGGTCTTTACAAAAGCGAACAAATACGTACTGACCCGGGGCTCGGCAAAACTCGACTGGGCCAACAGCCACAAGATGCGCAACATTGATGACTTGCAGAAGGTCAAGGCGGGCGATGGTCCGGACATTGTGCTGTGGGGCAGTTCAACGCTCTATCCGCAGCTGTTGGAAGCGAATCTCATTGACCGCTTTCTACTGCTCACCTGTCCGATAGTTCTTGGAAAAGGCAAAAAACTCTTCGGCAGCACCGCGCACCCCGTGACGGTGAAGCTGGTTAGGAATGACATATCTTCGACAGGCGTCATCATTGCGACCTACGAGCGCAAAGGGTAACCCGCAGTCTGGATGAAACCTAAAAGGCCATCCAGTAAGGCTTACGTTTCAAAGAACGGGCCGCCCGCGTTCGGGCGCTGGGTTGAGAACGGGCGATAACGCAACTTTGGCTGTTTGCACCGCTTCCGGTGCGATCGCGCAGCGTAACTTACGCTAAGGCGATGTTTCAACAGTAACCTTCGGCTACGGTTTGTTCTCGCTCCATTGTTCTTTCCACCGTTTGTACTTACTCCCATCATTCAGCTCTGCGCTGCAGCGATGGGCGGCAATACAGTCATTGGTCGACTCGACTCCGTCGTTTTCCTGCGTATGTCTGCAACAGTTTGGTCGGGACGTTCTCAGACATCGAGGTGAGCGTGAAATGGGTACGTCTGCACAGAAGACACTTCGTTTGTTAATGGAGTCCTGAACTCCTTTCTGCGCCAAACCCGGCCCGACAACTGGCATTGTCGCAAGTTAAGATAAGAAAGGCGTCGCTTCCCACTTCTTGGCTATTGCCGGTTGCGCCGAGGCGTGTCCAAATGGCGGATATGAACCGGAACGAAAAACTCGGCATGGCGATTCTTTGCCTCATGGGTGCAGCATTTGCCTTTTTCGGCCTGATGGCGATGTTCGTGGCCGGGCGTGGTATGGCCAGCCCATCGGGGCAGTCGGGGCTGTGGGTTCTGCTGCTCTTCGGAGCCGTTTTCAGCGTGATCGGTTTCGGCCTTATCTATCTCGCCCTGACCGGCAACAAGCGCATGGCTCGGCAGAAGCAGGCCCAGTCGGTTCATCCCGAGGAGCCGTGGAAGTGGCGCGCTGACTGGGCCCAGGGCCGTGCAAACTCCGCCATACGCAGCAGCCTGGCCGGCGTCTGGATCGCGGCCATTCTCTGGAACCTGTGTATCTTTCCTTATGTCTGGCTGGTATTTCCGACTGCGTGGCGCCGCAACGCCTCGGGGGCCCTTATCCTTCTTCCCTTCGTCGCCGCGGGTCTGTTCCTGCTGTTTCGGGCGGTCCGCACCACGATTGCGGTCCTCGAATTCGGGACGACGTACTTCGTCATGGACAGCGTTCCCGGCGTAATCGGAGGCAAGCTGAAAGGGTCCATTCAGGCGCGGTTTCCGCATTCGCCCGGCCACGGATTCCACCTGCGGCTCTCCTGCGTTCACTTGGTACGAACTGGCAGCGGCAACTCTCGCAACACCTGGGAAACGATTCTCTGGTGCGATGACGCTGACCAGGGACAGTCCTATGCTGGCCCCATGGGCACGACCATCCCGGTGGATTTTCACATCCCGCGCGATGTTCAGCCCACTGATAACACAAACCTGTCAGACCAAATCATCTGGCGGTTAGAGGCCATGGCCGATGTGCCGGGCCTCAACTATCACGATGTGTTCGAGGTTCCCGTGTTTCGGACCGCGGCTTCTCCCGGCGAAGGTGAATTTGCAGCCCCCGAACCTAGCGAATTTGCGAATGTTGCGGCCCAGACGAGGCGTCCTGATCAGCTGACGGTAGTGGTTCGCGAGACGGACGAGGGGACCGAGTTCTATTTTCCGCCAGCACGGAATCGTAGCCTGGCGGTGTGGACGACCGTTTTTGCCCTCATCATCTGCGGATTTACCTACATCGTGGCACATATCGGCGCGCCGCTGATTTTTCCCATTGTCTTTGGCTTGTTTGCGCTGGCGTTTGTCTGCTTCGCCGCCCAATCCTGTATGGGAACCACTCGCTTGGTTATTGGCGCCAAGCTGAGGTTGCAGGCGGGCTACCTCGGCGGCGGAAAGACGCGGGAGATTGCGCTCACTGATGTGGATGGCTTCGACGAGAATATCCGGACGCAGACCCTCAATGGGACGACAATCCCCTACTACGATATCGTGCTTCGCCTGCGCGACGGGCAAACCCTTACCGTGGGGAAAATGCTATCGAGCAAGCGCGAGGCCGAGTGGTTGGTCAGCGAGATGCGGCGCCTGACCGTAAACGACGCGAGAGCCGTCAGCACCCGGCGTTCGGCCGATCAGTATGACAAGAGTTACGGCACAAAGTAGCTGGAGATCCCGATCATCCTCAAGCCCCTTGTCTAAGTTTGGCTGTTATTGATGGAATGATAGATGTTGAGAACAGGCGATTTCACTCATTGACCCAAGGACAGCAGGGAGCCTCATCAATGAGTGATATGGCGATTAATGAGATGGTCCGCCGCTGAGTAACATCGTTGCTCGGCAACATACAAGGAGGATCATCGCATGCACATCACATCCATCGGCGTCGATCTGGGCAAGACCACGTTTCATCTGGTTGCACTTGGCGAACAGAGCAAAGTACTAGTTCGCAAGAAGTTTTCACGCAAGCAGTTGTTGGCCTACACGGCGAATCTCCCGTCATCGTTGATTGGCATTGAGGCCTGCTCCGGGGCGCACTTCGTAGGTGCCGCGTTGCGCGGCCAAGGGCACGACGTGCGGCTAATCCCGGCGCAGTTCGTGAAGCCCTTTCTCAAGGCGAACAAGAACGACTTTCTCGACGCCGAGGCCATCGCCGAGGCCGTGGCCCGGCAGAACATGCGGTTCGTTCCCATCAAGACCGACGAACAGCTCGACCTGCAAGCTCTCCACCGCGTGCGCGACCGGCTGGTGCAGCGGCGCACGGCGGTGATCAACCAGATCCGAGGCTTCCTCATCGAGCGCGGTATTACCTTCCCCAAGCGACCGGCGAACCTGCGCAACAACATGGTGGGGTTGCTGGAAAATGCCGAGGCGAACCTCTCGCCGCGCATGCGTCGGCTGCTCGAAGGTGTGTGGCAAGAGTGGAAGCAGCTAGAGGCCCACATTGCGGAGGCCGACGACGAGATCGAGCGCATCGCAAGCGCCGATGCAAGCTGCCAGCGCCTGCGACAGATCCCAGGAGTAGGGCCGCTGGCTTCCACCGCAACGGTTGCGGCCATCGGCAACGGCGCTGCCTTTCGCAAGGGCCGCGACTTTGCCGCCTGGCTCGGCTTGGTCCCCAAGCAACGTTCCACCGGCGGCAAAGCCAGACTGTTGGGGATCAGCAAGCGTGGCAACGAATATCTGCGCCGCCTGTTCATCCATGGCGCACGCGCTGTGCTGTATCGAGTGAAGTACGACACCGGCGGCTTCGGACGATGGGTGCATCAACTCGAAGCACGAGCCCCACGCAACAAGGTCATCGTTGCCATCGCTAACAAGCTCGCACGAATAGCCTGGGCTGTGCTGTTCCGCGGCGAAGTTTATCAACACCAGCCCATAGGCACAGCGTAAAGCGGGCCGTGGAAAAGACGCTTCGCTTGGAAAGCCAACACCGCTTTCCACTTTTCCACCGCCTCGACGGCGGCGATTACTAAGCTCACCAGAGTCTGCTGAGGAGAGAACGGACGAGAGAACAGTCAAACGACGTGCCGGAGAACCTGGCTGTTGAGTTGGTTCTTGGTAACCGAGCGATTTATCAGGACCGGCGCGTGCGCATCATCATCGTGGCCCGGAGACCAGTATCTCCACTCAGAGGCCGGATACATTTACGCAGACTGACCCTTCGCCCACCTACTCACCTCTTGCAGTCCGGCGGCGGACCATACATTCTCGACAGTAATCCAGTCTTACCCACAGGGTCATGGCAGATACTTGAGTTGTGCTATTTGCAAGGCGTCCTCATACTCTTTCTGACAGTCTGCTTCAGCTTTATCCTCCTTGGCGTGGGCTTGCTTGAGGGCTTCAGGAGCCGCTTCATACACTTCCTTCTTCCCCGGAACCAGGGTTCCGTTAACTCGCACCCAATTGTTAAAGTCCCATTCCGCCGCAGCCTTGCAATCCTGTCTACGTTTAGCTGCGTCTGCTATGGCTTTCTCTAGAAGGGTCTTATTTTTATCCTTGGCAGCAGTTTCCCCAGACCTTTGAGTCTCTGCTTGCTCCAGTCTTGTCAATCTGGCGTCCACGTCCGCCAATTGTTTGCTCAGGTCATCTACGCTCTTCTGGCTGGCGCATCCGACACTGGCCAGCAAAAGCAGAATGAGAATTCCCAGAACTGCTGATGTGCGAATTGCGTTATTCATCGCACCCCCATAACACCGCACTTGTTGCCCATGAAAGCGTCATTGCCCTTATTCCTTAAAGAGCGTTGGCACCCTTCAGCACTCGCTAAACGCTGGTTGCATACAACTGTTGTCTTGCCGTTTGCCTCTCGCCAATTATGCTCCCCGCAGGGACGGCTTGCAGCATTGTTGACGAGAACAGATGGGATGAGAAGGCCGGTCTCCGGACGGGATGCTGTACGCTCCCAAGTTATCAACGCGCTCGAAGCGCAAGAGATAAAGGAGACCGGCAATGAAAAAGAGTAGCACCGCAAAGGCAGCGAGCAACAAGAATTTCGAGCGGAAGCTGACAATCGGTTTAGACCTAGGCGATCGATCAAGTTGGTACTGCGTGCTGGACGAAGCTGGCGATGTGATAAGCGAGCAGAAGCTGGGCACAACTCCGAAAGCAAGGAAGAAAGTCTTCGCTGCTATTCCACGCAGCCGGATAGCTCTGGAAACGGGGATGCACTCGCCGTGGGTAAGTCGGTTGTTGGGCGAGTTGGGCCATGAAGTGATCGTGGCGCATGCCCGCAACGTGCGTCTGATCGGAGAAAGCCGACGCAAAGATGATCGGCTGGATGCCAGGACCCTGGCGCGGCTGGCGCGGATCGACCCGCAGTTGCTGTCTCCGGTGAAACACCGCAGTGCGCAGGCACAGGCCGACCTGACGGTGATTCGAGCGCGAGCCAGCCTGGTGCGGGCACGGACGGCGCTGGTGAACACAGCGCGTGGGCTGACGAAGTCGTATGGCGAGCGGCTGCGGGGCTGCAATCCGCGCAACATGGACATAGAGAAAGCTCAGGCCTTGAGCCCTGAACTACAAGTCGCGCTGGGTCCGCTGCTGCAGGCTCTGGAATCGCTGAGTGAACGCATTACCGAATACAACCAGCGCATCGAAGCCATCGCGCAGCATAGCTATCCGCAGACTGCGCTGCTGAAACAGATCAAGGGAGTAGGCACGCTGATCGCGTTGACCTACATGCTGACCCTGGAAGATCCGCATCGTTTCCGCAAGAGCCGGGACGCGGGTTGCTACCTCGGACTGCAACCGGGACGAAGAAACTCGGGGCAGAGCGAACCGCAGATGCACATCAGCAAAGAGGGTGATCCCTATCTGCGAACCTTGCTGGTGCAGGGAGCGCACCACATACTCGGCCCGTTTGGAGCTGATAGCGATCTCCGAAGATGGGGTCTGAAGCTGGCCGAGCGTGGTGGCAAGAATGGAAAGAAACGGGCCATCATTGCGACGGCTCGCAAACTGGCAGTGCTGCTGCATCGGCTGTGGGTCAGTGGAGAAGTCTATGAACCCTTGCGCAATACGAAGCGAACGATGTTGGCAGCAGCATAGCTGAGCGAAGTATCGGAGAAGCCCAAAGCCGAGTTTCGGTGACTGCGCAGATGGCCTGGCCCAACTTCTATCCGCAAGGACGGAAGCCAAGGTCGCCGAACAGGTGGCAGCACCGACTGAAACGAGAACACCCAACTTGCACCGAGCGATAAATCGCTCATCAAGAGTGCGGATGGAAGGGTAGCGACAGGGCTTAACTCGGCGGAGAAAAACCTTGCTTATAAATAGGGATGGATAAAGATTCTGCTTGACTACGACCGGCCTTCTCATGGAAGGCCAACTCGTAACCAATCCCAAACGTGGCGCTCAGCCAGCATCACTTACGGCTTGGCGATTTATCGGGAGCGGTCCGTCCTCTACAGAACTCGCTCTAACTTAACCTCACGATCGTGAGCCCCGCAGAATCGCCAGGCCGTGCTTCCTTGTCGATATCGCGGACTATCTTGTACAAATACGTTCCAACCGCCGCTTGCCAGATAGCAAACGCGAAGACAAGAGTCGGTTCCCGTCCGTCCAGGTCCGTATTGCCCAAGCTCGCCCAAGGCGCAAAGGCCAGCGCGCTGACGGAACCTACGACAGCCCCACGGAAGGTATACTTTCGTGAAAGCAGCCGCCGGTAGCAGGTCGCGGCGCACAGCACCAACCCACCCCCCCGATAAAGCCTCCGAAACCCGGTCCCAACATGGGACTCGCCATTCCCACTATCTTCGCGGCCGGATAGGCTACGGCCCACACGGCGACCATAAGAGAGACCGCGATGACGGCCCGCCACTGGCGCAAGAACAAGAGGGCGCATAATAGGGCGAACGGAACCGGCAGCAGCATCGGCTTCGGGTTGTGGGGGAACCAGGGGAACCAGGTGAGTAGATATGCTGCGGAGCAAGCGCCGCTGATGGCGAACAAGAGCGCCACGCCTGCGTACCGCACCGCCACCGGAATGTGCATCGGTTTCATCGAGTGTGTCAAGGCGAACGAACTCTTCACGACAACCAACCTACGTTAGTGACTTGGTGAAATCAATGGATTACTGGCGTGATCAGATGGGATGAGAAGGCCGGTCTCCGGACGGGATGCTGTACGCTCCCAAGTTATCAACGCGCTCGAAGCGCAAGAGATAAAGGAGACCGGCAATGAAAAAGAGTAGCACCGCAAAGGCAGCGAGCAACAAGAATTTCGAGCGGAAGCTGACAATCGGTTTAGACCTAGGCGATCGATCAAGTTGGTACTGCGTGCTGGACGAAGCTGGCGATGTGATAAGCGAGCCGAAGCTGGGCACAACTCCGAAAGCAAGGAAGAAAGTCTTCGCTGCTATTCCACGCAGCCGGATAGCTCTGGAAACGGGGATGCACTCGCCGTGGGTAAGTCGGTTGTTGGGCGAGTTGGGCCATGAAGTGATCGTGGCGCATGCCCGCAACGTGCGTCTGATCGGAGAAAGCCGACGCAAAGATGATCGGCTGGATGCCAGGACCCTGGCGCGGCTGGCGCGGATCGACCCGCAGTTGCTGTCTCCGGTGAAACACCGCAGTGCGCAGGCACAGGCCGACCTGACGGTGATTCGAGCGCGAGCCAGCCTGGTGCGGGCACGGACGGCGCTGGTGAACACAGCGCGTGGGCTGACGAAGTCGTATGGCGAGCGGCTGCGGGGCTGCAATCCGCGCAACATGGACATAGAGAAAGCTCAGGCCTTGAGCCCTGAACTACAAGTCGCGCTGGGTCCGCTGCTGCAGGCTCTGGAATCGCTGAGTGAACGCATTACCGAATACAACCAGCGCATCGAAGCCATCGCGCAGCATAGCTATCCGCAGACTGCGCTGCTGAAACAGATCAAGGGAGTAGGCACGCTGATCGCGTTGACCTACATGCTGACCCTGGAAGATCCGCATCGTTTCCGCAAGAGCCGGGACGCGGGTTGCTACCTCGGACTGCAACCGGGACGAAGAAACTCGGGGCAGAGCCAACCGCAGATGCACATCAGCAAAGAGGGTGATCCCTATCTGCGAACCTTGCTGGTGCAGGGAGCGCACCACATACTCGGCCCGTTTGGAGCTGATAGCGATCTCCGAAGATGGGGTCTGAAGCTGGCCGAGCGTGGTGGCAAGAATGGAAAGAAACGGGCCATCATTGCGACGGCTCGCAAACTGGCAGTGCTGCTGCATCGGCTGTGGGTCAGTGGAGAAGTCTATGAACCCTTGCGCAATACGAAGCGAACGATGTTGGCAGCAGCATAGCTGAGCGAAGTATCGGAGAAGCCCAAAGCCGAGTTTCGGTGACTGCGCAGATGGCCTGGCCCAACTTCTATCCGCAAGGACGGAAGCCAAGGTCGCCGAACAGGTGGCAGCACCGACTGAAACGAGAACACCCAACTTGCACCGAGCGATAAATCGCTCATCAAGAGTGCGGATGGAAGGGTAGCGACAGGGCTTAACTCGGCGGAGAAAAACCTTGCTTATAAATAGGGATGGATAAAGATTCTGCTTGACTACGACCGGCCTTCTCATGGAAGGCCATCTCGCACCCTATCTGAACCGGATGGGAATATGTTCCTCGGGAGTCGGCCAGCATCCGGCACCCGCATTGGCACCGCCACTTGGCCGTATAACGTCCATCGCGTGCTCTTGAAGAACTTACCCATGTCGCGGCCACAAAAACGCGACGGCGACTATTCGCTCAAGTGGATTTCCGCCGCGAAATGCGCCCAATAGCATTCGTAGACCCAGGGCGTTTCACAGTACCGATCTGGCGAAACTTCCCACAAGCCGACGTCGGACCCGCGTCAATGGGAGCCCGTCCTGGCACACACAGAACCGCTCTGACGACCTCAGGTCGCCCACCGTGGGGCGGCTGAGAGCCGCAGTCAGGATTACGTACTAAATGGCGATTTCACATAGGTAATTTCGGAGTTCTCACCGCAACCTGGACCTCGCCTTCGCAGTGATAGCGCGCCGCGCGCCATCGATTATGAGCTTGCGACATTCGTGTCAGAGTGCGGTTATTCATTGACGGGCAAATACAACCGTAAGATCATCTAGCCTAGGTCAAACTTCTCTAAAATGATCGACCAGATGATCTCCCACTACCGCATCGTCGGAAAACTCGGCGGCGGCGGCATGGGCGTCGTCTACAAGGCCGAAGACACGCGCCTGCACCGCTTCGTGGCGCTCAAGTTCCTTCCTGATGACGTTACTCAGAATCTGCAAGCCTTGGATCGCTTTCGTCGCGAAGCCCAGGCGGCCTCGGCCCTGAACCATCCCAACATCTGCACCATCTACGACGTTGGCGAGGAGAATGGACGCGCCTTCATCGCCATGGAGTTCCTCGATGGCATGACACTGAAGCACCTGATCGCGGGTCGTCCCGTCGAGTTAGAACGGCTTCTCCCGCTGGCTATTGAGATCGCCGACGCGCTGGACGCGGCGCACGGCGAAGGCATCGTGCACCGCGACATCAAGCCCGCGAACATCTTCGTAACCAAACGAGGCCACGCCAAGGTTCTCGACTTCGGCTTGGCCAAGGTGACGCTCAAGCCGGTCGCCGGCCCCGATTCAATGACGGCCACGCTCGACGTAGAGCCGCAGCATCTGACCAGTCCGGGAGCCATGCTGGGCACAGTGGCGTACATGTCGCCAGAGCAGGTGAAGGCCAAGGAACTCGACGCTCGCACCGACCTGTTCTCCTTCGGAGCCGTGCTCTACGAGATGGCTACCGGCAAAATGCCGTTCCCAGGGGAAAGTTCGGGTGAGATTTGCGGCACGATTCTGCGCGATGAACCTGCGCCACCATCTGAAGTGAGTCCGCAGGTTTCGCCGGGACTGGAGGCGGTCATCCGAAAGGCGCTGGAGAAAGACCGCAACCTACGGTACCAGCATGCATCGGACATGCGCACGGACTTGCAGCGGCTGAAGCGTGACAGTGAGAGCGGACGCGATCCGGCGGCCAAGCCGGGCGCAAGGACGGCGGCAAGTGCGAGCGCGACGAAAGCCGAGGACGCGGCGGCTAGCCCAGCGGGAGCAGCGGCTGCACAGGGGAAACGCCGGTCCCTGATCGCTGTGGTCGCGGCTGTGTTCATTGCTGCGCTGGTGGGGGGCGGGCTGTATTACCGCTCCCGTCAAAGCAAGCCTCTTACCGACAAAGACACGATTGTCCTCTCTGACTTCACCAACACCACGGGCGATACCTTATTCGATGACACGCTGAAACAGGGACTCTCGGTGCAGCTTGAACAATCGCCCTTTCTTAACCTCGTATCCGAGCCCAAGGTGAATCAGGTATTGAAGCTGATGGGCCGTCCCCCGGGTGAGCGGTTGACACCGGACGTCGCACGCGAAATCTGTCTGCGCACCCGTGCCAAGGCGATGCTGACGGGTTCGATCACCCGGTTGGGTAGCCAGTACGTGATCGGTCTGAAGGCGGTGAACTGCGCCACAGGAGAGGTGTTGGCGGAAACCCAGGGACAGGCGGCGGAGAAGGAGGCAGTGCTCAAGGCTCTGGACGCTGCAGCTGTCAGCTTGCGCGGTAAGCTGGGCGAATCACTCAGCTCGGTGCAAAAGTACGATACCCCGGCCGAGGAGGCAACCACGCCATCGCTGGAGGCGCTGCAAGCGTACAGCCTGGGGCGGAAGATGGAGTTTACAAAAGGAGAGGCTGACGCCCTGCCCTTCTACAAGCGGGCGGTCGAACTCGACCCGAATTTCGCCATCGCCTACGTCGGCATCGCCACTTGCTACAGCAACCTCAACGAAGCTGGGCGGGCGGCGGAGAATGCACGGAAGGCATACTACCTGCGGGAGAAGGTGGGCGAGTGGGAGCGTTTAACCATTGAATCGATTTATTACGGTCTAGCCACGGGAGAACTGGAAAAGGCGGCGCAGGTCTACGAATCGTTTAAGCAAACCTACCCGAGAGACTACTTGCCCTATGCAAACTTGGGATTCACGGAAAGCCTCCTTGGAAACTGGGAAAAGGCTTTGGAGGACGCACGCGAGGCCATGCGCCTGGAGCCAAACGATGAAACCAACTACGGCAACCTTGGCGGCGCATACGCGGTCTTCAACCGACTGGATGAAGCAGAAACAGTTTACCGGCAAGCGGAGGAGCGCAAGCTGGAGGGCGTGAGGCTGCTGGCGAGCCGCTACCAATTGGCTTTCCTGAAGGGCGAGGTTGCGAAGATGGCGCAGTTGGCCTCGGTCGCCATGGGCAAGCCGGGCGCGGAAGACGCCCTGCTGTGTGCTGAAGCGGACACCGAAGGTTGGTACGGCAAGCTGAAGAATGCGCACGAGCTGACCCGCCGGGCGATGGATTCCGCTACGCGCAACGACGCGAAAGAAACGGCTGCCGCCTACCAGGCGGCGGCGGCGCTGCGCGAAGTGGAGGCGGGCAACCGAGAACAGGCACGCGCCGAAGCCAACGCCGCGTTGAATCTGGCCTCGAACCGCGATGTGATGGTGTTGGCGGCGCTGGCGCTGGCGCGGGCCGGCAATGCAGCCGGGGCAGAGAAGCAGGCCGCCGAACTGGACAAGGCATTCCCTGTAGACACGCAGGTGCAGAAGTATTGGCTGCCGACGATCCGGGCGGCCGTCGCCCTGGAGCACAAAGATCCCAACCGGGCCATCGATCTGTTGCAAGAGACGGGCACCATCGAACTCGCTCAACCCACCGCCGCTCTCACTGTATTCCTATGTCCGGTTTACCTGCGAGGAGAAGCCTATCTGATGCTGCACGACGGCAACCGGGCGGCGGCGGAGTTTCAGAAGTTCATCGACCACCGCGGGCTGGTGGTGAACTTTCCGTGGGGAGCACTGGCCCGCCTCGGCCTGGCGCGGGCCTACGCCCTGCAGGGCGAAGCCGCTAAAGCCAAGGCGGCGTATCAAGAGTTCCTGACAATCTGGAAGGACGCCGATCCGGACCTACCTGTCCTACTCCAAGCCAAAGCCGAGTACACGAAGTTGCCGTAAGGCTCCATTTGACGAGTAACGCCCTACCCTTTCTTGTGACGCACGGCGTGCCGGCTCTCAGTTGTCGGTTTGCCGACAATACGTCCAAGTGACTTCCCCGAACCGGACTTCGGGACAATCTTCTGGGAGGCGGACTCGCCGATCGGCTGTTGCTCACGGTCACTTACGGCATGGTGATACTTCGACAACTATCCGAAGTCGAGCGCAACAAGCCAGTTTCTGTGTTGCCGATGATCAAAGGGCTAGCGTGTGGTTAGAGAGAAAAGGCCGACACCCAACGCGGATGTCGGCCCGACTGCAAGAGGAGATTTCGTCCTTGACAGCCCCTATCGCTTTCCTATCAAGGGGAAGCCGTTTGCCGGTGGAAGCGCCAAAGGCCGGCTAGTCCTGTCGGGCTTACTTGCTCCGCAGGAAGCCGTGGTTCAAGCCAGAATCGTCAGTGTAGTATCCGACGATCTCGTTCGCGGAGTTGTTGGCATAAGGCACGGTACCCTGCCCGGCGCCCGTGCCTGCTCCCGGGACGTGAAAAGTAGTGATTTCGCCGTCAGACGTGCGCACGTAGCCCTGGTAGACGCTGGACACGTCAACGTACTCTCCGGCGATCGCGCCAGCTGAGTTGATGCCTGCACCATAGCCGTTCGTGCCCTGACCGGCCCCTGTACCGGCGCCCGGAATATCAAACGTCGTGACCCTGCCACTGGGATCCCGCACAAAGCCGTGATTAACGCCACTGCCGTCAGTGTAGCCTCCCATAATCGCGCCGTTCGGGGTGTTGCCCAGAGAGAAAGTGCCTTGTCCGGAGCCTGTACCAGCTCCCGGAACGTCAAACGTAGTGATGCTGCCGTCACGGAGGCGCAAGTAGCCGTGGTAAACGTTGGCTGCGTCAGCGTACGTTCCTGCAATCTCCCCCGACGGGCTGAGGCAATCGACACTGCAGTCGAAGGTGCCTTGGTAGACGCCTGTGCCCGCCCCCACAACGTCGAACGTAGTGATTTTGCCTTGACGGGTTCGGATGTAGCCGTGGAACACATTGGCTGCGTCAAGGTACGATCCCGCGATATCTCCGGCCGGATTGATGTCGTACCCGATGGTACCTTGGCCAGCGCCTGTGCCTGCGCCCGGTGCGTCGAATATGGTGAAGGTGCCGTCAGGAGCACGCAGGAAGCCGTGAGTCACATTGGCTGCGTCAATGTAGGCTCCTACGATCGCACCTCCCGGGTTGTTTTCTTGAGCGCTGGTGCCTTGGCCGGCGCCCGTGCCTGCCCCCGGTGCGTCGAATGTGGTGAAGGTGCCGTCAGGAGCACGCAGGAAGCCGTGGTAAGCACTGGCTGCGTCATGGTACAGTCCCGTGATTGCGCCCGCCGGGTTAATGGAATTTGGGAAGGTGCCCTGCCCGGGGGCTGTGCCTGCGCCCGGGGCATCGAATGTGGTGATGGTCTGGGCGGACAATTGAAACGGGATCGCTAGCGCGACCAGTGCCAGAATGCAAGTGAGCAATACCAAGGTCTTTTTCATTGTCTTTTCCTCTCTCTTTCGAATTTGAATTTTCGGGAGCCAAAATGCCGTTAGGTACGACGACCCACGTACTACCCACACCGAACCAACCCAAGTCGATGAATGGCTTGGTACTGGAACTGGTTCGCCATCCACCTTCACCTATCTAAAGCGCGAACGGCGCGGGAAAACTGCAAAGCGTAGCCTCAGAAATATGGCCCTGTCGCTGGTGGGGCTGTGATACTCTTTCCGGAATCGCGTCTATCAAGTGAAGTAATAACCGCGATCTGTAAGGCGGGCTGGGCCCTGCGCGGAAGGCTTATCCGCCGGGAGCTTCAACGAGATCCGGGAGGCAACGCCTCACCGTCTCTTCTGTCACGAACTGGACTGGACGGCACACCGATGGAGCAAGAGCGTTGGCGTCTTGTCGAGCAGCTTTTCCATTCTGCACTCGAACGTAAAACGAGCGAACGAGCGGCCTTCCTGAATCAGGCCTGCAAGGGTGACGAATCCCTTCGTCAGGAAGTAGAGTCCCTTCTCTCGTGTGACGGAAAAGCGAAAGACTTCATCGAGTCGCCTGCACTTGGAGTCGCCGCCGGACTCCTTACCCAAGAAGAAATCGGGGTCGGCCAAAGAACCAGTAGCGAAAAGCGTCTGATCGGCCAGACCATCTCGCACTACCGGATTATGGAGAAGCTCGGCGGTGGTGGAATGGGAGTGGTTTACAAGGCAGAAGACACACGGCTGGGACGGTTTGTCGCCCTGAAGTTTCTTCCCGACGATGTTGCCCGCGATCCGCTGACACTAGAGCGCTTTCGCCGCGAGGCCCGCGCGGCTTCGGCGCTGAATCACCCCAATATCTGCACTGTGTATGACATCGGCGAAGAGGACGGCCGGGCATTCATGGTGATGGAGTTCCTCGAAGGGCTAACTCTGAAGCACAAGATCGCCGGACGACCGCTCGACGCCGAAGACATTCTCTCCCTCGGGATTGAGATTGCCGATGCACTTGACGCGGCGCATGGCAAAGGCATCGTTCACCGCGATATCAAGCCGGCCAACATCTTTGTAACGGACCGTGGCCACGCCAAGGTTTTGGACTTCGGGCTCGCGAAGGTCAAAGTAAAAGCTGCACCTAGCAACAATGCAGAAACTCTCACCCGTAAGTCAGATGCCGAACACCTGACCAGCCCGGGAGCTATGTTGGGCACAGTGGCCTACATGTCGCCGGAACAAGTGCGGGCAAAGGACGTAGACGCGCGTACTGATCTCTTCTCTTTCGGCGCGGTTCTCTACGAGATGGCCACCGGCAAGATGCCGTTCGACGGCTCCAGTTCGGGAGAGATTTGCGCCGCCATCCTGAACCACGAGCCTGCACCGCCGTCACAAGTGAACCCGCAAGTTTCTTCGGGATTGGAAGCCGTCATCTGCAAGGCGCTTGAGAAAGACCGCAACCTGCGCTACCAGCACGCCTCAGACATTCGAACTGACTTGCAGCGGCTGAAGCGGGACTCAGAATCCGGGCGGCTGGCGCTCGCCCAAGCGGCTCCGCGCGGCGAGCGGCGACGGGCTCTCGGTGCCGCGCTAGCTGTAGCCGGAGTCGCAATTCTGCTCGCCGTCGCAGGGTTGTTCTACGTGAAACAACGTAAAGACGCGGGAGTAAAACGCGAAATCACGCAGCGCCCTCTTACGGCGAATCCCCCTGAAAATGCGGTCGAATATGGTTCTATCTCCCGCGACGGCAAGTATCTCGCGTACAGTGATGCTGCGGGAAACTTATCCCTGCTCCAGATCGACACTAGCGACCTTCGCCAGCTTTCCTCCTCGCACCTCAATCCCGTTGGGTGGTTCCCGGATGGGAATCACCTGCTGGTATCCAGTACATCAGTAGAAGGAGAGCAATTAGGCCTTTGGAAGCTGTCCACCTTCGACGGCACCACGCGGAAGATTTGGGATGGGGAATTCTCAACAGTAGTGCTGTCGCCAGACGGCGCGCACATCGCCTTTCTAAAAGCGTATCCAGCCCGCGAAATATGGCTCATGGGGGCCGAAGGCGAGGAACCGCACCGTGTCGCATCATTCGATGCCCAAGACACCTTGTGGGCGCTTGCATGGTCGCCAACGGGGCGGCGTTTCGCTTACGTCCGGTCTCGCGGCCTTGGGGCCAAACGGGAGGCAGTCATCGAGACCTGCGATTTGACGGGTGGACAACGCACCATGGTGCTGTCCGAACCGCGACTACAAGGGCCGGACGGGTTCGGCGGCATATTCTGGTTGGCTGACGGACGGATCATTTACTCCGCTCCCGATCCTGGTATCGATTCCCGCGAATTCAACCTCCGCACAATCAAGGCGGACCCGGAAAGTGGAAAACTGCTGGGCCAAGGCGCACGACTGACCTCTTGGGAGCACATGGAAGCTGGGGACCTCGCAGCCAGCGCCGACGGAAAGCGACTGGTCGTCGTGAAGCTCCATCGCGAAACCGGTATCTACTTTGCGCGGCTGGGTCCTGGCGCCAGAAGCTTCACACCGCAGCGCCTCACACTGGAATCATGGGACAGTGTTGGCGCGGATTGGACGAAGGACAACAAAGCACTGGTCTTTACGTCCATGCGAGGCGGAAGGTGGGGAATTTTTAGACAGGACCTGGACCAAAGGACCCGACAACCGCTAATTTCCGGCTCGGAAAACTACGACGAGCCGATTGTGAGCCCCACCGGGGCGAGGATTTTATACACCGTAGAAACATCGTTAACCCCTTACGTGGATCCCTCGGCTCGGCTGTGCAGTGCACCCGTAGAAGGCGGTACCCAATCCGTCCTTCTGCGGGGCCAGTACTCCTACCATTGCGCCTCGCTCGTCAATTCGCGATGCATAGTAGCGGAGGCCAAAGGGGAACAGCTAACATTCTCCGAACTCGATCCGCTCACGGGCAGAGGAGCGAACATCGCAACTGTCGATCTACCCGTTCCCTATGCGAGGGATTGGGCCCTATCTCACGATGGAAGCAAGATCGCGTTCGTCGATGAAATATTGCGACGAGTAGAAATACAAATTCTTACTATTGCCGACCACAAAACCGAGACTCGTTCGTTGCACGGATGGAACGGTAGGCTGCAAAGCGTAGCATGGTCGGCCGATGATAGCCACTTGTTTGTCACCGGCTGGTCAGAATCTTCCAACGCACTGCTTTCCGTCGATTCGCGCGACAACGCGCAGGTATTGTACGAGGTACGCCCCGGCCAAGCCTGGATATCTGAGCCGGTCGCCTCGCCCGATGGTCGTTACCTCGCGTTTGATCAGAGAAATAAGGATAGCAATATTGCGTTGCTGGAGAATTTCTGACCTTGCGGCGCTAAAGAATACGCCAAGCTCTTTGGAATTACTAGCAGTCAAGTCAAAGGGATGATGTCAAGCTGCTTGTGTAAATACGGAGAGGGTGCGGGTTTTCCATTCCAGGTTGAATCTCTGGAAGATGGAGTAGATGATGCGGTCCACGCTCTCGACATTCACAAAGCACACCATCGGCCGGGTGCGCCGCCGGACTTCTACGAAGCAGCGCTCGATCACATTGGTTGTCCTTAGCTTGCGCCACAGGTGGCGGGGAAAGGCAAAGAAGGCCAGCAACTCGGGCAGATCGCGTTCCAGGCGCCGCACCATGCTGCCGTAGTCTCGCCGCCAGCGGGCGCGGAAGCGACGAAAGGCGGCTTCGGCTTGCCCCCGGCCCGGGGCCAGGTAAATGGCCTGCGCCCCGGCCTTCACTTCCTCGTAGTCTGCCTTGCGTACTTTCTCCAGAATATTGCGCATCTTGTGCACCCAGCAACGCTGATGCCGCGCTCGGGGATACACCGTCGGAATCGCCGCCGCCAAGCCGGGACAGCCGTCGGTGATGATCAGGGCCAAGTGTTTGCCTTCCAGCCCGCGGCGGTACAGATCTTGCAGCAGCCCCTCCCAGTCCGCCTGACTTTCTCCCTGACTGCGCAGAAAGGCCAAAAAGGCCAAAATGACGAGTGCCACGCCGCACCCCATAGGCCACCAACATCTGTACCCGCTTGCGTCCCCCCGGACGCCGCACCCGCAAGCTCACCCCGTCCAGAAACAAATACACGTACTCGTCGCTCAGCCTGGCCTGGTGAAACTGGCGCACCGCCTCGTCCAGATCGCGGGTCAGCGTTGACACCGTCTGTGGGCTCACCACCTCGCCAGTCAGGGTGGCCACTACCCGTCCCACCTGCCGGGTCGAGATGCCGCGCAGAAAGGCTTCGCGGATCAGCATGGAGACTTCTTCGGCCCGCCGCTGAAACCGCTCCAAGCCCGCGGGCAGAAAACTTTTCTCCCGGGTGCGCGCGATGCGCAGCCGAATGGTCCCCAAGCGGGTCACGAAATCCCGCTCGTAGTAGCCATTGCGATAGACCCGGCGCTGGCCCGGCCGCCGTTCGTACCGCTGCGCGCCGGAAAAGCGGTCCCGCTGCCGCTCCGACTGCAGCTCGCAGAAGCGCTGCCAGGCCAGTTTGGTCTGGCCATACAGATCGCCCCAGAACGTCTCCTTCATCTCCGCCAGGAAGTGTTGGAAGTGCTCGCTGATCGGTGTTACCTTCGCCATGGGTGTAGGTCTCCTTTTCTAGGGTGGCTTTAGCTTGCTAGGCCAAAACCAACTTACACCCTCTCGCTTTTTACACAATCAACGTTACGTCACCAGTCAAAGGTTAGGCAAGATTTGCATGAACGACCGTGCGGACCACAATGTGACCGAACTGCTCACCGCCTGGAGCGGCGGCGACGAAGCCGCACTAGAGAAGCTTGTCCCTCTGGTCTATCAGGAACTGCACCGTACCGCGCACCGCTACATGGTTCGCGAACGGTCGGGACACACTCTTCAAACCACCGCATTGATCAACGAAGTCTATACGCGCCTGGTGGATCTCCAGGGCATGAGTTGGCAGAACCGGAATCACTTCTTCGGGATCTGTGCCAACTTAATGCGGCGGGTGCTGACAGATTTTGCCCGCTCCCGCCGCTTTCATAAGCGAGGAGGGAATGCAATTCATGTGGCGTTCGATGAAGCGATGTTTGGCGGGCTCGAACGCGCCGCTGGCATCGTGGCCCTCGACGACGCGCTGACTGCATTGGCCGCGATCGACGGGCGAAAGAGCCGGGTTGTGGAACTGAGGTTTTTTGGCGGACTGAGCGTTGAGGAGACCGCACAGGTTCTGAATGTTTCGCCTGAGACCGTAATGCGTGACTGGAGACTCGCTAAAGTGTGGCTCTTCCGAGAACTCAGCGAAGGCGATTCCGGTGAAATGTGAACGTTGGAGCCTCATCAAGCAGGTTTGCCATGCGGCTCTCAAGCGCGAGCGCTTAGCACGACTAGGCCGAGACGAGATGCCCTGACACGGAAGCCGTCCAGAAACTGATGGGATAAGGACGAAGACTTCTGACGACCTGTATGTTGCTTGTTGAGGACAAGAGCATCCGGGTCAGGAGAAGCCTTCATGATAATTGTAGGGTGTGATTTCCATCCGGGTTGGCAGCAAGTAGCAGTTTTTGATTCTGCGACGGGAGAGATGCGGGAGCAGAAGCTGGAGAACGGCAATGGGGAGGCGGAGCGGTTTTATCGTTCGCTTCCGTCACCGGCACGAGTTGGCTTCGAGGCGTGCGGCAACACGCAGTGGTTCGAAGATCTGCTGGATGGCTTAGGCCATGAAGTCTGGATCGGTGATGCGGCGGAGATTCGTGCCAGCTACGTGCGCAAGCAGAAGACCGATCGTCGTGACGCAGCCCACATCCTGAAGCTGTTGATCGAGGATCGCTTCCCACGTTTGTGGCGCCCGAGTCGAGCTGAGCGTGACCTGCGCCAGTTGCTGATTCATCGCCATCGCCTGGTTGGGATCGGTACGCGAGTGAAGAACGGGTTGCAGCATCTGATGCTGAACCGGGGTGTGCAACTCAAGCACAAGCTGTGGAACGAAGCCGGGCAGAAGGTATTACGCGAGTTGCCGCTGGAGGGTTGGGCGGCACAGCGTCGACAGGATTTACTGAAGCTGCTCAGCGAGCTGAACCCACAGATTGCCAAGTTGGACCAGGCGGTCGAGCGGGCGGCGCACCAGCACCCGCGAGCACGCCTGCTCATGACACAACCCGGGGTTGGTCCCATCACGGCCTTGGCCTATGTAATCACGATGGGAGATGTGACACGCTTCCAACGTGGCAAGCAGGTGGCCAGCTATCTGGGTCTAATCCCGAGCGAGCACAGCTCGAGTAAAAGACGGCGACTGGGGTCGATCAGCAAACAGGGGAATCCGTTTCTGCGCATGCTGCTGGTAGAGAGTGTACAGACGGTGTGTCGCCTGGATGAGGGGTTTCGCAAGCAGTACAAGCATCGCTGCCATCGCATGAAAAAGGGAGTAGCGAAGGTGGCAGCGGCGCGGAAGTTAGCCGTGCGATTGTTCTGGATGCTGCGCACCAACACAGCCTATCCGGAGATCGCTCGCATCGAGAGCAACCCGCCACATGCTGTGGTCGGCGGAAGCTAGACCGGGAAACTGATTGGGCGCTCTCGCATCCAGACCGACCGGTGCAGAAGACGGCGCTGACGCGCCTTGGAAAACAAAAAGCCGTTTTCCACTTCCGCACCGGTCCGGCGGCTGGATGTTCGCAAGCAACATCATGGTCGAGGTTATGGCCGCATAGATGGATGGTGGAGCGATCAGCTCCATCGCAGGTGATTAAAGCGTGATGTTCGGAGCTCTTGGTCCTCAACCGAACTCTGGTCCACACGCGGCGTTACAAACACCGGACAGGAGAACTCTGTCCTTGACACAGCCTTCGTCCTTATAGACGGCATGTGGGAGATTACTCCCGCGAAGTCGGCCAGCATCCGGCAAAGGCATTGGCACCGCCACTTGGACGTAAAACGCCCTACTCGTAGAAGTGCAACCCCTGACTCCCTGGAAGTCCTGTTGTCGGAAGTTAGCTGGATCCGCTTAGCTGAGCGCGCAGCTGCACGAATAATGGGCGGAGCAGAAAGGGACATTAGCGCTCGTGCGAGTTCGCTTACTTCGGCCCGACCCAGCCAAATGCTGGTTCCGTTTGCGCACTAGCTACGACATAGGCTCGCCGCAGCCCGAGAACTGTTGAAAAGTTGCTATGGCCAAACGGCTGGGATAGAGCATAACGGACCGATACACCCCAATCCAGTCGCGCCCTGAAAGGGGCCAGCCGACGCTGGTTAGGCCCTCGAGCCAGCGTTGTAGCAGGCGTTGCAGCAGTACGAGTTCAATACTGTCGCTCGGACCTGCAATGTCGTGCAGAATGCCGTCCAGCGTGAACAGCACCTTACGCAGCATGATCAGTTGATTGGGCAGGCGGACGCCTTGCCACGCAATTCGTTCCAACAGGTCCACGATATCTACCGCCCTCGGTATCCAGACTAGCGGCCGTTCACTAAAGAAGTCGGTTACCTGTTTCCGGATTACACGAGCTTTGTCGGCGCTACGCTTCTTTCCTTCCATGCTGAGGGAGTGGATGGCGCCGCAAACTCCCTCCGAATCGCGCAGGAGGACCATCAAGAACAGTAAAGCAAAACGTCGTCGGTGCTCCTCGCTCACATGGCCGGTAAGGGCCCAATCGAGAAGCGTTAAGATCCTAGTCCGCTTGTTGTAGAGCAGATTGCCGGCATGCGGATCTGCATGGAACATGCCATTCGTGCCAGGCATAAGCAGGGGAACGGCAATCACTGAGTCGATGAGCTGCTCAGCAGTGCGTCGCCGTCGCCAGCTCGGCATGCTGGTCACGGCCTTCGTGATCTTCTGCCCATGTTCCTCCGTCATGGCAGTTATCGTGTCCGTAGACAATGGAAGAATCACGCGAGGTATGTGGATGTACGCCAGCGAGCGGTAAGCGCACGAGGCCTTCTGCAGGTTTGCCTGCTCGCGAACAAATTCCACTTCGTGCTGCAGCAAGCGACGGACGTCGTCAAACGTTTCCGAGAGAACGTGTTCAGCGAAGCCATATTCCTGGTGCTTCGAACCAAGGTGCGCCGCCAGGCGTGCAAGCAGGTCCATGTCCTCGGCAAAATACGCCGAAATATAAGGCTTCATCACCTTAAACACACCGTGCTCCCGCTGCCGCCGTTCCGGGTTGTACCAGGTAAATCGAACCACCGCGCTAACGCTCGCCTCCGAGAAGATTTTGTCTTTAATATCGACTTTGTACTGCTCGATCATCGGGCCCAAGTTCTGCATGATGATGGCCCGGATCTCCTCGACCGTTACATCGCATATCCCGTTTTCCAGTTGTGTCAGTGCTCGTCGCAAACGCGGATGTAGGTGGCGATTCCTGGCGATCACCTGCCCGAGTTTTTGCAATCCTGGTACTTTTGCGATCAACCGGAGAAGACGCTTCTCGGGCGTTGTATTCGCTGGAAGCTCGATCTGTTCGACTAGCTTAGGCGCGAGCCGCGGGGTCGAGAGATGCGAGCCAAAGTACAACATGGCTTCGCGCACCACCGGTCGCCACTCTGCATAGCGCTCCGGGACCAGGTACCTGACAGATAGGGCCTCAACGATCCACTGGCTCGCCTCCTCTCGAAAGTTCTTCCCTTCCTCGCTGTCGAGGATCGTGGCCAGCGCACTCGTCCGGGCAGCCGTGGGCAACTGCAAGAAAACTGCCACTCGGGGATCACTCAATGACTTGTGGATCAAGTGATCGAGCATAGAACCCTTCCGGCCTTCGCGATTGCGGTGAGCGCTAGGGAGGGTCGATCCTTGGTTCATGCAAATAGCATCCCCCAGTTCGTATGCCTTTGTCAGTGATGGGGTGTGAAGCAACGAAAATAGCGCTAGGCCCCTCACGATTGTCTCCTGCTGTTATGTCGCGCCAGAGACACCCGCTGACAGACAAGGACCCTCGATCTATGGAGACGTTGAACAGTAACTCCCGAAAAGTCCTCTTCTGGGAAGTTACGTGAGCTGAGGACTCCACATCCCCGTTTGTCGGCAAGCCTTTCATTATCTGGCCAATACCGCGGTGCAATTCGCCCAGCCGCAGGAGCGGAAGCAGACTCGAGGCCGCCTGGCGGGGCAGGTCTACCCGCAGACTGTTGCCCAGAAACTTCTGTTTCTGGGCAGGCGAACCGCACGAGGGCTCATGCCGTAGTATCAAACACTTAGCGGGGGCAGATTCGAGAGGTAATTGGGCAAGCCCCTGGCCTGTGGTGGTGCTGCTTAACTCTGAGAATCGGCGCTCTTTGGCATACGACGAACTGCTGGTCTCGGGCGTTTAGTTGCCGCCCCATCTAGACGCGCTGCAAGGACGTCGAAGGCGGCTGTGGGACCGTGCCAGCGTAATTCGTCCACATCGTTAAACAGCCTGATGTCGGTCCGAAGCGTCGCGAGGGTGCGAAACAGCATTGCGCGATCACGCTCCCGGCAAAGAGTGTCAGCGAGCGCACTCGCATTGGCAATATTCACGCGCCACTCGCGACAGTCCGCAGGAATAGCTTCGAGATGTCCAAACTTCGCAAGCACGGCAGCGGATGACTTTGCACCCCAGCCGCGCAGGCCGGGATAGCCGTCAGCCGAATCACCCACGAATGCCAGATAGTCGGGAATCGATGCCGGCGAAACTCCGAACTTCTTGACTACACCGGGTTCATCCACGGTGACGCGCGTGCGACGATTCAGCTGGACAATTCGCGAGCCCTGCACACATTGCGCCAGGTCCTTGTCTGGAGTACAGATGATCACGCGTTCGACCCGTGTATCACGCGCCGCCGCGATGGCCGCAGCTGCTAGCGCGTCATCCGCCTCGAATTCCACCATAGGCCAGACGAGAACACCAGCCGCCGACAGCACTTCTTCGAGTAGTGGAAATTGCGCGAGCAGGCCGGGTTCGACGCCTTCGCTGGTCTTGTAACCAGGCCACAGCTCATTGCGAAAGGATTCGATGACGTGATCGGTCGCAACCGCGAGGTGGGTGGCCCCATCCTTGATCATCCCCAGCACCGACGCCAGAACGCCTCGAACGGCAGCGACTTCTCGGCCCGTCACGTCCTGCGCGGACGGCAAAGCGTAGTAGTGCCGGAACAGTTCGTATGTGCCATCAATCAGATAGATTTCCACCGGGCGCAGTTCCACCACAACCCTATCGAACCTATGCAGGCTCAATCAAGGCGCCGGGAGGCACGCTTCAGAACTCATCTGCAGTAGCTGATTCTGTGACAAAGCCACATGAGCCCCGCTCCGCAATCGAAGGTGTATTCGTAGACGCAAGCGCGTTTCTCGTCGAGTTTAGGTTGCGTCTTCTTTTCTCCGGTAGTAACTGGGAGCCTAGAATGAATTGACTGCCGTTTCGCAGCCGCCCTATCATCAGGCATTCATTACAGCGTCGGTAAGCCATGATCGATAATACGGTCTCGCACTACCGCATCGTCAGTAAGCTCGGCGGCGGTGGCATGGGCGTGGTCTACAAGGCCGAGGACACGCGCCTGGGCCGGTTCGTCGCCCTCAAGTTTCTGCCTGATGATTTGGCTCGCGACCCTCTGGCTCTGGAGCGCTTTCGCCGCGAGGCACGCGCCGCTTCGGCGCTCAATCATCCCAACATCTGTACCATCCACGACATCGGCGAAGAAGACGGCCGCGCCTTCATGGTAATGGAGTTCCTCGACGGCGTGACACTGAAGCACCACATCGCCGGCAAGCCTCTGGCAACCGAGCTGTTGTTGGACCTAGCAATTGAGATTGCCGATGCGCTGGATGCGGCGCACAGCGAAGGCATCGTGCACCGCGACATTAAGCCGGCCAATGTCTTCGTCACCCGGCGCGATTACGCCAAGATTCTCGACTTCGGTCTGGCGAAGGTGACGGGCAAGGCGGCCTTGGTCAGTTCCGAATCCGAGACGGCGGCGCCTGGCGCAGATACGCAGCACCCGACCAGCGCGGGAGCCATGTTGGGCACCGTGGCCTATATGTCACCGGAGCAGATACGGGCCAAGGATCTGGACGGACGCAGCGACTTGTTCTCGTTTGGGGCGGTGTTGTACGAGATGGCGAGCGGCAAAATGCCGTTCGACGGTTCGACTTCGGGCGAGATTTGCGGGGTCATACTGCACCAGGAACCTCCGCCCCTGTCGCCGGTGAATCCGGAGATTTCGCCCGGATTGGAAGCGGTGATCTGCAAGGCGCTGGAGAAGGACCGCAATCTCCGCTATCAGAGCGCAGCGGAAATGCGCACCGATCTGCAACGGCTGAAGCGCGACACGGACAGCGGACGTTATTCGGCAGTGGCTTCGGGCATGAATGCGGCGGCGCGCGCAAAACGGCAGTCGAAACGGCGGGCCATCGTTACCTCCGCAGCGGTCCTGATCATTGCCGGGCTCGGAGCCGGCGGGCTCTACTATCGCTGGCATGGAAGCAAGCCCCTGACCGGGAAAGACACCATCGTGCTCGCCGACTTCGACAACAAGACCGGGGACGCTGTCTTTGACGGTGCGCTGAAACAGGCGATGGCCGTGGAGCTGGGGCAGTCCCCTTTCCTAAGTGTGCTGTCGGACCAAAAGGCCATCGCGACCCTGCGTCTGATGGGGCGAGCGCCGAACGATCGCATCACACTGGACGTGGGCCGTGAGCTTTGCCTGCGCACCGGCAGCCAAGCCGTGCTGGGCGGCACTATCTCCAGTTTGGGTAGCCACTATTTGATCGATCTGAATGCGGTCGCATGCAGCACCGGCGACACCTTGGCCAAGGACCAGGGTGAGGCTACCAGCAAGGAAAATGTACTGAAGGTTCTCAGCCAAGCCTCTTCCCGTCTGCGCAGCAAACTCGGGGAATCGCTCCCCTCGGTGCAGAAATTCGACACTCCGGTGGAAGCCACGACCTCCTCGCTCGAGGCGCTGAAAAATTACAGCATGGGCATCACAATCGAGCGGGAAAAGGGAGAAGCGGCCAGCATACCGTTTTTCAAGCGGGCGATTGAACTGGATCCCAGCTTCGCCCTGGCATATGGCGGGTTGTCGAGGAGGTACGCCAATCTCAACCAGCCGTCGCTGGCACTGGAATATGCCAGCAAGGCTTATCAATTGCGCGACCGGGTCAGCGAGCGGGAGAAATTGCGTATCGCCGTCGATTACTTCTCCGCCCTTGGAGAACTCGACCAGGATGCCGAGACCTACGAACTATGGATCGCCAACTACCCTCGTGATCCAGTTCCCCACAACAACCTGGGCGAGAACTACGTCATCCTGGGGCAATACGAAAAAGCTCTGCACGAGGTGCAGGAAGCGCTGCGGCTTGCGCCTGACAACGTCATCATCTATGGGAATCTGGGACTGATATACCTTTACCTGAATCGATTGGACGAAGCCCAGGGCACCTTCGATCAGGCATTCGCACACAATTTGGATGGCGGAGGTCTGCGCGGGAACATCTACTCGCTTGCCTTTCTGCGGGGAGACGCCGGGCTGATGGAGCGGCAGCTCGCCTGGGTTGCGGGCAAACCAGGAGACGAAGACCCGTTGCTTTCGGCGCAGTCTGATACGGAGGCTTACTACGGGCGGATGACAAGGGCTCGGGACTTCTCGCGCCGGGCGGTGGACTCGGCCGTGCGCGCCGACTCCAGCGAAACAGCGGCTTTGTGGCAGGTGAATGCTGCACTGCGGGAAGCGGAGTTGGGCAACCCTTCCCTCGCCAGGCAAGGAGTGGCCGCCGCTTTGGCGCTATCACCGGGGCGGGATGTGAAGGTGTTGGCCGCCCTCACGTTGGCTCGAAATGGCGACACTGCCCGCGCGAAGGCGCTGGCGGAAGACCTGCGGAAGATCTATCCGGCTAATACCATGTTGCAGCTCTATTGGCTGCCGACCATCAACGCTGCCATGGAACTCTACAGGAGCAATTGGTCGCAAGCGCAGGCGGATCTGGAAGCCGCCGCGCCTTACGAACTTGGGGTTCCACAGCCGCTGCAAGTGGGAACGCTCTACCCCGCCTATGTGCGCGGCCAGGCCTATCTGCTCGCGCACAACGGGGCTGCGGCAGTCGCCGAGTTCCAAAAACTGCTGGATCACCAGGGCATCGTGCAGAACTCTGTGATGGGAGCGCTGGCGCATCTTCAAATTGGTCGTGCCTAAGAGATGGCAGGTGACCGCGCCAAAGCGAAAGCTGCATACAAAGACTTCCTCACGCTTTGGAAAGACGCCGATCCCGATGTCCCCATCTATCGGCAAGCCAAAGCCGAATACACCAAGCTGCAATAGTTAGTGGGCGTAAGCTCCGAAAATGAGACCACGCAGATGGCTTCGCTTGTCACATTGGCCAGAAAACCGGCTTTGGGGAAGTGTTGGATCAAGGTTTCGCCCTTGTCAGCAATCGGGAAGTGATGCCAAGCTCCAACCTTTGTGGCTAAGCCATGCCTAGAACTGGTTGGGGCGCCTTAGATTCTGGCGTCATCCCCGTTTGCCTCGGGGCTACTTTTGACTCGGCGATACCACAATTAGCCCTGCCAATTGGCCCCGTTGCGAGTGCGCGAGATAGACCCTGCCGTCCTTGGTGACGACTCCATTCCGAGCGCCCTCGTGCGTCGGTACTTGTGCAATCAAGGTGAGCTTGCCGGCAGCGTCGACTCGGGCGACCGTGAGCCGCGCGTCCTTGGCAGCGCCTACATACAGCATGTGAGTGGCAGGCGAGTAGTGGAGGTCATCCACACCGTCGCCGGTATCGATGGATGACAGCTTCTCCCCGTTGTGTCCCGCATCCAGAACCTCCGCCTGTGTGCTGCAGGCTACGAAGAGGAAGCCGGCGTCTTGATCCACCGATAGACCGTGCGGGCCGTCTTCGCCACACGATGACGGCCACTTCGCAACGGTTTTGCGCGTCTTGAGATCAATGGCAGTCGTAAGGTCCTTGTCCTCGTAATTCATGTAGAGGCGCCCGCGCTTGGCATCGACCGCATATCCTTCGGGTTGGCCTTCGAAAGTCAGTTTTTCTTTCTGAGTCAAGGCCTGGCCGTCCAGAATACGCACAGACTTGTCTCGCGGCGCAGTGACCCAGACCTCCTTCGTGGGCGCCACATAAACTACGCCGTCGGGAGTGGAATCGAGGTGTCCACAGGCCTTGCGCGCAAGCGTCTGTTCATCAATGGCGCACACGCTGGAATCGGCGCGGTCGCCGATGTACACCACCCCGTCGCCAACCGATACGCCGCTGGGCCCCTGACGGCGCTTTCGGCCGCCCAGTTCAACTTCGTTTGTGGCAAAGCCCGCGATCTCGCGAACGGAACCGTTGCCGGTGTCGACCACATACACCGAGCCAACGTTAATTGCGGGAACCCAGACATATCCCGTTTTGGGATCATAGGCGATGTAATCCATGGTGATGTTTCCCTGGCCGTGGTCAGGGAGGGCGAGGGTACGAGCCGTGTAATTCACGCTCTGGTCGCTGGCAGCATGCAACGCAATGGCGATTGCACCCATGCTCAGTATGGGCACTAGAAGCAAAGAAATTCGCGGTTTCATGGCTGGAATATTAGCACCACCTTGGAAGAAGGCGGCCTGGAGTACGGGGGCACGTGGATGCTCGTTCGGTGGATTGATCCTCTGCGAACGGCATTTGCCGTGACTTTGCTGGTTGCGTTGGCTTGGGCGATGGTCAACCTTGTCATTGGTCACGGGCGCAAGATTAACGTCCTCGCTCTGTGCTTTTGCATGTTGTGGATTGTCATCGGCATCTATGCTCGCTGCGTTGTTTCCCTTTCTGCCTCTGTTACTGTCGTAAAATCCCCATTACACTCATTGACCGGGAGGGCCATCAATGAGTGTAATGGCCTTCCATGAGAAGGCCGGTCGGAGTCAAGTAGGTTCTTTTCCCATTTAACAGGCAAGGTTTTCCTCTGCCGAGTTGCCACTGTCGCCACCCTTCCATCCGCACTCTGGTTGAGCGATGTTCGCTCGGTGCAAGTTGGGTGTTCTCGTTTCAGCCGGTGCTGCCACCTGTTAGGCGACCTGTCTTCCATCCTCAGGGATGGAAGTGGGCCAGGCCATAGACGCAGTCACCGGAACTCGGCTTTGGGCATCTGCTGTACTTCAGCCAACTATGCTGCTGCCACCATCGTCCGCTTCGTATTGCGCAGCGGCTCGTAGACTTCTCCACTCACCCACAACCGATGCAGCAGAACGGCTAGTTTGCGGGCGGTCGCAATGATGGCTCGTTTCTTTCCATTCTTGCCACCGCGCTCTGCCAACTTCAGACCCCAGCGTCGCAGATCGCGGTCGGCTCCAAACGGCCCGAGAATGTGGTGCGCTCCCTGCACCAGCAAGGTTCGCAGATAGGGATCGCCCTCTTTGCTGATGTGCATCTGCGGTTCGCTCTGCCCCGAGTTTCTGCGTCCCGGTTGCAATCCGGCGTAGCAACCCACGTCGCGGCTCTTGCGGAAGCCATGCGGATCTTCCAAGGTCAGCATGTAGGTCAACGCGATCAGCGTGCCCACTCCCTTCACCTGCTTCAGCAACGCGGTTTGCGGATAGCTCTGCTGTGCGATGGCGTCGATCTACTGGTTGTACTCGGCAATGCGCTCGCTCAGCGATTCCAGCGCCTGCAGCAGCGGACCCAGCGCGGCTTGCAGTTCCGGGCTCAGCGCCTGAGCTTTCTCGGTATCCAGGTTGCGCGGATTGCAGCCTCGCAGCCGCTCGCCCTAGGACTTCGTCAACCCACGCGCTGCATTCACCAGCGCCGTCCGCGCCCGCACCAGGCTGGCTCGAGCTCGAATCACCGTCAGGTCGGCCTGGGCCTGAGCGCTGCGATGCTTCACCGGAGACAACAACTGCGGGTCGATTCGCGCCAGCCGGGCCAGCATCCTGGCATCCAGCCGATCGTCCTTCCGCCGGCTCTCTCCGATCAGACGCACGTTGCGAGCGTGCGCCACGATCACTTCATGACCCAACTCGCTTAGCAGTCGGCTCACCCAAGGCGAGTGCATCCCCGTCTCCAGAGCCACCCGGCTGCGCGGCATGGCCGCGAAGACCTCCCTCATCGCCTTCGGAGTCGTGCCCAGCTTCTGCTCTCCCACCACTTCGCCAGCCTCGTCCACTACGCAGTACCAGCTCGACCGATCTCCCAAATCCAAACCGATAGTGAGCTTCTGCGCGAAATTCTTGTTGCTCGCGGCCATTGCGGTGCTACTCTTTTTCATTGCCGGTCTCCTTTATCTGTTTGCGCTTCGAGCGCGTCGATAACTTGGGAGCGTACAGCATCCCGTCCGGAGACCGGCCTTCTCATCCCATCTGTTTGCAACAGTTATCCACCGACCGCGCCCGGAAGACCATTTTGTTGCCGAGGTAGGGCAACTTTGCTTGTTACTCGTGATATATCCAATTGGGCAACCGCGCGGTCGTCCGAAGAACGAATCGATTGGCTTAGGACGGCCAATAACTAATCCATGGGCAACACGCGAGCGGGCTGCGTGGCCGCTCGCGTGTTGGAGGTGACGCCTATTTTGCTGGATCACCCGGTGGGCAGGTACAGCGCGTTTCTACGGCGTACCTCGCTGCCGAGTTCTCAGCGCCTTGGCGTCGCCAGAAACGCGTGATACTCCCCCGCGCTTGTGATGGCCAAGCCTGCGATCTGCCCGCGAGCGTTGATGGAGCAAGCCGACAGAAGATGCAGACTTGAGTTGGGCGGAATCAAGCTGTTGAGGTCGGTCATCACGCCGTTCTCCCAGAGAAATGCGCGGCCATCAAAGCTTGCGTCCAGCGACAGACCAACCACCATGCCCTCGTCATTGATGCCAGATGCGGTACTGTACGTATCTCCCGTAAGGGTGCCGAGGTCTTGCATCCCGGTGGCCTCGGTCCACAGGAAAGCGTGAAACGTTTGGTCCCCCGGAAGATCTGATACGCCAACTACCTGGCTGCGGTTATTAATGTCCCATGCTAGGTTTCCGCCCGCCTGTCCGGTGATCCCTCCCAGAGTGCCCAGGTCAATAACCTTGCCGTTTTGCCAAAGCAGCGGGTGAACGGGAACGAGATTGAACAAGGTATTGAAGTTAAAGGTGGTGCAGGTTCCCGACGCGCCAACAGCTTGCCCGCGGCCATTGACAGACAGCGCCACTCCGTCCGGATCGCCGTCAATCGTCGGCAGCTGTTCAACCTGACCGTGAGCCCAAATGACGGGCTTGAACTGAAACACCTGTGGAGCCGAGCAGCCTGGATCGGGCGTAGTGTTCTCCGCGAAGCCGGCTACTTCTCCCACCGTGTTGATCTGATTGGCCACGCCGTTGTGGCCTCCCAGCGTCGGCAGGGCAGACATCACGCCGCTTTGCCAGAGAAAGGGAAGACACTCGAGGTGAGTACCGAAACCGCAAAAGTCTTCGCCATTCGGGTCCGCAGTGAAAGCTTCAGCCTCTCCGACAGCCTGCATCTTTTGGTTGTCACCAAACGCGATATTGTTTGGCCCTCCTAGTCCTGGTTTGCCAATGTCCAGCTTCAGTCCCTTTAACCACAGGACAGAGCGCGAGGTGTTGTCAGGAAGTGTCGCCGCGCCACTTACCATGCCGAATCCGTTAACAAAGAACGGTTGGCTAAACGTGCCTCCCAGCGTGCCGAGGTCGGTAACGACGTAGTGCGGTGGCTGCGCCATCGCAAGCGTGGCGAGCAGTAGGCTCGTCGCAATCAAAGTCATAGTCGATTTCATATGTCCCTCCATATCCAGATAGGCGCAGAATGGTCGAGAAAACTATCATGCGGCGGGCTGGAACTTGAACGGACTTGGCCCGGCGGTACAATTCAGCAAATAGTTATGCAGGAGACCGAACAAAGTGAGCCGGCCAGAGGTGACGTAAGCCAGTTGCTTCGCGCCTGGAGCGACGGAGACCAGCTCGCGCTCGAACGGCTCACCCCTATCGTTTATGAAGAGCTCCACCGCCTGGCCCGCTACTATATGAAGGGCGAGCGTCCCGGACACCTGCTGCAAACCACGGCGCTGGTCAATGAAGCCTACATGCGGCTGGTGGATTACAAGCGCATGCAGTGGCAGAATCGCGCGCACTTCTTCGCGGTCTCGGCGCAGGTGATGAGGCGCATCCTGGTCGAGCATGCCCGCAGTCACAACCTGAAACGCGGCGGCGGCGTGCAGCACATCTCGCTGGATGAGACAGTCGTCGTGGGCGGCAACCGGGACGCCGACCTGGTGGCGCTGGATGACGCGATGAATGCGCTGGCGCGCCTCGATGCCCGCAAAGTGCAGGTCGTCGAAATGCGTTTCTTTGGCGGACTCAGCGTGGAAGAGACGGCCCAAGTGCTTAAAGTGTCGCCTGTCACCGTGATGCGCGACTGGAGTACCGCCAAGGCGTGGCTCTATCGCGAACTGAGAGGCGAGACGGACGATGGACTCCGAGCGGTGGAAACAAGTCGATAGTCTGCTGCAGTCGGCACTGGAGCATCCGTCCGAGCAGCGCGATGCGTTTCTGCGGCACGCCTGCGCTGGCGACGCAGCGCTGGAGCGGGAGGTCCGCTCTCTTCTGGCCTCGCAGCAGGATGCGGGCAGTTTTCTGGAGACTCCGGCCATCGAAGTGGCCGCGCGTGAAATCGCTTCGCGGAACAAGAACACGCCAAAAACGGGTGGTCCGATTGTTGGCCAGACGATCTCCCACTACCGCATCCTCGAGAAGCTGGGCGGTGGCGGCATGGGGGTGGTGTACAAGGCTGAAGACATCCGCCTGCACCGCTTCGTGGCGCTCAAGTTTTTGCCGGATGAAATCGCTCAGGACCCACAGGCGCTAAGCCGTTTTCAGCGCGAGGCACGGGCTACTTCCGCCCTGAACCACCCGGGCATCTGCACCATTCACGACATCGGCGAGGAGGACGGCCGCTCCTTCATCGTCATGGAGTTTTTGGATGGAGCAACCCTGAAGCATCACATTCCCGGTCGCCCACTCGAAATCGAATCCTTGCTCTCGCTGGCCATTGAAATTGCGGACGCGCTGGACGCCGCCCACTCCGCGGGGATCATCCATCGCGACATTAAGTCGGCGAACATCTTTGTCACCCGCCGCGAGCACGCAAAAATTCTTGATTTTGGATTAGCAAAGGTCGGCCCCATCCCTGGCGCTAGCTCCTCCGACGGAGCAACTGGACCCGCCCTCACGACGGAAGCCCAGCTATCCAGCCCAGGTATTGCGATGGGCACTGTGCGGTACATGTCGCCGGAGCAAGTCCGCGCGAAACCGCTGGACGCTCGCACAGATTTATTCTCGTTGGGCGTAGTGCTTTACGAGATGGCGACGGGCAAGCTGCCCTTTGGCGGCGAGAGCCTCGCCGACATTTTCGGCTCCATCCTCAATAACTCCTGTGTTCCCGCCGCGAGCCTGAACCCCGCCGTGCCGGCAGGACTGGAACAAATCGTCAGCAAGTGCCTGGAAAAAGACCGCGACCTGCGCTACCAGCACGCTTCGGAGATTCGCACTGACCTTCAGCGTCTGAAGCGCGACACCGATTCGGGGCGGCTAACAACCACTGCGAAGGTCGCAACCAAGAATCACATTGCCAGCCGATGGAAGCTGATTGCTCCTGTTGCGATGGTTGTGCTGGCGTTCATCATTGTGGGTTACCTCTACTTTCGCCGAGCTCCAAAACTAACGGATAAAGACACGATTGTCCTGGCAGACTTCACCAACACGACGGGCGATCCCGTGTTCGACGGGACGATGAGGCAAGGAATGGCGGTGCAGCTTGAACAGTCGCCGTTCCTCAGCCTTGTCTCCGAAGACCGGATCCAGCAAATACTACGTCTAATGGGTAATCCCTCGGATGCGCGCTTGAGTCCGGAGATTGCCCAGGAAGTCTGTGTGCGGACCGCTAGCGCCGCCGTCCTCGAAGGTTCGATTGCAAGCCTCGGCAGCCAGTACGTGTTGGGGCTGCGGGCCAAGGACTGCCGCAGCGGAGACATCCTTGCGGAAGAGCAGGTGCAAGCCGCGAGAAAGGAAGATGTCCTAAATTCCCTGAGTCGGATTGCCAGTAAATTCAGGACTCGCCTCGGCGAGTCGCTTACTACCGTCGAAAGGCATAATACTCGGCTCGAGTTGGCAACCACCTCGTCACTTGATGCGCTGAAAGCCTACAGCGCAGGGATACGGGCCTCCGTGTCGACGGGATCTAGCGATGCTTTGCCCCATTTCAAGCACGCCGTCGAGGTTGATCCGCAATTTGCGATGGCCTATGCCGTCATGGGGCTGGTGTACAGCAATCTTGGCGAGTCTGTGCTGGCCCGCGAGAGCACGAGCAAGGCATATCAGTTGCGAGACCGCGCCAGTGACCGGGAGAAGTTCTTCATTATGGCGCTCTACGATCGACAGGTGACGGGAAATTTGGAAAAGGAACAAGAAACCCTACAGTTGTGGGCGCAAACTTATCCCCGCGATCGGGACGCCCACGGAGTGTTGTCGGGATTCGCTTCGCAAGGCTCCGGCCAGTATGAAAAGTCGATTGCGGAAGCCAATATTGCGCTCGGAATTGATCCGGATTTCGGTGTGGGGTATGTCAATATAGCTTACTCTTATTTTTACCTCGACCGCTTGTCAGAAACTGAAAAAGTCATCCAGAAAGCCTACGCGCAAAAATTCGAAATGCCCGAGCTATTGCTGCTTCAATACCACCTCGCGTCCGTCACGGGAGACACTGCAGGGATGGATCGCGTGGCAGCTCTAGCGAGAGGCAGGCCGGGAGTGGAAGACTGGATGTTGCATGCGCAGGCTCTAGTCGAGGCCCGCTCCGGACGGCTGCAAGCGGCTAGAAGGATGTCACACCGCGCTCTGGACATGGCTCAACAAGCGGGCCAGAGGGAAAGAGCAGCTACCTATCAAGCGGCAGAGGCAATCTGCGAGGCATTCTTAGGGGACGCATCCGCTGCAAGGCGAAGTGCGACGGAGGCGCTACAGCTTTCCAACGGCCGGGATGTGGAGTATGCGGCTGCTTTTGCGCTGGCACTGGCGGGCGATTTGCCGCGCGCGCAGTCACTCGCAGACGACCTAGAGAGGCGTTTCCCGGAAGATACTTCAGTCAAGTTCAATTATCTGCCAGCGCTGCGCGCATCGCTGGCGTTGAAACACCATGAGCCTCAGAAGGCCATCGAGTTGCTGCAAGTCGCTGTTCCATACGAACTGGCAGTACCAGCAATCGACTTCAATGCGTTTTTCGGTGGCCTGTATCCGGTTTATGTGCGTGGTGAGGCCTATCTGGCGGCGCACCAAGGCGCCGCAGCCGCCGCCGAGTTTCAGAAAATTCTTGACCACCGCGGGATCGTCGTTAGCGATCCCATTGGTGCACTGGCTCATCTTCAGTTGGGGCGTGCTTACGCTGTGCAGGGCGATACCACAAAGGCACGTGCCGCGTACCAGAATTTCCTCACCCTATGGAAAGACGCGGATCCCGACAGCTCAATTTTGAAGCAAGCCAAATTCGAGTACGCCAGGTTGCAGTAATTCACGGAATGGGGCGCAGGACCACTTGGCGTATTCCACCGGATGCGCGGCGATGGTGGGCAGCGCGCTAACTAACGGGAAATCCCCTCTCTGACAATGTCGGCGTTGTCAAGAGCATAGTTCGGCATCCGCTTTAGAGAAAGCGCCACTTCGCTCTAATTGAAAAAAAACTGTCCCAACCAACCACGGCTCGCCTTGTAATCCTCTCAGGTCAGGACTCGGTCCGACCCAACCATCTCTTCGGTCGCAAGTGGATCATGATTACCTGTTCGAACTCCTCGGTGAAGAGGAGCGGGGTGCCCAATCAATAGCTCGGTGTTCTACTGCACACCGTGGGGATTTCCGGGCTGCCCCGCGTGCGAACCGAACGCAATCCACTGCTGATAATCCCATCCCTGGCGCAGCATCCAGTACAGACAAACAGCCAATCGCCGCGCCATGGCGACCTTGGCGATCTTCCGGCCACGCCGCATCATCAGGTGAAAGTAGCGGCGGCGCCATTCTGGAAGACTGCGCACGGTAGCCTGGGCCGCTTCTACCCGTAAGAAGCGCAACATCGAGCTGCCCTGTTTGCTAATGTGACCTAGCCGGCGCTGGTTTCCGCTGGACTCTTCCACTGGAACCAGACCGAAATAGCTGGCTACCTGCTTGCCACATTGAAAGCGTTCCGCTTTGCCGATAATCAGCACAAATGCCAGGGCGGTGAGTGGACCCACCCCAGGATGGGTCGCCAGTCGCTGCGCCTCGGGGCACTTCTCCACTTCCTGCTCCACCGCCTGGCTTAGCTCCGCGATGGTTGGGTTCAACCGATCCAGTAACTCCAGCAGATCGCGCCGTCGCCGACTGGCCCACGGAGCTAGGCGGAACGATTCCAGTTGTTGGCGTTCCGTCCGCCACAACCTCTTCTTACACCGCAGACCTTCGTTCAGCGCAACCGCTTGCAACTGATTCATGATCCGGGTGCGGGCCTGCACCATACGGTGCCGATGCCATAGCAGTTGCCGCAAATCCCGGTTCTCCCAGCTCGGCACCCAGATCTTTGGAAAGTCATCCTTCAGCATCAACTTCAAGATGCGTTGTGCATCTTGCCGATCGGTCTTCTGCTTGCGTACTTGCTTCCTCTGGATCTCGGCGGCATCTCCGATCCACAGCTCGATCGGTAGCTCGCCCAGCAACCGCTCGAACCAGGGGGCGTGCCCGCTGGCCTCCATGCCCACCCGGACCCGCACGCCTCGCGCAGCAAGCTCCCGATAGAAGCTCTCGGCTTCCTCTCGGTGCTGCAGGCGTTGCTCCTGTAACTCCCCGCTCTCGGTGTCAACGGATGCTATTTGCTGAAACTCGGGGTGAAAATCTACTCCTATAATGATCATTGTTCGGCTCCTTTCTCCCGAGCCCTGTTGGTTGGTTCAGCACCACCAACTCTACTCGGCTGTGGGAGCCGACATTGTCATGAAATCAATTACACAAGCGACCGGCGTCAACACGGAAGCGGTCCAGAAACTGATGGGATAAGGACGAAGACTTCTGACGACCTGTATGTTGCTTGTTGAGGACAAGAGCATCCGGGTCAGGAGAAGCCTTCATGATAATTGTAGGGTGTGATTTCCATCCGGGTTGGCAGCAAGTAGCAGTTTTTGATTCTGCGACGGGAGAGATGCGGGAGCAGAAGCTGGAGAACGGCAATGGGGAGGCGGAGCGGTTTTATCGTTCGCTTCCGTCACCGGCACGAGTTGGCTTCGAGGCGTGCGGCAACACGCAGTGGTTCGAAGATCTGCTGGATGGCTTAGGCCATGAAGTCTGGATCGGTGATGCGGCGGAGATTCGTGCCAGCTACGTGCGCAAGCAGAAGACCGATCGTCGTGACGCAGCCCACATCCTGAAGCTGTTGATCGAGGATCGCTTCCCACGTTTGTGGCGCCCGAGTCGAGCTGAGCGTGACCTGCGCCAGTTGCTGATTCATCGCCATCGCCTGGTTGGGATCGGTACGCGAGTGAAGAACGGGTTGCAGCATCTGATGCTGAACCGGGGTGTGCAACTCAAGCACAAGCTGTGGAACGAAGCCGGGCAGAAGGTATTACGCGAGTTGCCGCTGGAGGGTTGGGCGGCACAGCGTCGACAGGATTTACTGAAGCTGCTCAGCGAGCTGAACCCACAGATTGCCAAGTTGGACCAGGCGGTCGAGCGGGCGGCGCACCAGCACCCGCGAGCACGCCTGCTCATGACACAACCCGGGGTTGGTCCCATCACGGCCTTGGCCTATGTAATCACGATGGGAGATGTGACACGCTTCCAACGTGGCAAGCAGGTGGCCAGCTATCTGGGTCTAATCCCGAGCGAGCACAGCTCGAGTAAAAGACGGCGACTGGGGTCGATCAGCAAACAGGGGAATCCGTTTCTGCGCATGCTGCTGGTAGAGAGTGTACAGACGGTGTGTCGCCTGGATGAGGGGTTTCGCAAGCAGTACAAGCATCGCTGCCATCGCATGAAAAAGGGAGTAGCGAAGGTGGCAGCGGCGCGGAAGTTAGCCGTGCGATTGTTCTGGATGCTGCGCACCAACACAGCCTATCCGGAGATCGCTCGCATCGAGAGCAACCCGCCACATGCTGTGGTCGGCGGAAGCTAGACCGGGAAACTGATTGGGCGCTCTCGCATCCAGACCGACCGGTGCAGAAGACGGCGCTGACGCGCCTTGGAAAACAAAAAGCCGTTTTCCACTTCCGCACCGGTCCGGCGGCTGGATGTTCGCAAGCAACATCATGGTCGAGGTTATGGCCGCATAGATGGATGGTGGAGCGATCAGCTCCATCGCAGGTGATTAAAGCGTGATGTTCGGAGCTCTTGGTCCTCAACCGAACTCTGGTCCACACGCGGCGTTACAAACACCGGACAGGAGAACTCTGTCCTTGACACAGCCTTCGTCCTTATAGACGGCATGTGGGAGATTACTCCCGCGAAGTCGGTTAGTGGTGACGGCACGGCACGGTAACTTGACCTAAAACGCCCTATGCGTGGATGTGGCAGTTGGGTTCCGAGCGGATCGTCGGCAACTCTTACCTAATCCCGTTCTTTGCGCTCCTAGGAAATAGTGGCAACCGACCGTTGGGCGCTCCCCTTGCTCACATTGAGGGTCCGGCATACCTGGGACCACGAAAGTCCTTCAGAGCGCAACGCGGCCACCCGCAAAGCATCAACCTGTGCGCGCGGCCTTCCGAACTTCTTACCCTTGGCGCGCGCATTACGCAGCCCAGCCCTGACGCGCTCCTGGATGAGCGATCGCTCGAACTCGGCCATGGCTCCGATGATCTGGAACATCAGCCGGCCCGAAGGCGTGCTCAAGTCCAGGTTGTCGCGGAAACTGACAAAGGCCACTCGATAGGCGCACAGGTCCGCGAGCGCATTGACCAGGTGTTTCAATGAGCGACCGAAGCGATCGATCTTCCAGACAAGCACGGCATCAAAGCGGCGGCAGTGCGCGTCGGCCATCAATTGGTTCAGTTGAGGTCGCTATTCTTTTGAGCCTGACACGCCCTGATCGACGTACTCGCTGGTGATGGTCCAGCCGCGACGGGAACAGTACTCCCGGAGTTCGGAGAGCTGCATCTCGGGATCTTGCCCGTTGAGCGTGGAAACACGCGCGTAAAGAGCGACGCGAGCAATTGTGAGTGGTGGTTCTTGAGCGTGGACTGATGCGGTGTTACGTTTACTGACAGCCATTGGGTGCCTCCTCTGTAGGTGCCCTGGTTAGCGTCGTGTCGGTGTTAGAAGCACTGGCACGGCGCGTTATTGTTTCGCGATAAGCGCTTTCGTGTGGCTCTGGCCGTATCGCAAGCCGGTTTCACGCCCAGCCAGGGCCGCAAATAGCAGAGCCCGTTTCGGCTTTCTATCGTGACCACAGCGTGACCGGCAATCCATGCGGCCAAAGGCAAATCCAATAATTCCTTTAGAATCTTGGCGTCCCCGACGGGATTTGAACCCGTGTTACCGCCGTGAAAGGGCGATGTCCTAGGCCGGGCTAGACGACGGGGACGGTTGCGTGGAGGGAACTTTGCACCTGAACAGGTTGATACTAGCAGCCGCTTAGAAGCAGTGTCAAAACGAGTCCCGCAGCATTTCGTTGCCAATTGCCATTGCGGGTAGACTTCGAGAGGGGCCAACACGCACTCTGTGGTGAAATGGGCGAACTGCTTGCGAGACAGTTGCGAAGATCCCTTCGAGGGCTGGCCATCGCGGCGGCAGCCCTGAACGGGCTCTGGGAACATCGCAAACTAGGGCGCGATGCTTCGCGCGCCGAATGCGCCGAGTGGCTGCACCAAAGTTGCGCGCGCGGGCTGTCGGCTATCCACGTCCATCTATCGAGCGCCGGAGCCTTGCCGTCACACGGACTGATCGTCAGCAACCATCTCAGCTACCTCGACATCCTCGCCATGAGCGCCGCGGTGCCCTGCGTCTTCGTGTCTAAAACGGAGGTCGAGCACTGGCCCATCTTCGGCCGCTATGCCCGCTGGGCGGGGAGCGTGTTCGTGCGACGCCATGACCAGGAAGATGCTGCGCGCGCCAACGCCAGTGTCGCTGCGGCCCTGAAGATTGGAGTTCCGGTTGTGCTTTTCCCCGAGGGCACCACGACCGATGGACAAAGCGTCCTGCGCTTTCACTCCACTATGTTGCAGCCCGCGATTGATGCAGGCGCGCAGGTCACGCCCTGTTGCATCCGCTACGAACTGGACGACGGTGCCGTCGAGCGGGAAGTCTGCTGGTGGGGCGATATGGCATTGCTTCCCCACGTTCTCACTCTGCTGGCCAAGAAGGCGATTCGCGCAACCATCGCGTTCGGTGATCCCATGCCTGCAACCGGCGATCGCAAGCAGCTCAGCCAGACTCTGCATCGCGAGGTACTTCGCTTGCACCAACAGCTTCACTCCAGCGGGAAAACCGGCTTGGTCGATTCCGCAGCGGTTCCGCCCCTTTCAGAATGAATTTAGAGAATGCTGACGGCTCACAGCTTGGCGCTGTTCGCGGCCTCGTCGCTGGTAACCGCCAGCCCGGACTCTTCTTCCTCGCCATCGTGCCAGTCCGGCGCTTGCAGTTCGAAGGGAATTTTGTCCAACTGCTCGATCTCCGGCAACAGCTGCGCCGGCAGTGAATGATCGAGTTCAGGAAATTTTCGCGCTACAGGAAACACGCGGCGCTCCATGGAACGCACCATCTCGTCGTAGGATTTCACAGCGCCGCCCAGCTTCTTGCCCATCTCGTGCATGTGCCCCATCATGGTGCACAGCCGCTTGTAGAGGTCCTTTCCCGCTTCGCTAATTTTGCGCGCGCTCTCGGCCAGGTTCTTCTGGTTCCAGCCGTAAGCGACGGCTTTTAACAACGCAATCAGTGTGGTTGGTGAAGCCACGATAACCTTCCGGCTGACGCCGTACTCGATCAACTCCGCGTCCGAATCCATGGCCGCGCGGAAGAATACTTCGCCAGGCAGAAACAGGACGACGAACTCCGGCGTACAAGTCAGTTGCGCCCAGTAGGATTTGCCGCCCAGGGCATCGATATGCTGCCTGATCTGGCGCGCGTGGTCGGCAAGGCGGGCGGTGCAAGTGGCTTCGTCGGGCGCTTCGAGCGCCGCCAGGTAAGCCGCTAAAGGGGCCTTGGAATCCACTACGATTTGCTTGTCGCCCGGCAAGTTAACAATTACGTCAGGACGGAATCGCCGCTCATCATTGCTGATGGACTCCTGCTCCTTGAAGTCGCAATGCTCCAGCATCCCAGCCAATTCAAGAACGCGGCGCAGTTGCAACTCGCCCCAACGTCCACGCGCCTGAGGCTCGCGCAGCGCTTTCACCAGATTGCCGGTCTCCGCTTGCAGAGCTTTCTGGGTGTCGAGCAGCGACGCCACCTGCGTCGTAAGGGTGCCGTACGCCTGGCTGCGCGCCTGCTCCAAACCATGTATCTGCTGACTCATTTCCGCCAGCGATTGCGCAATAGGATCAACCAGGTTCCTGACCGCCTGCTCCTTCTGGGCCAATTCGCCGGCGGCATGCGTCTGGTAATTTTGCAACGTCGTCTTCGCGAGCTGAAGGAAATTCGAGTTGTTGCTTTCCAAGGCCGCTGCCGCCAGCCCCTTAAACTGCATCTTCAACTCTTCGCTGGCTCCGGCAAGAAGGCGAAGCTTTTCTTCAGCATTGCGGCGTTCGCTCTCTAACGTGGCGTTTAAAGCAGCCCTGGCTTCGGAAAGTAACTTGATCTCGGTCGCCTGTTGCTCGAGGGTTTGTCTGACGCCCGAAAGGTCTTGCTCAAGGCCGTTTCGCCGTTCGGCCAGAGCTGCAACCTTGGAGCGCGCCAGCAGCACCGCGAACGCGCCACCCAACAATGCCCCGGCGGTGACGGCCAGAATCACAGCAAGATTAGTCATAAACAGGTCCCAAAGAATCGATGTCGTATTGTATGTTGGCGGCGCTAGGAACGGAAATCGGGGTTACGTATTAGTGTAACTGGATTGACAGCTAGAGCAAATCGAGATAAGTTTCTCAGACCCTAGGAATCCAACCATTCCACTTATGACGCCGAGAAGGAAGCCGTGGCGATAGCCATGCTACTGCTGCAAGGATCCGATCTGATGCCCAAGGATTGGACGGGCATTATTCAGGCTGCGTCAAGGAGCCCTCTTGGCATCCTCGCGCTGATGATTCTGTTCCATCCTCGTCCAAATTAACTCCGCTGTGCTGAGCGTCGCCGGGAAGAAGAAGGCTGAGAGTCTCTGATAAGTTGAGTTTGCAAAGACCAACGAGTCAGCGGAGGACTCAGCCTTGAACAGAGTATGCAGCATTTTCTCGCAGATTTTGCAGCTCATTTCACGAACCGGCTTTGACACAGCGGCCCGTAAACATAAAGCCGAACGGCACGCGCGCGGATTCAGCAGTTGGGGACAGTTTGTCGCCATGCTGTTTTGCCAACTGGGCGGGGCCAAGTGGCTGCGCGAAATGTGCGGCGGACTGGCGGCCAGGGAGGGGAAGCTGCGTCATTTAGGGTTGCCGCAGGCGCCGGCGCGCTCCACCTTGGCCTACGCCAACGAGCATCGTCCGTGGCAGTTATACGAAGAGCTATTCCAGCCGCTGCTGACCCAAGGCCGGGGGTTAGCCGTGCAGCAATCTGCGGGCCGACGCCAGTTCCGCTTCAAACACAAGCTGATCAGCATGGACGCGACGGTGATCGATCTGTGCGCCAGGGTTTTCGATGGGGCGCGATTCCGCCGTACCAAAGGCGCGGTCAAGCTGCACCTGCTGCTGGATCACGACGGTTTTCTCCCCTGCGATGCGGTGATCACCGAGGGCCAGCAGCATGAGATTGGAGTAGCCCGACAACTGCGCTATGAGCCGGGGACCCTGCTGGCCATCGATCGCGGCTACCTGGACTACGGGTGGTTCGCCGCTCTGCGCGAACCGGGCGTGTACTTCGTCACCCGGATGAAGGACAACGCTGATTACCGGGTGGTGGAAGACCGCGAGTTGCCGCACCGCAAGGGTCTGCTACGCGACCAGGTGATTGGCTTTTACCAGCAGGCACGGGACGGACAGCAATGCTATTTCCGCCGCATCGAGTTCTACGCCGAAGAGCAGGACCGGGGGCTGGTGTTTGTGACCAATCACCTGACCCTGGCTGCCGCCACCGTGGCAGAGGTGTACAAGCAGCGCTGGCAGATCGAGCTGTTTTTCAAAGCCTTAAAGCAAAATCTTCGGGGGAAGACCTTCATCGGGACTTCCGCCAATGCCCTGAAGACACAAGTCTGGGCGGCGTTGATTGCCATGTTGCTGATCAAGTACCTGCAGTGGAAGGCCACCTTCGGCTGGTCGCTTTCCAATCTGGTGGCGCTGCTGCGGCAGCAGTTGTTCGTCTACCGTGACTTGTGGGTGTGGATCGATCATCCCTTTCCAGCCCCGGAGTTGCCGGAATCGCTACCGGAACAACTGACGATGGTCTGGCAGTAGTTGGACAGCAGCCCACTTCTCAAGGAAAACATCGTGGCCAAATTGACCATTTCGGGAGCTGCAATCGAGACAGCATCCATCAGGGGAACCGATTTTCGAAGGGGCTGTTCCTTGGCGTTCTCGGATATGTCTTCTTCAGGGACGCCGATGCGAAGATCAAAGCGGTTATGTACCTTGCCATGCTGGGTGGCGTCATCGGCTATGGGGCGGCAATCTCGCGCGCCACGTCGAATGTGGGCAGCGAGTCGTACCGCGTCAGGGTAATCGTGGTGGACAGCCATCAGACGCCGGTGAGCGACGCCAAAGTCTGGTCCTCGATTGGCGGCGAGCCCATGAAGGTAGAGGGCGGCTGGCTGTTTGTCATCGCCAAGGACACCAAGCCTCTCGACGGCAAGGTGACGTTCTTCGCCTCAAAAGATGCGGCATTTTTGAAGGGCCAGGCGCCGCTTCAGTTGGGCGACGACCACAATCCCAGCGTGACGGTTCCGCTGGCCAACGATCGCGCGGCCAAGGTCATCGGCATCATTGAAGATGACAAGCAGGCGTCTACAGCCGGCGCCACGGTGAGCGTGATCGGCTACGATTCCGAGGCCCAAGTCACCAAGGCGTCAGATAGTTTTTCGCTGCCCGCACATGCCACTGACGGACAGCAAGTGCAGTTGCATGCTGAAAAAGCTGGATACCACGCGGCCAATTCGTGGTGTTCGGCAGGTGACACGCCGTGCACAATTTTGTTGCAACACGACTAACTTCGTCTGAAGGAAATTAGGGCGAAAGAGAAAGAATCCCCAATGTACGTTGACGGATTCGCCTATCGCTGGCGGGCTATCTTGCTGCTTATCGTTTTCTTGCTCGTGACCTGCGCCATGCTGGCCGAAGAAGGTGTCCTGGTGCTGGTCGTGATGGACACCGAGCAACATCCTTTTGCCAACTGTCCGAATCGGGGCGGCGGGAGACGGCGGGTCCCCACAGTTCACCGACCAGAACGGCAAGGCCAGGCTTAAGCTCGCACCCAACACCAAGCCGGCCGCCTGGATCACGCTGCAGTTGATGGGCGCGTCGGATGGCCTGGACCTGGCGTTCATCTCTCCTTACGACGGGCGCATCCGGGTTCCGCCCTTTGATAATGAACAAGACAACTACGATCCGGTCGTGCTGGCGAAACACGCTGACAAGGCCACACTGGAGAGTGGCTCCGGCATGCTGGCCATCCACGCCACCGTCGATCATTCCGTGGCAGTTCAAAAGAAGAAACCGGCCTCCCAGCCTCGACGTACGTCCCGAAATCGTTGGGACACCCTTCCCCTCGCGATTACGGAAGCCCGCGGCTGCTGATCGTTGGGTTGAATGCCGTGAGTCTGCCAGCGCAGTCCCCCGCTGCATCACCGACCAATGAGGAATTGCAAAAGGCCGCTTTAGCCGCTGCCGCGCAGAAGTTTGGGTTGTCGGTGGCGGAAATCAAGGCAGCCATGGCAAGCTGGGGAGGCAACCCTCTCGTATGGAAATTGATCCTGCTTACTGCCACCCTCGAAGCCGGAGGGACCGATCCATTCCCAGCCATTCATGCGACCGCCAAGGACCTGTATTTTGGCGCCGGGAGTTGGAGTCTGAGCGAATGTGGCCTGCAGCCGCTCCTGTTGAAATTTCAAAAGCGCGACCAGAAACGTTTTGCCGAGATTTTCGGCGCAGATACGCAGTGGCCGAGCAAAACCATCAGCGGCCCCTGTGAGGCCTCTTCCCAAGCCGTTCTAAAGCGCGTGCTTGACGACTCCGGACACCCGCAACCAACCTGGCGAGAGCGGTTCCGCAAACTGGGATACGAGCACTCGTTTCAGCGGGTGCAGGTCGACCAAATGATGTCGGGGATTGCCTCTGCGCAAGACGCGGCCAATATGCTTGGACTGCAGTCGGAACAGGCGCTGGCGTTTTGCTACGACGTGGCCGAAGCCCAGGGAGCCAACTCGATCATCCGGCAGAGGCGCAATTTTTCGAATGATGTTGCGGCCTTTCCAGAGCGGATCGGGCGACAGCCTGACGAGCAGGAAAAATTGCTGATGCTGGCGAACCGCCTTATTCAACGAGATAACGAGAGCGGTCGCAATCCGACGTTTACCAGTCCATCCATCGCACGAGCGACTTTGCTTTCCCAGGGCCAGGGTGTGGTTCTTGGGACCCACTACGACGTCGAGGACTTCGGTATTGGAATGCAAGACACGCAAACCGGCGCCGACTTGCCGCTCAATAACGATCCCACCGTTCTGCAGCAGCTACAGGATGGTTGGATTCCGAGCGAGGGGCCACCCCCAGCTCCTCGTGCTTCTCGGCGACGCCAACCTATGCCGCCCTTGAGGAACCCCCGGGGCCGTTTGATCTGGCCGGCGAGAAACAACTGGTGGAGCTGATCAATCAGGCACGTACCATACAGGGCCTTCAGCCGCTGCCCGTGGATCCGCGTCTGACGCGGGCCGCCCGCAAACATACTAAGGCAATGGTCGCACATGAGACTGTCTCCCATCAGTTCGAGGGAGAGCCTCCTTTGGACATTCGCTTCACCAATGAGAACCTGCCTTCGGACCGGGAAGGGGAAAACACTGCCGTCGACGAGGATGTGCCCTCGGCTCATAAAGGGCTCATGGATGATCCTGATCATCACGACAACATCCTGAATCCCAATTACAACGCGGTCGGAGTGAGTGTCATCAGAAGCGGCGGCCAGGTATATGTGACCGAGGATTTTGCCCACCTGCCAAATTGAGGGATGACTTGTTACACCAGAGGTATTTTTCTTGGGAATGCGCTGTCCTGCGCCGGAAAATACCTAGCGCTGCCCCCACTTCAATTTGGCGCGCAGCGCCTCGAAGAAGGTCTTTCGCATGCGCAGCAGCTTTACGGTGTGGCCGGCGCGAGCGCAAATCAGCCGATCACCGCGTTTTACCGGCAAGCCGACTTGTCCATCGATGCTTAGGAATGCGTCCTCTTCATCCCCGGTCTCAACTCGCAACTCGATCTGGGCTTTGTCGGTTACGACCAAGGGACGATGGGTGAGGGAATGGGGACAAACCGGGGTCACCACGAACGATTCCACCGATGGCATCAGGATGGGACCGCCTGCCGCCAGGGAGTAGGCGGTAGAACCGGTGGGAGTGGCAATGATCACGCCATCGGCCTTGTAGTTGAACACGTATTCGCCATCAATCAGCAGATCGAAGTCAATCAGCCGGGAGATCGCGCTCTTGTTCACCACCGCATCGTTCAAGGCGAAGTGGTGAGCCAGACACGCTCCGCCACGAAACAGGCTGCAATCGAGCACCGAGCGCTCTTCCCCAGGGCAGAGGCCCGAGTCCACGGCCTCCAGCGTGAGGTACAACTCGCTCAGTGGAACTTCGGTGAGAAATCCCAAAGAGCCCAGGTTGACCGCCAGGATGGGTACTCCCTGGTGCGCGACGGAACGCGCCGCCGAGAGCAAGGTACCATCCCCACCCAGCACCAGGGCAAAATTGGGATGCTTCGTGCCGATCTGCTCACGCGGGACAATCTCTTCGCCGTCGGTATACTGTGCGGTTTCCTGGTCCAGGTAGATTCGATAACCGCGGCTGCGAAACCAGCCCAGCAGCTCCGGCAGGATGCCGGCCAACTCGGTCTTAGACGGCTTCGAGATGATGGCGACAGACTTCATGTCTTCGGTGTCAACAGCGTCAGTGTAGCGCGGCAAGCTATCTTGCCGGAAGCGGGCGAAAGCAGGCGTGCAGCAGGAACTCGCGGTTTCCTTCCGCGCCGAGAATCGGGGAGTCGATCACCTCGACCTCCGTCCCGCCCAGTTCTTCCACCGCGCCACTGACCCTGCTCACCGCCGTCTGCTGTGCCTGGGGATCGCGCACGATTCCACCCTTGCCGACTTGACCCCGGCCAACTTCAAACTGCGGCTTCACCAGCAGGACCAACTCAAACGCCTTACCCAACGCGCTCGTGCGCCCACAGCGCACTACGGCCGGGAGAACGAGTGTAGCAGAGATGAAGGAAACATCCATGGCGATGAAGCTGATAGGTTCCGGCGTCTCCACACCAGCCCAGATCTGCTCCGGCGTGAGGTAGCGCGCGTTGGTCTTCTCCAGCAGGTGCACCCGGGAATCGCTGCGCAGCTTTAGATCCAGCTGCCCGTATCCGGTATCCACGGCGATCACCCACGATGCCCCATTTTGCAGCAGGCAGTCGGTGAAGCCCCCGGTGGAGGCGCCAATATCCATGCAGCACTTGTTTCGCACGACGACGCGCCAGTGTTCCAGCGCTCGCGCCAGTTTCAATCCGCCACGGCTGACAAACGGCTGGTCGTCGCCTAGGATGCGGATGGTCGCGTCTTCTTCGACGTTCGCACCTGCCTTCTCAACCTTCTGCTCGTTGACCAGCACCCGGCCGGCAAGGATGAGCGCTTGGCTGCGCTCCCGCGAGGGCGCGAGCCCGCGCTGCAAGAGCAGTTTGTCGAGCCGCGATTTCACCGCGCCAGACTAGCACGATGGCAACCTCAGTTCGAAACGGTGGGAACAGTCGATCATCGATCACCCGAAAGTTGCAGTGCAGTTTTGTTAACGTTTCATTCCGCACTTCGTGCGGTGCATTGTGGTGAAGATTTCAGAATTGAGACAACTTAAGTAGTAGGCCGTCGGCGTTTTCCACAGCGTTATGCACATTGATGTTGAAAACTTCTAACGGTACGTTAATCAAATCAAGGCGAGTGTTGCGATTCTCAGCACCGCAAGTAAATTCAGATGCCCACCGAATAGCCGCGTCTCGCAAGTCCACGCCGAAAATCTTCTGCGCTACAATGGCGCATCCCCTGGGACTCATCCAATGGCAACGAAGAGCAAGAAGCGAGCTAAAGGCTCCAGCCGTGACAGAACAGCAGCGAAAGAAACGCTGACCTCCGCGCCGACGCAACCCGCTAATGGCAGCGGACCTTCTTCGTCGAATCTCGACCTGCCGCGCAGGATGTACTCTGCGATGTTGAAGTGCCGCATGATGGAAGAACGAGCACGCAATGGCAACGCTGTGCTTGCTTACGATCTCGCCGCGGGCCACGAAGCTATTGTGATCGGCGCCTCCATTGACCTGAAGCCGGAAGACACCATTGTCGCTTCCCACCGCAACTTCGCCGCCCGCATCGCGATGGGAATGCCGCTGAAGCATTTGTTGAAGGAGACCAACGCAAACGATTCAGAGGAATGTAGAGTGGCGATCATTTCCTGCCGATGTGTATTGTCGGGCTCGTCCTCTTCCGCGGCCTTCCTCGCCGATCCATTCAATCTGGCCACGGGTCTTGCGCTATCTCATAAGGTGGAGACAAGAACCAACGTGGTGGTCGCCTTCTGGGACGAAGATGCGGCTGCGCTGGAGGCCAGCCACGAAGCCTTGAAGTTCGCCGGCATCCACAAGCTGCCGATCATTTATGTGACCAGGAGCACCGGACTGGACGACCCCGGGCGCAGAAGACATAGTGCGCTTGAAGAATTCAGTTTTCTGGCGAAGGATTATAGATTCCCCGGCATCCTGGTGGACGGGAAAGACGTGGTCGCGGTGTGGCGCGCAGCCCAAGAGTCCATCCACCGCGCACGCAACGGGAGTGGGCCTACGCTCATCGAGTGCCAGACCGGGCCGGCCAGTTTCAAGGACCCACTGACGCACCTGCAACACTACATGAGCAGGCGGGGCGCTTGGGATGATGGGTGGAAGCAGCAAATCGTCGATCAGATCGACACCGAGATCGAGCAGGCGATGCGGCTGCGTTGAAACGTCCTCCTTGATAGCATCCATCAACCGCCGCTGTTTTACAGCTTTTCGTAAAACTCACACGCCGAGCACGAGATGTACATGCCGCCCGGAATGTCTTTCTCGCGATCTTTCACGCGCTTGACCACTCGGGTGGGCTTGCCGCATTTGGGGCAGTCGGTGCTCTTGGTGGTGTCCATGACCTTCTTACGGTCCGCGGTCTTTGCGATCTTCGCCATTCTCTTCTCCTGACATGTAATCCGATTTGTCCGCAAAACGGCTGCGGTACTGGTTGTCTACTTTTGGCCGGAGTAAAACGCAGATGGGAAGCGAAGGGGCGCGAGATGCACACGTCATCAGCCCACGCTCCCATACCACCAGGAGCGGCTTCGACTGCAGGCGGGCGCCCTTGGCGCCACTCTCTACTCGCCGGGTAGCATGATTAGTTTACATGAGCACCCGGCGGATTGTCGTTTCTGGGTTTGACCCCGTTCTTCGCCCCCTGATACCTTCAACTGTTTGTCCCACCGCTAAATCTTCCACAAGCGAGAGAGTGCATGGCAATCAAGTTCAAAAGCGTGGATTTCATCGAATTCGACACCCTGCTCAACGACGACGAACGGCTGGTCCGCGACAATACTCGCAAGTTCATCGAAGAGAACCTCATCCCCATCATCGAACTGTGCAACCGCGAAGGCCGTTTCCCCAAGGAGCTGATCAAGCCGATGGGGGAACTGGGCTTCTATGGCGCCAGCCTCAAAGGGTATGGCTGCGCCGGCATGTCGGCCGTCGAGTATGGCCTGATGACCCAGGAACTGGAGCGCGGCGACAGCGGTGTGCGCTCGTTTGTCAGCGTGCAGTCGGCGCTGTGCATGTATCCCATTCACACCTTCGGCAGCCAGGAACAGAAGCGGAAGTATCTGCCCAAGATGGCGCTGGGAGAAATCCTTGGATGTTTCGGTTTAACCGAGCCCGACGCCGGCTCGAACCCGAGCGCCATGCGCACGCGCGCGCGCAAGGACGGTGACAGCTACGTGCTGAACGGCGAGAAGATGTGGATCACCTCCGGCTCGATCGCCGACATCGCCATCATCTGGGCCAAAGTTGAAAATGAGGACAACCGCATTCGCGGCTTCATTGTCGAAACCGACCGCCACGGATTCAAGGCGGCTGACGTTCACGGAAAGTTTTCGCTACGGGCGTCAGTTACCTCTAGCCTTTCTTTACAGGATGTCCGTATCCCAGCAGAAAATCTGCTGCCTGAATCGGGGGGACTGAAGTCGCCATTAAGCTGTCTCAACCAGGCGCGCTACGGTATCGCTTGGGGAGCTATCGGGGCAGCGATGGCCTGTTATGACTGCGCGCTGCAATACGCTCAGTTCCGCAAACAGTTCCGTGACCAGCCCATCGCGTCGCATCAACTGGTGCAGGAAAAGCTGGTGTGGATGATCAGCGAGATCACCAAGGCGCAGCTGCTGGCGGTGCAGGTAGGCCGCCTGAAGGACCTCGGCAAGGCTAAGCCGTGGCATATCTCGATGGCCAAGCGCAATAACGTCTGGATGGCCCTGGAGTGCGCGCGCATGGCCCGCGACATCCTCGGCGCCAATGGCATTGCCGATGAATATCCCATCTTCCGCCACATGGCCAACCTGGAGTCGGTAAAAACCTACGAGGGCACGCACGACATCCACGCGCTGATCATCGGGGAGCACATCACGGGAATAGGGGCGTTTTAGAGCAGGGGTTAGGGGCAAGGGGTCAGCGGCTGGGGGCAGGGCCTAGGGGTTGCGTTCTGCTCTGTTCTGAAATTCGATGGCAAGACGCTCGCCGTAGCGGTATGCTTACGGTTTGCCGGATACCAGGCACGCGCAAGCGCACCTGTTCTGTCTTTTTACATATCCCAGTACGCCCGCGGACTTGCGCTGAACTGCACTCCTATTCCGGCGCCGCAAGCCGCGGCATCCCGGAGGCCGTATGGCAACCAAAGTTCAAATCGAAGAACCTATCATTGAGCACTTTCCCACTGCAAATCTGGAAACCGACCTCGCGCTGGAATTCTTGCGCGTCGTGGAAGAAGCGGCCATCGCCTGTGGCAAGACCATGGGACAAGGCGACCGCAAACATGCCGATCAGGTGGCCACCGAGTCTATGCGCGGGGTCATGGACTCGGTGCCGATGGATGGGACCATCGTTATCGGTGAGGGCGAACGCGACGAGGCCCCCATGCTGTACATCGGCGAGAAAGTGGGCAAGCGGGACGGCGGCAGCTATCCCGCAGTGGACATCGCGGTTGACCCGCTGGAAGGTACCAACCTGTGCGCCACGGGATCGCCCGGCGCCATTACCGTGCTCGCCGCCTCCGAGCATGGCGGCCTGCTGCACGCGCCCGACTGTTACATGGAGAAGATCGTCGTAGGTCCCTCCTGCAAAGGCGTGGTTGATCTCGAGGCCCCGGTGTCGCATAACCTGCACGTAATTGCGAAGGTGCTGAACCGGAGCGTCGAAGATCTGGTGATCATCATCCTCGACCGGCCACGGCACGAAACCTTGATCAACGAGATTCGCAAAGCCGGAGCGCGCATCCGGCTCATTTCCGACGGCGATCTTTCGCCCGGCGTGGCGGCCGCAATGTTGGGATCAGGCGTCCATGCGGTGATGGGAACCGGCGGTGCCCCCGAGGGAGTGATTACCGCGGCTGCCGTTCGCTGCCTGAACGGCTACATGGTCGGCCGGCTGGTCGGTTACACGCCGGAACAGGGCGAGCGCATGAAGGACATGGGCATCTCCGATCCCAAGCGCATCTATACGGCCGACGATTTAGCGCCCGGCAAGAACATCATCTTTGCTGCCACCGGCGTTACCGATGGGCCGCTGCTCAAGGGCGTGCGCTTCTTTGGCGACGGCGTGCGAACCTCGTCGCTGGTGATGAAGCTGAACAAGAGCAAGGTGAGGTTCATCGAAACCGTGCACGTGGACCGTCGTCCGGACGTGAAGGTCCGCATTCCGGAGCGATAATAACTGCATACCGGATTGACAGGCAAAGCCTTCCCCTCGGAAGGCTTTGCCTTTGACTACGGAAGCCACTTTAGGGTACTGACCGAATGGACCGGCCTTCCGCTTACAAGGGGGGCTGACCCTCTGAAGGCCAGCACCGACCCGACGCCGTTTCCCAGGAGCCTCTCTTGCTGGTTTAGGGGGCATTTCTGTTCGTCCCGTCCAGCCGATACAACTTATTATTTTCCGCTTGCTTCTGTAGGAAGAGGAGTAAAATTGGCTTAAAGGAATGTAGCTGCGGATTGGAATCTTTCCATCTGGAGAGGCCTTTGCATGAACGTGCATTTCAGCTACAAGATTTCAAAAACTTCCGACCTCGAAAAACTAATCAACCAACAAGTAGAAAAGCTGGGCCGATATCTCCGGGTATTCCGTCCCGAGCTCGTGCACCTGAAAGGGCTTATCGAAGACAGCTCCGCACGCGAGGGGGTGGTGGTGACGCTCAACCTGCGACTGCCGTCGGGCCAGATGGCGGCACAGGGGAGCAGCTCGACGGCAACGGCTGCCATCAAAGCCGCCTTCGACTCCATCGCAGAACAGGTCAAGCGGCATAAGGAACTGCTGCACAACCATCACAAGTTCGGGCGCCGTCGCGGGCCGGAACGGGTGGTGGTCCGGACCGTGCCCTTCGCCGACACGCTGGCTGCAATGAAGCCGGAGCGAATTACCGCCGACGATATTTCTGGCTATGTCAACGTCAATCTGCCGCGACTGCAACGCTTCATCCAGCGAGAGATCGACTACCGCGAGAGCCAGGGGCAACTCGAGCCCGGCCAGGTTGCGGTGGAAGATGTGGTGGGAGAGGCGATTGCAAACGCCCTCGGCGAGCAGCACGAGAGTCCGGAACCCATGAAGCTGGAACCGTGGGTGCATCGGCTGGCGAAGCAGGCGATTGACCAGCTGGCGTCGGAGAATCGCGAGGACGGACATGTCCCGCTGGAAGGCTCGCGGGGGCAGCAAAACGTGCATGCCAGCGATGAGGACAAGCTGCAATTCCATCAGCCCGACGAGCAGTTGTCGGAAGAAAATGTCATTCCCGACCCGACCGCCAACAATCCGGAAGAGCTGGCGGCGCGGGACGAACTGATGACCCTGGTAGAGACGGCCCTGCGCGATGCGGGGCGCGACGAGGCCGAAGCTTTCATCCTGTACACCCTCGAAGACTTCACGCCGGAAGAGATCGCCGATATCACCAACCGCGGTGTGGAGGAGGTGCGCATGTCCATTCGCAAGGCCCGCGAACATTTGCAACGCGCCTTGCCTATCAAAGATCCGCTCAAACAGAAGCTCGTGGAGTACTCCAAGAGCGCCTGACAAACATGGGACTGCCCGGCAGTTCCCCGTTTTTATGATGCAAGAGATCATCCATGAGGAGAAGCGGAATGATCACACGAGATGACATCCGAGAACTGGCTAATTTTCACTCGCCGGAAACTTGCGCGGTTACTTTTTACTACCAGCCCACGACACCCCTGAATAAGTCGCACCGCGAAGAATCGATCCTGGTCAAGGACCTGGTTCGCAATGCGTTGCGCGAGGCGGAGAAGCACGGCAGAAACGGCTGTGCCCGCTCCGATCTGGATCGCATCCAGGGCATGGCCGAGGGTCTGCGCGGAAATGGCGGCAAAGCCAAGGCGATTTTCGCCTGCAGCAAACATGGGTTCTGGCGCGAGTTTGATATTCCCCCACAATTACTCAAGACCAACCTTTTCGTAAACCAGCGTTTTCATTTGAAACCCCTGGCCGCCGTGCTGGATGGGGTGCAACATGCCTGCGTGGTACTGGTCGATCGCACCAAGGCCCGCGTCTTCGCACTGGTAAACGACGAAATCGTGGAGAAGCAGGACTTCATCAACGAACTCACCCGGCGCGGCAAGAGCGATGGCTGGCGCGGCTATGATGCCGGCCATGTCGACCGCAGGCAGATGAACGAAGCTCTGCAGCACTTCAAGACGGTGGCGGATTGCATTGAGCAATATTTCGAGCGTGGCAGTTGCGATCGATTGCTGATCGGTTGCCATGATGACGTTTGGCCCGAAATCCATCGCGAACTACACTCGAGCTCCAAGCAGCGTCTGGTGGGACATTTCCGCATCGACCCAAAGGTCGCGACTCCCGACCAGACAAAGCAGCTGGCGACGGAGCAGCTTGCTCAATACAACTCCCGTTTAAAGCAGGACCTGATCCGCGAGGTAATCGGGGAAGCCCATCGCAATAGCCGTGGCGCTATTGGCTTGCGACGGGTTTTGCGTTCGCTGGAGGTCGGCGAGGTACAGACCCTTCTGCTGGGCTCGAATTTCCAAGCGCCGGGAGTAAAGTGCTACCACTGCGGCCACATGGACCTGCATGATGCGCCGGCGTGCGCGGTTTGCGGAAAAGAGAACACACAACTGGAAGACATTGGCGATGCCATCGTAGGATACGCAATTCGGAATGGCATCGATATTGTGTACATCGCCCACGACGAGCAGTTCGATCAGATCGGACGAATCGCGGCCCTGCTGCGCTTCCGTGCCGATCAGAACACCTCGGTGAGAGTGGCCAGCTAGCGGCAGTAGAATACTGCCCGAAGGCACAGCTCAGGCTGTGCCTTCACTTTTTGGGGAGTAGCGGTGAAGTTTCGTATAGCAGTTCTGGTGCTTGTTGTTTGTCTTCGCAAAGCCACTGTTCGCGGCTCGTTGCTGCTTATCCGGCTGGTGAGTGGAAGCTCGACCAGGCATCCGCCCTGGAGTTTGAGCACGTTTGGCTGCGCGTGCTGACACAGAAGAATGTTGCGCGCTCGATTGCATGCTGGCGGCCGAGTTCAAAGACACGTCGATGAAGGGCGCTCTGCGGCCGAAGGCCCAAGTCCTGCGCGAGTTGTCCGGTAAAAGACCCGGCGATGACTATCAGCAAAAACTGACGGAGCTTGAAGTCGATCTCTTCGGCAACGCCGCCGTCGTGCATGGTGTGAACTTGATTTCCGATCAACAAGGCCACGAAGTCTTGCGGATCCGCTTCACCGACGTCTTGCGCTTTGCCGATGGCCGCTGGCTCGCCGTCTCCGCTCAGGAGACAGCCGAACAGCAACAACAACACTGAGAACTCCACGCTCTCAAAGCGTCGTGCTATCCTTCTTGGCCGCTCGTTTTATTTCCGAGGTGTTCCCATGAAGGTTACGCGCCGAGGCTTCATTGCCACGACCGCCATCGCCTCCGCATCGCTCGCCCTCGATCTGCAGGGACAAAGCAAGCCAGCCGCAAGTGGTGCGCCTTCGGTTGGTCCAACCAAGAAGGCGTTCATCATCTGTGCGGCCAACGGCTACAACTACCTCGATCGCGGCTACACGGTGTTGAGTGGTGGGGGCGACACGCTCGACGCGGTGATGCAGGTCATCACCGGACCGGAGGATGATCCCAACGACGACAGCGTCGGCCTCGGCGGACTTCCCAACGAAGACTGCGTGGTGGAGCTCGACGCCTGCTGCATGCACGGCCCAACGCGTATGGCGGGCTCCGTTGCCGGCGTGCGCGACATCAAGAACGTCTCTCTGCTGGCGAAGACCGTCATGGAGCATACCGGTCACGTGATGCTGGTGGGCGAGGGCGCACAGAAGTTCGGCTTCGCGATGGGCTTCCCCAAGGAGAACCTGTTGACCGAGCGTTCGCGCAAGACCTGGCAACTGTGGCGCGAGAGCATGTCCAACGACGATTGGTGGGGACCGGGACTGGCCAGTCCGAAATTCAAATTTCCCGATACTGCCGGCAATGTCTCCGAATTCTACCCCGAACGCATCAAGGGGATGGAAAAGCTGGCGGAGAAGATCGGCATTGAGCCGGAGTTTCGCCTGGCTGCCGTCGAACGCGTTCTGAATCCGCCGTCGGGCACCATTCATTGCTCCGTCGTAAACGAGAAGGGCGAGATGTCGGGCGCAACCACCACCAGCGGCCTGGCGTGGAAGCTTGCCGGACGCGCGGGCGATTCGCCGATTATCGGGGCCGGCAGTTACACCGACCAGGATGTTGGCTCGGCGGGCGCAACCGGCAACGGAGAGGAGAACATCAAGGTCTGCGGCGCCCACACCATCGTGGAGAACATGCGGCGCGGCATGTCCCCGCAGCAGGCGGGCATGGATGCCCTGAAGCGCATCGTCCGCAACTATGAAGGGTATCCGGAAAAGCTGCAATATGTGGACATGAGCTACTACATCCTGCGCAAAGATGGTGCCTACGCGGGAGTCTGTATGTGGAGCGGGCCGCCCGAACATCTGCGCCGCTTTGCGGTACACGACGGCAACGGCAAGCGCTATGAGAACGCAGTCGCGCTGTATCAGGGACAGTCGCTGGGCTGGCCGCCCATGCCGGGGAGGAAGCATTTGGCGCCGGAACAAAAGAAGTAGGGTGATATAGGGAACGAATCGAAGGAACCGCAGCCCGTGCAGGAATATTTCTTATTTCGGAGCTACAAAATATCGGCCTTCTTCCTCACGTGGGTCGTAGAGGTTCGCCTCGTACCTCCGAATGAACTCCCTTCCGCAGTAGATTCCGATTACCCACATCACGGCGAAACCAAGGCCCACAAGCCACTGCCTTGATACGGACCAGTCCCGTGAGTCCTTCCAAGAGAAGAACAGCCAAGAATTGACCATGAGCGCTGCCGTAACAACTATGTGAAACAAGACTGACCAAACTGGCCAGCGCCCCGTTTGTCGTTTGACTTTGCTCCAGCGACGCCAGTATTCCCGCTCCTGCCAAAGGAAAGCGAAACCCCGTTGATAGGGATTTTCGGCCGAGTGTCCGTCAATGTCTTCGTCACGTTCTTCTTCTTCGGACATACCAAGATCCAAGAAGGGGTTGAAGCCCTACACCGCGACCGTGACCGTGGTCTCGGTACGCGTCACCGGTCGGTAGAGCGTGTCACGCTCAAAGGGGATGCGGCCGGCTTCCGTGATCAAACGAATGAGATCCTGGCGGCGCAGCATTTGCGGCGTCGTGGCTCCGGCGTCGTGATAGATCTTCTCCTCCACCACGGTGCCATCGATATCGTCGGCGCCGAAGCGCAGCGTAATCTGCGCCATCTTGGGCGTCACCATCTGCCAATACGACTTGATATGCGGGAAGTTGTCGAGCACCAGCCGCGAGACCGCGATCTGCTTCAGGTCAGACATGCCCGTCGTCTTGGGCAAGTGCTGCAGCGGAGTGTTGTCGGGATGGAACGCCAGCGGGATGAACGTCTGGAAGCCATGGGTGTCGTCCTGTAGAGCGCGCAGCTTCAGCAGATGATCGACGCGGTCTTCATCGTTCTCCACATGGCCGTAGAGCATGGTCGCGTTCGACTTCAGGCCGACTTCATGCGCGGTACGCGCCAGTTGGAGCCAGTCGTCGCCATCAATCTTGTGGTCGCAAATAATGTGCCGGATGCGGTCGGAGAAAATCTCCGCGCCGCCACCGGGCATGGAGTCGAGCCCTGCTTCTTTGAATTTGACCAACACCTGGCGCGGCGTCATCTTGCCAATCTTTGCGAAGAAGGCGATCTCGACCATGGTGAACGCCTTGAGATGCACCTGCGGGAACCGCTCGTTCAAGCCCGCGATCAGATCGACATAGTACTGGAATGGCAGGTCGGCGTGCAGGCCGCCGACGATGTGAAACTCCGTAATCGCTTCGCTGTAGCCGGAAGCAGCGGTGTTCCAGACTTCTTCCAGCGCCATGGTGTAAGCGCCGGGGGAATCCTTCTTGCGGCCAAAGGCGCACAGGCGGCAGGCGGCCACGCAGACATTGGTGTAGTTAATGTGGCGGTTGACGTTGAAGTAGGCGATGTCACCGTGCATCCGCTCGCGAACGTGGTTTGCCAGCCAGCCAATCGCCAGGATGTCGCCTGAACGGTACAGCGTAAGCGCCTCGTCGGCCGACAGGCGTTCCTGTGCCATCACTTTGTCGTGAATTGGCGCCAGGCGAGGGTCGTCGGTCTGAAAGGGGTGGATCTGCTTGGCGCTAGCGGCGTGCGATACGGTGGACATCTCTTCAATGATATCGCAGGGAGCCGTTGAAATCACAGAACGGTGTGATTGACGTCGGACGCAGCCGCCTCACCGCGCCAGCATCCGGTCTCCGGCAATGAAGAACAGGAACGCCATCGAGACCAGGCCGTTCATGGTGAAGAAGGCGGCGTTCACCCGGCTGAGGTCGTCGTGCTTTACCAACGAATGCTCGTAAATCAACAACAGGGCGACGAATACCACGCCAGCCACCGCAATCTTCCCCAAGCCAAATGCCACCACCATCCACGGCAGCAGCAGAACAGTGATTACGTGGAAGAGCCTGGCGATGGTCAAAGAGGTGCGAATGCCGAAAGCCTTGGGAACCGAATACACCTCAGCTGAGCAGTCGTGCTCAAAATCCTGGCAGCTATAGAGGATGTCGAAGCCGGCGCCCCAGAACACCACAGCTGCGGTCAGGATCAGAATGCGCGGATCGAGCGAGCCGCGGACGGCAATCCAGGCAGCGGCCGGAGCCGTGCCCATCGCGAGTCCAAGAACGACATGCGACCAGCGGGTGAATCGTTTGCTGAAGGAGTACAGCAAGATGATGGCGAGTGCGACCGGGGAAAGGTAAAACGCCAGTGGATTTAGTTGATAGGCAGCGAAGATCAGGATGGCCGATGCGACTACAACGAACCAGGTAACGAACGACTTGCTCAACTTGCCGGACGGAAGCGCACGGACGCGAGTGCGCGGATTAGCAGTATCAATGGTAGCATCCACCAGCCGATTGAAGGCCATGGCTGCCGAGCGTGCCGCCACCAACGCGACAATGATCCAAATCGACGTGTGCAGGCTGGGGATGCCCTGAGCCGCCAGCACGGCACCCGTCAAACCAAACGGGAGCGTGAGCACCGAGTGCTCCCACTTGATCATCTCCAGGGTGGTGCCAACGCTGCGCAACAGGGCCACGGCTCGATTTTAACTTGCGAACGGGGTTTCAGCGCAGGTCAGGCTGGCTCATGCTCATGCCTTGCGGCAATGGACGACTCGACCACTGGCGCTCCCAGGCGGGTACGGCGACGCGTTCAGCGACGAAGGCGGGCTTACGCGCCCAGCAGGCGACGCGCGTGCCGAAGGGCAGGTTGATATAGCGAATCAAATGGCGTTCGCAATCGAGTAGCATGACCATGGCGGCATTTGCGAGCCGGGAGCCGCCTTCAGACATGCGTCGCGGCGCTACCGACTTCCGGAACAGGTCCTTGAAGATGCGTTCCACGGCCGACGGCAGGAAACCCGTCGCCACCAGATAGGAGACACGCGAAATCTCGAAGCCACAGTTGTTGAGTTTGCGCCGCAACTCGGTGGCGGTATAACGCCGCTGATGCCCGCGCGCCTCGTCCTCCTCGCCCCATAGAAATGGATAAGCGGGCACGGTAAGACACAGCAGGCCGCCGTCCTTCAACACGCGACGCAACTCGCGCAACGCCAGCCGATCATCGGGGACTAACTGCAGGATGTCACCGGCCACGATTGCGTCGAACGAGTTCGAGACGAAGCCCAAATCTTCAGGACGGGTACAAACCAGGTTTTGTGAACCTTCGATCTGGCGAAACGCCAGGGCTGGCAGCGAACTGTGAGCATTAAGAACGCGAAAATCAGCTTGGGCGAAATCCAGTTGCGCCGCGCAGCCGAGATCCATAACGCGAGCTTCGCGTTTGCCATGCACAGCTTGGGCAACGGCTTCGCGCAACAGCTTGCGCCGCGCCGTATGCCACCATGAAGAACTCTCTTGGCGGAGCGCCTCGAATTCGGGTTGAGCATCCATCGAGCTGACCTGCCCGCTTCCCTGCCCTACATTTTACGGGATATCGGCACTGTGGCCTCGACTTTCCGGCCGCTTGCAGTCGAACACCCAAGAAAACTAAAGGGCGGCATCGCTGCCGCCCTCTAACAACTGGCTACCGCCTACTTACTGTTCCTACGTTCCTTCGTTCCAGCTTGCCAGGTACTCTTCCTGCTCAGGAGTCAGGCGGTCAATCTTAATGCCCATCGATTCCAGCTTGAGTTTCGCGACCCGCTTATCGAGCTCCTCCGGAACCTTGTAAACCTGTTTCTCGAGCGACGAGTGGTTCTTCACCAGGTATTCCAGCGAGAGCGCCTGGTCGGCAAAGCTCATATCCATCACCGACGCTGGATGTCCTTCCGCCGCGGCAAGGTTGATCAGGCGGCCTTCGCCCAGCAAATTGATCTTGCGGCCGTCTTTCAACGAGTACTCTTCCACGAAATTGCGCGTGGTGCGCTTCGACGACGACATCTTCTCCAGCGCGGGGATGTCGATCTCGACATTGAAGTGGCCGGAGTTGGCAACGATAGCTCCGTCCTTCATGGCGTCGAAGTGTTCCTTGCGCAGAACGCTCTTGTTGCCAGTGACGGTGCAGAAGACGTCGCCGATCTTGGCGGCTTCGTCCATGCTCATCACGCGGTAGCCGTCCATGACAGCTTCGATGGCCTTCGTGGGGTCGATTTCGGTGACGATGACCTCAGCGCCCAAACCGCGCGCGCGGCTGGCCAGTCCGCGTCCGCACCAGCCATAGCCAGCAACCACGAACTTGGAACCGGCAAGCAAGAAGTTGGTTGCGCGAATGATGCCGTCGATGGTGGATTGTCCGGTGCCGTAGCGGTTATCGAACAGATGCTTGGTGTCGGCATCGTTTACCGCGATGATGGGGTAGCGCAACACGCCCTGCTTCGCCATGGCCCGCAGACGAATGATGCCGGTGGTGGTCTCTTCGGTTCCGCCGAACACGCCGTCCAGCACATCGGTCCGCTTGGTAAGCGCAGTCGTCACCAGATCGGCGCCGTCATCCATGGTGATATGCGGCTTGTGATCGAGCGCCGACATGATGTGCGAGTAGTAGGTGTCGTTGTCCTCGCCCTTGATGGCATAGACGGGGACGTTGTAGTCGCGCACCAGGCAGGCGGCAACGTCGTCCTGCGTGGACAGCGGATTGGAAGCGCAGAGCACAACGTCGGCGCCGCCATCGCGCAGCGTGATCGCCAAGTTTGCGGTTTCGGCGGTGACATGCAGGCAGGCGGAAATTCGGATGCCCTGCAAGGGCTGGTTCTTGATGAAGTCCTTGCGAATGATCTGCAAGACCTTCATGGACTGGTTGGCCCAGTCAATGCGCTTCTTGCCCATATCGGCAAGAGCGAGATTGGCGACATCGCCGGCTACGCGAGTAGATGTAGTTGACATAAGCTCCTGGTGAGGTTTCAAGTTTCCAGTTTCGAGTTTCAAGTAACGTCACCGGCTAGGATTCGTCGGTGAAACCCTAAGCCTGGTGCAAGAACGGGTTTCTAATTTGTCATTACGAGTGCCTGGGTTTGGCGCGAGGAATCTGCTTTGCATGACTTGGCCAAAAAGCAGATCCCTCGCTTCGCTCGTGATGACAGCTTTTTCCTTACTCGAAACTGGAAACTCGAAACTTGAACCTTGAAACTTGTAACAAGGGGCTGACTGCTCCGCCCTTTGTCCAAAAGTTATTTCGTCGCCTGCGCCGTTTTCTGGGCTTTCGCATCCGTCAAGCCGGCCTGCTCGCGCAGGGCCGCGGCTTTGTCCGTCGCCTCCCAGGTGAAGTCGGGGTCCTGACGGCCGAAATGTCCGTAGGCCGCAGTCTTCCGGTAAACCGGACGGCGTAAATTCAGCGCCTCAATAATACCTTTCGGGGTCAGCTTGAAATTGGCGCGAACCAGATCGGCAATCTTGGCTTCGTCAATCTTCGCGGTGCCGAAGGTATCGACCAATACGCTAACCGGTTCCGCTACACCAATGGCGTAAGCCAGCTGCACTTCACAACGATCGGCCAATCCAGCAGCAACAATGTTCTTGGCGATGTGGCGCGCCATGTAGCAGGCCGAGCGATCGACCTTGGTCGGGTCTTTGCCGCTGAATGCGCCACCACCGTGACGCCCCATGCCACCGTAGGTGTCCACGATGATCTTGCGGCCGGTCAATCCGGTGTCGCCCATCGGTCCACCGATAACGAAGCGGCCCGTGGGATTGATGTGGTACTTGGTATTCTCGTCCAGCATGTGCTCGGGCAGCGCCGCCTGAATCACATGCTTCAGGATGTCAGCGCGCAACTCTTCCGTGGTGACCGTCTCCGAGTGCTGGCTGGAGACGACGACCGCATCAATGCGGACTGGCTTGTGGTTTTCGTCGTACTCCACTGTGACTTGAGATTTGCCGTCGGGCCGGAGGTAAGGAAGAGTGCCGTTCTTGCGGACTGTGGTGAGCTGCTGGCACAGCTTGTGGGCCAACGAAATTGGCGTCGGCATGTAATCGGCATTTTCGTTAGTGGCGTAGCCGAACATCATGCCCTGGTCGCCAGCGCCGCCGGTATCCACACCCATGGCGATGTCGCCTGATTGCTTGTTAATGCTGGAGATGACTGCGCAGGTGTTGGAATCGAAACCGTAAAGGGCGTTGTCATAGCCGATAGAGGCGACCACGCCGCGCACCAGCGACTGGAAATCCACATACGCTTTGGTGGTGATCTCACCGGCGATGACAACCAGGCCGGTGGCCGTCAGGGTCTCGCAAGCCACGCGGCTGTAGGGATCTTCCTTAACGCAGGCATCCAGGATTGCATCAGAGATTTGATCGGCGATTTTGTCCGGGTGCCCTTCGGTCACCGACTCGGACGTAAACAGATAGGTCTTCTTGGACAAAGCGAAACTCCTTCTCCTGCCCGCAATGGCGGGCCACTCAGAGTACTTCGACTGCGCAAACTACTGCTGGGGGCTCTGCGGTCTATCGTGAGGATAGCAACCAGCCGGGCTACTCCCAATATTTTAAAGCCGAAGGGCTGCTTTCGGCCAGTTAAAGGTACAAATTGGCATTGAATCTACGCTCACAAAATGGTCAATGCGGCCAACAGGATTTACACCTTGATCGAAGCGTGGATGGCGATGAGCTGATCGAGGAACTCCGGCAGCAGCCTCAAACCAAGCGCATTGGCGCCGTCGGACTTGGCCTGGGCTGGATTATCGTGTACCTCGACGAAGACGCCGTCCACGCCTGCGGCCACAGCCGCGCGCGCCAGCAGCGGAATGAACTCAGGCTGGCCACCGCTCACCGTAACTGATTCGTCGCCGTTGGCTGCAGCCGCCGAGGGAAGTTGCACCGAGTGGGTCGCGTCGAAGACCACGGGAGCGAACTTGCGCATGATCGCCAGCGACCGCATATCCACCACGAGGTTGTTATAGCCGAACGACGCGCCGCGTTCGGTAAGGAAGACGCGCTCCCCGCCGGCCTCGCGCACCTTCTCGACCGCGTGCCGCATGTCCCACGGCGAAACAAACTGTCCCTTCTTGATATTCACTGCGCAACCGCTCTTTCCGGCCGCGACCAGCAGGTCAGTTTGCCGGCACAGAAATGCAGGAATCTGCAGCACGTCCACGGCTTCGGCCACTCGCGGCACGTCGGCAACTTCGTGCACATCGGTCAGCACGGGAACTTTTACCGCTTCGCGAACTTTGCGCAGAATGCGCAGACCTTCCTCCCGGCCGGGGCCGCGAAAGCTGCGAATCGACGTGCGGTTCGCCTTGTCGTACGAGGCCTTGAAAATGTAGGGCAGTTTCTTCGTGCGTGCGATTGACGCGATGGCTTCTGCCATCTTGAGCGCGTGGGCTTCGCTTTCGATGACGCACGGCCCGGCGATGAGGAACAGTCGTCCTCCGCCGATCGTCATGTCGCCGACTTGGAGGGTATGGTTCACGTCGGCTTTCAGTGTTTCACCTTTTCCGGCCGGAGGAACATCTCCACGGAAACCTCTTCGCGCTGATGTTGGCGGCGCAGGCGGTTTTCATACGACGCCTTGACGAACGACGCGAACAACGGATGCGGCTCCAGTGGCTTTGACTTGAACTCCGGATGGAACTGGCAGCCGAGGAAAAACGGATGGTCGGCAATTTCAACGATCTCGACGTAGGTCCCGTCGGGCGTTGAGCCGCTGATGCGCAATCCGCCAGCGGTCAGTGTGCTCTCGTACTCACGGTTGAACTCGTAGCGATGGCGATGGCGTTCGCTGATCTCATTCCGGCCATACGCCTTGTGCGCCAGCGTGCCCGGCTCCAGCTTGCACGTCCACGCGCCGAGACGCATGGTGCCACCCAATTCTTCCACGCCCCGCAATTCGCGCAGCTTGTAAATGACGCGATGCGGCGTTGCCGGATCGAACTCGCTGGAGTTGGCCTGCTCCAGTCCGCAGACATGGCGGGCAAATTCGATGCACGCCGTCTGCATGCCCAGACAAATCCCGAAGAACGGCACCTTGTTTTCGCGCGCGTGCTGAATGCCTTTCAACATGCCTTCGATACCGCGCTTCCCAAAACCGCCCGGCACCAGGATTCCATCCACATGCTCAAGCTGCGCCTGCACGCTCTGATCCTTCTGCTCCAGTCCTTCGGCTTCGATCCAGTTCACGTTCAGCTTCAGGTTGTAGGCGAGCGCACCGTGTACTAGCGCCTCTTTCAGCGACTTGTAGGAATCCTCATATTCGACATACTTGCCTACGATGCCAATCGTGACTTCATCCTTAGGGTTGTACACCCGGTGAACCAACTCTTCCCAGCGGCGTAGTTCGGGCTCTTTGGCGTCGAGGCGAAGATATCGTAACGCCAGCCGATCAACTCCTTCGTGCGCGAACACCAAGGGAACTTCGTAGATGGAAGCCACGTCCTTGGCCGTAATGACGGCCTCGTCTTCCACGTTGCAGAAGAGCGCGATCTTCGACTTGATGTCTTTGGAGAGGAAGCGGTCGGTACGGCATAGCAGAATGTCGGGCTGAATCCCAACACTGAGCAGCTCCTTCACCGAGTGTTGCGTGGGCTTGGTCTTCAACTCGCCGGCAGCGGCGATGTAAGGCACCAGCGTAACGTGGACGAACAGCGTGTTCTCGCGGCCCAACTCCTGGCGCATCTGGCGGATGGCCTCGATGAAGGGCAGCGATTCGATGTCGCCCACGGTGCCGCCAATCTCGATGATGGTGATGTCTACGTCCTGCGCCACTTTCTTCATCGCGCTCTTGATCTCGTTGGTGACGTGCGGAATCACCTGCACGGTTTTGCCGAGATAATCTCCGCGGCGCTCTTTGGCGATGATGGTTTCGTAGATGCGACCGGTAGTCCAATTATTGTCGCGAGTCAGCTTGGAGTGGGTGAAGCGCTCGTAGTGTCCCAGGTCCAGGTCGGTTTCAGCGCCGTCATCGGTGACAAAGACTTCGCCGTGCTGAAACGGCGACATGGTGCCCGGATCCACGTTCAGGTAGGGATCGAACTTTTGCAACGTAACCTTAAGGCCGCGGCTTTCCATCAGGCAGCCAATCGAAGCGGCGGCCAGCCCCTTGCCAAGCGAAGACACCACACCACCGGTCACAAAGATGTACTTTGCCGACATCGGTCCCTCTGTTTTGGAGAATTATGCCCCCGGTGAGATCGCTTCGTTTTCTCCCCGGTTTTAAGGGGAGCCCCGTCCGCCAGCGTAATAGCGCGGTCAGGGTGGAGCGCGTAGGGGTGCACGATCAATTATGGCTGGAATTGTTCCTGCTGGCAAGACGAAGTTTCGGGCGGACCGGCGCGATAATTACTCCGGCTCTGGTAATGAAAAAAGGGCCGCTCGCCCGAACGGCCCTGTAAGTTTGAAACTGAAGGAGGAGGTCCCAATGTTGCTTTTCTAATGCTGCGGCCTAACTCAATAGCTTGCGCTTCCACAGCCCAACCAGTCCTGTACCCAGCAGCAACAACGTGCCGGGCTCGGGAGTACTCTGCAGTCTCGGATCGATGGTCAAAAATTCCTGTGGATTCTGAAGGTTGGGGTCGTACTGGTCAACAGGAGTAATGATGAAGACGTGATCGAACGGCACCCCGGGAAATCCCCTCGCGGCCTCTGCCTCCGCGGCTTCCAGCCAACTTAGAGCACCCTGATCAAGCGGCGCTGCAGAGTCGAAAATGTGCCACACCGCATAGTTCATGTCGGCATATTCGTTCGCCGGTGTGACCACCGTCTGCAGCAAGAGCCACCCTGCCTCCTTGTATAAGGTGAGTGCGTCGGGCAACAAGTCGAAGCGTGCCAGACCTATACCATCGTTTCCCAAGTTCGTAATGTTGGCTTGCCACGACTCTCCAATAGCGCCGCCGTGCGAATAGTCATCGCACATAGCTTGAACTGGGCCTGAAACCCCATTGATTGCCACGGTGTAAGGGTAACCGTTCTGCCAGGCACCGCCGCTGAAGCTTAGCGGGGTGAGTGCTGCGGGATCGGTGTAATTCGCGTCAGGGATTGGACTTGCATAGGCGCACGCAACGGCAAGCAACATTGCAAAGATTACTGCGAACCTCTTCATACATCCTGCACTTGGCCCCACGTGCGAGTCCCAAAACGTGTCCGGCAAACGCCATTACGCGTCCTGCCAGACCAACCAAGAACTTCTCACGCGAATCAGCCTCCCGAGGTGCAGATCCGAAGCCCACCCATCCGTTCAGAATGTCGTCATCATGGCGAGCTAACCTCCAGATTGAAGCTTTGACGGACGCTTATCATCTCCTGTCGTAAACCGACGTGAATTGCGATTCTCCCGAGGACGTTTTCATGGTTCCCTGCAAAGTCAGGGTACGACCGTCCGGTGAAACGCGACCCGACCCCGTTTCTATAATTGCTCCCGTCTCGTCTTTAACCGCCCAGTTCGTTACAGGACCGGCTCTAGTGTAGGCCACCGTGCGGGGATTCTGACTACCCTGTATGGGGCGATAGGATCCATCGATGGGCCCGTCGTATTCGTGGTGATAGCCCGTGCCGTCTGCGCCCGCTCCCGTCAAGCTCCATTTCAACCCCGTCTCGTCATCCTTCGAGACTCGCAACCTCTCCATCTTCGGCGCGGGCATATTCTGAAAATGCGACTTCGCCGGGTTTAGCATCCAATTCCCGACCGCGGAGTTTTTTGCGTTTGCGTCAGCAGCAAACGCGCTCGCCGCCGTAAGTAGCAGCAGGCACGACCCCACGCGTGCCACCGCAGCAATTCTTCTTGTCATCGTAGTTTCCTCCATGATTTGAAATATGTCCGCGACCGGGGGATGGCAGGAAGAATCGTGACACAGCCATCCATCATGTCGTCAATGGTACAAGAGCCGATTAGGGGCCGCTGACCGCGATCTTTTTGGCTTCGCGAAATACCGCCTCGAACATTGCAGCGCTCAGCTTTCCCGTTGCGGTGTTCTGGTTCGAAGGGTGGTACGACGCCAGCAACGTTATGCCATTCGGCAAGGGATATTGTGCGGCATGCGCGAAGGTATATGCGGCCTTGCTCCGCAAGATGTCGTTGCGCTTCAAGTAATTCAGATAGGCATCGAAGCCAATCTTGCCCAACGCCACCACAACTTTGACATTCTTCAGGATGCGCAGTTCGCGATCAAGAAAGGGTGCGCAGTTCGCGAGCTCCGACGGCAGCGGCTTGTTGTCGGGCGGCGCGCAGCGCAAGGCGGCGGTGATGTAGCAGTCCATCAGCTCCAATCCGTCGTCGCGATGCTCGGCATTCGGCTGCGATGCGAAGCCGACCTTGTGCAGAATGGGATACATGAATCTTCCCGACGCATCTCCCGTAAAGGGGCGGCCGGTACGGTTGGAACCATGGGCCCCAGGCGCCAATCCCAACACCAGCACGCGGGCGTGGGGATCGCCGAACCCTGGTACTGGTCGTGCCCAATATTCGCACTGGCGATAGGCACGGCGCCTCTCCCGGCCAACTTGCTCGCGATAGGCCACCAGACGTGGACACTGGACGCAGTTCACAACTTCTTCATTCAATACGGCAAGAGCGGAAGCCATCCTTCTCATTGTAGCGACCGCCGTGGCAAACAAGTTGGAGTCCTCCGGATGATGTGAAGCATTCCAATCTGCTGCCAAGGCATCCTTCAGCGCACCCGACCGCTTCCAAATACAAGCGTCCGGTCGCATTCCCCGCGACGTTAAGGAGACCCTAACGAGTGTTGATCATTCTGCTGGTTATTCTCGTACTGTTGTTGGTCGGGTCGTTTCCGTCCTGGCCCTACAGCCGCGGGTGGGGCTATTATCCCTCTGGCGGTCTCGGTTTGATCGTGCTGATTCTGGTCATTCTCTTACTGCTCGGCCGTATCTGAAGATTGCCAGCTCAATGGGACAGGTAATTCCCCACCCGATCACAGCGAAGACCTGCATCGCGCTGATGATTTGCGTCTTGGCGTTCGCGCCGCTTTGCGCCGGTTACTCGGTACTAACTCACGAAGAGATCATCGACCTGCTGTGGAAACAACAGATCGAGCCGTTGCTGCTGGCGCGATTCCCTGACGCCACCCCGGAGGACCTGGTGAAAGCCCATGCTTATGCGTATGGCGGCAGCGTGGTGCAGGACATTGGCTACTATCCGTTCGGTAGTCATGTCTTCAGCGACCTGACCCACTACGTCCGCACTGGGGACTTCGTTCAGGCTATGCTCAATGATGCGCAGGACCTGAATGAGTACGCTTTCGCCCTGGGAGCGCTCTCCCATTACAATTCCGACATCAACGGACATCCCTACATTAATTTGTCGGTAGGCGTTCAATATCCCAAGCTAGCAGCGGAGTTCGGGGCCTGCAGTGCCCTACGATGTCGACCACAAGGCCCATCTGAAAACTGAGTTCGGCTTTGATGTTTTGCAGGTCGCCGAGGGCCGCTATGCGCCCGAGACTTATCACAACTTCATCGGATTCGAGGTCTCTGCCCCTCTGCTGGAGCGGGCCTTTTTCGACACCTACGGATTGAAGCTGACCAACGTGATGCCGAACGAACAACTTGCCATCGGGACCTATCGCCGAAGCGTCAGCCAGATCATCCCGGAAATGACGAAGGTCGCGCTGTTGGTCAAGGGAGACGAGCTGAAACGAGAAATCCCAAACTTTAACCGGCAGCGCTTTCTCTATCATCTGTCGAAGGCCGACTACAACAAGTCGTGGGGATCGGGATACCAGAATCCGGGGCCGGGCGCCCATTTTCTCGCTGTCCTGTTCAAGGTTGCGCCCAAAGTGGAGCCGCTGCGCGCAGTTGACTTCAAAGAGCCAACCCCCAAAACCGAGGACCTCTATTTCAAGAGTGTGGACCAGACGATTGATCGCTTCGGCACGGCTTTGAGCGAAGTCAAGAATCGCAATCTGCAGACGTCCAATATCGATCTCGACACGGGTAAGCCGACCAGTCGTGGCGAATATCCTTTGGCTGACGCCACCTACCGCGATCTGCTCGACGACTTGGCTAACGACCATTTCATCCACATGGATGATGCATTGCGGAATAACATTCTGGAGTTTTATGACGGCTTCGGTTTCCCCAAGCCAGGTGCGCGCATTGACAACTGCGTCGTTCAGCGCTGGCAAAAAACCTGGATCGAGCTAACCCAATTGCGAGCCACCGAGTTGCTCGGTCCGCTGGAAAGTGCAGAGCCCGCGGCAACGGCCCAAATGGCAATGCTGCCACCAGACTCCGCCTCCCGGACCTGTGGGAAATGATTCGGGGCCATCCGACAGGCTCGATCCATACCAGTCAGTTCTCGTGTCGTTTGACCCCCTTGCGCGGCTCTCATACACTTAGGCTTAGTCGCAATTAGCGAAAGAGCGCTGGTTCTTCCCAAGCGGAGGTACTCGCCCTGCGGGCACGGATCACGTTCCGCGCACCTATCGCCCATTGCATTCCCGGGTCGTACCCGGCCACATCCACTGCTGAAGGCAATCCCTTTGACGATTGAATCTAATACGAGCGAAAAAAAAACGGCGGACATCGCTACGTCCGAACCGTCGAATCCTTGCAAGCGCGAAGTCACGATCGAGATTCCAGCCGACGCAGTCAAAGCTGAATCCGAGAGCGTCGTCAATCGCTACCAGAAGCTGGCGCGAATTCCCGGTTTCCGCAAGGGCAAGGTTCCGGCTTCCATTGTTCGCCAGCGTTTTGCCGAAGAGATCAAGAACGAAATCGTTGAGGCCCTGGTGCCGCGTTATTTCCGCCAGGAAACCCAGAAGCAAAACCTGTTGCCGGTTTCGCAGCCACGCGTCACTGACCTTCACTTGCATGAGGGCGAGCCGCTAAAGTTTACGGCGTCCTTCGAGGTGCTGCCCGATTTCAAAGTCGCCGCTTACGAGGACCTTCAAATTTCAAGGCTCGACGCCAACGTAAGCGAGGAGGACGTGGAAAACGCTCTCCACAACCTGCGAGAGCAGCACGCCACCTACAGTGCTGTGGACGAAGAACGTCCGCTGGTGGATGGTGACTTTGCCGTCATCGGCTTTAAGGGTACGCCCAAGGAAAGCGAGCAGAACGCAGACTCCAAACCCGTCGAGGTGGACGAGGTCATGGTGGAGATCAGCGGAAAGAATACGATTCCGGAGTTCACCGAGAACCTGCGCGGCGCCAAGTCGGGCGAGCAGCGCAGCTTCGAAGTGAAGTACGCCGATGATTTTTCCGACAAGCGGCTCGCCGGCAAGAGCATGACCTATGAAGTGGACGTGAAAGGCATCAAGACCCGAACGATTCCCGAACTGAACGACGAATTCGCCAAAGAGCTGAGTGCCGACTTCAATTCCCTGGATGAGCTTCGTAACCGGCTTCAGGAAAACATGAAGGCGGAGAAGCTGCATGAGGCCGAGCACCAGGGCAAGGACCAGATCGTCGAGGAACTAGTGAAGCGCAATGATTTCCCGGTTCCCGAAGCGATGTTGGATCAGCAGATCGATCTCCGACTGGAGCGCGGTTTGCGCGCTCTGGCAGCCCAGGGCATGCGCACGGAAGACATGAAGCGCATGGACTTTGCCCGCCTGCGCGCCGGACAGCGCGACGGGGCACTGCGCGAGGTAAAGGCGTCTTTGATCCTGGAGCAGATTGCTGACGAAGAAAAAATCGAGGTCAGCGACGAAGAGTTCGACCGCGAACTGGAAGCGCTGGCGACCCAGTCCAAGCAGACCCTCGAACAGGTCCGCGCTCGTTTGACGCAGGATGGCGGGCTGGATAGAATTCGGCATCGCATCCGCAACGAGAAGACCTTGGATTCTTTGTACCGCAGGTCCGCATAGGGCGGGCTGCGTTCCACCCCCAACTTCGACCCTCGGGAAGAAGTGTGGCCGGTAGCATGAAGGGAGCCGCAAACAATGCTTGTGCCCATGGTGATTGAGCAGACCAGCAGGGGCGAGCGGGCGTACGACATTTATTCCCGCCTGTTGCGGGACAATATTGTTTTTCTTGGCACTCCTATCGATGACAATGTCGCAAACTTAATCATCGCCCAGATGCTGTTTCTTGAGGCTGAAGATCCGGAGAAGGACATTTCGCTGTACGTGAATTCGCCGGGCGGTTCGATCACGGCGGGCATGGCAATCTACGACACGATGCAGTTCATCCGTCCCGACGTGACCACCATCTGCATTGGCCAGGCGGCCAGCATGGCGGCTTTGCTGCTGGCTGCGGGCGCGCCGAAGAAACGCTTTGCCCTGCCAACTTCCCGCATTCTGATTCACCAGCCCCTGATGTCGGGCCTTTCGGGTCAGGCCACCGATATTGACATTCACGCGCGCGAAATCCTGCGCATGCGCGAGATCACCAGTCAATTGCTGTCGAAGCACACCGGCCAGCGCCTGGAAAAAGTGGAGCGCGACGTGGAGCGCGACTTCATCATGAACGCGCAGCAGTCGAAGGAGTACGGCTTAATCGACGACATCATTTTCAAGCACAAGTAGGGTGCAAAACTTAGCCCTTGCCTAGTGCGAACAATTTGCCCGGCACTGCTTCGAAAGTTGTATCTGATCTGGCACCAGCGGCGCCTTGTGGCGCGACGAATTGTGGTTGAATAGGTGTAGTGCAGTGGCACTGAATAGCATCACAAGAGGGCTGCCCGCGGCCGATAGGGGTAAACTTCTTGCAGGGGCATCACGGCTCCTGCCCGTTTCGAAGGGGCGGGAAATGTAGCACGGAAACGCAGAGTTCCGGCTGACAGCGTGCGAGGTAAAGGAGTTTTTTCTGTGAGGACCAGAACTGGTTCCGACGAAGTGTTGCGCTGTTCGTTTTGCCATAAGTCGCAAGACGCTGTTGCTAAGCTGATCTCGTCTCCCACCGACTATCCGCGGGCCTATATTTGTGATGAGTGCGTTGCCGTCTGCAACTCCATTCTGGAGGACGACCGCTCGGAAACGCAGCCCGCAGCCACGCCGAACCAGCTTCCCAAGCCAGTCGAGGTGAAGGCCTTCCTCGACGAGTACGTCATCGGGCAACAACAGACCAAGAAGAAACTCGCCGTGGCAGTTTACAACCACTACAAGCGGGTTTACATGAACCGGCAGCGTGGCACGGAAGTCGAGCTGGCCAAGTCGAACATCATGTTGATTGGCCCCACCGGAACCGGCAAAACTTTGCTGGCGCAAACCCTGGCCAAGATGCTCGATGTCCCTTTCGCCATCGTAGATGCCACCACGCTGACCGAAGCCGGCTACGTCGGCGAGGATGTGGAGAACATCATCCTCAAGCTGCTGCAGGCCGCCGATGGAGACGTGGCGCGCGCGCAGACCGGCATCATCTACATTGACGAGGTCGACAAGATCGGCCGCAAAGACGAAAACCCTTCCATCACCCGCGATGTTTCGGGCGAAGGCGTGCAGCAGGCCTTGCTGAAGATTTTGGAAGGCACCGTGGCCAATGTTCCTCCCCAAGGCGGGCGCAAGCACCCGCACCAGGAATTCACTCCTGTGGACACGACCAACATATTGTTTATCTGCGGGGGAGCATTTGTCGGACTAGAGCGCACGATCGCCAGGCGGCTAGGCAAGCGTTCCATGGGGTTCCGCACCGACGAGGCCAAGGAAGCCGCATTCACCGAGAGCAACAAGCGCGATACCGAACTACTGGCACAAGTCCAGCCCCAGGACCTGATCAAGTTTGGACTGATCCCCGAGTTCGTCGGCCGCCTGCCGGTGGTGGGCGTATTGAGCGATCTCGACGAAGATGCCCTGATCGAAATCCTTACCAAGCCGAAGAATGCCATCGTGAAGCAATACCAGCGACTGTTCGAGTTCGAGAACGTCAAGCTGCGCTTCACCGATGAGGCCCTGCGCTGCATCTCCAAAGAGGCCATGTTGCGCAAGGTGGGCGCCCGTGGCCTTCGCATGATCCTGGAAGAACTGATGCTCGACCTGATGTACAACCTGCCCGGCCAGAAGCGCGTTAAGGACTTTGAAGTCACTGGTGAGATGGTTCTGAAGCGCAATGTAAACCTGCCCATCATGGAGAAGGCGGGCTAGAAGCAGGGCCAGTTGCCGGTGGTCAGTTTCACACGTTCCGATGTAGTAGACACGGCTGCAGTCGCGCCATGGTCTTGCTCCCTATCAGCATGAATCCGCCCATCCGGACAGGCATCCATATAGATATCAGTTCCTGTAATTCTTGATCCCCGTACAACGTGACTCCGGGCCCAAGGCAGAGTCAGGGAAGATACTGACGACACGTCACTTTGTTCGCTTCTGTCCTCTTGTTTCGCGTGTTATCCTTGACTGAAGTTGGCGGCAACGGGCAACCGGCACGCAATGCGGCGCGAAACAGTTAGCTCTTCTTTTTCTCAGAGCGGTACGGGCCCCTCTGAATGACAAGGCGGTTTTTAGTGACCCAGCGCGAAAAATTCGAAACCAAGAAACTCCCCATGATGCCGATCCGCGATGTCGTCATCTTTCCTTACATGATGACGCCGTTCGTGGTTGGCCGGGAGTCGAGTGTGCGCGCATTGGAAGAGGCGCTGGCCGGCGACAAGAAGATATTTCTCGCTACGCAGCACGACGCCAGCATCGACGAGCCCAAGCCCAACGAGATTTTCCAGGTCGGCACGCTGGTCAACATCGTCCAGAGTCTGAAACTCCCAGACGGCAACATCAAGGTCCTGGTGGAAGGCTTGGAACGCGGCAAGATCCTCCAGGTGGTCGATACCGATGGCTACTTCGAGGCCACGGTACGCACCGCGAAGTATTCGGCTGACCCGACGCCGCAGATTGAAACCAGCATGACGCGCGTGACCGGCCTGTTCGAGCAATACGTCAAGCTCTGTCAATCGCTCAATTACGAAACCATGATTGCCGCCGTCCGCAACGACGACCCGGCAAAGCTGACGGACACCATCGCCGCCAACTTGCAACTCTCGATCGAAGAGAAGCAGGAGCTGCTGGAAATCTTCGATCCCGCCGAGCGCCTCAATCGCATCGGGGACGTGCTCGACGTCGAGATCGAAAAGCTCAACATGGACCGCACCATCCAGTCGCGCGTAAAGCGCCAGATGGAACGTGCCCAGAAAGAGTACTACCTCAACGAAAAGATCAAGGCCATCCAGAAAGAACTGGGCCGCGGCGAGAAGAGCGAGTTCGACGAGCTGAAGAAGAAGATTGACACCGCCGGCATGCCGCGCGATACCCATGAGAAGGCACTGCAGGAACTGAAGAAGCTGGAAGCCATGCCGCCCATGTCGGCCGAGTCCACGGTATCGCGCAACTACCTCGATTGGCTGCTGGCTGTGCCCTGGAAGAAACGCTCCAAAGAAATCCGCAACATTGATATCGCCGAGAAAACGCTCAACGAAGATCACTACGGCCTGGAGAAAATCAAGGAGCGCATCCTTGAATTTCTCGCGGTGCGGCAATTGGTCAAGAATCCGAAGGGCTCCATCCTTTGCTTCGTCGGGCCTCCGGGCGTGGGCAAAACTTCGCTCGGCATGAGCATCGCCAAAGCCACCGGCCGTAAGTTTGTCCGCCTGTCGCTGGGCGGCGTGCGCGATGAAGCCGAAGTGCGCGGTCACCGCCGCACTTACATCGGCGCGCTGCCGGGCCAGATCATCCAGATGATGAAAAAGGCCGGCACCAAGAATCCGGTGTTCATGCTGGATGAAGTGGACAAGATGTCGATGGACTTCCGCGGCGATCCCTCAGCGGCGCTGCTCGAAGTACTCGATCCCGAGCAGAACTTCATGTTCGTCGATCATTACCTCGACGTGGAGTACGACCTGTCGCAAGTGTTCTTCATCGCGACCGCGAACGTGCTGCATACCATTCCTCCGGCGCTGCAGGACCGCATGGAAGTGCTGCGGCTGCACGGCTATACCGAGCCGGAAAAAGTCGAGATTGCCAAGCAGTACCTGGTCCGCAAGCAGCGTCTGCAGACGGGATTGACCGAACAGAACATCATTTTCACCGACGAAGCGCTCACCACCATCATTCGCAATTACACGCGCGAAGCGGGGGTCCGCAATCTGGAGCGCGAGATCGGCAACATTTGCCGCAAGGTCGCGCGCAAGGTGGTTAAGGAAGGCGACAAGTACACGGTGGAACTCACCGCGGGAAACGCCGCGGAATACCTCGGCGTGATGAAGTTCCGCGACAGCGAGAGACACGAGCGCAGCGAAGTCGGCCTGGTCACAGGCCTGGCATGGACGGAGGTCGGCGGCTCGATTCTCACCACGGAGGTCGCCACCGTCGATGGCAAGGGCAAGCTTACGCTCACCGGAAAACTCGGTGACGTGATGCAGGAGTCGGCACAGGCAGCCATGTCGTATGTGCGCTCACGCGCGCATCGCTTGGGACTCCCGCGCGACTTCTATCGCAATCTCGATATCCATGTGCACGTGCCTGAGGGTGCGATTCCGAAGGATGGCCCCTCCGCCGGCATCACCATGGCGACCGCGATCGCCAGCGCGCTCAGTCACATCCCCGTTCGGCGCGACATCGCCATGACTGGCGAGATCACGCTGCGCGGCAAGGTGCTGCCCATCGGCGGTCTGAAAGAGAAGCTGCTGGCAGCCCACCGCGCCGGCATCATGGAGGTCCTGCTTCCGGCTGACAACGAAAAGGACCTGGCCGACGTGCCGGAGAACTTGCGCAATGTAATGAAGCTGCGCTTCGTCAATACCATGGATGATGTGCTGGCCTATGCGCTGGAGCGTCCGCTACCGGACGTGCCTGACGAAGACTCTCCGGGACTCGCGGCGCTGCCACCAACCACGGAACCGGCGCCGGCACACCAGTAAGCGTGGCTGACCACCACTTCGAAGCGAACAACTTCCGCCCAGGGCGGGTCCTGTTACTTTCTCGCTTTGCGCGCCCTGCGTCCAGGATGGGGGTACTGCTTGCATGAAGGTGTTGACCCGGTTCGTGACCTCCGCCGCTGCTCCACTGCACTTCCCGCCTGCGGGTGCGCCGGAGATCGCGTTTCTTGGCCGCTCCAATGTCGGCAAGTCGAGCTTGATCAACTCGCTTGTCGGCAGCAAGATCGCCAAGACCAGCAACACGCCCGGTCGCACCCAGACCATCAACTTCTTCCAGGTGCGCCGCCCCGGCAAGCCGAGTCCCGACTTCGTCTTTGCCGATCTGCCTGGTTATGGTTATGCTCGCGCGCCCAAAGAAATCACCGCACAGTGGGCGCAGTTCATCAATCCATACCTGGAGGAGCGCGAGTCGCTGGTGCTGTGCCTGTCGCTGGTGGACGTCACAATTCCTCCCCAGGCGCTTGATTTGCAGTTGATGGACTGGCTGCGCCACATGGACCGCCAATTCATCGTAGTAGCAACTAAGGCCGACCGCATTTCAAACAGTCAACTGCGCGCCTCGCTGCCTAAACTCTGCGACCAGCTACAAATCCTTCCCTCGCAGGTCATTCCGTTTTCTACCAAGTCGCGAGTGGGATATGACGAACTCTGGGCGGCCATCAAGGCCGTGGCAGGTGTTGAAGACCCGGGCACGGGCGACGTCTCGAAGACCGGCTCTTATTAGCCACTAACTCCGCCTTACACCGGCCAGATCTCCAGCGCTGTCCTGCTCAGGATCCATTCTTTCGCGCTTTCGCTCAGCGGGAGCGCGCGAAACTCGTCTAGGTTCTTCTCGATCTCGGGGACGCCAGGCCCCGGCCAGTCGGTGCCGAACAGCGTCTTGTGAGCGATCTCTTCCAGCCGCGGAAAATATTGCAGGAGCGTTTTGGGTGGGATGCCGCTGATGTCCAGATAAACATTGCGGTGTCTTCGCACCAGAAAGAAGGCGGTGTCCATCCACAGCGGACGCCCGCCGTGCGCCAATAGAATCTTCAGCCCGGGAAAATCGACGGCCACGTCATCAACGTACATCGGATCGCCGTACTTGTTGCGCGCTCCGGGAAAGATCGACGTGCCGGTGTGCACCATGATGGGAATGCCGTCCGCCTCGGCCGCGCGGTAGATGATCTCCAGTTCTTTGACGCCGTTCACATAGTCGTTGGGATAGAGCAATTGGTGCGGCGGATGGATTTTGATGAGCTTGATGCCAAGCCGCACGATATGTTCCATGTCGGCCAGAACATTCTTTGTATGGCGCGGGTGCACGCTGCCGCAGGGGATGAGCCGCTTCGGATCTTCCTTCACGTAGTTGGCGATGAACTCGTTGACCGCTGGCGTGAAACCGATCACTTCCGGCGCAACGTAGTTGATAAGCACCGCTCGATCGATTCCGATTTTGTCGAGATACTTGAGGAATGCCTTGGGCGAACCGCAGTATTTCGCCACCTGATCCAAATCCTTGCGGGACTTCCTCATCAGCACCAGGGCCTCAGGTTTGAATAACTCCATGGGCTGAATGTGAATATGGCAGTCGGTGATTAGCATTGGTCAGTAGTCAGTAGTCAATTTGCCGCCGCCATCACCGCTCGCTTAGCAAACACCCGCACCATCTCGCGGCGATACTCTGGCGTCAGCGCTGAGGTGGTCAGCGGCTTGGCTGTACTGGCCGCCAAGTCGCCAATGCGCTCGGCAATTTCATCATTCGGAACCACTCCGACAAGATGAGCATCCGCATCTTTCACCAGGAATGGCGCAGGATTAACTGCCGTGATAGCAACGCGCGCGTCTTCCACTCGGCCTGCGCGCATTTTGAGTGCGACGGCAACGCCGGCCAATGGATAATCAATACTCCCACGGACGCGGAGCTTCTGATAGCTGCCCCGCCATCCCGCCGACGATTCCGGCACGTACACACGGGTGACGATCTCACTTGGCGCAAGATTCAGACGCGCAATGCCATCGTTCAGGTAGAACTCCGACAATGGGGCACGCCGAGCGCCATCTGGCCCGGTAATTTCGATTTCTGCTCCCAGGCACAGCAGCGCCGGAGGTGTGTCGCCCGAAAAGGCCGCCCAGCAGAACTTTCCGCCGGGTGCGACATGACACAGGTCGCCATCCTTCTTGAGGCAGAAGCCGCAACTCTTACGCCACAACAGCGATTGGTTGTACCACAGGCAGCGGGTATCGAGGCAAAGATTGCCGCCAATGGTTCCCATGTTACGCAACACGGGTGAAGCTACCGTCTTGACCGCTTCGTACAGGACGGGGAAATCCTTGCGAATCAGCGGCGAATGTTCGACGGCCGCAAGGGACGTCAGCGCACCAATCTCGACGCCCTCGTCCGCGCGTTTGCGAATTCCACGCAATTCGCTGACACCGCGCAAGTCTAGAACAAAGGGCGGCGTGAACAGTTTCTGCTTCATCGAAGGCAGCAAGTCGGTACCGCCGGCAACCACTTTCACCTGGCCGTCATACTTCGCCATCAGCGCTGTGGCTTCGTCCAAGGTCTTAGGACGCAGCAGTTGAAAGCTGGGCAGGCTCACTCAGCACCGCCCGTGGGCGATCCGGCATTCGTACCCCGTCGCGCCGGATCGAGCGGATGCCGCATTGGGCCCTTGCCCCGGAACCACAGCGAGCCGCCGTGTTCGCGAAGCTTCTGGGGAGCCGTCGGGTCAACCGACTCGGTCATTTCGATTCTCTTCATTCCCTTCTTCGCTCGCAGGGCTGCCAGCACGCGTTCCGGCGTAAATGGCGCCTCGCGCAACCGGACTCCCACAGCGTCGTAGATCGCATTCGAGATTGCGGGAATCGTCGCCGCCAGCGAGCCTTCGCCCGCTTCCTTCGCCCCGAATGGGCCTTCAGGATCGATACTCTCGACGATGATGCATTCAATCTCCGGCGACTCCGCCGACGACGGACTGCGGTATTCCAGCATTCCAGGGTTCATCAGCAACCCGTCCTTCCAAACCATCTCTTCCTCTAGTGCCTGCCCAAGCCCCATCCAGACTGAACCGATGACCTGGCCTTCGACGGCCACCGGATTCAGCGCGCGTCCGCAGTCGTGGGCTGCCCATATCTTGTGCACAATTACTTCGCCGGTTTCCTCATCCACGCTGACTTCCGCAACCTGCGCAGAATACGAATAGGCCGGGGACGGCCCCACGCCGCCGCCTTTGTGTTTGCCGCCGCGCGCCGCGACCGGAGGCGCGTAGGAGCCAGTGCCGGTCAGCGCCCCGTGGAAGTCAATCGCCGCGACTATGGCTTCCTCGAAGCTCATATGGTCCTTGGGACCTTCTTCTTTGCGCGTCTGCAAGACCGATCCCCGCAGGATCTGCCCATCCACGTGGCCGCGCGCCGCCTCATATTCTTCGAGACTGTCTGACAATGTGGGACTGTACTCTGACAATGTGGTACTAGCTTTCCACACGAGGCCGTCGCGTATGATTACGTCCCCGGGGACGCAATTCATGCGCTTGGCGGCGGCACTTACAATGTTCTTCTTCACATCTTCGGCGGCGCGCAGAGCGGCATTTCCGGCCATAAAAGTCACGCGGCTGGAGTAGGAACCGAGATCAATCGGGGTCAGGTCGGTATCGGCGGCTACGACTTTTACCCGAGCGATTTCGCAGCCCAGCACCTCCGCGACAACTTGCGCGGTCATGGTGTCGGAGCCCTGTCCGATCTCCGAAGCGCCGGTATAAACCACTACCCCACCGTCGCGGTCGATCTTGATGTTTACAGTCGAATGCGGCATGTCGGAGCGGATGATGCTGTTGGCCGCGCCGCTCACATAGTGGCTGCACGCAACTCCAAGGCCGCGGCCTTTGGGCAGTTTGCCTTTGCGCTCCTTCCAACCCGATCGAGCCACCACCTGATCGATGCACTCAGGCAGTCCGTAACTCAACACCCGAAGGCCGTTAACCGTTACGGTAGGCGGCTTCAGCAGATTCACTCGCCGTACTTCAGCGGGGTCGAGATTGAGCTTCGCCGCGATCTCGTCCATTTGCGACTCGAACGCAAAACGCACATTGACGGTGCCGTGGCCGCGCATAGCTCCGCACGCCGGCTTGTTGGTCAGCACACGATAGCCGTCGTAGCGAATGTTGGGAATGTCGTAAAGCGCGCCCAGCAGCGCGCCGGAATAGAGAATGGTCACGACGCCGTACGAGCAGTAGGCGCCACCATCCTGGATAACTTTGCAGGCCACGGCCGTCATGCGGCCATCATTCTTCACCCCGGTTTTGAGATCGATGATGGTGCGGGGCCGTCCGCGATGCGCCCAGAAAACTTCCTCGCGCGTGTAGGTGATCTTCACCGGTGCTCTGGCCGCGCGCGCCGCGACCGCCGCGATGATCTCCAGCGGAATGATTTCACTTTTGCCGCCGAAACCCCCGCCCACCAAGGGTTTGATCACGCGGATCTGCGACATCGGCATCTCCAGTACCAGCGACAGCTTGTGCTGCAGGTAATACGGAACCTGCGTGGACGACCACACGGTAAGCCGCCCCAGCTTGCCGGTATGCGGATCGAGTTCGAAATTCGCAAGCGTGCTGTGCGGCTCCATCGCCGCGTGCGTCACTTCGTTGGCGATATACCGGCCCTCGGCGATGTAGGTGGCTTCGGCAAATCCCTTGTCCAGATCCCCGAAGACGTGGTGATAGTCCTTCTCGATATTGTGCGGGCGGTTTTCGTGGATGAGATCGCTTTCCGCCTTCATCGAATCTTCAGGATCGAAGTATGCCGGCAGCGGCTCGTATTCCACGTCGATCAACTCGACCGCGTTCTCCGCAATTTCTTCGCTGATGGCCGCAACACAGGCCACATGATCGCCCACGTACCGGACCTTCTCCACCGCCAGCGCGGTCTCATCGTGGCCCACCGGAAGAATGCCGTATGGATTCGGCGCGTCCGCCCCGGTGACGACAGCGACAACTCCATCCAGGGCCTTGGCTCGCGAGACGTCAATATGCGTGATTCGAGCGTGCGGATACGGCGAATGGAGAATCTTGCCGACCAGCATTCCGGGAAGGATGAGATCGTCCGTGTATTTGCCCGCACCGGTGGTTTTGCCGGCGGCATCCACCATGGCGATCGACTTCCCGATTACAGAAAAAGCATTCATTAGCGATTGGCCTTTGTAGCAAACAGCAATTAGCGGGTCTATTTCGCTCCGACCATTTCCGTCGGTGCAGCTTTTTGCTCAGCCTCGATAACGGCTCGTATTGCCTGGTACATCTGCGAATAGCCGGTGCAGCGGCAAAGATTGCTACTGAGCGCCTCGCGAATCTCCTCTTCACTGGGATCGGAATTGTTGGCCAGCAGCCACCTCACGGTCATCATGAATCCAGGCGTACAGAAGCCGCATTGCGCGCCGCCAAAATCGCCGTAAGCCTTCTGCAATGCTGCCAAACCGCCGTGATCGGCAAGGCCTTCAACGGTCGTAATCTCCTGGCCCTGACAACTGGCCGCCAGCATGGTGCACGAAAGCATGGGCACGCCATCCACTTGCACGGTGCAGGAGCCGCACGAGGAATCGTCACAGGCGCGCTTGGAACCGGTGAGCCCCAGGTCCTGGCGCAGCAGGTCGAGCAGCAGCTTATTCGGCTCGATCGCCAGCTCGTGCGCGCGTCCGTTGATGCGTAGGTCGATGAGCTCTTTTTTCATAGGAAGCCTAAAGCCGCTTTCAGTACACCGGCACTGTCGGATCAATCTGCCGCGCCCAGCGGTCGATCCCTCCCCGCAACGATTGCGCCTTTTCGAAACCTTGCTGCCGCAGCCATGCGGTTACATTCATCGAGCGCACGCCGTGATGACAAACAACCACGATGTGCTTTTCGGGGTCGAGTTCCTGATTGAAGCGCGCCGGAATGTCTCCCATTGGGATCGATTTGCTGTTCGCAATTCTTGCGATCTCGAGCTCCCAAGGTTCGCGAACATCGAGCAGCACCACATCGGCTCCCGCCTCTTGCTGCGCTTTTAGCTCTTCCGGCGCGATTTCGTAATCCAACAAAGCGCTCACTTCCCCACCCATTTTGGCCTTCGCCGCTCGATGAATGCTGTGATGCCTTCCTGGGCGTCCGCTGTTTTCATCAGCTCGTCGCAATAAATCTGCTCGGCGCGCGCCAAACCTTTGTCGAAGTGAATCGCGTCCCAGGCATAAAACGCCTTCTTAGCCAGAGCAATTGCTGCCGAACTCAATTGCGAGACCCGCTGCACACATTCCGCAACCAGGGTCTCGGGGTCCTCCGCCAGTCCGTTCACCAATCCCGCCTCCAACGCCTCCCGGCCATTCAGGGTTCGTCCGGTGAGGACGAGTTCTGCCGCCAGCTTTTGTCCCACAATGGCGGACAAGGCCACAGCGGCGACCGGCGGATAGCACGCCAGCTTGATCTCGGGAAATCCCCAAACCGAATCCGGTGAGGCGTAAACCACATCGCACATCATCGCCAGTTCCGCCCCCCCGCCCAGGCAGTGCCGGCGAACGCTAGCGACCGTCAGCTTTCCGCTGTCAACCACCGAGCGAATCACGCTGTGAAATGCGGTAAGCATGTCACGCACTTTGTCGGGCGTGTGTGCAGTGATGTCCACACCGACGGAGAAAGCGCGCTCCGAACCAGCAAGGACGATGGTGCCGATTTCCGCTCGCGCCTCGATATGCTCCAGCGCCGCGCGCAACTCATCCATCATTGGGATGTCAATGACGTTCAGCGGCGGATTGTTGAGCACGATGCGCGCTGCCGGCCGCTGCAGCTCGACAGTGATGCGGTCAAAACCGGTTTGTGTGCCCATTGTCATGAGTGTGCGGCTTCAATAACCGCAGATCCTTCGACTTCGTTCGCTTCGCTCACTGCGCTCAGGATGACAAAGCCCGCGGTCACTTGCCGCTAAACTTCGCTGGCCTCTTTTCGAGGTATGCCGTCAGCCCTTCTCTGGCGTCAGCGCTCTCAAACAGAAGCTGCTGGTGCTCGCGCTCCAAGGCCAGGCCAGCTTCCATCGGAATCTCCCAACCAGTCTGCACCGCGCGCTTGATGCGTCCGACAGCTTTGGCCGCTTTGTTCGGAGGACAAAACTGGCGCGCGTATTCCAACACCCGATCCATAAAGTTTTCACTCTCGAAGATTTCGTTCATCAACCCCAACGGTTTTGCATCTTCGAAGGAAAAAGTCTTGCCCGTCACCATCAGTTCAATGGCTTTCGACTTCCCCACAATGCGCGCCAGGCGTTGGGTGCCTCCAGTTCCGGGCAGAACGCCCAGGTTGACCTCCGGCAATCCGATCTTGCCGCCATCAACGCAGTGGCCATTAAGAGCCGCGATCACCAGCTTGGGAGTGTTCTCCAAGCGTAACAGCATCTCATTGGCATGCAGGCAAAAGTAGTACTTGAACGTGGGATCAACCTCGGCCAGCATCTGGATGTTCGCACCCGCGGAGAAAAACTTTTCGCCCGCGCCGGTCAGCACGATCACGTAAACGGCGTCGTCCATCCGCGCCCGCAGAATGGCATCGTCGAACTGACGGTTCATCTCATAGCTATAGGTGTTCGCGGGCGGGTCGCTCATCACAACGACGGCGACACCTGACTCGACACGGTATTGGATGAGTTGCTTCACCTCGCTGGACGCAGGTTGGGTCGTGCTACCCATCGGCAAAACTCCTGACACGGTATTGCTGCCATGCGGTCATGAACGAGTGCGTCCGCTTGCCAGCGGGGGAGCGGGTTTGCGCTTGGCGGCTTTGGACTTGGGACGGCCGTCTGTCTCCGCCTTTCGACTGAGGTCCGCCGCCCGACGTGGTTTCCAGTCGCCGGCTCTTTCCGCTCGCACTCCCCGCAGAAAAATATCACTCATCTCGCCTGCGATGGTTTCCGCGTCGGAATCGACGCGGGGCTTGTACCACGTGTACAGCCAGTTCATCATTCCGAAAAGTCCCAAGACCGCCGTGCGCGTCGATATCCCGCCCGTCGGGCCGGCATGACGCCCGACGAATTTCAACCCCTCAGCCTTTACCAAATCCTCCACCAGTCCGACACAGATGCGGTAGTACTCACGCTTAATGGCAGCCAGTTCGGTGCCAAAGCCGTTCGTCAAAACGTCGTCTTCATGCGCGAGCACCTTCATCGCTTTTTGTTTGGCGACGGAGTAGCTAATGTGATTGTGAACGAAGATGCGGATGCGCGTCTCGGGATCGTGACTCTCCTGCAGGCGCTCGCGCAATAGCTCGATAATGGTGTTGAAGGTGTGCTGCTGGATGAAATACAGCAGCTTCTCTTTGGATTCGAAATAATAGTAAAGGCCGGCCAGCGAGATGCCGCTCAAGCGCGACAGGTCACGCATGGAAGCGCCCTCATAGCCTTTATCGGCAAAGACCTCGGTGGCGTAGTCGAGAATCTCGCCCAGGCGGCGATCGAAGCGGGTATCGGCCGAAGAAGGATGTTCCAGGGCCCGGGTTGGGTAGGAAGAGGACATCTGGCAGTCGCAGTCGGAAGCCATGGCCCCGAAAAGCGGTCCGGTTTCGAACGTTCGTTCTAATTTTATTCCCACCCGGCCGATTCGGCAACCCGCTCGATGCAAGCCGGGGCATACCACAACGCCAGCGGCATTGGCCGTCGCTTCTGTTTTCGGGGAAAAAGCCCCTTACTGACGGATGTCGCCGGCGAACCCTGGCGCCTATAAAACAGTTGCGTTGACAAGCAACGCCCGAACAGGCAAACTGCTCCATCTTGGAGATTCTGTTCCTTTGGGCGTTGAACCCGCACTGAACAGGCCGGAACGAGCCAATTGATGACCGCGCCACAACGCGTTTCCTACAGGATGGAATCCACGCTGGAAAGCGTCAACAAGGCCGAAGCCATGGCCGAGCAGTTCTCGTCGCAGTCGGGTTTCGACGAGGACACGCGGGGCGGAATTTCGATGGCGGTCCGCGAGGCGATGATCAATGCTGTGTTGCACGGTAACGGCTACGACCCGGCCAAGAGCGTAAAGTTGACCTTTGAGCAAAACGGGCGGGAGTTGATCATCACCATCACCGACCAGGGCAAAGGGCTGGATCCGGACGAGGTGCCTGACCCGCTTGCCCCGGAAAACCTTATGAAACAATCCGGCCGTGGGATATTCTTAATACGGGCATTCATGGATGAAGTCCGTTTCCGTAAAGTTGACCCCGGCACTGAAATTACTTTGATCAAGCGGCTCCAGAACAACGATCTGGACCCTCAGGAGGCTTCCACGTGAGCATGAAAGCAAGCACCCGACAGGTAGATGGCGTCACTATTGTCGACTTGAGCGGGCGAATCACTCTGGGCGAAGGCAGTGTGGTGTTGCGCGATACCGTCAAGGACCTGCTGGGCAAAGGACAGAAGAAGATTCTGCTCAACCTGGGCGATGTCAGCTACATCGACAGCTCAGGCATTGGCGAGCTGGTCAGCGCCTTCACCTCAGTCCGCAACCAGGGCGGTGAGTTGAAGCTGCTGCATCTGACCAAGAAAGTGCACGATCTGCTGCAGATCACCAAGCTCTACACCGTCTTTGACGTGAAGGACGACGAAGCCGGCGCCATCACGGCGTTCGGCAAGTAGCCGGCTTCGGCTGCCGGCAGCGTAACCTTGCAAAACCTATGCCCTTTCGCGTCTCGCGGGAGGGCATCGTTAGCAACTAGCAACTAGTTCTCAAGATTTACCGCTGCCGTCAGTGGCGGCGAGATCACGCCGAACGGCGCGTTGCCAGCACGATAGCGGTAATTTTGGCCAGTTTAGCTTCGGATTGCTAATTGCTAGTTGCTAGTTGCTCGCGGCTGATCTTCGGTGCGAAGCGCATCCCGTAAAACAGCACCGCCGCCGAAAGCGCAACCGCGCCAATCATTGCCATCAGTCCCATCTGAAGATTGCTTTTGTCCGAGATGTACCCAATCAGAGTGGGTGAAAAAGCGTCGCCAAGCAGGTGGATGGTAAAGATGTTCACCGCGAGGGCGGTGGCCCGGATGCGCGCGCTGACCGAGTTCACCAGGGCCGCATTGAGCGGAGCGGTGTTGAGGAGAAGGCAAAATTCGCCAAGGAGAATTGCCGGGTACATCGCAGGCCCGGTCAAATAGATGGCCGCGATGATTGCCGGAATCGAAAGCGTCATCCCGATGGCGGAGATCAGTTGATAGGCCGCGGGCGTGCGCGGCAGCAGGCGATCGCCCAGCCATCCCCCCAGCAACGTGGCCACCGTTCCCGCGATTACCGTCATGCTGCCGAAGGAAATATTGGCGTGCTCCAGGGGCACGTGCCGGATGCGGTAAAGGAATGTCGGCATCCACACTTGTAGACCACCGATAGCGAAGGTCATCATGGCCGCTCCCAGGCTGATGGTCCAAAAAGCCCGGTTGCGAAACAGCCCGCGCACGGAACCGCGCTCGAAGCTGTCGGCCATGTGATCGCTGGCGCCGCGCATGGGTTCCCGCAGCGCCAAGACGCCAAACGCCAGCAGCAAGCCGGGCAGCGCCGAAATCAGGAACGGAGCCCGCCAGCCGTACCGGCTCCCCAGGTAGCCTCCGACGAGGTAGCCCAACGCACTGCCCACCGGCGTTGCCAGATAAAAAAGGCCCATCACCCGCCCGCGGACCGTCTCCGGAAAAAGGTCTGACAGGAACGCCGGCGAAATGGCGACGAAGGTTGCCTCTCCGATGCCGACGATGACGTGGCGCAGCAAGAGTTCGTCGTAATTGTGGGTGACCGCGCTCAGCAGGGTCGCCAGGCTCCAGACCAAAGCCCCTGCCGCCATGATCCAGCGGCGCGGAAAGCGATCGGCCAGGGGAACGATGAGCGGCGCGGCAATCATGTAACAGACAAAAAAGGCGGAGGTCAGAAAGCCGACCTGCTTGTCGCTGAGGGCGAATTCCTTCTGGATCAGCGGTTGCACCGCGAACAGCACATTACGATCGATGTAGTTGAGAAAGTTCAGCGCCGTCAGCAGCAGTAGTGCGACCCAGGCATTGGTCTTGGCAGACATGGGTGGGCGGAGGATAACACGAGGGGCGGCGATTCGCTTTTCGCGATTCGCTTCAAAGATTCGCTCCGGGTACAGACGCGATTCACGAATGACAGGTGTTAATAGCAGTCGCTGCAAAAACCCTTCCCATGTTGGCAATACCGAGGTACTCTCTCGTGGAGAAGGATCGGCCAGTGAACGTGCGCGGTGGTTGCAAGCCGCGCCATCTCCTCCCGCCCGCCGGGGCGAGCCAGCGAGGCAGCGTACGTGTCCACCCTTCTCGGTCATACCCAATTTATCGTCGCGGAGAGTGTATGAAACGCTTGCTGTTGTTCCTGGTTTGTCTGATGTTGCAGGTCACCCTGCTGGCACAAGATTCCAAGCCGGCAACCGATGCCAAGGCCGTGGCCGATTCGCAGCCAACGGCCAATGCCAAACCCGCGGCTACTGCGGACCGTATGTTCTTTCCCAAGGACTGGTATTGGGGATGGGCACAATTCGACATAACTCCCCCGCACAATGAGGTTGATCCCAACCTATGCGCGGCCAATGCTGGACAGTACGGCGGTGTGAACTCGCAGTGCAGCGCATTTGGGCGCTATATGATCTCGGGGACGGTAGAGTTGCGTCCGTTCGGACGCACGTTCCTGCGCCGGGTACACGTTTTTTACGATCCCGTTTTTCTGTTCGGCAAGAATATTCCGCAAACCCTGTACACGTGGTCATGGAGCGGAATTGGTATGGAGTACGACTGGGGCGCCGGAATCGACCTTCCCAAGCGATTTGAATTTCGCGTAACCACCCATCCGCAGATTCAGCGGTTCGGAGCGCGCGATCAGCCCTTGGGGCCGGCGTGGCTGGGCCCGAACGGCCCGTACGGCCGCTACAACGCGTTCGGCGTGCGCAAGTATTTCGGGACGCGACGGGAGGGCACGTACTAAGACCGCGGCACTAGTTCTTCGGTCTCGGGTAGCGCGCGATCACGACCGTGCCGATACCCCCGCGCGGGCGAAACTCGCCTTTGACTTCAAGCCATTTCGGTCTGCTGGCGCGCACCACGTCATCGAGAACGCGGTTCACGATGTTTTCCTGGAAGATGCCCAGATTGCGATAACCGATCAGGTATTCTTTTAACGACTTCAGTTCGAGGCAGGCCTGGTCGGGCATGTAGCGAATCCACAGCGTACCGAAGTCAGGCAGGCCGGTCTTGGGACATACCGAGGTGAATTCGGGTACGTCAATCACAATTTCGTAGCCGGGGAATTGGTTCGGCCACGTTTCAATTTTCGGAAGTCTAGCGGACAGACCAGCCGCGGCGTGCTCCGGCGTATAGCGTGCGCTTTTTGCCATGGCTCTATTGTAGCGATGCGCGTGGTGGTATCGAGATGAGAATGGCGAGTCAAGGCCTGAGTCATGCCGTGCGGGCTGCGTCTTCGGGCAAGCTCGAACATCAGATAGAAAAGGGTAGCAGCGACCTCCCTCGGTGGAAGGAGGTAGTTGGCCTTTGCGCTGGCCGAAGTGGAAGTTGTGTCCTACGTTATACTTATAGGTTCGAACAAAAATGGCAGCTGCAATTGAGAACGGCCATGACCGCGTAAACGGAAGACGGTGGGGCATCGTTATTGGCCTGACTGTGGCGGTGGTGGTGCTCGCAGCCTTCGTGTCCCTGCACCGTTCTCAAGTGGCTGTTCGGGTCGGTCGCGCCGATCGCGAAACCATCACCGAAAGCATCGCCACCAACGGCAAGATCGAGGCCCTGAACAACTTCGAGGCTTACGCGCCGATGGCCACCACGGCGAAAAAGATTTATGTGCAACAGGGTTCATGGGTAAAACCCGGGCAATTACTTCTGCAACTTGAAGATGCCAATGCGCGGTCGCAGGCAGCTCGAGCCCAAGCGCAATTGAAGGGCGCAGAGGCCGATATCAATGCAGTGGAAAACGGTGGCACCAAGGACGAATTGCTGACCACGCGCAATGCGCTAGTCAGAGCCCAGGCTGATCGGGATGCCGCGCAACGGAATCTACAAGCGATGCAGCGCCTGTTGCAGAGTGGGGCGGCGTCGCAAGCCGAGGTGGATACCGCCCAGAGCCGGTTGCAAATTGCCGAAGCCAACGTGCAATTGCTGCAACAGAAACTGAGCGGACGCTACTCACAACAGGAGGTTGGCCACGTCGAGTCCCAGCAGGCGGAGGCCCGCGCCTCGCTTGCCGCAGCCCAGGAGCTGCTGAGAAGTTCAAATATTGCTGCTCCGCGCGCAGGCATGGTCTATTCCCTGCCGGTGCGCCAAGGTGCGTTTGTCAACCCTGGAGATCTGCTGGTGCAAGTAGCGGACCTGCATAAGGTCCAAGTGCGCGCGTTCATTGACGAACCGGAGATCGGCAAACTGCGAAAGGGCCAACTGGTTGAAGTCACGTGGGACGCCATCCCGGGGCGAGTGTGGCAAGGCACGCTGGAGAGCCTGCCAACAACGGTGGTGCAACGCGGCACGCGAATGGTCGGAGAGGTGACTTGCGTGGTGGACAACAGCGACCTCAAACTCCTACCTAACACCAATATCAGCGTCGCTGTCGTCATCGCACGCCAGCAGGACGCGCTAACCGTCCCCCGAGAAGCCGTACATCAGGATGCCAAGGGCCAATTCGTCTTCCAGGTAGCAGATGGGGAGTTACAGCGACGCGACGTGAACACCTCAATCGAAAACCTCACGCGCATCCAAGTCACCAGCGGACTAGCCGACAATGCGGTGCTGGCGTTGGGCGCTCTCAACATGCAATCCCTCCGCGAAGGGATGCCGGTGAAAATCGCTAATCCATGAAACTCTTGTATTCAAAGTTCCCTGTTCTGTTTCTGCTGCTGGCGATCACCACGATTGCCGCCGCCGATCCTGCAGCCGTGCAGTTACTGTCCCGTGGCCGCATGAATGAAGCGATCAGCACGTTGTCCAACCGCGGCGACGCGGAATCGTTCAACCTGCTGTCCCGCGCCTACTACGCCATGGAGCGCTGGGACGATGCCGTGAGATGGGGAGAACGCGCGGTCGCTGAGCGACCCCAGGATGCGAGTTATCATCTTTGGCTGGCCCGGGCGTATGGCAGGAAGGCGGCAGATTCGAGTCCACTGGCCGCGGCCGGGCTGGCGCGCAAGGCCAAGAATGAGTTTGAGCACGCCGTGCAACTGGATCCCGCGAACGTAGAGGCCCGCAGCGATCTCTCCAAGTACTACGTTCAAGCTCCGGCCGTCATGGGAGGGGGACTGGATAAGGCCCGCGAGCAGGCGGCGCAGGTCAGCAAGTACGACGCGGCCGAGGCGCATTCGATCCTGGCGCAGATTGCCGCCAAGGAAAAACGATACGATGAAGCGGAGAGCCAGTTCCACAGCGCTATCAAGGAGGCCCACAATCCTGCGACTTATTGGCTGCAATTGGCGGATTTTTACCGTCTCCGGGGACGCTTTGATGATGTGCAGAGGACGGTGCTAACGGCCATGGCGCAGCCTGGCCGGGGCGCCGAAAACTATTTTGACGCCGCCAATGAACTGTATCTTAGCGGCCGTGACTTTCCACAAGCGGCGCAATATTTGCAGAAATACCTCAATTCCGGCGGACTGGTGGAGGATGCCCCGGCGTTTCGCGCCGACTACCTGCTAGGTCAGATCTACGAGAAGATGGGCCGTAGTTCAGACGCCACCTCGGAATACGAGGCGTCACTTGCTCTGGCTTCCGGTTTTGACCGCGCGCGGAAAGCTCTTGACCGGTTACAGTAGCCGTCTTCAATCGTTTCACCAGGTAGAGCCAGGATGCCCCGAAGGCCCCGCTGTTTGAGAACGACCCGGGTTGGTTGTGCTGCGAGGGTAGCCGCTCTCGCCTGCGCCCTTGTACTTTCTTGTGCTCCTTGCGTGGCAGCCGACGCTGCGGCTGCGGAACCGATTCCTTTCCGTAAAGCGGTGGATTTGGCGCTGCAGCACAGCGGTGTCATGGGCATCGCGACCGTCAACCAATGGCGAGCGCGCGAGGCCTATGAGGAAGTTCGAGCGAACTACATTCCGCAGCTCACCATAGGTTCCGGCCTCGGTTATTCCTATGGATTTCCGCTCACCCTGGAAGGCTCGGCGCCATCGGTGGTGAACTTCAACTCCGTGCAGTCGTTCTTCAACCTCTCCCTTCGGCAGTTCATTAAGGCAGCAAAGATCGACTGGAATGCCACCTCCCTGGACGTGCAAGACAAGCGCGACTCCGTCATTCTGGATACGGCGCTGACCTACGCGCAACTCGATCAGCTCAGCGGCAAGCTGAAGGCGTTAGGCGAGGCCCAAAGCGCGGCCGACAACGCACAATTCGTCACCGAACAGCGCCTGCAGCAGGGCGTGGACAGCAAGCTTGATCTTACGAAGAGTCAGTTGGTGGCCGCTCGCATTCGATTGCGAATTGCCGAGGCGCAGGGGCAAGCCGACGTGCTACGCGAGCATCTGTCCAAGCTGGTGGGATTACCCGCCGAATCGATCGCGGTCGATCCTGAATCGATGCCTGAGCTGCCCGTGATTTCGCAGGATGACGATCTGCCGGCCCGGGCCGTGGAGAACAGTCTTGCGGTGAAGCAGGCGGAGCAGAAAGTAGCCGCTGCACAGGCACGAGCCAGAGGCGAACACAAGGCGCTGACGATGCCCACCATCGATTTGGCGTCGCAATACGCTTACCTTGCCAAATACAACAATTACGATTTGTACTATCGCAACTACACGGCCAACAATTTCAGCGGTGGACTGGATGTCAGGTTCCCCATCTTCAATTCGGTGCAGAAGGCCAAGGCAGAGGAAGCTGATGCCGTTGCCTTAACGGCGAAAAAGCAAGTAGATATCACCAAGAACCAGGTCAGCGAGGAGGCCTTGAAGCTCCAAAGGTCTCTGCGACAGTTGGCCGCAGCACGAGACGTGGCCAGATTGGAATGGGAAGTCGCTCAAGGAGACCTGGAGGCGGTGAAGGCCCGAATCGAGACCGGCAACGCCAACACCCGCGATCAGCAAAACGCCCGCCTCGATGCCGAAGACAAACACGCCGCCTACTTTGACGCTCAGCTCGAGCTCAGCCGGGCCGAACTGCAACTGCTGCGGCTTACCGGCGAACTGAAAAAATGGGCCATTCCACCTCGCTAATCAACCGTTCGCTGCCAGCCATAAAATGTATCCGCCTAGCGGTGAGATGTATCTAACCGAAACACGGGTAAGAAGTTCCGCCGGTACGGGACAAATGATACGATAGCTAATCCTATGCCTTTGAAAACTCTATTCTTGAATCCCCCTTCGTTTGAGAACTATGACGGTGGCGCCAGTTCGCGCTGGCCAGCTACGCGCGAGATCGAGTCCTATTGGTACCCGGTCTGGCTAGCTTACCCGGCAGGCATGCTGGAAGGCTCCCGTCTGCTCGACGCTTCACCCCACAAGGTGACGGCGCAAGAGACCATCCAAATTGGAAGGGATTACGAATTCCTGGTTTTGTTTACCAGCACGCCGGGCTTTCAAGGCGACATCAAGCTGGCGGCTGCCATGAAGGCAGCCAATCCGGGGCTGAAGATCGCTTTCGTGGGACCGCACGTAACTACCCTGCCGGAGGCGTCCCTCAAGGAAGGCGCGGCGCTCGATTTCATAGTGCGCCGGGAGTTCGATTACGCCGTAGTCGAGTATGCGAATGGTAAGCCGCTGCATGAGATTCTGGGCGTTTCGTATCGTGGGCCGAATGGCCAGATACTGCACAACGCCGACCGCCCGGCAGTAGCCGATCTCGATGCTCTGCCTGACGTGGTGGATGTGTACAAGCGCGACATCGATCCTCGTCGCTACAACGTGCCCTTCCTGCTCTATCCATTCGTCTCGCTGTACACCACGCGCGGCTGTCCGGCACAGTGCACCTTCTGTTTGTGGCCGCAGACGCTCAGTGGACACCCCTGGCGCAAACGTTCGACCGACAAGGTGGCCGCAGAGATGGCGAAGGCCAAGGAATATTGGCCTTGGGTAAAAGAGTTTTTCTTCGACGACGATACCTTCAACATTCAGAAGGCGCGCACCATCGAGCTTTGCACCAAGCTGAAACCGTTGAACCTGACCTGGTCTTGCACCTCACGCGTCACCACTGATTACGAGACGCTGAAGGCGATGAAAGACGCCGGCTGCCGGTTGTTGATCGTGGGCTACGAGTCGGGCGATCAGCAAATTCTCAAGAACATCAAGAAGGGTGCGACCGTGCAACGGGCGCGCGACTTCACCCGGGACTGCAAGAAGCTTGGGCTCGTAGTACACGGCGACTTCATCCTCGGTCTGCCTGGTGAGAGCAAAGAAACCATTCGGCGCACCATCGATTTCGCCAAGGAGCTGGATGTGGACACCATCCAGGTATCGCTGGCCCACGCCTATCCGGGAACGGAACTCTACGACTACGCCAAGGCGAACGGCTTCATTCTGAATGAAGGCTCACAGATGGTCGACGAAATGGGACATCAGGTCGCCATGATTGAGTATCCAGGAATTTCTCGCGATTACATCCTGGAAATGGTGCACCGTTTCTACGACGAGTACTACTTCCGCCCCAAAGCGATTTTCCGGATCGTGAAGAAAGCGGCGTTCAATTCTACCGACCGTAAACGCCTCTACACCGAAGCAAAGTCTTTCCTCAAGCTGCGCGCGGCGCGCAATCGTTCGGTGAAGGAATCGCGCAAGCAGCAGGGTGTCGGGTTGGCATCTCCACCTGCTGGTGGAACATCCAGTCCTGGCGCTGAATCGGAAACGATTGAACCGGTCAACGCCTAGGATTCCGCGAAAAGTCGGCCGCACCTGAATCTTGCACGGACCTTTGTCATGGCTTCCAGGCGTTTCACTTTGTACATATCCTTGCTGCTGTTTGCCTGCTTGCTTGGGCTGGCACCGGCTTCATCATGGGCGCAAGCGTCCGCGGCGCAACCGGCCCAGCAGCGCAAGACCAGCACTCCTTACACCGGCGATCTCTCCATCTTCGATACCCCCGGCAGAGACCAAAGGCTGCACATCAATCGCGTGATGGACATTCTCTCCATCGCACCGGGGAAGACGGTCGCCGACATCGGGGCCGGTTCGGGATGGTTCACGGTGCGAGCGGCGAAAAGGGTGACGGAGGCCGGGATTGTCTATGCGGTCGATATTAACCCCGAGGCGATCCGTCACATCGCGGACCGGGCGCAGCAGGAACATCTGCCCAATGTGAAGGCCGTGCTGAGCAAACCCGACGATCCGCAACTGCCCGCCAACTCCATCGACGCTGTGCTCTTGCTGAAGACCTACCATGAGGTGGCGAGCCCGATTGTCTTGTTGCGCAACTTGCGAACCTCGCTAAGACCCAACGCGCGCGTGGGCGTCATCGATCGCAACGGAAACGGCGAAGATCACGGCGTACAGAAGAAAGTGGTGCTCCGTGAAGCCGAGCAGGCCGGCTATCGTTTGCTCGAAGAGCATGATGACCTAGTGAAGGCAGATAAAATGGATTACTTTCTGGTGTTTGCAGCTAAGTAACGCCAAGGGAACTGTGGGATTACAAGGCGGACGCCAGTTTCTTCCCGCGTCGAAGGCGGCGCTAAGCGACGCTTCTCCAGGCGAAGGAACTCCTTCAAGAAGGCAACACCTGACCAGGCGCCAATCAGCCCAGGGCGGCGATTTGCGCGTCGAGGCCGGCCAGCGTTCGGCGCAGCAACTCGGAATAACGCTCGCTATCACTCCGCTCCATTTGCTGAAGCACCAGCTTGCGCGAAAGCTCGAGGTCAGCTTTCTTCATCTGGAGTTGCATTTCTTCAGCAGAGCAGGAGCGGGTTTCGCTAAGGGAGGGTTCGGAATCAGACTCTTCTATTTGGGCTTCTACAGATTTACTTTCCCAACCACGTGCCATGCTTCGATTATAGCGCCGCGAGATGATTGTGTGCCGCAAAAAATCGCGGGCGATCCTCAATGTCATCCCCTCCCAACGCCTGCGAAAGCCTTGTCGTCGTGATCTTCGTCATCCGTTCGCTGGTTAGCAGTTCAAAACGGTCCTTCCAGAATCGGCACGCCATGCCTTGCCGGAGATCGGAGATATGTTGACGAGCCCTTTGGAAAAGCCGAAGATCATAGTAACCACTGGTTGGTTACTCGCCAAGGACTACGGTATGCGCATCCTGGTTGTGGAAGACGACGCTCCGCTCGCCAGCTTTCTCCGCAAAGGCCTGGAGCCGGAACACTATGCGGTTGATGTGGCGCCCGATGGCGAACAGGCCCCGCAGATGGCCCTGGAAAGCGAATACGATCTGCTCATCCTCGATCTGAACCTGCCCAAGCTTGACGGCATCGGCGTGCTGAACGCCGTGCGTCCCAAGAAACCAGGGCTTCCGGTGCTGGTGCTCACCGCGCGCAGCCGGGTGGAAGATCGGGTGCAATCGCTCGATACTGGCGCCGACGATTGCCTCATCAAACCGTTTTCCTTCACCGAGCTTTCGGCGCGGGTGCGCGCGCTGCTGCGCCGCGGACCGCGAACGGTTGAGACCGTGCTGCGACTCGCAGACCTGGAACTCGATCGCGTGGAACGCAAGGTGGAACGCGCAGGCAGGCGCATCGAGCTCACTTCGAAAGAATGTGCCCTTCTCGAATACCTGATGCGCAACGCGGGTCGCCGCATCACCCGGGCCATGATCGTTGAGCACGTGTGGAACCTGTCGTTCGACACCACCACCAACATCGTCGATGTCTATATCAACTACCTGCGCAAGAAGGTGGATGGTGAATACGCGCCGCATCTCATTCATACGGTCCGTGGTGTGGGATACGAAATGAGCTGCCAAGCCGGGGCGCCGGTGTGAGCGCAGTTGGCGGAGCCAGCGCCAGGGAGCTTGCCCCGCGCGGCAATTTCGCGGCGAATGTGTTTTACGATCTCAGCCAGCCGTTGACCGCTCTGCAGTGTTCACTGGAACTCGCATTGGTGCGCGATCAAACCATCGAGGAATTTCGCGGCAGCGTGGAAGCCGCCCTGCAAGCGGCCGAACGGTTGCGCCAGCGGCTGCTCTTGCTGCGCGAATTGAGCGACGCGGAAGACCCGGGAGATACCTCGACGCCGGTGGTGCTCGATCAGCTTTTGCAGCAACTGCGCGACGACATGCTTCCCCTGTTCGAGTCCGCGGGGCGATGCCTTGAGCTGACCTGCGTATCGGTGGAAGTGGCGGCGAATGAAGCGAAGTTGACTCGCGGCTTCCTCTATCTGCTGGAGTTCCTCCTCCGCTGCCCTTCGTCAAGCCACAGTATCATCATGCGCGGAGAGCGCAAGGACCGACAGCGGGCGGAGATCTGCATCGCGGGATGCGGGGCCCGCGTTGATACTGGGCCGTCTGACGATCGCTCCGTGCCGGATTGGAGCGGTGAGCTGGAAATTGCCCGCCGGACCTTTCGTGCCATCGGCGGCGACCTGACATGGATGACGCCGGCTGGTGTTCCAGGAGTCTGGATTGTGCGACTGCCCTGCATGAGCCGAGCGACAGCAGGCTGTGCGATCCTATCAACTGGCGCATCGCGGCAGCGCGATAGCTCTTCCGTTTCCTAGAAACTTCTAATTTCCTCCTAATCCATTTCTAAGGTTGGCGGCCTACAACGGTCTTGATGACGACCGTTGCGCCGTACTGCGGAAATTTGACGCCTTCGAGGACCTTATCCCCAGTGCCGCCGGTGAGTCGTCGGAATGATTCGATAAGGCGGAGACATGACTGCCCCCCTGGCTTACGAGCAGATGAGTGAACCGGCTGGAGAGATGACGGACGAGATCCTGCTGGAACAACTGCCGCAGGTAAAATACATCGCACGCCGCATCCACGAACGGCTGCCGCAGCACGTTCCTTTCGACGATCTTCTGCACGCCGGTATCGTGGGCCTGATTGACGCCGTGCACAAGTTCAACCCGGACAAGAAGGTGCGCTTCGCCTCCTATGCGAAGTTCCGTATCCGGGGAGCCATTCTGGACAGTCTGCGCGACATGGACTGGAGTCCGCGCGACCTGCGCCGCAAAGCCCGCCGCCTGGAAACCATCACGCAGAAGTTGCAGACCGAGCTGGGCCGCCCGGCCACCGAGCCCGAGCGGGCGCTGGCCATGGGCATGGCCCTGGAGGAATTTCAGCACCTGCTGGACGAAATTCGCGGCCTCGAGGTCGGCAGCCTGCAGATCGAATCGCTGGAAGACGGACGGGAAACCGATCTCGGGCAAAATCTTCCCGGGCCCGCCAACCAAGACCCTCTGTTCCTCTGCATGCAGGGAGAGCGCCGGCAGATGCTGGCGGATGCGATTGCGGAGTTGCCGCCGCGCGAGCAGCAAGTGCTCGCCCTGTATTACCAGGAAGAGCTCACCATGAAAGAAGTGGGAGCGGTGCTGGGAGTGGGAGAGTCGCGCGTCTCGCAGATTCATTCCATGGCAGTGGCGCGGCTGCGGGCCAGCCTGGAGAGTGCGCAGCAAGCTCGCACCGCCGCTCTCAGCGCGTCCGTTCACGCCGCTACACAGCCGGTGGGGATGTGGAAAAGCTCCTGAGCCAGGAATCTTCGGATACCGCTGCGGTAATCGGCGGGCGCCAAGGACCCGCAGAAAAAGATTAAAGTTTTCTTAACTATTGCCGATCATTCAATTGTAGGGGACATAGCACGAGACACTGGGATGAGAATTGACGTAAAGAGACTGCTGAAAAAGTGCCAAAAGCAGATATGTAGCGGGCTGAATTTTACCCCAACCAGCACGAAAGCTGCACCCGTCGGGGACTCCGGTTCGCCCGCCCAAGATGGAGTCAGCAAAGCGCTTAACGGCACATCGGAAGATGAGTCGCCTCAGATCCCCCGATGGGATTTGTTTTTCAGCAGCCTGTTAAATCCGCAAGCCATTCCGGCGCCGGACCGCCGCAGGAGAGGCGGGAGTAATGGCCAGGACATGACCGCCGATGCTAAAGCTGTAATGCATTTGTTTACCTGGAGCGCGGAGATGCAAACCTTGAAGGCACACCTGGACAAAGTTCCAGACATCCGCCAGCAGCGGGCGGATTCGCTGAAACAAGCCATGGCGGAAGGAAGGTATCAGCTATATCCGCAACAGATCGCGGCTGCGATGTTTGCCGAAGGAGGACTCAATCTCGGCTGAAGAAAGCCGTGGTGGAAGCAGCCCGGGCGAACTCAGCCTCTTCGATTGTCTGACCACAAATCAGGTTTAGCGTTTCCCGCATCGCGAAGTGCTACGCTGTTTCCACCATGACTGCGGATGAGGTCAAACAACTACTGCAACTGCAACCGCTGGCAATTGAAGGCGGCTTTTTTCGCGAAACGTATCGCTCCCACTGGAACGTCGCAGCAGAATACCTGCCTGACGGCATTCACGGCCCGCGCTCCATCGGCACAGCAATCTACTACATGATTACGCCGGAGACATTCTCGCCGCTGCATCGGCTGCCCGGCTCGGAGATCTTTCACTTCTATCTTGGCGGTCCCGCGATCATGCTGCAGTTGCTGCCCGACCGGAGCTCGCAGACGATTATGCTGGGAAGCGACCTCGGACGCGGACAGCAGCCACAAGTCGTAGTTCGTGGAGGTATCTGGCAGGGATGCAAGCTCGCACCCGGCGGCAACTTCGCGCTGATGGGAACAACCATGTCGCCCGGCTTCAATTACGCCGATTACGAGAATGGCGATCGCGAGCAATTGATCAAGCAGTATCCTGGCGCGGCGGAGTTGATCAAGGAATACACCCGGTAATAAAAGCAGCCAGGGATCTTTGAAGGGGCACGGCTTCAAAGGCTGCGGAAAAAATCGGACAAGCGGATCCCTCGCGGGCTAAAGCCCGCTCGTGATGACAAAATTAAGAGACCTATCGGCGCACCTAAAGGTGCGCCCGTCAAAACAGCAACTGAAACCTAGTCTTTCCTGTTCAGCCGTGCCCCTTCAAAGCGTAATCCGCGTTCTCCGCGAGAATCCGCGGTTAGCTATGTTCGCACTTTCCGGTTCCGTGGCACGCGCGAAACTTCGAGGAGCAATTTCCCGGCTCGGCGAGTTCACCATCGGGCCCGATGCAAGTCTGCGTGTGCATGCACCAGAACAGGCCGTCGTTGCTGGGAGGCACCGTAGGGTCACGCTCCGCCTCAATGAATTGTCCTTTCCAGCGCAGCGCCGGGCAAAGGTCATCGCGTTTCGTATTGAAGCGATCAGCATCGAGATTCAGCATCATGCGGCACCTCCGGTGCTCTGGCCCGCAGCGCTCAGGATGGCGCGCTTGACGGCAGCTTTCGCCAGCGTAATTTTGTACTTGTTGTGGCTGAGCGGTTTGGCTTGCGCGACTGCGGCGTTCGCGGCAACCATCGCGGTGTCGGGAGAGATGCTCTTCCCCACCAGCGCCTGCGCCGCCTCGGGCGAGATCCACGGGATGGGCGCCACGTGTCCCAGCACGACGCGCGCGCTCTTCACGGTGCTGCCGTCCATCTCGAGCGCAACGCTCGCCTGCGCCAGCGGCCAGTCGAATGCCGCCCGTTGGCGCACTTCGTAGCTGGCAGCTTTCAGGTCCTGCGAAGGCGGAGGCACAACCAACTCAATCACCATCTCGCCGGGTTTCAGGTCATGTTCGAGTTCGTTCTCCGCTTTCGGAATGACGAAGAACTTCTCCAGCGGCAATTCGCGTACGCCGCTGCCAGCGGCTTTCGCAGAGTACAGACGGACCTTCGCGCCCAAGGCAATAAGCATCGGGGCAAGCGTCGATGGGCTGACAAAGTACGCCGGACCGGCGTTGCCGAGAATCGCGGCATATCGATTGTCGCCCGCGAGCACCATGGATTTGCCGTCCGCCGTCTTTGCCATCAGCCCCATGCCGTTGCGAAAGTACCAGCAGCGCGGGCGCTGACACATGTTGCCGCCGATGGTTGCGAGGTTGCGGATCTGCGGGCTGGCAGCCTCGTTTGCGGCATCCACCAGAGCAGGATAATGACGCTGCAGGTTCGCATCTTCCGCGAACTCGGCGATGGTGGTCAGCGCGCCGATGCGCAATCCGTTTCCCGGTTGATAGCTGATGCCGCGCAATTGGTCGATCTGCTTGATGTTCACCAGGCGGTGCGGCGCGACGACGTCATCCTTCATCAGCGCCAGCAAATCGGTGCCGCCGGCGAGAATAGAGCCGCGTTCGCCGAGCAGCGTCGCGACCTGTTCCTTGTTCGTTGGGCTCACATATTCAAACGGTCGCATGAGTGCCTCCATTCTCCAGCGCTTCCAGCACGCGGGCCGGAGTCAGCGGTAGGAATGGCACGCGCACCCCGATCGCATTGGCCACTGCGTTCGAGATGGCCGCCCCGGGCGAGACCACGGGCGGCTCGGCCAATCCGATGACGCCGCGCTCGTCGTAACCTTTGCCAGTCATCATGTGGACCTTCATTTCGCCAATGTCGGCGATGCCCGCCAGGCGATAGAACTCCATGTTCGGGTTCAACATGCGCCCGGTGACAGGATCGAGAATCTTCTCCTCGTACAGCGCATAGCTGATACCCATGATGAGCGCGCCCAGCACCTGGCTCTCGGCAGTTTTGACGTCCACTACCAGACCGCAATCCTGGACCGCGACCATCCTGTTCACGCGCACGATACCGGTCTCGGTGTCCACGGAGACATCGGCCATTTGCACGCCGCCGACGCCGCTGTTGGTCAAGTCGGGCGGCTTCGACTTGTCGGGATTCTTGCCGCGGATCGTCATCGGCATGGCGCCAATCTTCGCGCAGGCTTCCTTCCACGAGAGGCTACGGCTGGGATCGCTCTTCACCCGCACGGTTGCATTCACGGCCTCCAATTCTTCCGGTTGCGCCTTCAATGCGGGAGCAACCTTGGCGAAGAGCTGATCGCGCGCATCCACCGCGGCGCGCCGCGTTGACGACGTCACGCCACCCGAGGTCGTGCTGCCACCGCTCGCGCCGGAAACGGGATAACGGCTGTCTCCGATGAGCAGCTTGATATTGTTGAGCGGAATGCCGAGCGTGTCAGCGGCGACGATCGTGATGATGGTGCGGCACCCGGTGCCGAGATCCTGCGTGGCCATCTTGATTTCGACCGAACCATCGGGATGAATGGTGAGATCGCAATCGCTGTTGTGTCCGCGGCCCCCCCAGGTGTGCATGGAGAGTCCGAGTCCGCGTTTGATCGGCCCCGCGGATTTATCGCCGCGCGGATGCCAAATCTTTTTCCAGTCTATTAGCTCCGCGGCGATGGGAAGTTCATCGCGATAGATTTTTTCGCGTGCGCCTGTCAGTTCCAGATTGAGAGTAAGGAAGTCCACCGGGTCCATGTTCACTTTGGCCGCGAGATCTTCGATCGCTGTCATGGTGATGACCGCAGCCTGAGGATGGTTCGGCGCTCGCCACGCGCGCGCACTTCCCTGGTTGGTGGAGATGGCAATGTGCTGCTTACGCTGGTTGGGAATTTCGAAAATATATGGAAGCGGAGGAGAACCGCCGCCGCCCACTCCGCCCGTTCCCCACGAGCGCGATTCCCATGCCACGAGCTTGCCTTCTTTGTCGGCAGCAATCTTCACGCGCCCAAAGCCCGAGGGACGCATGCCCGCGACTTCCTGTTCCGAGTCGCGCTCCAGCATGATCTTCACCGGCTTACCGCCGGCCGCTTTCGAGAGTTGCGCAGTGGCGATTCCCCATCGATCCGGGCTGAACTTGCTGCCGAATCCGCCGCCGATGTACTGCTGCAGCACTTGAATATTTCCCGCCGGGATCCCGAGCGGTTCTGAGACTTGGGGAGCAATGCCGGAGAGATTTTGGGTGGAAACGTGCACTAGAAGGTCCTTGTCAGTCGGCCACTCCGATGCCATGCCGTGGGTCTCAAGGCAGCAGTGCGTAATGCAGGAGGCCCCGTAGAGACCTTCGGAAACGGCTGCCGCGGAAGTGAACGCTTTGTCGGGATCGCCTTGCTTCTGCACCGCCGTTTTCTTGTATGGCGAACGTGAAGTCTTGGCCTCCGCGTACTTGGCGGAACGTAATGCCTCGACAACCTTGGGATCGACGCCCGACGCTTGCGCGTCCTTCAGATACTTGTCGTCGGGTTTGAAGCTGATGCCGTTCGCCTTGATGGACGCGATCACCTGCTCGTCCGGGACTTGGTTGTCCTCCATGTCTTCAAAGTCGTCGCGGCTGATCGGCCCGTTATTGGCCGCAATATTCTGGGGCGGTTCGGCGTCGGAGACAAAGTGGGGCAGCACCTCGTACTGCACCTTGATAGCGCGGATCGCATCCTTGGCGGTCGATTCGTCCACCGCTGCAACGGCCACCACCTCATCGCCCGCCCAGAAAACCTCCGTTCCCGGCGGCTGCAACACTTTGACGGCTTTCACGCCAGCCATCCTCTCGGCCGCACTGCTGTCAATGCTGACGATGCGCGCGTGCGCATGCGGGCAGCGAAGAATCTTTCCCGTCAGCAAGCCATTGGGGTTGTAGTCGTAGGTGTATTTCGCGCGGCCGGAAGCTTTCACCGGACCATCAACGCGCGAAATGCGCTTGCCCAGCAATGGGCGGGTTGCAGGATCGGGCCAGGTGTACTCGCTCATGACGCCCTCCCTTCGGGCTTGGCCAAAGCGACGGCGCGAATTCCGTTGTAGGTCCCACAACGGCAGTAGTTGCCGCTTAGTCCGCGGCGAATGTCCTCCGCGTTGGGATTGGGGTGCTGCTCGAGGAAATGAGTGGTGGCAACGATGAATCCCGGGGTGCAGAAGCCGCACTGCTGGGCATCGTGCGCGACGAAAGCCTGCATGACCGGAGTGAGCGCATCGCCTTCCGCGAGACCTTCGATGGTGGTGATGTTCTTCCCTTGCGCATCGATGGCCAGCACGGCACACGCATAGACGGTCTTGCCGTCCATCAACACCGTGCAGGCCCCGCAGACCCCGCGGTCACAGACGCGCTTCGCCCCGGTCAAATCGAAGTTGTCGCGCAGGACATCCAGCAGGGTGACGCGCGGCTCCAACTGCGCGGTCAACTTCTTGCCGTTGACGGCGAGCGCGACCGGGACCTTGCCCGGTCCATGGACGACCACTTCCTGACCAGCAGCTTCGACCACCTTCGGGCCCAGCACCAACGGAAGGGCAACACCGACGCCGGAAATCTTCATGAAATCGCGACGCGAAACACCGGAGCTATTTTCGGGCTTATGTGTAGGATCGTCTTTCATCGTGCCCTCCATCGCCGTAGTTCTTCACGAAGCCGGGCAGCTCAATTTGCCGGCAGTTTGCGAGTATAACTCCGGAATAGACGATGATGCAGCGGCGGCAGTAGAGGATTTCTTGTGGGATTGAACGGCGCGCCAACGGCGGAAGAGGCACAAGGAGGTCAACGGCACGCCCCTCGGCAGGCGCAGGGCAAGCTCTAAAGCTGCGCTCCTTCAAATCAAAGAAAATCGGCGACTCCGCAGGAGCCGCCGATCAGTGAGTCATCAGGAAGTGTGGAACTACTTCTTCTTCAAACTGCGAACGTACGAAACCACATCGCTGATCTGGGCATCGGTCAGTTTGCCCTTATAAGCGGGCATTTTGCCTTTGCCATTGGTAACAGCGGCCGTCAGGTCGGCATCGGACATGCTCTGGATAGCCGGGCCGCCCAGGTCCTTCAACTCCATCGACTTTCCCATGGGGGTAGAGCCGCTGCCGTCGGCGCCGTGACACATGGCGCACTTGGCTTTGAAAGTGTCCTGGCCCTTCGCCTGGGCCGAGGCTAGGGACGGCAGAGCCAGGGCGGTTATCAGGCAGAACAGAGCGATGCGTTGCGAGAGTCTCATTTTCTTCATCTTAGGTCTTCGTCTCCTTCACCGAACCATCCCGCAAGGGGGGCGTTAGAAATTAAGAAATGCCGTTACATGACGGCCAGAGTACTGTACTCCGCGAAGACGCATTTCGCCAAACCCATTCCACCGGAACAGGAGGGAAAAAACGCTTTGAGCGGGTGGTATGCCGCAAGACCGGCCTCCGGGACCGCAGCGGCCGATATCGTTAACCTGGCTAGTTTTCTGTATTTAAACGACTTAAGCATCGCCAGGAAGCCTCCCTCGGTTTGGCATGGATTGTGCCTTTACTAAACGGAACCGCTTTCCGAAAGAAGGCTCCTATGGATCCGACGCTGGCAGTGATAGGCCTGAACTTCCGAACCTCCCCGGTCGCCGTTCGCGAGCGCTTCTGGATCAGCGAAGCACGGCGCTACGACGCGCTCCATCAGTTGGTGCGCTCGGAAGGCGTCGAAGAGGTGATCGTCGTGACCACCTGCAATCGCACCGAGTTCATTCTGTGGGCCAGCGACGTCCCCACGGCCGCCAATTCCGTGCTACGGTTTCTGACCCAGGAATACCAAATCAAGCTGTGTGAGTGGTCGCACTTTTATCGCCTGATGGATGACGTGGCGCTCACCCATGTCTTCCGCGTGGCTTCGGGTCTCGATTCCATGGTGCTGGGCGAGCCGGAAATCACCGGGCAGGTGAAGCAAGCCTGGGAGTTGGCGCAAGAGGCAGGCACGACTGGACGATTTCTGGACGCGGTCACCCAGAAGGCGCTGACCGTCTCCAAGCGGGCCCGGACGGAAACTGCGATCGGCTCGTCGGGGGTTTCGGTGCCCTACGCTAGCGTGGAACTTTCAAGAAACATCCTGGGAGAACTTGCCGGACGTGAAGTATTGCTGATTGGCGCTGGCAAGATGAGCGAACTCGCCGCACACTACCTGACGAAAGCCGGCGCCAGCCGCGTGAAGGTCATGAACCGCACTTTCGCCCATGCCGAAGAGTTGGCGCAGAAGATGGGCGGCACGCCGGTTTCCTTCGACGATCGCTTACACCATCTGAAGACGACCGACATTGTGGTGAGCTCAACAGCTTGCCCGCACTTCATCCTGAGCCGCGGGGAAGCCGAGGAGATTGTCCGGCAACGGCGTCACGCCCCCCTGGTCATGATTGATATTGCGGTCCCACGCGATATCGAGCCTGGAGTGCGCGACGTCGAGGGCATTCATCTTTTCGATATGGACGACCTGGAGCACGTGGTGAAACGTAACGCGGTGGGACGACATGCCGCCGCCGAAGCCGCGGAAAAGATTGTGCAGGCGGAAGTGCAGGGCTTTCGTCGCAAACTGATGGCGGAACGGGTGGTCCCGACCATCGTGGCCCTGCGTCAACGGCTCGATGAACTTTGCCGGCAGGAATTGGAAAGCCTTCGCCAGGAATATGGACCGTTCACGGAAGATCAGGACCAGGCACTCACAACGCTTACAATACATATAACGCAACGAATCGCCAGTTCCCTGGCCCGTGAATTGAAGGAACTTCCAGAAAGGAAGGAACAGGACCTGCTGACCGCAGCAGTGGGCCGCCTGTTTCACCTTGAACAACCGTCAACGGTTAGCGCCGACGCCAAGAACGAGGAATTAGCAATCCGCAATTAGCAATCAGCAACTAGCATTTAGCGTTTAGCAAACCGCCCCTGAGTGAAAAACGACATCAGTGAACGACATTTAGCTGGAAGTCGAACGGTTCAACCAAATGCCAAGTGCCAAATGCTAAGTGCCAAGTGCTAGCCGCTACAAGGAGTACACAACCAATGCCTCAAGCTGTACAGAACGACAACGGCAAGAACAACCTGGCTTTCAGCAACGTGCAAGCCTACACGCTGGCTGTGATCACGCTGGCCATCGGAATCGCGGTGGGCTACTTTGCTCGCGGATCGGCGCCGGTTGCGACTACCGGAGCCGGCGAAAGCGCGCAAACCGCATCCGCTCCCGCCGGAATGGGCAACGCACCGGTGGGCTCTGCACAGTTGCCAGGAATCGGAAGCGCGCAACAGCAGCAGGGCGCATCGCCGGAAATGTTGGCAAAGGCCGCCGAGCCGCTACTGGCTCAACTGAAAACCAACCCGAAGGACTTTGACACGGTCGTCAAGCTGGGAAATCTGTACTACGATGGCCAGGCTTATCCGCAAGCCATCGAATACTACGAAAAAGCTATCTCCCTTCAACCCGACAATGCCGATGTTCGCACCGATCTAGGCACCGCCTATTGGTACACCGGCAACGCTGACAAGGCCATCGCGAGCTTCGAAAAAGCGCTGGCCATTCGGCCCAACCACGCGCCTACGCTATTCAATCTGGGGATCGTCAAATGGCAGGGGAAGAAAGATCCTAAAGGCGCAGTTGTGGCCTGGGAAAAACTCTTGCAGACCAATCCTGATTATCCGCAGAAGGACCAGGTGCAGATGTTGATCGAGCGTGCCAAGATGCACGGAGCCAGCGGAAGCAAAGGGTAGGATAGCAACTAGGAGTTAGCAATTAGCGCCTGGCAACCAGCGCTACGCGAACGGTGTCGCAGCTCGAACAACGCTTTTTCCGCAGAATGGATGGCTCAGAGCCTTCCTACGCGACTTTCCGGTCGCAGAAAGAAAGCCGCCATCGAATATACTCGTCGAAAACGGGGGACGAGTGGCTGCGGCTGGCGTGAAATCCAAGCATATTCGCAACAAACCTGAAAAGCGGACTTCGCCTCAGCCGGCAACCGGCCGGTTCGCGCGATTCCGTTTCATTCGAGCAAAGAAGCGGACCCTGATTCTCGGCCTTGTCCTGGTGGTCGCCACCCTCGTTCTTTATTATCCGGCGATTCATCATCCGTTCGTCAATTACGACGACGCCGGCTATGTCACCGAGAACCACCACGTTCAAAGCGGGCTCACCTGGGACACGGTAGCGTGGGCTTTCACCAGCTACGAGCAGGCCAATTGGCATCCCGTGACCTGGCTTTCTCATGCTCTGGACTGGCAACTCTTTCAGCTCGATCCGGCTGGCCATCACGGCACGAATGTACTGCTGCATGCGCTGAACGTAGCGCTGCTGTTCTGGATACTGCTGCAAGCGACGGGGTCCGCAGGCCGCAGTTTCATGGTGGCGGCGCTGTTTGCCCTGCATCCCATCAACGTCGAATCGGCCGTGTGGGTGGCCGAGCGCAAGAACCTGCTCAGCATGTTCTTCTTTCTGCTCGCGCTGGGAGCTTACCGATGGTACGCGCAGACGCCGCGTCCCCAGCGTTACGTCGTGGTTGCAATTCTGTTCGCACTGGGACTCATGGCCAAGCCACAGGTCATCACGTTGCCCTTCGTTCTGCTGCTCTGGGATTATTGGCCGTTGCGGCGGGTGGCGATCGGTCATCAGGCTGCCTTCGATACGCCAAATGACTGCCCCGCCCTAGCCAAAACCGGGCTAGAACGGGGCACCCCTCAGCGGAGTTTTTCCCGGTTGCTGCTGGAAAAGCTCCCGCTAATCGCGCTCTCCGCCATTAGCGCCGTGGTCACCATGAAAGCGCAGCGGGTGGGCGGCGGCATCAATCCGGAGCTGTCGCTTGCGGCGAGGCTGGCCAATGCGGCCGTCTGCTACGCACGCTACGTGGGTAAGGCGTTTTGGCCGATACGGCTCGCGCCTATGTATCCCCATCCGGGGAACTCGCTGGCCAAGTGGGAAGTGTTCGCGGCGTTAGTTTTCCTGCTGTCAGTCACTGCGGTGGTCGTCGTCGTGCGGCGTCAACGCTATCTTCTGGTCGGATGGCTGTGGTTCCTGGGCACCTTGATACCGATGATTGGACTAGTACAGGTGGGCAGGCAAGCGATGGCTGACCGGTACGCGTATCTGCCATTCATTGGACTGTTCATCATGATCTGCTGGGGAATTGCAGACTGCGTCGGCGCGATTAGTAGGCGATTCGCGCAAAACGAAATACCTCAGGGGCTAAAGCCCGCCCACAAGAAGGCCATTTTAGGCACGGCTGAAGCCGTGCCCCTTCAAAACCGGATCAATGAGACACCTTCGAATCACCGACCCATCGGCGCTATTTTGCTGGCCACAGTTTGCGCCAGTGTCTTAGTGGCGCTGGTGCTGGTGGCCCATCGCCAGATCGATTACTGGGGTGACAACGTGACCCTGTGGTCGCACACCTTGCAGGTCACAAACCGCAATTACGAAGCCGAAGAAGACTTAGGCGAGGCGCTGGTGGCAAGGGGAGAGCAAGCGCAGGCCATGCCCCACTTCTACCAGGCTACGGAGATCGATCCGCGTCGAACCCTTCCCTACATGTACATTGCGGTCTATGACCAGGAGCACGGCAAATTGCAGGATGCCATCGAGCAATACCGGAAAGCTCTAAGCGTGAGCCAGAACACTAGCACGAGTGTTCGAGCGTTCGCCAATATGGGGCACGCTTATCTCCAACTCGGCGACATGGGGCAGGCAAGCGAAAAACTGCAGGAGGCGATCAGGCTCGACCCCCACAAGATGGAAATATGGATTGACCTGGGATTGGCGAAACAGAAATCCGGCGACCTCGCGGGTGCCATCCAGGCATATTCCGAAGGGGTGAAGGTCAAGCCGACGGATGTCGGTTATCTGCTGCTGGCCCGGGCCTTCGAGCAGAGCGGCCGTCTAGACGAAGCGGCCACGGCCACACAGCGCGCTAAAGTCCTGTCAGCAAACTTCGCCGGGGCCCAGCGCGTAGCGGATCGGATTCTGGGCCAGTAGATCTTCTGGCGTTCGTTGGCAGAGCATCCAGCGTCAACGACGCTCATTTTCTGCCAGCATGGCAGCGCGCGCTTTGGCACGTTCCTCATCGGCGGAGCGGCCATCGAGGTGATACAACTGACTCAGATTAAGCCATGGTTGAGAAGCATATGGTGCAAGCCGGATCGCCTCCTCTTGATAAGCGATGGCTTGTGGAACATCGCCAAGGATTTCATAGGCCCGAGCGCGACCCGTCGCCACGTTGTAGCTAAACGAACCTCTTCCGCTGGCGTTCATTAGCTCCGGCGCAGCGCCTCTAACTGCCTTGTCGAAGGCAACCAGCGCCTCCTTTGGTTGTCCCAGATGGAGGGAATAATACCCTAGCTGCACCCACAATGCCCCCGGCCGTGCCGAGAGTTGAGCGGCCTGCTGCAGGGCCGCGATGGCATCGGCATCGCGATCGCGTTTTCGGTAGAAATCCGCGAGCGCTGCCCAGGTGAACTCGTCGGGATGCAGAGACACTGCCTGTAAATGTTCGTGTTCCGCCTCTGGGAAACGGCCTAATGCATAGAAGATTTGGGCGCGGATTAGATGAACGCTTGCGCTGCCGGGGAAAATAGCCATGGCCTTGTCGGTTGCGGCGAGCGCTTCATAATCCCGTTCCAGAACGAAAAGAATACCGGCCTCATTAGCCCATTGATTGAAGGCTCGGGCGCTATTCTGCGACGGCGGCCCGGCCGGCAAGCGCACGGTGGCGCAGTCCAGCTTCGAGCGGAGGATCAAGTCCTCTGTCTCCGGTCTGCGGCGCACAAAGACCGCCGAGACTTCGTCCATGTAGACCAGCTGCCAATCGCGGCTATCGCAGAATGTCTTGAGCTCGACAGATGCCAGGCCATCGTAGCGGGCGATGGAAAGAAGGATGGCATTGATGTGGTACTGTTCCGCTTCCTGTCGCCAAATAGAGGAATCCGGCGAACTCGCCAGCAACTGATGCTGCCGCTCGATCCGCGGCATTCCAAAAAGCGTGTCGCGGCCGTCGATATAGTCACGGCGTTGCGGGCCGAGTGCCCAGGCAACGTAGCCGCCTGCGTTGTACGCATTGAAGACTTCTCCCGGAAGCTTCTCTGTCTGGATGAATTCGACGGCACGTTGCGGGAACCACCAACTTAAACCGGCGCCGAAGGTCGCACTGTCGGTGTCGCCACCAAAGTAGTGACGGTTCGTAACGAGATCGAAGGAGCGCGCAAAGGCGAACCCCGCGAAGAGCAGCACCGCCCCAACCGCGGCGGCCGAACGTATTCGTGAAGGTCGAATATGAGCACTTCGGCGCAGCACCGCGTCCCACAGGATGGGCCCGCCAACAATGACCAGCACGCAGGAGAACACAGCGCCCATGCGGATATGACGCACAGGCGGATAGACTGCCGCGAATAACAGAATTGCCGCCCCCAGCTGAGCGCGAAACAAACCCAGTACGGCGGCGGCCACTGCTATGGCGAGCAGCAGATAAAGAGCGCCACGAATATCTTGCAACGGAAGTGCCTGGCTGAAGGCCGTCCAATTCAGCGGTAGCTTTGTCCATTCCGCGATCGACACCTCCTGGTTTCCCGAGGCGCGCTCCTGCAGGAGCAGCGCCTGGTAGATTCTCCATCCCCAAGGGTTAAGCAGAGTGACGACGGCTGTGCACAATAACCACCCTGAGGCCCGGCCCAGTCTCTGCATGGCGGCACGGCGGCGGGCCTCACCCAGAATCGTTTCCGACAATTCCACGCCGGCATAAGCGAGCATCAGCGCCAGCCCCGCGACAAAGCCGAAATGAACATTGACCCAGACCAGCATCAGCAGCGGCAGTAGCCACAAAGGAGCTCGCCCCGTCTGATAGTTCTCCCAAAGCAGCGAGAGAAATGCCGCAAAAAGCACGACGCTAAACGCGTCGGCGCGCGGGGCGGTGCGCGAGGCGATGAGAGGCATGGCGAGAATGGCAAGGCAGGCGCTTAATGGATTTCCCCGGCGGAGCAGTAAAGCAACGGTCCCGACGCAGGCCCCCGCCCCAATCCAGGAGAGTAGCGCGTAGCCTCCCGCAAGGAAAGCAAGGTAGAAGATCACTCCCGCTGCGACGGGATAGATCCAGGGTCGTCCCTGCATGGTGTAGGAAAGCACATCGACGGAAGGTACTTGATGGTGCTGTACCACCCAGCGTCCGGTTGCCAACTGCCAGCCGGTATCAGTGTCATCGAGCGTGCGCAGGCCGGCCAGAAATGCGTATGCCAGGGCAATGCAGGCGAGAACCAAAAACCAGCGCCGCTGGGACGCACCGTGATTGGCCCGCGCCGAAGCAGTTTGGTTGTTCATTCCCGGGTGTGCGACTCCTCGGGGTTCAGCCTGCCTTCCACGTTTCTTGTCGAATTTTCGCATTGATTGCGCCTGGCACCCGGATTCGGATAACGGCCAGCATCAATCTACACCCTGTTTTCTTTTGAATACATCGATAAACGATCGCGACCGTGGCTGATAAGTGTGAGCAGCATCTCCCCAAACATATTGAGTCGGCTCGTTCATATCCACCGTCCCAATCTTTTCGTACTGACTGCGCAGGTACCAATCAGCCCAGGAGAAGATCAGCCTCTCCGAATTCGGCAGCATGCCGAACGACATCGGCACATCGACGAACACCACAAACTCAGGCCGAGCGGCTTCAATCTCGGCGATCATTTGCTTCTGCATCTGCAAAGCGTACGGTTGCGACTCCATCAGACTGTAGGTGTAGACGTATCCGGTCGCCGAATGCCGGTGGGCGTAGAAATAGATCTCCGGCTCGGAACCTAGAACGGCGATTCGAGCGCCTGGGGAGGCATGGCTCCTGAGATATTCCCCGATCTGTAACGCTTCGGGAAACGGATTCGCGACATACACCGTCTGGCACGCCGTTAGCGGATCCATGGTAAAGAAATACTCTCGCTGCAGAAAGATGGAGTCAGAAAACGCTACCAGAAAGACGAGCACAGGCAGGAATGACCACGCTCGGTGTCGGCTCGCAAGACGGCTCTGCCTTGCCGAACTCACCGCAACTCCCGCCAGCAGCGCTACCGCGGGCAGCATGAGGATGAAGTAGTGCTGGCGAAAATAGAATCCTGGGCACACAGCTACGCAGGAAAAGAGAAAGAAACCTGCAAGCAACCAGCTCTGAGCACGGGCTTTATGGTTCCACCCCAGAGCAGTGAGACCCACTGCGGCGATGGCCCACATCCAGAATGCAGGCTTCACCACCTGGGCAGTGTTCCATCGGAGTAAAAAGAGACCATACCCGATCCCCGTGATTGAGGCGTACTCTCGGGCATATTGGAACGTCCAGAACCAAAACCTTTGGAAGCTACCCGCCGCGAAGAGTGCCAGACAAGTCACTGCAAAAGGCAGGACCGTCCCCAGCGCCAAGGCTCCAGCCTTCGGCGCCAAGGCCCGCCAATCAATTCGCCCATTGCGGTATTCGCTCTTAGCCAAATACAGGCCGCCGAAGATGGCAAAAAGGATCCCCGGCTGCTTCATCAGGAAGGCCAACCCAAGCAGCACACCGCTGCACAAGAACAGCCAGGTGCGTTTGGCATCGATTGCCACGAGCAAGAGCAGGATGCCACCCACCGCCGGAAGCACGACAAAGTGCGTAGCATGGCCAGCGAAACCCACCACGGATGGACTGGTGGACAGCAGAGCGTAACTGGCGGCAGCAACCAATCCCGCGAGCGGGCCGAACAGACGCCGGGCTAAAAGGAAAAGCAGGAATGTGGTAGCGGCGTTAGCCAGGAGCAAACCCAGATGAATACCGCCGGGGGTTTGCCCGAAAAGCGCAAGGATCACGGAATACGCCGCGAACGTCCCAGGCAACTTCATGCTGTAAACAAGCTGATAGGGAGGGATACCCTGCAGCATCAACTGCCCCGCGTAGGCGTATTCCCCTTCATCCCGTTCCAGGGGGCACTCCCGCAAGTGGAAGCGAATCAGGGCGAAGAACAGAATCACCAACAGCAACAGTCCGTAACACCAATACTGCGCAGCGCCGCGCTTCATGCCTGGCATCATCAGTAATTGTTACCACATACCGCTGCGGGCATGCCCAGCCGCCTTGCTGCAGACGCATCTTCCTGACCTTGGGAAAAGATTCTCCCAGGCAGGCCAAAGGGACAGACTATAATTCCGCCGAGGTAGGAGGGTTTGTGGTTTCTACTAGGGTCCAGTTTCCAGAACAGGTCCAATCCCCGCCGAAAGCGGCTCGTTTCACCTTACCCGGAAAGTCAATTCTAATCCTCGGACTTGCCTTGTTGGCAGCAACGGCGCTCGTGTATCTACAGGTACATCGGCACCCGTTTTTCAATATGGACGATCAGGGCTATGTATATGAAAACCCTGATGTCACGTCCGGCTTGAATTGGTCGGCTGTGGCATGGGCGCTTACCACCTACGACGACAACAACTGGCATCCTCTGACATGGATGTCACACGCACTGGATTGCCAGTTCTTCCATTTGTCCCCTGCTGGTCCGCACGACGTGAACGTTGTCTTGCACCTGATCAACGTGGTGCTGCTTTTTTGGGTGCTGTGGAAGGCAACGGGCTATGCCGGCCGAAGTCTGATGGTAGCCGCGTTGTTTGCGCTGCATCCGATTAATGTCGAATCGGTGGCTTGGATCGCGGAGCGCAAGACCGTGCTGAGCATGTTGTTTTTCCTGCTCGCCTTGGGCGCTTACCGCGGGTGTGCGTATAAGCCGGGAAAGGCGCGATACATCCTGGTTGCGCTCCTATTTGTGCTGGGCTTAATGGCCAAGCCCCAGGTGATCACCTTGCCGTTCGTTCTCCTGCTTTGGGATTACTGGCCGCTGGCCCGTTTTAGTGTGGGCCCCCGGCAATCTGGTTCCGTTTCGCAAACCGATATCCCGTCCCGAAGCCTGTACCAGTTGGTCCAGGAGAAAGTTCCCCTTTTTGCTATTTCCCTGATCGACGCATACGTGACCATGAAGGCGCAAAAGGTGGGCCGTCCAGCGTATTGGCCGTTCACCTTCCCTATTCGCCTGGAAAATGCCATCGTGTCCTACGCGCGATATGTGCAGAAGATGTTCTGGCCCTTGAAGCTGGCTCCCATGTACCTCCATCCGGGCAACAGCATACGGCTCTGGCAGGTATTGGTCGCTCTGGTTTTCCTGCTGGGTGTCTCAGCCCTCGTGGTGGTTCACTGGCGTCGCCGTTATCTCGCCGTTGGATGGTTGTGGTTTCTGGGAACCATGGTGCCCATGATCGGCCTCATGCAGGTTGGCAGGCAATCCATGGCCGACCGCTATGCTTACCTTCCATTTCTAGGACTGTTCATCATGCTCAGCTGGGGAGTGGCCGACTGGATCCAGGCCTGGCATCTTCCCGCGGCGCTGCTGCCGGCGATGGGCCTGGCTGTGGCGGCCAGTCTGGCGGTGCTCACCTATCGGCAAGTTGGCTACTGGGCCGACAACTTGCAAATCTGGATACACACGACGCAAGTCACTGATCAAAATTGGTTTGCCGACGGGCAGGTGTGCATAGTCATGTTGAATAAAGGCGAAACCGACCAGTCGGCTCCGTATTGCGCCAAGGCTCTGGCGATTAATCAAGAGTATCCAGTCGCCAATCTCGGCGTCGCGATGTACGAACATGAAACTGGCCACCTTAGGGAATCCATCCCTTATTACGAGAAGTTTCTGGCATCATCCGACGACGATCAGGAGCTGCGCTACAGAGCCCTGACTAACTTGGGTCATGTGTATCGCAGACTTGGGGATACAGACCGCGCCCGGCAATACTTCCAAGCGGCGGCAAGAGTGGCCCCCAGGTAGCACGGCCACCACTTTCCGCAGCCAAGCAGCGAGCATGGGTTCGGTATCGGACATAAAACTGGATTGTCGAATACGGCCAAACTATTGAAAGAAAAGCAGGCTACGCGGAAGTGAGGCGATCCATTTTGCAGGGAAATTCCCTAGAACAATGTCGCAAAGAACTGCACATGGGAGGTTCTCAAGTGATGGATCTACAGGGTTTACGATGGCACGGGAATTGCTCTTCCTGAGGTGGCCTCTCTCGCTATGGGGCTACACAGTGGGTTTATTTCTGATGTGAACCTAAAGGAGGGTTCGATCCTTGAAAACGCGAATCGCTTCGCTAACACTGCTCACAGTTTGCTGCGTGCTACTGGCTGTTGCTCCGGCTATGGCAGACACGCTCTATAACAACGGCACCTTCAATGGCAATATAAACGGTTGGGCCGTTGACTATGGCTTCGCCGTGAGCGACTCGTTCACGGTGCCAGACGGCTCCACCATCCAAGACTTCCATTTGTCGTACTGGACTGCCGCGGGTAACCAGATGACGTCCGTGGACGTGGCTTTCGGGTCTACGTCGTTCGGCGGAACCTACAACACCTATGGCGTCTCCGGCAGCACCTTGCTGGGAACCAATAACTTTGGTTTCGCGGTCTACCAGTCCGACCTTACGTCCGGCATTAGCGTTCCATGGTCGGGCGCCGGCTATGTGAGCCTGCAGAATGCCTGCACCGCTGGCGGCTGCTCCAGCGGCGAGGCCCAGATCTTCTGGGATGAAAACGACGGAGGATCCACGGCCTATGAGAACACCCTGGGCTCGATTGGGTCGGAAGCGTTCACCCTGACCGGTTCGACGGGTACCACCACCACCACCACCACCACCACCGGGACGACCCCTGAGCCCAGCAGCATCATGCTGTTCGGTTCTGGCATCCTCGGCCTGGCGGGTGTACTGCGCCGCAAGCTGACTCGCTAATCAATCGACCCTTCCCCCAGGTCTTAATCGGAAGCCGGAGCCAAGTGCTCCGGCTTTTCTCATTTTGCAATCCACTTGTATGGACCCGGGCGTGGCCGGGCGCACCGACTGCTTCCGTGGCGACTGCGCCAATTCTTAAACTGCTCTAGGACCTATGGGGAGCGACGCGGATTGCGTTTCGCCGTAGTCGAACAAGCGGAAAGAGTCGCCAGAGGTGGTGCGAGTCTGCTCACCCGGAAAGAGTAGTTGCGCCAAACCTCGGTTCGGGAGAAAATGCGTCAGCTTCGGGCCCTGCTCTCAGGTTGTCGGAGCCGGCTTGACAAAACATCACTGGATCATCCCAGGCAGCCATGGAACCGCAAATGAAGCTGGAAGCAGAAGCACACGCAACTGAAGCAGGCAGGAGTTGGCGACCTTCCACTCGCGTCGCCTTTCGATTTTTGTTCTCTTATTTTCTCCTCTACGTATTTCCGGGAGCCGTGGGGGCTCTGGGCTCGGGCATGCCCAACAATGATGCCTATCGCCGGATGTGGCACGCGATCGTGCCCTGGGTCGGCGAAAGTCTGCTTCACCTGCAGGGCGACATGAGGGAGGTCGCCAACGGCAGCGGCGACCAGCTCTACGATTATCTTCTGCTGCTGTGCCTGTTGATGGTGGCTATGGTTGCCACCGCAATCTGGTCGTGGATTGACAGAAAACGGACGAATTATGACCGGCTCTACGAATGGCTCAGATTGTTCATTCGACTGACGCTGGCGGTGGCGATGATTAGCTACGGCGCCAACAAGTTGTTTCGGATGCAGTTTGCACCCCCGCCCCTGTATCGGTACGTGGATTACTACGGCAACTCCTCACCTATGGGTCTCCTGTGGACTTTCATGGGGATGTCGCGGGCGTATAGCCTTTTCGCCGGAATCGCCGAAATGGCGGGCGGACTGCTTCTGATTGTGCCTCGCTTCACCACGCTGGGAGCGCTGGTGACTCTTGGGGTCATGAGCAATGTGTTGATGCTCAACTTTTGCTATGACGTGCCCAGAAAGATCTATTCGACCCATCTGGTGCTGATGGCGTTGTTCCTGCTTCTTCCCGACGTGCGACGACTGATAGATTTCTTCATTCGTAATCGCAGGACAGAACCGTCACTTACCATTCCGCTGCTAAAAGACGAGCAACTCAACCGCTGGGCCTTGCTCTTCCAGATTGGCATTGGCACGGTCGCCCTCGTGTACTGTTTGAATCAGGCGCACGGGAATGCGGTCAAGAATGCCACGTACCTGCCGGCTCCGATCCGCGGAGTCTGGTCCGTGGATGAATTCGTCCTTGATGGCGCCCTGCAGCCTCCGCTGCTGACCGATACAGGCCGATGGCAGCGCGTGATCCTCGACACCCCCGACGATTTTTTCTTCCAACACATGAATAGCCAAATCGAGACCGTTTCTCTGCAATTTGATTCGGCTAGAAGGACCTTTACTCTGACCTCCTCTTCGGACCCGCGTTGGAAAGCGAGCTTCACGTATGAAGATCCAGAGCCGGAGCGCATGGTCCTGTATGGAGAGCTTAACGGGAGCCATGTGAAGATGAATCTGCAGCGAACCGACATGGACCAATTCCTGCTGCTGAACCGCGGTTTTCATGCGATCAACCAGGCTGTAGTCAACCGCTGAAGCAGGAGGAGACGTTCGCTCTGAGGTTGTCCCGTTCAGCAGTACCACACCTGATTCGTACCCGCTGATAGACCTTTCTGCCTGTTTTTGCATATTCTGCAAGAAGATAGTTGCAACTATTGTTGTGCATCTGTAACATCGGGCAGCTACATGCGCTCTTCTACCACTAGTTACGCATCCCGGATACATCGCTTCCGGCTGCCGCGGGTTTGTGTGCCGGTAGTGGGCTCCGATGCCGCTACCATGATCGAACGGGCCGAGTCGGTGGTGCGCGATAACCCTTTTCTAGAGTTAAGGTTAGACTACCTTCCGCAGCCAGCGGCGGCGCTCCCCAAACTGAAGAATTTTTTGGAGATGCATCCGGAGGCGACGGCGATTGCCACCTGCCGGAGGGTGGTCAACGGAGGCAAGTTCAAAGGCTCGATCGCCGCTGAGTTGGCAGTCTTGCTGAAGGCGGCCGACGCTGGTTTCCCCTTGGTGGACATTGAGTTACAGAGCGCCAAGAGTTTGAAGGCGGATCAACTGCGCGGCCTTAGCGACCGGGTCGGCTTGGTCATCTCCTACCACGACTTCCGTACCACCAAAAAGCTGGAAGAGCAGTTCGCCGAGATGTGCAAGTATCCCGCCGATTTCTACAAGGTAGTCTCGACGGCGACCAATCTATACGACAACGTGGCGATGATGAAGTTCCTGGAGGCCAATTCGGCCAAGCACGAGATGGTGGGCTTGTGCATGGGGGAACAGGGAATCATCAGCCGGGTCCTGGGGGTCAGGGCTGGCAGTATCTTCACCTTCGGGGCGGCGAAAAGCGGCGAAGAGACCGCTCCAGGCCAGGTAACCTTCAGTGACTTGCGAGACATCTACCGCATCGACAACGTGGACGCGGCGACCCAGGTTTACGGGGTGGCGGGCGATCCGGTTGAGCATTCGCTCTCGCCCATCATGATGAATGCCGCCCTTCGCCGCGAATCTGTGAATGCCGTTTATTTGTCGCTGCACGCCAAGAGCTTGAAAGACCTGCTGGCCTGCGTGCGCGACATACCGATTCGCGGTCTCAGCATCACCATGCCCTACAAGCAGGCGATCGTAGACGCGCTGGAGAATTCCGACCCGCTGACCCGCCAAATTGGCGCCTGCAATACCGTGGTTCGCAGCCTCGACGGCAAACTCTACGGCTTCAATACCGATGTCGGCGGCATCGTAGCTCCGCTGGAGCAGCGGCTTCACCTGGCAGGCGCCCGCATCTTGGTAATCGGCGCGGGAGGGGTTGCGCGGGCGGCGGCTTTCGGATTGAAAGCCAAGGGCGCTGAGGTCTTCCTCACCAATCGCACCCCGGAGAAAGCGCAGACCCTGGCGCGACAGGCGAAAGCCAAGTATTTGAAACGCGCCGACATCGCGAAGACGGCGTTCGACGTGATCATCAATGCAACTCCCGTGGGGATGACCAATGGCAAGCACTCTCCGCTGGAGGACAAAGAGCTGAACACCAAGTACGTTTTCGATCTGGTTTACACCCCCGCCGAGACCAAGCTGATCAAGATGGCGCGCACCAAGAACTTGCAGGTCATACCCGGCCTGGAGATGTTCGTCCAGCAGGGCGCCCGCCAATTTGAGATCTGGACGGGCAAGCCTGCTCCCATCGCCGAGATGGGTTACGTCGTGACCAAAGCGCTGGAACGGCGCGCCGCGCAAGAAGAAGCCGAAGTGGCGAAACCCGCGCCCAAGACTACAGCCCGCAAAGCGGCCAAGGCTTCCCGTAAGTAGCTGCCGTCATTTTCACTCTGGAAAGTTTCTAACCTCGATTGGGCGGGGGGCAGCAGGCCGAAGAATTCGTCAATCGCGCGCGAAAACAAACCATTCGGGTGCCCCGTTCTAGCCTGGTTTTGGCTAGGGCGGGGCCCGGCGGCCAGATCCGCGTCCCGCGTTTGCACGCTAACCTGGCAGAGCGACAGCCCGTCGCCAGAACTGCAATTTCTCTACCTCTGTTTTGCCAGCTCCTACAATATTCGCACCCCCCAATTCGTCTACATCCTTAGATGAAGGACGCGGCGAGTCTGGAGCTAATGACTTTCGAACAGGACCGGCGAATCTCCGAGGTGGTCAAGCGGGAGCAGTCCCGGCTGCGCAACTTCATTCGCCGCCGTGTGCCGGACCCGCTCGACGCCGAAGACATCCTGCAGGAGGTCTTCTACCAGCTGGTGGAGGCGAATCGCCTGCTGATGCCCATCGAGCACGTTACCGGCTGGCTCTTCCGGGTCGCGCGCAATCGCATCATCGATCTCTTCCGCAAGAAGAAGCCGCAGAGGTTCAGCGATGCTGCTGTGGCCACCGACGACGAAGAGTTGCTGCGGTTGGAAGACTTGCTGCCTTCGCCCGATGCCGGCCCGGACGCTCTCTACGCCCGCAGCGTGCTGCTCGACGAACTGGAGTTTGCGCTCGACGAGCTACCCGCCGAGCAGCGCGAGGTGTTTGTCGGGCACGAGCTGGAGGGGCGCAGCTTCAAGGAGATGGCCGCAGAAACCGGCGTGAGCGTGAATACGCTGCTCTCGCGCAAGCGCTATGCCGTGCTGCATCTGCGCGAGCGATTGCAAAGCATTTACGACGAGTTTACGAAAGCGTGAGGGACTGAACATGAGACCGAAAGTGAAGAAACTGATTTGGATTGCGCCGCTGGCGATTGTGGGGATGCTGCTATTTGTCTTTATCGGCGGCGAAATCGTGCTGCATCTGTGGAACTGGCTGCTGCCGCCGCTTTTCGGCTGGCGCCAGATCAGCTTCTGGCAGGCGCTTGGACTTCTGGTGCTGTGCCGCATCCTCTTCGGCGGCGTTAGCGGCCGCGGGATGCACCGCTCCAATTACCGCCGTCGCATGGCCGAGCGCTGGGAGCACATGGCGCCCGAAGAGCGCGAAAAACTCCGGCAAAGCTGGCGCGGACGTTGTGGCTTCGGCACGCCGGCGAGCGAGAGCAATGAGTCATGAGCCGAGCCCCGTTCTAGGCCATCTCTTGGCGCCTGGTTTTGGCTGGAACGGAACACCCCATGTTTGGCCGGAAGCGTAGGGTGGACCACCCGGCCATCCAGTTTTTAGGGGAACACGGGCCTGGCTGCGATCGGCTGGTTGGCCGATCGGTTAGTTATTTGGCAGAGTCCACACTTGAGGTGCGGGCGTGTCGTTCAGAGGATCCCAGCCGGCAAAGTAGATACTGCCGTCCGGCTTCACTCCGGCACCGACGCCGAGGATAAGAGAGTTGGATGAAAGGTTGGTTGAATGTCCCAACGGGTCAATCTTCGTGAGATTATTGACGCCCTGGGAGCCGGTGAGGTCAACCGAGGACGCGATGAAGTTTCCGTTCACCTTGTCCGCGAAGACCTTCCAGGTATTCGCCGGTAGAGCTACGCCGCCGGAGACAACCTCATGCATTGAAACTCCATCAACGATAGAAAATGCGTACTTGGTAGTTCCGTCACCGTTGAGAACGGGGCCGACAACGCCAACTTTGCAGCTGGGCAGAACGACCACGCTCCAATTGGCGACATACTGCGCGTTCTGACCGAACGCACTTGCCGGAGTAAACTCCGGAAGCGCGAGCGGTGATCCACGAAGCGTAGCCGTTCCATCAGAAGCAACGAAGTGTTTGTACAACGCCGGACCGATCACGGGCCCAGTAGTAAGTCCCTGGGCGTCAAAGGTAAAGACGTCGCTTTCGCCGCATGCCGACGATGCTGGAGCTTTGCCTTGCGCATGCGGCATCGTGCCAGCAGTATAGAACTGCGCGACACCCTGTCCCGTGACGAGAGGCGTACACCATCCATTGCCGTTGTTATTGCCCGGAAGAGGAATTGGCTCGGTGGTGCAGGCGACATTGTCCGCAACAGCGAGGCCAAATACATAGGCCCCGTCGCCAGGAGTGCCTCCTCCAAGTTCGCCGTTTTCACCAACCCACCCTATGCCTTGACTTCCAGCAGAGACCACCCTTACCTCCCGGTGAAATCATCTACCGCAATACCGTCGTCTTTGAAGCGACCCGCGCCGCCGCCAAAACTCGTAACGAACGATCCATCTATGTTGAACTTATAGATGTTACCGTCCGCCGGATTCTCGACAAAGATATTGTTTGCTGAAGCATCAGCGATTGGCGCGCTTCCAAAAAACGCGAGCGTCACATCGTTGGACCTGATACTGCCGTCCGCGGAAGTCATCCAGAAATCGATGAACCTCGGCCTGTAGTACTGCCCACTGATATTGATCGCTGCAATCCATTGATCGGGATAGGTCGATCCCAGCGGTTCCCCACCCGGATATCCCGATCCGTAGATCAGCGTGTTCGGCGTGAATCCGGAGCCATCGAATGTTTCCGGTGGCGTCGTGAGGCATAGACTCGGATCACAAAAGAGGGTGTTTGGAGAAAGCGAGGAGATGATGATCCCATGAGCGATGCTGATGCTCAGTTGCGCCGTGGCCGTCTGGGGCGGCGACTCCGAGTCGGCGACCTGTACGGTGAAGATGGAGGCGCCGCCCCCTGTGGGCGTGCCCGTGATCGCGCCGGTACTACCTTTCAAGCTCAGCCCAGCCGGCAAGCTGCCCGCGGTGATGCTCCAGGTGTAGGGATAAACTCCACCGGCCGCCGTCAGCGTTGCGCCGTAGGGTGTGCCGAAGATACCGTACGGCAAGGATGCGGTTGTGATGCGCAACGGCACCGCCGCCACAATAGTGATGCTCAGTTGCGCGGTCGCGGTCGCCGGCGGCGAATTGGAATCCGTCACCTGCACCGTGAAGTTGGAGATGCCCGCCCCGCTGGGCGTGCCGGTGATCGCGCCGCTGTTGGCGTCCAAATGCAAACCAATCGGCAAGCTGCCCGCGGTGATGCTCCAGGTGTAAGGAGTGACTCCGCCGTCAGCCGCCAGCATCGCACTGTAGGCGGTGTTCTGCGTGCCCGCAGGCAGCGACGTGGTCAGCAACGTCAACTGCGTCAGGGTCGCGTTCACCGTGATGCTGAGCGGCGCCGGCGCGGTGGCTGGCGGCGTTTGCGAATCCGCAACCTGCAGCGTGAACGGATACGTTCCGACCGTCGTGGGCGTGCCCGAAATCACCCAGTCCGGAGGCACACTCACCAGATTCAATCCCGGCGGCAAGCTGCCGACCGTTGTGCTCCAGGTGTACGGCGGCACCCCGCCGCTGGCGCCCAAGCTCACACTGTATTGGTAATTCAAGGTGCCCGAAGGCAACGACGTGGTGGTGATGTTCAAAGGACCAATTGGCGCAAAGTAGCTGAAGATGTCCAGCACCAGGTCGGCGGGATTTTGTACATAAGCATCGATGGAGCCATTCAGCGTGGGCACAATCGCCATGTTGGAAGTCAGCGCTCCATCGACGGCGTTCAAGGTGGACACCACCGGCTGACCTTCCGCGTCCGGCCGAAACGACAGATAGCCCACCGGATGGCCGCCCGACTATATGCCCCGCGAGATTCGAGCGCACTTATTTTCTTCTTTGGCTGGGCCAGGGCAGAGGAAGGTTCGAACCGGTCCACCGAAGATTTTCAACTCACGATCTCTGGCCGTTCACTCCGATTCAATCTCCACCACTCCGTCCTCATGCCCGACCTCGGCCGGTGAGATTCCCGAGACCCTCGGAGATGCCCGCTGCCTGCGCCCTTCGGAGAGGGTCGAATCGGGATTTTTCCCGGTTTAATGGCAGAAAAATGCATCCGCAGGCAAGATGCTGGTTGCGGTTTCCGGGGTGAAAGTTTAGGATAGAAATGTTGGAGGTGGTTCCAGGCTATCTCCGATTTTCAGAAGTCAAACCCTTTAGTCCCACGTTCGCAAGTCAGCATTCCCTCACACACAGGGGTTGTGAAACCGTGTGCGAGTACTTCCCAGGAGAGACTGAGATGGCGTGGTACGCGTACTGCATTACCGAGCAGCAGGGCCTGCTTCCAGGTAGCGTCCGGGCCCGGCGTCCGGTGGCGATTGAAAATCTCCGAGGCGTGAACGACGCTCCGGTGTTCGCCTGTCCCAGCGGAGAATTCGCCGTCATCGTAAGCGAGCATTCCGCTGCCCAACCCCTCAATCAACAAGCCATTCTGGACCATGCTCATGTGGTTAGTGAGTGTTTCCGTACCCTGACCGTCCTGCCCTTTCGCTTTGGCACCATCTTCGACTCCGATGAAGCCCTGCGCCGCGCGGTTCGGGCGAATCGCAAAACATTTCTGGAGACGGTCGACCGTCTGCGGGGAAAAGCGGAGATGCATTTCAAGCTTCTGCTCAAGGATGGGACGCTGCAGGAAGCCATTGCCGAGCTTCCCAATGGTGTAGGAGGCGAGTACCTCCGCAAATTGCAGGAGCAGGCCACACGCGACCGGGAGCGGCAGACCAAGGCCCGGGCACTCTCCATGCAAGTGCATAAGCTGTTCTCACCGCTCGAGGAGGACGTGATCTGCAAACGTACCGACTCCGGCGGCATGCTGATCGATTTTGCCCATCTCATCGATTCCACTTCCGTCGTCAAATATCAGAACCGCTACAGCGCTGCGACCAGGCATTTCAAGGATTGCCACATCACCATCACGGGACCTTGGCCGCCCTATCATTTCATGCCTGGGAAGCTGCGCACGGTCTCTGGCGGAAATTGATGGTGTAGAGCAGCCACAACAATAGTTAGTCAATCAGGCGGCCAGACGGGCCGCCTTTGCCTTGGACGCCACAACCGTCGCGCCACCGCCGGTGAGGGAATTGTGGCCAAGAAATTCCTGTCCCTGGGGTATCGACTTGGCAAATCCAGAGGTACAATCGCCTACATCAATCTTTGGGGTGGGAAAGTCGAGATATCGCTTTGCGGGATAACTCGCTGTCACATTTTGTGGAGTGTCTGAGACACGTGCAACCCCGGAAGTGGTATCGCGATTCTCATAGTGGAACGCCGGTTTCTCTGGGTGGGGCCAGAGGAGCCTATTTTCCTGGTTGGAGCTCCATGATCCCAGGTAAGCCAGATAAGAAGGTGCGGGCGCTGATTGTTGACGATGATGTCAACATGGGGAGGTTCCTGAGTTCCTACCTGGCACGCCGCGATTTCGACGTCAGCAATGCGGCCACCGGGGAAGAGGCGATCCGCATGTTTCGGGTCTACGACCCGGTGCTGGTCCTGCTGGATCTCTCCACCGCCGGCATGAGCGCGCTGGACACGCTGGAACGGATCAAACAGATCAAGCCGCAGACCGGAGTTGTGATGCTGTCGTCGCAACACGATCCGGAATTGATCTTCAGGGCCTCCAAACTCGGCGCCGACGACTATTTGAGCAAGCCGTTCGAGCCCAAGGAACTGGATCTTCGCATCAACCGGATCCTGGAGAAGCAGCGGCTTTCGACCGAGGTCCCGCAGCTGCGAGACCAGGTGCGCGGCAACAGCGATTTCGCGGGGCTGTTCGGAACCAGTCCGCGGATGGAGGAAGTGAAGCACACCATCGAGCAGGTGGCCGACACCACCGCTACGGTGCTCATCCGCGGCGAAAGCGGCACCGGTAAAGAAGTGGTGGCGCGCATGATCTACGCGCAGTCGGGCCGCTGCGAGAAAGCCGTTTGTCAAAGTGAATTGCGCCGCCATCCCGCACGAGTTGCTGGAAAGCGAGCTGTTTGGCTATGAGCAGGGGGCCTTCACCGGGGCCAACCGGCAGAAGCTGGGCAAGTTCGATTTGGCCAATGCCGGCACCATCTTCCTGGATGAAGTCAGCGAGATGCATCCGGCGCTGCAGGCCAAGCTGCTGCATGTGCTGCAAGGCGGAGAATTCTCGCGGCTGGGCGGCAAGCGGGACATTTCGGTCGATGTCCGCGTCCTTGCTGCCACCAACAAGCCACTGGAGCGCGCCGTGGAAGACGGGCTCTTTCGCGAAGACCTCTTCTACCGGCTGAACGTAGTCACGATTCATATCCCTCCGTTGCGCGAGCGCCGGGAAGAGATCCTGGTGTTTCTGGAGTACTTCCTGCGGAAGTACAGCGAGTTCTACGGCAAGCAGCCGGCCCCTTTCAGCGACGCCGCGCTTGGCCGCATGCTGGAATACAGCTGGCCCGGCAATATCCGCGAATTGGAGAACCTGGTCAAGCGCTACGTCATTGTGGGTAACGAGGCGCAGATCATTCGTGAACTGGCGACGCACAAGCCGATCATGCGGTCCACATCGGCAAGCAGCCTCCTTTGGGGAGTAAGGGACAGCAAGTCCAACGGAGACCAGCCGGAGGGCAGTTCGCTCGCTTCTGCCGCCATCCCGATTGACGCGGGGAGGACGAATACCGCGGAGGCTGAAGCGCCATCGCTCCTGGATATTGGACGGCGGGCTGCCATGTCGGCCGAACGCGAAGCCATTGAACGGGTGCTGACCCAAACCCGCTGGAACCGCCGTCAGGCAGCCAAGATTCTGAAGATCAGCTACAAGGCTCTGCTCAATAAGTTGAAGATCATTGAAGAGGAGAAGGCAACGCAAAATAAGAACCGCACTGCCTAGACTTGGCATGGGCGTTCCACTATCGTCGCCATCACGAGCGTCCACTTGAACGCGGATCTCAGCCGACAGTTGCGAGATATCATTAGTCTTATTAGCTACTTCGGGCTTTTTCCACAGATCGCTGAAGGTTCCAGATCTGTTCTGGTGCCGAAAATGCACGGTTCATGGCAACCAAAGAGGCCCCAGAACCTTGATTTCAACCCTCTACTGTCTATCTCGACATCTCTCTGCTGGTCTCGTTAGGCGAGACAGCCTCTGGCGGTACCTTCCCTGATGCTTCCTCCTACGCCTCTTTTGAAGAGCGGCCCACGACGGGCCGCTTTTTTATGGTGGAGTGAAAGCCGATCACGGGCTGGCAGGTGGGCATCAAACCTCTGCAAATCGGGGCTCTCGGAACCGAACGAAAGAGGCTGACAGTTGACGTGGGTTCCTCCCACGCATATCATTCCGGTTTCACGCATCCGTTTTTCGCCCTACGGGGTTGTCGGCGCGAGGGATCGGCAGGCTACGAACCTATGGATAAGAAGAAGCTGGAAGTTTTCAAAAAGCGGCTGGAGGAACGCCAGCGTGAGTTGCGCCACACCATGACTCGCACCGCTCAGGACGGGCGCGAAGCCGATGTGGAGTCGGCGCAGGACATCGCCGACCGGGCGGCAAACTCGTACAACAAGGAATTCCTGTTCCATCAGAGCAACAACGAACGGCAGCTCCTGCAAATGGTGGATAGCGCCCTCGACCGGATCCGGGAGGGCACCTTCGGCCAGTGCATCTCTTGCGGCGCAGAAATCAACCCCAAGCGTCTGGAAGCCGTCCCCTGGACGCGGTTCTGCATCGCGTGCCAAGAGAAGATGGAGAAGGGCATTCTGGAGCACAGCAGCACTTAGAGACTCCCGCACCATCCGCCCCGACTGAGCCGGAATGCCTCTCCGCATCCGCCAACATCAATTGCAACTAGAAGTGGAACCCAATCTGCGCCGTCAACGCGCGCGGCGTCACGTAGTGCGTGCCACTGAATGTCGACAGAAAGTTGTACAACGCATACTTGTTGGTCAAGTTGATCGCCGTCAACTGCAGACTCCACTTGTACTTGTCGCCCTTGAAGAGATTGTCCTCGCCGAGAGCGAGGTCATACAGGTTTCGTGAAGCGATGCGCGCCGGATGGTGATCATCATTCTGCGTTCCCGGCGCCGGCACCTGTACCAGGCTCGATCCAAACTGTGATGCCAGGCAGGGTGAAGGCAGGGGCGTAAACGGACTGGACTTCACACTCCCACAGAACAGTCCGGCCTGGAACTCCTGATCGGCAGTCAGGCCGCTCAGATCAATTGCAGATTGACCGTTGAGTGTCGTGGACTGCGGGCAGTTGTTGGAAGGGCCAACCCCGTAGCAAGGCACCGCGCCTGCCACCAGTCCGCTGTCGTAGCGCCAGTTGAAACCGATCCACGGCCCGCGCTTCCACGGAGTCTGGTATTGCAAGTGGGTGGTATGGTTGAAGACTTCATCGTGGTCAATGCGGAATGGAAGGCCGGTCTGGCCGACGGTCACGCCTAATCCGCTGGTTTGCGGCGGGAAGAAGCGCGCAGCCACGCTCGACATCACCACCAGCGCGCTGAAGCCATGGTAAACAGGCACGCTGGCACGTAGCGCCCATCCCGGAATCTTCGAGTTGTGCCACCCGATCGGGAAGAAGATCGGAGTATTGCCGAAGATGCTGAAATCGTACCCGGTGTGAGTGTATTTCCAGATATATTCGCCGTCGAGCACAAGGAATCGGCCGAATGCCTGCTGGAAGCCGGCGTGAAATTCATTGCGAAATCCGGGAGTCAGTGGCGCTGGCACGCAAGGCACGATGGCGGCGATGACCGGCGAGTTGCACCCCGTGCTGGAAAGCACCAGGTTCTCGTTGAACGGCGTCTCCAGTGTGCGCGCATAAGACAGCCGGAGAATCGTGTTCGTCTTCTGGACGTTGTAGGAAATCCCGAGACGCGGCTCCGCCTGTCGGGCGACTGTCAGTCCATTGTAGAAATCGCCCCGAATACCCAGATTGAATGTCCAGTTGCGCTTCGTGATGTTGTCCTGAACGTACATCGCCAGTTCTTTCACGTCGGTATGGCCAAGGAACGAAAACAAGGTGCTGTGTGGATTCTGGCACCCGGCCGATTGTGCTGGATTCGGACGCGTCAGGTCATAGCAGCTTAATAGCGGCGTGTAGCCGGTGTTGGGCTGAAGCCCGGCAGCAGCGCACTGTGACGGATCGGTAAAGCCGGAGACGGGGTTGCCATTCGCATCCACGCATGGCGAATTGAGCGTCGGATTTACGATCCCGAAAGTGTCGTTTTCGTTGAGGAAGGTCTGCTCATACATGACCCCGGCCTTCACGTTGTGAATGCCTTTGGTATAGGTAATATTCGCGACCGCGCCGGCATTGGTAAGCGTCCGGTTCTGCGCCACGGTTTCCGACTGGATAGGGCCGAAGTCCGCGAACGGATTGGCACTCGGATAATAGTTGTACTGGTCGCGCCGCACGTAGCCCGTAACGTTCAGGACGGCATTCGCACCTATTGTGTGTGCCCAGGTTGGTGCGATGTTGTACGTCAATATCTTGGAGCGCTGATCGGTCGGACCGACGGGACTCCCGTCCGGACCCGGCACGCCAAGGTTCAAGTTGTCATACGAGTTCGGGTTCTGGAACCAGGAGCGCGTGAAGCCGAAATTGAAGTGCAGTACATCTGCCGGTGAAAACTGGTAGTCGAAGCGGTCGAACACGTTCTCTTCGTTGCCCTTCGCGTGGAAGACAGCGAACTCCGGCGGATCGAGGAAGCGTCCGCTGTTGAGCCCGTTTACCGCGATGAAATTTCCCCAGTTCTTGCCGCCGTAGGAGAAGTTGAGATCCACGTTCGAGCTGCCGAAGCTACCGTAGCTGGCGGTCACGTCGCCGTGCGGTGTAGTCGAACCCAGGCCCGAACGCGTGGTCACGTCGATGACCAGACTGGTTTTGTCGCCGAACTCAGCTGGGGGAGCACCCGAAATCACCGTCATCGACTGCACGGCGTCGAGCGGAATCTGGTTGGAGAACACTTTGCTCTGCTGATCGGTAATCGGCTGGCCATCCAGAGAGAATGAGTTCGAAGCGTGATCGCCCATTCCGTGAAAGAGGCCGTTGGAGTCGGCGGCAACTCCCGGCGACGCCAGCGTGACCAGCGAACTTAGCTCTGAGGACGTGCTCTCCAGCGGAAGCTTCTCGAACAGACTGCGGTCCACGTCGGTATGAAACGTGGGATCGTTTTCCAAAAGATCGGCGGCCTCGCCTTGCACGGTGACGCTTTCCGCAGAACCAGCTATTTGCAGAGTGATTTTGAGGGCTAGCGGCACAGCAGAACGCACATCAACGTCTTGCGAATAAGCAGCAAACCCGGCCACGGTGACTCTGAGGTGGTAAGGATTGAACGGAACATTTGGGAAACTGAATCGGCCGGCGCTGTCGGTGGTGGTTGACCGGCTGAATTCGCTGACCGGATTGTGGATCTCCACGGTCGCTCCCGGCACTACCGCACCCGACGGATCGGAAACAATACCGCTCAGCGATGCGTTTCCTGTGGTCTGCGCGCTTGCGCTGCTGACGCAAAGCGTTAAACAGAACATCAATACCGCAATCGCACTGATTAACTTGTACTGCAAAGGCGTCTGGTTTGTTTCCTGTGTCGAAATCATTTCTTCTCCAATCTCGCTGGCTCCGTGGTCGTGCTTGGCCCGCGCAACAAAATGCGGGCAGCACGCCAAGAGCAATGGCAAATGCATGTGCATGAGCGCGTTCGAGGACGCGCCATCACCAGTTTTCAGAATTGTGAGTTTGGATTAGAGGCTGGGAGGCGCCAGAGAGGGGAGTCTGTAGTCGGCTTGAAGCGACGCGTAATTTACGGCCTGAAGCTCGACTCGAATCCATCGCGGATTCAATAGATCGGCTTGTGGCCGTTGAGGGGTGATAATTGTGTTATGTCCAACGCGGCAAAGCTCGCATTGATCGCCTGTAGCTAGACTGCTGTCTGGTTGCGTCGAGCTGGCGGTGACACGCGCGAGGCCATTTGCCACTTCTGATGTGCCGATCAGATGCACCAGCGGGTGCAGCAGAACGTGCACAAACAACAACGTCAGTAGCCATCCTCGAAACTTCACGGAATTCCTCGCTAGGCCCGATTTGCTGGTCATTATTCTGACGTAGGCCCTCGCCAAAGTAAAGCAGAGCCAAGCCATGAGTTTCATCTTCCAGCAGGATCGCAGATGGGGATGACCGATTCTCCCGTCGCTGCGACGCCATAATACCTACGCTGGAAGTACAACGCCACGTTGACCAAGCCGATCATCGCCGGCACTTCAACCAGGGGACCGATCACGGCGGCGAACGCCTCACCCGAGTTAATGCCGAACACCGAGACGGCTACGGCAATCGCCAACTCAAAATTATTGCTCGCCGCAGTAAAGGACAGGGTCGCGGACTTGGCGTAGTCGGCCTTGAGCTTGTATCCCAGGAAGAACGAAACCAGGAACATCAGCACGAAGTAGATGAGCAGGGGGACCGTGATGCGCACCACGTCGAGTGGGAGACGCAGGATATAGTCACCTTTCAGCGAGAACATCACCACGATGGTGAACAGCAGCGCTACGAGCGTGATCGGGCTGATGCGCGGGATGAAGGTCTTTTCATACCAGGTCCTTCCCTTCCCTTTAACCAACACCAGGCGAGTCAACATTCCGGCAAGGAACGGGATGCCGAGGTAGATGAATACGCTGCCCGCGATGTCGCGAATCGAAACGTTGACCACGGAACCACGCAGACCAAACCATTCCGGCAACTTGGTCACAAAGATCCACGCGTAGATGGAATAGAACAAGACCTGGAAGACCGAATTGAACGCCACCAGGCCGGCGGCATATTGTGTATCGCCCTTGGCCAGTTCGTTCCAGACGATCACCATGGCGATGCATCGTGCCAGTCCGATCAGAATTAGTCCCGCCATGTATTCCGGATAGCCGCGGAGAAAGACAATGGCCAGCACGAACATCAGCACCGGACCGATCGCCCAGTTCTGCAACAGCGACAGGCCGAGAATTCTCTTATTGCGGAAGACCTCGCCCAGCTCCTCGTAGCGCACCTTCGCCAGCGGGGGGTACATCATCAGGATCAGCCCCACCGCAATCGGAACGGAGGTTGTGCCAACGTTGAAATGATTGAGGAAAGGAACAATGCCAGGAAGCGCCCATCCCGAAAGCACACCGACCGCCATCGCGGCGAAGATCCACAGCGTCAGATAGCGATCGAGAAAGCCGAGACCGGCGGTCACTTTATTGTGCATCGTATATCCCACACTGTCAGATAAGCCTTAGGTGAATGAGATTCGCCGCGGGGCCGCGACGGTTTGTCACTGCTGGCCGATCCTGTCGATCTCCCGTTTGATTGCCAGGTGACCGAGGCTGGCAAGCGGCAAGCACAGAAACAGGCCGATGCGGCGGTCCAAAGCCATGAAAGCATCGCGAAAAGCGCGCTCGATTTCGTCGGGCGAACCGGTGACTGCTGCAGGATCGGGAATTCCCCAGTGCGCAGTCATCGGCTGGCCCGGCCAGACTGGGCATACTTCTTTGGCAGCGTTGTTGCATACGGTGAAGACAAAGTTCATCTCCGGCGCACCCGGACGAGCGAACTCGTCCCAACTCTTGCTGCGCAACCCAGTGGTGGGCAGGCGGGCCATTTCGATTTGAGCCAGCGCCTCCGGCCGCACCGTGCCCGCTGGTTGGCTGCCCGCGCTGTAAGCGGTAAAGTTCGGCCGGCCTTTGTAGTTCAGGATCGCCTCGGCCATGATGGAGCGCGCCGAGTTTCCTGTGCACAGAAAAAGTACGTTGTAACGTCCCTGCATCGTCGTTATCCCTTAGAGTTTCGCTTTTGAGTTTGCGGCTTCTTCGCCCGAATAAATGCGCTTATGAATTTGCCATCCACCTGCGGCGCGAGGGTATCCACGTCAACCCCCTGCTCATGCAAGAAAACGCGCGCATCCTCGACCTTGTGGACCCGCGTCGGTTCGATCTCGATGGCTTCGAATCCCGCGTCCCCGAGCTTCGAAATGTACTCAGTATCCTGCAGCGCGCCGGCAATGCAACCCACCCACAAGAGAACGTTTTGACGCACCTCGGCAGGCACGTCGCCATGTACCACAACGTCAGAGACGGCGAAGCGGCCCCCCGGCTTGAGCACCCGGAAGGCCTCCCTCAGCACGCGATCTTTGTCAGCAGAAAGATTGATGACGCAATTGGAGATGATCACATCCACAGAATTGTCGGGCAGCGGAATGTTCTCGATCTCGCCGCGGAGAAATTCCACGTTCTCCACGCCCGCCTGGCGCTGGTTTTCCCGCGCCAGCGCCAGCATCTCGTCGGTCATGTCGAGCCCATAGGCCTTGCCGGTCGGCCCGACGCGCTTGGCGGAGAGCAGCACATCAATGCCGCCGCCCGAGCCTAGATCGAGCACCGTCTCGCCGGGATTGAGCTGCGCCAGCAGCGTCGGATTGCCGCATCCCAGCGAGGCTTTCAGCGCGCCTTCCGGGACCTGGCTGGCCTGCGTGTCGTCGTACAGGTTCATCGTGATCGGATCGCAGCACGCATCCGTCGCCGCAGATGCGCCGCAGCAGGAGCTGCCTCCGGTATGGACGCGGAGCGCCGCCTGGCCGTACTTCTGTTTCACCACTTCCTTGATATCAGTGCTCATGCCGTTCTCCTATTTGCATATCGTGATGATGTTTTCCGGTTTGACCGCTTTATTGCGCGTGCAACATTCGGCGTAGAGAAAGCCCAGCAGCTCTTGTAGAGCTTCCGCATTCGCCGTGTACCAGAGGAAGGTCCCTTCGCGGCGCACCTTCACAAGGTCTTCGTTCTTCAGCTTGTCGAGATGGTGCGACAGCGTCGAACTCGGAATATCCAGCTCGTCCCCGATTTCGCCGACCACCAGGCCCTCGGGATGCGCCGACAACAACAATTGCATGATGCGCAGGCGGGGCTCGGTCCCCATCGCCGAGAGCATGTCGGCGTAGCGGATAATTTTCTCGGGATCCTGCTTCTTGGGCACGGGACCTGCTCTCCCTCTATATTTCTACTATTATCGAAATAGGCGGGGGTTGTCAAGCCGCAAGATTAGGAAGGGTTGCTCTTGCAATCCTGTCGAGTTCCGACAGCAAAGCAGGAAGCGTCACTGCTTGCCGGTTTGGCTGAGGGCTCACCGGTGAATGCTGAAGGCGGCTAGTTCACTCCCGAGTTTGGCTGCGCCGAGGGCGTGGCGTTGGTCACTGGCGGCTTCATCAAGCCGAAGTTCTGCAGGTAGGCGACGGTGCGTTGCGCAGCGCCATCGAAGGTAAGCTGGCAGTTTACGAACTGGGTGTTCTCCCAAGTCACGTCTCCGCCGCCATAAATAAGTTTGCAATCGGTCAGTACACATTTGACGAAGCGCTTGTCGTCCATGTAAACGGTAACGCCCTGGGGGTGCCAGTTCTCTAAGACTTGCATGATGAGTTCCTCTCTGCGGAAGCGATTAAGAGACTACAGAATAACCGAAATCGGGGATCGTTGATGAGTTGGCCCCGCGCCTAAGCACGGTCCATGCCGCACAAGAAAGAAAGGCAGACGATATGCCTGTCTGCCGTGGTGGACAATTCCTGGAAGCAAATCTAAACGCCGCTAGGCGAATGGCTTTCCGTACCCGTGGGGTTGGTAGCGGAACGGACCTTACCCATAGCGCGCTCGGCGGTCCCGCGAATGGATTGCACTCCACGTTGCACGCGGTCCCGGTTCTGCTCGAAGGTCTCGCGCGCCGAACTCGCTAGATCGTTAGCGCGATCGGTCAGGTTGTTGCGCGCCTCTTCGCCGCTCATGGGAGCAAATAAGATGCCAAGGCCAACTCCCAGCCCCAAGCCAATCAGGAAACTCTTCATGCCGTCCTCCTAAGATGAAAATCTTGTTGTGTTGCCAGGACAATCCCCTAAGCAATAGAAGATGCCGCCCGCGGACGAGAGTTTGCCGGTGATCTGGAATGTTCTTAAGGCGACGGGCGCCCCCGCCGGCTAGAGCGTCCGCTTGAACAGCGCGGTGGCAATCGTGATCATGAAGGCCGCCGCAACCGTTAGATAGAGCAGGTCCATGCGGATCGCCGCGAAGCCCGCATCCTTCAGCAGAATTGACTTGAAGCCGTGCACCGCGTACGTAAAGGGATCGACATAGGCGATTCCGCGAAGCCACGCCGGAAACGCCTTAATGGGATAGATGGCGCCGCTGGGGAAAAACAGCAGGGTGTTCAGAATTCCGAACATGGCGCGTGGCACCAGCGGGTCCTCGACCCGCACCATCAGCAGGAACATCATGGTGTTAAACGCTAGCGAGGTGGCCACCACCATGAGAAAAACGTAGAGCATGTTTTGCGGCGTGAAGACCGTCCCCAATCCCGCCAACAGCGATCCCAGTACGGTGATCACAATGCCCGCCATGATCGCCTTCAGTGCGCCCGCAACATTCAGTCCGGCCACCAGTTCGAACTTGGTGATCGGCGTCACCAGATAACCTTCGTGCACCCCGCGCGCCTTATCGTCGATGTACAACATGCCGCCGCCGATCATGACCGAAACGAACATGGCCAGCGCGATCGATCCGGGCAGCAGATATTTCATGTACTCGATGTAGGGGTACAGCTCAACCGTGTCGAGCGTAATCTGTTGTACGATGCGCGAGGGCTCGACATCGGGATTATTCAGCGCCGTGGTCAGTCCGCTGAACTCCTGCTCCAGGGTCGAGCTCATGAAGTTGTCAGTGTTGTCCACCACCAGCGCAATCCGCGGATGGTTTTGCTCATAAACGCGGCGTGAGTATTCCGGCGGAATAATGATGGCGCCGTCCAGTTTTCCGGTGCGCACGTCTTCCATCGCCTGCTTGTCGTTGTCGTAAGGCACCGGAAAAAACGTCCGCGCATTGGACTGCACCGCCGCCAGCGCCTCGCGCACCTTCACCGCCTGCGTACCGTGGTCCTGATCCACAACCCCGAGGCGCGCCTCTTTGATCTTGCCGCCGAATGCGTTGCCCAGCACGATGAGCTGCACCAGGGGAAAGACCATGGCGACCAGCATCAGTGCGGGCGAGCGGAAGAACTTGCGCAGCTCGCGCTCGACAATTGCCCACATCCTGTTCATGGCCGCATCCCCGGGCGATCTGGCATGACGAAGCTGTAGGCCTTCACCTGCTCATCGCGCAGTTGCCGACCGGTGTAGTGAACGAACACGTCGTCCAAAGTAGTGTTCTGTACCGACAGCGATTTGATTTGCACGTTGGAGCGCACCGCAAGCTCCACCAGTTCCGTGGTTGTCTTCGAACCATTGCTGCTGAGAATGCGGTACATGTCAGCCCCAACCGACTGTGCCGAGGTGACGTCCTCGAGCTTTCCTAATTCTTCGTGCCAGTCCGCCGGCGCATTCAGGAACTGAGCTTCAATGACGTTGGTTCCCGGCACGCTCGCTTTCAGCGCCATTGGAGAATCCAGCGCCACCAGCTTGCCGTGGTCCACGATGGCCACGCGATCGCAAAGCCTGTCAGCTTCGTCCATATAATGCGTCGTGATCAGGATGGTCAGCGCGCGCCGGTTCTTGACCTCGGTCAGCATCTCCCATACCGCTACGCGCGACACCGGATCTAGTCCCGTTGTCGGCTCATCGAGGAAGAATATTTTCGGGCTGTGTACCAGCCCCCGGGCGATCTCCAGCCGCCGGCGCATACCGCCGGAAAGTGTCTTGGTCTGCGCATTGCGCCATTTCGTCAGGTCCACCGTTTGCAGCAGGTCATCGATGTTGCGCTTACGATCGGCGGCGGAAACACCGTACAGCTTGGCGTAAATGCTGAGATTTTCTTCCACGGTAAGATCGATGTCGCTGGTCAGCGCTTGCGGGATGACGCCCATGCAGTGCCGCGCTGAGTCCGCTTGTTTGGCGACGTCGAACCCATTGATCAGCGCCCGCCCGCTGGTCAGTGGCAGCAGCGTAGTCATCATGCGAATGAGCGTGGATTTGCCGGCGCCATTCGGTCCCAGCAATCCAAAAATTTCGCCCTGGTGTACGTTGAAGGAAACGTCGTCCACCGCGGTAAAGTCGCCATACTTCTTCGTGACGTGGTCCACCACGATGGCATCGCCGTTGGGCGCCGCGTCGCAGGCCGCTGTGGGCTTTGATTTTGGACTGAACCAGCTCATCGCGCACCTTTCGTCAGTTGTTGCGGAAGCAAAACTTCGGCGGTCATTCCGGGGACGAGCGCGCCGTCGGGATTATCGACCTTCAGCTTGAGGCCAATGGTCTTGATGTCGCGCTTGCGACGGCTAACGTCGCGCTGGGTGGCGTAATCGCTCTCCACCGCCTTGAAGATCACCGTGCCCTCGATTGGCTTCCCCGCCGGCAGGCGCACCTTGAGCTTGTCACCCGCCGACACGAAGGTTGCTTCCGTCTCCGGAGCTTCGGCACGCACCCAAGTGTCGCTGAAATCGATGATGGTGACGATTGGCGTTCCCGGATTCACAACCTCGCCCTGCCGCGTGGCCCGCACCGAAACCGTTCCCGTCACCGGGGCGTAGATTCTCGTGTAGCCGAGGCGGGTTTCGGCCTCGGCCAGTTGGGCGCGCGCGTTGGCGACCTGGGCCTGGTTGGCGGCCACGTTACTGGCCGCTGCGCCCTGCTGGTGGATCCTGGCGATGGCGGTGCTCAGGTCAGCCTGTGCCGCATCGACATTCTTCTGCGCACTCACCACCACGGCCTGTTGCGCTTTCAGTTGCTGGTCGGCGCGTACCCGGTCCTGTTCGGATTCGACACCCATCTGGGCCAGCGCAATCATGCGTTGGGAGTCGCTCTTAATCCGAGCCAGGTCAGCTTCCGCCTGCACCAGCGTGGCTTTCGCTGCCGCCAGCCGCGCCCCTGCATTCACCACGCCGCTATTGGTTTCACCCAGCGTATCCGCCTCGGTGGCGCGCAGAGAAGAAACTTGCGAATCGTAGGAACGGATCATGGCTTCAGCCGCGTTCTTTTGTGCCTCAAGTTCGGCGGAGTCGATCTCTGCGATCAGGTCTCCGGCCTTGACCTTCGAGCCCTCATCCACATTCAGCTTTTCAATCCGCCCCATGACTTTGGAGCTCACGATCACTTGATTGGCATCCACGATTCCGATGAGCACGGTCTCGGTGGTGCGATCGGTGGAATAGAAGTAGTATCCGGTCGCGATCGCCAGCAGAACGAATAGAAGGATGAAGAATTTACTGGGCTTCATTTGCGTTTTCCTTGCACCCTGAAGCGGCGCGTGGATGTCTTAGCCACATTCGACGCAACCCTTGGCTGCGCTTCGGCGCGGCTTGCCACTTTCGCCGCCAGCTTCACTCCGGCGGATTGGTCCGCGAACAAGGCCGCCGCGATGAAATCGAGAACGGCCGCGCGCCGTTGCTGGAGGGCTTGCTGCGAAAAGGGATCTATCGCGAACAGCGTCCGCGCCACAGGCGCCACAACAAAGTAGTGAACAATCATTCCGGCAATCGATGGCGCGAATTGCATGGCATCCACGTGCCGAAATTCTCCGCTGGCAATGCCTTCCTGCAGCACCGCAATCAGCCGCACGGAGATAGGCCGAATGTACCGCTCCACCACCCGCGTCAGGTGTGACGCCTTTCCCCTGCCGGCGCTCATCAACTCTCCCTGGAAGAGCCTGGCGTAGTGCAAAGATTCGGAGATGCAATCGAAATGCGCGCGCGCATAGTTGAGCAGACGCTCGCCGGCCGGACCCGCCCCATCGAAAGCCTGCGTGACGCGAGCCAGCAGGCGGACAAAAAAATCATCGAGCACCGCGCCGTACAGCGCTTCTTTGTCCCGGAAGTAGTAGTAGAGCAGCGCCTTGTTGACGCCGGCAGCCGCTGCGATGGCGTCCATGCGCGCCCCGGCAATGCCTTCCTGGGCAAATTCGACGAGCGCCGCCTGTAGGATTGCGCTGCGGCTTGCCGCGGGTTGGCGACGAGTTCCTCGCCGGGTCGCAGATGAGACTTGGAGCGGCATTTTGTTAATTAACCAGTTAGTTAGATTAGCAGGAAGGCGAGCCCGATTCAACTTCCCGAAAATTTACCTGGCGGGTGGCCTTTCGGAGGTGGAGTTTTGCTTCGGTCCCGGTGTTGCGCGACCGGAGGAAGAGCAAGGGGAAAACGGGCAGCCAATCGCGATCTCGAGGGCCGGAGGCCGGTCGGCATCCACGCACGATGGAAGTACCGGAATGCTGCGGTCCCGAGAGGTGCTTAATTCTTCAATGATCCGCTAGGGCGCAAATCACACGAATGCTCATGCCCTACAGCATAATCGGAAGGGCCTGCGGCAATCTGCCTGGGCCCTCCGGGGACTCCGTCGCTACCGCGTTGCGTCGCCGCGCCAGCGAACCCCCAACACCAATTCGCCGGGAATGGCACCCGAACCGGCAGCGCAGCAGCGCAGTCTCAATAATCGGCAGAACCGCTATTGCAGAGACGCCAAGGTTTTCTGTGCGTCCTGGGCGTCCGTGCCCTTGAGGTTCAATTGCAGTGCCTTCTGCAACTCAGTCTTGGCACGGCCTCTTTCCCCAGCTCCGTTGAGGGCCATTCCCAAGTGATAGCGGTAGTCAGCCTTCTCCGGCTCCTTTTTGACCGCATCTTCGGCGAGCGAGATGGAGACGCGATAATTGCCTTTCTTGTACTGGATCCAGGCGAGGGTGTCATTGACCGCGGTCATATCGGGGGCGGTTTGTTTTGCCTGCGTCGCCAGGCTCAGCGCCATGTCAAGGTTTTCGCCCTGAACAGCATAAACCCATGCCAGATTGTTAGCGGCGACCGGGTCACGAGAATTCTGCGCTAAAGCCGTCTGAAAGTACTTGCCTGCCGACTTCAAGTCGCCTTTGCTCAGATAAACATCGCCAATCGCGGTATTCACCATAGGCGAGGTGGGCTCCAGTGCAAGTGCCTTCTGGTAGTAATCCAGAGCTGCGTCGGGTTGTCCCCTCAACAGATCAATCTGGGCGAGGCGAACGTAAGCCATGGTCGACTTAGGCTCAATTTGAAGCACCTTCTGGAATTCTGCCATGGCAGGTTCGTACTTTCTGGTCGTCGCCAGGGCGGAACCATTCAGGAAGTGCGCGGAAGCCCGGTTAGGATTGGCGGTGACGTACTGGTTGGCCAATGCCAGCGCCTTGGCCGGCTGGTTGGTGGCAAACATCAAAGCGACGTAATCGGCCCAGGCCGTGTCAAATGTCGGGTACGCCTTCAGGGCAGCTTGGAATTCGCGTTCCGCCTCAGCATATTTTTTCTGTCCCGAGTAGGCGAATGCCATGTTGAGGTGGACCATCGGATCGTTGGGCGCGGTCTTCTGCACTTCCTTCAATTCATCGAGAGCGGCAGGATACTCCCTGGCACCAATATCGATGGTTGCGTTTAGGAAATGGGCTTCAGGATTGTTTTCATTCAGCTTTTCCAAACGGACTGCGTATTCTCTGGCCGTATCGTAATCGCGCGAGTCGCGATAGGTTTCCGCGAGTGCCTTGAGGACCATCGGGTTGTCCGGCTGACGCTTATAGGACATCTGCTTGGCGCATTCTTGCAACTCGCTTTTGGCCGCGGGCAGATCGCCGGTTTGGCGCAGCACCTGTCCCAGAATGAAGTGCGCCTGGGCATTTTCGGGAGCGTCGTGGATGACGTCACGCAGCGAAGTGATGGCCTCGGCACTGTTTCCCTTAATGGCCAGCATACGCGCGTGGGTAATGCGCGCTGTGACGTCGCCCGGCTTGTCTTTCAGCATGCTATCGGCCATTTTGCTGGCATCGTCAATCTTGCCGGTACTGAGCAAGGTCTCCAGCACCCGCAGTTGCAACTCCTGGTTCTTGGGGTCATAGTTCAGACCGCGCTGGTACTCCTTGAGGGCAGCTTCAGGATTTCTTAAAGCCAGATAGTAGTCGCCCACCGAGATGGAGACTTCCGCCGAGGTCGGCTGCTTGTCGCGCAGCTGCTGAATGATCTGCTCGCTCTCCGCTTTGCGGTCTTCATGCAACAGCAGGCCTGACAGGCGCAGGTAGGGAGCTGGCGATTCCGGATTATTTTGGATCGCCAGCCGGTACACTTCTTCCGCCTTCTTGGGGTCCTTCTTGTAAAAGTAGAAGCTGGCGAGGTTTGCGTAGGCCGACAACTTTCGCGGATCCAGGCTGATGGCTTTGCGCATGTCCTGTTCGGCGGAAGCGTCCTGCTTCATAAAGGCATACACCATCCCCCGATGGAGATATGCCTCAGCGTCGTCTGGCTTCACGGAAATCGCCTTCGTGTAGGCGTCAACGGCGTCCTGTGGCTGCCTTCCCGCCGTCAGGGCATTGCCCAGCAGGACCAATGCGTCCGCGTTGTTGGGGTCAAGCTTAACCACGTAGCGGGCTTCGCAGATAGCTGAGGTCACTTGGTATGGCAGGTCCGGGGGACACACGTCGTCCGGCTTACCAAACTGACGCGCGGCCATTAATAAGCCTCCCAACTCAAGATGCGCCTTGATGTGCTTGGAGTCGAGGTTAACCGCCTCGCTCAGCTCTTTGTAAGCCTCCTGATAGTGCTGCAAGTCCACTTGAGCGACTCCCAACTGATAATGGGCTTCGGCATATCGTGGATCAACTTGCAAGGCTTTCTTGAATTGAATCACGGCAGAATCGTACTTCTTCTGCTCCATATACTTCATGCCACTCTCTACGTACTTGCGCTTGGCGGTTTCCGGGTTGCGAGTACAACCCACGAAAACGATTGACAGTACAGCCATTACCACAAAGCCGATGTAGCGGTTACGCATGCCTTCTCCTGAGTCACCGAGGAATGATCTGATCGACGTCAGTTGTAATCTGTTTTGCGAACGCCAGCGCCCGCGTGCGCGCCTGCTCCTCATCACCCTGGTAGATCGGAGTGGTGATACGGACCAGAGCGGCGTCAGTGCGGTTCAAGCGCATCGCGTCGTACACCAAATAAAACTTACCCCAGTATTCGCTGGCCACTACGCGGCCGTGCGCCTGGTACCAATACAACACGAGTTGTTCGTCCAAATCCTTGCGGACGATGTAAAGATTAACGGGCACCTTACGCCCGTCGTCCAGCGGAAGCTGATAGACGGTCGCCGTCATCGGCGTCCATCCCGATCCCGGCAGGCAGTTCTTGGGAGAGTGGATGGAGGCGCCGGTGCGCTGGCTGCGGAAATACCCAATGTATAAGGTGATCAAGCCTTGGGACTTGGAGACATAAGCACGGTTGAGATAGTCGGTCACGCCCAGTATATCCAAAGTTGCCTGGTCCAGTGCCCAATCGCCAGCCTTGGTGTATCCCGCGACCTGGGCGGGAAATTCGGCGAGCGGCTTGGCTGGCGGAGTGGATTCTCCGTGCGACAGATAAGCCATCGCGGTTGTCGCCCCCACTAACACGGCAATTATGAGCCAATAGCGGATACCGGATTTCATTGACTGACCTTAGCCTTTGCAAGGGGGCTTCCATCTTTTGGCAGCCATCCCAGTCTCTTGCGCACCACAATGGTCAAGCTGTGCAATCCTAAAAATAACACCGTGGCCACTACGAAAATCACCCAACCCGAAAACTCATGCATGAATCCCTCGGCGGCGCGGCGACCGATGTAGTTCGCCATCAAAGCCGTTATCATGACTCGGGTACCGTTGCTGATAATGGCCAGGGGAACCATGGCCAGGAATAACAGCCAGCGCACGGCGGTGCTGCGCTCCGCTAGATACCCGTAGCCGGCAGCCAGGGCCAGCAGCGACATCAATGACCGAATGCCACTGCAGGCCTCCACCACCTCCAGCGTCATGTTGGGCAAAATCAGAACGTTGCCTTCACGCATGACGGGAAACAGGTTGAGCATCTCCAACGTCGAAGTGGCGAATTTGGAGGCCACAAATTGCAGCGGAAAAACAATCTCGTTGTAAATCAGGACGGGTATCGGAATCGCAAACAGCAAAAACGCTAAAGGGAAAGCCATGGCGCGCAGCAACGGGGCGCCGCAAAAGTAGACGATCAGCCCGCAGATGGTGCCCAGTATCGAGACCCGTGCCAGGAAAAGTTCCGCGCCCAAGCTTCCGAGAAATAGCAGTCCGAGGGACAACAAAACGACTAACATTCCCCACGGCGACGGGCGGCGCACAACCCGGCCCAACTTTTCCCGCCTCTGCCAGAGCAGGTAAAGCGTCAGTAAGGGAACTAGAAATCCGTGAGAATAGTCGGCATCGTTATACCACTGACGAACCAGAGCCCTCAAAACCGGTGCGTATAGCGCAACCAAGACTGCGACCAACAACAACCCTTGCCAACCGAACGGCTTGAGCGTCTGCCACAAGGTGGAAGATTTCGCAGCGCTACTGTCGTCCAACAAGACTTGTTCGTCGACTGGGGTAGTCAAAGCAGTACTCGTCGTTTTGGTGCCGGCCAGCGCCAACGGTTCTCACTCCCTGTTTGATTTCTCTGGCAATCCCTTTGGGGTATGTGCAATTATTTGGCCGAGAGTGCAGAATAGCATATTCGATAAATAGCTGATAATCAAGCAGTTCTTGTCATGGATTTTCGGAATCGCAAAACTTTGAATGCAAGCGGTGCAAATGTTTGCATATTCTTTCCAGCCCAGTTCACTCCCTCAGCGATTCCACCTAAGTAAGAATCCCGAGAATCATGAACCGCAACTGTTCCCGACGCCGTGCACTTGTCATCGTACGCAACAGTTTGACCTAACGCAACTAAAAGTCTTGCCGAGAGCGCTCGTTGAAGAGCAGCCAACCCATAGCTAACTTGAAGGCCGGAAATTAGCAGGCACGTTGGCGATTGACTGTTCGGTGACGGCAGCAGAGCTCCAGCGCGACGCCGACTTACAGATACGGTAAAATTGCGCTTCAACGCCCTGCTAACAACGGACTAAGGATATTGCTTTGTCAACTCAACAGAACCTCGTCATTGTGGGCGGCTGCGGACACGTCGGCTTGCCGCTGGGGATCGTACTGGCCAGCCGTGGATTGTCGGTCTCTCTCCTCGATATCGACGCGGCCAAGGTCGAAAAAATCAACTCCGGCCAGATGCCTTTCCGCGAAGCGGGAGCTGAGCCCGTTCTGCGCCAAGTCCTGGGCAAGACTCTGACAGCCACCACGGACTCGCAATGCCTGCGATTAGCGGACGTAGTCATAACCGTTGTCGGCACGCCCGTTGACCGGCACCTCAATCCCACGGTTAACGAGTTGTACCAGAGCGTGGACGGCATGCTCCGTTACATCAATGACGGCACCTTATTGATTCTGCGCAGCACCGTCAGCCCGGGTGTCACCAAGCTGGTTTATCAGAGAATAAAGTCGCTGGGACGCGATATTGATTTGGCGTTCTGTCCTGAGCGCATTGCCGAAGGCAACGCTATGGAGGAATTGGTTAAGCTGCCCCAGATCGTGTCAGCCTTCGAACCGGTGGCGCTACAGAGGGCAACAGAATTATTCCTCACGATTGCATCCACGGTTATCGAGTTGTCGCCCCTGGAAGCGGAGTTGGCCAAGTTGTTCACCAACAGTTGGCGATACCTGAACTTCGCCATTTCGAACCAGTTCTATATGCTGGCCGAAACCTACGGCCTCGACTTTTACCGCATCCATGATGCGGTCACTCGCGAATATCCCCGGATGCGAAGCTTCGCGCGCGCCGGCTTTGCAGCCGGACCTTGTTTGCTCAAGGACACCTTGCAGCTTTCGGCGTTCTCCAGCAATCATTTCTTTCTCGGACACGCTGCCATGCTGGTCAACGAGGGCCTTCCCGACTTCGTTGTGACGCAGATGCGCCCGCTCGGCCTCGCCGACAAGACGGTTGCGATCCTGGGAATGGCTTTCAAGGGCGAGTCCGACGACAATCGCGACAGCCTGTCTTACAAGCTGAAGAAGCTGCTGGAAGTCGAGGCCAAAGAGGTCCTTTGCACCGATCCGTACGTGCCCGACTCGCGACTGGTTCCGCTAAGCGAAGCCCTCAGCCGAGCTCAAATCTTTGTGCTCGGAGCGCCTCACGCGGCCTATCGCGATCTTCAGATCCCAGCCGACAAGGTTGTGATTGACATCTGGAACTATTGGCCGGAGCGGCACGCCGAGTCTTCCCAACCGCCGATACCGGTTGCGGCAGGAGGAGTGCGGTCATGAAAGTACTGGTCACTGGCTCGGCCGGATTCATTTGTGGCTACCTGGTTGAGGAATTGCTTCAGGCGGGCTATGAAGTTGTTGGGGTCGATAACTTCAGCAAGTACGGGCGGGTGGAGAAGTCGTACGACCAACACCCGCGCTATCAGTTCGTCGAGGCAAATTGCAAAGATGTTTCCTTGCTGAAGGAATTGCTGGCCGACTGCGATCACTTTGTTGCCTCGGCGGCAATGATCGGCGGCATCAGCTACTTCCATGAGTTCGCCTACGACCTGCTGGCGGAGAATGAACGCATCACTGCCGCCTCCTTCGATGCGGCCATCTATGCTCATCAACGCCAGAAGCTGCAGAAGATAACCGTGATGTCGTCCAGCATGGTGTTCGAGAGCACCTCCGAGTATCCCACTCCCGAAGGCGCCGAGCATCGTTGTCCGCCTCCGCGTTCGACGTACGGATTTCAGAAGCTGGCGACTGAGTATTTTGTTCAGGGGGCGTGGGAGCAGTACAAGCTGCCCTACACCATCGTGCGTCCGTTCAATTGCGTCGGCGTAGGAGAGAAGCGGGCGTTGCATGACCATGATATTTACAGCGGCAACGTGAAGCTGGCGATGTCGCATGTGGTACCCGACTTGGTGCAGAAGGTGCTCAAGCGCCAGGATCCTCTCCACATTCTCGGCTCTGGAAATCAAGTTCGCCACTACACCTATGGCGGCGATCTGGCCAAGGGAATAAAAATTTGTCTGGAGCATCCTGCTGCGGTCAATCAGGACTTCAATCTTTCTACTCCAACGCGCACCACCGTTCTGGAGTTGGCCGAAACCATTTGGCGCAAGGTGCATGGCGACAACAAACCGTTCCGCCATGTTTCCGATCCGCCGTTCGAATATGACGTGCAGGAGCGCTCACCTGACGCACGCAAGGCCAAGCAACTGCTCGGCTTTGAAGCCACCACCAGCTTGAGCGCGATACTGGACGAAGTCATTCCCTGGGTCGCTGAGCAAATCGAAGTGGGTCAGATCTAGTGGATGTCGTACCTGAACTCACCTCGACCGAACTGAGCCTGGTCATTCCTGTTTACAACGAAGGCGCTAATTTTCCCGCCCTGTGGAGTGCGCTCACCTCGCAAATCCGCTCGCGATTCAGGGCGTTCGTGGTGTATGACTTCGACGAAGACAACACCGTTCCCGTCCTGCAGCAGATCATCTCGGCAGGAGAAACGCGGCTGGTTCCTGTCGAAAACAATGTCGGACGAGGTGTAATTGGGGCCATCCGCACCGGCTTCGCTCAAGTCGAAAGCGGTCCGGTGCTGGTGATCATGGCCGATCTTTCCGATGACCTCGCACAAGTGGACCAAATGGTTGACTGCTATCGCCAGGGATATCAGGTAGTCGTTGGCAGTCGCTACATGCCAGGCGGCCGGTTGCTGGATGCGCCTCCGCTGAAGGGCGCGATGTCGCGAGTCGCCGGCCTCACGCTGCACTGGCTTCGTGGGATTCCCACCCACGACGCTACCAATGCGTTCAAGCTGTACGACAGCAAAATCCTGAAGAACATGACGATCGAGAGCAAGGCGGGCTTCGAACTCAGCCTCGAGATTACCGTGAAGGCTTTTCTGGCCGGCTATCGCATTGTGGAGTTACCGACAACCTGGCGTGGTCGGACCCAGGGCGAGTCGCGGTTCAAAATATGGGCGTGGTTGCCGCAATATTTGAAGTGGTATTTCTATGCCTTCCGACCGAAGCGCGGCTCCACGCAGTAACAGCAACGAGACTCTTGCGGATCGGGTAGTGCGGACTTTCAGTCGCTCCATTCAGTGTCGTAATATCCTTTTACGCTGTCATCCTGAGCGGAGCGCCCGTCTGACCCGCTTCTTTTGCGGGTCGGGAGGGCGCGGAGTCGAAGGACCCCTATACCTGCAAGAAATCACGGTGTTGCCGCCCGGCACAACAACAACGCCGGCATTACTGGTGAGACCCCTAATGCAAATGCACCAGGTGATCGAGCACGAATAGGGCGGCCACTCCGATGAACACCACCAGCGCCATCTTTACGCCGGGCTCGCGGTTCACCTCGGGGATGAGATCGGATGCCGCGACGTAGATAGTTACTCCCGCGGCGACGGGCAATCCGTAGCTAACGGCATGCTTGCCGATCGCCATGGTGAGCACGCCGGCCATCGTGGCCAGCGCCAGCATCACGGACGCGAACCACGACCGCGTCTTGCTCAAGCCGCTGGCCAGCATCACCGAGGTCACGGTGAAGCCCTCGGGTATTTTGTGGAGGAAAATTGCCAGGAAGATGATCCAGCCCAGCCAGGGCGAAATGAGGAAGCCGGCGGTGATGGCAATGCCGTCGAAGAACGCGTGGATCATCAAGCCAAACAGCACCGACACGCGCCGGTGGGAATGCAGATACTCGTCGGCGTGGGTCTCTTCTCCATAGTGAAAATGCGGGGTGATGGTGTGCTCGAAAAAGTGCACCAGCAGATAGCCGCCCAGCAGCAGCAAGGCTCCATTGCGCCCGGCGAGCGCCAGGCTCTCGGGGACCATTTCGACTAGCGCCGTTGCCAGCATGAAACCCGCCCCCAGCGCCACAAAATAGCGCAGATAGCTGCGGTCCCAGTTCTTCTGCACAATGACCGCGCCGCCGAAAACGTTCGCCCCGGCAGCGGTCAGGCCAAGCAGAATGCTGAGGATGATTGGGTTCATTTGCAGCGAGCAGGATAACAGAGCGGCAGTAGGACCGGTGTCGCTAACCCCGCCCCCCCCCGAATTGTAAGATGTTTATTTTGAATACTTTGCCCATAAAGTATTCAAAACATTAGAGTTGTTACGAGATCTAAGGGCAATAATATACCTGACGGAAGTTCTGTGCTAAGGTGGGGATGCCGTGACAGGGCGGAGTCTCAGAGCAAATGGGTTATTTTTGTGCCAAGGGGATTCTTTTCTAACTTCTTTCCGAAAGCCTTCATTCGCTCGCTTCCATAGAAAGAAATTCCCCACATCATCTTAGCGGGAGATTGTGGGGCTGTGAGGTGCAGGAATAGCTCACGGTAATCATATGGCCGGTTCTCAAACTGCCGGTGAGCCTCTAGCCTGACTAATGAAGCCACAAAGTCGGCTGCTTGCAACGGCGGGAATTGGCGATCTTGAGCAAAACTTATCGAGATAAGTTTATCGTGGGCGAGCTTGTGTACCTTGCGGACGCGACGATAGAACTGATAGCAATTAAGCGCGGTGGCCTCGTCATCATCGCAAATTAAACTGACATGATCGTCACTCTGTACATAGGCCACTGGTCCCATAATGCCGCTCATGAACGCAAGGTAATGCGGGTCTGGACTTCCTCCGAGCCGACGCCGAGCCTCAACCGAAAGGTCTTTTTCGTAAGCCTGAACGTCAACAGCAACAGAAATTCCTAACTCAATATGCTCCCGAATGCAATCGGAGAACGGCTCCAGAGCGTCGATTCTTTCGCGCTTACCTAATGCCTTCACGTTCTTACTTAGCGGTTTCTTGAGACGGAGTGCCTCTTTCATTGAGAGATAAGGCATCCCATAGCGTCTCAAAAGGCCGTTCCACTCGTCCTCAAAGCTCTGAATTTTGTTGGCTGGAGCACACACGCCACAGAAGGTCACGACGCGCTGGCTGTGGGATTTACCGCTTTCATCGAAGTACGCGCTGAGGATTGCCATAAATGGCTTTCGTTCAAAAAGAATATTGAACGGTTGACGATCACACACCACAGCGAGTACCCTGCTTTCTGAGGCAGGGCATCAACACTTCAGGCGGGAAAGGCCGGAACGCTCCGAAGCTGGGTAGGCGGGGAAGCGAAGCGGTTCAACCGTGATCTTGCGCGACTCCATTTTGACAGGAGAGCGCAGTCGTGTCTAGTGGTTTTGATCTCACGCCTTACGAGCTTCGCCAATTACGAGGATTAAAAAGTCCAGATTGGTTGAAATCCAAAAGTTCATTTCTTCACCCCTGCCCACCCCACAGATCAGCCAATGCAACGCTAGACATATCTCGCCTGTTTCGCTCACGTACCTTTCATAAACAACCAGTTCTTCACTTGGAAGGGAAAGTGATAACACGCCATTCGCTAAACCCGAAGGCGCTTGTCGTTGTAGGAGAACATGAATCGCTCGTTCATGTACCTGGGGTTGGAACCCGATGGCGTTCAGATCGGCACCAGGCCACCATACTCGAACGTAGATTTCTTGTTCGCCAGCTTTGGTCGATAATTCGTGAAATTCTTCGACCCATGCGTGTTCCGAACCGTCAAACGTGGCATCCTTTTCAGCTTCCATATCCACTGACCTGCCCCCCGAAAAATAGTCCAGCGGAAATGTGACTTCTCCATTTACGATGGCCCGCTCAGGGCCAGAGAGGAGGAGTCGTGCGCAAGAGTCGATTTAACGAAGAACAGATCATCGCCATCCTGAGGGAGGCGGAAGCTGGGGCAGCGCCCGACGAGCTGTGCCGGCGGCACGGGATCACACGCGGGAGCCTGTACCGCTGGAAAGCGAAGTACGGCGGGATGGAAGTGAGCGAAGCACGGCGACTGCGGCAACTAGAGGAGGAAAACCGGCAGCTGAAGCACGCCGTGGCCGAACTGCTGCTGGACAAACGAGCGTTGCAGGCGGTGGTCACAAAAAAGTGGTAGGCCCGCAGATGCAGAGACAGGCGGTAGAAGTGATGCGCTCGGAAGCCGCGGTTTCGGAGCGACGCGCCTGCGGGCTAGTAAAGGCACATCGGGCGACCTGCCGGTATCGGCGGCGAAGGGTCGACGATCCGGGTTTGCGAGAGCGGCTGCGCGAGTTGGCTGCGACCCGGCGACGGTTCGGCTATCGGCGGCTGAAGATCCTGCTAAAACGCGAGGGCTTCGCAGCCAACCATAAACGAGTGTACCGGCTGTACGTGGAGGAGAAGCTGGGGCTACGGCGGAAGCGAGGACGGCGGAGGGTGCCGACGACCGCCGCACGCATGCCCCTGAAGCTACCGGTGCGCCCCGACGAGGTCTGGACCATGGACTTCACGCAGGATGCGTTCGCCAGTGGGCGCAAGTTCCGAACCCTGAACTTGATGGACGGCTTCACCCGCTACGCGCCGCGCATCGAGGTGGACACCTCGTTGCCAAGTCAGCGCGTGGTGCGGGTGCTGGAAGAACTGAAGCGAAGAGGTCGCAAGCCGGAGGCGATCGTGATCGACAACGGGACCGAGTTTACCAGTCAGGTGGTAGATCAATGGGCTTACGAGAACCAGGTGCAGCTGCATTTCATCACGCCCGGACGGCCCATGGAGAACGGCTTCATCGAGAGCTTCAACGGCAAGTTCCGCGACGAGTGTCTCAACGAGAACTGGTTCATCGATCTGGCTGACGCGCGGGAGAAAATCGAGAGCTGGCGCTGCGACTATAACCAAGTGCGGCCGCACTCGGCTCTCGGGTATCTTACCCCGGAGGAATTCGCAAAATCGTGGGCGACGAGGAACTGTGGAAAAGACGCGGGCGGCGCCCGCTTGGAAAACGCTGCGCGTTTCCCACTTTCCCACAGCCTCGACGGCTATGAGAAGGTGGTTACGAACGTAGCGCTGGAGAACCCAAACCCGGAGAAAGTCTCATTATCCCTGGACTAAAGATGGGGGGCAGGTCACTGCAAGCCGAGGTTCTCAATAACGTGCATTATGGCTCTCGCGTCTACACTGACAACGCAATTGCTTATGACAGCCTACAAGAGCAATTTGTTCACGAGGTGGTGAATCACGCAGAACAGTACGTCAAGGGCCGCGTGCATACGAATGGCTTGGAGAACTTCTGGAGTTTATTCAAACGGACTCTGCGCGGGACGTATGTTGCTGTGGAACCGTTCCATTTGCAGCGGTACGCCGATGAACAGGTGTTCCGTTTTAATAACCGCGCCACGAAAGACAACCCACTGAATGACTCTGACCGCTTTGTACTCGCCTTGTCGCAGATCGTTGGCAAGCGGCTCACTTACAAGGAAGTGACCGGGAAGGAGGAAGAGGCGAGTTTCTAACCCTTTTCGCCGGAAGCGTGGCCGGAAGCCGAAGAATGCGGTTTAGGACCGCGCTTCGGCTTCGTCGCTCGCTCTGCTTTTTCTCTCGCCAGTTCCCGCTCTACATCGGCCTTTGGTGCTCGCAGGATCGCCCGCATCGCGTTCTCGAAATTCGTGTACTCGGCGCTCGGCTTGGGATTAGACTTCATGCTTGCATGATACTGCACATTGCAACGGAAAGCGCCTTCGGCGTAAATTGCGGCAGATTGTGAGTTTCACCTCGGAGAAAGTTGCCATGACAACGTTTTCACCCGCTGAGTTTGTGACGAATAGACGCGCCGTTATTAAGATCGCAGGCCAAGGAATGATGCCCGTTACCGTTATGTACTGCGACCTGAGCGGCTTTTGGATTTCTGGCGACCATTTGGAGGGTCAGTTCTTGCGTGAATGCCCGCCGGACGATAAGCAGATGCTTGGTTCGCCCGTTTTTTTCGTCCCGATGAACCGTATTGAGTGGCTGGCGGCCCCTCCGGTTGAGTAAGCATGTCGTAGATCATCTGCTTTTGCTTGGGGGTCTTAATACCAAAAAACTCCATTAGCTTTACGTCCTGCTCTCTCATTGCAAGTTTGGTTTGCATTCTGTTCAGACCTATGCGAAGATTCGCTCAGGCGACAGAAAACGTCTGAGAGTCCCGGCTGGCACCGGGGCTTTTCTATTTTACCTGCGCTTTCTGGCCAGTGAGGGCTTGTTGGAATGCAACTCTGCTTTCTTCTCCGAACTTGGTATCGTTACCGCGACCGCATTCACCACTCTGTACGGTGCAAGTCTCGTAATTGTGCATTTCCCCAGAAAGCACATCCATAACCTGCCACTCTTGGACTTGGTAATTTGCCGCAATGTGATTCCAAATGTGAAAATACGCCACACATGAATTAGAAGCTGTGCTGTAGCCCACCATTTCAACGCTCACCGACTGCGAATCGCTTGATTGTCTCTTCGCATACTGATTGGCGATTTCATTGCAGCGAAGCCGTCGAGAGAAGTCTTCCGATGTTTTTTTCTCCTGAAAATGGTGGTAGCTTTCAACAACCCCGCCGCCGACTGCAAGGCCGATGAATAACGCTATCGTCGGGATTGTCCAGCCGTGCATTGTTACGACACTTGCATCTCCCACCGACTTCATGCGGGTTATCATACGCCATGCTTGCAAAGTCTAATCAAGGAATCAGGCAGAGGCATCTGCATCAATCGTTCGTTTTGTTTGCGGGCAACATTGACCTGCCCCCCATCTTTAGTCCAGGGATAATGAGACTTTCTCCGGGTTTGGGTTCTCCAGCGCTACGTTCGTAACCACCTTCTCATAGCCGTCGAGGCTGTGGGAAAGTGGGAAACGCGCAGCGTTTTCCAAGCGGGCGCCGCCCGCGTCTTTTCCACAGTTCCTCGTCGCCCACGATTTTGCGAATTCCTCCGGGGTAAGATACCCGAGAGCCGAGTGCGGCCGCACTTGGTTATAGTCGCAGCGCCAGCTCTCGATTTTCTCCCGCGCGTCAGCCAGATCGATGAACCAGTTCTCGTTGAGACACTCGTCGCGGAACTTGCCGTTGAAGCTCTCGATGAAGCCGTTCTCCATGGGCCGTCCGGGCGTGATGAAATGCAGCTGCACCTGGTTCTCGTAAGCCCATTGATCTACCACCTGACTGGTAAACTCGGTCCCGTTGTCGATCACGATCGCCTCCGGCTTGCGACCTCTTCGCTTCAGTTCTTCCAGCACCCGCACCACGCGCTGACTTGGCAACGAGGTGTCCACCTCGATGCGCGGCGCGTAGCGGGTGAAGCCGTCCATCAAGTTCAGGGTTCGGAACTTGCGCCCACTGGCGAACGCATCCTGCGTGAAGTCCATGGTCCAGACCTCGTCGGGGCGCACCGGTAGCTTCAGGGGCATGCGTGCGGCGGTCGTCGGCACCCTCCGCCGTCCTCGCTTCCGCCGTAGCCCCAGCTTCTCCTCCACGTACAGCCGGTACACTCGTTTATGGTTGGCTGCGAAGCCCTCGCGTTTTAGCAGGATCTTCAGCCGCCGATAGCCGAACCGTCGCCGGGTCGCAGCCAACTCGCGCAGCCGCTCTCGCAAACCCGGATCGTCGACCCTTCGCCGCCGATACCGGCAGGTCGCCCGATGTGCCTTTACTAGCCCGCAGGCGCGTCGCTCCGAAACCGCGGCTTCCGAGCGCATCACTTCTACCGCCTGTCTCTGCATCTGCGGGCCTACCACTTTTTTGTGACCACCGCCTGCAACGCTCGTTTGTCCAGCAGCAGTTCGGCCACGGCGTGCTTCAGCTGCCGGTTTTCCTCCTCTAGTTGCCGCAGTCGCCGTGCTTCGCTCACTTCCATCCCGCCGTACTTCGCTTTCCAGCGGTACAGGCTCCCGCGTGTGATCCCGTGCCGCCGGCACAGCTCGTCGGGCGCTGCCCCAGCTTCCGCCTCCCTCAGGATGGCGATGATCTGTTCTTCGTTAAATCGACTCTTGCGCACGACTCCTCCTCTCTGGCCCTGAGCGGGCCATCGTAAATGGAGAAGTCACATTTCCGCTGGACTATTTTTCGGGGGGCAGGTCACAGGGCTTCGCGCTTAACGTTCTTGACCACACTGGCACGTACCTGGCGGGCATCTCGATCCAAGATCCCCTGCACAGCAGTCTTTCCGGGATAGCGGCTTGGAAACTCACATTTCCGCATTGCGCTCCGTGCTCTCTGAATAGCCTCTCTTCGGCTGCGATGCATATAGATCGGCTTGCCGCCTACAAAAGTTTCGTCAACTTCGACCTCGCCACCATCATTGCTTCCCATCTTGCCGATGAACCCTCCGCTTTTCATGGCGGCCCGAATGCGATGCAGTATGAACCAAGCGGTTTTCTGAGTCACACCAAGGGCGCGATGCAGTTCCCAAGACGAGATGCCGTTCTTGTTGTTTACCAGCATCCACACGGCGGGGAGCCACTTCTCCAGCGCAATGGGCGAGTCCTCGAATACTGTCCCAACCTTGAGTGAGAACTTAGGGGTTTTGTGGCCTTCGGCGCACCAGTACACGCGGGCATTATTGAGGTATTTGACTTTCTCCGAGCCGCAACGTGGGCAGCGTATCTCTTGCCGTCTGGCCAGCGCAGAGCGGTCATAAACAAGCGGCAATTCTCGAATTCGCTGAAGAACTGGATGGTTTCTTGCAGTGTCTTTGGGTTAAAGTCTTTCATATAAGCCTCTTACGTTACGACAAAGACAGTGTAGACCAAAGATTTACTTCTGTCAAGTATATTATTGCCGATCTAAGTCGTTACGATTCAATACTTTGCACGGGTAATAATATAGTTGACAAACCAAGAATGCTGGGCTAGACTGTCCTTGTAGTAGCGCAAGAGGTTCCAATGAAAGACTTTATCCCAAAGACACTACAGGAGGCCATCCAGCACTTCACAGACGAACAGGTTTGTGTTGAAACAATGGCTCGCGTCCGTTGGCCGGACGGTAAACCCATATGTCCAGCCTGTGGCCATCGTGAGCATTATTACCTCGCCAAACAACGACGTTTCAAGTGCAAAGAATGCTGGAAGCAGTTCACCGTCAAGGTGGGTACCCTGCTGGAAGATTCTCCGATTCGGCTCAGCAAATGGCTCCCTGCGCTCTGGATGCTGGTTAATGACAAGAACGGAATCAGCAGCTATGAGTTGGGAAAAGCCTTGGGCATCACTCAAAAGTCAGCATGGTTTGTCTTGCATCGGCTCCGCACTGCGCTACAGACTGGCTCGTTTGACAAGAAACTTGGTAGTGGTGGAGGCCCGACCGAACTGGACGAAAGTTTCATTGGTGGCAAGATTAAGAACATGCACCGTGACAAGCGGCTACGCTACGCACAGCTTGGCGGACGTGGAGGGTCAACAGGCAAGACCCCTGTGTTTGGAATGCTAGACCGCGATCTGCGCGAAGTGCGAGCCAAGGTTGTGCCGAACGTGAAGCGCGAGACTTTGCAGAATGAACTATTGGAACAAGTTGAGCACGGCTCAGAGGTTTACACTGACCAAGCTACCGTATACGACGAACTACATCAGAAGTTTGTACATGATGTTGTGGACAAGGTTTACGGATACGTTAATGGGAAGGTGCACGTGAATGACCTGCCCCCCATCTTTAGTCCAGGGATAATGAGACTTTCTCCGGGTTTGGGTTCTCCAGCGCTACGTTCGTAACCACCTTCTCATAGCCGTCGAGGCTGTGGGAAAGTGGGAAACGCGCAGCGTTTTCCAAGCGGGCGCCGCCCGCGTCTTTTCCACAGTTCCTCGTCGCCCACGATTTTGCGAATTCCTCCGGGGTAAGATACCCGAGAGCCGAGTGCGGCCGCACTTGGTTATAGTCGCAGCGCCAGCTCTCGATTTTCTCCCGCGCGTCAGCCAGATCGATGAACCAGTTCTCGTTGAGACACTCGTCGCGGAACTTGCCGTTGAAGCTCTCGATGAAGCCGTTCTCCATGGGCCGTCCGGGCGTGATGAAATGCAGCTGCACCTGGTTCTCGTAAGCCCATTGATCTACCACCTGACTGGTAAACTCGGTCCCGTTGTCGATCACGATCGCCTCCGGCTTGCGACCTCTTCGCTTCAGTTCTTCCAGCACCCGCACCACGCGCTGACCTGGCAACGAGGTGTCCACCTCGATGCGCGGCGCGTAGCGGGTGAAGCCGTCCATCAAGTTCAGGGTTCGGAACTTGCGCCCACTGGCGAACGCATCCTGCGTGAAGTCCATGGTCCAGACCTCGTCGGGGCGCACCGGTAGCTTCAGGGGCATGCGTGCGGCGGTCGTCGGCACCCTCCGCCGTCCTCGCTTCCGCCGTAGCCCCAGCTTCTCCTCCACGTACAGCCGGTACACTCGTTTATGGTTGGCTGCGAAGCCCTCGCGTTTTAGCAGGATCTTCAGCCGCCGATAGCCGAACCGTCGCCGGGTCGCAGCCAACTCGCGCAGCCGCTCTCGCAAACCCGGATCGTCGACCCTTCGCCGCCGATACCGGCAGGTCGCCCGATGTGCCTTTACTAGCCCGCAGGCGCGTCGCTCCGAAACCGCGGCTTCCGAGCGCATCACTTCTACCGCCTGTCTCTGCATCTGCGGGCCTACCACTTTTTTGTGACCACCGCCTGCAACGCTCGTTTGTCCAGCAGCAGTTCGGCCACGGCGTGCTTCAGCTGCCGGTTTTCCTCCTCTAGTTGCCGCAGTCGCCGTGCTTCGCTCACTTCCATCCCGCCGTACTTCGCTTTCCAGCGGTACAGGCTCCCGCGTGTGATCCCGTGCCGCCGGCACAGCTCGTCGGGCGCTGCCCCAGCTTCCGCCTCCCTCAGGATGGCGATGATCTGTTCTTCGTTAAATCGACTCTTGCGCACGACTCCTCCTCTCTGGCCCTGAGCGGGCCATCGTAAATGGAGAAGTCACATTTCCGCTGGACTATTTTTCGGGGGGCAGGTCAGTCTGTAGGCCATTGACGATCTGTGGATCATCAATTTCGAGTTTCTTATACCCCACCTTGCTGGCTTTTCCCGCCAAAATCGTGATGCCGGTGTTGAGTTCCCAAAAATCGGCTTTACCTGGGGCTTCTAAGGTCTTGCGAATGCCAACATTAACAGGGGTATTTTGTTGAAATCCTCTAACATTTGATTCAAATATGCGCTTTTGTAAATCGCCATGCTCGTCTAGTAAGAATCTCCAATAATCATGCAGTTTAACCAAGCCAACGAATCCTTCTTGTGTTTCTAGTGGGCTATCCTGCCACTGGAGAGGTTTACTTCGCGGAATTCGCAATTGAACTTGCTCCCAAAGTCGTGGAGCATTAATAAAATGAAAATTGCACGTAGCGTTACTAGGATGTTCCCGCGCCTTTTCTCTTACTCTGTCCGCTGAACCCCTTGCATCCTTATTCTCGTCCACGTCGGCTTTCGTGATGTAGTAATAATCAATGCCCACATCTGGAAAGGCCCCAGCAATCTGCTGGTATTTAACCTTGAATACCCTCATTACCTCAAGAAGTTGGGCATTGTAAGTAGTCTTGTAATCGGTGGGCTTACGACTTAGGTCAAGTAGGTTGTCAGAGAAGAACACTAGCTTGTTGATCTCAGGCGGAGAAAAGCCTTGGTTCTGTTTTACTTGAATGACGAGGAGGTTGACCTTAACTGCTGTCCTAGGGTCAAGATCGGTATCATCCTGCACCAGACGGCGGTTAACGAGGAAATAAATCGCATCAACGCCCCCATTCGTTTCCGCCACCGACAAGGCCGAAACGTAATTCATCGTCCGCCAATCCGAACGGCTTTAAGAACTGGTCAACGCAGCAATACTCGAACGGGTCAACTCCTACTTGACCCGGCATTTCTGTCGGCCTGCCACGTGGAAAAGTTAGCACTTAGCGCGACGAATTTGGCGGCATCAGTCCTCCGATAGACGGAGTCATCGTACACCCCGTCGCCTGATGAGACGAGTATATTCGTACCGAATTGATTAGGCAGCGACTGCGTGAGGCGAAACAGATTGCAGAGGTGAAGCCATGGGCAACAGCAAGAGATACGAAACCGGAAGCCGCAATGTGTTCAACCTGAAACCCGCGAAACTTGAGATTTGAACTAGAAACTCGAAACTTGAAACTCGAAACTATCCACTATCCACTGACCACTATCCACTATGACGGATGTGCATCACATCGCCATCCTTCACGATGTATTCCTTGCCTTCCAGGCGTAGCGTGCCGCGGGCGCGTCCTTCGGCTTCTGAGCCGGCATCGAGCAGTTGGTCCCAGTGGATGGTCTCGGCACGGATGAAGTGGTGTTCCAGATCAGTGTGGATAGCGCCGGCGGCGTGCACCGCTTTCGATCCGCGCTCCACGGTCCAGGCGCGGCACTCGTCTTCGCCCACGGTGAAGAAGGAGATCAGCCCCAGCAATTCGTAGGTCTTGCGGATGAGCCGAACCAGCCCACTCTCTTTCAGCTCATAACTGGCGAGGAATTCGGCGGCATCCTCGTCGCTCATTTCGGCGAGTTCGGCTTCGACCTTGGCACAGACCGCCAGCGCACCCGTGTTGGGCCGCGCCGCCACTTCCGTCACTCCGTATTTGGCAACCGCTTCTTCCAGGTCCTTTCCCAGCGTCGGACTTTCGCCGATATTGAGCACGTACAGCATCGGCTTTTCGCTGAGGAACATAAAGCCGCGCACCCGCTTCTTGTCCTCGGGGGTCATCTCCATCTCGCGCAGCGGCCGCTCGGTTTCCAGATGCGCCTTGGCGCGTTTCAGCAAGTCGTGCTCGCGCTCCAGTTCCGCCGTCTTCATCTTCTTCAAGTCTTTCTCGACGCGCTCCAGCCGCTTTTCCACTTGTCCCAGATCGTTGACGATCAGGTCGAAGTCAATGTTCTTGATATCGCGCAGCGGATCGATAGGGCCAACATGCGCGATGGAGTCATCCTCGAAGGCGCGCACCACGTGGGCCAGGGCATCCACATTGCGCAGATTCGCGGCGAAGGCGGTTTCATTCAGCGCCTCCTGGCTCAGCGCCGCCACGTCGGCGAACTCGACGCTGGCGTGTATCAGTTTCTTGGGGTTATACAACGCGGCCAGCCGGTCGAGGCGGTCGTCGGGGACCTTGGTGACTCCGAGATGCGCCTCGCGAGGATTTCCGCTGCGCTGCGCTACCTGCTGCTTGGTCAACATCACGAACAACGACGTCTTGCCCACTTGTGGCAGGCCTATGATTCCGGTTTTCATGAGTGCCCTTTCGCCTTTCGCTTCTCGCTGGCTGCTGCGGCCACGCCTTTATTGAGCGCTCCACACCGAATGTGCGGTTCACGATTTTGAGTTGTCATCACGACCGGCCGAACCGGGGTCCCCAACGAGCGCCGTTGTTGCGCTTGTTGGGGTAGAGTTTAGGCCGTGAGGGATCTGCTGTTTCCGCCAACGGTTGTTCCCAGCGCGAGCAACAGCAGATTCCTCGCTTCGCTCGTAATGACAATTCCACGAATTGCATCTGGCAACTGACAACTGACCACTGGCAACTGGTTCACGTCATTCTCCGCGCGGTCAGATACAGCAACGCCAGCCCGAGCACCAGCACCGATCCCCTCGATGCGCGTGGACCACTCGTGCAGGCGATTGAACTCCACCCGGCGGGCATCGTCCAGCGGCACATCGTCGATGACACCCATCTGCTGACGCAGGACCAGCATCCGCGACGCAATGCCGAACATGCCAACTAACGTCAGGATGATCATCGCGCAGATCAAAAGATTGCGTGCCGCAAACGGGTCAGCAACGCCATTCACCATCCGCGAATCGATCATGGAGGTCACGGCAAATATCACGCCGCATGAGATCGCCATCCAGTGCATGATGCCCAGGCTGCGGCTGACTACATTGCCCGCCAGTTGCCGGGTGGGCAAGACCGCAAAGACCGTCGGCGCCAGCACGAACGCAACGAAGATCAGCCCGCCAATCCAAATCACCAGCGACAACAGCATCAGGTAGCGAAGGAACGACATCAACACCTCAAAGTAAGAAACCATTGTAAACGGCGGCCTTTGCAAGATACCCGCCCGTTAGTGCCGACCCGGGGCAGGTTGGTGACCCTCGATTTCGGCATGGTCAGGCAGGCATCTCCGGTTTTGGGCTTCCCATCGCAATAAACGTAGCCATTTCGATTTCTAATCAAAGGTGAGAAACATGAAGCGGAGACTAAGTCTTTTGGCAAGCACGGTGCTGCTGTGCGGCTGCTGGGTGTACGCGCAGTCAAGCACGCCCTCAAGCACCGGCACGGCCCGTGGAACGGCACACTCCAACAGTCCCAACTCGCAGAGCAGAATGAGTCCACAGAGCACGACTCCGGGGACCACAAATACCCCCACCGTAACCACCCCCAATTCTTCAACCATGCCAACTGAACCATCGGCGAGTCCCAACGTAACCCCAAGCGCACAGGGCCAAACGCCCACTGCCGCGCCAAACATTCCCACTGGGGCGCCGAATGTGCCCAGCGGAGCACCGAATGCGCCGTCCGCCACGCCCAGCACTGTAAGTCCAAACTCGACGACGAATCCTGATACGACAGTGACACCGCCGCCGCCGGCCGACAATCCACCGCCCCCGCCTCCTGACAAGGGGACTAATCCGGACAATGCGACGCCGCCACCACCCAATAAATCGTAAAGTCGGGGCCAGCGGAGAAAGGAGACAAGAAGGAGATAGCAGAAGGGAGCCACATGGCTCCCTTTGCGGTTTCCGATAGGCCGATCAGTGTGGGACCGTTGCGGTGTGCAGCTTTGCCTTCGCCCGCTCCTGGCGCGCGCGCAGCCATTTCATCCAGCGATCGAGGCCCTCTCCGGTCGTGCTGGACACATCGATGATTTCCATCTGGGGATGGACGCGCCTGGCGTTTTCGCGCGCCACATCCGCGTTGAAGGGAACGTAGGGCAGCAGATCGACTTTGGTCAGCAGCATCAGCTCCGACTTCAAAAAGATAGAAGGATATTTCAGCGGCTTGTCTTCGCCTTCCGATGTGCTCAGCAGAACGATCTTCGCATCCTCTCCAAGATCGTAGCCGGAGGGGCAAACCAGGTTGCCAACGTTCTCCACGATCAGCAGGTCGAGGTCTTCCAGCTTCCAGTCCTCCAAATGTTTTCCAATCATCTTGGCATCGAGATGGCAGGTCCCGCCGGTGGTAATCTGCTTGACCGGAAAGCCAAACTTCGCCAGCCGCTTCGCGTCATTTTCGGTTTGCAGATCGCCGGTGAGCACCGCCACCCGCGAGCCCTTGTCCATGCGTTCCAGCGTCCTCTCTAGCAGAGCTGTTTTGCCCGAGCCGGGCGCGCTGATCAGGTTGATGCACAGGACCCCGAGTTGCCGATAGCGTTCGCGCAACTGTTCGGCCAGGATCTGGTTTTCGTTCAGGACTTTCTTTTCGACTTCGATGCGGTTCATTCATCCACTTCCATATAGGCGATGTCCAGTTCTTCTCCGCCAATGCAGTCAGTCACAAATTCGCCGCATCGCGGGCACTGCGGATCGAATTCGGTCATGCGAAACTCGTGCGCGCACTTGGAGCAGCGCTGCACGCGCGGAATGTATTCCAGGTCCAGCACCACCGGCTCCCATTCCGTGTCTTTCACCAGCACTTCGAAGCCAAATTGCAGCGCATCGCGGTCAACCCCACACAGTTCCCCGATTTTAACGCCTACCTTCGTAATGCGACCTGCGGGGTGCCGCAGAGCTTCGCTCTGAACGGATTCAAGAATAGAGGCGGCGATGCCTAATTCATGCATGGGAAAATCGCTGTCCGCAAACGGACAATGCCGCGAGCAGAGAACCACGGCCATCATAGCTCTTTCGTGCTTGCACCCGGAACTTTACCTTTTTCCGGAAACATCCGCCGCTGGATTTCGTCTATCACTCCGTAGGTGCAGTTCGTCTCGAATTGTCTTGGGTTCAATGCAGAGTAGGTAGCTCACCATGCTGAAACAGTGGGGCCGCGTCTGGGCCATCGGCTTCGTGCTGTGGACGGTGCTAGCTTTTCTGAGTGCCGCCGGGGCGCATGTTTATACCGCGTCCATGGGCAGCCCGGAGAGCTGGGCGCAGTTGCTTGCCTGGAACATCACCATCTCGTTTGTCTGGTCATTGCTGACGCCGCCGGTGTACGCCTTGGCCCAGCGCTTTACCTTCGACCGCAGCAGTTGGAAGCTGGCCCTCCCCCTCCATCTTGCCGCCAGCGCTGTTCTTACGCTGGCTGGGGCGGCGCTGATCGTGTCCTTGTACCCGCTGGTGACTTGGACTCCGGAAACTCACGCGCCCTTTCTCGCGCACACTTTTTCCCGCGCCCTCATGGATTTCCAGCGCTACTGGTATGTCCTGCTGATCACCCAGGCGATCGGGTATTACGGTAAGTACCGCGAGCGCGAATTGCAATCGTCACAGTTGGAAGCCCAACTGGCTTATGCGCAACTCGAGGTCCTGAAGATCCAGCTCGAACCGCATTTTCTGTTCAATACACTGAATTCCATTGCCGCCCTCACCAGAAACGATGGTCCGGCCGCCGAACACATGACCCTGCAACTGGCGGACCTGCTGCGCCTGTCGCTCGACGCGGTCGGCGTTCACGAAGTGCCGCTCAGTCGCGAGCTGACCTTCCTGCAGAAGTACGTTGACATCCAGCAAACACGCTTCCGGGACCGCCTGCGCGTGGAAATGGATATCCAGCCGCACACCCGGTCAGCGTTGGTCCCAAACCTGATTCTTCAGCCTCTGGTGGAAAATGCCATTCGCCATGGCATCGGCCCGCGCCTCGCCCCCGGATGGATTCGCATCTCGACGCGCCAGGTCTTCGATGAGCTATGGATGGAGATCAGTGACAATGGCCTGGGACTGACCCGCCATCGGGGCGGCGTTCCACTGGAAGGCGTGGGGCTGCGCAACACGCGCGCTCGCCTGCAGCAACTGTACAACCACGATCACAGGATGACTCTTGAGGACCAGCCCGGCGGAGGCTGCGCCGTCAAGATCCACATACCGTTCCGCGAAAGCTCCGAGGAGGTCGTGACCACCGATGTCCATTCGAGTGTTGCTTAGTGACGATGAAGCGCTGGCGCGCGAGCGCTTGCGCAGAATGTTGGAAGATGAGGCCGACCTGCAGATCGTGGCCGAGTGTGGCGACGGCAAATCGGCAATCGCGTTGATCAAACAGGAGAAACCTGACCTCGTCTTCCTTGATGTTCAGATGCCGGAGGTGGACGGCTTCGGCGTGATTGCGGCGCTGCACGGCGAGCATGTGCCGCTCACCATCTTTGTCACCGCTTACGACCAGTATGCGATGAAGGCGTTCGAGGTGCACGCGCTCGATTATCTGCTGAAGCCCGTGGGAAAGGACCGCCTGTCAGAAGCATTGGGTCACGCTCGCAAGCAATTGTCCCATCCCTCGGAGGCGACATTTCAGCGCAAGCTGCTCGACCTTTTGGCCGATCTGGAATCGCGGCAGCAAACTCCGCAGCGCATTGTCATCAAGGCGGACGGAGAAATCGTCTGCCTGAAACCCAACGAGATTGATTGGGCCGAATCGGCAGGCAATTATGTCTGCCTGCACGTGGGAGGCAACACCCACATTCTGCGGGAAACGATCACCTCGCTGGAATCACGATTGGGACACCGGCAATTTCTGCGCGTGCACCGTTCCACGCTGGTGAATGTGGACCGCATCAAGACTTTGCGGCCTTCGCTGTACGGCGATTATTCCATTCTGCTGCGTGACGGCACCAAGCTGACGCTGAGCCGCGGCTTTCGGGAGAACGTGTTGAAGCGGCTGGGGACGGCGTAGGAAGGCTGGGTGCCCCACTCATTCGCGGTTTTCGAATGAGTGGGAACGTCGGGGTGCCCATCCTTTCACCGATTTTGCGAAAGGGTGGAAGAAAAACCGTGCGTCGCTCACACCGCTCGGTTCACCTTCCGCTCTGCTGCTTCTGCGCTGGTTGTCCTTTGGTATTGGTTTGCTTCGCCTGCTGCGTCGTGGGCCGCCGGCCTTCCGCTTCTTCCAATTCCTGCGCGATGGAATCCACTAGGCTGGCCTCACTCATCAGCACCTGACCAACGATGACCGCGCCGTCATCGGCGTCTTTCCATTTGTGTTCTTCCATCGCCTCACGCACTGCGGGAATCGTCTTGGCTCCATACCCGGTATACGCGCCAGGAGCATAGATCTGATGCTTGAACCAAGGACGCTCCTTGAGACCCTGGCTGACCGTGAAGGTCCTCTCGGTCAACAGCAGTTTGGCGTTGATGGCCGGCAACGCGGGAGACTGCCACGCTGCGCCGTCGTTGTCGTTCAATTTCGCGACCGCCTGGCGATAGCGCTGCGCCGCGCGAGCATACGCTTCCACCCCATTGTCCAGCGGGGCGAAGTTCAAGTAGGGCGGCACCGGCTCTTTCGCAGGAGGAACGTACTGTCTCTCCGGATCGGCGGTTGCGGTGAAGACTCCTTCCTCAACCTCGCGGTTGCGCTCGCGCGCTTGGTCCTGCTGTTGCTTCAATTCCTTTTTCAGCTCCGCAACACAACGCTTAATGGTATCGGCTGATCCCGTGGGATCGAACGGCAGCAGGTCAGCATCGGCAAAGCGCATGACCGTGCTCCCGGCCACCTGGGCCAACGCACGCTCATAAACAAACTTCGGATCGCCGAAATGCGTGTACCAGTAGAAGTCGTCGTAAATGGAGTGATAAACGCCGCCGCCGCTTTCGCCGCCAAATCCCATGTTCAGCGCGGCCACGCCCGTATAGTCGAGGAACGCCGTGTAGTCGGAACCATCACCCAGCGCTCCCAGCCGTAGGTCGGCGCGATCGCGCAACTCCTCCCGGTCCTCCGAGCTAGCGGCGCGACCTACCCGCCGAAGATAGGCGCGTTTCCACACCGAAATGTGCTTCTCCGGATCTTGAATCTCACGCTCGACCTGGTTGACCGCGCGCTCCAGCGTGTGTGACCCCGACACGCCCAAATAACCACGCGCGCTGGAATCGGTGTTCAGATACAACACAGCGTGCTGGCGCAATTCTTCCTGGTGCTGCTCGACCCACTCGGTGGAACCCAGCAGGCCAGGCTCTTCCCCGTCCCACGCGCAATAGATAATGGTCCGCTTCGGGCGCCAGCCCTGCTTCACCAACTCGCCCAGCGCTCTTGCCTCATCCAATTCGACCACCATGCCAGAAATTGGATCGTCAGCCCCATTGACCCAGGCATCGTGATGATTGCCACGGAGCACCCACTGCTCGGGAGTTTCGCTGCCCGGTATCTTGGCGATAACGTCGTAGATGGTCTTCAGGTCCCAGTTCGACTTCACCACCAGGTGGACCTTGGCCGGACCGGGGCCGATCCTGTAGGTAATGGGGAGCGCTCCCCGCCAAGCGTCAGGCGCAGTCGGCCCAGAGATGGCCGCCAGCAAGGGCTGCGCATCTCCGTAGGAAATGGGCAACACCGGAATGGTGGTGATGGTCTTGGCTTCCTTCAGACTCAGGCGCTTCGCGTCCTTGGTAGCTCCCACTCCCGGAGTCAAAGGATCGCCGGGATACTCGGTGTCCATTACACTGCCGCGCTGCACACCGTCTTCGGGACGGTACGGCCCAGCGGGATAATTCTGCCCCTCAAAGTAGCCGTCGTCTCGAGGATCGGAGTAGATGATGCAGCCGACGGCGCCGTGCTCGGCAGCGACTTTCGGCTTGATCCCGCGCCAGCCGCCGCCGTAGCGGGCGATCACAATCGCGCCCTTCACCGAAACTCCCAGCCGCTCCAGCTGCTCATAATCGTCCCGCATGCCGTAATTCACGTACACCAGCGGGCCGGTGACGTCTCCATCGGCGGAGTAAGCGTTGTACGTGGGCAGTTGCTCGGAAGTCTGTTGCGAGGTCGGATCGATGCTCAGCGGCGGCTCTTGTAGTTTGGCTACAAAGTGCGTGGGAGACAACAGCTCGACGTGACGTTCCTTCGGCGTGGGAAACAGCACGTCGAACGTCTCGATGTGGGCGTCGAAGCCATACTGCTGAAACTTCGAGAGGATCCACTCAGCGTTTTCCTTGTCGTACGGAGAACCGACGTTGTGAGGCCGGGCGCTCAGGTGCTGCATCGATTCCCGCATCGCATCAGGATTGGGGAGGTTGCGGAATTTCGATTCCCAATCGCGCTCCACAACTGCATGCGCGGGCGAGTAGCCATCCATGGGCTCGGGATTGTTGGCTGCACTCCCCAACTGAAGCAACGAAAACAGCAAAACGGCCACGCCAGTACGGCTCATCGCTTATTTACCTCCGCCCGCCTCTGCGGGTGATGCCAAACAGTCTTTACAGGGTTGTAGTCTATCTCGCTGGAGTTCATAGAGTGGTTTGATCATGTGAGGACCCACCCAGGCATTTTGATGCTCGCGCGCATGGGCTGCCTTCAATCTGATCTACAGCATTCCGCCGGTTCTCGTGGTCAGAACACTTAGCGCCATCTCCAGCTTGGCGATGGCTTTATCCAAGTCAGGATGTTTGTCGAGTTGCTGCCTCAGCCCACTCAGAATACGATGCGCCTCGGCAACGTGCTCGACCGCTATGTGGTCTTGGGTGGGGGTAGTTTTTTCTTCGGAAGACTCGGGACTCATGGAATCACCTGAGGAACATCTTACCCGCTAGCCACGCCGTTGAAAACCACCGGGGTTGGCGGCTTCTCGAGTTCATTCGTTCTGGCTGCGTGTTTCGGCTTGCGCTTGAAGCCGGTTCCGGTGCAAACTCTGCCAACGCATGTAAGTGGACGCCTTGTGGAATCCAAGAGAACATCTAATCCGGCTGCAATCGCGATTCTCTACAGCACGGCCACCGTCACCATCGCCGCTTACGGCTATGGGATCGGGGGCATGTCGTCGCTTCGGGCAGGTGCAATCTACGCCGCTGTCGGCTTGTTCCTCGCATTCGCCTGCGTGGGCTTCGCGCCCCGGTTCGTGGTGGTGGTGGCAGAACACCATCGACTACTTGCAGAGAATGATGTCGGTCTGCGGCGCCATTGGTTTTGCCGGGGGCCTGTACGGTGGATTTCGATTTACAGGCAAGGGCATTTTCAACTGGGCCAGCAAGGCGCTGCTTAGCCACCTGCCAGCTTCCAAAACCGCATCAGTTTCATTGCAAGATCACGCGATGCGGCAATTGACCCATCACTTCTACGCCTCCGAGCGAATGTACTTCTCGGTACTGGCTGCATTTGGTAGCGCCCTGATCGCGGAGATCGAGGTGCATCCGCTTCCACGTTCGCTGTTCATCATCTTTTTGGCCATCCTGATCTCCACTAACCTCGCGTGGTTTCTGGGCGAGTGGCTGAAACCAAAGCTGCAGGTGCTGGTCGGCGTGTTTCGCATATTGCAGCAAATGTGGGAAGCGCTGCTCGCCTTCCTGCTGGGCTACGCCGCAATCATCTTTATTTTTGCCTGTTTCTATGCCGCCGCCTGGCAACATAATCGCGCTTCCGCTTTCCAGGGCATGAATCTGATTTCTCCCGCGCCTCCCAGTTTCGGTCAGTTCGTGTACTTCTCCGTGGTCACCATGGCCACGCTGGGTTACGGAGACGTGATCCCGTCCGATGCCCTGACCCGGACACTTGCTTGTATTGAGGTGGTGATCGGTGTGGGGTGGGTGACCGTCGTCTTGAGTGCTGCCTCAGCGCTGGCTCGTCCGAGAGTGAATCAGATGCTGAAGGAAGTTTGGCTGGAAGAAGGCGAAACCGATCCCGAAGAGATCCCGCTGCAGGGCAAGGGTAAGACCGGCGGCTCGCCAAGCGACTAGTTGGCCGCTGCGAGCGAGTTTGCCGCGCAGCATAAGGGGCGCGATTCTTTGTCGTAGAGTTTGCCCCGGCGTCGCTGCCACTCCGTAGCCTAGCCTATCGCCTCGTCCAGCGGAACATTGGCCGTCACCAGATGCCGTTTGGCCTTTTCTTGTAGTTCGGCGGTCATGGGCACGCTCTTGCCAGACTCCAGGCTGGCCTGCACGGCGACGCTGTCGCAAGTAGCCACCATCTTGCCGGTTTCGTCGTTGTACATCTGATGGAGGAAGCGAAAATACTTTTCGCCGATGGCCAGGAAGCCGCTCTTGATTTCCACCAGTTCCCCGCCCCGCAACTCTTCCAGGAATTGATAGTTCTGGCGAACGATCGCCACCCGCAAGTTCTTCTGCTTCATCGAAGCCGGCGTCATTCCGATCGCGTGCAGCAAAAACCAGGTGGCCTGGTCGAAGCGCGAGACATACATGTGCGAGTTCATGTGACTGGTGAAATCGTACTCCGACGCCAGTACCGCGCCCTTGAAGGTATGCACCCATTCAGTCATGTTTTCGCCTTTTCTGGAAAAACGCTTTTCGCTCTTCGCGATTCGCTTCTCGCTAGCGGCCCTGCAATTGTGTCATCCTGAGCGACGAGCCCGGGCGCTCCGGCGACCGGGCGAGGAGTCGAAGGACCCCTATAGTGCCCATCCCTTATTGTTCTTCAACAGCCGCCTTGGTCTCACCTGTCGTTTCCTCATTACCCTCCACCGCCGCGACAAACTCCGCCATACAATCCAGCGTCGCTTCACCCTGATCGCGATGCGGTGAGTGTCGGCAATTCGGCAGCATCAAAATTTCTGTCGCGGACACGCGCGCCCGGATGGCCTTTACCTGGGCGATGGTGCCGTATTCGTCCTCTTCGCCCTGAATGCACAGTATCGGGCAGCGTATTGCCGGCAAATACTCTTCGATGTTCCACGAGCGAAATTGCGGATCGAGCCATATCTCGTTCCAGCCCCAAAAAGTTGCATCCACGTGCCGGTGGTAGCGCCCAAGTTTCCGCGGCAGATCGGTAGTCAGGTAGGCCACCTTCGCCTGTGTGATGCTCGCGACACTCAGGTCTTCCACAAACACGTGCGGCGCTTCCAGAATCAAGGCGCGCGGCCGCCGCGGATATTTTCCGGCGAAGATCAAAGCGATTGATCCGCCATCGCTGTGGCCGAGCAAAATGGGCCTTTGGATGTTCAACTTCTCGAGCAACTCCGCCAGCACTACTTCGCCTTCGTGGCGCATGAATTCCACCGGACGCTTTTCCAGTAGCTTGTCGGAATTTCCGTGTCCATAGCGCGAATAGACAAGTATGCCGCAGCCCGTGCGCGAGGCGAGGCGTTCCGGAAAGTCCTTCCACAGCGCGACCGAGCCCAGGCCTTCGTGCAGCATGACGATCGTCGGGCGGTCCTTGTCTGCGGGCTCGATCCACAGTGTCTCGAGTCGCTTGCCGTCAACCAGAACTTCGCCGCGTTGGTGAGGTGCTGCCGCAGCCATATTTATGCAATCTCCGAGGATGATGCGAGGTGCTGCTCGGCCCAGGGCACCACCCATTGCGCCGCTACCTCTTCGGGCAGGGTGCCCGAACTTGCGTCGTGCGTCAGGATTTCGCCAGCCCGTTTGGCGCCGAGCGAGGTCAGCAGCTTGTCAAAGCGAATTCCGCCATGACAGTAGGTCTCTTTGTAGGTGCGGTCACCGAGCGCGATCACCCCGTAGGTCACGCCGGTAAGGTCCGGCTTCTCACTTTCGAGACTGCTAAACAACGCTTGTGCGTTGTCGGGGACATCGCCCTGTCCATAGGTGGAAGTGCATATCAGGAAGGTGCCTCGGCTCTGGAAGACGCTGGCGTCAAGGCCGTCCATCGCCCTGATCGTCGCTTGATGGCCAGCCGCCACCAGCGCTTGCTGCACCTCCTGGGCCACCATCTCGGCCGTGCCGGTCATGGTACCCACCAGGATCGTGATGTCGCGGCCCATGCTTGCGTTTCTCACCTAGGCGCTATTATACGTGCGGCTACGGAAGTATAATGCATCCACGGTGAGCCGAAAACGCGACATAATGCATGTTGTGGAGAACGACACAGCGGAGAACCCTGCCGCCGCAGTTTCCGCTGGCGCCGACTCCAGCTCCCAATCCGATTACCTCCAGTTGCTCGGCGAGCGAGTGCGCCAGATGCGCGCGCGACGCGGTATGACCCGCAAGATCCTCGCTCGCGATTCGGGAGTTTCCGAGCGTTATCTGGCGCAACTCGAAAGCGGACAGGGCAACATTTCTATCCTCCGGCTGCGACAAATCGCACAGGCGCTGGACACTCCTCTGCAAGCCTTGGTGCTCGACGGCCCCGAGCCGCCTGTGGACTTGGTGCACACCACCGAATTCCTGCGGAGGCTGCCGGCGGCGGAACTGGTAGAGGCCCGCCGCCTGCTGGTGGAGCACTTCGGCGGCGTTGACCTGTACGCGAGGCGCGGCCGCATCGCCTTGGTCGGCCTGCGCGGCGCCGGCAAGTCCACGTTGGGGGCCATGCTGGCTGATCGTTTGGAGTCGCCGTTTCTCGAACTCGATCGCCTGATCGAGCAAGAGAGCGGGGTCAGCCTCAGCGTCATCTTCGATCTTTATGGGCAAAGCGGCTTTCGCCGGTTGGAGCGCCGCGTTTTGGACCAGGTCATCGAACGCTATCCGCGGTTCGTACTGGCTACTGGCGGCAGCCTGGTCTCCGAGCCCGCGACCTTCGAGCGGTTGCTTACCATGTGCTTCACGGTCTGGCTGCGGGTCACGCCGGAGGAGCACATGCAGCGTGTAATCGCCCAGGGCGACATGCGCCCCATGGCCGACAACCGCGAATCGATGTCGGACCTGCGACGCATTCTCGACGTGCGCGAGCCGCTCTATCGCAAGGCCGACGCGAGCATCGATACTGAAGGCCGCTCGGTGGAAGAGAGTGCAGGGATCCTGGAGCAGGCAATTCGCCAGAACTGAGGATGGAATGCATGAACCGTGTTACTGTCACCCGGCGTATACCAAACTGCTGGCGAGGATTCCCCCCAAGGTCATCCGCAGTGAAGCCGAAAACGAGAACTATATCAATACGCTCTACGCACTTGAGCAAAAGCGATCGCTGACGAGAGCAGAGAAAGAACTGGCTGACCTGCTGACGCTGTTGATCGAAGATTTTGAGGAGAAGCGGTACCAGTTGCCGCGCGCCACACCGCGGCAGGCATTGTCCTTCCTGATGGAAGAACATGGACTCAAGCAGAAAGACCTGATTAAGATCTTCGGTTCGCGCAGCACCATTTCCGAAGTGATTAGCAGTAAGCGAGAACTGACGAAAGAACAGATCAGGCGCCTCAGCCAGCGTTTCCATGTCTCGCCAGAGCTGTTCTTCTAGCTGCTGCCTCCCAGCCAATCTGCATCATATTTCCTCTCCGCAGTTCGCGTGAATGCACTATAATGCATCTATTCGCCTAGGGATCTGCAGCCGCCCACCCAGCGCTGCCTTGAGGAGACTTCGACCCGTATGCCAAATGTAAACCAGAAGGAATTGGTCACGTTCGACGTGGCTCCGGGAGAGCATCGCCATTGGCGGCTAACATTTGATGGCCGGGTGGCGACGCTGGCCATGGACGTCAACGAAGATTACGGCCTGAGACCCGGCTACAAGCTCAAGCTCAACTCTTACGACCTCGGCGTTGACATCGAGCTGCACGACATCCTGCAGCGCATTCGCTTCGAGCATCCCGAGGTGGCGTGCGTGGTGCTCACCAGCGCGCGCGAGCGCATGTTCTGCGCCGGCGCCAACATCTACATGCTGGGCACTTCGTCGCACGCCTGGAAGGTGAACTTCTGCAAGTTCACTAACGAGACGCGCAACGGTATGGAAGACTCCAGTCGCCACGACGGCCTGAAGTTTCTGGCTGCGCTGAACGGCACCACTGCCGGAGGCGGCTACGAACTCGCGCTGGCCTGCGACGAGATTCTGCTGGTCGATGATCGTTCCAGCGCAGTAAGCCTGCCCGAAGTTCCGCTGCTAGGGGTTTTGCCCGGCACTGGCGGCCTCACTCGTGTGGTGGACAAGCGCAAAGTGCGCCGTGATCTGGCTGACATGTTCTGCACCAATCCCGACGGCGTCAAGAGCGAGCGCGCCAAAGAGTGGGGCTTGGTGGATGACATCGCAGTCCCGGAGAAATTCTCGGAACTGGTGCGCACCCACGCGCAAGCACTGGCAGCCGACTCAACCCGTCCCGCTGCTGGGAAGGGCATTAAGCTAACTCCGCTGCAGCACAAGCTCGACGACAACGGTTATCACTACAAACATGTTGACGTTACATTCGACCGCACGATGCGAACTGCAACCCTGACCGTGCGTGCGCCCGAAGGAATACAGCCTGAGGAGCCCGATGCGATTCATGCCGCAGGCGACCAGTGGTGGCCGCTGGCGATGGCGCGCGAACTTGACGACGCCATCCTCATGCTCCGCGTCAACGAACCGGAGTTGGGGCTCCTGCTGCTCAAGACGACCGGCAGCATCGACGCGGTGCTGGCGTCAGATCGCGTGATGCTCCAGCACCACAACGATTGGCTGGTGCGCGAAACCATCGGCATGATGCGCCGCACCCTAGCGCGACTGGATGTTTCTTCGCGCAGCATGTACGCCATCATCGAGCCAGGGTCGTGTTTCGCCGGCGTGCTCTTCGAATTGGCGCTGGCCGCCGATCGCAGCTATATGCTGGCGCTCCCGGAAGAAGAAGGCGACGCGCCCATTCCGAAGATCGCTGTGGACGAAATGAATTTCGGTCCGCTGCCCGCGGTCAACGCTCGCGGCCGGCTCGAAACACGATTCAGTGGCAATGCACGATGCATGGCTGGCGCAGTGGAAGCCCAGGGCAAACCCCTTGGCCCCAAGGAAGCTCTTGAGCTCGGCCTTATTACCTTGGCGCCCGACGATCTCGACTGGGAAGACGAAGTCCGCATGGCCATCGAAGAGCGTGTCGCGCGCTCGCCCGACGCGCTCACCGGCATGGAAGCCAGCCTGCGCTTCCCCGGAGCGGAAACCACGGAGACCAAGGTGTTTGGCCGGCTGTCCGCGTGGCAGAACTGGGTATTTATCCGGCCGAACTCGACCGGCGAACAGGGCGCGCTTAAGCTGTTCGGCACGGGATCTAAGGCGCGCTTCAATTGGGAGAGAGTATGACCACCCCAACTGACGCAACGACGGCGTCGGTCGGGGACCCCGGTTGCACGCCCGGAATCTGAACTCTGAGATGGGAGCCTTGCAATGGCAATCAATTATCAGGACCGCATTCCTAACAACGTAGACCTCGGCTCCAACCGCACCTTGCAGCGCGCACTAGAACACTGGCAGCCGGAATTTCTGAAGTGGTGGCAGGACCTCGGCCCGCGCGATTTTCAGGTGGCGGACGTTTACCTTCGCACCGCGACCTCGGTGGACGCGAAGGGCTGGGCCACTTATGGATTCGTCCATATGCCGGAGTACCGCTGGGGAATCTTTCTCGCTGACCGCGATCCCAACCGCAAGATTGGCTTTGGCGATAGCTACGGACAGGAAGTCTGGCAGCAAATTCCCGGTGAATTCCGCGCCATATTGCGCCGTCTCATCGTTACCCAGGGCGACACCGAGCCTGCGTCGGTCGAGCAACAGCGCATGCTCGGCCACACCGCTCCCTCACTTTATGACTTGCGCAATTTGTTCCAGGTGAATGTCGAGGAAGGCCGGCATTTGTGGGCGATGGTTTACTTGCTGCACGCCTACTTTGGGCGCGACGGCCGCGAAGAAGCCGAAGAGTTGCTGGAGCGCCACTCTGGAGACGCCAACAAACCGCGCATCCTCGGCACCTTTAATGAGCCCATCAGCGACTGGCTGAGCTTCTTCATGTTCACCTACTTCACCGATCGCGATGGCAAATTCCAGTTGAAGTCACTGGCCGAGTCCAGCTTCGATCCGCTGGCCCGCACCTGCTCGTTCATGCTGACCGAAGAAGCACACCACATGTTTGTGGGCGACACCGGCATCAACCGCGTGGTGCGGCGCACGCTGGAAGTGATGAAGGAGTTAGGCACCGAAGATCCGCTGGCTGTCCGCAACGCCGGCGCCATCGATCTGCCCACGGTGCAGAAGTATCTGAACTTCTGGTTCAGCTCGTCGCTCGACCTGTTCGGGTCGGAGACTTCCTCGAATGCGGCTTCCTATTTCGCGAACGGATTGAAGGGCCGGCCGGACGAGGCGCAATACGAAGATCACATTGCTATCGAACACACCTTCGCACTCGAATTGCCCGACGGGAACGGCAGCACGAAGACCGAGCAAATCCCCATGCGCAACGCGATGAACGAAGTCACGCGAGGCTCCTACGTTCGCGACTGCGAGCTGGGCGTGAAACGCTGGAACCGGCTGATCGAGAAGGCTGGCTATTCATTTCGGTTGTCGCTGCCCAGCACGCGTTTTCGGCGCAATATCGGAAGCTGGGCCGGCGTTCCCACCGATCTGACCGGAAGGCCGATCGGCCAGGAACAGCTCAACGCTCAGATTAGCGACTGGCTGCCGAGCGAGAGCGACCGGGCTTACATACTCAGCCTCATGCGCGGAGTACAGGACCCCGGCAAGATGGCTGCATGGATTGCACCCCCTGATCGCGGCATCAACAACAATCCCGTGGACTACGAATACGTAAAGCTGCATTGAACTTGGTCGATCTCATCTGCGTACAAAGCGTTACCAAGGGGAGGTTGTTGATGAGCTTTCGAGCGATGGTTCGAGTCATTACGATCCTGCTATGTTCGGCCGTTGGGTCGTGGTCGCAGAATGCCTGTGCCGGCAAGCCGCAAATAATGGTGCTCGGGACTTACCACATGGCCGATCCCGGACATGACATCTACAACATGCAGGTTGACGATGTGCGCTCCCCAAAGCGCCAGCAGGAGCTTGCTCAACTCACAGATGTGCTTGCCAAGTATCAACCTACCAAGATCGCGATCGAAGCTGATCCAGACAGCAAGAAAGTTCCCGCGGCCTTTCAGGATTATCTTGCCGGTAAGCATGAGCTGTCGCAAAACGAGATTGAGCAGATAGGGTTCCGGCTTGCCAGGCAGTTGGGCCACAAGCAGCTGTATCCCGTTGACGTGGACGGTGACTTCCCAATCCAGCGCGTAATGAACTACGCCAAGGCGAGGGATCGCTCAGCGGAGCTTGAGAAGATCCTTTCCTCCTTCGGGCAGGAAGTCGCGCAGGAAGACGCGTACCTTAAGACTCACACTGTCTTTGAGACGCTGCTATACATAAACTCACCCGACTATGTCGCCGCAGGGAACAGCTTCTACATGCAATTGGCGACCTTTGGCGAGTCAGGTGACTATGCCGGCCCGGACCTTCTCGCAGATTGGTACACGCGCAACATTCGCATCCAGGGCAATATTCTTAAGCTGATTACCTCCCCAAGCGATCGCATTCTGGTTGTCTATGGCGCCGGTCACCTGGGCTGGCTGCAGGAGAACGTGAGGATGGACTCCCATCTCTGCCTGCGAACCCTGGCCGACTTCGTGGCGAATAAGTGAGCATCGCGACAATACATGTTTTTTGAATGCGACAGATAGCCATCATCGGTAGCGGTCCGGCGGGTTGTTACCTGGCGGACAGCCTGCTTCGCCTGGTCCCCGATGCTTCCATCGATATCTTCGAACGGCTGCCCGTGCCATTCGGACTTGTCCGGTATGGGATTGCTCCGGACCATCAGGGCACGAAGGCGGTTGCGCGTGTGCTGGACCGTGTGCTTTCCCACGACCGTGTCAGCTTCTTCGGCAACGCTGAAGTTGGCCGTGAAGTTAGTCTTGAGGAGCTGATGTCACATTACGATGTGGTTGCGCTGGCAACCGGCGCCTCGCGCGATCGACGTCTCAACATTCCAGGCGAGGAGCTTCCGGGCGTACTCGGCTCAGGCGCATTCACCGGCTGGTATAACGGCCATCCGGACAGCCCACCGCCGCCAATCGGCGGTGTGCGATCGGCAGTCGTCATCGGCAACGGCAATGTGGCGATTGATGTGGCCCGCGTCCTGGCCAAGAGCGCCGCCGAGTTGGTCGGCTCCGATCTTTCACCCGAAGTGACGTTGTGGCTGGAAACCCAGCCTATCGAGACCATCCACGTCGTCGGCCGGCGCAGTGCTGCGGATACGAAGTTCACCCAGCACGAACTCGCCGAACTGGGCACTTTGCAGCGCGCATTCCCCATGGTGCAGGATCCGACCGCCCTCGCCGGAAATGGCGCAATTGTTGAAACCTTACGTAGTTTCGCCGCGGACCAATCGTGCACGGCTTCGGTCGTGATCTATTTTCATTTCAACTTGACGCCCATCGCCTTCCTCGGTGATGGCCGACTCAGCGCTGTGCAGTTTCGTTCTGCCGACGGAGCGCTCCACGAAATTCCCGCGCAACTGGCCATCACCTGCATCGGATATGAGACGCGTCCGTGCTGCACTGCCACTCCTGCCAACGGTGTGTTCGCCAACGTAGAAGGAAAAGTCAAAGACGGGCTGTACGTGGTCGGCTGGGCAAAGCGAGGCCCTTCGGGAACCATTCCAACCAACCGCACTGAAGCTCAGCAGGTAGCCCAGAACATTGCGCAAGAAGTGCCCTACGGTACACGACCGGGGAGAGCGGGGGTCCTCCAACTACTGGCGCAAAGGCATGTCTGCTGGGTGGACTATTCTGCATGGCGGCGAATCGATGCAGCCGAACTCGCCCGCGCCGGTGACGGACGTGGCCGGAAAAAATTCACCACCGTGGCCAAGATGCTCGAAGCCGCGCAGGTTGGCCAGGGCCTTATTGAGCGTTGCAGAATATAGCGACGAAAGCATTGGAATTGTCATCACGAGCGAAGCGAGGGATCTGCTTGTGGCCGTTTACGGAAAAAGCAGATTCCTCGCGCCAAAAACGGGCCCTCGTGATAACAATTTCATGCGTGCCGCTGTCTTTCCTTTGGTGTCGCGGTGTCACTATGATTTGCAATTATTAATAGTTGCCCGAGCGCAACCACCTGACCCAACGCCGCAGAATCTAGAATCGGCTGCAAACCAACCCAACGCGCTGGGCTTATATCTCAAAATGAGGCAGAATTCTGGAGCACGCAACGTCTGATAAGCTACGCTGAGTACTACCGTCAGCGAAGCCCCTCAGGGTATGAACAGCATCGCCACTCGAACCCACATCCGGCGTACCGCGGGTGAGCACACCCACAAGGGCGGGCTGCGTACGGTCGCGGTGTTCGAAGCGCTGAAAGGAGCTTTGGCCCTGGCTAGCGCTTACTTCTTGATCGTCCTGATTCGGCGTGATGTGGATTTCGAGGAGGCGGCGGAGCATATTCTCTTCTCGCTGCATATCAATCCCAGTCGCCATTGGTCCCAGGAATTTCTGCACGCGGCAGACAAAATCTCCGGCACTAGTATTGTAATGATCGGTGCGATCGCGATTACTTACGCCATTCTGCGCTTCGCGGAAGGCTACGGCTTGTGGAGGCAACGCGCGTGGGCGGAATGGCTGGCCATCATCTCAGGATGCGTGTACCTCCCGTTCGAGATCTACAAAGTAATTCGCCGCCCCAACCAACTCCACTGGGCGGTCCTCGGGATCAACATCCTGGTCGTTCTTTACATCGCCTGGGTGCGCTGGGACGAAATCAAAGCCGCCCGCCTGCACGCATCGGAAATCTCCAGCGAAGGCGTCTAGATCGCATGGGCGGATTGCACAGCCTCGTCTCTTAGTAGTTCCAGAACACCGCGGCGCGCATTGTCGTCTTCTATTCCGAAGGCCGGCGGTTCAATCTCCTCAAAGTGTCGCCAGGCGCTATGCCCCGGCAACGGGTTGCCGCTCGTCTGGGCGTCGCTGGCCGCTTCGCACAACAGGGCAAACGCCAGGCTCTGGCTCAAGCGATGCAACAACTTCCTCGCATAGCGTTGTGCGCTCTGCTCATCGCGCATCGCGATCGCCACGGCCTCGCGGTCGCCCTCGAGCCTGGCTTGCATGGCCTTGCGAAGTTTACCGTTCGCATCCGGAAGCTTCTCTTGGATCGCTTGCATTCGCGACTGGTATTGCTCCCAGCCGCGATAGCGAGGGGCGAGCAAACGCAGCAACTCCAGCGCCTGAATATTGGCCGGACCTTCCCACACGGTCAGCACTTGCGCATCCCGCAACAGGCGGGCCGCGGGATAGTCGCTGGTATAGCCGTTGCCGCCGATCAACTCCAGCGCAGCCCGGGCCGCGGTGATGGCATATTCCGCGGTCAAGTATTTCGCCAGCGCGGTGACCATTCGCAGCCAGGTGCGGCGCTCCGGGTCGTGCTGCGCCTCATCGAAAGCAATGGCCGCCTCGAAGGCGAGCAACGCGCCTGCCTCGAACTGCACGCGCATCCGCAACAGGTCATCCTGCACCATGGGGTAATCCACCAGCACGTGGCCGAAGGCATGGCGCGATTTCGCCCAGGCAAGGGCCTCGCGCAGTGCCCTGCGTTGTACGCCCGCCGACCCAACGGCGTTGTGAACGCGGCTGTACTCCAGCGCATCCATCATCAACCGGAAGCCATCAGGAGGCGCAGCAACTTCGACAGCTTCCGCGCCGAGTAATTCGATCTCTCCGGTCGGAAGCCCCTTGGTGCCGAGCTTGTCTTTCAAGCGACGGATGCGATAGTGATTGGGCCGCCCATCTTCCAGATGACTGGGCACGAGGTAGAGACCAAGCCCGGCCGTCCCACTTGCGGCTACCTCGGGCCGCGCCGTCGCCAACGCAAGACCGCTGTTGGCGTTGCTGGTAAACCACTTCAATCCGTGCAGCGCAAAGCGGTCGCCGTTGCGAACAGCCGTGGTGGTGGTCGCTCCCACGTCGCTGCCGCCATGCTGTTCGGTCGCCCAGGTGCCGCCGGTCTTGGCGAGGCCGTCCATGCGCGCCACGTCGTAAAGAAATTGCTGCCGCACCGCGTCCGGCGCATGCGCGCTGAGTACGTATGCCACCGCTCCGGTGAGAGTAACCGGACAATGCAAGCTGATGTCGGCTTGCGATAACACATAGCCCATGGCGAACGTCAGCAGATGAGGCGCCTGCTCCGCATAGGGCAATCCGATGATGCCGCGACGATACAGTTCCTGATGTTGCTGGTCGTACCACCGGTTCGCGACAACCCGGTTCACCACTTCACCATTGCGGTCGTAGGTTTCCAACGCCGGCGGCGCGTAGCGGTCGGTATAGTTCGCCTGTGCGTCCACTTCCGTGCGCACCCAGTCGTAGAAGTCGGCGAGTTGCCGGCTGTACTCGGCCATGCGCGGCACGCGCGCCGTAAGCCAAGGTTCGAGATAGAAGTCAAAGCTGGTGGAATCGTTCATGGTCGCGTCCGCAATGTCAATGTCGCGAGGAGCCAACTAGGGTGAGCTTAAACCTTTTACAGCATTCTGTGACAACAGGGTTTTGTCTGCTGCCAGCGCGTGATGCGAGAGTCACGTGACAAGATAATGGTTCTGTTCTTCATCCGGCGCGGTAATGCCCTCGGGTAAGCGCCCACCGTTGTATTCCGCCAGACGGTTCTTCCACTTCAAGAACTCCGTGATGGTCTGCGGCTCGATGCGCACTTCCACCCGCCGCAGGCTCGCCAATAACAGGTTCATCTCTTTCATCTGACCCACGGCACTTCTCAGGTCCTGCTTCCCCGGCTTCACCAACATTTGCACCTGCCGGCCTTTGCACTCCAGCAGGCCCCAATGCCTGGGCAATTCCTCCCGCGCAATCAAGCCCGCCGGAGCCATGTAGAACCGCCGGCTGCCTAAACCATCTTCCGGCTTCAGGCGAAACGGCTTGTTGGCATCAGCAAGAAAATCGCTGCGCGAGACTTTGCATTCCACAACCACCGACTGGCAGGAGCCTTTCCAGCCGATCACGTCAGGGACTTCGCCGCTGGCGCAAGACTGCTCCGAGAGGATGATGCCGCAGCGGTAGGTAGAGCGCAGCCACTCGACTGCGCGCTCCACCAAGTCCGCATGTTTCGCCTCGCACGATGCTCTCTTCATGCTGCTGTTGTAACTCGAATTCCGCAGCTTGGGGAGTATCGGAGGAGTGGCGGCCAAAGCGAGTTCGGCGGCGCGCGCGATAGCGATCCAGGATTGGCGTATCCGCCCGTACGGGTAGTGCGGGCCTTCAGGCCCCGCGGTAAGAACGCCCGTCCAATTCCTGGTTTCAGCCGCTGAGGTCGTCGGCCTCAGCGGCTGAAGCGATTTTATTCTCGCTCTTGGACGCGGGCCTAAAGGCCCGCACTACCCGAGCTACAGCTACCCCGCGCTAGCCTCGGCCCCGCAATCGTTTCGTGTAAGATCAAGGATTCGCATGGCGGGGATGATTCAAGCTGAGAACGTTCGCAAAACTTACCACATCGGCAAAGTGGATGTGCCCGCGTTGCGCGGCGTGTCCCTCCAGGTCGAGAAGGGTGAATTCGTCAGCATTGTCGGCCCGTCTGGCAGCGGGAAGTCCACCCTCTTCTACATCCTGGGCGGACTGACCCACGCCGACTCCGGGCGGGTGCTGATCGACGGCACAGATTTCACGGCCTTGTCGGACGCGGCGCGCACGCGCATGCGCAAATCGAAAATTGGCTTCGTCTTCCAGAAGTTCAACCTGCTGCCGACGCTCACCGCGCAAGGTAACATCGACATCGCCCGCGACATCGCCGGCAAGAGCAACGGGAGTGGCAGCCACGAGTACATCAATCGCATCACGCGACTGCTGGGCATTGACCAGCGTCTGGAGCATCGCCCTTCCGAGTTGAGCGGCGGCGAGCAACAACGAGTGGCGCTGGCGCGCGCGCTGGTGAATCAGCCCGCTATCGTACTGGCCGACGAGCCCACCGGCAATCTCGATTCGCAGAATTCCGAAATTGTCCTCAAGATGCTGCAGCAATCGAACCAGGAACTGGGACAGACGGTATTGATGATTACGCACAATCCCGAAGCCGCAACTTATGGCGATCGCATCATTCACATGCGCGATGGTTCCATCGTGCCGCCCGAGAAGGACCCGCAATGGAGCCTCGCCCATGACTGACGGCATTCGGCGCAGGGCTGTGCCTCTCTCATTTGCCCGGCAGTTCAAGCCTTCGCTATAATTCAAAGCGGCGAGCGGGAGTAACTCAGTGGTAGAGTGCGACCTTGCCAATTCTCTCCTATTCAATACTTTCAACAACTTAACAGGCTAGCGGGGACTGCCAAGTACCTGAAAATACGTGTAAGACAGGTGTCTCAACGGGTGCCAGTGCGGGTGCTGCGAAAAAGTGCGAAGTCGCACTCTGGCGCCCCTCAAAGTGCGGAATCGATAAGTCGCACTCTGACCTCTACGAGCACCCGCTTTCTCAAACAACCCCCAATATCCACCCCTCAACTGCCGCCAGTTGACGTTCCTCGGGCTGCAGTGGCGGATTGGAGAAACTGCAAAACCGACCCGTTCAGGTCAGCCCGTTGTAGCCACGCTGCTGCGGCGTAGGCGGCTTGCGCGGATCGCTATGCGCTTCTTGCAGGGGCGTATGGTTGGGAAAATTCAGCGCCTCGCTTTCCTAGGATGAGGCCGAAGAATATCGGCATGGTATTGAGCAGTTTTTCGTCCCTTGGGTCAACGCAGCAGACAGCGGCGATGCCGTGAGGCTTGATAGCCGCGTGCTCACTTCGACGGCGCAACAATATCACTGGCGTACGGGGAGCGATACGCTTGAGTTCGGCCACAATGCTGTCTTGCAGGTGATCTTGATCAAGGATGATGGCGTCGACAGGCTCACGCGACAGAAGCAACTTTATGTTTTCCGTGCGATGCTCCACCAGCAGGCGAGGAACAGCCGCCCGCAGCGGAGCAAGGAAGGGGGAATAGATTTCTTTGGAGTTGCGGACGAACAGCAGCTTCAAGATCGCACTCACCCGATCACCCCTTCCCAGCAGCGACACCTATGTCCGGCAATGGAAGCCGGGTCCCGCAAGAGGTCAGCTTCCACAATCCGTGTCCGTTAAGTCAAGAACAACACGCCTCACGAACCATTGTTATAAAGGGCAGCGACAAGCGGCTAGCTGCAGTGGCGGATTGGAGAAACTGCAAAAGCGACCCGTTCAGGTCAGCCCTCTGTAGCCACGCTGCTGCAGCGTAGGCGGCTTGGCTAGGCATTGCTATTTTCCCGCTATTCCCAAAAGGGGGAAAAGAACGCAGCTAGACTGTTTTTTTGGTTGCAGCGTGCGTGCTCGGTGCAACAATTTACTTGTGGCTGCACGGGCGCAAGTTTGTGCATCGCGCACCTCTCACGAGTCGGCCTCCCATTGTCAACCTTGCATTGCGTCGTCCCCGGTGCAGGAGGTCTACCATGCGACACAAAAAAACTGTGGATGTCTCAACCGAGAAGCCCGACGAAGGCTCGCTCGAATTGATCGAGGAGTTAATCCGTGTACGTGCATATCGGTTTTACGAGGAACGGGGCGGTGAACACGGTCACGACCTCGAAGATTGGCTTCGAGCAGAAGCCGAAATATTTGGAAAGAAACCCGCTGCTGCTAAAGCAGAGGTACGGAAGGCAGGAACAAGGCGGCGGTAGCGTAAAGGCACCTGTTATTCACTTTCGTCGATTTCATCGGGGGCACCCATTCTCAGCGGTGACCCTCGGGTAGTCGTGCGGTTTGAAATCTGACCCCGCTTGCGCCCGTCCCGATTCGGCGTAGACTCAGGTCATGCCGAAGTCAATGAATGTCGAATGTCCAGCTTGTGGGGCTAAGGCTGGAGAGCCGTGCAAGACCGTTACTGGCAAGGCAATGCCGGAGTCCCATTCTAAGAGAAGAAATGCTGCTTTCGCGAAGAAGTATCCAGCCCAATTTCCCGGTGAACAACCGAATGTGAGTCAAGTCCGCATTCAGAGAGTGATTTCGCGGATTCTGCTAAGGGAGAAGACCGGATTGTCACCACACCCGACTGAAGATGCGAGCAGATGGTGCTACGGAATAAGCCGCCCAATTGAGAGTTCGGACGACGATGCTTCTTCCAGCGGATGAACGTCCGTTCTGGGTACGCACGTCAGGGCTTCTCCCCCTTCTATGCTGAGGATTTTCGCAAGACGTGTGGTGGGAGGATGCTCTCCTTATTGTGGTGAACGCGTTATGAGGCGTTCGCGGAACAGGCGATTAATTCTAACGTCAGAAGTTTCCGCGCATCCCTTGGGTGGCTGCTTATAATCCGAGCCATGCCAGCGAATGGAGCGCAACGATGTTGGGTTGTAGATTGCAAGACCCCAGACTGCGAGGTTCTCGTGCTAGCCATTATTGGCGAGAACGATCCCTCGAAAATCCACTTTCTAAAGCGGTGCAGAGCCTTCAGGGAGACGTGCGAGGTCTGTCGCGCTACGCATCTTTACACTCGGGCTGATGTGCGCGAAGAGAATGTTGCGCTTCGCGAGAATGTTTATCCGAGTCGAGCGTTTCTGGAAGCCACTCAACCAGAATAACAAGCTCTTGTGGTTTAAATGAAAAGCCGCAGGGGCTGTCAGAGTCGGCCAAATGGAAAAGGGTCGTTACTCCTCTGAGCAGCCCACTGCGGTCTCGCGGCGTATCTTCCCCAGTTTTGGCGGAGACACGCCGCTGCATCACTACTCGTTCTTACCTCTTGCTGGGAACGACAATCAGTGACAACGAGCCGCTCTTGCTTACGAAAGTAATCATCACTTTGAGGGTGTTCGAAGCATTTTCGCAGCAAAGCGCAGGCGTATTAGGCAGACACCGGAGCACTCTTCGGTAGCTGGCTACTTTGGCGGCAACCCCTTCTTGCTTTCCTCTTCACACGCCCAACATTCAATCGAGGAAACGGACTTTTCTGCGGGATTGTCTTCGTGCAGCGTGAGCATGTGCCCACAGGCAAGATAGCAGTGCAGCCAAATGCTTTCTCGCACCGTGCGGACAACTCGCTGCATGATTTTTGGTTCTGCGGCCATGACAGAAGCTCGTCACCCCTTTTGAACGCAAATATTACACCCTTGTCGGGCTACTGGCCTTGTTGTGGTGGGCATGCCGAAGGTGAAAACGCCCAGCCGTCATCGTGGCTCGGCCATTGACCCCTGAATCCCATTTCGGGAATCGGCTTAGTCGGGCAGGCGAATTACCTCGCTATTCCCGGCAGACTGGCACAAGCTGAAAACAACAGCAAGGCATCATCGTCGTGCTGGAACCAAGGCTCCAATAGGTAGAATCCAAGTCAGGATGAAACATCGTGAATGATCAGGAGTACACAAACCCATTCGAGGACGTACACAATAAAGTTAAGATTTTCAAGGATCGCGCTCGCGAAGCAAGTAAGGGTGATGCTGAGCTTCGCAAAAGCAGATTGGCGCAGGAAGCCAAGGAAATCCTCGACAAAAGCCCAAGCCCCCCCCGTTAATACTCCACCCCCAGAGCCCTCGTCGTAAACCATCGGCGACATTTTCCAACAGGCACCGCGAATGTCACCGATCCTGTGTGGACGATGGAAGAATTGAACGCAGGCACAGGATTACAATTACTCTCGTGCCAGCACGAGAAGAAATGCAGGCTGCTCTCGATAAAATGAAAGCGGCAGAAAAAGCCCTCCACGCCTATGTGGATGACTCGCCAGATATCAACGCGAACCCGTCCCTACATCGAAAGCTCGTCGAGGAGTTGACGGAAGCAAACGAGGAATTCCTTCGGTTGTTTGGCTCATCAAGCTAAAAAGACCCATTACCCGCACCATCCTTGCCTCGCCCCAGTCAAGTTGTAATTCAGCGGCGAAACCTTTCGCGACTGCAACTCCCTCCACACCAGTACCGCAAGTTAGACGGGGTCGCAGCCGCAGTAAGGACTTTTCCTTTTTTCCACAGCAATCCGCACCCCTGTGCATAAAACTTGTGACGCACGTCGCGTGTATCCCCTTCTGTGCTAACAATCTTCGCAACAGGTAGTGGGGCTGCTGCGGAACGATCCCTCAACCACTTTCCAAAAAGGGAAAACGCCTAGCAGCAATCAACCAAGAGTGCCACGATCTAAATTTTGAGACACGCTTTTCTCCTGCGGGAAACAGGGCTAGATTTAGCTGGTAAGCAATTTATGCGGGAGGTGATTATGCTCTACGATTACATCTGCAAGGATTGCCAGAAATCCTTTGAGTTAGTTCTTACTTTAGGGGAACACGACAAAAACAACATCACTTGTCCGAAGTGCAAAAGCAAGAATGTGGAACAGGATGCCACCGCCTTCTTCGCGGTGACATCGAAGAAGAGCTAACAGCTTCGCCCAGCCCACGGATTCTGGCTGGATTGGGAGCGGAAATCCGCAGATGCATCCGCCGTGCTCGACGAGTACCTCGAGCGATGAGCGCTCACGCAGACGTCGGTGTCACGAACCCCGCTTCGTGCGTGGCCAGTCGATCCGCCAGCGTCCGCCCGATACTGACACCCCCAGAACAATCGCTTTGGCGGTGTTCCCCGCGCACGGTGGCCGACCAGCACAACAAAATAATCTGCAGAGTGAGCAATATTGAACAGATTTCCGTCTTTTGAACGCCATATGCTGCCCGGATAATAGGCGCGAGCCAGTGGCAGTCGGCCTGTCATAGGAAGGTGTACCTCCCCCATCCACTGCGACTGGCTCTGCGCGATATGGGGTTCCCACGAGATGATGGCGATGCATTCACCATACGGGATGGAGTTGATCGAAAATTGCCTCGCCTGCAATCTGTGTTCCGAGGGCTTCTTCTGCCATTTGCCGAAATCAGTGATGGAAGCGTTCCAGCCCCTGCAGTTCACGCTCGCGCATCCTGCTGGCGCAACTCTGTTCGTGGAAGGGCAAGTATGCCGTGGCATTTACATTCTCTGTAAAGGCCGTGTGAAATTATCAGCCACTTCGAAAGAAGGCCAGACGCTGATATTAAAAGTCGCTCAACCGGGGGAGGTGTTAGGGCTGAACGCAGCCATCTCTGGAATCCCGCACGAGACCACTGCGGAAACTGGCCAGCCATGCCAACTCAACTTTGTTAAACGCGACGACTTCCTTAAGTTTCTGACGGAACACCCTGATGCCTGCATGCACTCAGCAATACAGCTAAGCCGCGAGTGCCAACAGGCGTACCAGCAGCTTCGCTCGTTCACAATGAACTCAGCACCCCAGCGAATTGCCCGCTTGATGCTGGAGTGGTCGCATGACGATTCCGGCGTGGCCACGGCTCACGGAATCAAGGTAGCGTTGACACATGATGAGATCGGGCAAATCATCGGCATGTCGCGGGAGACAGTTACCCGTACTCTGGCCAATTTTCGCAAGCAGCGCATTGCGGAAATTCATGGTTCCACCTTGCTGATCCAGAATATGCCTGCCGTTCAAAAGCTGGCTGGCACATAGACCGACAACCGCACACGCCTGCATGTTTTCTCGGGCAGATTAGGAGCGGCCATGAACTCGGCTTCAATACCTATCGCTGCGGAGCCTCCGCTCATATTGTGCATAGACGATGCTGACATCGCGCTGCGTGTCAAAAAGTTTCTACTCGCCAGCGTTGGTTACAACGTCCTGACCGCTAACACGGCGGAGACTGGCTTCGAGCTTTTCAAGCAGCACCACATCTCGTTGGTGATCGCCGACCACTTTCTAAGCGCCAAGTCAGGAACCGAGATTGCCCGTGAAATGAAACAATTGAAGCCCGAAGTTCCCATTCTCATTGTCTCAGCCGCTGCTGAGGAGCCTGATGGACTGGAGTTCGCGGATGGGTTTCTGATGAAATGTGAGCCAGCGGATGTATTGCTCGATGCCATCGCTCACCTACTGGCTAAGTGATGCGGGTTTGCTGGTGGCTGTTGCGATAAACGGCTGCGCTCAATTTTTTGGCGGAGCTTCACGAACGCAGATTGATACAGCAAGCCAAGAAAATCCTCGACAAAGAGCCAAGCTCCTCGCCTATATTCCAGCCCCAGAGCCCTCGTTGTGAATTCCACCAGCAGCCAGTTGCCCCCATCGGCTCGGCTTCGCTGGATTTTTCTCAACCGCTTCATTTTCCCGCCCATCCATGGTGCTGCCAGTTTTTTCGAGATTGCCCAATTTTGACCAGACTTCATGCCCTGCCGCATCAATAATATTGGCATGTTATCCGGCACTCTTATTGAAACCCAAGCCCTGACAGTGCGCTGCCCTACATGTGGCGCTGGTGCCCATTTGCGGTGCGAGCGTGCCATTGGTGGCGTCCGTCCGCAATCTCACTTGGAGCGTAGGCTGATCGCATCGGACAAGGTCATCCGTAAGATGAGACCTATGAGGCTAGAGAAATCACGCTCCTAGTTTGAATTCTGGCCAAGAGCCCTCGTCGTGAATTCCACCAACGGAGACATCTTGCGACAGGCGGCAGCGAATTTGCGCAAGAACTCAATCGAAATCTGGGGCTACGCGAAGAACCCCGAAAATCTTGGTATTACGTCTTTTCTAATGTAATGGTAAATCTCTTTGAGGCGATCAAAGGAGACATTCAGGTCTCTTCATCGCAACAGTCGTCTAGTGCGTCGTCATATCCTCTGGGTCCCTGTACGGTGCGGTCTTATCCTTTGAGCCCGCTGGAGTCGGCGCGGGTTCCTTTACACGATCAGGACTGTTGCCCCTGCTGAAATCACCCTTCATTGTCGCTGGTGGTGTCGTTGGTGTCGCGGGTATGGATTTCTCCACAGGGTTGCTTCTCGAGGAATTCAAACTAATTGCCCCCACTGGCGCGGGTGCTGATGTGGGATTCTGCGCACGATCAGAGCTATTGCTTTTTGAGCCTTTGACCGTCGTAGCTCCCGCTGGCGCGGGTGGCGTGGGTGCTGGTGTCGTGGGCTTCTCCTCACGATTACTGCGGGAGCTGTTAAGGCTTATAGCTCCCACTGGCGCGGGTGCAGGTGCGGGTGTCGTTGGTGTCGCGGGTGCAGGCTGCTGCACACGATCGGCACCATTCGGGTGCCGATGTGCAGTTGCGTCCACAGGCGCAACAGGTTTAACGGTCGGACACTGCACAATCTTGCCGTGGGTGTCATAACAGGGCTTGTCAGCGAACGCGAATCCGCTTGCCAGCACTAAAAAAAACAAAGTCGAATTGAACATTTTCATGATGATCTCCCCTCCACGTCCTGCGGAGACCCGCAGGAACGGCAAAATGGGCTTCATTCGGAATTGCGTGGCCACAAGCTGTGCAATATGCCATGTGCGCCTCCAGCGACTACGGGCGCTCATTGTGACGCCGCGCATCCTCAATAGCTGTGACCCCTACTGCTCCAGTTCGGCAGCTACGGTGACCTTCCCGCTTGAGATGGTGAGCTTTCGCTCCCATTGCTTGTAACCGTGCTTCGAAATCGTAATCGTATGCACTCCAGCAGCAACGGCAAGCTCTGAAGGAGTATCTCCCACGAAGTTACCGTCAACGGAGATTTCCGCTCGCGACGGATTCGACGTGATTTCAAGCTGAGCGCCAGTTGCATTACTTTGCGCGGGGACTGCGGATGACGAGGCAACGGTCGGAGAAGCTGTAGGTGTGAACTTGGCGACATCAAGTGGCATCGTGCCGTTTACATAGGCAGTGATCTCAGTGCCCTTGGGGATTGTGGTGTCTTTGCCGTGCATGAAAAGAAAAAATGGTGCGGCTGGCCAAACCACTAGGCTCGTCGCGACGATTGCGCCCGTCATTGCTCCTGTATGACCGCCGCCCTTGGTTTACTTTACTGCTCTGATAGCCGCTTTTTCGCTATCAGCGAGCTTGACATAATCAATCTCTATGGCGAGCTTTCCACCACGCGCCATCCGCTTCTTGTGTTCGGCATCAGTGACAGTGCCGATGGCAGTGCTGCCCTTCGGTATGACAACCACATCGCCGACCTTCACTTCTTCCAGCACTTCGAAATCGATGTTGTCTCCCGTTTTCGTGTCAGCCGAACTGAGGGTTCGGTTCAACCGAAGCTTGATAGGGGTGCCATCATCGAGAACAAGTTTGTTGGAGACTGAAGAGGTCGTAGGCGTTGTGGGAGCGGCTTGTTGAGTTCCCGAAAGTAAGGTTTGCGCGAGAAGTACGGAGAGCAGAACAGCGCATATCGGTCGGCCAGTGAAGTTCATCGGGTCGTTCCTTGCGTCTTCGAGCGTTCACTAATGGCGCTGAATCAGTAGCAGCATACGGGGCGAATCCGTCTGATGCCAAAGCCGTGAGCGGCATCCGAATGGCATATACCGACTGGCGCTTGCAACCACTGTCACCCTACGCATCCGCAATAGCTGTGATTTCTGTCACCGACCACCGTGCGAAGGCGTGAAACACTGACCTGTTACGGATCGCTCCAAAGAGCGGGTGGCTAAATGAAAGAACTCAATCCACCATTCGACGACGCTGATGGACTTGTTGCGCCTATTGGCTACGAACTGTCGTCATTTCATGCGAAGCTGCTGGAGAGCATATTCGACGGGGTCTATGTCGTCGATGCTGCGCGGAGGATCACCTACTGGAACCGAGGCGCGGAAAGCTTGACCGGATACTCGGCTGATGAAGCAGTGCGAAGGTACTGTTACGACAATTTCTTGGGGCACGTCGATGAGAAGGGCTGCGCTCTTTGCACGAACGGGTGCCCGCTTAGTGCTACGCTACTCGACGGACGGCGAAGGGAGGCCGATGTCTTCCTCAGACACAAGCTCGGGCACAGAGTGCCAGTCTGCGTAAGGGTGGCTCCAATAACCAACCGATCAGGACAAATCGTGGGTGCCGTCGAGGTGTTCAACGATGTTTCTGCAAGAAAGCAGGTCGAAAGGCGAGTTCATGAGCTAGAAGATATAGCATTCCGCGACACTTTGACCGGTCTTCCGAATCGACGCTATATTGAATTGAAGGTGAAACAATCGTTGGAAGACCTGCAGCAGGTCGGGCGACCCTTCGGACTGTCGATGTTCGATGTAGATCACTTCAAGCAAGTAAACGACCGATACGGACATGATACTGGCGATGCCGTTCTCAAAGTTATTTCGGAAACGATGACGAAAAGTCTAAGGGCAAACGACATTGTGGGACGCTGGGGCGGCGAAGAGTTCTTGGCGATTCTCTTGGATGTGGATGCTGGCCTGCTTCGCGGTTTAGCTGAACGCTGTCGTAGTCTGGTCGCAGAGTCGGGAGCCTTAAGCGGCGAATCTCGCATATACGTGACGGTCTCAGTTGGGGCAACGCTTGTCACCCGAGAGGACTCCATTTACGAGGCGATTAAGAGGGCTGACCAGTTGATGTATGTCAGTAAATCGAGCGGGAGAAACAGAATTACCGTTGGTTGAGTAGCGTCACTGCACCATCTGGGAGGAACGGCCAAAAACTATAGTCTATTGACCACCCAAATCTAGCCTCGGTCGAGCCTCTGGAATCAACCACATAGCCACCTCACTGCGCCACCCCTTTTTGACCAGTGAAATCTAGGCCATCGGCATCCAGAAATTGGTTCAATTTGGGGCACGTAGCGTTTTTTGACTGAGCTACAACAACCACCCATTCCTTGGAATTTGAAGTGGCTGAGCGGCAACATCGCGATCAGCGCAAAAACCTCGTGACGCACGTGGAAAGAGAGGACGACAATGGAAGTTCTAGATAGGAGTGTGGCACACATGCGCCCAGTCTCCCTTGCCGTTGTCTGTTTTCTACTTGTATCCATACTGCTCGCCTACGCCCAAACGAGCGATTGGACGTCTTCCGACGAGCAAGCATACTTGCAGCCGCTTGAGAAATCGCTAGCCTACATTCAGACAATCAAGGTGGTACACGTCGAAATACCCCTCTCAACCGACAACGCCTACAATCCGATCCCGAGTTCGGACGGCAAATACATCGCTTACGTCCGCACTGGATGGGGCAGAGAGACAGGAAGTGGTGGCTTCGGTCGATCAAATCTGGTATCGGACGTTAGAGTCATGGATGCGAAGGGGAACCTCCTTGCGAAGAAGTCACTTGCGGATGCTTTTCTGTCGGCATGGACGCAGCAAGGTGGCCACCTTATTTGCTATCGCGATGGGAGCTACCTCTTGCTTTCGATGGATGGGGAACGCCTACAAGAGCAGCGCCTTCCCCGTGGGACGGAACGGGCGTCTTTCTTTTCTGGCTCAGGAACAGCGATCTGGAACCGGAGGGGTGGCGAACCATTCAGCAGCGTTCTGGAAACTCCGCACGGCATAATCGCTCAGCATAGCGGTTGGCTGGGTGAGTTGATCGCTCCATCACCAAATGGCAGATACTTGGCTATCGCTGGCGGTTGGTCGCAGACTCATCTTTGGGTGTACGACACTGAACTCAAGAAATGGGCATATATGGGCGATGTTGATATCCACCCCGATCCTGACTGGGATTACATTAAGCCAAGTTGGAACCCTTGGTTTGCGGACAGTTCGCGGCTGGTGTTTTTCACCCATAAAAACACCGTCTTGTCGATCGGATCACCTGATGGAAAACAACGAACGGATATTCTGGTCAAAGGCCCGGCAGGATTGGCAGCACCATCCCCTGATGGTCATTTGGTCGCTTATGTGACGTTTGAACCACGCCCAAGAAAAGAGCGCCCTGACCTCCAGTTCTGGGGAGGCACACAAGTTTGGGTGGTTTCTCCTAGTGGCAAACCGGAACCGCGTGCGGTTACTCAGAAATCTCCCGACGAAACTTACGACTTACGATGGTTGGACGAGCACGCGCTCGTCTATGACCGGGTGGCCGACGTTCCCTTATTCAAGCATTCACGCATCTGGAGGGTGGATGTCCAGCGATGATCGAATGAGGGAACCAACAGGTTTGGCGTCAACGTCAGAGGGGATTGCGATGACCGCAAAATCTATGCGCTCCCCGCTTCGTTTTTCTTGGCAATCCACCTTGCCTTACCCCTTCAGCTAATGCCCCGCAGCAACGCTCGTGCGGTAGCCATCTCCACTTGGCGCAGGCGATTTCTTGCACACGCAGGCACCATCGCAAAGGCCAGCCAGTCTGGTGTGGTAATTCGCCGTCGCTGTTTTCGCCTTGTCGATGGCAGTTCCTGCCCTCTTGAGTTCCTTCTCAATTTCGTCCAGATCGACGAAGGTGCGCCGAATCTCCTCCGCCAGAGCCGCGTTCTTTTGCAAGGAATCCGGGCCCTCGACCCGCATACGCTCGAAGGCGGGCTTTAACATTTCCAAACCGCGCTGTAGCCAAGCGCGGGTCGAGCGCAGTAGCCATATGCCGTCATCCTGTCCCCAACGGCATTCGCGGTCAGACTGCCGAAGCTGGCATTCTTCTCGCGTAACAATTACCCCCACCATCAAGCCGCGTTCCTTGCAGTCCCGAATCAGCTTCTTGACGTCGGGCTCCGTGATACACGCCTTGTCTTTGTTATCGACCACCATCTTTGGGTCGATAGCATTCCCCGCCCCATCACGAAACGCGATGAGGTAATTCCCATACCGTGGCAGCTTGTCGCTAATCCAAACCCCCGGCCACGAGTGCACGTCTTCGGCGAGGTCTATCTCTTCCTTTTTCCCCACCCGTGCGACTTTCGCCATCTCCGCCTCAAGCACTTCATTTCGATCCCTGAGCTTGGTCACTTCGTCCAAGAAGTCTTTTACGCGACGGTCGAGGTCATTTGCTTTTGCTTTTTCCTTATGCAACGCTGCCTCAAGTTCGGCTTTTACGCGTACGACCTCGGTGGTCTTCTGTTGCTCCGCAAGTTCTTGTGTTGCTTCAAGCTCCGCAATGCGGCCGCTCAATTTCGTAAGCTGCTTTTGTAGCTCTCGTTCCGTTGCGAGGCGTTCTTGCTGCTTGGCATTGTCAAGAACGGTGGCGCTGTTCTTCTCAAATTCCTTCAGCCTGATGGAAATCTCATTTTTCTCGCCCTGCAGCTTTTGCAGTTCGGCCTCGTGCCTCTGGCTCACCTCGGCAAGCCGTTTCGTGAGTAAGACGTCAAATCTTGCCCATCGCGTCTGCTCAGAGTCCTTCTCTGTTTTCAACAGGAGTCGGAGAGCTTCTTCGGCGCTGAGTTGTGCGATGCGGGCAAAATCCTTCATCCCCAGCCGTTCGAGAACCTCGGCTCGGCTCAACTCAAGACATGAGGATGCCTCCAAAAGCTTTAGGCTATCCTTCGGTCATTAATTTGCGGCATCAAACTGCCACAGGGGACAAGATAGTCCTCCCGAAATGGGAAAAACGGCTATATTTTAGGCTGAAACAGCGCGGTTGAGGGGTTCTTGTGTAAAGGGTGGGAGCTTGTTTGCTTGTCCACCAGCCAACTTCACCAGTCGGCAGACCGTACCTCGTGAAACGCCGTGCTTCTTGCCAACAGTGGTCAAACTCATCCCAGAAAGGCGATCTCGGACGATTGCCGTTCTATCGCACGCGAGGGGCTTCCTGCCTAACACTACGCCTTCCAGTCGTGCCCTTCTCATCCCCGCCCTTACCCTTTCAGTTATGAGGTTCCGTTCAAGCTCGGCGATAGCGCCAACGATAACCACCATCGCCCGACCCAGCGCACCCCCAGTGTCAATATTCTCCCTGAAACTGACGAACCCAATATTCAATTGGTTTAGCTCATCGAGGACTTCGAGAAAGTGCCGTACAGAGCGTGCCATGCGGTCAAATGCCCATACCATGACTACATTGAACCTGCGCCGACGAGCATCAGAAAGAAGCGCATCCAATGCAGGACGCCGCGCTTTGGCACCGCTGATGCGATCCGTATACTGCTCGACGATGTCATAGCCCCTCTGGGACGCCAATTGCTGCAAATCATAAAGCTGGCTTTCAGGTCGTTGATCGAGGCTACTTACCCTCATGTACAAGGCAACTCGTTTCTTCATTCGCGCACAATCCCCCCACTGTAATATACGGAGCAGCTTCGAATTTTGGATAAGAATGCCAAACTTATTTTCAGGAACAGGTGCTGGGTAACTCAGGCGATGGCTACTTTGAATGTTGGGGGTGGAACGGCTGTGGGGCAACCCCTGTCGCGTGACCTTCGTCACAGACACGAATCTGGAGTTCGTGGATACTCGCCGAGACCCTCCTTAGGGTTGCCCGCAGGAGCCTCGCGAAGTCCGACTGTAGGCACGGGAGGCTTCCCCCCCTGCGGGTTTAGAGTCTCATGCTGCCCCCCCACGCTCGTATGCTTCCCAGCGATCAGATAAAACTTTGAGGTAGTGCTTGTAATTCATCTCTTTTTTGATCGCGGTTTGTATAATAAGAGTGGAGGGGAAACTATGTTAAAGAAAACATATGTTCGCAACGGTGACGGCAGCAAGCTACTTGCAAGCATTACTTCGGGTTTTAGTAACGATGTGAAGGTTGTCCGCGACCTGCACGATAACCTGTTGGGCACCACCAATGGCCTCCATCAAATCACGAGAAGGGGGATCAGCGGCTCGCTCGTTTCAAACAATTCTGCCGACCCCGGTTTGCTCATCCCAAAAAAGTGAACTGTCCTCTTTCGACGGTCAACTTGATTCCGCCATCCGACGCTAGCCCAAGCTGGCGTCGTTTCGCGAGGGGGTGAATAGCGATGCCCACACCAAAGGTCATCGACGACAATACCGATGAACACAAATTCCCGTTCGACTGCCGCGTTTTCTTCGACCCCACGACTCACTTCATCCGCTGGATGAAGGAGCATTATGGCACTCGACACATATTTGATATCGGTGCTGGCAACGGCCATTGCGCCAAGTTGTTGGCTAACGCAGGGCTCCGTGTGACAGCTATTGATCTCGCGCCCAGAGATCAATCCGAGTTCCCCGTACTCCAATCCGACAGTACGATGTACCCCTTCGACAAGGACGCGGTGGTGATGCTTTGCCGTCCGTGTCATGACGACCGATTTGTTCATAAAACGATACTCAGGGCTTTGAATTCTGGAGTTAGGACAGTCCTATATGTGGGGTTGCAGCGAAATGTACGCGCCGATCTCGGGGGATATTACGGGGAATTCACTAAACGCAGGGTAAAGGGAATCGGTCACGCTGGCGAACGGATTTGGGAGTTGAAAGTCAGCCGTGTCCAAGCAAGTGCGAATCTGTGGAGGGGATCAATCCCTCCTCTGTGAACTGGTGGGCAGGACGCACCGTATCAAGTTATAAACGGGCGAACTGGCTCAGATTGAATTTCAGGTCTGGGTCGTCCTTTGCTATTGCTCGCAGAAGTGCGCGGATTCGACCTTGCGCAATTCTTGTGGGGTTAGCGATAAATTGCCCCCTGTAGGGGAGACAGTCACAAAGCACTTCAAGCAGACGGATGATCCAACGATTCCAGTCTTGTCAATGCGGTGGAGGAAGCTGAGGCAAGCCGGAGGAGATTCCATAAAGCGATGATACAGCAAACGACGCCCGAATCATTCCCCAATCGTTGCAAACGGGGTCGGTGGCTCAATTTGTAATCGACATTTAACCGTTGGCAGGAGCACCGACACAATCAGAGTCTCCTAAAGCACCAGTGCGCCTACGGCTCGCCAGATGAAGTAAAGGCGGGAAATTGGCGCGAAACTTTTCGAACGTTGGGGGGTTCTGACCCCCAGTGAAGACATCACAAATGTCGTGGCAGTTGGAGGCCATTGTCTCGGGGCATCAGCCAACCAAGACGGCAAGCATCTAGCTAAGTCAATCAGCAAGATAGGGTAGGGATGTTCGCTTCCCAACCCTCAGCACCGCATCGGAGCTTATCCTTTCCTTCGATGCGGTGCTCAAATTTTGGTCAAAAAAACCTCAAAAGTGGTTGAATTCTGGCTCCCATCTGGCGGGTTTCGTAAGATGGCTCTATAAAGCCTTAGCACCAGCCTTCTTCCTCGCAGCCCAACGCGCCTTCATCAGAGCAGACAACTTCTTCTTCATCGCCGGGCTCATCGGCTTGCGACCAGCGCGTTTCTTCGGGGCAGCCTTAGCCTTCTTTGGGGCAGACTTGCCTTTCCGCGATGCCCAACGTTTCTTCTGTGCCGTAGACATTCTTTTTCTCGCTGCTGCGCTTATTTTGCGCTTGGCTGGTGCTGCTGCCGCCTGTTTCGCCTTAGGAGGGCGACCACGTCTGGGGTGCGATGGGTTCAATCCTTCGAGGGCCGCGATAGCATTGTCGAGTCGGGAGTGATCTGCTTTAAGCTGAGCAACTATTTGGGTGAAATCCATTCAAGAGCCTCCTATCTTGGCGAAGACAGTGTAGCAGGTTGAACTCTCATCACCCGTTTTCCAGCTTTTCAAGTGGGGCTGTAATCTGCGGAAGCACCGCCAATCGGGAAATATGGTTAGAAGTGACGTGATCGTTTTGCCAGTATTTATGGGGTTCTCGGCGTTGCGCATCAGGTCACAACACTATGTGTCTGACATCCTTGAGCGGAACCCTTGCGAAATCGTAAGATCGGCCATCTGCGCCAAGTTAGGAAGGTCTTTACCATGCGACTCACCGCTTCCGATATCATCAGCCTTCATCGTCCCACGCCTTGTGGCCTCCGCGTCTATTTACGCGAGCATAGGATTCCAGAAGCTGAACCGACTGCATTTGAACTGATTCTCCAGACCCTCGGTCAGCGGCACGAGCCAGCAACACGGCCTTAACTTTAAAGTCAGCGACAAGGGTGGCATGAGCGTCTACGGTCTTGGGCGCTTTCCCGTAACCCTGTATTACGAGCAGTGGATTCGGGTGTTGGACAAATCGCAGGAATTGCGTGAGTTCCTTGAGCAGAATAAAGGGAAGCTGAAGTTGAAAGATCAGTAGAAATCAGGAAGTTCCTACCGCCACGAGTTTGGAGCGGCTGTCCAACGTTGGAAGGTCGGCAAGTATCGCCGCTTGTGGCACACAATACATCGCCCCGCGCACACAAAGAGGCGGGGCAGAATAACTTTTTCAACCCAACCCTCAGGAGGCGCAACCCTGAACTGGTCTCCCTTGCAAACGCGGCAGTGAGCGGACAATAAGTACATTTGTGCCGGACTGCTCCCAACAACCCCCAACTATATACTCCTTGCGGGATTGCAGCGCACTATTTGTTCCGTGGTTGGCCATTGAGTGCGCTGCGGATTATTGCGCGTCAAGAAGACAGAACACCACCCCGTGACCGGCGTCACTGACAGCGATCCGCCTCCGTGTGAAACTGAGCATTAGTGATTGGTCTTCCTGATTGGTGAAGAAATCCCGCAGAAAGCTTGGCAGAAGGATGATTAGCATACGATCCCGGCTAAGCTTCGCGGGATTTTTTGTTGTCTCTTGAACACTCTTCTGTGATGCGTCTCACTGACGGCGGTCGCCACACCCCCGTACCTTATTTACTGACAATTAGTCAGGAATCTTTCCGAGAGCGACGAAGATACCCTGATGGGTTTCAGCCCGTGGCGACCGCTGCGGGCTGTACTTATTGCTGCTGCTGCATGGGGGCATTTGTCGCTGTGGGTTATTCCGATTTGCTACAATAAGCAAGCGGGTGGACAGTCCTTATTTTGCGCCCGTAGCTCAATTGGATAGAGCATCGGTCTTCGGAACCGAGGGTTGGGAGTTCAAATCTCTCCGGGCGCACCATTTTTATTCGGGACAAGCCTAACCGTGAATCGCCCCCAAACAACAGCCCAATTAATACCGGTCGTCCGTTTGTACGGCTCTTTTTCCGCGCACGTTTTCGTGCCAGAGCTTGCTTCACACGTTTTTTGTCGCCCGGCTTCAGGTAAAAGGAGTGCCGCTTCACATCCTTGATAATGTCTTCCGTTTGAACTTTTCGCTTAAAGCGACGTAATAGGTTTTCTATCGACTCGCCTTCTTGTGACCGAACTTCCGCCAAATCCGCCTCCAGAAATGCCGTAATCAGATGTGTTCCGAGTATACCCTATGAGTCTGCCTGACGCCGGAGCTTGTTTCCTGACAATTAGTCAGGAATCTTGTCCGAGAGCGATGAAGATACCCTGATGGGTTTCAGCCCGTGGCGACCGCTGCGGGCTGTGCTTTTTGGTGCTGCTGTGTGGGGGCATTTGTCGTTGCAGCCCATGGTGCAGAGATTCACATTGCAACCGCGAAGCAAGGCACATCTCGGGTAACTATCGCCGACCTCGACGCCAAACACATTAGTGCATGAACGTCGGCCACTCCTTGTCCACGACCGTAAATCCGGCGCGGCGGAGGTCGGATTGGTATTTGTCATAAGCAGTGCGGGCTGCGCGACCCATTGAATCAATCACCTCCATAAACGCGCAGGCATCTTTATCGACTTCTAACGCCCCCTCTTCAGCATGTCGGGGAAGCGGGAAGTGTATCCCATCTACCCAGACATAAGCGGTGCGGTAGACCAAGGCATTGTTGAAAAACACATCCACGAACCTGCCAGTAGCCTTCGGGTTAGGGAAATTCTTACACCAGTCTTCTTTGAAATCTTCTAGCCATTTCAAGCCCCAAGCCATCGTGATTGACACGTCGGGAATGTAAACCGCAACACTGGGGTGTGCTGCGACGTGAAGGACATTCGGCTGGCCTTCGTACATTTCGTAAAACTGAAGATGGTCACGATAGGACGGCGCGTCCGCTATAAGGTGCCAATCTTCCCGTGACGATCCAACGATTCTTCCTACCAACTTCCGCAAATCCATATTCTCGCCTTTCAATTGCTCCGATGCAGCGCACTATTTTGTTCTGTCGGTTAGGTGCCAACAGCCCCAACTATATACTGCTCGCGGGATTACAGCGCACTATTTGTTCTGCGGCTGTCCGTTGTGTGCGCTGCGGATTATTGCGCGTCAAGAAGACAGAACACCACCCCGTGACCGGTAGTGTCCTAATAGGGAGTCGCTAGGGCTTAATCCTCGACCAAAAACGGCAGGTTCGTTCTATACTGCGTGAGTTTGAGAGCGTTGGCTTTGTCAGTATGCCCCTGAAATCGGAGCACGCCGTCATCCAAGTTGGTAACATTGGCTTTCTCGTAAGTATCTATCTTGCCGTCAGGCCGGTATAGCGTGATCGTTGACATATCGTCCTCCGGATCGCTACGCTCCGATGAGTTCTGCAATTGACCACGGATGATCCGCCAATCCACTTTCCATTGCAGGAGTCACGCGCAGCGTTTTATGTATTCGGCTGAAATTATAAAACGCAAACCACAGCGCGTATGCATATTTCAGGCTAGCCCGGTTCTTGCTGAAAGCGTTTGTGAGCCGCGTAGTGCGGCAACAGTACGCGGTTGCTTTCCGTGTCCGGCAATCGTATCGGAACTGCTGGCCTCGTGATAACATCCCAGCAAGAAAAAGGATGAAAGCGCTAATGAATTCAAACAGGATCGTCCTTTTCGCTTGCGCTGCCTCATGTTGGCTGTGACCGTAAACGCTGCCCCATTGCCGTGCCTCAACCCCGGCACCGCACGATGGCCGATAAAAATCACTTTGCCCACCGACGCCAAGCACCAAACCATGAGCCTGGCGGATGCGCTCGACACTGCAACGGCTCACGGACGTCAAGACCAACGATCCGCGATATGAGGACGTGCGCATTTCGGATCAGGCAGTAAAAGAGAACACGCTGGTAACCATCTCAGGATGGCTTTATCTGGTTGCATTTGAATCGGACGACTGTGACTTTCACATTCAAATCAGTTCGCAACCCCGGACCGCCACCGATCCGCCTACAAAGAGCGATGATTGTATCATCGTGGAAGCTCCCTCCGGCGAATACGCAACCACCATCTCCGCCCAGGTGGAAGGTGTGCGCCAGTGGGTGATCGATAAATTGTTGGCGAGACCCCGCCGGAAATCGGCAGCGTGCATGTGATGAACCATCCTGTGTATGTGACCGTAACCGGCGCGTTGTTTTACGACGATGCCCACGAGTATAAGGCAAACGGCGGTACGGGACGTGGCAAGAAAGGCATGGAGTCGAAAACTCTATGGGAGTTACATCCAGTGACGTCGATGGCTTTCGCTCCGCCCCCGACAGGAAATTAGCGGCTTGTGTCGTTGCTTAGACGATACAGAACTATAGGGATTTTCTGGGGTATTGCCTGCCCGACACCCGCTACTAACAGAACGCAAAGACGCATCGGAAAAGTTGTCCCCCTTGGACTGCGACTGCCGAAAGGCGAAAAGCTGGTACCAATAGGCGCTGCAAGGGGGCACTAAGGGGGTCAATAAAGCTGTGGCGCATATTTAATCCAATCGAGGTGTCCAGCCATGGTAATTCCCCACCGAGGGCTTAAATCGACGATTTGCCCTGCTGGAGCTTGACGGTTGGAATGGGGGTTACAAGTCCTTTTCTGGGTGCATGGCCTTCAGCGTAATCAACACTGGCCGAAGCAGATGGTAGTGCTTCAGGTCGGCCAAGAACGCCGCTTCCGCGATTGTGCGAAGAAAACTGGTGCCGTTCTGTTCCGCCCAGCGGAGCCATGGGAGTAGCTCGACGTCCTCACGAACTGAACACATTGCAACATTCTCCTTGAGCGTTGACCTTCATGTAGACGATATTATCGCGCCTACGAAGCCTCAGTCCTCTCAGACAATTCCAAGTCACTTCAGATTCTGCGTAATAATCTCTGCCGTGTCCGAGATTTTCTTTAGGACGTTGCTAAGAGTCGCTATCAGCTTGCTCACACGATCCATGGCCATCTGGAGTTGAAGCGACTCCATTTCGGAAAGTTGACTGAGCGAGTTCAAATCACCTTTCAACGTCCCTACTCCCAGCGCAATGCCCGCAAGTTGGTTCACTAGGCTCTCGGCTGTCATCTCCGCAGAAAAGCTCTTAACGGTGAGACCGAGTGCCTGAGCGCCTGTTTCGGAGGGCACCGCAGAGAGAAGTGCTCCCCGAACGGAACCCAAGAGCAGGGCTAGCATATGTTCATAGTCGGCAGAAAGTTCTGATTCGTACATAGACTTTTGTCCTCTCGACACATTACTTCGTCGGGGTAGATGAATCGCTTGCGTCATGCAAAGTGTAATCTCTGGCCGCACTTTCGTTAGCTGACGGAATCTATTACATAGTGAATTTTGTGGCTTCTCGCAAGACCGCAAACGCTACAGGTGCGAAAGCCAGCAGTTTGCTTGAACGAATGCGGATTGTCTGACCCACGCCGAGATGGGTGCTTGGGTGGTTTGGGCTTCGACAAGTACCGAATCACACCGATTACCAACAGACCAGTCCCTAGCGCTGCGCTTCGCCAGAACCACTTTTTCCGAATGTTGTCCACGGCAATAATTTAGCACTGCTGTCAAACGCTGCTGGGTGATCCCAGTTGGGCGGGCGGATTTTCGGGCTTTATCCCCCAAAACTTGCTGTTCGGTACCCCCAATTCCATCGCTTAATCGGGGATCAGAGTATCCCCCTCAGGGAAGTACAATACAAACAGAAACGTGAAAGGGAAACCGGATTGAAATGACAAAAGCGAATATCGGACGTCATGCTGGAGCAGTATCGAATCGGATGACATTCGCGGAAGCCTATTCCCATGTGCTTGCCAAACCGAGTGCAACCTACCAGACAACAGGAAACCAAGCGTCTTTCACGGCGGAGGCATACGTCACGCGCAAGGGAAACCATAAAGGAGAAAAAGCACTTCGGTTCGCTCCAAACAATGAATATGTATACGAGTGCTGTTGGGGTCATGAAACGAACTGCTCTGGAAGCCATATAGATTGCTATACTGCTGCCATCTGACCGTTCCGGACGGGGGAGATTATGAGTTGGAATGAACTCAGCGTTGTTGCTACGGCCTTAGCTGCATGTGCAACTGTCGGCGTTTTGATTCTAAATTACAGATATCTGACTAAGTTCAATGCATCAATAGAGCTTCAGCGCCAGTCGGTAGAAATTCAGCATAAAGCTGCTCAAGGTTCTATTTTGCTGCAACTCAATCACGAGTTTTTCTACCAGCAGCCGCACAGGAAGATTATTGAGAACTTGGAGAATGGGCTCAGCCTATCGGCTGCTGGAATTACTGATACGGAGCTCGACGACCACATTGGAATGCTCGATACGATTGGCACCTTTCTCAGAGTTGGCATCCTTGACAAAGAGGAATGGGTTTGGGCAATTTTTTCCCACTACGTCGAAGCGGCTGTCGAGTCAAAGGAGATTTCCGAGATTACGTGAAGTGGTTACCTGCCCCCCGAAAAATAGTCCAGCGGAAATGTGACTTCTCCATTTACGATGGCCCGCTCAGGGCCAGAGAGGAGGAGTCGTGCGCAAGAGTCGATTTAACGAAGAACAGATCATCGCCATCCTGAGGGAGGCGGAAGCTGGGGCAGCGCCGACGAGCTGTGCCGGCGGCACGGGATCACACGCGGGAGCCTGTACCGCTGGAAAGCGAAGTACGGCGGGATGGAAGTGAGCGAAGCACGGCGACTGCGGCAACTAGAGGAGGAAAACCGGCAGCTGAAGCACGCCGTGGCCGAACTGCTGCTGGACAAACGAGCGTTGCAGGCGGTGGTCACAAAAAAGTGGTAGGCCCGCAGATGCAGAGACAGGCGGTAGAAGTGATGCGCTCGGAAGCCGCGGTTTCGGAGCGACGCGCCTGCGGGCTAGTAAAGGCACATCGGGCGACCTGCCGGTATCGGCGGCGAAGGGTCGACGATCCGGGTTTGCGAGAGCGGCTGCGCGAGTTGGCTGCGACCCGGCGACGGTTCGGCTATCGGCGGCTGAAGATCCTGCTAAAACGCGAGGGCTTCGCAGCCAACCATAAACGAGTGTACCGGCTGTACGTGGAGGAGAAGCTGGGGCTACGGCGGAAGCGAGGACGGCGGAGGGTGCCGACGACCGCCGCACGCATGCCCCTGAAGCTACCGGTGCGCCCCGACGAGGTCTGGACCATGGACTTCACGCAGGATGCGTTCGCCAGTGGGCGCAAGTTCCGAACCCTGAACTTGATGGACGGCTTCACCCGCTACGCGCCGCGCATCGAGGTGGACACCTCGTTGCCAGGTCAGCGCGTGGTGCGGGTGCTGGAAGAACTGAAGCGAAGAGGTCGCAAGCCGGAGGCGATCGTGATCGACAACGGGACCGAGTTTACCAGTCAGGTGGTAGATCAATGGGCTTACGAGAACCAGGTGCAGCTGCATTTCATCACGCCCGGACGGCCCATGGAGAACGGCTTCATCGAGAGCTTCAACGGCAAGTTCCGCGACGAGTGTCTCAACGAGAACTGGTTCATCGATCTGGCTGACGCGCGGGAGAAAATCGAGAGCTGGCGCTGCGACTATAACCAAGTGCGGCCGCACTCGGCTCTCGGGTATCTTACCCCGGAGGAATTCGCAAAATCGTGGGCGACGAGGAACTGTGGAAAAGACGCGGGCGGCGCCCGCTTGGAAAACGCTGCGCGTTTCCCACTTTCCCACAGCCTCGACGGCTATGAGAAGGTGGTTACGAACGTAGCGCTGGAGAACCCAAACCCGGAGAAAGTCTCATTATCCCTGGACTAAAGATGGGGGGCAGGTCATTTGATAGTTGGAAAACTTAGGCAGATTGTGGTCATATCCGGTGGAAAAGTGGGATTGTAAGCACGTAGAGGACGTGTAAGTCATTGAAAGCACAGATGCAAAATAAATATTAGCCCACAGACGAAAACCGATTAATGAATGAAAACGTTAGTTATCGATTACTGGCGGTGCATTAACGGATTTCATCGGCTTTGATAGGCAGGGCAGGCTGGACTACTCATGTCGAGTGCAAGGGTGCCTGACGGGTCAGTTCCTTAGGTCAGGTCGCCGGTGCCGGAGTTAGACGAAACTTGCGGAACTGCGGCACTACCGCGATGATCGTTGCCTTGCAGATTGTTTGTTCCTTAGTCCTCAGAACCGCACAACTCGACGAGGTGACGTAGCCTTGAATTAATGGGGGTCGGGCAGTAAATATACCCCCTTCCTCCTCCTATACTGTCCCCAGAGGACAGCGGCGCCCTTGGGGTCACCTTTAATGCAAGCATTGATAAGCCCATCGCATGCCTGCGACACTTTTTCTCCATCCAATTCAGTAAGACGGCGCTCGGCGAGGAGGATATATTCGGAGGAACAATCAATCCCTATAAAGTTACGTCCCGCTAGGATGGCCATCTTGCCGGTGGTGCCTGAGCCGACGAACGGATCGAACACTAAATCATTGGGATTACTCCAACTCGAAATATGGTCAGCGGCGAGTTTTTCGGGGAAGATACTGGGATGGAAAAAAGCCCCTTTACCGCTCTGGTTATGGCCGGTGGGGTAGCTCCACACATTACCTTTAATTTTGTGGCTGTTGATCGGTTTATCGTTGTTGGGGAGGGGGTACAATTTGTCGCTGCGTCGGCGGAACGTGCTTTTGCGATGCATCTGGCCTGCATACGTACAAGAGATCATGAGGGGGTCAAATGTTTTGGGCTTGCCTTTGGAAAAGATGAACATATATTGGAAACTTTGCTCATAACGACGGTGGTTTAAATTCATACCCGTCGTTTGAAAAATCATGGTGTCATGTAAATTAAAGCCGGTTTCTTTAAAATATAAGGCGTGCTTAAAACTATCCCCTGATTCCGATCCGTTTTTTGTTTGATCGGCTGTCACCCAGACTAAAACGCCGCCCGATTTGGTGATGCGGTATAATTCCTGAGCCAGTTGGGTAAACTTCTTCCAATCCCAAGCGTAGCCGTTGTAGGCTCGAATAATGCCGTAAGGCGGAGAGGTAATGGTGAGGTTTATAGAGTTGCTGGCAAGTTTCTTAGTCTCTGCGACACAATCCCCGCAGATTAGCTTGTGGCCGTGAACTACCCTCTTACGCTCGCGATAGCGGCGTGACCGCTGCGCTGCTGATAAGGGGTTTGCAACACGCGGCCTGCCACCCTTTCGCGTCACGAAAACCTCACGGGAACGGTTTTCGTGATGATCATCATACCTCTATTATATTGGCCGCAATGAAATTTCGCACAAAAACCCCATTTTGCACCAGATTGTGGTGGGGGTTCCATTTTGCGGCGATCTTCGGAAATAGTTCTTGGAGTCAGCTTAAATCCCCCGGGGTGAGGCGGGGGAAAATAATTCATTTATAGTGCAGCACTCCCTATTAAAGGGATTAAAGCTTTAATGCACAAAGGTTCTTCGTTGTTTTATTGTCTCCCGCCCTAACTCCTGTCTTTTCAACCAGTCATAGATTTGTTTGGGGCAAATTCTCAAAGCGTCTGATCGGAGGGTATTAAATGGGGAGGTGATTTAAAAATGATTATAGAATCCCCAGAGCCCTATGTTGACGCTGATAAAGCAGCAGAATTTCTTTCGACAACGAAGCGCGAGGTGCTGGAAGATGTTCGTTCAGGCAAGTTACCGGGACACCCGATTGATCCCGATGCGCAACGGAAGAAATGGCGCTTCCGGCTAAGCGAATTGGCGGAGCACATGCAGGCGCACGCGACTCGGCGTACAATACCGGGCGGCAGTCCCCGGAGCCAGAAAGGGAAACCTTAATGGCCAAGGGGTGGTTTCGTAGGAAGAAGGGTAAGTTGCTGTACTGCTGGTACAACGCGAACGGAGCCGAACGCTCGAAGGCTCTCGGATTGGACACCACGAGTGACAACGAGGGTTGGTTGAAGGTCGGTGAGTTTGGCTGGGACAAACTGGTAGGCAAGCCAGACCCGGCTAAAGTCACCTTCGGCGAAGTTCTTAGCCATTACCTTGCGTACGGCAAGAAGAAGACAGGCGAAGACAAGGCTCACTCCAGCAAGATTACGGATGAGCGTAACGCACGGGTTCACCTAAGTCATTGGTCAGGCCGCGTGGCGAAGGACATCGAACCGCTCGAAATTCAGGAGTGGATCGGAGGGCAATCGAAAGGCTTGCGTTCCAAGCTCAGGAGCATGCTGTCTGCGGTTTACAGCCACGGACAAAAATTCGGTCTGATTCCACGGACTGGGGAGTCGAACCCCATGAAGTGGGTCAGCGCGACGACGCTCTCGGATTATGAGGCGGTCAGCCTCAGCCCGGAAGAGTCGTTCGCGATATTGGAACGTATCGGCGATCCATTGGTACGGGTGCTGATCATCGTGGTAGCAGTCACGGCTGTCCGTATCGGGGAGGCACTCGGGCTTAAGTGGTCGGATATTGATTGGAAGAAACTGAAGATCAACATCCGGCGCGATTGGGTTGATGGAGAACTTGGGCGTCCGAAGTCACGGGCTTCTAAGGCTCCCGTCGAGATGCACGAGACACTGGCAACCCTGTTGCAGGCGTGGCGTCAGCAGACACCGTACGCCGGGGACTCGGACTTCTTGTTCCCGTCGTTCAAGCTGCATGGCAAGCAACCCCGGCTCGCTAGCATGATTGTGCAGGACTACATTAGACCTGCGGCGGTAGCTGCCGGGATAATCCCAGACGACTGCCCGAGATTCGGATTTCACAACCTGAGACATGGGCTGTCCACCTTTCTGGTTGACAATGGACACGACCCGGTGGTGGTGCAGCGCATGCTTCGCCAGTCGAATGTGAACATGACGATGCATTATGTGCATAACAGCCGCAAGGCGAGGAATGCCCAAGCCCAATTCATCGAGCGTTTCCTGCCGAATGCGGGTGCTGTGCCCGATGTGAAAGACCAGATTGACGACCAGCGGGTGCTAGTGCGGGTGCAGTGAATTGTCAGTAAATGTGCAAGTGCTGTAGAATGAGAGAACGAGCGGGAGTAACTCAGTGGTAGAGTGCGACCTTGCCAAGGTCGAAGTCGCGGGTTCAAATCCCGTCTCCCGCTCCAGGATATGTCGCCCTCGCCGTGCGCGAGGGTTTTTCGCACCACCTATCCTCGAGGCGCGGTACCCAAGTGGTAAGGGAGAGGTCTGCAAAACCTTTATGCGTGGGTTCGATTCCCACCCGCGCCTCCAACTTTCAGCCGTCAACTTTCAGCCGTCAGTTCCAGTTACTCCTAAGAAAAACCTACCCCCATGTGATTTCGGTCACAGCCACTTGTGCGCTCGTTTGGCACAATAAAATAACGGCCATGGAAAGCTTTGCCATCATCACTAATCGCAAACGGGCGATCATCGCGCTGGTCCATTCTGTCTTTTTTCTGGGTGTGGCCGGGCTGCAACTCGCCATTTCCCATGCCGAGGCATTTTCGATTCACCGCGGGAAGATCGCAGGCGGCATCGTTCTGCTGGCTATTTATGTGATCGTTACGACGGTCCTTCTGGTCCTGCTGCGCTTCTCGAATTGCGCGAAGGAGAAGCTTTATTTCGCTTTCTGCGCAGCCAGCGCTGCCTTCGGGTTGATACGAATCTTGCTGGGTGATCCCGTACTCCACGCTAACGTGGCGCGCGTGCTGTTGCTATTTTGCGCCGTGCTCACCGGCACTGTAATTCTCCGCAACCATTCCGCGGTCTCGACAGAGCGAGTCGAAGCGCAATAGTTAGTCTCTACCACAGTTCTATTTCCGTGATGCCAGTAATTCGGCCACTTCCCTGCCGCCATTCTGCGCTGCCATATCGGCCGCAGTCTGCCCTTCATCGGTCCTAATGGCCAAATCGGCGCCCGCGTCCAACAGCGCCTGTGCCCTCTCCACACTGTTGTGCATTGCCGCCTCGTGTAGCGCAGTGTAGCCACGCTGTTGTTGGGAGTTGGGATTCGCTCCGCCGCGCAGGACAAGCTTCAGGAGCGCCGCATTGCGCGACGCAGCCGCGCTGTGGATCACCGCAATCCGGCTGGGAGACACTGCATTGGTGTCGGCGCCGTGCTGCACCAAGATCTCCGCCGCTTCCAGTTGCCCGAAGAAGCACGCCAGGTGCAGCGGCGTAAAACCATCGGCGCTGCGCGTCTTGACCAGCCCGCCATCGTTCGCCAGCAGCCGGTTGAGCCGCGCGACATCGCCTAAGGCCGAGCACTCGAAGATGTCGAGGTCACCCGCCGCCTTGCGCAACAGGTCAACAATCTCCATTCTGTTTTCGTAACGCGCCTGCATCAGCGCAGAAATACCGCCCGCATTGCGGGCATGCGCGGCGCCCGGGTCTGCCGCAATCAACTGCGCAATGCGCCCTTTGTCGTTGGCGGTAATCGCAGTGAATATGTCCTGCACCATCTCACCCTCCTATTAGTTAGCATTGCTAACCATTTTTACTCGCGCTACAATACACCATCGGTGCCCCAGGGATCAATGCCCAAAATAAAAAAAGATATCGTGGCGTTAGCGGATGCGCTCCACTCCGCCGCGATCCACTTGCTGCGCCACGTTCGCTCCCAAGACCGGGATAGCGGGATCGGCCCGGCTCAGCTCTCGGCGCTCTCCGTACTGGTGTTCGGTGGCAGCATGTCGCTGCGGCGTCTGGCGGCGTTCGAACAAGTAAAGCCACCCACTATGGTGCGTATTGTGCGAGGGCTTGTGGAACGAGGACTGGCCGTGACTTGCGCCGACGCTTCCGACGCCAGGAAGATCAGCATTTCCGCCACACGGCGCGGGCGGTCGCTCATGCAACGGGCCCGCAACCGGCGTGTGCAGGCGCTCGCCAACCTGCTGGCCCACAGGTCTGACGCGGAGCTACGGCACCTACGGCGGGCGGTCGATGTCTTGAGATCTCTGACGGACATTGATAGACCGTGATGAAAACCGAACCGCCGCGGAACAAAAGTACGCACCGCCAAACTCACCCGCCCCCTTCGAAAAGGCTGTACAGCAGAATTCCCAGGACAATCAAGGTGATGCAAACGTACAGATAATCGCGCTCCAGGGCGAAGGCGATGGCGGAAAATAGCACCCGCGCCACCGGGGTGGCGATCAGCAGCAGCAATCCGAGTTGGATAATCGCCCGGCCGCTCATGCCCAGCGCCCCGTGAAGAATGGCGGTCACGCTTGTCAGGTTGTCGGGTTCGCCGCGGAACGCGCTGTAGTTCGGAACTTCGCCGCCGTGGCGAGTCAGGTACACTACAGCGCCAAATAGAACGACAGCAGCGGCGAGCATCACCCCCGTACGCAGGAGCGCGCCGATAATAACTTCAATGCGTTGATCGTTCCAGTCTTGCGCGCTCATATTCGCCCGGCGATTCCTTTGTAGATCATCTCGAATCCCAACACGACGATGACCGCAGCGAACAAGTACCGCAATACCTTGACTCTGGTTCTCACCAGCACGCGCGCGCCGAGCAGCGAACCCGCCAGCACGCCCAGCATCACCGGCATTGCCAATCCGGGCGCAATGTAGCCGCGGTGAAGATACAGTCCCGCGCTCGCGGCCGCCGTCACGCCGATCATAAAGTTGCTGGTGGTGGTGGAAACTTTGAACGGGATCTTCATCGCCCGGTCCATGGCCAGCACTTTCACCGCGCCCGAGCCGATGCCCAGCAATCCGGAGAGCGCGCCCGCCACGAACATCAGTCCGTATCCTGCGGGAACGCCTGTGACGTTGTACGACTCCTTTCCGTTGGGACCAGGATAGGCGCCATTCAGGCGCAACCGCTCAGCCAGCTTCGAGGAAGGCACATTAGCGCCGTCCACATAGTGGCGGCTTGACAGATACGCGGAATAAAGCAGAACGACTCCAAACACAATCGCTATGGCGTTACTGGAGACATAAAGAGCGATGGCGACTCCGGCGAGCGCGCCCGCCGTGGTTGCGGTTTCCAGAAACATGCCGATGCGAATGTTGGAGTAGCCTTCCCTCACATACGCGGCCGCCGCGCCGGAAGAGGTCGCGATCACCGAAACCAGCGATGCACCAATGGCATAGCGGATGTCCACGTGGAACAGCAGCGCCAGCATGGGCACCACCACGACCCCGCCGCCCAGTCCGGTCAGTGCGCCGAGAAATCCGGCCAGCAACGAACCAAGCCCGATCAGCGCGCTGAATTCAAGGACGTTCATGCAATCTTAACAACGCTCACGATGTGCGGCTTTCGAATTCCTCGACCAACAGGAAAGTGTATGGATTGTAAATGCAGGCGCGGCGTTGTCCAGCAGCGGCGATCAAGGTGGATTATTGGCTGTCGAACGCGTCACGCTAGCCTATCCGTACGGCGCAGTCCCCAAGTGGCAAGGAGACGTCTGTAAAGCCTTTATGCGCGGGTTCGATTCCCACACGCGCCCCCAACGTTCCCCTAGAATGCGCTAAGTGACCTGGAATTGTGAGCGTGATGGCGATTAATGAGATGGTCCGCCGCTGAGTAACATCGTTGCTCGGCAACATACAAGGAGGATCATCGCATGCACATCACATCCATCGGCGTCGATCTGGGCAAGACCACGTTTCATCTGGTTGCACTTGGCGAACAGAGCAAAGTACTAGTTCGCAAGAAGTTTTCACGCAAGCAGTTGTTGGCCTACACGGCGAATCTCCCGTCATCGTTGATTGGCATTGAGGCCTGCTCCGGGGCGCACTTCGTAGGTGCCGCGTTGCGCGGCCAAGGGCACGACGTGCGGCTAATCCCGGCGCAGTTCGTGAAGCCCTTTCTCAAGGCGAACAAGAACGACTTTCTCGACGCCGAGGCCATCGCCGAGGCCGTGGCCCGGCAGAACATGCGGTTCGTTCCCATCAAGACCGACGAACAGCTCGACCTGCAAGCTCTCCACCGCGTGCGCGACCGGCTGGTGCAGCGGCGCACGGCGGTGATCAACCAGATCCGAGGCTTCCTCATCGAGCGCGGTATTACCTTCCCCAAGCGACCGGCGAACCTGCGCAACAACATGGTGGGGTTGCTGGAAAATGCCGAGGCGAACCTCTCGCCGCGCATGCGTCGGCTGCTCGAAGGTGTGTGGCAAGAGTGGAAGCAGCTAGAGGCCCACATTGCGGAGGCCGACGACGAGATCGAGCGCATCGCAAGCGCCGATGCAAGCTGCCAGCGCCTGCGACAGATCCCAGGAGTAGGGCCGCTGGCTTCCACCGCAACGGTTGCGGCCATCGGCAACGGCGCTGCCTTTCGCAAGGGCCGCGACTTTGCCGCCTGGCTCGGCTTGGTCCCCAAGCAACGTTCCACCGGCGGCAAAGCCAGACTGTTGGGGATCAGCAAGCGTGGCAACGAATATCTGCGCCGCCTGTTCATCCATGGCGCACGCGCTGTGCTGTATCGAGTGAAGTACGACACCGGCGGCTTCGGACGATGGGTGCATCAACTCGAAGCACGAGCCCCACGCAACAAGGTCATCGTTGCCATCGCTAACAAGCTCGCACGAATAGCCTGGGCTGTGCTGTTCCGCGGCGAAGTTTATCAACACCAGCCCATAGGCACAGCGTAAAGCGGGCCGTGGAAAAGACGCTTCGCTTGGAAAGCCAACACCGCTTTCCACTTTTCCACCGCCTCGACGGCGGCGATTACTAAGCTCACCAGAGTCTGCTGAGGAGAGAACGGACGAGAGAACAGTCAAACGACGTGCCGGAGAACCTGGCTGTTGAGTTGGTTCTTGGTAACCGAGCGATTTATCAGGACCGGCGCGTGCGCATCATCATCGTGGCCCGGAGACCAGTATCTCCACTCAGAGGCCGGATACATTTACGCAGACTGACCCTTCGCCCACCTACTCACCTCTTGCAGTCCGGCGGCGGACCATACATTTCAACAACTATCCGAGGATCAGCAGAAAGATTTGCAGTGTCGCCAATGCGGCTCAGGACTACGCGATTGTCGCGCTCCGCAGCCGAGCAGCGCCAAGACCGCCCGTAAGTGGGTCCGTCGCTATCAAGCTGATTCCTCCAACCTTAGGGACCGTAGCGTCCGCATCGGCTGCGCCAGCCCACCTCCCCAGAGGTAATCCGGCAAGTAGCCGACTTGCGTCGCCAGCGCTGGAGCGGTTGCCACATTGCCGCTCACACCCAGATCAGCCCGGCTACCGTCAGCCGTCTGCTGCGGCGGCTCAAGCTCAATCGCCTACGCGATCTCGAACCGGCGTCCCCCATTCAGCGCTATGAACATGCCGCACCCGGCGATCTGCTCCATCTTGATATCAAGAAACTGGGCTGTTTCACCCAGCCCGGTCACCGTATTCATGGCGACCAGAGCCGCCGTACCCGTGGCCTGGGATGGGACGTCGTCCATGTCGCCATCGACGATCATTCCCGCATCGCCTTCGCTCAGATCCTGCCCAATGAAAAGACCCTCTCGGCCGCCACTTTCCGCGCCGCTGCCTTGGCCTATTACCGCGGTCTTGGCATCCCCATCCGCCAGCTACTCACGGATAACGGCCCCTGCTATCAATCTCTCGCCTTCCGCCAGCTCTGCCAGCAACACCATATCCGCCACAAACGCACTCGCCCTTACACTCCCCGTACCAACGGCAAGGCCGAACGCTTCATTCAGACCGCCCTGCGCGAGTGGGCCTATGCCTATGCCTACGACAGCTCCGCCCAGCGCACCGCTCACTTGCCCTGCTGGCTCCTGCAGTACAACTGTTTCCGCCTCCATGCTAGTCTGAAGGGCGCTCCACCCATCAGCCGCTCCGGTTTACAGGGGAACAACCTGTTGATACACCACAGCTAGCCCCGCCCAAAACTAAGGCTGAACGGCGCCGCCGCTGTAGTATCCATCTCTGGTCTGCACGACGAGTTCTTTCTGGGTAGTTGTCAGATGGATCTTGTGATAGCCGGGTGAGGCATCGGCCTTGTCGGGCGAGTAGCCCAGGCTGTACTGGTTGCGCAGCTCTTCTTCAATGCTGGCGTAGATTTGATCGATCGGCTGTTTTTTGGAGACCTCAAAGAAGCGGCCGCCAGTCTCCCGTGCAATCTGCTCCATAACTTTCTTGCCATCGGGATGGGATTGCTGGGGATATCCCCCAGGTCCGCCGCGACCCATGCCGCCGCCCATTCCGCCCACGTGGACGCCGTAGTCGCGGTTTCCATAGGCCTCCTTGTCGGAGAACAGGATGGAATAGACCAGCGTGTTGGCACGCTGCGCCGCCTCGATCGCTCTGGTCAGCGTCAGTTTGCTTCCGGTGTCCACGCCGTCGGAGAGGATGATGACCGCTTTACGGCCCTGCTGCTTCTGCATCAGTTCGTCCGAGGCGAGGAAGACGGCGTCGTAGAGCGTGGTGCCTCCGCCCCGGTGATGGCCGCCTGAACCGGGTGAACCGCCTCCACCGCTTTGCTCAAACTGCGGATTGTCCAAGTTCTCCAGAGCGGCGTTCAATTTCTTGCGCGAAGAGGTCAGGTCCTGCAGCAGTTCGATCTCCCAGTCGAAATGAATGACGAACGCTTTGTCCTTATCTTCGCGCATCAGGTGTTCCAGAAAGGCGTAGCTGGCGATGCGCTCCTGCTCCAGCACGCGCCGCTGACTCGGGCTGGTGTCCACCAGCAAGCCGAGCGTGAGCGGAAGATCGGTTTCCTTGGCGAAGTAGCGGATCGTCTGCGGACGGCCGTCTTCCTCCAGCCTGAAATCGTCCTTGGTCAGGTTGTTTACAATTTGGCCGTGTTTGTCTCGCACGGTGGCCAGCACATTGACAACATTAACGTCGGAGGAGAAGGTCGGCGTCTGCTGGCCCCGCAATGGCAGATATGACACCAGTAGAGATGTCAGTGTCGCCAATAGAATCCAGCGTCTTGGCGCGCTCGATCGCGATTGAGTCGACAAGGTAGCTCGCTTCCTGGAATTGAATTCGATGAAAACCTGAGTAGCCGGAATGCTTATGAACCCGCCAGCGGCCCAGAAGTTCCTCGCCGCAATTTCTCCACCCGTTCGGCCATCGCCCACTTCAGGTCGTCAATCCCCACGCCGGTCACCGCCGAGATGGGAAACAGTTCCAGCTTCTTACGCTTGCAGTAGCGTTTCAGCTTGGCCAGTTTTTCTTTGTTCGCCACGTCCATTTTCGATGCGACCACGATGGTCGGTTTCGAGTCCAGCCCCGCGCCGAAGGTCGCCAGTTCGCGGGTGATCACCTCATAATCCTGCACCGGGTCAGGCCGGCCGCTGGCGTCGGAGACGTCCACCAGATGCGCGAGCAAGCGGGTGCGCTCGATGTGCCGCAGAAACTGCGTGCCCAGCCCCGCGCCTTGGCTGGCGCCTTCGATCAGTCCAGGTATGTCGGCCACCACAAAACTCATTTCTTCGGGCGCTTCCCCGACCGCCACCACCCCCAGGTTGGGCTGCAAGGTGGTGAAGGGATAATCGGCAATCTTGGGCCGCGCCGCCGAAATACGCGAGATCAGCGTGCTCTTGCCGGCGTTGGGATAGCCGACCAGCCCGACATCGGCAAGCAGCTTCAATTCGAGACGCAGCGCGCGCTCTTCTCCGGGGTGTCCCTCCTCGTGCTCGCGGGGGGCCTGATGGGTCGAGGTGGCGAAGCGGGCATTGCCGCGACCGCCGCGGCCGCCGCGCGCCACCACGACGCGCTCGTCGGCATGGGAGAAGTCATGCACCACTTCGCCGGTCATTTCGTCGTAAACGATGGTCCCGACGGGCACCTTGAGGACGATGCTCTCGCCCTCACGGCCGGTTTTATTGGAGCCCTCGCCATGGCGCCCGCGCTCGGCCTTGTATTCGGGATTGAAGCGGAAGTGCACCAGTGTGTTGTGGCGTTCGCTCGATTCCATGACCACGTCGCCACCATGACCGCCATCGCCGCCCGAGGGACCGCCGCGCGGCACGAACTTCTCGCGCCGGAAGGCCATGCAGCCGTTGCCGCCATCGCCCGCCTTCACCCGGATTCTTGCTTCGTCAACGAACATGGAAAGTCAACTGGAAGTAACCACCATACTAAATCTGAGGCACGGCCGGATGCCTATGTACAAAAAGAATCTGACAACTTTCGACCGCCGTACTAGAATTCGGCGACTGATTTTCAGTCCATGGAGGGGCGGATGGCTTCCACGCAACAAGACGTGTTCCTCACGGGCGGGACGGGCTTCATGGGTGCCAGTTTGGCCAAGGAATTATTGCGCCGGGGACACCACGTGCGCGCGCTGGTCCGTCCCGGCTCTGAGTCGAAGCTGGCGGCTGGCTGCGAGCCGGTGCGCGGCGACGCGCTGCGCGCAGAGAGCTATGCGTCGCAAATAGCGCCAGCCGATACCTTGGTGCACCTGGTTGGGGTGGCGCATCCCAGTCCACGGAAGGCCGCCGAATTTCGCGCCATCGATTTGAAGTCGTGTCAGGAGGCGGTGCATTCGGCTGTCGAAGCCGGTGTGCGCCATTTCGTCTATCTCAGTGTTGCGCGCCCTGCGCCGATCATGCAGGAATACCAGGCGGCCCGCGCCGAAGGGGAGCGACTGGTCCGCGAGAGTGGCATGAGAGCGACCTTCGTGCGTCCCTGGTATGTGCTGGGGCCAGGACGCAGTTGGCCGTACGCGCTTGTTCCGTTGTATGCGTTGGCAAGGTTGTTTCCAGCGACGCGCGAAGGCGCACAACGGCTCGCCCTGGTGACTCTGCAACAGATGACGCAGGCTTTGGCGTGGGCGGTGGAGAATCCCCCGGAAGATGTGCAGACCATCGAACCGCCGCAGCTGCGAGCGGGCTTGACCGCGCAGGCAATGCCCCAAGCCAAGGCTTCAGCCTAGATGACTATTTCTTTGGCGTGGGTGAAGCTGCGCGGACCTTAACCAGAGTTCCATCGGGGAGTGGATTTCCTAGGAATTCGACTACGCCATTGCGCACCACGCCATTGAGTTCAGGTATCACCGACGCAACCCCGCCCACATCCGTGGCGCTCACCGCGGGCGCTCTTTTGGCGATGCCGCGGTCCATTGCCAGGTTCGCCAGGCGGTCGGCGTCGCGGTTCTTTTCGCGCAGCACGTGCTTGATCTCGAAGTAGTCAAGCTGGTCGATCATCTTCATCGCACGGGCGTGCAGCTCCTTCAGCGTGGGATTGCTGACTTTGTACTCGCCGTTTAGCTGTTTCACCATCAGCTCGGAGTCGCTGACCACCTTCAGGGCCTTAAAACCGTGCCGGACGGTGTAGTTGAGGACCGCCAGCAAGCCCGAATATTCGGCGTAGTTGTTCGTCTGGCGGCCGAGAAATTCGCTGAGTTCAGCGACCGGGCGTCCGACCTCGTCCTCGATGACAACGCCATATCCCGCGGGACCGGGATTGCCGCGGGCGCCGCCATCAACGTAAGCGACCAGATAGCCTTGCTCGACGCTGGTTATAGCGCCGCCGATGAATTCCTGCGAGCGATACCGGGATTTCCCGGGAAATGGACGGAACGGCATGACCTTAGTTTACCCCTAGAATTTTGGATGCGGTTACCGACCCCGGCGTCGCGTAACCCGTTCTGATCGCAGTTGATACTATCGTCCGCTCGCTAACCGCAGCGCCAGCCGCTCCGGCAGTGAGGCGGCAAAAATCTTATCCTGCGCCTTCTTTACGTTGTAAGGAACGCGGTAGAAGGTAACCTGTGCGGGTGCATCCCCGTTCTTCTCATAGAGAGCGAAGGCCGCCCGCCAATCACCATCGCGAGGCTGGCCGACCGACCCTGGATTGATGAGGTAACGCTTACCCGGCGTAAGCGTGAGGGTAAACTCCGCAACGCCCTCCATGCTGTCGTAACCAGGCTCGAAGTAATGCGTCTTGCCCCCCTGGTGTACGAAGCCACCCTGCACATGGGTATGCCCAAACATCATGACATCGGCATGGTCGGGCTCCCGAAAATTAGCGTTAGCGGTGGAAGCGTTTAACAGGTACTCATCTTCATCGCGCGGGGAGCCGTGCACGAACTCTAGTCCGGGTAACTCGTCGAGGCGGACCGGCCCCTGCGGCAAGCCCCGCAGCCAGTTCCGATGTTCGCGCGCCAGCGCGATTTGGGTCCACTGCGCCGACAGGGCCGCCACCAGGTTGAATTCAGACAGGTCGGTCAGCCCAGTGCAGGCGCGATCATGATTGCCCCGCACCACCGGTCCGCCCATGGCGCGCACGAGCTCGCACACTTCATTCGGCGACGCGTTGTAGCCGACCACGTCCCCCAGGTTCACCACCAGATCGTACGCAGGAGCGGCAGCGAGGCAGGCTTCCATCGCTTCGAGGTTGGCATGAACGTCGCTGAGCACCAGAAGGCGCATCGGTCAGCGGACCTCCGCGGAGACAACCGGACAGCGGGCCAGATGGCCGGGCGCAACTTCGACCAGTGGCGGCAGTTGGATCGAGCAAGCGGCAATGCGCCAGGAGCAGCGTGGCTCGAAAGCACATCCCGGTGGCAGGCCCGTTATGGCAGGCACGGTTCCCTCGATGGTCTGGAGTGGTTGGCCGCGCTCGGTGCGCAGCGTCGGCACAGAGTGTAACAGCCCGCGCGTGTAGGGATGCGCCGGATGACGGAAAACTTCCTGCGCTGTTCCCATTTCGACCAGGCTACCGGCGTACATGACTCCGATGCGGTGCGACACTTGCGAGACAACGGCAAGGTCGTGCGAGATGAACAGCATCGCCAGGGAGAATTTTTCGCGCAGCTCGCTGAGCAGGTCGAGCACTTGCGCCTGGATGGTGACATCGAGCGCGGTCGTAGGTTCGTCGGCAATCAGCAGCGATGGCCGGTTCACCACAGCCATGGCAATCATCACGCGCTGGCGCTGGCCGCCGGAGAGCTGATGGGGATAGTCGCGCGCGCGCCGGTCGGGGTCGGCGATGGCGACAGTGCGTAAGGCCTCAACTGCCAGCCGCCAGGCCTCCTGCTTGCTTACCTTGCCTCGCCCAGGAGTCGTAGTGTTGTCATCCCGAGGGGGCTCAGCCGGAGTGTTGTCATCCCGAGCGAGCTTTACGGGCTGTTGAAAAACTCTGTTGACTGGTTTGCTTTGAAGGGGCACGGCTTCAGCCGTGCCGTTAAGCCCTATATTTTTGTCATCACGAGTGGGCTTTAGCCCGCGAGGGATCTGCTTTTTCGCGTGTGCCAGCACAGCTTCGGCAATCTGATCTCCGACTCTCATCACCGGATTGAGCGCAGTCATCGGCTCCTGGAAAATCATGCTGATCCCGGCGCCGCGAATGTGCCGCATCTGCGGTTCCGGCCTGGCAAGCAGGTCTTCGCCGCGGAATTGAATGTGGCCGTGAATGCGCGCTTGTGGCGGCAGCAGCCGCAGGATGGCCAGCGCGCTGACCGACTTCCCCGAGCCTGACTCCCCGACCAGTCCCAGCACCTCGCCCGGCGCAATCTGAAAGCTCACATCGCGAACGGCGGTGACGTTTCCCTGGTTAGTGGCGAATTCGACGGTGAGGTTGCGGACCTCAAGCAGCGGGAACACCCTTCTATGCTAGCAGGTAGATTACCCGTCCCATCTCCGGTTGACGGTGATCGCGTTTGACGGGATAGGAGGTCGAGGCGTTCAAAACTGCCCTCTCTAGTTACTAACTAGGGTACGAATATACTTGACACATCAACACCGACGTGCAATGATGCGAATCATGGCAAGCGAACCAAAGACTTTGACCCAAGCGGTTGTTTACTTTACGAACCCTGACAACTGCCTCGACTACCTTGCGGTGCGGCGCTGGCCGGACGGTGTGATCTGCCCGACATGCGGTCGCTCGGACGTGACCTTCGTCCCGTCTCGCCGCGTCTGGCAGTGCAAGACGCGCCATCCCAAGGCGCAATTCAGCATCAAGACGGGAACCATCCTTGAGGACTCTCCGCTTGGTCTGGAGAAGTGGCTGCCTGTGATGTGGATGGTTGCCAACTGCAAGAACGGGGTTAGCTCTTGGGAGATTCACCGCTCGCTCGGAGTTACGCAAAAGACTGCATGGTTCATGCTTCACCGCGTCCGGTTGGGAATGCAGGACACGTTCGGCGGCGGCGGAACCCTGTCGGGACAGGTTGAGGTTGACGAGACCTTCATCGGCGGCAAGGCTCGCAATATGCATAAGTCCAAGAAGATCGGGCGAGGCTTTGAGAAGCGCGGCATCACTGGAAAGACCGTCGTTATGGGGATGCTGCAACGCGCTGGCAAGGTTAAGGCGCGAGTCATTGAAGATCGCACCCGCGAGACCCTTCACGGACACATCTTGGCTTCGATTGAGGAAGGCTCTCAGGTGTTCACGGATGAGTTCGGGCCATATTGGGGACTTGATGAGAAGTACGCCCATGAAGTCATCAACCATGCGGAAGAGTACGTCCGTGGACAGGTGCACACCAACGGCATTGAAAATTTCTGGTGTTTGCTCAAGCGCGGATTGGGTGGAACTTACGTCAGCGTTGAGCCATTCCACCTGTTCCGTTAGGTGGATGAGCAGGCTTTCCGCTATAAACAATCGCGCCACAAGGGAACAGAAGGTAACTGATTCTGACCGCTTCAGTCTGCTGTGTTCGCAGATCGTTGGCAAGCGGTTGACCTACGCAGAACTCACGGCGAAGGAGGATAAAAAACCGGAAGCTGCCTTTTAAGAGGCAGGGTCGTGGGAAGCGGAAGGCGGCGTGACCGTCTTTCGCTTTCGTTTTGTACCGCGTTTGGGGCCGGGACGATTGGGATTCGCATCCACTTGTTTTCGATATTCTGCTTCGCGTCTCTTGATCTCTTCGTGCGAAACGGTCAGCAAGTGATCTACCAGGTTTGTAAACCTGCGATACTCGGCGGAATGTTTCATTGGCCACCATCGTATATTATTCTCCACCTTTCGGTGCTTCGGCTTTTTCCGCAGTTGCCGCCTGGGATTCCTTGTAGCCGGTATTGCAGTACGGATGCGCTAACTGAACGTTTGTGGGGTCGCCACTGCCACCCTTTCTCTTAGGGTCAATGTGATCGTATGAAACTGACTTGCTTGGGTCTAACAGACCGCCGCAAACTGGGCACCGAAGCGCACTTGTAACGGCCTGCCGGACATACACCATCGACTTCGTGTCATCTGAAATTTGTGGTGTTGTCTGAATTACGTTTGCCTCCAAAATACGACCACGAATGCCGAGATGAGCAATTGCATCTTCGATCTTAGTAAGCGTCCGGTTCCTCTTTCAATTACCCATAAAGTCAGCACCGATGGTGGCCCCCAGTTCGATATCAGTGAGACGGGACAGGCCTCTCCACATGACTAAGTTGCCGGGTGGAGAATCGGTGGCGCGAGCGAGATAGCCCCCGAGTTGTGCGACCTTGGTCAGATAAGTGGAGAGTGTCTTTTTGCGCCTGCGGGTAGGCTTGTCTTTCACCAGCGCATCGAGCAGCCGAAGCTCTATCCTGGTGAATGCCAGCTCCGGTGGAGCATCGGGTGCCGCGCGGTTGATCATGGTCATCCAGAAGATTCGCCAACTCAGGATGCAGAGGACCGCCAACAGATTTACCAGCCGCTCCGCCGTTCGCAGCTTCGCCTCCTCTGCCTTGCAGCCGGACTTCAGGATCTTGTGGAAGGTCTCGATCTTCCATCGCATGGAATACCAGACCAGTTTCTCAACGGCCTCTTGGCGCGAACACACCGGCAGGTCTGTGAGCAGTTTCCAGTCGATTCTGTCCCGTCCGTGCGGCCTGCTTCGTTCTTGAGCGTGGATCGCGGTGAGAATCAGTTTCGGGTAGTTTTTTTGCTTGCCAATGGGCGGAAGAACTACGAGACGACAGTAGCGAATCTCCAGCACGGCCTCGGACAACTCGCCTTTCTTGTCTCTGACCTGTATGCGGTGCAGGCCTTGAACGCGCACCTGCTTCATCTCCTTGCCGATCGTGCTGGTACCGTCTCCGGCGAGGCGGTCGACACAGGTGCGCACCAGAAAGTGGGTGCCCATCTGCTGGGCGGTGCAGAACAGTTCGTAGATGTCGCTCTCGCGATCGCCGATGTGGACACAGCGCTCGGGATCATTCAAGAGGGCGGTGGACTGCCTCAGGTTTTCCAACCAGCGGACGCTCTCCTTCTTTTCGATGGGTACTCGGGTCGGGTTGATCTTCTTCTTCAAGGCATTGCAGCCATGAAACTTGTCTCTGGTCCAGAACTTGCTCGCCACCAAACCCAGCGGCAGACCTGCCAGGGTGACTGCCAGACTGGAGTGCATGGAAAGGCCACAGACGGTATAGTGGCGCACGCGGCCCAGATTGTCCCGGCCCGCGGTTGAGTCGTGAAGAACCCCGACAGCGGTCACATCGTCACGCCGGTAAATGAACTCTGTCGTGTCATGAAGAATCAGAACCGGCCCGTCGCTGGCGGCAAAACGCTCGCGGGTGGACTGAAAATGTCCGGCCAAGATCTCTTCTTCGCTAACCTTGCCGTTCGAGAAAAAACGATAGGCAGCCTTGGTGTTCGCCCAATCCTGGCAAACCCATGGGATGCTTCCACCTAGGCCGTCGGAGAACTGCTGTAGAAGCTTGCGAAATCGCTTGCCGAGCCGCACATCTCTGAATTGGGAGTCCGCAAGTTCCTGATCAATCCAGACATCGCTCCGGGAAGTCGTGCAGCCGAGATCTTGCTCAGCCCACCTCAACCGTCCCTGCTGTTCGTTCATGACGGCAGTTCAGCATCCGCTATCCCTGTCGCATAAGTGCTTACCCTGAGGCTGAACCTATTTCACAAACCGCCCACTCCCGACCCATCCAGCCAGACTTGTGGGTAATTGAAAGCCGGTTCCTACCGTCTGTACTCCCAGCTAAGTCAGCGAGATCATCACCCGAAGCTAGTTGTGCTGGAGGTGGTGATGGATAGTTCAGCCGTAGTAAAGATCGAACAACCCAAGCGGCAGCGGCGAAGCATCGCCGAGAAGCGCAGGATTGTCGAGCTGGCGATGCAGCCAGGAGCCTCGGTCGCTCGCGTGGCACGGGAGCATGGGGTTAATGCCAACATGGTGCACTACTGGCGGAAGCTCTATCGCCAGGGCCGGCTGGGAGAGAACAAGGCCAACAGCGTACGTCTGCTGCCGGTCAGCGTGAGCGAGCCGCGCAGTGACGGCTGTAGTTGAGCCGGTGACGAAGCTTGCTTCTTCGCCACGGCGCTGATGCCGTCAACCTCCGCCGGCAGCATCTACATCGAGTTTCCCAAGATCCATCTCCGCATCGAGAGTGGCGCCGATGCCGCGCTGCTGCGCGTGGTGCTGGAGTCGCTGCAACGATGATCACGCTGCCGCCGAAGACGCACATCTGGATTGCGGCGGGAGTCACGGATCTGCGCCGTGGCTTCGATGGGCTGAGTGCGCTGGTGCAGACGAAGCTGGAGCAGAGTCCGTTCTCGGGTCATGTGTTTGTCTTCCGTGGCCGACGCGGCGATCTGATCAAGGTGCTGTGGTGGGATGGCGATGGTCTTTGCCTGTTTGCCAAGCGGCTGGAGCGTGGTCGCTTCGTGTGGCCGCAAGCCAGGATGGCAGCGTTGCGCTGACGCGAGCGCAGTTATCGATGCTGCTGGAAGGCATCGATTGGCGGCGTCCGGTGCGCACGGCGGAGCCGCAGTTGGCGATCTGAGTTCCCCTGCGTGATTTGCACAGATTTTTGTGCACTGCACTCTACTCGCGCAAGCGCAGTTGCTGGCATACTGCGCCTGTGACTGCCTCGCCTGCAACCGCTCCCTAACCTGGATCTACTCGATGCCGCTGGATTGAAGGCGCTGATCCTTTCGCAGCATGAGCAGTTGGTCTCGCATCGCGAAGTGAGATCGAGCATCTGAAGCTGCTGATCGCCAAGCTGCGGCGCATGCAGTTCGGGCGCAAGTCGGAGAAGCTGGAGCGGCAGATCGAACAACTGGAGCTCAAGCTGGAAGAGCTGGAGTCGGCCAAGGCTTCACCGCGCGAGCGAGTCCGTCACTAAGTCCTCTGCTCAAGCTTCTCAGTCTGACGTCGAAACCGGCACGTCAGCCTCTGCCGGAACATCTTGCCTCGCGAAGTGAAGACCTACGCGCCGCAAGAACAGGCTTTGCGCGTGTGGCGGGCGGTTGCGCCCGCTGGGCGAGGATGTCTCGGAAGTACTGGAGTGGGTACCGGCAAGCTTCAAGGTGATGCGCTATGTGCGGCCCAAGCTGAGCTGTGCGAGCTGCGAGCGCATCGTGCAGGCACCGGCGCCGAGCCGCCCGATCGAGCGCGGCCTGGCCGGGCCGGGTCTGCTGGCCCATGTGTTGGTGGCGAAGTACTGCGATCATCAACCGCTCTATCGCCAGGCGGAGATGTATGCCCGCGAAGGCGTGGAGCTGGAACGTTCGACGCTGGCGGACTGGGTGGGCGGCAGCAGCCGATTGCTGGAACCGCTGGTGGAAGCCTTGCGCCGCCATGTCATGAGTGCTCGCAAGCTGCACGCCGATGACACGCCGGTTCCGGTGCTGGCGCCCGGCAACGGCAAGACCAAGACTGGTCGTCTGTGGACCTATGTGCGGGATGATCGTCCGGCGGGCGACAGCACACCCGCCAGCGGTGTGGTTTGCCTACTCGCCCGATCGGCGTGGCGAACATCCGCGAGAGCATCTGCGCCGCTTCAGCGGCACCTTGCAGGCCGATGCCTACGCCGGGTTTCATCATCTTTATGAGGGCGGACAGATCCAGGAAGCGGCCTGCCGAGTAGGTGAGGATGTTGCCACCCTCACCCCTCACAGACCCGGACGTGCGAATTTCCCGCATCCGGTTCTTCACGGAAGAGTTTCACTCCCAACGGTGTAGCGGTGGACGATCTTGACCGAAGGAAGAGGATAACGCTTCAGCAGTTCCCGTAGACGAGTCCACCGAAACTTACCCGGTTGACCGCGCCGGGAGAGCCACTTCTTCCATATCCTCTCGACCTGATGGGCGTACCATTGCAGCCGACGACTGTTGCCTGAGATGCCGTAGTAGGCAAAGTGTCCCCGCAGCACGCGACTCAAGTGGAGATGCTGTTCGCCGATCGCGCGATGCAGGTTGCACCTGCACCAGTCGCTCACGGATGCCAGCGCGCGAGCAAACCGGCTTTCTAGCCGTGATTTGCCGCACTACGTTTTTCCCCTGCCTGGACTTCCCCCATAGATGGGTAAAGTCAAGGAAGTCAAACGTTGTTCCGCCCGTCGCCGGGTGGCGTTCTCCGTTGGGCCGCTTGAAGCGGAAGTCGACGAAGCGAGTCTTGTCGGGATGCAGAGTAAGTCCGTATCGCGCAAGACGCTTGCCCAGCACCGCCAGAACCCGCTTGGCACTGAGGAAATCCTCGAATGCCATCACGAGATCGTCGGCATACCGGACAAGGATACTTTTCCTCTTGAGCCGTGGCCGTACCACCGATTCGAACCATTCATCCAGGACATGATGCAGATAAATGTTCGAGAGCAGCGGCGAGATCACGCCCCCTTGCGGTGAGCCTTCGGTCGTCTGGCGCAGTTGTCCATCTTCCACCACGCCAGCCTTCGGCCATTTATCGATCATCCGCCGGATGACACCGTCGGTGATCCGTTGGTCGAGTAACTTCCGAAGTTGCGAGTGTGGAATCGAATCGAAATACTTGCGTATGTCGACATCGAGTACCCAGCGCAACCCTTGGGTCATGAAGCCCGTGCGTAGGGCTTGCAGCGCTTGATGCGCCGACCCTCCGGGCCGGAACCCATACGAACACGGATGGAGGTCCTGCTCGTAGATTGCTTCCAGCACCATCGTGATCGCTCTCTGTGTCACTTTATCTTCGAAGGTCGGGATGCCTAACGCCCTCTCCAAGCCGTCCGCCTTGGGTATGTACGCCCTGCGTACCGGTGGAGCCTTGTAACTGCCGGTATGAATGCGCCCCAGAAGGCACTGCAAGTTCGCTTCCAGGTTCACTTCATATTCCGCGGCTACCACTCCATCGATACCGGGGGCACCACTCTTGCGTGTCAGTCGGTAGGCCTCCAGCATCCATTCCAGATCGATGACGTGACTCAGCGAGTACAGCGCTACTCCGGGCTTTCTCCTCGCCAGTTCCGCTATCTGTTGCCGTTTCGTGTACAGGTTTGTAGGGTTCAGTGTCCCCTCCCATGTTTCCCGTCAACAGTTCTCTTCATCGTGGCGCCTCCCTTCTCTCCACCGGGTCCCCTCGGTCAGGTTCCCCGCCTTCGCCGATACTACGGAGACGCTACGCCGTCCTGCCCTGCTTACCGGTTACTTATGGTTTCGCTCCCGGCTTCCGCGCTACCCTCACTCGCTTCGTGTGTCGCTTACGCGCTCCTGTCAGACCCGAGGCGGTCTTTCCAGGCCAGGGGCATTTCGATGCCGGCTTCCCCCATTCCGGCCTCTCTCGCACGGACAGTGCAGGACCTCTCAGGTTCCTTGGCAATCCATCCCATGCCTCTGCCATGCTCCAAGACCCCGGCCGAATCCAGACACCCTCGCCCATAACGGGTGACTGGATGCTGCCCCCGCACCCAACACAGCGAAGGCTCCAGCAATCACATGATTTCGTGGCCAAAACACGGCTTTGGCATCTGCTGTCTACGCTTCACGAACAGAGTTGCCTCTGCCCATGCAAGACTGACTTCCGGCTGGCTGGCTCACCTTTGCCGGGAGGGAGTTCGAACCCTCTGGACTGCTACGAAAGGTTTCCATTTCCTCCTACATCACTTCCCCCTTTCCAAGGCTTACCCTGACGCAAGCTGGGCGCATGTGCGGCGCAAGTTCTACGAGCTGCAAGTAGCGCATGCTTCCCCGCTCGCAGCCGAAGCCCTGAAGCGAATCGCGGAGTTGTATGCCATTGAAGGTGAGATCCGAGGCCGGCCACCGGACGAGCGACTTTCCATCCGCAACACTGCGGGCTCGACCCTTACTGGAAGCACTCCGTCACTGGTTAGAGACTACACTTGGCCGCCGTCTCGCGCAAGTCGGAGATCGCAGTCGCCATCCGCTATGCCCTGGGGCGATGGCATGCCTTGCTGCGCTACTGTGGAGGACGGCCGGATAGAGATCGATAACAACGCCGCCGAACGGGCGCTGCGGGCTGTGGCCTTGGGACGGAAAAACTATCTGTTTGCCGGCTCCGATTCTGGCGGCGAACGTGCTGCCGCAATCTATAGCGTGATTGGCACGGCCAAGCTGAACGGTCTCGACCCGGAAGCCTATCTCCGCGAGGTCTTGCAGCGCATCGCCGAGCATCCCATCAATCGCATTGAGGAACTTCTGCCGTGGAGCATAAGCGCAAGCCTGCAGCCCGTAATCGGACCCGACGCGTAAAGAAGAACGGCGACGGCAAAACCCCCGCCATCGATGCCCTAGCTCTGCCCAACATCGCGCACTTGATTGCGTATGGTGACATCACGGTTGGACAGAAACGTCCCATAGGCTGCATCGCCACCGCCTGCGACGAAGACCAGTGCTTGGCCATGCTGGTCCGCCGCAAAGGCGAGAGTCTCCTTCAATTGCTGACCCGTCTGGATGAAGCAATTGCCAAAGCCTACGAGGAGAACATCTATACTGACGAGATTAACCCACCCATACGACCTGAAGTCCTGCAAGTGTCCACTTATTTCTTAAGTGGACACTTTTCGGCGATCTTTCCTCTCCCGCGGTCCTGGCCGGCTTTCAATTACCCACAAGTCTGGCTGGATGGGTCGGGAGTGGGCGGTTTGTGAAATAGGTTCAGCCTCAGGGTAAGCACTTATGCGACAGGGATAGCGGATGCTGAACTGCCGTCATGAACGAACAGCAGGGACGGTTGAGGTGGGCTGAGCAAAATCTCGGCTGCACGACTTCCCGGAGCGATGTCTGGATTGATCAAGAACTTGCGGACTCCCAATTCAGAGATGTGCGGCTCGGCAAGCGATTTCGCAAGCTTCTACAGCAGTTCTCCGACGGCCTAGGTGGAAGCATCCCATGGGTTTGCCAGGATTGGGCGAACACCAAGGCTGCCTATCGTTTTTTCTCGAACGGCAAGGTTAGCGAAGAAGAGATCTTGGCCGGACATTTTCAGTCCACCCGCGAGCGTTTTGCCGCCAGCGACGGGCCGGTTCTGATTCTTCATGACACGACAGAGTTCATTTACCGGCGTGACGATGTGACCGCTGTCGGGGTTCTTCACGACTCAACCGCGGGCCGGGACAATCTGGGCCGCGTGCGCCACTATACCGTCTGTGGCCTCTCCATGCACTCCAGTCTGGCAGTCACCCTGGCAGGTCTGCCGCTGGGTTTGGTGGCGAGCAAGTTCTGGACCAGAGACAAGTTTCATGGCTGCAATGCCTTGAAGAAGAAGATCAACCCGACCCGAGTACCCATCGAAAAGAAGGAGAGCGTCCGCTGGTTGGAAAACCTGAGGCAGTCCACCGCCCTCTTGAATGATCCCGAGCGCTGTGTCCACATCGGTGATCGCGAGAGCGACATCTACGAACTGTTCTGCACCGCCCAGCAGATGGGCACCCACTTTCTGGTGCGCACCTGTGTCGACCGCCTCGCCGGAGACGGTACCAGCACGATCGGCAAGGAGATGAAGCAGGTGCGCGTTCAAGGCCTGCACCGCATACAGGTCAGAGACAAGAAAGGCGAGTTGTCCGAGGCCGTGCTGGAGATTCGCTACTGTCGTCTCGTAGTTCTTCCGCCCATTGGCAAGCAAAAAAACTACCCGAAACTGATTCTCACCGCGATCCACGCTCAAGAACGAAGCAGGCCGCACGGACGGGACAGAATCGACTGGAAACTGCTCACAGACCTGCCGGTGTGTTCGCGCCAAGAGGCCGTTGAGAAACTGGTCTGGTATTCCATGCGATGGAAGATCGAGACCTTCCACAAGATCCTGAAGTCCGGCTGCAAGGCAGAGGAGGCGAAGCTGCGAACGGCGGAGCGGCTGGTAAATCTGTTGGCGGTCCTCTGCATCCTCAGTTGGCGAATCTTCTGGATGACCATGATCAACCGCGCGGCACCCGATGCTCCACCGGAGCTGGCATTCACCAGGATAGAGCTTCGGCTGCTCGATGCGCTGGTGAAAGACAAGCCTACCCGCAGGCGCAAAAAGACACTCTCCACTTATCTGACCAAGGTCGCACAACTGGGGGCTATCTCGCTCGCGCCACCGATTCTCCACCCGGCAACTTAGTCATGTGGAGAGGCCTGTCCCGTCTCACTGATATCGAACTGGGGGCCACCATCGGTGCTGACTTTATGGGTAATTGAAAGCCTGGCCGGACGCTTACGGTTGGGCTGCCGGGATGATGGAGCCGGTGGGCGCATAGATGATGTAGTTGGTGTGCATGCGCAGGCCGACGTCCGCGGGTTGCTCGATGCTGGACGCGGGGTAAATGCCGTCGCCGACGCGGACTTGGCCGCTGAGCAAGGTGGCACATGCGAGCAGGATTGTCACCGCACTGATGAGCCGAAAGGTCGTGTGCGATTGGGGCAGAACAGATTCGATCCGCATTGTGGTCGCTCCTCTTGACGTTGAGTTGGTGGTATATGCGAGTGCAGCTTCTTCAGATTGACGCGCAGCGCGTTAAAGCGAAGGGAATGTTACAACAGGTTGGTAATCATGGGCTATGGTTTTTTCAGCCTAAAAGCGCAGCATTAAATCGGCACTAAGGTGTAAGTAGGGCAGCTCGCCGGTTGAATGACGGACACGCACGTAGGACGGGTGCTTCTGTCCCACACATTCGAAATTCGCGAATGTGTGGGGCACCCAGTAACGAAAAAAGCAGATTCCTCGCGCCAAAACCCGGCGCTCGTAATGACAATCCATAAAATACGATGCAGCCGCGTGAGGCCGTGTCTGCAAGTGGGGGAAACACAACTGCTGGCGAATGTTATTATGCTGCGCGCGGGAGTAGCCATGTACTTCGAACAGTTCTACCTGGGATGTCTGGCCCACGCCTCCTACCTGCTGGCCTCGGAAGGCGAGGCGATCGTCGTCGATCCGCAGCGTGATGTCGAGATTTACCTGGAAGCGGCAAAGCAACACGGCGTCAGCATCCGTCACATCTTCGAGACCCACCTGCACGCCGATTTCGTCTCCGGCCACAAAGAGCTGGCAGCCCGCACTGGCGCTACCATCTATATCGGCGGCAGCGCCGGAGCGATGTTTCCACACGTCGCGGTGAAAGACGGTTTCGCGCTGCGGGTGGGAAACATGCGCATCGACGGGCTCGAAACCCCGGGCCACACTCCCGAAAGCATTTGCCTGGTCATCACCGACGAAGAGAAATCGCCGCGGCCGTGGGCGGTGCTCACCGGCGACACGCTGTTCATCGGAGACGTGGGGCGTCCCGATCTGTCGAAGACGCACACGCCGCAGGAACTCGCCGGGCTGATGTACGACTCCTTGCACGGCAAGCTGCTGACGTTGCCCGATGACGTGCTGGTCTATCCCGCGCACGGGGCCGGCTCGCTGTGCGGGCGAAACATGCGCGCCGAACGCTTCTCTACCATCGGGACCGAACGGCTTACCAACTATGCGCTGCAGATCAAGGGTCGCGAAGATTTTGTGCGGCAGATGACCAGCAATCTGCCCGCGCGTCCCGATTATTTTCTGGAGGACGCCGCGATCAACCGGGCCGGGGCTACGGCGATGACGGACTTGCCAGCGCTGAAGCCGATCTCAGCAGCTGAGTTGAGTGACATGCTGGAGCGTGGCGCGATTGCGCTTGATGTTCGCCCCAACGATCAGTTTGCCGCGGGCCACGTGCCGGGCTCGATCAACGTCGCGCTCTCCGGTCAGTTTGCTTCGTGGGCAGGAGCGGTGCTGGGGTTGTCGGCCAATCCGGTGCTGATCGCCGAAACCACCGAGCAACTGGACGAGGCGCGGCTTCGTCTGGCGCGAGTTGGGATCGAAAATCTGGCGGGCTACCTCGAGGGCGGGCCCGCCGGTTGGCAGCGGGCGGGATTTGCTTTGCAGCAGTTGCCGCAGATCACGGTGCAGGAACTCAACTCTCGCCTACGAGCGAACGCGCTACAGGTGCTGGATGTCCGCCGCGAGAGCGAATGGGAGGGTGGACACATCAGCGGCGCCGATTGGTATTCGCTGGACCGTTTCAAGGCCGCGCTGCCAGCGATCGAGGCGGGGCAGGCTGTCGCCGTCCACTGCAAGAGTGGTTATCGCAGCGTGATCGCATGTAGCCTGCTACAACGGGCTGGCCACAACAACGTGATGAACGTGAGCGGCGGTTTTGACGCCTGGCTGGAGGCGAAACTGCCAGCAGAAAGCGGCGCTGCCGTCAGCGCTTGATGGCCGAGTGCAGCGACTCCAGGTTGCCCCAACCGAGGGACGGACCTAGGGCGCCAGGCACTGGTTCAAAAGTTAGATCAGTGGCCTTCCAAGTTCTTGAGCCGGTCTGACAGCGATTCAACTTCCGCGTCAAGCGCCCGTAGAGCTGCCGCGTGGCTCCGCTGACGCAATTCGACAGGTGAAGCCCACTTGTGAAACTCGGTCAGCAGAGTGGTCTCGACCTCCTCAAGTTGTTCTCTGATCCACTGCTTGTCTTCGTCGGTTAGCACACGCCAATTATAGGACAAAGATGTGATGGGGCGGAAAGGGCGGGCCCCCGCCATAATGCGGAAGACTGCCACTCCCGGACAACGCGGGAACAGGTTGTAAACTGCGACCGAGTGCAGCGACTCCAGGTTGCCCCAACCGAGGGGCGGACCTGGGGCGCCACAGTACCACAGCCGTTCTCAGGCGATCTTTCTCTTCGCTTTGTCGGCCAACTCCGAGCCCTTGTCAATCCAGTCGCCGGCCCGATTGCCGAGGTCTTCCACGGTGTCGCGCGCGCTTTCGTACTTGCGGCGCAACGTGCGGCGCATCCGCTTGCCACTTTGTGGCGCGGTCAGCAGCGTGACCACAGCGCCGGCTGCGGCGGCAAGTCCGATGAACAGCACGGTCAGTCTATGGTTTCGATGACTCATTAGCTCCCTCCTTCCCTGAGGGAAAGTGTTGCGATCTCGAATACAAACGGTCAGATTCGACCGCTGAGATATCTGCCGATTCGTACCACCAGGTCAACCTGGAACGATCTTCCGATTTTCAACTTGCCGGGCCCGATCCAGGTCGGGCCCATTTTCGATGAACAACACTCACGCTCTTCTTGCAGTAGCTACTGCTGCCGTGCGTCTGGCTTCACGCCGGCATCAGGAGTCACCGCACCCGCGCGCGGGGCGGTTGTCGCCGCGGGAGTAACCGTCTTCGCGCCAGAAGTAGTGGTTGCCTTGGGAGCTACGGCGCTCGCGTTACGACCAGTTGTCGCACTGGGAGCTACGGCGCTCGCGTTACGATCCGCAGTCGCGTCGGGAGCTATCGCGCTCGCGTCACGATCTGCTGTCGCATTGGGAGCTATGGCGCTCGCGTCACGATCGCCTGTTGCGTTGGGGGCTATCGTCTTCGCGCCAGAGGTAGTGGTTGCCTTGGGAGCTACCGCGGTCGCGCGAGGAGCATTTGTCGCATTCGGGGTTATCCTGGGCGCGCTGGGAACTATCCGGGCTGCACTTGGAGATGAACGCGCCGCTGCACGCTGCGCGACGGAGACACCGGTCAGCAACCCCAGCAATAATCCAGCCAAAATCACCTTTTTCATACTTGCCCTCCTGGCAAAATTTGGATTACTAGCTGCACGAATGTTGCCAAGAACCAGGGCAAAGCAAACACTAGGGCTATCCACTCGCTTCGGCCAGTGGTAGGAAAGTTTTACGCGCTCGGGAAAATCTGCTGCGGTCGGGACCCATGGTAGGAATAAGGAAAGTGCGTCCGCTCCCGCTCGGGCGCGCGGAGCGCAGATGTTCGGCGATTACTGGGCTGCCACTGTTTTTGGCAATCGCTGTCCAGGGATGTCGAGAATACGCTGTCGGCTCCGACTACCCAATGAAAGCGCTAAAACCAGCGCGAACATGAAAGGAGCAGAAGACATGAAGTACATTTTGATGGGCCGGACGACCAGCATTCCGGAACGGAATTACCTGATGACGCAAGCCGCCCATCTCAGCGAAAGCACGGGTAGATAAGAACGGTTTATTGGGGATTGCTCTTGCAGGTATTTTCGCATTGTGCCCGGGCCGCCTCCAGACGGTCACCGCAATGGTTCAAACAGCTTATCCTCTGGTCATTCGACGGCCACTGTTTGGCATTGCATTCCGCCCCGCAACGTTCGATGGATGGTTCTAGTTGTTGCTGAGCAGGAAACACGCAACGAATTGTGCAATTCTCGATAGCTCCCAGGTAGTTGATCTCCTTAGTGACCTTTCTAGAGTAGGAATAAAAGGATAGCGGAAGGACAATAACCAGAATACTTACTGCAGAAATTATCCACCGTTTACTAAGATCGCTCTTGACTAAATAGGAAATGCGGCAAGACAACATGTAATAGAGAAGAGGGCCTATCAACATCAGGAGTATCCCAAGAGCGCCGGCCCGTGTTCCCAAGCTGAAATCGCCCGTGAGGAACCAAAGACCGGAAAGTAACCACGGCCCAAACACCGAGACGAATACTACATCGCCCCACAACATAAAAAGATGGCCAGACCCTCGGTTAAACACGGCGCTATATTTCTGATATTCGCTAAAGAACCCCATACTGAAACCAAAATGACTGGGGATGGCAAGAGGAGTTACAAGCAGTACCAGGAACAGGATGAAGAGCGCAATTGACACTTGGTTGGGACGAAAGTATCTGCCCATGCCAGAACTGTAGCACATGAACTAAGGAGTGAAGGAGGCTGGATTTTGGGCGTCCAGCCCGAAGAAAGACTGGTTAATCCAGACAGGCCAGCCGTTCAGCGGCGCAGGGCCCGGGGTCATCAACCAGCATTCGTAGGTGGCCAGTCGATCTGCCATCGCCCGCCCACCACTGACACCCGGGGGCCGTCGCTTTCGCGGACCCTAGAAGGTTGCTGAAGAAAGCGATGTTGGGGTAGTGCGGCGCTTCAGCGCCGCGTCAAGGAACTGACGAGATCTCGGCCTTTAGGCCCGCGGTACGTGGTCCGATGTCGCTAATATGTGTGTGTTTAGCGGTTTTCTCGAAGCGAGGCACCTCAGCGGCTAAAGCCGGTTCTCATAGATCACTGCTTAATGCAGGCCTGAAGGCCCGCACTACCCGAGCAGATTTCAGACTTTTTCCGCAGCCTTCTAGGGGGTAGCCGAGCACATGCGAGGACACCCAGGATTGTCGCGGCGGTTTTCCTGCCCGCAATCTTTGCAGGTCTCAAGCTGTTCCTGCAGCCGCTTCAGTTTCGCCCCCAGGTCAGGATTGCCAGACATAGGCATTTGAGAATTGCGCTGGATAGTGCAGAGAAGAAAACGAATCTGGGTCTCCAGCGCCGTAATAGCAAACTCCCTGGATGTGTAATTCGCGGTAGCCATGATTTTTTCATCCCCCTTTGACATCGGGTCGAGTAGCTGATTTACGGAACTACCTTCCAATCGACGAGGGCCCACCCGCAAAAACAAAAGCCGCGTCACCACTGGCGGTTCACGCAACCGCCTGCGGCAACTCGGCTATCTCTACGTCCGATGGCACTCCGCCTGACTGACTAGAGACCCTTAGCTTTCTGTCCCCCGCTCACACGGGGTTTAGCAACTGCCCATAGTTTTGTGTAGGCGCGATGGACCGCCTACCAATCTGATCTACTCTTGCAAGCAACAACCGGGCCGATACGCAGCAACAAAAAAGCCGCGTCACCCTTGGCGGTTCACGCAACCACCTGCGGCAACTCGGCTATCTCTACGTCCGACGGCACTCCGCCGGACTGACTAGAGACCCTTAGCTTTCCGTCCCCCGCTCACACGGGGTTTAGCGACTACTAGTTTGCAGTGCACTGTAACAACTGTAAAAACCAACTGTCAGTGACCAAGAGCACAAAGTCATGTGATGCGGTGCGGCGGATTCGTCATCCTCGGCATCGGCGCGCTCCCGTGTCTCCGTTTGCGTGGCAGCGGCAGTAATATCACTTATATGTGACGTCCGCTATCGCGCTTTGTTCATGGACGCCTGAGGAATCTCCAGTAGAAAGCTGCGAACACCAAGACAATGCCAATATTCACTGTCAGCCGTTCCCAGAATCGGTTTCTGAAGAACACCAAATCTACACCGACTATGGCGGCTGCCATCGCCACCACGTAAAGCACGACAGCTACCTGTCTGCACCATTTCAGCTCCATAATTCGCCTTCCCCTGCAGACGGATCGCGAAGACTTATTTTACGTCAGTGAACAGTGGAAACAGGCGATAAAATGCGCCATATGGCGCCTTCACAGGAAGGTAATAAACCGCTTCTGGCTGACGTTCTTCATTTCCGTCAAGGCTGCGCCAGAAGGGTTTCAGCTTGCCGTTGCCGCTATAGACGGGCTCGGCGTAGCGCCTTTGGTTGTCGTGGTGTATGCGTAATTTGAGTGGCATGGAGGGTTCTTTTTTGTTTTGCCGCTTCGGAATATTCACGATTTATCGCCTCGGGGTTTAATACCCACGGAGAAGCGAAAACCGGGAAAACCCGAACGGAAAAATGGCGAGAGTGTATCCCGAGGTGTATCCGGCCTTTCAAGATACTGATTCTAAACAGATGGCGGAGGATGCAGTCACGAGCGAACCCTTCTCCACCTAAATTCCCTGCTAACAGGGAAAAATACAGGGAATTTCGTGAATTTGGCGGACCCAACCCGGTCGTTAGTGGCTCTAAGCGCTTCATTTTGCGTAACTTCTTCTGCTAGAGCCAAGGTTTTTGCCTTGAATCGAACAGGGAATTATCAGTGGCTTATCAGGGAATTCAAGGCCGCCTATCAGGGAATTAAGTTCCCTCTCCTTGATGTCGCCGAGCCTCTTGGTCTTTGTTTCAAAAGGCGCGATTTCAGTTCTGGCGGAGGATTTAAACCACCGACCTTTGGTCATGAGAATGGGTATCCTTTGATTCACGGGTGTTCTCCTTTGCTCATGGTTGGGCAGCAACATTACGCCCGCTTTCATTTGGGGAAGTCAATCATTTCAGCGCGCTCTAAGGTCTATACCCTAGTGCTGAATGCTTCCACGGCAGCGCGCCTATTCGTACCGCAGCGCTTCAATCGGGTTTAACGCTGACGCTTTGCGCGAAGGGTAGTAGCCGAAGAAGATCCCGATGCCTGCAGCAAACAAGCCAGAGAAGAGCAAGAGCTGCGGCGTCAACTTGATCTCCCATTGCAGCAAGTTCTGGAAGAGAGCGGACGTTCCGATACCGGCGATGACGCCTAAAAAACCGCCCAACAGGCTCATCGCGACAGCCTCACTGAGAAACTGAAGCTGAATGTCAGCCTCAGTTGCACCTATGGCTAATCGAATGCCGATTTCCCGTGTGCGCTCGGTGACTGCGACCAGCATGATGTTCATGATCCCGATGCCGCCCACGAGCAACGCCAACGATGCTGTGATTCCGAGCAGCAGGGTGAACAGTTCGCTGGCCTGCAACTGCGCCCGGATAACGTCCTATGGACTGCGAATGTTGAAATCATCAGGTTCGTCAGGATGCAAGTGATGGCGCTCGCGCAACAGCCCTTCAGCCTGACTGGTCGCAATCGGAATCGCCGTGCGGGTGGTTGCGGAGAAGAAGATGTCGTCCAGCCAGCTTGTGCCGCCGATGCGCTTCATCGCAGTGGTGTACGGCATGGCAACGAAATCGTCCTGGTCCCAGCCGCTGGCAGACGCTCCCTTGGCCTGAAAGACACCTATCACCCGACATGGCATGGCCTGCACCCGGATGCTCTTGCCGCCGGGGTCTTCGTTTGGAAAAAGGTTCTGTACGACGGTTTGGCCTAATATGCAAACCGGCACGTCCCTGTCTACATCGTCGTCGGTGAAAATGGTGCCGGTCTGAATCTCCCACCGGCGAATGTCGAAATACCCGGGAGCTACACCACGATATGTGGTGTTCCAGTTTTGCGTCCCATAAACAACTTGAACTCGCCCGTCGACGTTCGGGCTCATGCTCTTGAGGCCGGGGATTTCCGCGAAAATGGCACGCGCATCTTCGACCGTCAGGCTATTTGTTTCGCGAGTACCGAATCGTACTCCGTTGGTGGCCCGGCTGCCTGCCTCAATCCAGATCATGTTATCCCCAAGCTTCTGAAGCTGCTCCTCCACCTTGGCAGACCCAGCCTTGCCCACTCCCACCACGCAGATGAAGGCGGCGATGCCTACCATCAAACTAAGGATGGTGAGTACCGTCCTGATCAGGTTGCGCCGCAATGACTTCATTGCTTCGCTCCAGATCGAATGGGCATACATCAACATGACGGTTCCTAACAGTTCTCCTTAATCGCTGACTCCAACCGCGCCAAAGAGTTAGGCTCATTCATAGCGCAGCGCCTCAATCGGGTTAAGTTCCGACGCCTTCTTTGCTGGATAAAAGCCGAAAATCGTACCGATCGCAATCGCGAAAAGCGGTGCCACCACTACGACGTAGGGCGGGATCAGAATCGGCCATTCCAGCGCGTGTGAAACCACCAGCGAGCTGACGATTCCGAATGCGATTCCGACAGCCCCTCCAATCAAGCCAAGAAACATGGCTTCTATGAGGAACTGCTTTCGGACATCTTCCTCCGTTGCTCCCACCGCCAGTCGAAGTCCAATCTCGCGGGTGCGCTCGGTGACCGAAACCAGCATGATGTTCATGATTCCGATGCCACCGACCAATAGGGCGATGCTGGCCACAATAGTCAGCAGAATCGTCATGACGGTTGGTCGGGTCGAGGACTGGCGCCGCACTCCGTAGACTCAGCCTAGCCGTTGCTCCCCGTTTCCTCTGGGAGTGCCTCAGTAGCCAAACCGTGAGCCGGTTTCCAGCCCCCGCCTCGTCAAACCCATCGTGCCGATTTCCAGCAATGGGCTTACCTGTTTGTTTCACCGTCAAGGGTTATGAGGCCGCTTCCGCCGGCTGGACTTTCAGAGATGACCATGGTCGACGAAGCCGGTAATCTGCATGAAGACCTAGCTCCCCGTACAGCCACTTCCTACTCCACCGTTGCCAGCCGAAACCCGAGCGCTCCTGGGCACGCATCAGATGCAGCCGAATCTTCTTTTCTACCCAGTTTCGAACATACGAAAAGCAGCGACTCGAGTCGCCGATGGCAAAATAGTTCACCCAGCCCCGTAGGATCGGGTTGATCTGCGCGATCACCCCGTTTACCGGATGGCTGACCCTTTGTCGGAAGATCTCCTTCAGCTTTGCTAGCAACGCTGTCCGCTTCTTCAGCTTGGGCGCGTAGTAAGCTCGCCACTTCCGGTTACGGCCCAGAATGCGGCGATACTCAAAGCCCAGAAACGAGAACCTTCCGCCTTTTGCTACCTCCACGATTCGACTCTTCTCTTCGTTGATCTCCACCCGTAGTTTTGCCATCTCCTCACGAATTCGCTTTTCCACCGCCTGCAGCAGCCAGTCATGGCGCGGATGGGAGTCGATCAATACCACCAGATCATCCGCAAAACGTGCATATTGGACCCTGGTGTATTTCCCGTTCCGCGTGGCGGCGATCGCCTTTTCCAGCATCCGATCCACCTCGTTGGGATAGAGGTTGCTGAGCAGTGGCGAAATCACTCCGCCTTGCGGAACCCCCTTCTTCCCAGTCGCCTTTAGGATCATCTTGAGTAACCTCATCACCGCGTCTTCTTGTACCCGTCGCACCTTCTCCAGCAGTAGCGCGTGCTGCACATTGTCGAAGTAGGCCCGCAGGTCAAGATCGATGACTCCGGTCTTACTCTGATTGATCGCTTGAGCCACAAGGTACACCGCTTCATGCGCTCGCCGCTTCGGCCGGTATCCATACGAGCCCGGTTGGAAATCGGCTTCGAAGATCGGCTTCAGGATGAGTTTGAGTGCCCCCTGAACCACGCGGTCGCGGATGGTGGGAATCGAAAGCACGCGGACTTTGTTGCCCCCGTCCTTCGGGATTTCCTTCTTCCGCACCGGCATGGGCCGATACGTGTGGCTGACCAGTTCCGCCTGTATCTGTTGCAGAAAGCTCTCCACTCCGCTCTCTTCGATGGCTGCGAAGGTGACCCCATCAATCCCGGGAGCCCCGTTGTTCTTCTTCGCCATCTGATAGGCCTGGTGCAGTGTTTCCCGCTTGCAGACATGGACGTACAGTCCCCAGAAGCGACAGGCTGGTTCAGCCTTCGCCTTGCGATATAGACTCCTCCTCAGGTCCTGCAAACTGATGGGTGCCTTTGTCATCTCACCCTTGCCTCCCATTTTGTTGGAGTCATGGCAAACAGCAGGGCCTCTTCGCTCCACGGACATTACTCCGCTTCGTCGCTACTACTGGCCCCTCCGCCACCCTCTCGTCTTCCACCGGTTTCCCAGGATTTCTGGTTATACGGCTTCCTGCTCCGCCGATTTCGCGACGGGACGAGGAGGGTTTCTCCAGTTGCTTAACATGCCCTTGTCACCGTGCTGCCCCTACTACCCCGCCGGAGTGTTTTGCCACGTCAGTCAGTTTGCGACAATCCATGCTGCCTTCGCCCTGAATGAGAGGGCTCGGCGTCCGGATCTCTTTTTTTCCGAGGCCCCCTATGGGTTCACTTCCGTTGCGGCCCGGTGACTCGCTCACCATCCCGAGGATGGCTTTGTCAGTCGGCTTCATCCGCTTCGTTTCCTCCACGGATGCGACCCAAGCTACGGGGCCCTGACTATTACCCCGGTGAGATTTATTTCCCCACTGAACATGTCAGCCTTCCTTGGACACACTCATTCATCAAAACATCGTACACCCGCAATATCAATGACTTGGCAGCAAGCTCGATTGGCAACGTTCCGGTAAGATTCTGAGCATGATCGTATGGCTCCGGCACTTCCTCGGCTGGGTGGTTGGTGCATTCAGGTCCCGCGAGGATCTCATCCTCGAAAATCTTGCCCTGCGTCAGCAGTTGCTCGCTCTTCACGCCCAGCGCCCCCGCCGGCGACTCACTGCGTCACACAAGCTGTTCTGGGTCGTATTGCGAAGGTGCTGGGCTCGATGGAAGGAACCTCTCATCCAGGTGACACCCAGAACCGTTGTCGGCTGGCATCGTGCCGGTTTTCGGCTGTATTGGAAATGGCTTTCAAGAGCCAAGTCGACGGGCGGTCGAAAGCCGGTGAGCAAACAGATTCGAGCCTTGATTTTTCAAATGGTTGCCGAAAATCCAACCTGGGGAGCGCCCCGCATTCATGGCGAGTTGCTCAAGCTCGGCTTCGATCTATCGGAACCAACGGTTTCGCGATGGGTTCGGCGAGCGCCAAGACCTCCCGATCCCGCAAGGCGCTGGCTGACTTTTCTGCGGAACCATCGCGAGGCCATTGCAGCGATGGACTTTTTCACTGTGCCGACACTGACCTTCGGCGTTCTGTACTGCTTCTTCGTCATCGGCCACGACCGGCGTCGGATCCTGCACTGCAACGTGACTCGCAATCCCAACGCCCTTTGGATCGAGTTGCAGCTGCACGAAGCTTGGGAATGCGGCGAACAGCCGGAGCGATTCCTGATCTTCGATCGGGACTCCAAGTTCAGTGCCGCTGTGGTCTCGACCGTGAAGGCGATGGGTAGCCAACCTATTCGGACCGCATTCCGCAGTCCTTGGCAGAACGGAATTGCCGAGCGCTGGGTTGGCAGTGTGCGTCGAGATCTCCTGGACCATGTGATTGTGCTGAATCGGAAACATCTGAGACGGTTGATGAATGAGTAGGTCCGTTATTACCATGAGGACCGGACTCATCTCGGACTCGGGAAGGACACTCCTGGTGGTCGAGTTGCAGCGTCACCGCCTTCGAGTGGCCACAAGGTTATCTCTCTGCCGCGACTGGGTGGTCTGCATCACCGCTACACGGTCGCGGCCTAACAATTTCCAGCTCCGAACTAAACTCCTTCCCTGTCAGGATCGGGGATAGATTCACGCCCGGATCTTGGCAGCCGAGCTCTCCCGCTCGTGTCAGGACGCTGATAGCGGTCGAAGAACCACGCCATGCAAAGCGCTGCTGTCCAAGAAAAGGACTCCAGCATCGAAAACTCGGCGGTTTTTAGTTTTGATGAACCACAAGGCTGGAATATCCGGCAACGCGGCGATGGCAGCACCTCCTTTGACGACACGACCGGCGAAGTGAGCGGCACCTGGGTACTCGGGCGCCCGCCCGGCGCAGCGCCCCGCCTTTTGCTTTACGTCATGGTCGACAGCGTGTCTGCGACCCTTGAAAATCTGCGCCAAAACTGGCAAAAGCTACCTGTAATGCGCTATTCTCAAGCGCAAATCTTCGCAGTGGGGCGAGGGGTGATGAATTCTGCGTCGCAAACTTCGAAGCGGTTCTCCGTGGTTTTGGTGAAGCCGTCGCACTACGATGACGACGGCTACCTCATCCAGTGGCTTCGCTCAGCCATTCCCTCGAACACGCTCGCGGTGATGAATGGCCTGGCGCTGGAGTGTAAGGAGCGCCACATTCTCGGTGATGATGTCGAAATCGAGATCTCGGCGGTTGACGAAACGAATTCGCGGGTGAGGCCGCACCGCATCGCGCGACGGCTTCGCGGGAAACGCGGCATGGTGGCACTGGTCGGGGTGCAGTCTAACCAATATCCGCGCGCGCTCGACATCGCGCGCACTCTGCGCGCGGAAGGTGTGCAGGTGTGCCTCGGCGGTTTCCACGTCTCTGGCTGCTTGTCAATGCTGCCGGAGCTGACACCCGAACTCAAGGAAGCGCTCGACCTCGGCGTCTCGCTCTTTGCTGGCGAAACCGAGGGCCGCTTTGACGAGGTCTTGTGCGACGCGTGGAACGGCACGCTGAAGCCCATCTACAACTACATGGACGATCTGCCGTCGCTGCCTGGAGCGACATTGCCAATTCTGCCCGCATCGCGTATCAAGCGCACCGGCGGTAGCATGACCAGCTTCGACGCCGGGCGCGGCTGCCCGTTCCTGTGCTCGTTCTGCACCATCATTAATGTGCAGGGGCGCAAGTCGCGGCACCGCTCGGCTGACGATGTGGAGCAGATCATCCGCCGCAACCTGGCGCAGGGCATCAACCGCTTCTTCATCACCGACGACAATTTCGCCCGCAACACCGACTGGGAGAGCATCTTCGACCGACTGATCAAGATGCGCGAGCAGCAAAAGCTCAACATCAAGTTCATCATCCAGGTGGATACCATGTGTCACCGCCTGCCGCACTTTATCGAGAAGGCGGGCCGCGCAGGCGTGGCGCGCGTGTTCATCGGCTTAGAAAGCATCAATCCCGAGAGCCTGCTCGGCGCTCGCAAGAAGCAGAACAAGATCGCCGAGTACCGCAAGATGCTCCTAGCCTGGAAGCATGCCGGCGCCACCGTTTTTGCGGGATACATTCTCGGCTTTCCAGGCGACACGCCGGAGTCGATCATCCGCGATATCAAGATCATCCAGCGCGAGTTGCCCATCGACCTGCTGGAGTTTCACTGCCTCACGCCGCTGCCCGGATCCGAGGACCACAAGAAGCTCTATTCGGCGGGCGCATACCTCGATCCCGACCTGAACAAGTACGACCTCGAACATGTCACCGCGGCGCACGCGACCATGTCGCGCGAGCAGTGGGAGCAGGTCTATGAGGATGCCTGGAAGACGTATTACACGCCCGAGCACATGAAGACCGTGATGCGGCGCGCGGTGGCGACCAACAGCAACCCGGGGAACATGCTCTTCCTGTTGAGCTGGTACTGGGGGTGCATCGCACTGGAGAAGGTGCATCCGTTGCAAGGCGGCTATCTGCGGCGCAAGTACCGTAAAGAACGGCGGCCGGGAATGCCGATGGAGAGCCCGCTTATTTTCTATCCAGCCTATGTGGCCGATTTGGTTTGGAAGCACGCACGGCTGCTGCAGCAGATCTGGCGTCTGGGGATGTACCGGCGGCGGTTAAAGCGCGATCCCAAAGCGCGCAACTACACCGACAAGGCATTGACGCCGGTGCGGGCAGATGAGTTCGATTCCTACGAGATGTTCTCCAAGAGCGAGGCGGCAAAGTCGGGAGTCGAGAAGGCGCGCCATCCGGGTGAGCCACACCCAAGTCGCCAACCTGTGCTCGTCAACATTGCGCAATAGCCGCGTAGCGGCGGTAGTCCCCTTTCGGCAACCCAATTGTTGCACCATCGTCGTTTCGATACACCGGTGGGACCCGCCACGTCGGAATAGGTGATCCATAAGCACCCTGCCCTCCGCGAAACGCCGCGGATTGAGCCAATGTATCCAGCCCTCGGCTGTGTCAGTGTTGGCAAAAGCCGTGGAGATGCGCTGTCCGTCTAGCTTAACTGAGGGTGTAAACAGATCGGATCGGTGGAACATCGGCCATGCGGATAATCTCCACATGTCCGCAGGATTTCAGAACCGTTCGTGATTAGACAACTCAAGTCAAGTTTGCATTCGCCGAACGATCGGTTTGTCATCGCATTGCATTCGCCTGATGGGAATCTTCAAACCGGACCGCCTCGCAGCCCCCCAGAGAAAAGAGCTGCAGAGCTGGTCTTTTAGCTCCAGCAGGACACTTTCTCCGGTCCGGTTTAAGCACAAAACATGCGGAATTGCGGGGGATTTTCGGCGATTTTCAGAGGAAAGCCGCAGGGTTTCTCTGCAGTTGGGACTGCATGGCGGAGGGAACTGGATTCGAACTTTGTGTACCGTTTTAAGTTATGCCCTAAGACCCTGTGTGTCAGCGACTTACCGGGATTTAATCCGAGAAGTGGTCGCACCGGAGAAACAAACTAGGCTCGGGCACGCTATCGAGTAGTCCGGTTTCTGTGGCCGCTCGAGGGCGAAGGCTTGGCGATCATCGGGCGGCAGGGCGCTGGGGCGGCGACGGATTTGTTTTCTATGACGGCTACTGGGGCCCGCACGTCGGTTTCTACGGCGGGATCAATTACGGCTTCGGTTATTTCGGTGTTGGCTTTGAAGGCGGCCGTTGGGATAACGGACACTTCTTCTGCAACCGTTCCGTGAACAATGTGAACATGAATGAAATTCACAATGTTTACAACACCCCCGTGACGAACCACAACGAGAGCCACGTCAGTTACAACGGCGGCAATGGTGGAATCACCGCGCGTCCGACAGCTGCGGAGCCGGGATCGGAAGCACGCGGCGCTCGGAACCGGGGGGCGTACTCCGCGCAGTACTCTCCCGTTCCGGGCGTGGGGTATATAGTGTGGGGCTGCTGGGAGCTAAACCGGAAATTCCGGTTGACGCGGTTTTCGCTTTCATCACGGTGAACCAACATGATCAAGCACGAGATTCTGAAGCCCGAAGGCATTCTGATCGTCGAGCCCCTTTCGGCGCTGGCGGCGGAAGACTTCCAGGCACTGACCTCCGAGGTCAATGAGCACCTGGCGGGACATCCCGACCTGCGCGGAATTCTCATTCACGCGCGCGCGTTTCCCGGATGGGACAGCTTCGGGGCTTTTGTCGCCCATATGCGCTTTGTCCGCGACGTCCACACCAGGGTCGAGCGCGTCGCGCTTGCCTCCGACAGCCCCGTCGCGACCGTCGGGCCAGCCATCGCAAAGCACTTCGTCAGGGCGCAATTCCGGCACTTTCCCTATGCTGAGTACGACAACGCCCTGCAATGGCTAAAGGCCCCGGCAGTGTGACGAAGAAGGGGAACCGGGGCGGGCGTCGATCGCGGGAGCGGGAGCGGGCGGGATAGCGCGTTGGGCGAAGTCAGCCGCGCGAAATCTGGCTACAGCGAAGTTGGGGTAAGGAGAAGTGTTGCAAAAGCGGGCTAGAGTCTGGGGCCATTTCGGGCTCTGCTGGCGCGGATGGCAGACCGTCGCGAGTGCTCCCGATAAGAATCGTTTCAGAGTATCGCGAACAGGTGAGACGGGTGTACTATGGTGCCGTTTTTCGAGGCCAAGAAGGAAATTCCGACTAAAGAGAGGATTCCCAATGAAGAAACTTATTTTCCTATTGCTTCTCGTGCCCGTTTTGGGGTGGGCACAGAGTCCGTTTGAAGGCACCTGGAAGCTCGATCTCAGCAAAACCGAACTCCCCAGGAAGCCAGACGTACTGTTGGTACAGAACGGCATGTTTGAGTGCCAGACCTGCAGTCCGCCGATCAACGTCAAGGCCGATGGGCAGTTCCAGAAGGTCAGTGGCAGTCCCTATATAAACATGATCAAGGTCACTGTTGTCGATGACCGCCATGTCAATTCCGAAGCGCGGAAAGATGGCAAGCAAATCAACAGCATGAAAAGGAGCGTGTCGGAGGATGGCAACACGCTGACGGAAGAGTGGACGTACTATGGGAACCCAACTGGGGGGCCAGTCAGCGGCACGGACACCATGACGCGAAGGGGCATGGCACCGGCTAGAGGCAATGCCGTCTCCGGTGCGTGGCGAGAAGCAAAGTCGGACGTCGCGACAGCCGACGCCTTGCTGTTTACTTATACCGGCGGAGGCGACTCGATGAGTATGACCAGCCCCACCGGGCAGTCCTATACCGCGAAGCTGGATGGCAAGGATGTTCCATATGTGGGCGATCCTGGAACCACTAGCGTGTCGCTCAAGCGGATCGCCGACTCCATCGAGGAAACCGACAAGCGCGACGGCAAGGTGATCTCCGTAAGCAAAATGACCGTCGCGCCGGATGGCGCGACCATGACCATCGTAGTGGATGACAAACTTCATGGATCCTCGGCGACCTATGTAGCCGAGAAGCAGTAGCCGCGGCCAACCAGGAGCAACCTCGCATTCGGCTGCAGGACATGGATGCGCCAGGGCCGCGAGGGACTCGTGAGCTTGGCGGCGCCAGCGTCGAAAAACTACTCTCGGCCACACAGTTCTTTCTGTGGACGACATTGCTGATACAAGTCAAGTTTGCATTCGCCGAACGATCGGTTTCTGATCGCATTGCATTCGCCTGACGGGATCTTCAAACCGGACCGCCTGTCGGCCCCTCAGAGAAAAGAGCCGGAGAGTTTGCCTTCTGGGTCCAGTAGGGTACCTTCTCCGAGTCCGGTTTAAGCGCAAAACATGCGGAATTGCCGGGATTTTCGGCGATTTCCAGAGGAAAGCCGCAGAGTTTCTCTGCAGTTGAGACTTGCTGGCGGAGGATGCAGTCACGAGCGAACCCTTCTCTGCTCTAAATTCCCTGCTAACAGGGAAAAATACAGGGAATTTTGTGAACTTGGCCGGCTCATTCCGGCCGTTAGTGCCTCTAAGCGCCTAATTTTGCGTGACTTCTGCGGCCAGAGCCTTGTTTTGGCCTTGAATCGAACAGGGAATTATCAGAGGCTTATCAGGGAACTCACGGCCGCTTATCAGGGAATTAAGTCCCCTCTCCTTGATGGCACCGGAGCCTCTGGCCTTTTGTTTCGACGGCGCGATTTCGGTTTTAGCTGGGCTGGATTTGGACCACCGACCTTTGGGTTATGAGCCTAAGGGGTCATCATTAAGTCCCGTTGATTTCATTGCTCTTCCCCGCAACAAACAGCCAGAAAACCAGCAGGAGTGGGCCGATTCTGCACGCTAGTTGCACGTTCGTGGGCTGATGCCAGTTTGTTAGTCTCATATCTATGACTGAGCACAGAGAACCAACTTACGTCTATTCCGAGAAGCAGGTCGCAGATAAGAGTGCCATCGCACGGGACTTCATTGCGCACCGGGCAAGGTTGAATCAGAACGTGGACAGAGCCGATAACTTGCTGGTCAAGCGCTTCTACAACCTTGATCACAATACCTATCTCGAAGGTGTGCTCCCGGCGAAGTACAAGGAGTTAATGGGGCTGGTAGCTTCGGCTTGCCTGCGCTGCGACGACTGCATTAACTACCACATCATCCAATCATTCCGGCTAGGCCTGATGCGCGCCGAGCAGGAGGAGGCGCTCAATGTGGCACTTGTGGTTGGCGGCAGCATAGTTATTCCGCACATGCGTCGGGCCTACGAACTCCTAACGGAATTGTACGACTGAGGCACCGACCCACAACGCTGCGTAAGCGAACAATCCGTTTGCTCCCGCCAGATCCTTTTTCACCACCTCCGCATGATTGCTCCGGAGGCAATCAGGACACTGTCTTTTTGCTATATCACTGACATCCACGGCCCGAACCTGATAGAAGGAGACTAGGCCGGGAGTCGTCGAAAGATAGCACTCGACCCCTGCAGGCCAAGCGGGCTTGAGCGCGGCGACGCCCGGCAGCACTGCGAAGGAAGTCGAGGTTTTTTATGGCAGAGAACATATTAGAAAAAGCGGACGCTCAGGTCGCGGAATCAATCCACAAACTTTCACGCGCAACATCTGCGATGGCAGAGGCTATCGACGAGGGCGTAGACGTTATAAAACTTGCCGTAAAACGGAGCAGTGATGCCGCCGAAGAACTCGTAGATGATACAACTCAGCGGATAAAGCGCCACCCCGTCGAAGCAACCGTGGTGACGTTCACGCTTGGTGTCATCGTTGGTGGGTTCATCAGCTGGATGATCAGCCGATGGTAGACACAAACTTGCGATGACGAAAGATGCGTGTTTTTGTTGCGGAGTGGAGGATGCCCACTAAACACCGATGTTAGCCGTCATCCCTGTGAGTAATCGTCGTCCGTCCTCTTCCGCTTCCTCTTCGTTCCGCCAGGGTCTCGTGTTCGTATTACCTTTGTCCGCTCTTCTTCTCCTGATTGCCTGCGGTAAGAAGGAAGCTGCGCCCCCAGCCAATACGGAGCACGCGAAGCAGCAGGCTGCTCCTACTCCGCCAGCATCTTCACCAGACGAACCGCCCGCGCCGTCGAGCGACATCAAGTTAGGCCCGGCTTTCGCGCGTCGAACCGGCGATCTGGATGAGATGGTGAAGAGGCGCAATATCCGCGCACTGGTCCTGCTCAACCCCATCAGTTTCTTCTACGCCAAAGGGCTGCCGAGGGGCGTGATGTACGAGGCACTCGAAGAATTCCAGAAGTTCGCCAACCAGAAGCTGAAAACAGGCAAGCTAAGTGTGGAAGTCACATTCATTCCCATGCGAGTCGATCAGATTGAAGCAGCTCTGACCGAGGGGGTGGGAGACATGATCGCCTCCGGAATCGCCGTCACGCCTGATCGTGAAAAGCGAGTTGCCTTCTCGATGCCGATACAGACAGACGTAACCCAGATCATCGTGACGGGATCAAGTTTCGGTCCGGTCTCCACCCTCGCGGACCTTGGTGGAAAAGAGGTGTACGCCAATCCGCTTACTACTTATTACGAAAACCTGCAAAAGGCAAAAGAGCAGCTCCAAAAGGCCGGCAAGACGCCGATCGTCATCAAGGCGGCAGACAAGACCTTGATGGACGACGATCTGGTGCAGATGGTGAATGCCGGACTGATTCCGGCGACGGTCACCACCAAACGACAGGCCGACCTTTGGTCGAAAGTGCTCGATCAGATTCAACCGCATCCTGACCTAGTGATCGCACGTGGAGGGCAACTGGCGTGGGTCATGCGCAAGAACAACCCGCAATTCAAGCAATTGGTCGACGAGTTTGTCTCGTCGCACTCAGTAGGAACGTCCTTCGGCAGCACCCTGCTGCGGCGCTATCTGCAAAATACCAAATGGGTCAAGAACTCAACCTCTGCGGGGGAGATGAAGAAGTTCGATACCATCCTCACGCTGCTGAAGAAATACGCTGGGGAGTACGACTTCGACTATCTGATGATTGCGGCCCAAGGTTATCAGGAATCTATGCTGGACCAGAGCAAGAGGAGCCCAAGCGGCGCGGTGGGCATCCTGCAGGTCATCCCCAAGTATGCGGCGGCCGCTCCCATCAGCATTTCGAACGTGGCAACTCCTGACGGCAACATTCATGCCGGTGTCAAGATATTGCGCAATATTGAAGACACCTATTTCAATGATCCACAGATCGATCCTGCAAACAAAATCTTGTTCGTGTTCGCCAGTTACAATGCTGGACCGAAGCGAATTGCCAAGCTGCGCAAAGAGGCAGTGAATAAGGGACTTGACCCGAACGTCTGGTTCGACAATGTGGAACTGGTTGCGTCCAAAGAAATTGGGCAGGAGACGGTCACCTACGTTGCCAATATCTATAAGTACTACGTCGCTTACAAGCTGGCGGTGGAGCAGCGGCAGGCACGGGAGAAGGCAAAAGGATTGCCAGCGAGCGAGTTTTTGCCGCGTTAACCCCGTGCATTAAGATAGCCGGACAATGAAGCTTGGGCTCCGATCAATAACTCTGTCCGAATCTGGGCCGGACGACTGCATGTCCTCTCCGGGATCCCCTCCAGCGCACTCAGCAAGGCTTGCCAGTACGCGCTCACGCTTTGGAGGAAACTTACACGATTTCTGGAATATCCGGAACTTGAGCTGAGCAATAACCTTGCGGAGAATTCAATGCGCCCGGTTGCGCTCGGTCGAAAAAATTGGTTGCACATCGGCAGCCCACTGGCAGGACCGAAGGTTGCAGCGATTCTTTCGGTCGTGGAAAGCTGCCGTCGGCTGCAAGTCCCGGTGCGCGATTACTTTTCCACGATTCTCCCCGGACTTGCCGATCTCCCGATCCGGTACCTCCCAGACCTTACTCCCGCTGCGTGGGTCGCCCGGCATCCATGAACCAAGCGACGGGAGTGCGGTGTGAAGGTTGATCTTGCGACGAAAACCGGATAGTTTCTTGTTTGCCGACGATCCATGCACTGGGGTTCAACTCCTCCCCAAAAACCCGTGACCGATAGGTTTCGCTTGACCCCTGGCCCTCGTGTCCTACAATTACTTCCCAAGAGTCCTCCTGAAACGAGGCCGATACGGCGACACGCGATACAGGTAAGCTTCAGCCAACACCGCCCGCCGACGATCTACTGCGGCGTGTCATTGACACTACTCCTGCGTTTCTGCACAGTTCTGACCCTGACGGCAATCTCGGTTTTTTCAATCAACGCTGGCTTGAATACCTCGGCGTCCGTGAAGAAGATCTGCAGGGCTGGGGCTGGACTGCTTTCATTCATCCTGAAGATTTAGAGGGAATGTTGACAAGGTGGAGTGCTTGCCGTGCCAGCGGAGAAGTGTTCCAGTACGAAACCCGCGTGCGCCGTGCCGACGGACAATATCTCTGGTTTCTGCATCGCAACGTTCCCCAGTGGGATGACCAAGGGAACATCGTGATGTGGTATGGATCCAGTATCGAGATTGACGATCGGAAGCGTGCAGAGGAAGAGCTCAAGAAAGCATTTGACGAAATCAAAACGCTAACAGACCAGCTGCACAAGGAGAACTTGGCTCTCAAGGAAGAGATTGATCAGGCATCCATGTTCGAAGAGATTGTGGGAGCATCGGATGCAATCAAACGAGTTCTCGCTGTTCTGTGCAAGGTTGCGCCGACCGATTCCACCGTGCTGATCACGGGTGAAACGGGAACCGGAAAGGAACTTGCAGCACGTGCAATCCACAAACGCTCGCGCCGCGCACGGAACGCGTTTGTCGCAGTCAATTGTGCTGCCATTCCCCCTTCTCTCATTGCCTCTGAACTTTTCGGCCATGAAAAGGGAGCCTTCACAGGCGCTACTCAACGGCGCTTAGGGCGATTTGAAGTTGCCGACGGCGGGACAATCTTCCTGGATGAAGTAGGCGACCTGCCGGCTGAGACCCAGATCGCTTTGCTGCGAGTGTTGCAAGAGCGTGAATTAGAGCGAGTGGGTAGCACACACGCGGTGCCGATTGACGTACGGGTTATTGCCGCCACCAACCGCGATCTGCAGGCCGCGGTGGACGTGGGCTCATTCCGGTGCGACTTGTTCTACCGGTTGAACGTGTTCCCAATTCGCATGCCGTCGCTGCACGAGCGCGTCGAAGACATTCCCCTGCTCGTCGCATATCTTGCTCAGCGCTATGCCAGCAAAATGGGGAAAAAGATCAACCGGATCGATAAGAGAACCTTAGAGTTGTTTCAGACCTATCATTGGCCTGGAAATGTGCGGGAACTGCAAAATGTGGTCGAACGAGCCGTCATCCTGTGCGAGGGAGCGACGCTCGCTGTGGATGAGAACTGGCTGCCGCAGACGTCGCCCAGACCTGCCCCAAGTGGAGTTGCTCTCGCCTCTCTTGCCGATCAGGAAAAGGAAATGATCGAGAACGCACTGACACAGAGCCGAGGACGGGTGTCCGGTCCCCTTGGTGCAGCGGCCCGCCTCGGGATTCCCCGTTCAACTCTTGAATCCCGAATTAAAAGTCTAAACATTAACAAGCACCGGTTTCGGTCCGCCTAGCTCAAATTAAATTCCTCCCGTCCATTCGCAGCGGCGTTGTCGAAAACTCGACAATTCCCGAGATTTCGCCACCAGAACTCTCGCCATCCTCAATGCTGTCATTCGTTTGCGAATGGCGTCCGATTTGCACTTATACCGATCGTCGTGAGTGAGCGAGTTCGGGTCCAGAAATGTTGAGACTTGAAGAAAGTCGGGAGTCACACCTTCTACGAGTGAGTGGGCGTATCGACGCGGAGAGTCTTGCGGAGCTGAGGATGCAAATGCAAATTGATTCGTCGCCGATTGCTCTCGAACTCGGTGAAGTGACGCTGGTGGATGCTGATGCTGTGCGCTTCCTGGCAGCGGCAGAAGCAGCCGGCACAGAACTTCGAAATTGTCCGCTGTTTGTTCGTGAATGGATTCGAAGGGAGCGTTCTGAGCTCGCAAGACATGAGTGCAATGAATCAGCCCCGGATCCATGTGTTTAGCAGGAATGATGGAACTCAATATCAATTTACAGAAAAGGAGAAAACAAAATGTCTGCCAAGCAGTTTGGGTCTAACCCGCTAGCAGCGGGAATTGAGGAAATTCGCAGCTCCTGGGGATGGTTTCTCGCCCTTGGGATTCTGTTCATCCTTCTTGGCGCGGTATGCGTGATCGGTAACGTGAGCGCTACCTTTGCCACGGTTCTGGTCTTCGGGTGGATACTGCTGTTCAGTGGCATCTTCGCTTTGGTGCATGCCTTTCGGGTGCATGCCTTTCGCCCTCACACCTGGCAGGGCTTTCTGCTGTCTCTGCTCAGCGCACTGTTCCGGGGGTTCACCGGATATCTGCTGATCCGGTATCCGCTAGCCGGGGCAGCCAGCCTCACTCTGATCCTTGCTTCCTTCTTCATTGTCGGCGGTCTCGTTCGCGCCATTGGGGCAGGAATGTTGAAGTTCCCGCGGTGGGGCTGGTCGGTGTTTTCGGGGATTGTTTCGCTGGTGCTGGGGATCATGTTGCTGGCGCAAATGCCGGTTTCGAGCGTGTGGTTCATCGGCTTCGCCATTGGCGTGGATCTGATCTTCGACGGGACTTCATTGATCGGATTTGCCACAGCGATCCACAGCCTGCCTGACGTCGCACTCCTAAGAGCTGCGTAAACCTAACCCAATAACCTACTCGCTGGATGCGAGCATTTTAAAAGGAGAATGTCATGGAGAAAATGCTAGTAGTAGTTTTCGACAATGAAACCAAAGCGTACGACGGATCGCGAGCGCTTTATCAACTCGATTCCGAGGGAAGCATAACGATTCACGCCGAAGCCGTCATCAGCAAAAACGCTGATGGAACGGTCACTGTGAAACAGGGCGAAGGCGACTTTCCTGTTCGAACGGTGAGCGGAACAGCGATCGGCAGCCTCATCGGTTTGCTGGGCGGCCCGGCCGGGCTCGCATTCTGGGCGCTGGCGGGGACGATGGCGGGAGGTCTTGCCGACCTGTTCGCGGCCGGCGTCGACTCGGATTTCCTGGCCGAAGTTTCGAACGTACTCACCCCGGGCAAGTATGCGATCGTCGCGGATATCAGCGAAGAATGGGTGACACCGGTGGATACCAGAATGGAAGCACTCAATGGCTTTGTCTTCCGCACAGCCAGAAAGAGCTTCGAAGAAGCCCAACGGGCCCGCGAAGTCGCCGAGCTGCGAGCCGAGATTGACCAGTTGAAAGCCGAGCAGGCTCGCGTAAAGACGGAGCATAAGGCCAAATTACAGGCCAAGATCGATGGGCTGAATACCCGGTTACAGACGAAGTTGCAGCAGGCCCGGCAACGGTCGGAACAAATCAAGAATGAGACCGAAGCCAAGGTACAGGCGTTGCAGAAAAAAGCCGCTAAGGCTCAGGGCGATACCAAAGCCGCCATCGATGCGCGCGTAACTGAGATCAAGAAACAGTACGAGCAATGGGTGGAGCGGGCAAAGAGCATGGTGGCTTGAGACTGAAGGCTCGATAACGCTCTAAGGGCAACACGGGGGATCCTGGCTCGATCGGCCATGGATCTCCCGTTGCAAATGTCTTGTCAGAGGCACTGCTGACATCCAATGAGACAGTCGGAACAAGGTTTTTCCGATAAGATGTCGAGCTCAGTGAGGAGAAGAGTGCTGTACCTGGCTCGATTGTCCGTCATCCCGCCAATGGGCTATCGGCAGCCGAACGGCTAGTAACAGTTACATAAAGTTGCGCGTCGCGGTGAAAACTCGTGCCAGAAGAAACATCACATACTCAAGCGAACCAGCAAGGTAGCAGAGGAGGCCGTACCTGGGAAGTTTTCGGCCGGGACGGTTTTCTTGCTGGTTTTGGCTGCCGTCCCGCTCTATTTCTGCTATGTGATAGCCAGGGCTTTTCTGACTCCCATCTTTCTGGCGCTAATGATCGCAATCGCGAGGCCCTACACTTCTTAAGCTGCATCGCCCGTTTCTGGGGTATCAGGGAATTCGAGACCGCTTATCAGGGAACTAACTTCCCCCCTTGATAGGGTTCTCTCTGCTGCCCCCATCATGCGGTTGGTCTAGCCGGTCTATGCTGGAGCACAGCCCGAACGGTTACTCAGCTTCAAGCCGCGTTCTCCTGGCTGAAGGCATGCACGCGGCCGGATAGCATCACCAGCAACCACGCGGTTCTTGCGTTGGCGAAGGCGCAGCAATACGCGGGCATCACAGGGAACCGTCGGGCCGACTCCAGCTGATGCCAGATCCCACACCTTCAACGTCTCATCATCTGATGTCGCCACGTCCCGCTGACCGCCCAGCACAAGAATGAATCGATGCCCGGGGTTCAACGCTTCTGCATCACTTCCAGGAAGTGAACACGACCAAGAGCGTCGCCGGCCACGATGGTTTTTCCGCCCGACGAGACAGCGCAGCGGTACAGTGGAGCATCAGCCGTAAACGTCATAAGCTCGAGCCCGCTGCCCAGTTCCCACACCTTCAGCGTGTGGTCCCCAGAAGCGGAGATCGCCAGCCGCCCATCCTCACTTACCGCCACGCCACGTACCGCGGCAGAGTGGGCCTCCAGGGCTCCCTTGAAAAGGGCCGCAAGTTGTTGGCACATGAGCATTTGTCAGGACGATCTTTTCATGCTTGGTTGTGACGGGATACCGTCATGCTGACCTGATTACGCCAACGACGATTCCATCTGTCATGTTGCTCAGGCGGCTAATTGGCGTTCCCCAGCATGGCCCCCTGACTGAGGGTTTTTGTACACGGCGATTGCGCCAGCGAAGACGTGCGCCATTCCTTCCTGTTCAGCGGCCGGCAAACGGTCAGCTTCTCCGTTGCCGCGTTCCTTGACAGTAAGCGCTGCATTCTCTACGGTACGAACGTCGGTGCAGTGTCACCGACGACAGATGCCCACACGCACTAAATTTGCTCTGCTGGTTGCGATGCTGTTAGCGTGGTGTTCCTTAGCCTGGGCAGAGAAGATCGCCGATATTCACCCGCAGGGCTACGTTACCGACCTGGCGCACGTCATCGATCCCACGACTAGAGCCAAACTGGAGACGCTGTGCGCCGAGGTCGAACAAAAGACCGGGGCCCAGATAGCGGCGGTGACGGTGGACTCTCTCGAAGGCCGCAGCAAGGAAGATTACGCGGCCGATCTCTACAAGCACCTCGGCGTCGGATCGAAAAAAGACAATCGAGGCGTTCTGCTTTTGCTGGCGCCCGAGGAACGCCAGTACCGAATCGAGGTGGGATACGGTCTGGAGCCGGTCATTAACGACGCTCGCGCTGGCGACATTGGTCGTGAGATGGTGCCCGATTTGCGCCGCGGAGATTACAGGGCGGCTGTGCTGTTGGGTACAAAGCGGCTTGCGCAACTCATAGCGGCAGACAAAGGTGTGCAGTTGAACGGCGTGCCGGCCAACCGGCCGCGCGCCTCTGCGTCCCCCGACTGGCGCATAAATTCGCCTTTGATCCCGTTGCTGATCGTCGTGAGTGTGTTTGTCATCCTCGGCATCATTTCGCGCTTGCTGGGGGGCCCGGGGATCCGTTGGCGTCCACCGCCACAAATAGACGGGGGTGGTAGTTGGGGCGGAGGGTTCGGTGGCAGTTCTGGAGGCTTTTCGAGCGGCGGTGGCGGAGGCGGTGGATTTGGGGGCTTCGGAGGAGGCTCGAGCGGCGGAGGTGGTGCCGGCGGCAGTTGGTGATTGCGGCGCGCGGAGTGACGTGCAATGAAGAAACCGGAAAGTAAGCTGCAGGAACTCGTTGGTCGATTGCAACAGGCGTGCGAGGAGAACCTGGTATCCATCGTCTTGTTTGGCTCGGCTGCTCGCGAAGACTTCCATGAGAAATTCTCGGACGTGAACCTGCTGGTGGTGATGCAAGAGTTGAAGCCGAGTTCGTTTGCGCCGATCTCGAAGGTCCTGCATTGGTGGAGTCACGAAGAGAAACTGCGGCCGCCGATGATCATGACGCTCGAAGAGCTGCGGGAGTCCGCCGATGTCTTCGCCATCGAGCTGATCGACATTAAAGATTCGCATAAGACGCTTTTCGGGCAGGACGTCGTGGTAGCAATTGAAGTGCCCATGAACCTGCACCGGATCGAGGTGGAACACGAACTGCGGACCACGCTTCTGCGGTTACGACAGCATTTGCTGCTGAGTCCCGATGACGAAGACGAACTTCGCGCGGTGCTGGGCAAGTCGATCACCAGCGTTCTTACGCTGTTCCGCCATGCGCTGCTCGCGTTAGGCGAGAATCCGCCACACACGAAGCCGCAGTTGCTGAATCGTGCCGGCGAGGTCTTCGGTTTTGCAGTGGCACCGCTGCAGGCAATTCTGGAGTTGAGGAGCGGTGACGGGCATCCGGAGAATTTACGCGAGCTGTACTACGCGTACATGAGTGCGATTCAGCGGGTCGCTCACGAACTGGATGCGCGAGTACCGAAGCGCCACTTGCGGAACCTGCAATAGATTTCTAACAAAGCAGTCGCGGGGGGAGAGCTTGTCATGAAAATCGGAATCATCGTGCTGGCCGTGATCGTGTTGCTGGCGCTGATGTTCGGCGGCACGTTTGTCTCGCATCGCAACCAGATGGTCCGCAAGCGCGAAGCGGTCAATGCCGCCTGGTCGCAGGTGGATGTTGTGCTGCAGCGCAGGGCCGACCTTATTCCGAACCTCGTGGAGACGGTGAAGGGTTTTGCAACCCACGAGGAAAAAGTTTTCGGCGACATTGCCGCGGCCCGTGCTGCGATGATGGGAGCAAAAACTCCGCAGGACAAGATCGCCGCGAATGGTCAGCTGGATTCTGCTCTTAGCCGTTTGTTGGTGGTCGTGGAAAATTATCCGCAATTACGGTCCAATGAAAACTTCTTGCGGTTGCAGGACGAGTTGGCGGGCACGGAAAATCGGATCGCTATCGAACGCCGCCGCTACAACGAGACCTTGCAGGACTACAACACGTATATCGGCCTGTTCCCAAACAACATCATCGCGGGCCTTTCCGGATTCATACGCAACGACGCCTATTTCAAGACTGCGGAAGGAGCGCGGGAGGTCCCCAAAGTGAATTTTGGCGCGCCGACGCAGCAACCCGCTCCAGCACGGACGCAGTAGCCAAGGTGCCAAAATGCGCCGATGCAAGCCGGACGCCTTGCGGTAAGCAGACCATCGGATTGCTCCAAAGGCGTCACGTTCGCATCGAGCGGATCAAGTGCATCGGCAAGGAATCCAACAGTCTTGAAGAAGTGCAAACTGCCCCACGGCACGAGAAGACCTAAGGACAATGCGCTCGTTGATTAGTGACTACAACGCCGAACAGCATAAGCGGCCAGAATCACTGTACGATGGCAGCCGGATACATCAAGCACATTCCGAAAGACCCGATGACAGGACGGGATCACACGTGGGTTGTAGAACGTTCCTACGACGCGGCAATGCCGGGAATCGTGAACGTTCGGAGCGGTGCCCCTGGAATCAGTAGCAAGGGAAACAGATACGCGGATTGGTAAGTGTCAGTATTGAACGCGCTGGCCTATCTCAGACCAGCGGCATGCGAGATGTCCTGTCTCCATTCGCCATGATGTTCTCATCGCAGTAACCTCCTGCACCCGGCCCAAGTCCTACTCTCCATTATAACTTCGCCGCTGGTGCATGTGATACCTGTCGCGGCGGTGAGGATGTTCGCATGAACTCGTCGGCGAACAAAAAGAAAACGGCAGGGCATGTACGCTGAGTTTGGACGTACACGACCTGCCGTTACCAATGAGTGGTTGCTCAAGACGATTCAGTCGCCCTAAGCATCCTGGCCTGCTTTCGGGCTTGTGTCGCCGCGCGCCTTGCCGCCTTGTCAGCGAATTACCTCGCCCGTCTGTGGGTCGAGGATCACAGCATCGTCCTGACCCTGGTTGAAGTCGAACATATTGTTGAGCGGACCGGCGATCGCGTCGAAGGATCCTTGTATGCGCTGGCCACCTAGCCAATTGTCCTCGATGAAACGCACGATGGAGCTTTGGTCCGTCATGGTGTGATCGATGAAGTTATGCCGCGCATAAGGAGAGACAACCAGCAGCGGCAACCGGGGACCATAGCCGCAGCGGCCCTGCGCGTGGGGTCCCGTGACACCAGCAAGCGTCGGCAGTGCCCTTCCGCAAAGTCCTGGCCCGTTGAGCATATCCTGCGAGGTCTGCGACTGGTTCACAATCTGTCCCAGTTGGTGATCGTACCAGCCGTCCGAGTCGTCCCAGTTGATGATGACCGCCGTCTCCCGCCAATCCCGCTGCTGCTCGAGAAAATTGATCACCTGAACAATAAAGTTTTGTTCGTCGAGTGGCGTCGAGTAGCCGGCGTGTCCATCCTGATATCCCGGTGCTTTGATGTAGCTCACGGCGGGGAAATTTCCGGCATTCACGGCGTCGAAAAAGTCGTGAATGTCGTACTGGTGATTGGCTGCGTCGCCATTGTGCCCAATCATGGAAACCGAAGTGGGGCGAGTGTGTGGCAAGTTCTGGGTCGATACATAGTACTGGAATGGCTGATGATGGGGGATGTAATCCACCTTCGGCGTCCCGACATAGACCGAGGTGTGGGACCGGTGGCATCCCGTGGTTCCGTTCGGGTTGGTGATAGTAAGATCAAACCCGCCTTCAAAGAATCCCCAGGTAACGCCCGCGGCGCTCAGTAGATCGCCGACATTCTGGCCGCTCATCTGAACCTGCGAACTCCCCGAGCAAACGTCGCCCACCGGATCGCTGTCGCTGACTAGCGAGTGCCCGCCGTTGCCATCGGGAACAACGGCATAGTCGGAGTTGATATTCTGAATGACCCCGTCGGTCTGACCCGACACAACGTTCAGGGCCCCAGGCGTCGAAGGACCGAATGTCGTCCCGTAGGAGTTATCGTTCATCGCATAATACTGGGCGTAATTCCACACCGCCGTCGTGGTGTTGCCGTCGTAGTAGCCCAGCACCAGCCCGGTGGTGTTAACAACCGGCGGACCCGTGTACGGCGGAGGCCCGGGGGTTCCCACGTTGAGTGGAAACAGGTCCATCACGCCGCCATCGAAAGCAGCTTGCTCCGGTCCATAGTCATGGTCCTGGTCGGCAGTCCAGGCCTGCGCGCGATCCAGGCGAAAGGGATTGGTCGCTCCGGTGCCGTTGGCCGGATTGAGATTGGGATTGCTGTACAGGAGCGCAGGCGTAAAGCCGTTAACCGTCGGCGTATCGGGCAGAGCATGGAACCTGGGTTCTCCGGGGGGATTTAGTGCATTGGGATAGGTCCCGAAGTAGTGGTCGAAGGAAACGTTTTCCTGAAAGATAATCACCAGATGTTTGATCGGCATGGACGTATGGCCCGGCGCAGGGGCGTTGCCCGAATGGACTGTCGGCGCCGCGTAGGCGTTTACCAGCGGACCGAAAACCATGGCCGCGGTCAGGGTTGCTGCGAGAAATCGACGCATAACTCTCCTCCAGACATAAAATCTGAGTAGCTATACGTTGATAATCCATGAACATCACACTTTGATAAATCGGCGATGAAAAGACAGTGAACAATTTGGACGCGTTGGTCCTTCTATTCTAAACATGGCGCATTCGTGCTGTGAGATCTTGCAACAGGCCATACCCAACTTGTGCTGGCCGGCGACTATCAACTCCCTGGGATGTGTTGCAACTTTCCGGGTTCTGGTGACGTGAAAGAATCGCGAAATGCATCAGCCCGGCGGCTGTTCTGTGTGATTCGCGAGTTGCAAACCGTCGCCAACGGAGGAACAGCCTAGGCACGTTCTGATAGTTTCGGAGTTGCTGACTATCTTGGAGTTATCGCGTGGTGGGGCTCGACAAGCGGTTCCTATGCGAACACGCCGCTGGAAGCAGAATCTGCAGTACGTTTCACCAGCAATATGGTGACGTCGTCTTCGTTGTGTGTCGGGTCCACTAAGGATTTAAGACTAGACATCGTTGGTCTTGAAGCGTCAGCTAAAGCATCGCGTAAACGGCTTGCGGGATAATCCTTTTCGGAAATCGAGTCGGTCAATCCGTCCGTGTATAGAAGGAGCGTACCCCCCGGGGGAATAGCCGCGGTACGGGTTTCATAGTCCGCTTCGCTAAACAATCCAAGCGGCATGCCAGTGGCTTCGAGGGATGTTGTAGATCCGGAGCAAAACACGATCGGAGCGTTGTGCCCGGCATTCACGTAGGTCAACTTTCCCGAATCGCGGCTCAGCACGATAAACACTGCTGTCGCAAAGCGATCAATCGGGGTGTAACGGGTCAGGTGCTTGTTAATCTGCCGAGCCAGCACCAGGGGATTCGCTTCAACATTCGCGATGCTCCTAACCAGAGCCTGTATGTTGGCCGCCAGCAGCGCCGCCGGCATTCCTTTCCCGGACACATCCGCTACCGCGAACAGCGTTCGGTTACCGGCAAGCTCGATAACGTCAAAGTAGTCGCCACCCACGTCGCGGAAGGGCTTGTAGAACGTCTCCACCTCGTAGCCCGGCAACTGGTCCAGTTTCTCGGGGTGGAGTGTCTGCTGGATCTGTCGGGCGGCAATCTGGTCGGCTTCAAGTTGGGTCTTGCGGACAAATTCCGAAGTCAGCATGCCGTTCATCAGCCCGGCGCCAATGACGTAAAGCAACCACACACTTCCGTAAAGAAGTATCCCTTTCGGCCACATCACGGGCCACACCAAGGACCGCGTCCAAAGGGAATAGATAGCGTATCCCTGCATCAGAATCCCGGCCCATGTGACGAGGCGTTTGGACCTCGGCATTTCGCGAGTCCAGTCGTAGTAGGCATACTGGAGCGTGCGGCGAATAGGGCCGGCGGATTTGTCGAGCCCCGCCTGCTGGATGCGAAAGGGCATTGCGGGAGTCTAGCAGAGCAGGAGGCCGAATGAAGGGGCAGTTTGGCTACACGCAGAAGTGACTTCCTGCCCAGCTGTTTGTGGCGTTTTCGGGGATTATGCCAAGATGACGGGCAAATCGGACCTTGGGACTAATCAAATGCGCTGATGGCCGCAGCTTCGTCGTCTTTCACGTCGAATACGGTGTAGAGCTTGGTGATCTGCAGCAGATCGTGAACTTTCTTGGTCAGGTGCAGCAGTTTCAATTCACCGCCCTGGTTGCGGACGGAGGTGAACGCGCTGACCAGCTCGCCGATACCCGAGCTGTCAATGTAGCTAATGTCGCCCAGATTCAACAGAATGTTTCTGTCCCTTCCCAGCAAGCCCTTGACGGTGTCGCGCAAAACTGAGCTGCCCTCGCCCAGTTTGATGCGTCCACTCAGGTCTACGATGGTAACGCCCTCTACCTGCCGAATGCTCGCCTTCATGCTCACGTGGAAACCTCCTGGTGGTCCGGTTCGTTGGTCTGGAGCCGCTTGATCAAAGTGATTTCAGTGCCGGAGAGCGGGCAGAAAGGGTGAAGCGCCTCTCCCGTGGCAGCCACGAGAATTCCAAACTCGCGGACTGCGGTTTGTCTGTGACATCTGAACATCTGAATGTGATAACGGGAAATACCGGACGGAGCATCGCGAAGCCAGATTACTTGGATCCATCCTGGCGCAGTTATCTACATCCGTCCGTTTCTGCTGACCGTCATTCGACGCCAGCAACCGGCACCGAACAACCTTGATAGCTGGAGATAATGACTGGGAAGGTTCTCGAGCGAATTGAAGACGTAGAGTGCAATCGGCAAGTATTGAACTGCTCCGGAAAGTGCTCTTAGCCGGACTCCTGGGTGTCACTTCAATGCCGGTCTCGCGAGCTTGGGCTGCGACGCGGACTCAATCATGCGAGAGACCGGGCAATCACCAGTGTGATGTCGTCCTGCTGTTCGCAACCGCTACCGAATTGCTGGACCGCCCCAACAACTGATTGGAAAAGCGATCCCAGTGGAAGGTTGCAATGGCTCTCAAGGGTATCCAGCAGACGGGACTCGCCAAACTCTTCCCCGTTCGAGTTCGTGGCCTCGGTGATTCCGTCCGTGTAGAGCACCAGCATGTCACCTGGAGCAAGCTGCACTTCGGCGATTTCGCAACTCCACGCTTCAAACAATCCCATCACGGTGCTGGTGGAGCGCAGCCACTCCACCTTCGGCCTCTCCGCAACCTGGTCCGGCGAGCTTCCGCTGGCCCGCAGCAGGAGTGGAGGAAGATGTCCGCAATTCGCGTAGCGCAACTTGCGGCTTATGTCGTCATAATCCGCAAAGAATAGGGTAGCGTAACTGGCATCTTCGGTACTCTCGTAGAACAAGCGGTTGACCGAGGTGAGCAGTCGCGGCAACTCATCGACCGCCATCGCGTATTGACTGCGCAAGTTGGCCTGCAGATTGGCCATGAGCAGGGCGCCGGACACTCCTTTGCCCGCAATGTCGGCCAGCACCAGTGCCAAGCGGCCCGGGCGAAGCTCCAGAAAGTCGTAGTAATCCCCGCCCACTTTTCGAGCGGGAATGCAGTCAGCTGTGTACTCGAGCGTCTTCATGCATGGGAGTTTCTGCGGGAAGAGCCTGGCTTGCACCTGGCGGGCAAATTCCATTTCCTGTGCCGAGCGGCGCTCCGCCTCAATGCTTTCGGCGATCTTCTCACCCATGTGAATGCTTTCCAGCGCAATTCCGGCCTGACTGGCGACGGCGGCCAGCAACTGTTTGTCTTCCCTCGAATACGGCTCTTCGGAGAGCCGGGGGCCCAGTACAATCAGGCCAACGAGTCGACTGTCGCGGCCCAGAATTGGCACCAGACATTCCGGCGTCAGCAACAGCCAAAGTGGTGCTCGAGCCTCGCCGAGGTCCCCTGCTGCAACCTCCCAAGGCTGACCTCGCTGCGCTAGATCGGCTAACGTGGGTTCGGTGGCCGAGATAGCGGTGAGCGCCGGCGGGACGTCGCCACTGACGACTGAAAGGTGATCACGACCGGTCTCGAAATAGACCACCAAAGAGCTCGGTTGCAGAGCTTGATTGAGATGGTACTCGAGCAACGCAGCGAGTTGTGTCCGATCCGTCGCCGTCCGAGTTTTCTCAACCAGGTCCTCCAAAATGATGCGCGCGTCATAGGCATTGCGAAAGAAAGCCCGGTCGATTCGCCCCCCGACATTCTTGTGGACCCGCGTTCCGGTCCAAAGTAAGACGGTTCCGAAGACTGTCCCCAACGCAATACCACCGGGCGCGGCCGCCGCCGTGAGTGGTTGCAGATAGCGGGCAAAGATCAGGGCAAAAGCCCATGTAATGCCGATGCTCAACAGGGCAAGCATAATTACAAAGCCGCGTTGCACCAGCAGATAGCGCGCACTTCTCCGGAGAAGGACCGGAACCTCGAGCACCCGATGCTTGACCACGGCGTAGGCGAAGGACAGAGGGAAGAGCCACAGCAGGACGGTCAAGGCCACACCCAGCCAAAGACCGATGTGAAATCCGAAAAAGTCGTTGGCTCCCAATGCGAAGGTGGCTGGTACCACGCCTACCAGCGTTCCCGCAAGAATCACTCGAATCTTCCGCCGCGCTTCGGAAGAGCCAACAGTGAGGGCGTTCCATGTCAAGGCAACGAAGCCCAAGGCGACCAGCCCATAATTGAAGATCAATATCGGCAAGTGCGCGTATTTACTGGTCAGCCATCCGAAGCCAGCGACCCGATTGGGTTCAGTCCCGCCCGATGCCGGAAGCATCAATGCGACTCCCAGAGGCAGAGCCAAAGCCAAGCCCAACACGAGCGCCAGCCACTTCAACCAGGGAACACGACGGTCAAGCGGCGATTGCGTGGGAAAGACCGCAAAGAAGAAATAAAACAACGCCGGAACCATGTTGTCGAATATCGCCCGGTAAGCTATTGCCAATGGGCGCAAGTAAGAGGGCACACCCAAGAACGAGTTGGCAAACCCCGGTATGGCGATGAAGCCCCCGAACATCAAGGCCAGGAGCCAGGCGTTGGGATCCTCCAGGCGAAGAAACAACACCGCCAAACCCACCGTGAGAAAAACAAAGGGATACAGGCGAAGGATGCCCTGTCCCACGTGCTGCGCTACCCCTGCCTCCGCCGAGGTGGAGCCGCTCGGCCGAAACGTCGCGTGCAGGACAATCGGATCTGCAACGCCCTGTCGCCGTATCGCCAACTCGACGCTGTCTCCCGGCCTATGCTGAAGCCAAACACGAATCAGCGAATCTTCCTCCAGCCGAGCGCCGTTGATCTGGATGATGCGATCTCCCGGTTTCATGCCAGCCCGCTCGGCTGGGCTGCCAGGCACTACGCTCTGTACCAACTCGGAATGCTCGGCGGGGATGTACTGGTTTTCGAAGCCCAATTCCACCGGCGCTGGCTGGTCGCCGTAAAGTGTCCACAGGGCGCTGTAGAGGATGGCACTAGCGGCAAACAATATCGCCACCGTTACCAGGAGCGGCTTCCGAAAAGATCGCAACCCTTGCATAGCTATCTGCTGCAATAACAATCGGCCGGAGGCCATCGGGGCCCCCTTGCTCTGGATTTTTGGAAACTGGCGAGGCTAAATGGGCGAGCCTTCATGCGTAACAACTTCATTGTCTCGCTTCTCGCGCAAACCGAACGCCGTCATGAGTGCTTTCTCAAGTTGAATCCTGCTCTCGTCGTCAGCGTATTCCAGTCCACCGATCGCAAACTCGATCGCACTCCGATATTGTCGTTTCACTTTGAGTAAGGCGGCCCTCAGATTCGGCACGGATTTTACGTAGACTGGATCATTCTTAACGTCATACACGACCAAAACGCCAGCGGATTCAGGCACCCGATCAATGTCAGCGTCAATTAACAGGCGCCGCTCGGCGAGAAACTTGATAGATGATTGTTCTCTCCGCATATACTCCAACCGCTTGCTGGTCCGCGCTGATCTCGTATGCGCAGGTGAATACCTCTTCTATTCTATCTGGGAAGCGCGGCAGTCTGAAGAATTGAAATTATTCGAATTTTTCGCGTTTGTTTTGACGTGGGACTGGCTTCCCTCTGACCACACTTGCCTGATCGAGAGCGGAAATCCGTTGACGGGGTAATCACCAGACGTGTGGTACCAACCGGTAACGCACCTTCTGGAGATATTCCTTGTAGCCGTCCAGATCGCGTGCCAACAGCTTCTCCTCGCCAAAGATGCGCAGAATGAGCAACCCGACCGTGGCCAGACCTACGAGAAGGCCACAAACGGAGCCCAGCAGCAACGGGCCACCAACGAACACTAGACTTGCCCCAAGATACATGGGGTGGCGAACAAAGCCGTAGACGCCCGTGTCAATGACATGCTGGCCGCGCTCGGTCTGAATACGCACCAGCTGCGACAGATACGGGTTATCGGTGAACGCGCGGAAGAACGGGAAACTACCCCCGAGGAGCAGGATGCCTCCGCATACTTCGCTCCACAGCGGTAGACGGGGTGTCCAACCGAAGCGCACATCCAGCGCCGGCACAAAGATCGAAGCCAGGAAGCACACTTTTATCCCGATGAGGATAGCCATATCGGCGCGCGATTCACCACCGCTGCCGGGCATGCGCATGCGCTCGGCCAACAGCGCAGGGTCCCTGGAGCGAAGCCACAATTGAATGGCGGCAACGAAGGATACCCACCAGACACCGAAGATCCAGCCCTCCACCCAGCGCCAATCGCCCGACAGCCATAGCAGCAGGGCCGCGAACCCTAGAACGCCAACGGGGGCAGCCACCACCATGAGCCCGATGATGATCGGTGTGGGGCGCATCAGAAGCTGAAAATATCATACTGCCGGGACGTGCTTGCCTTCTACTGTCGGAGCGGATTGCCGCGTGGGTTTGACAGGACGGCAAGACTCCTTCGGGCGGATCACGGGCAAACAGGAAGTTGAGACCGCCGGACAGCGTGGAGCTACAATGAGTCTGGCCGGGCGAAACGGAAGCGGGCACTGCGGGGACGCAACCATGCCGAGGGATAGCCCGGTGGGCTCATCGGGACGATGATCGGCAGCGCAGGGAACGCGCTTCTCGCGCTGCTTCTCCATCATCGGATTGAAAGACCCTCATGCCTGAAAAATCCCCGCCCGAAGGGCGGAATACTCACTAACGGGCAACGGCGCTTCTCCATTTCAGGCTGAGCCAACACACTGGGTCCAGCTACACGGATCTATCTGGCCGGGGGAATCACCGATATGCGCAAGGGGTTCGAGGGATTGTACGGTCTCGTCCGCGATCGTTTGTCGTGTTACCGCTCTGAGCGGGCACCTGTTCTTGTTCTGCAACGGCCAGCGTAATCGGCTGAAGGCCTCGTCTGGGACGGAAGCGGACTCTGGGTCTGTGCCAAGAGGTTGAAGAAAGGGCGTTTCACCTGGCCGCAATCCAGTGATGCGCAGGGCAAGGTCATCCTGAGTCACGAAGAGCTTTCGCTGTTGTTGGGTGGGATCGATCTGACCAAAACCAAGCACAAGCGGTGGTACTGGAAGGCTTCCCCCGAGTGCTGGTCCGCGCTGATGTCGTATGCGCAGGTGAATACCTCTTCTATTCTATCTGGGAAGCGCGACAGTCTGAAGAATTGAATCAGCACGGATTTTCCGCGCTTGTTTTGACCTAGTGTCCCCAAATGCTGACGCCTTCGATCAGGGTGTTTTCTGACAGTACATCGGGTGGCTGCGGGATCACAGTTTTTGTGTGGCGAAGGCCTCACGCATGGACAGGAGTCCGGGCTGGCGATTCCCGAATTTTGCTGCAAATCGAGTTTTTCATCTTGCTGCAATCAACTCCATGCACAATATAGGCCACCCGCGTTCCACTTTGCTTACTGATAACGGAAGATTGACAGAGCGACAGGTGCGGAGCGGGCCACGTAGCTTCGGAGGTACACCGTGCCGAAGGGCCTTCAATCCGTGGAGCAGCAAACCATCTCCAGGGGGTTCGTCTTCCCGGGAAATATGGAAGCCATGGTCGCAGCGCGCGAATCGATGATGGCCTTCATCAAGGAAAGTGGTGCTAACGAAGGCGAGGAGATCGACATTTTTGTCGCTCTTCAGGAAGCGTTAGCCAATGCGGTACTCCACGGCTGCCAAAATGACGGCAGCAAGACAATTCGCTGCTGGATCGAGATTGATCCATCCGCATTCATGATCGTAATTCGAGGCCCCGGTCCAGGTTTTGACGTGGCCGCCACTGAGGCCGCGGATCTCAGCGTCAACACGACCGGGCATGGAAGAGGAATCTGCCTGATGCGCAGCTTGATGCACGACATCAGCTATGGGCACGGGGGATCGGAGGTCCGCCTGCGAAAACTGCGCGGGCTCTAGAAGAAGCGGGCAACGAAGCCGACGAGGCGGCCGGCGATTTCAGGCTCTGAACACCGCCCGGTTGTTGTCTCATTACATGGCGCCGAAGCGACTGAAGATAGGCAAAATAATCAACAAATCCGCGCCAGTGTGAAACAAGACCGATCCCCACAAACTACCGCTCCTCTGCATCAGCCATCCCCAAGCGATCGCGAGCCCGAAAGTAACAAGCAGAAAAGCCCATAAGTTGGGCGCATAGGTGACCTGCATATGCGCCAGGGTAAAGGCCAGAGCTGTGGAAAGAATCGCCAGCCATTTTCCGATCAGTGACTCGTATCGTCCGAGAAATAATCCGCGAAAGAGAAGTTCTTCCATGAAAGCGTTGGATACCACAAAGAGCAGTACCCAGTGGGCCAATGACATGAGCTTGGCAGTGCCGAGAGCCCTGACAGCTGGCTGCAGCAGGCTAAGAGCCAAACATGCAGCAGCTGTGATCAAGCCTACACTGAGGCCTAATATCAAGCGACCTTTCCGGATGTAGAGTGACGCAAGGTTTTCGCCGCAGAGCTTCGCTACGGCGAGAATTCCGATCACGATCAGCGACGCCTGCAAAAACTTCGCCATAGCGATTCCGACCGGTGTTTGCGTCGTCAGGCCAAGGAGCTTAAGCCCGCTGTCTGCGAGGAAGAACCCCAACGAAAGACTAAAGACTGCCGTGAAGTAGGCAAGGAAAACCGGCCGAAAGCGATTCAGTGGATGCCCATCTCGCGCGACCCACCACAGAGAGCCGAAGATGAGAAGCAATGCAACTCTTGCGGCATAGTTGGCCCACATTGGCAGAAGGGGCACAAATGTCATGGTGACAGCGAAGATCAGGAAACCACAGATGGTCAGCAATACGAACAATCCGAATTTCACCGGGTTCTCCGTTGAACAGCCATTTTCTGGGCCGGCATCGATCCTGCTTGACCGTCAGACACGAAAGACCAAGTCGACCCGTATAGCCCGAAACGAGCCTTACGGTGCACTTCGCACCAGTCATTATTCTCGCCTTGATGCTCGATGTCAGTGATAGCAAACACGCTTGCGGGATGAGGCATTCCCAGGGAATGATCGAAGCCTTCGACCTCTGGAGGCATCCTCCCTGTTCAAACGCGCTCGGCAATGACATAGAACGAGAGTGTTGAGGCGGTGACGCGGCTTCTTCCATAGTAAAAAAACAGTCCAATCCAGAAGACCTGTAACGGAAGGATGATTGCCGCTGAGAAGAATTGTGCAAAGGCGGCTGACAAGTCAGCCCTCACCGCCGATGACGGCAACAAGACGAGAAAGATACTCAGATACAAAACCGACAATATCGCCATGCACTGGTAAGCGGAAATGCGAGAGCCTCCGCGATAATCGACCCGCAGCCACGAGCAGGCGCGCCATCCCCAGGTTGCGATTACCGGTATAAAGGCAGCTAATCGAAAGTGCAGGAATAGAAACAGCGTGAGGCCGGCCAGCCCCGCGGCAGCAGATACCGCCGAAGTGATGGCCTGCACCGGGATCAATGGCTCGCCTGCGAGCCCGGAAGCGTAAGCAGCTTTCTTGGTCGAACCATGAATCACGAGATTGTGTTGCTGAAAGAGCCGGGCGAGCCTCGGCTTCGCGTCACGCAATGGCATGCCGTAGCAGCAGCCAAAACTCAGGCAGGCCAGCCGGCCGATGGATTCGCCCAGCGCGTATGAGATTGCCGCCGTCGCGAGTATCGGGAGGACCGCGACCTCGTGATGCAGCAATTTGGCCGCAAGCGGTTGGAGCGCCAAAACCAGCAAGGGAAAGACCAGGCTGGCGACAAAGGCTGCACCTGCCACGGTGAAGGTATTGCGCTTGCGCTCCACCAACCCTGCGATCACCCGCGATGCTGGGACACAAACCATCAGCATCAACAGTGCGAGAAGGACCGCGAGGCTCGCCGGGATACCGACGGAAGCTAGCAGCAGCAACATGATGGCGAAACCGAACGCAGTTCCCGTCGCGCTGAAGAAGCCGTAGAACGTGAGGTTCACTCCGCGCCAAGACCCGTCGGCTGCTTTTGTCATAGGGACCGCGGCCAGCATCTGCCAGCGTTCGCCGGGAAGAGTGCGCACACCCCAACTTAAGAGCGCAAGAAGTCCCACGGCCACGGCGGCGACGAAGGCAAGGTTCATCATGCTTCCTCCTTGACCGGTGTGGCCAGTAGAGAGCGTACGGCAACGTCAGTTTCGATTAGAGGTTGGCCCGCCAGCGGCGAAAAACGGTTCCGCACGCCATGGCGATGCTGGTTCTCCAGCAAATCCTCGGCGAAGCGAACACGATGGGGCTGAAACAGCAGGACAACCGTGCTGCTGCCTGGGCGAAACAATGCCTTGGGCGCGCCTGCCCGCAGGAGCATGCCCCTCTCGACAGCTCGTGGGTTCTCGTAGCGGTAATCGCTGTAGCGTTGCTCGATTTGCCCGACCATGAGGGCCACCACCTCAATCATCGCCACACGTCCGGCCGCCGTCCCCCGGCACAATCTGTATCCAGAATGGTTACCACCCGGCGGTTCTTGGAGAACGGGGTAAGCAACTGAACAGCGGCACCGGGATTACACGAGTGGTAGCGCCCTTCCACGGAATATGTGTCGAGTACAATGCCTGAAACTGGGCTGTGGGTGTAGTGATATTTCTCGGCCGTGAGGCGAAAGACGGCGTAATCTCCACCTTCGAAGCAATGCTGCCACCGCGAGCCTTCTCCCAGTAACTCAGGGAACGAGAAGAACTTCTGCTTCAGTGCTAACCCCGAGGCTTGATCCATGGAATCGACCAGCGCACGCGCATCGGCCGGACAAACCACGGCGCGTGGATGCGCAGGGAGAAGACCGATCTTCTGGAGGCTCGAAATAATTTGGGCAATACGCTTTACCGCACGCGTGATCTGAACGCGGCCATTGCAGTTAAAACGTTCCTTCGCAATACGAGACAGATCCAATTAAGTGCAATGAATTGGAGGTAGCTGTGAGTTGGTTTGACTTGGTGAATGTTCCAATCGGGTTTGCAAAGACTTTAGGTACGGCTGCGATGACTGTGCCGCCGCCGTACCATTCTGGGCCTGCTTCCAAACGCCCGTAAATCTTCTGCAACTGCGCGAAGTCGATGTCGTCACCAAACCACTCTTCGATTGCGCCGACGTATCCGCGCAGGGCATCAGTGGTGATCTGGAAGCGGCCAGTGGTGCGCTCGCTGAGATCGCGGACGAATTGATAGGCGTTGACCGTGTTGCGTCCGCCAATGTGGTACGACAAAATCATCTTGCTATCGCTGTCCAGCGCGAGCCAAGTCCACTGATCGCCCCAACCCGCAGGGGATTCCGCCGTGACGCGCTTGCTGTGGCATCCGACATAGCACCACAGCTCATCGAGTTGAACAAACTTCGGATGGACATTGCGAACCTGGCTATCGAACACGCGCTGCGCGTTCTCGGCAGCGGTGTTCATCAATGCCAAAATCGTTTCAATGTGCAGGCCAGTCAACCGCGAGATGGCGCGAATGCTGGTTCCTTCCAACATCATCGAAAGGGCGCGCTCGGCAGTCTCAGGATCGGTGTAGTGCTCGCCCAACTTGGGAACGTCAGCCGCGAACGTGGCACGGCAGGAAGTGCAGCGGTAGCGTTGAATCTTGCGCTTTCCGTAGAAGCCGAATCGCTTCACGGTATCATGGTGACAACGTTTGCAGGTCACATCAACCTTTACTTTCTCGCGGATGTGGCCTTACAATTTGCTTTGGTCGTCATTGCGGGTCACTCCGCGTGTCGATTAGCCCTGTCGCCGGTTCGCGCCAGCGGCAGGGCGCCTTTCGTTGAAGGGGGCGCTCAGAGTCGAACTGAGGATTCGGGTGGTGCAAGCACCCGTGGCTTGACCACTTGCCGACGCCCCCAAGGGGGCATTCAAGGGTTCGCGCCCAAGAATGCCCTTCGCTCATTCAGTCATTGGTGGGTCTCGCATAGCTGCTCTCCCTTCCCTTGGATTGAACACCTAAAGTCATTTCTTCGGGGGCTTTGGCGACTTCGAATAGTCCAACCCGATCTTGTCCTGTCCCTCGCTGAGCTTGGTGGTGAGTACGTCTGCTTCCTTGAGCAGTTCACCTATCGACTTGCGCTTCCAGCGATACATCCCAGATTGCCAAGCGTGACGCTCCAGAAATCCCTCTTTTTGCAATCTTCCCAATATGGTAGGGACACTGCTAACGGCACTCTTTCCGTTGAACTTGCCCATGCTCATTACGCCCTTGAGAACATCAGTGGCAGAGATGTAGTCATTAGCACCGCGCACCACGGTCTTAATTGTTTCGGTCAGTGTGCGCTCCTCGTCCTGAGCGATATTCATCAGGGTTTTGAGTGCACTCACCGTCTGCTCAAGTTGTGCACGACGCTGCTCGAAAAGCTCTATCTGCGATGTAATGCCGACGAGTTCCTTTTCCGCAGCCGTAAGAGCTTTGCTGTAGTCATCTGTTCCCATCAAACTCACCTCAACAAACCAGAGTATAGGAGTGTCGAATGGAATTGTCAACAGATTTGTTGGAAAAAGTGTTGGGGCTGTTCCCCGGCTGGGATGCTGCGATAGTTGATGCTGAAAAGCAGGCATCTGAACACGAACAGAAAGCCGTAAGGCTCAAAGCTATCGCGGACGTGATGAGAAGGAAACGCGATGAAGGCGAGCCGTGGCCTGACGGCAACTAAATAACCAAAGTCAGAGGCAGCAACACGCAATTTAAGACACTACCGGAATTAGCCGTCTTGTTAACCACGGTTGTAATGCGAGGTTTTTGAGCAACACTAAATCCGATCAGTGCCCAATCGTTCTACAGCGTGGTGAGCAGGCAAAATCGGTGTACAATCGTGGCGAGTTTCGAAGTTCAAAAAGGAAATCCCGATTGACCGCTCCCATTGCCCTCTACGCGGATGCCCTTATCGCTCATATATTGACGACTCCGACCAACTTTTTCGAGCTTCAGTCATCCGCTGGCTGGGCTGGGCAAGAACGCCAGCCTGACTGGCAGCGCGCGTCAGGACATTGCGCAGAAAAGCTCGGTTCGACACTTCCTGGCCCGGCGCATCTGGCGCAACGAACTGGGGATGAGTGACCTTTGCCAGGCCTAATGTTCTCATTGGAGGGAGAGTCTTGGCGGAGCCAAATGAGCTTTCATTTGAAACTTGTTATGCCAAGCCATCCGCGCTTCTTGCCCATCGTCCGCGCTGCGGTGAGCGAGCTAGGTTTGGTTTACGGGCTGCCGGAGGAGTCGTCCCGAGGAGTCACTTTGGCCGTTGACGAGGCCTTGGCCAACATCATTCGACACGCCTACAAGAATCGTTATGACCAGGAGATCGAGCTGAACTGCCAGACTGGTGCCGATCAAATGGAGTTCACACTCCTCGACTGGGGCGAACCACCCGACACGGACAGGATCTGCGCCCAGCCCTTGGATGACGTCTCGCTGAGCGGGCGGGGAACGCACTTGATCAAGGCGATCATGGATGAGGTGTCTTACGAGCGAGTCGAGGGAGGGAACCAACTGAAACTCATCAAGTACCTACCGGCTGCCAAGGTGAATGTCGATGGGGAGTGATCTGCGCCGCGGCGATTGCGACAAAGCCCTGAACATGGCTGAGGCATTGATAGTTAGCGTTCCGTGAGGGTCAACAAGCAGGTGAAGGCCTTTGGTTCCTGGCCTAAGCCTAGTGAAGGATGGACATGGAAAGATACATGAGGTCTTCGACGCGAATTGAAAAAGGGATCACGATCGTGGATGTGGAAGGTCAGATTGACCTTGGCAGTTCACCGGCCTTGCGCAAGACACTGTTGGAGTCTTTGCAAGGCACAGACCGTGTGGCCGTAAACCTGATCGCGGTGAAGTACATCGATAGCTCCGGGATTGCCTCACTGTTGGAGGTCCTCAAAGAGGCGCGTCAATCCAAGAAGAGGCTTGTTCTGTTTGGGTTGACCGCCGCCGTTCTTCAAGTGTTACAACTCACGCGCCTGACCGGAGTTTTTGAAATACTCGAAACCGAGGAGCAGGCGCTCGAAGCTTGAAACCTGCCTTCGAAGACCGGCCTTCATCGAAGGCCGCCCTTCGAATGCCGCTGAAGCAATTCCCTGAAACGGGAGCCGCTGGCATTGAAAGTGTCGGGAAAAATCGCAGCCGTGCCGGGCCTGGTCGGCCTCTGGACGCTGAACGGCCTCGCCTACATGGGTGGCTTGGCGACCCTCGCCGGCCAGTCGGCATATTTCACCTTCGTGGGTCCTTTCCGGGGTCAGCGCCTGCGCCCCCATCGGGCGGTCCATCAAGCCATGGCGGTGGGCGTCGAAGCCATACCCATCGTCTCGCTGATCACGTTTTTTGTGGGCTTGATCATGGCTCTGCAGAGCGCATATCAGCTGCGGCAGTTAGGAGCGATGCAGTTTGTGGCCCGTGCCGTGGCCATCTCGATTCTTCGAGAACTTGGTCCGCTGCTTACAGCCATCGTCGTCATCGGTCGTTCGGGGTCCGCTTTCGCCGCGGAGATCGGCACCAAGAAGGTGACCGAGGAGGTGGATGCCCTGAGAACAATGGCTTTCGATCCAGTTGCCTTCCTGGTCGCGCCGAAGTTCCTGGCAATGCTGGTGATGATGCCTTGCCTCACAATCTGGGCTGACTTCATGGGGGTTGTGGGCGGAAGTGTCTTCGGCGTCGCCGGCGCCAATTTTACGTTCGCCTCATATTTTCAGGCGACTCGAGACGCGATCGTCTTGCGCGACATGTACACCGGCCTCATCAAGAGTGTGTTGTTCGGCCTGGTCATCACGGCTGTCGGATGCAAGGAAGGCTTCTCAACCGGGGCGGGCGCCGAGGAGGTTGGACGCTCGACGACGGCGGCCGTCGTCACTTCTATTGCACTCGTGATTGTTGTCGATCTGGTGTTTACAGCTTTGTTCTATCTCATTAACCCGACTTAACACAGGAGTTCGCGCATGATGTCAGAGTATCGGCCGACCCTGGAATGCGGACCGCTTGTAGACCCGAATCTGGTTTGCAAACCGGCGCTGTGACAGGTCCCGGAGATGAATGACTCCGGCGCCGGCAACCCAGCCATTTCGGTGGTCAACCTCCGCGTGAGCTACGGCGAGCGCGAGATCCTTCACGGCATCAGCTTTGACGTGCGGCGAGGAGAAACCATGGTGATCCTGGGCGGGTCGGGGTCAGGAAAGAGCACTCTATTGCGGACGCTGGTCGGTTTGGAGAAGCCGAGCCGAGGGCGAGGTGTGGATTACAGGCATTAACACCGCGCAGATTTCCGAGCCCGAAATGGACGCCATTCGAAAGAAGATCGGTATGTCGTTCCAAGGCTCAGCCCTGTTCGGCTCTATGACCGTAGGCGAAAACGTTGCGTTGCCCTTGCGCGAGCATACCAATCTCGAAGACTCCACTATCGAGATCATGGTGCGGATCAAGCTCGGACAAGTTGGCCTGAGCAATTTTGAAGACTACATGCCGTCGGAACTCAGTGGAGGAATGAAAAAGCGTGCCGCTGTCGCGCGTGCCTTGGCCATGGACCCCGAGATCCTGTTTTTCGATGAACCGTCAGCAGGGCTTGACCCCATCATCGCAGCGGGACTCGACAAACTGATCCTGAACCTCAAGAAGGCCTATGCCATAACGATGGTTGTAGTGACCCACGAGTTGGCCAGCGCTTTTCTCATCGCTGACCGTATGGTTTTGATCGACCGGGGCCACATCGTGGCGCTGGGAACCAAGGAGGAGCTCCAAGCGAGCACTCATCCGCGTGTGCGCCAGTTCCTGGACCGGGTGCCGGAGCCTGAAGTTACCGAGGAACTCGACTATCTGCAGATGCTCACCGGCGACCGGAAGGCCACGAAGAGTTGAGAGCGTGGAGCCCTTTGAAATGAGGATGTCATGAATAGTAGGCGCGAGCAGGCTTGGGTAGGACTCTTTGTATTGATTGCAGCGGCTCTGCTGATTGGGACGGTCTTGGCCGTAGCCGGCACGTTCAGTGTGAGTGGGGTTGCCCACCATGCATATTTCAAGTCCGCCGGCGGTCTCTTGCCTGGCGCCATGGTCCGCTACGGAGGCATGAAAGCCGGCAGGGTCGAGGCCGTGCGCGTGGATCCTCAGGACTCGACCCGCATCGAGGTCGCCTTTAGTGTGGGACGTGCTATTCCCGTGAAGACCGACAGCGTGGCGAAGATCACCAGTCTCGGACCTCTCGACGAGAACTATGTGGAACTGGGAACCGGGACGAAGGGCGCCCCGCTGGCTCCGCCGGGCAGCGAGGTGAAGTCCGTAGAGACGGTCGGAATTGGGGATCTCGGCGATATGATTGGCAACCTGGCCCCGGTTGCCCAGCAGGTTCTGCAAAACCTGAACCAGCGCCTCACTGAACTACAGGTTACGGTGGCCCGCGTCAACGACCTCCTGAACGACCGGAACCGCACGAACGTCAGCGAGGGGCTGGGGAACTTGAACGCGATGCTTGCCGAGGACCGCCCGAAGGTTTCGGCGACCTTAACCAATATGCAGACTGCGAGTGCCAAGATCGTACCCTTGCTCGACAACCTCAAGACAACGATGAATCAAGCGAACGATGCCTTGTCGCACATTGATTCTGTTGTGCTTGAGAATCGCCAAGACATCCGTACCGCAGTCGTCGAGTTGAAGCAGACGCTGCTCACGGCTTCATCGCTCATGGAGCAGCTTAAGAATACGATGGATCACAACGCGGACAACATCGACCAAATATTGGTGAATCTCCGCGTCACAACCGAAAACACGAAACAACTGACGGACTCGTTGAAGACCAGGCCTTCAATTCTCATTCGTGGAAACACTGTGAAGGATCGTAAACCCGGCGAGAAGGAAAACTGAGGCTTCCCGCCGCGGCATGACCGATAGCCGTCTCGAGTGGCTTGATCCCTCCGGAGAGCGGCGAGAGAGTTTTGGCGCACGTGAGTAGATCAAGTTCAAGACCCTTGAATCAATGTTGAGGGCACACGGAAGAGGTTTTCTATGCATCGAACAACTCATGCTATTCTTATCTCTCTGCTCGCTTTGAGCCTAAGCGGGTGCGGCGCTGGCCGGCCCATTAGGTATTACACGATCCAGCTTCCGCTGGCCCCCAAACATTCGACTAACACCTACCCGGTGTCTCTGTTGGTTGCAAGCATCAGCGGACCGCAGATCTTTCATGACACGCCGATCGCGTATCGCATCGGCACAAACGAGATTGGCACGTACCAATACAGTCGTTGGGCGGAGCCGCCCGTCGAAATGCTCAAGGGCAAATTGATTCGCGTGCTTGGTGCCTCAGGTGATTATCAGTCCGTAGCCGGCATGGGCAGCACCTCGGAAGGACAATTTGTGGTCCGAGGCAGGCTCTACGACTTCGAGGAAGTCGACAGTGGAAGTATCGCCGGACTCGTGTCCATGGAGTTTGAACTCTATGACCGAAAGTCGGGGAAAGTCGTCTGGTCGCATTTCTATTCCCAGTCCGAACCGGCGCAAAGCAAGAAGATTTCAGCGGTAGTTACGGCGCTGGATCTCAATCTTGACCGCGGACTGAAAGAAGTTGCCGCTGGGCTCAACCAGTATTTCTCGGCAACCCTCGCCAGGAAGTCTTGAGGATACTTGATTTGAATCGTTTCAGGGCCTCAACCGACTCGGCGGAGTCCCTGATCCACCTGCGTATCGCCCAAGGTCGCCGACCGCGCCACCCGACTCCAATCCGCGGATCGTTCGCGAAGAAATGGACAGGATCGGCCAAGAGTTCCACTTGCCGGCGTTACACCCGCGGGAACTGTGGGAGGCCAGTGGCCGCTGGCAAGTCATGGGCGACAGCATGTTCCGTCTCAAGGACCGCGGAGCTCGCGACCTATGCCTGGGCATGACGCACGAGGAAGTCATGACAGAGATCGCGCGCCGGCGTAGAACCTCGCATGCTGGTTGTGGCGCAGGCTGGTAACAGTGGTAGTCAGGCTTGCAGCAACTCTCATCACACTTTCGCCGCGCCAGGTATTGCCAAAATTTCAGTCCGGAACATCCCAATTCTGACGGATCCGCCGGACCGTCGACACTGAGACCTCAATAAGCCAAGGGTCGAACGCATGAACGCATGAATCGTGTGAATTAGACATCAGCCAGGCGCGAGGAAACCTATCTCGCGACCCATTCTGCAGCTTCAGCGCTCCAGGATCTCTTTGTACCGAATCCGGATGGAATGTGCGAAGAAATGATCGCGCCAAAGCCGAGCTGAAGCTCAACGTCCATACCCCTTCTCTTCTAAATTGCTACAGAGTTTTCAGCGAGGTTATCGCCTACTGCTGCTTCGGGATGCTCTTGACCAGATCGCGAATCCTCACTGGCTCGGTGCCCTTGTACTGCGCGATTGAGGAGATGTCGGTCACGGTGGTCACGACCGCTTCGCCGAGGAGCGTGTCGTCGCGCATCAGCACCTTGCCGCTCGCCGGATCCCGAATCTCCCTTCCGGCGCGCCACACCTGCAGGCGATCGCCCAGCTTGACGCCATCATGAGCTCCGACGTTCAGAACCAGCTGTCCAGATCCATTGGCGTCCGCTACCAGCCCGTCGATCACCGGCGCGCGTGGCGGCAGCTTGGGAAACGCCTCCTCGAGTTGCGCAGCCAGTTGTGCGATGGCGTTGTCCATGCACTCGTTCATCAGCGGGTTGTTGGCATTGCCTCCCATCATGTTGACCTGACTCATATCGCGGACATCTACCTTTACGCCCTTGCGGCTGACTTCGCCGATACCCTGAGACACTGCGAGCACTTCGGCCGTGTCGGGGCTGACCAGACGTGTGCTGATCCGCACCTTGGCGTTGATGTCGTGCTTGGTCTTCATCGAGCTGCTGCCAAAACCGCCGAAGCGGGGCCCACCCCCGCCGGTGGTCTTGTCGGTGTAATCGAAATGCGTAATGGTGCCCAGGATAATGGCATCCACCCCGAGTACTCTGCCCAGCTTGGCGGCGGTGACCGGATCAGTGCGGTCGCTGTTGCTAAAGTTCTGCTCTGCCAAGACCTTATCGATGGCGTTGCGTTCGATCACGCTTACGTTGCCGTCTTGCACCAGTTTGGTGATCAGGAGGTCGGCGGCAGCTTTGCCGAGATCGGGACCGTTCATCTCGATAAAGGCTAACTTGATACCACCTTGGGCGGCGGCATTATCGAAGTCAAATACGGCTATTCGCTTTTTCTGTGGACCCTGGCCCCATCCTGAGACCGTTCCGAGGGCCAATATCGTTACCCACGCGACTGCGCGCATTCCCGAACCTCTGGCCCATTATGAGTCGGCAATTGGCTAATTACAAGAATCTGTTTCGCGGTCAAAGGGGTACGGCCTGACTAGTCGAAGCTGCAAGCCTCGCCTTTTCAAACCGTTCGATTTTATTGACCATACGGGATAAGGCAGAGCGCCGCGGATTACTTGTCCGGAGCGCAGGCAGTGATTCTAACGAGCGGAAAACTGAAGATTCTCGCCCTGCGACCGGCCCACCCGTAAACCCTTCGATTTCGTAGCGCACGCACGGGCCTCGGCGGTGGGGTTTTTAGCTCGCTTGCTGGAGCCGCGCCCTGACCGTTCCGTAACCGATTCCTAACGCCTCGGCAATCTGCCGCAGGCTCGCGCCCTCAGTCTTGAGGCGAAGCAGTTCGTCAGCGTTTACAATCCGACGCGGACGCCCAAGTTCCTTCCCATTGGCCCGAGCATTCCGTATACTGGCGCTCACGCGCTCACGGATCAGATCACGCTCTAGTTGCGCCACGGCCGACACGATGGTGAAAAGTGCCTGCCCCAACGGGCTGCTCGTGTCGATGTTCTCTTGGTAGCTGATGAACTGGATGCCGAGCGCGCGAAACTCCTCCAGCGCCAGCAACAGGTGTTTGGTGGAGCGCGCGAAACGGTCAAAGCGCCACACCAGGATTGCCTCAAACTTCCGTTTACGTGCGTCGGCCATGAGTTCGTTCAGTTCCGGACGCGAGTCCTTCGCACCGGACTGGCCGGCATCGATGTACTCGCGGATGATGGTGAAGCGGCGAGCCGTGCAGTACGCTCGCAGGTCACGCATCTGCATGTCACAGCTTTGATCTTTGGTACTCACTCGGGCGTAGATGGCCGCTCGCATACTCGAATTCGTACTACTGAAGAGCACACAAAACTAGCTAAGGAATCCCCAGGTTGCAACATCGCGATGTCATCGAGGCCTCAATGAGCGCAAAGCTCTGCTTTTATCAAGTGACATTCGAAGAAGACCGCATAACCCGGCAGGAGCGGGGACATTCGTAGACACTGGCCGACATTATCGGGAGTAATCTCCCACATGCCGGTTGGGGGCCACTTGTCCGAGATGCCGACTATACGTCCAAGTGACTTCCTGAAGCCGACTTCGGGCCCGCGTCGGACGAGAGTCCGTTGTGGCCCATGCATTCAGAACCGTCCGTGACTCGGGAATAATTCTCAGCAACGACAGGACCCTTCCAGGTCGGCCGTGGGAGTTAGACACTTCATGAGAATTCGATTTCGCGATACCCATCAGAGCCACAGCGGGGGATCTGGCTTAAGAGTTGCCAACGAGCCTTCTAGCATCGTTAAACCTGGTGCAAGGCGCTGCTCGGACTATAATTACGCGCACGCATGCCACTCGCCTCCGGCACCAAGCTCGGCCCCTACGAAATTCAAGCACCGCTAGGCGCGGGGGGGTATGGGTGAGGTGTATCGCGCCAGGGACACCCGGCTCGACCGCACTGTGGCCATCAAGATCCTCTCCACACAGCTTTCGGAAAACCCTGAGATCAAACAGCGCTTTGAACGCGAGGCGCGCGCGATTTCGTCGCTGAACCCTTCCCCCGCGGTCTAACCTGGACGTTTGTCTGATCGGCCGTCAGCCTCGGCCCTTTCTAAGTGATTTCGGCGTCACACCTGTTTTTTTCGGCTGCCACTTCCCGACGACTCGGTATCGGGTAAACTGGCCGCTCAACTGCAGCTATGCGCGTCGATTCGTCCCAGGTACTGATTGTTGGGTCACGGGCCGAAAGGTCTTGCGAAAGGTCCGGATCTTATAGCGAGCCAGCCGCAAGACATCGAGCAGACCAGCACCACTACTTCTGGAGCGACGGTGAATGTCCGAACGAGTATCTCGCGCTTGTTTGTTCCGCCTCAACTGGAAGTGGAAGGAGGCGTTCTCCCCCGGCGATTCGGAAAGAAAATCGGCCAACTTCTTCCACCGAATCGGTCGCGCCGGAACCCCTAGCCCAGGGCGGCGAGAAACGCGGGATAGATTCTAGTGGAGCGATCCGGAGGGATTGGAACCTCGTGCAGTATCTTTCGGCCCTGCAGCGAACTGATAGCTATACCAGTCGGCTATACTATGGGCGTTGTTAGGAGACCAGCAAGCCTCGGGGGAACCGCTGACTGCTGCTGACATCTTAGCCGGGCCCATTCTGCGCCGGGTTGAACAGGACCTTGTCTCCGTTTGGGTCGCGCTCACCACGAAAGCCACCGTACGCCTGGAAATCTTCAACGGCGTCGGCGAAGCCGGGTCTCTCGGCGCCGCCATCTCAGCCAAGCCCACCGACCCGGTCAACAACAAATACGATTCGCAAACTCTTGCCGCTGGCAAAGGACTTCACATCGCCTGCGCCGTCTGGGAACCTGCCTCAGCCGCCGGCCTGCAGTGGGGCGGCCTCTATTCATACGATCTGAAAATCACGCCCGATGGCGGCGCCGAGGTCGGACTCCAAGACCTCGGTCTTCTCACTGACACAAACATTCTCGTCGGCGCTGCCTCTCATCCGCACCTCGCCCTCGGCTACCAGGCTAACTGGCTCCCCAGCTTCGCACTCCCACCCGCCACTCTCCGCGATCTCAAGATGATTCAGGGCTCCTGCCGCGGCACCAACGGCCACGGCCGCGATGCCATGGCGCCGATCGATGACCTCCTCCGCACTCTCATCACCGAACCTCTCGCCCGTCCCCACCAGATGTACCTTACCGGCGACCAGATCTACGCTGATGAAGGCGCGCCCGAACTCGTCGAAATCATCAACAAAGGCACGGTGCAGTGGCTCGGCGGCCCTGACGCTAAGTCGTGCGTCGAAAACCTCCACATTAAATTCGACAAAACCAACACCGAAGCGGAAGACGAGTTCGACGTTCCCGTCGACATCGATCACCTCCCGCCCTCCAAGCGCGGCCACCTCATGATCGAGGTCGCGCACTTCACCAGCGACCACACCGACTCCCACGCCATGGGCTTCGGCGAATACTGCGGTACCTACCTCACCGGCTGGTGCAATGTGAACTGGGGCGATTGGGATGCGAAGAAGCGCCTCGCCGACGCCAAAACTCGCTACCAAGCCTACATTTCCTCTGTCACCGCCCTCCACCAGAAGTCCTGGAAAAGCGACTTCAGCAAAACCACTCCTGTTGGCGTTTCCACCAACGACGACAAGAAGAAGGCCATCGACGGGATGATCAGCTACTTCGCGGCCCAGAAACTGCCGCCGATTGCCTACCGCTGGATCGACCCGTTCCTCACCAAAGACGACGTCGCCGCGGCCTGGGGCAAAGGCGATACCGACGACGACATTCGCTACGAACTGTGGAACAACTGGGCGGCCGCCAACAACATGACCCAGTCCCTGCCCATGGACCCGTCGCAGACGTCCGCTCCCGACGATCCCCTCGGCGCCGCTCGGATGAATCGCCTCGCCCGCGCCTTGACGCCCTCCTGGTTTACAGGCAAAGAAATGTTCGAAGTCAGGTACGAGGTCGAAGCAAGTGACGCCGATCCCTCCGAGCCCACGCTTCGCATCATAGGCAGCGAAGAGTTCAACCGCATCCATCGCCTGGAATGGTGCTATCAGGATCTCCCCAAGATCCGCCGCATCCTCGCCAACATCCCCACCTACATGATCTTCGACGATCATGAGGTCACCGACGATTGGAACATCACCTACCGCTGGCAAAAGCTCACTCGCGGAAACTCGCTCGGACGGGGCGTCACCCGCAACGCGCTCGCCGCATTCACCCTGTTCCAGTGGTGGGGCAACGATCCTCGCGCCCTACGCAACAACAGTCTCGCTAGCCAGGTGCTCGATAAAATCGCCGCGCTCTTCGCGAACGCTACGCCCGAGAAGCCCGGCCCCGATTCCGACGCCGTCACGCAAATCGAAAAGTGGTTCGACCTTACGCTTCTGCCCGACACGCCTGTCGCACCCACCAACACCATATCTACGCCCGACGCCCCCGCCACACGTATGACCTGGAATTTTCGCTACGACGGGCCCTCCCTCGAAGTCCTCGCGCTCGACAGCCGCACGTGGCGCGGAGCCGAAACCGACGCCAACGATCTGCTCAAAGAGCCTTTCTACGACGATGCCTCGGCCACGCTCATGACTGACCAAGCCGTGCGCCTCCAGATTCCCGACCAGCCCGGCGCCGGCATCAACCCCAAGGGCATCTGCTTCGTCATCGCCGCCGCGCCATTCCTCGGATTCCCGCCAGTCGAATCCGTCGCGCAACCCTTGATCAATCTCAAGGACATGATCGATCGCGAACCGCCCTTCCCGTTCAAACGCTGGAAACGCAGTCTCCTGTTCGGCCGCGTCGAGCACGATCCGGAACCGTGGGGCTTTCGCCCCGGACTGTTCGAAGCCATCCTCGCCCGCCTCAACTCGCGTAACCGCGTCATCGTTTACTCGGGCGACGTCCACTACTCCTTCGCCAGCTTCATGGATTACTGGCAGCTCGACCCGACCACCGGCAATTCGAAGCAAGCCACCCGCTTCGTGCAGTTGACCGCGAGTTCCTTCCGCGCGCAGCAGCCGACCGTAGCATCCGTCTTCGCGCTCGACCTTCTGCAGCAGGTGGGCGCCATGGCCTCTAAAACCGCGCGTCTCGGCTGGCACAGGGGCGCCGCATCTTCGAACACGTTCCCGCCGCCCTTGCAGGCTGGAGTCACTCCTTTTAATCAGCACGTCACGCAATCGCTCCTCGATGACCCGATCCTGGTCTCTCCCGACGCCATCCCCAAGGGAACCACCATGGTGCGCAGACCGGATTGGATGTGGGAGATGGATCTAGCTTCCGATTCGCGGCCGGACACCGTCCGCTTCGTCACCACGCCCCCGCCCGATTTCTCCACCGCCAGCCACATCGAAATGGTTCAATCCGTCGCGCGCCGCCACGCCTGGGAAGCCCGCTACGCCATGGCTCGCCGCTGGTTCTGGTGGACGAATTTCACCTTCGTCAGTTTTCTTCCCGACAGCCAAGGCGATCCCGGTACGGTCCAGTTTCAGGTTTACTCGTTCGACCCCGATGGCCACGAACCCGCCGCCCAGCCCTTCCTGACTGCTCAGATCGATCTGACCGTCAAACAGCAGGCCGACGCCTCCTTGCTGGAGGTGGGATGACATGAGTGGGGTTCTCGCCACCGGCAAAGACATCATAGGCAGCGCGCTCGAGGTCAGTCTCCAGACCATCGAGACGCTCGTCTCTTCCGTCTTCATTTCCTGGCGCGCCGATAGCTACTGCGACAAAGTCGGCCTGCCGCCCGAAGAGGGCGCCGCCGAATGGGCATCCTCCGTCGCCACTCTGCGCCAGCAGATGGAAGCCACCGACGACCCCGACAAGTACGCGCAGATCGCGAAAAACGCCGCCGTCTTGTTAAACGCCATCGGCAGCGCTCTCGCGAAAAAAACCGGCGGTGGTTCCATCGACCCGGTCGACGCCATGTACCGCGCGCTGCTGCCGATTCTGCTCGCGATCACTGCCAACCCCCGCCAGGGTAAAGTCACGAACTCCGCCGCGCGGCTCTTCTACGTTGCGCTCGCCGGCCTCTCCCTCGTCGACCAGCGCGTCCAGGACAACTACCCGCAGGGTCTCGTCGAAGAGCGATTCCTCTCTGTTCTCCACGATCTCGCTGTCAAAGCCGATTGGGTGCAGGACAAAAACCAGCCGAAGCCCGGCTCGGTCGATTGGCCGCCCATCCTGACCGACATACTCGCGCTCACCTTCGTCATCCTCACCTACACCATCCCGGGCTTCAAAAATCGCTTCAAATTCGAAAGCTGGCCAGAGCGTTCTCGCCGCTGGAGCTACTGGTGGTACGGTTTCGATCATCCTCCCGTCGCCGGTTTTGACCAGGCCCAGTCGCTCGCCGAACTCGCCTTTACCGCCGTGATGGCGCCCAAAGCTGCGCCATTCGACGAAACCCGCTTCGACACCGTCGAGCAGCAGCGCCCACCCGAGCCGCAGGCGCTCGCCATGATCACGCTCGTCCCCGTCACCAAGACGGTCGATCCTAACGGCAAGGGCGAAATCTTCATCCAGATCGAAGCCTTCTCGCAAATCGAAACCGACATCGGCGAAGGCTGGAGGTTCAAGATGGGCGAAACCCCCAGCTTCGGCGCGCTCATCTCCACGGACAACATCACTCCCATCGGCGACGTCGGCTTCACCTTCGAAATCTCCAAAGAGTGGCCGGACACGCAATCCAGCACCACCGACGACGGCGCGCTGGCCTTCCGCGCCACCCAAATCGGCATCGGCGCCCAGGTCGATCTCGAAGACCTCGGCGGCTGGGCCAAAATCGAAAAAGGCGAGCTCGCCATCTCCGGCGGCCATTGGCTCAACGACTACGTTCCCAAATTACGCTTCACCTTCGATCTGCAGGCCCAAGCCGCGGTGCGCGGCGGCATTCAGTTCACCGGCGGCGCCGGCGGCGACGTCCTCATCCCAGTAAATCTTCGCATCCCGTTCCTCGTCGGCGCTCTCACCATTCAAGCCGTCCGCGTGCGCGCGGTCCTCGGCACTGACAACCAATCCACCGGCTTCAGCCTGCAAGGTACCGTCAACGTCTCCGTCGAGCTCTTCGCCATCCTCACCGTCGTCGTCTCCGGACTCGGCGCGTCCTACGATCTCGGCAGCGCTCCTCAGGGCGATGGCAACTTCTCCGGCATCATGAAGCACGGCTGGAATCCCGTCATTCCCACAGGCGCCGGCCTCTCCATCGACGCCTGGAAAATCTCCGGCGGCGGCGCGCTCTTCTATGACTCCGTCAAGGACATCCTCTCCGGCGCCATCGAGCTTGACATCGCCGGCAAGCTCACCGTCAAAGGGCTCGGCTTCTACCAGCGCGCCACCGCGCAAGCCGTGAAGAGCTGGCTCGCTCTCGTCACCCTCGAACTCCCGTCCTACTTTCCCGCGGTCCAACTCGAAGGCTTCGGCCTCCTATACGGCTCCGACCGTGCAACCAGTCCCACTGCTTTCCAGGCAGCCATTGGCAACGGAAATCTCGGCGCCATCCTCTTCGGCGCCGACCTCATCAAGAACGCCGCGTCCTACATCGCTTCGCTCGAGACCCTTTTTCCCGCGCAAGCCGGCGTGTCCGTTCTCGGTTTCCTCGCAAAGTTCACCGCGCTCTCGGAGATGATCTCGCTCTCAGTCGGCGTTCTCTTCGAAAATTCCTCTCAAAGCCTCATCCGCACCTACGTCATCGGCCGACTCGTCGCCGTTTGTCCTGCGCCCACGGCCGGCGTCAAAATCGATCCCAAGAAAGTCCCCATCTACATCCAGGCCGATGGAGTCGCCATCTGGGACAGCGCCACCGACACTCTCGACCTCCGCATCCAGCTCAACAACTCGCGCATCTGGGGCGGGGAACTCACCGGCGGCGTCGGCATATTCTACGGACCCAAGCGCAGCGACGCTCCCATCCAGGGCACATACGTCTCCGTCGGCGGTTTCCATCCCGATTACCAGCCCCCCGCCGGCCTTTACCTCCCCGCGCGCCTCACCCTCACCGTTAGCAAAGGCGACCACCTCAAGATCCAGGTCACCGCCTACTTCGCCTTCACGCCCACTTCCGTGCAAGCCGGCATCGGCGGACTCCTCGAAGCCCACCTCTATGGTTTCGGCATTCGCGGCGCCTTCAACATCGATATCCTCATCGGCTTTGATGGCAACTACTCCGTCGGCGCCAGCGCCAGCGTCGAACTGCTCCTCGGCTCCGAAACCCTCGCCGCCGTCGCCTTCGCCGGCAAACTCACCGGCTCCGGTCCCACCGTCCTCAGCGGCAAAGTCTCCGTCCAGTTCCTCTTCTGGACCCTCAGCAAATCGGGCTCGCTCCAAATCACCGATAACGACGAAGCGAAAGCGCCGCAGCCTGACGTGGCCGCCGCCCTCGCCGCTTCCGTCACCACGTCCGCGAATTGGGAAAACAGCGGCGCCCCCGGGCTTACCCTCTCCGACGCCAAACGCGACGGCGTCTGGCTCTCGCCCAATGCGCCCATGCGCTTCCGACAGGCGGTCGTTCCATTGAACACCCCGATCGTCCGCTTCGGAACCGTTCGCCTCAACGCTCCGCAGATCCTCACCCTGACCATCGCCAGTGGCCCCAGCACCACGCTTCAAAACGACTTCGCGCTCGGCATGTTCCTCGACCTCAGCCAGGAGGAGCAGCTTTCCGGCGAAGGCTTCGAATCCCGCGATGCCGGACTCGAATTCACTCGCGTCCTGACAGCCGGCCTCGTCATCACTACGCAGGACGATTTCGAAGAAATCATGCTCGATCCCATGGCGCGCCCCGCCACGCCTCCCGTCTTCGCGCTCGGCGTCGGTATTCTCCAGCTCTCCACCGTATTCGCCGCTTCCACCTCCGCTGCGGCCGCCGTCTCCATTCGCCGCGAACGCTTCGCCATCGTCGATGCCTCCCTCAAGCCGCAAAAAACTTCCGTTACCCTTTTCGAAGCCCGCACTTCTCTGCAATCCGGTTGGATGATCGTGCCCGAAGCGGAGGCGCAATCGTGAGCACCAACGCCCGCTTCGTCTCCTGGCTTCGCGGCGCGCTGCCGCCTTCCGGCGCCCTCGACCTCAACGCCGCCGACCACTCCGTCAGCGTCCCCGTCCAACAGTACGGCCCCGGCGACGTCATCGGCCTCGCGCCGTCTCTCATCAAAACGCGCTCGCCCTTGCCCGATTCCGTCGGCCTCTACCCCAATCTCTTCCCCTACATCGAATTCACCCAGCCCGACCTCCCCTGGTGGGTAACTCCCGCCACTCCCGACGCCGAGAATCAGCTCCTTCCCTGGCTCGCGCTCATCGTTGTTGATGCCAGCGCCGGAAGCCCGCTCGGCAGCGCCGCCGACGCGAAACTTCCCGTCCTCAACGCCCAGCCTTCCGACCTTCCACCCGCCGCCGAACTCGCGCAATGGGCTCACGTCCAAGTCGCGTCCACCGGCGACGCCGGCGAAACCCTCTATCGCGCCGGCACGGCCCGCCTTCTCTCTCCCCGTGCCTTCACGGCCTCCACCCTATACGTCGCCTGTCTTGTGCCCGTTTTCGAAGCCGGCCGCCTCGCCGGTCTCGGCCAGACGGTGCCCAATGCGCTCAGCGCCCAGACCGCCTGGTCGAATGCCACTACTTCCGCTGTACTTCTTCCTGTCTACGATCACTGGTTCTTCGCCACTGGCCCTAGCGGCGATTTCGAAACCCTCGCGCGCAAGCTCCAGGGCCGCGACATCTCCACCTCCAGCGCGCCGCTCGCCGTCAACGTCTCTTCCGTCTCCGGCAATGCTGCCGGAAATATCGCGCCTCTCGAAGGCGCGCTCCGCCCCGTCGGCGCCGAAACCCCATGGACCGGCGACGCCGTCGCCGTCGCGCAAAAACAGCTCGGCGCGTGGATGACTCGCGAGTCCGGCGCAACCACCACGACACCCGTAGTCGGACCGCCAATCTACGGCAGCATCGAGAGCGGCAAAACTCAGGTCATCGCGGGCTGGTCCGTCGACCTGAACCTCGATCCCCGCCGCCGCACCGCCGCCGGCCTCGGCGCGGCCATCGTCCACGATCATCAGGACGCGCTCGTCGATGAGGCCTGGCGCCAGGTCGGCGATCTCCAGATGGCCCGTCGCCAACATGCCGGCGCTCAACTCGCCGACATCACCACGCTCCGCCTGCATCAACGCCTAGTCGCGCCTTTGACTGGCGCGAATGCGCTCCTCACACTCGCACCCGCCGCCCGCCGCATGAAGGACGCCACCGCCGGCACCGTGGCCGCGCGTCTCTCCGCCAGCACTCTCCAAAGCGCGGCGCTCGCAGGATCGTTCCGCCGCGTCGTCGCCACCAAAATGCCTGTCGCCGCGCGCTTGGCCGGCCAGGGCGTCGCTCGCACCCTGCCTCTCGCCAACGCCAAGGCAGTCGTGCCCGGCGCTCAACCGCCCACGCCCGCCAAGCTCGTGACAGACGCGCAATTGCAGACCGCCGTACTCGGCCACCTGCTCGATATCACCAAGGTCGGCGTCGTCAGCACCAACCTTCCAACCGTCGACACGAATCTCACTCCAGGCGGCAGCGCCCCGGCAGGCGACGTGCACCTCGCGGCCACAGATGTCCACCTCGCCACCGGCGATCTGGAAACGAAAACCGGCGGGGCCACCACCACCGGCGGCGCCACGACCACTGCCAAGCTTGGTATCACCGTCAACCTCACAGCCACCCAGATCTCGATCCTCTCGGGCGCCGCCGCGCAGCTCGATGCCCGCCAGCCCGCCGTGGTCCAGGTAACTGCGCCGCAAACCTTCGCCTGGGTTGCCCCCGCCGCCCCCACCATCACTGCATCCGTCCGCTTTCAGATGCGGCTGGACCTGGGCACCACGGCGCGCATTCGATCGGGTATCGCCATCGTCGCCACGCCGCGCTTCCAGCAGCCACTGAGTGAGTGGCTCGATCCCACCTTCCTTATGGCGGGCGTGAACATTCCTCCGGATACCGCCGGCCTGCTCGAAGTCAACGCGCCCTTCGTCGAAGCGCTCATGGTCGGCGCTAATCACGAGCTCGCGCGCGAACTCGCCTGGCGCGGTGTTCCCCTCGATCGCGCCTCCACTCCGCTCACCCATTTCTTCGGCGCCGCCGGTTCGCAGCCTCCCAAAGATCTCCCCGCCATCGCCGGCTGGAAAGATGCCGACCCTCTCGGCGCCCATGTGGCCTTCGGCGAAAAGTCCGTAATCGTCCTCCGCAGCCGCATCGTCGGCCATCTCAGCGAAGCCCTCATCTACCTCGCGCAAGCAGTCGCCGACGGCCAGTATCGCAAGCCCGGACCGAGCCAGCTCGCGCCCGTCTTCCGCGGAACCGCCGGCATCGACACCGCCTACCTAGGCTTCGAGATCGCGCCCGAAACTCTCGGCGGCTCGGGCACGGGCGCAGACCTCGGCTGGTATTTCGTCATCCAGGAAATCGAAGGCGCTCCGCGCTTCGGTTTCGAAGAAGGTACGCCCGACAAGCTCAACACCTGGAACGACGCCGCTTGGGGCCTCGTCGGCCTCACCGCCCCCGGCGGCTACGTATCAATCGCATCCCAAAAACTCACGCCGGCTACTCCGGCAAACTTGATCTGGGGCGGCGGCTCGGCGCATATGGCGTCGATAGCGCTGCGGCGGCCCGTGCGCGTCTCAATCCACGGGTCGCTGCTCCTGCCGCCAAAATCCTAAGCCATGACGACCACCGCAGTAACGCCGCAGCTTTATCACGAACTCGATGGGAAGCTCCCCATCGTCATGCTGCCCGTGCGAATCGAAACCCGCTACTTCGCCGCCGGCGCCGATCTCGAACTGCGCATCCGCATCTTTCCCTCCGCCGCGCACGTCACCACCGACCGCCCCTCGCCCGACCAGGTCGAGCACGACGAAACCGTCGCCTACTGGACGGTCCGCGAAACGAACGGCGATAACGACCCCGCCACCATCGCCGCCTGGCAGCGCATGACGTCTATGTTCGGCGACGCTCGCGCTCAATGGCTGCGCCGCACCCTCACGCCCACGAAAAACGCCGATGGCTCGCTAACCTTTCCCAACGTCACCGTCACGCCCGCTACTACCGACGGCTCCTTCCTCGAAAGCACGGCTTCCGCGCTCCCCACACGGTTCATCGTCTCCGGCTTCGCCGGCGCATCGCGCGTTCTTGTTCAGGCCGGCCAGTCCACGCCCGATTCCGTCGCCGTCGGTCCCCACAGCGACCCCACCGCCGCCGCTTGGCAAACCGATTTCAAAGCCGCCGAAAGCATTGGCCTCGGCATTCGCATTCCCATCACACGCACCGTCGCCGCCAAGCTCACCCGAATCTACGTTTACGGCGTCCGCGAAGGCGCCTCTGCCTCCACCAGCCCCACCGCGCTGGCCGACCTTCTCCAGCGCCACATCCGCGGCGACGGCGCTTCCCTCATGAAGGCCGGCACGCCCACCAACAACACCACCGACGATCCCGCGCCCACGCCTCCGCCCGCGTCAGACCAAACTCCCGTCGCTGGCACGGACGGCTTCCGCATCGCCCAAGCCCTCGGCGTCGATCCTTCCCTCTTCTCCGGCATCGGCGGTTCCGACGCCGTTACCGACCTGCTCGCCACCGCCATGCATCTCGCCCTCTGGCCCGCCACCGTCGAGTATTTCCTCAAGCAGGCCATGGCGCCGGTTGCCGACCCCACCACCACGGCCCGCCTGCAAGGCCAGTTTCAAAGCTACCTCCGCCCGCACGGCCCGTTCCCCTCGCTGCGCCTCGGCGCGCAGCCTTACGGCCTTCTGCCTGTCACGTCCTCCGCGAACTGGATGACCGCCGCCAACACGGCCGATCCCGTAGTGAAGGGCCTCCACACCCTCGCCTCCACGTGGCTCGCGGCCGTCGCCAATGCGCCGCGCGTCGGCGCCACCAGCGACGCCGGCTCCGACGTTATCTCCGTTCTCTCCCAATCTCCCGTCTCCCGCCGCTGGACCGGCCGCGTCACCGAATCTCACCTCATCGCCGGCCGCGATTTCGTCGGCGCCGACGCCACCAAGTACACCGCCACGGTCGCGAAATTGCAGCAGCAGAAGCGCGATTCCGAACTGACGCCCCTCGGCATAACAGGAACACCGTTCGCGCTCGACTTCATCTTCCGCGCCTCCAGCTTCGACATCAACGCCCCTCTCGTCGCGCCCGATGGCGCCGACCCTACCGCGCCGCTTGCCTCCAACTACATCTCCGCCATGGCAACGGCCACCTCCGATGCATTGAATAACGAAACCATTGCCGGCGCCTCCCCGCGCACGCTGCTCTACATGTTTCTGCGGCACTCCACGTTGCTGAAGCTCGCCAACACCGCGTCAGCCGTCTTGACCAAGCCGCCCATCGCCGAGGCCGTCTTCATCGAAAGCACCACCGACACCGTTTGGACGCGCTTGAACGCGCCCGTCGCCGCGCTCGGCAACAAGCCCGTTGCGCAGGCCCTCACCACCACCATCCCCACCAACAACGCCGCTCTTCTCGACCTCAAACTCCACCAGCAGGCGCTGCAAACCTTGGCAACGGCCTCCGTCGGCGATCTCGAACATCTGTTCGCCGGCGCCATCGACGCCGCCTCCTTCCGTCTCGACGCCTGGATCACTGCCCAGGCCACCGATCGCCTCCACTCCATGCGGACCGCCACCGCCGCTGGCTGCCACCTCGGCGCCTACGGCTGGGTCGACGCTCCTGCCATCCCCGCGACTGCGCCCGCCGATGGCGCCGCTGCTTTCATCGATCCCACCAGCGAAGGCTTCATCCACGCCGCTCGCCTTGAACACGCGCGTACCGCCGCCATTCTCCGCGCCGCATATCTCGGCCGCGCCCAAGCCGGCGCCCAAGCTCCCTTCGCCATAGATCTCTCCTCCGACCGCGTTCGTCTCGCGAAGCTGATCGCCTCCGAGATCCAGGGCGGCGCGAATCTCGCGGAGCTGCTCGGCGCTCGCGTCGAACGCCTCATGATCGAGCAGAATCTCGGCCCCCAGGTTCCCGCGCTCCTCACTCAGTTCCCGCTCGATTCCGGCGATGGACGCCAGCGCATCGACGGCGTCGCCCTCGTTCAGTCCTGGCAGAAAACTGGCACTCCCGCCAACCTCCAGCCCGTCGCCAATGTGCTCCTCGGCGCGCTCGACGCCCTTGGCGACCTCCTGCTCGCCGAAGCCATCCACGAACAATCCTCCGGCAGCTCCGGCCGCACCCGCACCGCACTCTCCGCTCTAGAAACCGGCGTCGCCTTTCCCGCCGATTTCGACGTCACCCGCTCCCAGCTCGACGCCGTTAATACCCAATGGCGCCTCTTGCTGCCCACCGCTGATTCCGGCCTCGACGTCTGGATCGCCGGCCTCGTCGGCGACCCCGCGCAACTCACCGCGTCCGTCGCCCAGTCCTCGGGCGCTCCCAAAACCGTCACGCTCGCTTCACTCGGAATCACCGCGAAAGGCCTTCTCGATTTCGTCCAGCCCGGCCCCGATGCGCCCGGACTCGCCGCAAAATTCTCCGATGTGTCGGGCGGCGGCGCCGTGACCTTCTCCTCCCAACTGGAAACAGCGCTCGTCGTCGCCTACGCGCTCTCCCTGCTGCTGCGCAACGCGCGCCCGCTCTCAGCCTCCGATCTCGGCGACGTCGCCCGGACCCCTATCGCGGACTTCAGCGCCGCATCCAAACTCCGCGAATGGCTGCACGACGTCGGCCGCGTCCGCGAACCCATCCAGGCCCTCGGCCTGCTCGACGCCGCCTTGACCGCGCGCGGCTCCTCGCTCTCGCTCCAGTTCGCGACCGCCGGTCCGCAACTCAGTCTCGTCACAATCGGCGATTGGCCCGACGCTTCCGGCGACGGTACGCTGCTCGATGGTTGGAATGAGATCACCCCCGGCCTCCAAGCCGCAACCGGCGTGGCCGTCCACTACAATGCCCCGCGCTCGCGTCCGCCCCAGGCAATCCTCTTGGCGGTTCCGGCCAACCCGGCCGCGGGGTGGGACATCTTCGGCGTCGAAGCCATCCTTGCCGAAACCGCCGATCTTGCGAAAATCCGCATGGTCCGTCCGGCCGACGTCCACGGTTCCTTCCTGCCGGCGCTCTACTTCGCTGACAACCTGCAGTCCGACACCGTCTCCACCGACTTCCTCAAGATCGCCTACGTCGCCGAGGTGAAACAGTAACCATGTCCGTCACCACTTGGACGCGCATCGAGCCCGACATCATGACCGGCGATCCTCAAAAGGATCTCGCCCTGGGCATCGCCGCGGAACTCGCCGACCCGTTCTGGCTCCTCGGCCGCCAATGGCAAATGGGCGAATGGCAAGGCGAAGACGCCGGCTCGCCCGTCAGCGCGCAACTCTCCGCCAGTAGCTACGCCATCGATTCGCTCGGCGTCGGCGCCAGCGCCATCCCCTATCAGCCCACGACCACGCCCACCGACACCCTGGTCGAACACGATGGCGGCCCGGCCGACTTCGCCATGCGCGCCACCGGCGGCCGCGCATTCCTCGACGCCCTCGCCGATCGCAAGGTGACCGCATATCAAACCGCGGCGAAATCCGCATTCGGCTTCGCTGCGCAGGACGCAACCAACGTCCTCGAACGAATCCTCGCCGCCGCCTCCGGAGTCAATGGCGATAAAGTCCTTGCCGCCGCGCAATCCGGCAAAATCGCGCAGACGCTCAACGTATCTTCCGCCGACTCGGCGACCTTCACCGCCGCCGTCAACGACTGGCTCGCCTGGTACGCCCCACGAGCCACGCCCGCCGTCAACCCGGCTTGGAAGACCGACCGCCTTGAATACCAATTCACAGCCGGCGCCTCTGTAAAGGAAGGACGCGTCACTCTAACCGCCCCCGAGCACCACGGCGGCCGCATCGATTGGGACACCTTCACCGCATCGGCCTTTGTTCCCGCCGCCGGAGCCGCAGGCACAGCCCTCACGTCCCCGACCCCCGTCGTCACCCCGGGCACCGCCATGCCCACGCTCCTGCAGATTCCCGGCATGCCCTCGCCCTGGTTCTGGGAAGTGGAAGACCCGACCGCCGACGCCGCCCGCATCGAAGCCGGCCCCTCTGACACCGCGCGGCTCCTCTTGATCGAAGCCGCTCTAGCCTTTGCCCCCGACTGGTTCCTGCTTTCGCTGCGCCTACCTGCCGCCTCGCTCTCAACGATCGACAGCCTGCAGATCACCGATACCTATGGCGTCACCACCATCATCCGCCCCGCCGACATAGTCCGCCCCGATCCCAACTGGTCGCTCTGGAAAGTCACGCAAGGCACCGGCAAACTCAACTACCTTTTGCTGCCTCCGCCCAACATTAGCTTCCTGACCAGCGACTCGATTGAAGAGGTTGTCTTCACACGCGACGAAGCCGCCGACCTGGCGTGGGCTCTCCACCGCGTGCCCGTTACCCCCGCACAGGCACTGGCCGCCGACGCATCCGGCCCCGGCGATTGGATCTACTCCCCGATGACGGCGCTCCGGGACGCCCGTGTCCCGCTCGTGCTCACCGAATCGGCCGCGGGGCGCTTCCTGGTGGAAGCCCAACTCGTGACCGCTCCTCCGGTCCAGCCGACCCCGTTAATGCCCTCCGGCTTCCAGGTCCGCGACGAAGAAATCCCCGACGAAGGCCTGAACCTCTCGCGCAGGTTCGAACTCGGCCGCACTCCCGACGGCGCTCTCCACCTCTGGGTTTCCCGCTCGACAACCCTCGGCGGCCGCATGCCCGCCAGCGGCCTCCGCTTTGACATCCTCACGCCCGGGAATTCAATCAACCCCTTGTCTTGAGACTGCCAACACGGCTCTTCCGGCAGGCGGATTCCAGGTGCCATCGCGGCCGACCGAGCCCCGGGAACAATAGGATCGCAGACGTGCAACCCGGTCGGGCTCAGACCTGGAAACGTTCTGGAACTGAGGCGCAGCAAGGGACGACACATTGTTGAAGTGCGAGCGTTATCTATAAAAGGAATAGAAACTGGCGTGACGAGGTCAGAAGCGACATTAGGCTTCCGTTTTCGTCTTGCTAACAAACCCGGTGAACGGGGTGAACCAAGTGAATGAGCTTGGGGGTTTTCTCTAGCACGCCTTGTACAACGTCCAAAATAGCTCACCTCATTGACCCTATATCACGTCCGCTGGCACGGGATAGGCGCCGTGTGCAAGCAGGTCCGTGCGCGCGTACTTCCTCGGCGGCACCGGCGAAGTGGCTTTCTCCAGGCACGTGTCCCTCAAGCTCAGCTACGGTCACGTCATGGCCTGCAACGACGGCGACCCTGATGGATGCGAAGTCTGCAGCATATTGATGTTCGTGTTCTAATCCGCAATCTTTGGTCGCAGTCTTTTCGATTGAGTAAGACTGCCTTGTCTCTACGATTCGCCATTCACACGTTGGCCAAAAACGGGTCTGGGGGATTGCTCCCGCGAAGTCGGTGTCATGTCAACTTGACGCATAACGCCCAACCCGTGCTGTTGAAGAACTCCACCAGGTCGCTGCCACAAGGACGGAACGGCGACTTCTCGTCCAAGTGATTTAGCCCCCCCGACAGGACTGACTCGACGCCAAATCCCTATAACACATGAGCGTTTCCGAGTACCGATCCTGCGAAATCCGCACAAGAAGACCTCTGGCCAGCCGGTCTTACGACGTGTGAGTGTAGCAGGTGATTTGATTGTGCCTTATGCGGGGTTGGTAGTTGACTGCTAGTACTTAGTTGCGTAGATTAGCGTAAGATGAATGGGGATGCACATTGCGGAGCTCACGTTTCGTCCACTCGAAGGGCGTGGCGGTTTTGTTGTATGCGGCTATGAATCGGTCGATCGCCTCTCGCACCTGCTGGGGCGAGGTGAAACTTGCCCCTCGCAAAGCGCGACGACTCAGGATGCTGAACCAGCATTCAATCTGATTGAGCCAACTGGCGTGGGTAGGCGTGAAGTGTAGATGAACCGTGCGATGTTGCGCCAGCCAACGGTCATGCTTCGGTTTGTGGGTATTGAGATTGTCCACCACCAGGTGCGGTTCCCGGCCCGGATAGAGTGCGACCACCGCGTTCATGAAGGCAAGAAAATCGCGGCGTCGACGCCGGTGAGCGTGTCCGCCCTGGACTTGGCCGGTGAGCACATTCAGGGCGGCGAACAGGGTCGTGGTGCCGTGGCGTTTGTACTCATGACTGAAACCGGTCACCGCTTGGCCGTTGGGTAGTTTTAAATAGCCTTGCGCTCGCTCCAAGGCTTGAATATGCGGCTTTTCATCCACCGCAAGGATGACCGCGTGTTCCGGCGGGTCCAGGTACAGGGCAACGATATCGGCCGCCTTGGCGGCAAACTGGGGATCGGTACTGATGCACCAGCTACGGCGCCGCTGTAAATGGATTCCTTGGGTGCGCAGCACGCGCCAGACTTGATGTTTGGATACATCCCCCAAGGCCTTCGCCACCAACGCTCCGGTCCAGCTCCCATGGCCGGCTGGCGGCGGCTGGTCCAGTTGGTCCAGAACGCGGCGCCTGGTGTTTTCGTCGTAGCGGGGCGCAACTCCTGGCCGCGGGGCGTCCTGAAGCCCGGTCAAACCAGCTTGGGAAAAACGTACCCGCCACTTGCTGACGGTTGCGGGCCGTTTGCGCTGCGCACGGGCGATCGCAATCGTGCCTTGACCGTTGGCTGCGGCCAGAACCATGCGGGCTCGCTCGGCCAGACGCCTTTCCGTCTTACCGGCGCGAACCCAGCTCTCCAGCGTGGAGCGGTCTTCTGTCGTCAATGTGAGGGCGGTGGGGTATTTGCTCATACCCCATCATGACATAGACCGCTTTTCAATGCAACTAAGTACTAGTTGGCCGCCTGCCGAAAAGGCGAAGAGCCCCAGCTAGCCAACTCGGCTTGGTTTCTTGCAGCAGATCCATGTCCGAATTGAAGTGGCCGCGCAAAACAGCAAGATTCTTTCCCGCGGGCGACAAGTCGAAAGACCAGATTTGGTCCGACTTGAAATCTGCACCGCTCCGATTTCCAGAGAAGCTTGCGCTCTTTCTCCGAAATTTCCGCCGCGAGCATGCAGCGTGTTGTAGCTGCTACAACGCTGGGGGCGGCTGGATGCCCCCAGCCACAAGTGGCGTAACTGTCGGCTTATTGCTTCTCGTCGGTGTCGGCGAAGACCCAGCCTGAGTTGGTGAATATTGTGTGGACCTCTTGCGAGCTCCCTTCACCAGTGATCGTTCCTACTAAATGGAACACGCCCAGCGAGGCATTGATCGTCATCGTCAGCACGCAATCAGCGCTCACGGTATAGCTACCGGTAAACGTATCCGATCCGGAGGTGCCCGCGAGGTTAACCGTCTCTTTGCCGGCGAGATTTCCGTGCCCGTCAGCGATGATCATCCCGGCGTGGGCCCCGGGAAGCATTGGAGGAAAGCCCGGCACGCTGCCGAGGCCTTGCCCGAAGAGCGCGTAGGTACTTTTGAGGGTTTCCTGGGTGCATATGCCGTGCGGTGTTCTCCTAAGCGTTCCGGAGTTGACCCAGTAACCGTCCGTGTACATGATGTGGACTTCTTGGGTCATTCCGGACCCGGTGATGGTTCCTACGAAATTGGCCGGAAGACCTCCGTTCGCCATGACGCTTACGGAGATCGTGCAGTCACGGTTCACGGAATAAGTTCCCGTGGCTGTAGCGCCCCACGGAATGATTACGCCGCCGAAGCTTGCAGCGTAGCTGACCTTTACGTTGCCCTCACCGTCATAGCTATGCAGCCCTGCCACGACACCCGCGTAGGGTGGCGGGGGGAAGCCTGGGAACGGAGCCAGGATCGTACCCTCTGCAAATGCGCCATACATGCCCTTGAGAGTCGCCACGGAACAGGTGCCGGCAGGATTCGGTTGAGCCAGCAAGGGGATTGCTACCAGAAATACCAGCAGTGTCAGCATGAATGATTTGCTCATGACATATCTCCTTCACAAGTGAGTGCGTTGGAACCGAACCGAGGCGCCAGCGCAGATTTGCTCTAGCTTGGTTTCAAGACCTCTCACGTCGCCTCTTGCGAAGTTGAGGGCGACTCGTGCTGTGTCTTACAGCACTCCTTTTGCGTCTGACCGGCCTCGCTGGCGACCAGAGGAGTGCCGCAAACCGGACAATGAGTCGGCAATTCTCGCGTCACGGGTTTCTTGAACGAGCGACGATAGTGAATGGCAGTCAGTATTCGCGTGCGTTTCATTACGTCCCTCTTTCATTCCCATTTCAGGACGTGAGACTCCAGTCCTTACGAAACCGGAGTGCGTCTGTGGCGCGCGAGAATATACTGGCGGTAAACAGCCTGGGATGTCTTGATACATGCGTGATTTAGTTGTGACATAACTCTGTCAAACGCATGCGGGTCGGGAGCGCCCCGATGAAAGACCCTGCTGTAACCTATCGCTTCGGCAACTTCACGCTGCAAACGCGCGACCGTCGCCTCTCCAGCGACGGGCATGAAATCTATCTTCGTCCTAGAACTTACGAAACCTTGCTCTACCTACTCGAGCGGCACGGACACCTTGTAACCAAAGATGAGTTGCTAGACACCGTATGGACAGGCGTCACGGTCACAGAAAACGCACTGACGCGTTGCATCAAAGAGGCGCGGTCCGCGTTGGGCGATGAGGCCCAACAGCCGGCTTTTCTCAGGACCATTCCCCGTTTGGGCTATGAGTTCATTGCAGATGTGGAAACATCGGAGGCACTGGCGGAAGAAGAAGTAGTCGAAGAAGAATTCCGGGCCATGCGCTTCGTCGCGACGGAGGAGGATAATGACGACCGTGCAAAAGAGCCCCTGCAAGCGGAGAGATCTGCTGCCGTTTCCCGTCTGCAATCTTTGCTTCCCCAAAAAGCCACGATCAAAACTAGGGTTATGGTGGGGCTGGGAGTGATGTTCAGCTTGGCTCTGCTGGCGGCGGCTATAGATGTTTTCCTGCATACTCGCCAGCGCCCCACGCTCACCGAGCAGGGCGCGGTTGTGTTGGGCGATTTCGCGAACACCACCGGCGAGCCGGTATTTGATGACACGCTCAAGCAGGCGCTCATGATTGCATTGCGCGAGTCTCCGTTTCTCAACGTATTCCCCGACAGCAGAGTGGCAGCGACATTGAAGCTGATGACCCGCCCGGTGGGCACAAAACTGACTCCCGACGTGGCGCGGGAGCTTTGCCAACGTGCGGGCGGCAAGGCTTACATTGCCGGATCTATTGCCAGCCTGGGGAACGAGTATGTGCTGGGCCTGAAGGCGGTGAACTGCCAAAGCGGCGACACTCTGGCAGAGGAGCAGATCACTGCAGCTTCTAAAGAGAAGGTCTTGAACGCCCTCGGCGAGGCTGCCGTGAAGCTGCGCAGTGAACTGGGGGAGTCCTTGGCCACCGTGCAAAAATTCGACGTTCCGCTGGAACAAGCCACGACCTCTTCGCTCGAAGCCCTGCAAGCGTACAGCCTGGGCACTAAGATTGCCCGGGAGAAGGGCGTCGAAGCGGCTCTCCCATTCCAAAACCGCGCCATCCACCTGGATCCGAACTTTGCAATGGCATATCACGCACTTGGCTCGGGTTACTTCACGCAAGCCGAGCTAGTCCGTGCCAGCGAGTACTACACTAGGGCGTTTGAGCTCAGGGAGCACGCAAGCGAGCGGGAGAAGCTACTCATACGTGCCAGTTATTATCAGCGCGTTTCTGGAGAACTGGACAAGGCGACCCAAACGTACCAGGAGATGGTCGACAACTATCCGCGAGACTACGTCGGATACTTTAGCTTGGCCGTGCTTTATGCTACCCAAGGGCGCTACGAACGGGCAATGGAGTCGGCAATCCACGCTCAGCAACTCGCACGCGATGATGTGGGCCCGTGTGAAGCTGTAGTTCTGTACAACCTTGCTTTGCAGCATTTTGATCAAGCACGGCAGACGATTCAGGAAGCACAGAGCCGAAAGCTCGATGGCATGATTTTTCACAACGCGCTCTACGCACTAGCTTTTCTTGCGGGGGACGCGGGGTCCATTAGCCAGCAGCAGCAGTGGTTCGCGGATAGAGCTGACGTCGAGCACTTCGGGCTTTCGCTCGAATCCGACACCGAAGCAGACGCAGGCCATCTGGTTAGGGCGCGGCAGTTAAGTAAGCGGGCTTCGGACTCTGCCATGAGGGCCGACAGCAAAGAAGACGCGGCAATTTGGTTGGAAAATGCGGCCTTGCGCGACGCTGCCTTTGGCAATTTGGCAGAGGCGCGGCAAGCAGCGGCAGCAGGAGTGAAACTCAGCCCGGTCAGCCTAGGCGTCGAGGTGCTAGCCGCTCTGACCAACGCTATGATCGGCGATACAGCGCGAGCCGAATCGCTGGCGCGGGACCTCTCTAAACGGTACCCACTGGACACCCAGATGCAGTCGCTGTGGCTGCCCGCCATTGAGGGGCAGTTGGCACTGAACCGCAAGAGTGCAGCCGAAGCGGCCAACTACCTCGGCACCACGTGGCCTCCTATTGAGTACGGAGCGATTGCATTCTTCAACCAGACCTCCTGCCTGTATCCGACTTACATTCGCGGGCAGGCGTATCTGGCGGCTGATCAGGGCACGGCAGCGGCCGCTGAGTTCCAGAAGATTCTCGACCATAGCGGCATCGTCTGGAACTGCTGGACAGGAGCCCTGGCTCGCCTCGGCGTGGCCCGCGCCAACGCGCTGCAGGCGAAGAACTCGCAAGGCGCCGATGCCGACCTCGCCCGCACTCGCTCCCTCGCCGCCTACAAAGACTTCCTCGCCCTCTGGAAGGATGCCGATCCCGACATTCCCATCTTCAAAGCAGCCAAAGCCGAGTACGCGAAGTTGCAGTAGCCAGGATTCGTCGCTATTCGAGCGGTTAATGATAACTCCCGAGAAGTCGGCAAGTGTTTACGAACGTGTTTGCTTCACTTGGACGGGAAACGCCCAACCCGTGTTGTTGAAGAACTCCACCAAGTCGCGGCCACAACGACGGAACGCCGACTTCTCGTCCAGGTGGATAGGATTCCGGGTTGTCGACGAACGGCTTAGAACAGACTCGTTGTAAATGTCCGAGTCCGGCATTCCCAACATATTGCGAGGATGTATTGACTGCCACTTCTCCGCGCCCTATCATCAGGCTTCTTCGCTAACCGCTTTTCATGATTGGAACGACGATTTCGCATTACCGCGTCCTTGCCAAACTCGGCGGGGGCGGTATGGGCGTGGTGTACAAGGCTGAGGACACCAGGCTTCATCGCTACGTAGCGCTCAAGTTCCTGCCTGATGATGTAGCGCGCGATCCGCTGGCACTCGCACGGTTCCAGCGTGAGGCGCAGGCAGCTTCCGCCTTGAACCACCCCAATATCTGCACAATTCACGACATCGGTGAGCAAGATGACCGCGCTTTTCATGGTTATGGAGTTTCTGGATGGCACCACCTTAAAGCACATCATCGCGGGCTGGCCCATGGAGGAGGAATCGCTTCTCCCCATAGCCCTCGAGATCGCCGAAGCGCTCGACGCCGCCCATGGCGAAGGCATTATCCATCGTGACATCAAGCCCGCGAACATCTTCGTCACAAGGCGCGGACATGCCAAGATTCTCGACTTCGGACTGGCGAAGGTGACGGCCAAAGTTGCGGTGCACAGCAGCGAGTCGGAAACGCTGGTCTCAGATTCGGACGCGCAGCATCTGACCAGCCCCGGTGCCATGCTGGGCACCGTCGCCTATATGTCGCCCGAGCAGATCAAGGCGCGTGACCTCGACGCGCGCACCGACCTGTTTTCGTTCGGCGCGGTTCTATACGAGATGGCCACGGGCAGGATTCCATTCGACGGCGAAAGCGCGGGCGACATCTGTGGCGCCATCCTGCACACACACCCTGCGCCGCCGTCACAGCTGAACCCGGAGATGCCTGCGGGGCTGGAAGCGCTAATCGGCAAGGCTTTAGAGAAAGACCGGAACCTGCGTTATCAAAGCGCCGCCGAGATGCGCGCCGACCTGCAGCGGCTGAAGCGCGACACCGACAGTAGCCGTTTTGCAGCGGTCGCATCCGGGTCGTCGAAGGCGGTGAGCGCGGGCGCAGTCACAATTGCCTCCGGCGGCGGGGTTTGGGCCGAGGATTCGGGAAAGGCAAAGGCGGTCGAGGCACCCTCCAGCCACAGTCAATCTGCTGTAGAGAAGAAGAACCGCTGGCCGATCATCGCCATGGCATCACTGGTTGTCATTGCTGCTGTGATTGGCGGGCTGCTCTATTACCGCTCATATCAAGCTCCCAAGCTGACCGAGAAAGACATCATCGTCATTGCCGATTTCGACAATAAAACCGGCGATCCGGTCTTCGACGACACGTTGAAGACGGCGCTGACGGTGGCCCTGAATGAATCTCCGTTCCTGAATGTGCTTTCCGACAACAGGGTGGCTGCGACGTTGAAGCTGATGACGCGCCCGGCCGAGACAAAACTGACACCCAATGTTGCGCGTGAGCTCTGCCAACGTGCGGGCGGCAAGGCCTACGTTGCCGGAGCCATCGCCATCCTGGGAACCGAGTATGTCTTGGACTTGAAGGCCGTGAACTGCCTGACAGAAGACCCGCTCGCCCAGCAGCAAGTTACGGCGCCGAGTAAGGAGAAGGTGCTGAACTCCATTGGCGAGGCAGCGGCGAAACTGCGTAGCGCACTGGGAGAGTCTCTCGCGAGCGTACAGAAGTTTGATGTGCCGCTCCGCGAGGCCACGACTTCTTCTCTGGAAGCGCTGAAAGCTTACAGCCTCGGGGAGCGAACCGTAAGCATGCAAGGCACCGCCGCCGCTTTGCCTTACCAGCAGCGTGCCATCGAGCTCGATCCAAACTTTGCTTTGGCCTATTACGCTTTGGCTAATGACTATTTCGAACTACAACAGATACAACGGGCCGGCGAATACTACAGCAAGGCCTATGAGCTGCGGGAGCATGCCGGCGAACGGGAAAAGCTCACGATAACCACTGCCTATTACGACACTGTAACGGGAGAACTGGACAAGGCAATTCAGGCGTATCAAGAGAAGATTGAGAATTATCCGCGAGATTTGTCGAGCTACAACAATTTGGCCGACGTGTTCGCTTTGCTAGGACAATATGACAAAAGCGCGGAACTGGTCAGGCAAGAGACAAAGTTGGCACGCCAACGCGGCAGGAGTTCTTACGTCAATGTAAGTCTTTCTTACTTCGCCATGGCACTGCAGCGCTTTGATGAGGCTCGCCAGGTCATCAAAGAAGCGCAGACGCTGAAGGTGGACGACTACATGCTCCACACAGCTTCATACGCTCTGGCATTTATCGCCGCAGATGGTCCTGCCATGGCGGAGCAGCAACGGTGGTTTGATAACAACATGGACTACAAGACTTTTGGGCGTTCGCTGGCCGCCGAGACGGAGGCATTTGCCGGTCATGTACACAGTGCGCGGGGGCTGACCGAACAAGCTGTAAGTTCTGCCGTCACTGCCGATAATAAAGAGGCAGCAGGAGAGTGGCAGGAAAACGCTGCAATCCGGGAGGCTGCATTCGGCAACTTCGAAGAAGCGCGCCAGTTAGCGGCAGCGGGACTCAAGGTTGCGCCTGATGCTAAGGGCGTCAGTATCGCGGCAGCGATCGCCTATGCAATGACGGGCGACACGTCGCGAGGACAAGCTCTCCTAGAAGCACTCAACCAGCGATACCCAGTCGATACTCAAATACAATCACTGTACCTGCCGATAATCCGTGGTCAGCTGGCGCTTGATCGGAAAGACGCCGCCGGCGCTGTTAAAGCATTGGAAACTGCGCTGCCGCCGATGGAATACGGTCAGACTCTGTTCACGGCCCCGTTGTCGTGTGTCTATTCGAGCTATATTCGCGGACAGGCATACCTTCTGGCCGGACAAGGAAAGGAAGCTGCAACAGAATTCCAGAAGACTCTCGATCATAGCGGAATGATCTGGAACTGCTGGACCGGCGCGCTGGCAAGACTGGGGATCGCCCGCGCGAATGCGCTACAGACAAAAAACTCGACGGGTGCTGATGCCGATGCTGCCCGCGTCCGCGCGCTCACTTACTACAAAGACTTCCTTACACTTTGGAAAGATGCCGATGCTGACATTCCCATCCACGAGCAAGCCAAAGCCGAGTATGCAAAGCTTCAGTAGCTGGCTGGCAAACACTCTCCCCGACTGTTTGAGGCAACACGCTTCTCTTCGGCAGTTTGCGGATGATGGCCGATCCGGAACTTGGGCTGTTCGGTGTCAAGTTGACGGGAAACGCCCATCGCGGGCTTTTGAAGAACTCCCACCGGTCGCGGCCACAAGGACGTGACGCCGACTATTCGCTCAAGTGGATTTCCGCCGCGAAATGCGCCCAATAGCATTCGTAGACCCTGGGGCGTTTTACGTCAAGTTGATCGGGGACGAAGGTAAACGCTGCGCGGCGTATCGATGGCTGTTCGCGCGGCGCTTCCCTAAGCGGGCACTTTCAAGCAGGCGACGCGCCGTCCGCGAGCGCGTGACAAACAGGTTGGCTCCGATTGCGACACTCGCAGTTCCGTCTCACAAAGGGTAGAATCTGAGCGAAACAGGGCTGAGGGAACTCCTATTTATGAGCTGGCTGGGCTGGCTACTTGTCTTGTTTATCGCCTATTGGTTTCTAAGCGACCTGTTCAGATCGAAACGGTGCTACCCCCACGGAGTTTTCGGTCGATGCCGACGCTGCGAGGCAGAAGCCGAGGCAAAAGCCAAAGCAAAAGCCGAAGCAGAACGTCAACGGATGGAGATCGAAGAGACCTACAAGAACATGGATGAAACGAAAAGGGATGAACTGACTACCTTGGTGAAAAAACGGGCCAAACGGGAGGATCTCGTCATTGGGCCAGGCGATTTAGAAGCAGCCGTCGTGAGGATGTATGAGAGGTCTCACAAAGGGTCCTCTGTGCAACACTAAGGGGAATTATCATGAGGTTATTTATGGCCACTAGATCTGGGCTCAGAACGTGGATCGCGCGGGGAGAAACCGCCCTGCGCGCGCCGACGCGGAAACCGGGAGGAGGCACACGATGAACATCCTGTTGTGGGTCCTGCAGGTCCTCGCCGCGCTCCTGTATGGAGCGTCGGGCGTCATGAAGGTTTTCATGTTCGACAAGGTAAGCGAGGGGGTCCCGTCCTTTGGTGCGTTGCCGCGCGAAGTCTGGAAGGCGCTCGGCATCCTCGAACTCGTCTGCACGGTCGGGCTGATCGTCCCCGCCGCCTTCCACTGGCAGCCGACGCTCACGGTGGTGGCCGCCGCGGTCCTGACGGTCGAGAGCTTCGTGTTCGTCTGGGTGCACGTCAAGTACGGCGAGATCACGCCCATCATCTTAAGCGGCGTGCTGGGTCTCCTCACGGCGTTCATCGCGTACGGCCGGATGGTCCTAAAGCCGATCTTCTGAACGGCGGACCGTCTCACAAAGGGTAAGTTTTGCGACGCCCCGTGAGGCCAATGAAATCAGCCCTTTCAGGGTCTCATAACTCAGTCTCAAAATCGAATGCACGTCGTCGAGTTGAGCCAAGGGATTGTCTTCTTGTATCCGGGTGAATTGAAAGTTCGACGCGAAGGGAAACCGTTGTATCATCCGATTCTGTGTTGAAGCGACGAGGAACGCTCTGGCTTTTGGCGGTCTTCATTCTCTGTATTCTCGCCTACTTCGGTCTGCATTCGTACACCCCATCAATACGCGATGCCGAAGGAAAAGAGGTGCCTGGAAGCATCGCGTCGCTTGAAAAAATCAGGATTGGCGCCATCGAGCAGTACATTCTCATCCGCGGCCGAAACCGTAACGATCCGGTACTGCTTTTCCTGCATGGCGGGCCGGGAATGCCGACGATGTTCTTAGCCCACAAGTTCCAAGCGCCTCTGGAGAACGATTTCGTGGTCGTGCAGTGGGACCGCAGGGGTGCGGGCAAATCGTACAGCAGCGCGGTTCCTCCGGAATCCATGAATGTCGAGCAGGAGATCGCAGACACACGCGAGCTCACCAATGTGCTGCGGCAGCGGTTCCATAAGGACAAGATTTACCTCGTGGGGTTTTCTTATGGCAGCTATCTTGGGATGCTCATGGCGAAGCGTTATCCAGAGCTCTTCCGCGCGTACGTGGCAATTGGGCAGGAAGCGTGCTCGCCTGCTCGAGAGCACGATATCCAAGATGCATGGATTCGAGAACAAGCCTTAGCCAGAGGCGATAAGGAAGCGCTGACCAAGCTTCGAGCTGGGCAAGCACTGGATCGAGAGGATTGGCTATTCAAATACGGGGCAGAGATCCACAGCGCTACAGATTGGAAACCGCTCCTGAAAGCTGGCCTCACCGCGCCAGAATACAATTTGGTGGATGTGTGGAGAGTAAAAAAGGGCGTGAGCTTCTCCGGCCGCAACATGAAGTTCAACGCCATTCAGGGGCCGCTCATGGACGAAGTCACCTTCGTCGACGTGCCTCTCTATTTCTTTACTGGGCGTTTCGATTACACCGATCCGTTTGTCTGTACGACCGATTATTTTGAACGCCTACACGCCCCTCAAAAAGAGCTGACCTGGTTCGATCATTCTGCACATTTTGTGTTCTTGGATGAACCGGTCGGGTTTGCGGATGAAATGCGAAGAGTCAAGCAGGCGCAGGAATCCGAATCTGGTTCAGCGCCAATTCACGAGACACCTCTACGCACTAGTCCCAGTGCAAGCCGTCTGTGGCCGTTCCGATTGTTGAGAAATCCTGAGGCGATACTCCCACTTGTCCGTATAGTCGGCTGTGGTGAGAAGTGACAGGCCGCCTGAAGCTCCCTCCAAACGAGCATGTGTTCACGAACCCGTCGCTTCCCGGATCGTCGGCTATTCGCAAGTTGTCCAGAAACGAGCGGCTTGGCGAGATTTTCAGCTTATGCGTAAATTGTCGGCGTTATTTTCATCTCTTGGGGTCTGTGAGTTTCATGTTATGCGGTCCAACGTAGCCTAAGTCCTTGATTCCGCGTTGTCCCCATTTTCATCTTATGCGTCCACCCACACTACCACTAGCTACCCCTCCTTGTGGGTGGACCCATGAGATGAGAATGGGACCCCATAAGGTGAGAATGAGGACCCCATGAGATGAGAATAGGACCCCCATAAGGTGAGAATGGGACCCTACATGATGAAAATGGAGTCCCGGGTATCGTTGAGTATCGCGAACTTTGAACACTGCGTGAAAGCGTAGCCTTCAACGCATATTTCCGAGGGGGGGGTTGAAAAGCCAGCGGTGGCCTCGAACCTAAAGGCTCTAAATCAATGAGAAATGTTAGCGGAATCGGCAGATGCAGAGGGCGCTGCCACGCCAAAGGGATCCCGGCTGCTAGAATTTCCTGGACGCATCCATCGGAACACTCCCTCTTTGAGCAGCCTCAGAATCGTTCGCCGGTTCTCGAGAACGACACGCAGCCACGACGACTTCCTCATCATCGGGAAATAGATTCCGCGAAAACAAAGACGCGCTAGGAAGATATTGAAGCGATCCCCGACATGCTGGTCGTCCAGCGCCGCAACGGCCTGGGCGAGTGCTTCCGGGCTATAGGAGTGAGCCCAGCCATAGTGCAGTTCGGCATGTGCTTCTTCGATCGTCATTTTCAGCGGACTGTGCGCCATGGTGAAGGGAACGAAATCCAGCCAGTGCCGCGGGCGCGTGAGCCGTCCGGCGGCCTCCAGCCGCTTGTATAGAGGCGTTGCGGGTAACGGCGTGAGCAGTCCGAAGATCGGCAAGCCCGGAGGCCATGTACGGACCTGCTGCAGGGTGCGTTCCGCGACTCCCGGGGTGTCGTTGTCCATGCCGAAGATGAACGAGGTGATCGCGTATATATTGCGTTTTGCCAGCCGCTCCAGCACGGCGGCATATTCGCCGGGCTTATTGAATCCTTTATTCACGTCCTTCAGATTTGCCGGATCGACCGATTCCATTCCGATAAAGATCCACTTGCCTCCGGAGGCGGCGATCAAATCGACCAGTTCTTCGTCGCGCAGAAGATTGGCGCTGATCTGCGCCACCCAAAAGACTTGGGCTTTGGCCGCGATGATGTCACGCAGCAGTAACTTGGTGCGCTTTATGTTGATGGCAAAGTTGTCGTCGATGAAGAAGACCGCGATCTGGCCTCCCTCTTTGCGGGCGCGGGCTTTTAGCAGGAGCAATTCGTTGACGACGCTTTCATTCGTGCGGAAGCGAATCGAGTCGCCGAAGAAACCGGTGACCGTGCAGAACTCGCAGCCGTACGGACAGCCTCGTCCCGATTCCACTGGCACGATGCGAAAGGTTCCCCATCCTTCGCGGAAACCCTTGAGCAAGGGGTGCATCAGCTTGGGAATGAGATTGAACTGGTCGAGATCAAGCTTGCCCCACGGAATCGTGGGATAGTGATTCAGGGAAGGCTTGCGCTCTTTGCCCATCGCATCCACGGGCGCGTAGATTTCCTTCAGCTCGCCGCGAACCGCATCTTCGACGATTTGCGGCCAGGTCTCATCGGCTTCTCCCAAGGCAACGGCATCGGCGTGGCGGGGGCCGCCATCGCGGCCGAGAGCTTCATCGGCCTCTTCAGTCACATGCGGCCCTCCCATCACCACCGGAACTCCCGTCGCGCGAATCGCGTCCGCCATGCCATATGCTCTGGCGACCATCCTGGTCATGGCGCCGATACCAACCAGTCCGATGTTCTGGTCGCGGACGAATTGCGCAATTTGGGTCTCGTCCATCGGTTGGGCATTGCCATCGACCAGCAGGACTTCATGTACGGGAGGTGTGAGAGCCTCGAGCAGAAACATCCAGAGGTGGGGCATGAAGTTGCGGGTGACCCTGTTGTCAGGGTTGTAGAGCAGAATTCGCATTACACTCCTTGAACAGGGATTTCCTTTTTGCTCTCGAAAACGGCACCATACTATACCCGTCTCGCCCGTTCGCGACACCGTAAAAACGATTTGTCATCGGGGGCACTCCCGAAGGTGTGCCATCCCCCACCTGCACAGCCCAAAATTGCCCCATTTGTGGCCTACTTTTGCAACACCTCTCCTCACCCCAACCAGGCTATAGACGGATTCCGTTGCTGACTGGACCACGATCCACCTATCCCGTCGGTATCGGTAGCAGCGCGATCCGGCCCAGCATCGCCCCGAACCGCCGCCGCGTCAGATGTCCTTCCGCCAGCAGTAGCCAGTACCGGCGGGGCGAGGATTTTCCGTTGCTGTCTTTCGTGCTCACTGCTCAAACTCAACATGCAGCTACGGCTTCTTCGAGGCCGTCGACGAAAGCAAACCCACGTTCAACGACTTCATGGCAACAACCTTAGCCAACAACGGGCAAATCCAATTTTCGGCAACAGGAATAAACAGTTATACGACCTTCGGCGGAAACGTTATTGAGTTCACCCCGGAACATTGTGCGGACAAATGGGGCATTGTGTCGATGACCAATCAGTCGATTTCAAGCGATATGAGCCAATGGCATCTAGCAAAGGGGGATATTATTGATGCCGACGGCAAAGGTTGCATTATTATCAAGAACCCGATCTTAGGCCAGGCGCTTGTGATGGATTTGCGGACCAACTCCAATAACGTCATCAATCCAACGATCGTCCAGGCGAGCTTGTTCCCTGGTATCTCTTGCGACACAGTGAAACCATAATTGTGCAATGCGTAAGAATTGAAGTGATGGTAGGTATCAGGCCGTCGGAGTCGGCTAGCCTATACTCTTTGGCTTTGAGAGTGCCCTCGACGGGACCGAGACCAGGCACCACTATCCAGACATTTACGTCGAAATCGACCGTAACCAGGAGATTTGGGAGGTGAAAGCAGCGTGCGAGGCATCGCAGAGTGAGGTCTCAACCCGGACCGAGCTGTTGACAAGCGGCCTACGAGGGTACGGCTTCACCTATCGAGTCGTACTGGATCACGAACTGGCTAAGGAGCCAAGACTCGAGAATGCGAAGACTCTGCTGCGTTACGGCCGACGCGCGGTAAGTGATAACGAATGTGAATGCGTACGCCTGGCGTTGAAAAGTAAGGGCCACGTCAGCTGGTCCGAGGTCTGCAGAGGGAACGCCTGAAAGCGAGTGGGGATTTCCAAGTTAACCACCAGCTCAAGAAACGAGGGGTTCATGAGTTGGACATTGAAGCCTTCATTCAGAAACTGAAGAGGCTGGCACCTCCTCTGAACCCCGCGGATCTGTCCTCGCCCCGACACGTCCGTTTCGCAATCGTTGCGTGCGGATGGTATGGTTCCGTCGAGGCCAAGGCAAACGTCGTACGCGCCCTGTTGTCGAGAGAGTTGCCCATCGTTGGCAACGTCGACGGAACGGTTGCCGGGCTGCTGGTGTCGTATGAGGGATTTCAGCGTTTAGCGCACGACGAACGGGCGCGTGCGAACGGAGATACCAGGACCATTAACGAGGCCGCTCGCCAGTTGGAATGTAATACCAGGACAATCCCGCGATTGGTTGAATTGGAATGGCTCAGAGCCAGACGGACTCCTAAAGCCTTCCGGGTAACGGAGGAGTCGATCGCTGAATTCAAGAAGCGGTATGTTTCTCTTCTATCAATCGCAAGAATGACCAACAGTGCCTCGTGGGCCCTCCAGAACCTCTGCAACAGATGTAACCTCCCGATGCTGGTCGCGAGGCAGGTGGGAAAGAAGAGCAGCCAGGTGTTCAATCGCGCGGAGCAGAGGCGAGAGCTGTTGTGCTTGCGATCGGGCAAAAGCCTGAAGTCGCGATCAGCTGAGAGTGTGTTGTGAGGCGAAAGACGCTACCATGGCGAGCGGCGTAGGCTCGGTTTTCCGTTCGTCAGGAGAGCAGGCGCTTCAAAGGTCCTTGATTGGCCCAGTTTGTGGTAAGGGGACGGAAATCCTTTCGCAGGATCGGTGGCAAGGGTCGGATGGATAGCACGACAACCGAGCACTAAGAGACTGGACTCAATTTAGCTAAGAACGGGGGTAACGTGCTCCGTGATAAAAGCACTAGCAGCGGTGTTGCGATCACAGACACTACCGGGGAAAGAAGCTATACTAGTCCGGACTAAGGAGGTGAGAAATCATGCTTCGAAAATTCGCGAGACTCTCCTTATGGATGGTTCTCGTCATATTTGTGGGTTTAACTGCGGCGTCGATGTATGGCGCAGCGCAAACGGCGGAGGAGAAAACGCCCGCCAAGCAGACCGTAACCGGTTGTCTTCAGAAAGGTCTTGAACCCGGGGGATTTTTTCTCATCGCCGCCAACAACCAGCATTGGGAGCTCTATCAGAACAGCAATGTCCCCTTTGCCGATCACGTCGGCCAGACTGTTGCCGTGACTGGCATCTTTAACCCCAATCGATCGGCAGCACAAGAGGAAAAAAGCCAACCTTACGAAAAGAAGGAAACCGGTGAGAGGAAGCACGGCGACTTTCAGGTATCCAGCTTGAAGGTGGTGAGCGAGACTTGCGGCAAATAAGAGAGTTTGGCAGGTGGCTGCCCCTCCCTCTTTCCGATCACTCCACCACGGACGTGGGTGCGCGATCCCCTCGGCTGCGCCCGACGCAAGCTCTTGCGCCGGTGGACGCACCCTAATGGTTGAGCGGTTGACCCCCAGATCAACCAAGTCGTGAAGCGTACCGCTGCCGCCACGGTAAGCGATGCAGCCGCCGCTGCGGATTCGGCGGCGATGCTTTTCCGGCGTGGGCATGCGGAACCGGGGGCGGGCGTCGATCACGGAAACGGGGGGGAGTTTCTAGGGAGAGAAGAGAGTAGTTTGTTTTCCAGAGGAACGGAAGCATAATCGCTCACGGCTGGGGCAAAATGGGAATCCCGGTTCAAAGGAGGGATCGTGAAGAAGCACAGTATCCTCTTGAAATTAGTTTGCCTTCTGTGGGTCCATCCGCTCCTCGGTCAGTTGAGGCTCTATGACAACGGCCCTTACCAGCCAAACTTCGGGATATCAGCGATCAACAATGGGAATATGACCACAGACACGTTTTATTTGTCGGGAGCAGCAAACTTTGAGATCACCGGCTTCACCTTTTACGTGCTTGAGGTCAACGATCTCAACGACCCCGATGCGGTTCAATGGTCGATAACCGATGAGCTGGGGACAAAGGTACTCGCGAAGGGGACGAACAACCTGACCATCCTCGAAAGGCTTGACAACGACAATCGGTTTCTGATGTACGGCTATAAAGTTGCCTTCGATCCTAACACGGTTCTCTCTGGAGGAACATATCGGTTGAACCTCTATGGCCTGACCAATAAATGGGGAACGTGGGGCTATTGGTCAATGAATGGGGGTGTAGGTTGCGAATGGCCGGGGTGCCCTTCTAAAGCTTGGATAACCACCGCTTGGCCAAATGGAAAAGTAACGTCGGTACCCACTGATTCAGAAGCATTTTATGTTGAGGGTGATCCCCTGGAGGAGAGCCCGGATCAAAAGTGAGAAGGGGCAGACTGCGTGGGGAGCGCGGGGTTTAACGGAACCGAGGCTGGGGCGTCGATCACGGGAACGGGGAGCGGCGAAACGTGCAGCGGGAGCGGTGACCCAAGAGCTCCTCTTCGTTCACTGACGTTCGGCCCCCAGCTGGCGAAATCCATACGTAAAAAGAAGGCCGCCCCTTGCGAAGCGGGCGGCATTGTTGTGCTACGGGTCGAGGTTTAGCTGCCGTTCTGGCAGATGCTGGTGAAACCATAATCCTGGAAGGTGTACCAGCTATTGACCGATGTGTTCAGCGGCGCTCCGAAGTAGCCGATGAACGTCAAGTCCTGCAAGTTATAGGTAAAGTTGTGCAAGGGATATTGCCAGGTACCGTATGGGTGGCCGGGGCTGCCATTCTCCAACGGGTCGCCGACCTCCAAAATTCCGCAAGGCGTGTTGTTTTGGTTGGGATACAAAGGATCATCGGCCCACTCGCCCACTTCATGCGACAACGCGGATACGTCTTGCGAGAACACGCCCGGGTGGTCGTCGTAGTCGAACATCGCATACGTCTGAGCACCGTTGGCGCTGTGGTAGCCACCGATGCAGCAGCCACCCTCGGTGAGGTACACATCGTTCACCAGGAAGATGGGAAACGTGTTGGGCTGGATCTTCGGCTGTTGGGTCATGTAGCTGCTGATTTGATTGTCAAAGTAGTTGATGTCAACTTCGCCTACCAGGAAGCCGAACGGGGATCCGGTGTGGCCGGATTGGGAAGGCACGTTAAGAGTCAACTCCGGCAGGATGGTCACGCCCGAGTTCGGGCCTCCTAGCAGCAAGTGGGAGTTGGGGTTGTTTTGCACGATGCTCCAGAAGTTGCCGCGTTGGAAAGCGTCGATGTACTGGGTGTGGCCCAAGTCCACGCCGCCCTGGACGTAGTCTGTGGTGTGGTCAAAAATCGGGGAGAGAATCGTCCGTGCAAGGGCGCTGAATGGGCCTCCTGAGAACGGGTCGTAGGTCTGGCCCCCGCTGAGCACAATCTTGACAGGAATGACGATGGTCGGAATCAGTGCTCCCTGGTTGGTGGAGGGATCCGCGCCCACCATGACGTAGTTGTACTGATGGTTGTTATAGGTGAACGAGCCGTTCCACTCCTGCAACGTAGAGGCTGGCTCAGGCGTGCCGGGGAGCGCCGGCTTGGGCGGAATCACCACAAACCTAGGAGTTACTTTTTCGTTGTCAGCCTGCGCATACACAAACGCGGACAGACAGAATATTGTCAGAAGGGTCAACGCCGTCAGCAGACCCAGGCGTGCGCTACGTGTCTTCATTCGGTCAAATTCTCCTTGGAAAAATGTGTTGATTTTGGAATTCGAAGTACGAGTCGTAAAGTAAAGGATCTGCTTGCGACACACTTCGTCACGGAAATGCGCAAGCGCAAATCAGAAACAATGTCCTTAAGACATCTCAGGTGCTGAGCAGCAGACTTTTCCCCACGGATGGTACTTGAATACTGGGACGAAATTATATCGCGGTTGGCGACCTACTACCAATTTCGTAGTTAGACACAATGTCAAAGATAGTTGAAGGCCTTGGGAGACGTGGACTCGCCTCTCAACTACGGAGATGGTAGTAAGTGGTTCTTATAGCTAGCATTGTGAGCCACACACTTCCCGACGTGGCAGGTGGGTCGTCGGTTGAGGGCTTGGCGAAGCGCAAGGGTCGACAGCATTCGCGCGTGGTCCGAAGAAAAGAAACGATGCGCTTACCACGTGCCCGACATCTGGGTAGTTTCACACCTTGCAATTTGATTGACGAATACTCTCGCCGATACTGGTGATCACTAGTTGAGTGGGTCGGCGGATCAAGCGAAAGAGCACGAAGAGCACGATTTTCGCTTTCAAGTTTATGGAAAGGGCAGCGCCTCAGAGGTCGCGTCTGAGATTCGCGACCTTTAACAAAGGCGAGGCAACTACTAGGGGTGGTAGTAAAAGAATTTGCAGCGTAGCCTGTAGGCACCAAATTTCCAGCGGGCTGGACTTAAACGAAATCCGTCGCCACGTGTTCGTTCATCCTTGAAAGAGCAGAGCTACTATGCACCTGGACGTGAAATCCAAGCGTTTCCTCCGAACTGCAGTCTTGAGGCTTATCGCAGTACTGCTGCTTCCGTTTTCGTTGAACGCCCAGAATGCAACGGGCTCGCTGCTTGGGGAAGTGCAGGACGCCAGCGGAGCACGGATTAAGTCTGCCAACGTCACGGTGACCGATAAGGGTTCCGGCGTCAAGCGGCAAGCAACCACGGGTAGCCGTGGCGAATTCCGCCTCCCTGACCTGCTGCCAGGAAACTACCACATCGTGGTCGATGCTCCGGGGTTTGCCGAAGCCAGCGCTGACGTCACGGTGCAGGTGAGTATTGTGCGGGACGTCCTGGTGACCTTGCGGCCCGCGTCCGTTCAGCAGACAGTCAATGTGAAGGCCGAGCCCTCTTCCATTACCACCCAGGAACTCGATACTACGAATGCTGTGAATGGGGGCGTAGTTACTGGGAAGGACCTGCAGGACATTCCTCTGGCGGCCCGTAGCTTTGCCAATATCGCATACATGGTGCCGGGCACGGAACCGGTTGAGCCTTCCGATCCCACTAAGGCGCGTATCACGGCCGTGTCCACGGGCGGCAGCTCCGGCCTGAACAATCAGCTTACCGTCGATGGCATGGACAACTCGGACGATTACATCGGCGGCTTCCTGCAGAACTTTTCTCCGGATGTTATGCGCGAATTTGCGGTGCAAACCTCGCAGTCGAATGCCGACGTTGGCCGCACCACCGCCGCAGCGGTGATCATCAGCACCAAGAGCGGCACCAATAACTGGCATGGCGACTTCGCGGTGTTTGAGCGCGCAGCGGCTCTGAATGCACGCTTCCCCATCGACAACCCAGCGCCCGAGCCCAAGCAGCCCTTTTCGCGGCAGAACTATGTTGGAACGATCGGCGGACCGATCGTGAAGGACAAGGTCTGGATTTTCACCGGGTTCGAGATGGTGAACGAGCACGCCAGCGTCAACTACAGTCCCGACAGTCTGACGCAATTCAACGCCCTGAATCAACTGGCGCAGGAGGGGCTGATTCCCAACACGACTTCGATCGGCGTGCCTCCGTACGTTAAAGTACCGTTCCAAGACTATATCGGGTATGATGCGATTCGACTGGGCTCAATCGCAGCATTCGCAGTGGTTCGTGCGCTATGCGCCTCGACAACTACACCACCAACAACGCCCTGGTCCAGCAGGCCACTCTGCCCTCCACCGGTGCGACGACGCACTCCAATTATCAGAATGGCGTCATCAGCAACACCTATACCTTCAGTCCGTCGTGGGTGGGGAATTTCACTCTTGGTACCAGTTATCTGCACGGTACTGCGGACCGAAATGGATATCTCGGTTTTGCGCTGGCGTTTCCGTTCAGCTCCACTTCGAAAACCATCTCTGGCTTCGAAACCTACGGCGACAACCAGTTTGTCACCCCGATCACCGCATTCCCTGTGATTCGCAACCAGGAGAAGTATCAGGTTCGCTATGACGTCAGCGGCTCGACCGGCAGGCACGCGCCCAAGTTCGGCGTGGACTTCATTCACGAGCCGGTGCTGAGCGGCGCCTTCCCGGGTCAGGCGGAAACTACCTACATCCTTACGCAGAACCCGACGTTTTACCTGACCAATCCTAATCAGCTCACCGCCGAGTTAAACTGCCTGCCGCCATTCGACGGCGCCAACTGCCAGACTACTTCCACCCCGGCCGGGAACGGGAGCTTTTCGCAGAATGTTCAACGATTGGGCCTCTATGCCATGGACACCTGGCGCGTCACGCCGGAGCTGACCATCAACTACGGCCTGCGCTGGGACACGACCTTTGGATTGTTCCAGGCTTCGGGCGTAAGCCAGGCGCTGAATCCCGGCGTGCAAACCATCCAAGGGCTGCAACTGCCCCTGGCCACTGGCGTGCCCCACGATTACCGCAAGGCCTTCGCGCCGCGCCTGGGCATCGCTTATAATCCCGACCAGATTGAAGACCTGGTCATTCGTGCCGGCATTGGCATGTACTACGCCGATCTGGCGCAGAACGGATGGGCGACGGCGTTCCAGGCCGTGAACACGCCTTCGGCGTTTCAGCCCTGCAATCAGCCCGGCGCTCCCGGCTGCCTGCCGGGTGCGGCGAACGGCGGCACGGGAGCGGTGATCGATCCCAACTACCACACGCCCTATGCTCTGCACGTGAGCGGCGGAGTCCAGTACCTGTGGCACAAAAACTGGATCATGAGCGCCGATTACGTCCACGAGCAGGGAATTCATGGCTACAGGCGTTACGACTACCAGGCGGGCTACACACTTTTTTCGCCGTTGTTCGCCTCGGACGTAGCCACCCAGCAGGCCAACGTCCCCAACCTCTCGGTCTTCAAGTCGGACAACCGCTCCAGCTACAACGCGATGATGCTCCACCTGCAGGGGAACGTTACCCATCGCTTCAACCTGACCGCGAACTACGTGCTGTCAAGCGCAAATACCTGGGGCTGTGTCTTGGGCGAGCTCTTCGATTACGTAAACGGCGTTTGCAATCCGCTGAACCCATTCGCCCCTGGCGACTACGGCCCGTCGGGAGAAAATGTCACCAGCCGCTTCACCCTTGCGGGAATCGTCTACATTCCGGGCGGCTTTCAGGTGACGACGTTGATTCAGGCGGAGAGCGCCCGTCCGATCACTCTCACGACTCCTGTGGACGTGAATGGCCTCGGCGATGCTACAGATGACCGAGCGGTCATCAACGGGACCCAACGACGCTGGACCAGTTCCGCGGAACACCTTATATCCAGGTTGATCTCCGCGTCACCCGGCCGTTCAAGGTTGGAGAACGCTGGCAGATCATGCCGTTCGTCGAGTTCTTCAACCTGTTTAACCGCAACAATCCGGGCGCGAATTATGTCACCGACATCGCAGCCCTGCCCACGCCGGTGAACAATCTGTACAATGCCACGGCGTTCTGCCCGACTCCCGCGTGCAACGTGCCAATTACGAACCCGAATCAGTTGCTGGTTCCTGCAGGCGCGCTGGGCGATTTCTTTGGCCCGGGAACGACGGTGGGAATCCCGTTCGCAGCCCAGCTCGGAGTGAGAGTAACGTTTTGAGAACGGTGCAAGAAGTGGAGTTAGAAGCATTCGCCCACCAGTTGTGCCTTCCACGACTTCACAGGACCCTTGACGACTGATGCTCAACACCTCATGCGCCGTTTATGGGTGGCATCGTGATGGCCAAAAAAAGGCCCGTTCTTAGTTTAGTTATGGCGAGGCACAGCCGTGCGGGCCGACGTGTTCCGCACCCACGGCATCGGCAGGCGTGGGTTCAACTCGCGATGCAGACGTGAACACCCCTACAACTTTGACGAGTCTGACCCAGACAGTTGATGGGGAGGAAGCACTCATTAGTGCTAGTTTCAACCACGGACTGGGTGCCATTGCGTATTTTCGTCATGTGCTTGAAAATAAGGTTAATGATCTTCTTGATCTGATCGCAGCCGCCGCGCGGTCTGCCAACTTCGAGAGCGAACAGCTGAAGAATTTTGACGCTATTAAGACAAGCCACAGAGTCGAGGAGAAGATCGACTTTGCCTCGAAGATTCTCCCGCCCCACTTGAAACCAGGCGGCCATGATCCTTTAAGAAAGCTCTACAGCGCGGCAAGCGCGGGTTTACACGGCGAATCCGACGCGGCTTTCCTGGCGGTCTTCAGAGAAGCGCAATTCATTTTTGAATACTTGTTCAGGAACTTGACTGTCGCGGACGAGGAAGCGCGTGAGTACGTATCAAATCAGGTCGGCACTCGATCACTTGACATTCGATCTCGTCAAGCTTAATCCGAACGCAATCCAACTGCCCGCTAACTGGGTTAGGCGTTGCGAGTTTCCCCTCCTGACTGAGATCCCCGCTGCAGGAAATCCGCCCAGCCCTCGTGACCTTCCTTTGCCATTCAACTACTTTCGGAAGACCCTTCCTGGTATTACCGAGCAAGCGTTTACATTCATCGAGGGTTTGCAGCCGTATTATCGTAGGAATGCGGCCAATCAGCTTCGGCTTCTGGCTCAACTCTCGAACATCGACAAGCACAGACACTTGAATGTGATTAGTCCTCAAGCTTACCGTCGAGAAGTTACCGTTTTCGAGAACGGTGTTGAAACCCTCACCATTCGTCGCACTGAGGCTGGTGCAGAACTGGAATCGCTCTTTCCTCCGGAGATGATGCCTGCTCGCGTGAAGGTGCAGCGAGGATTCATTCCTTTTGTAACGTTCGCTGAAGCGACGCTCGGAAAGGGCCCGGCCACACTCCCGGTCGATCACGTCTTGGAGCTCTGTGTGGATGTTGCGGAGAAGGTTATCGTCCCAGCATTCGAGAAGTTCTTGGATAACCCGTAAGTACGATGGAGAGCCACCTCCCATGAAGGCCAAAGTCGTCCTCAGTCTCATTGCGACCATTGTCCTCTGCCTGCCAAGTCTGATGGGCGGATTGGCTTTGCTGACAAACCTCTTGCTTCAACGGCATTTGGAAGACTGGGGACGAGCTTCTACGGCGTCCGTAGCGCTCGGGGTGTTTATCGGTGGCCCACCACCATCTCCTTATTGTTCCGATTCGAGACGTGAGTCGAAGCGCAACCTACGCACTCAACCCAGACCAGCCGTTTCCCCGCAGCTAATACCTTTGGGACAATTTCAAGGGCAGGAAAAGCACATGTCGAATGACGAACATAGAGCCCTTGGCGAGATTTTCAGCTCATGCGTAAATTGTCGGCGTTATTTTCATCTCTTGGGGTCCGTGAGTTTCATGTTATGCGGTCCAACATAGCCTAAGTCCTTGATTCCGCGTTGTCGCCATTTTCATCTTATGGGTTCACCCACAATTTGACCTGACCATTCTTATCTTCACTGGCCCCAAGCCCACCCCAGTTCTTCCCCTCCCCCCTGCCTGTGTGGGTGGACACATGAGATGAGAATGGGGCCCCAAAAGGTGAGAATGAGGACCCCATGAGATGAGAATAGAACCCCATAAAGTGAGAATGGGACCCCACATGATGAAAATGGGGTCCCGGGTATAGTTCGTTGAGTAGCGCGAACCTTGAACACTGGCGCACACACTCATCAACAAAAAAGCAAAAAAGGAAGGTAAGATCGGCGCGGCACATGCAATCCAGCGAGGAACGCAACGAAGCACTTCGGCGCATGCAGTGGTGCGGTCGGCGTGGTGCAGATCGCGAATCGGGCGACCTAGCCGATGGCCTCGCCCCGTCGCTGCGAGACGATCCTTCCATAGCCCTAGAGCGGGCGCGGGCGCGAATGCGGCAGGGCGATATGAAGAGAGCAAGAGCGGCTCTCGAAGAGGCGGATCGCAGTCTGGCTACGCCGGGGCAACAATTGGTTTTTTTACTCGAGGATGCTTCGCTACTGATTCTTGAACGCTCGGCCATCCGTCCCGCTTGCGAAGCGGCTCAAGCCGCGATTTCGGTCGCGCATGGACAAGTGATCGACGAGGCGGATTGGGCAGAAGCACAACGCGTCTACGCACGCATTCAACTGAGCGCAGCCGTTTTTCATGAGTTGGATCCCGCGTGCGCTCGAATCTTTACTTACGACATGGCGATGGTACGCCAGTTATAGCGGAACGCTCGGTGCCGAAGCGTCTTGGTTACGGTGTGATCTCAAAGACGACTCCGAGATTGTGCGTCCCACCAAGCGTTGTGGTGCCGTAGATGTTGCCGTCTGCGTCCAAGACTACGTTGCCGAAGGGAGCTGCCCCAGTGCTAGCGCCGTTGAAGTCGTAAAGGTCAGTCGCCGTCCAGCCACCAGCTCCGGGAGTTAACTTGAAGACCGAGCCCGCCTGCTCAGGACCGGTGTTAAGGTCCGTGAGGAAGATATTTCCGCTCGCATCCATCGTCGGCGTGTCCCGGGGCCCGGCATATCCGGAAAAGCCATAAGCCAGGTTGTAGGCCCAGCCTCCATTGGAAGGCTCAAGCTCATAAACCGTGCCTCCACCGTTCGGACCACCGCAAGCGCTGCCGTAGAGGTTCCCTTGCCGATCGAAGATCAATCCGCCGTAGGGCGTAAAGCTGTGGTCGCTGCCGTCGAACGCAAACAGAGTCGTCTCAGACCAACCTGACTGCGAAGAGGTCAGCTCGTACACCGTGCCCACAGAATGGGCTCCGCCCAGGGTGGTCGTGCCATAAAGATTCCCGGCAGCATCAAAGGTCACGCCGCTATAGGGGGCGGCGCCGTCACGGCCGCCGGCAAAGCTGTACAGCACGCTCTCTGTCCAGCCTGCGCCCGATGGGGTGAGCTCAAACACCACTCCCTGTCCGTACGCGCCGCCGCCCGAGGTCGTGCCATAGATGTTTCCCGCGGCATCGAAAACCAGATCGCCAAATTCCGGAGCGCCTCCATCGCTGCCCGTGAAGTGGTGAATGATGGTTTCGGTCCACGGACATTCGGTGGCCTTACAAACCGTAGCTGGTGGTCTCAGGTTGAAGACCGTGCCCCATCCGTTGCCCCCGCCGTCGCTGGTTGTCCCGTACAAAGTGCCGTCGGAACCGAAGACTACTCTCGATGCGGGATTGGCTCCGTCAGAGCCGCCTCGAAATGTATAGAGGGTGGTCAGGACCCAGCCCGATCCCAAGTGCGACAACTTGAATACTGTTCCCTGGAACGTTGTGCCATAAAAGTTTCCGGCTCGATCCATCGTCACACCGGCCTCAGGCACACTGCCGTCTCCGTAGCCGGTAAAGCTATGCAGAACCTGGAAGGTCTGGGCTTGCACCGCCGGAGCCAGAATGCTCGCCGTGAACATTCCTGCCAAGAGGGTAACCATCATCGTTCGCAAGTTGATGTCGAAAATCGAAGCTGCGCGTTGCTGTTCCGCTGACACTCTGATTCTCCTGGACGCCGTTCGATCACTGTCGAGGCCACTTTCTGGAAGAAGTGCGCCACTCGCTATAGTAAATCGGCTGCTTCTTCGGCGTCGCGTCGCGATGACGTAATCAGGACGCGCGCCGACACCGCCCGGCGGACCATCCCATTGGTTGACTGGGTTGACTGTCACTTGACG
>CAVTSI010000005.1:0-34088 GCA_963737435.1 uncultured Acidobacteriaceae bacterium | reverse complement strand
ACTTGTGATCTCGCTCAGTGAATAAAGCGAAGCATGCTCCTGGGACCCCATGCTGCTCTTGGCTCCCCACATCGATGACAGTTGTGCCTTGAATTGCGTGCACTCTCAAGGGACCGTAATCGATCTGATTGTGATTTTCATAAGTGGTCAAGCATGTGGGAGAGTTTTCGGGCTGTGTTGCCGTTAAACAAACCTCGCCAACGGTCAGGAACGCAACAATGATAAAGAAGGAACCTATGCTATCAACATTCATGGTTTCTCGACTCGGCAAGCGGTTCGCAATCCATTATTTCTCTGTGCCTCTGTGTCTCTGTGGTGAATCACTCACTATGGTGAGTCACACCCCGATGGCTTGCTGGATCGCATTCGCGATGGCATCGGTGTGGCGGCGCATTGCTTCTTCCGTCTCCGCTTCGATCATCACGCGCGCCAGCTTCTCGGTGCCCGAGTAGCGAACCACCACGCGGCCGTTGCCGTCGAGATCGCGCTCGGCCGCGCCAATGGCATCCATCACCTTCGGGAGTTGCTCCAGCGGCAGCTTCTCGCGCACGGCAATATTCTTGATTTCCTGCGGAAAGACTTTCATGTCGGCGACCAGTTCGGCCAGCGACTCTCCAGTGCGCGCCATCACTTCCAGCACGCGCAGCGCGGTCAGGATTCCATCGCCCGTCGTGGTGTCCATGTCGCGGAACAAAATGTGTCCCGACTGTTCGCCGCCCAGGGTCGCGCCGGTCTTCAACATCTCTTCAAGCACGTATTTGTCGCCCACGGGCGCGCGCAACATGCGAATGCCGCCGCGCTGGAGCGCCGCTTCCAGTCCCATGTTCGACATGGTGGTCGCCACCACCGTGTCATTGTGCAGACGAACATGGGTCTTCATATCGCGTGCCGCCAGCAGCAGCACGGCATCGCCGTTCACGATCCGTCCGGATGCATCCGAGAACAAGGCCCGATCGGCATCGCCGTCGAAGGTGATGCCCACGTCATACTTGCCATTCGCAGCCGCTACGGCCTTGGCCACCTTCTCCGGATGCAACGCCCCGCACCCAGCGTTGATGTTGCGCCCATTCGGCCCGATGTGCACGAAGTCGGCATTGAGACCCACGTCGTGAAAGACTACCGGAGCCACCGAACTGGCCGCGCCGTTGGCGCAATCCACCAGGACCCGCAACCGGCTGAAGTCGGTCGCACAAACCAAGTCCGCCAGCCAATCGGCATACTGGTCACGCAGCGCTTGCTCACCCGGCAGCATGTCGGAAGTGGAAACCACCGCATCCGCTGCTCCCGCGGCCAACTGTTCGAGGTGGGCAAAAATGTCGGCTTCAATCTCGTGTTCCAGTTGGTCGGAGAGTTTGTAACCGTCAGCGCCGAAGATCTTGATGCCATTGTCGTGCCAGGGATTGTGCGAGGCCGAAATGACAATGCCCGCCGAGAAGTGGTTGGCGCGCGTCAGGTACGCAATCCCAGGAGTAGTAATGACGCCTGCGCTTACCACCTGTACTCGCGCCGCTTCCAGTCCCGCCGCGAGGACCGCGCCGATCAAGGCGCTGGACTCGCGCGTGTCCTGTCCGATGAGGACGCGGGCCACTGCGTCGCGTCCGGCAAGTCGCTGCCCCAAGGCGCGTCCGATGCCGTACACGGTCCGCCGATCCAGGGGATACTCGCCCGCGACGCCACGAATTCCATCGGTTCCGAAAAGTTGTCGCATCTTTGGTGTTGGCATCGGCGTCGCGGCGCTCATGGCTGGCGTGTTCCCTTGGAAGGCTTAGAGGGTTTGCCCGTGGTCACCGTCACATGGACGGCACCCGGTTTTTGCACACGCACCAGAGGGTCGGACACGTAGGCATGAGTGGTGAAAGTGGCTTTGCCCACCACGCCCGTCGCATCCACGGGATCGGTAACCGCATTCTCGACGGCTTCCACTCTCTTCTGCGGACCCACGATGGTGATTTGCGACGGATCGGCCTTCACCTCGGTTATGCCATATCCGCTCAATAAGCTGCCGATGATGCGTGGCTGCACCTCAACCAAGCGCGTGGCGCTGCGATCGAAACTGATGTGAAACGTTGCCGGCGCCACCTGCATGACTTCGGCGTTGCGGGGCACATGGATTTGTTTCGGCGTGAGATCGAAGGTGCGCTCGCCGGGAACTGCACCCTGCAGATCGATGACGGCGTGCACTTCGGAAGGGTCGATCTGGCGCAACAAACGCTCCGGCCCGCGCATGGTGATCTGGGCCTGCAAGGGACCGTCGGAGTTCATGTCGAGATTGTCGGGCGCATGATGAAACTCCAGCGGCACGGTCATCGGAATCTCGATGGTAGGATCGCGCCCCACCACCCACCACATCAAGACCGCGACCGCGAGCGCGACCATCTTGAGACTGAAATTTTTCAGGACATACTCGCGGAAAATGTTGCGTAGCGACTTGAGCATGACGTTATCGCTCCGCTCCATCGGCCAGGTCCTGATTGTGGCCTAGGCGCTCGCGCTCGACCACACGCTCGTCGGACGGCAATTCGTGGTCCGCCATGATGGTGGGCAAGGTCGCCGCCGGCACGTACCGCCGCAGCACTTCGCTCAGCCGTTCGCGCAAGTACTCCACGGTAATGTCGTGCTCGATTTGTCCGCCCACCGCAATGCTGATGGAACCAGTCTCTTCCGACACCACCACCGAGATAGCGTCGGTCTCTTCCGTGATCCCGATGGCAGCGCGGTGGCGAGTGCCAAACTGGGTGGAGAGCACGGGATTCATGGAGAGCGGGAGGAAACAGGCAGCCGCTGCAATACGCCCCTTTTGTACAATCACGGCGCCGTCGTGCAAAGGCGCGCTAGGCCGGAAAATAGTGACCAGTAAGTCAAACGAAAGATTGGCGTCGAGGGGCACTCCGCTCTCGATGAAGGTACGCAGGCCAATCTCGCGCTCGATGACAATCAGCGCGCCGGTAAGGGTCTGCGAAAAATGGTTGGCCGCGAGCACGATGTCTTCGTAGCTGTCGGTGCCATTGAACGCGCCGCCGCGGGCGGCTGACAGCCTCTGTCCCAGACGCGCCAGGGCGTGCCGGATTTCGGCGCCGAAGACGACAATGAGCGCAAAGATGGCGTAGGGCAGCAGTGTGGTGATCAGCCAGTCCACCGTCTTCAGGGCTTCCAGGTGCGCAATCCAAAAAGCGAACCCCAGAATTACCACAGCCACCAACATCGGAATCGCGCGCGTGCCCTTGATGAGCTTGAGGAACTCGTAGACGAGAAACGCCACCACCAGAATATCGAAGACCGAAGTCATCGAGATTCGCGGAATGTAGTTGAGACTTGGCATTTTCGCGGTTCCCTGCGCGACCAGAGTCCGCGCTGAGTGCCTTCATTCTAATGCAGCGCGACAAGTTCTTGGAGTGTCATCCTGAGCGACGAGCACAGCGAGGAGTCGAAGGAACCCTATTGCCGCTCAAATCTACCTTGGAAATGTGCTTCGCACTGGCTTTCCGTACCACCCGTGGCTCAAATCCTTCCACTGCGGGTTGCTCTGCTCGATCAGCGCCACCTTTCTGTCCCGCTTCCAACCCTTCAACTGTTTTTCGCGAGCGATGGCTGTCGAAACCTCGCCATAGGTCTCGTCATAGAGCAAGCGCTCAACCTCATATTTGGCGGTGAACCCGCGAAAGGTGTGCTCTTTGTGCTGACCCACCCAAAAGGGCAAGTTGCTGGTGATCCCGATGTACAGCGCGCCGCTGAGGCTGCCGGGAATGTAAACGGAATAGCAATGCAGACGCGAACGACTCATGCTTCTTACCAGCCATAGGGATCCTTCGCTGCGCTCAGGATGGCACGTCGCCTTCCTTCGAATACACAATACTGAAATCGATCTCAGGTTCCACAACTATCCATCGTCCGGCTCATCCTTGACGTGATCTACCTTCGCCGTGAACTCGCCGCGACCGAGTTGGGCGCGGACCCGGCTGCCGGGCTTGAGCTGCGCCGCCTGTTTCACCAGGCGGCCCTGGTCATCGAAGACGAGCGCATAACCGCGGGCCAGAATCGCCTTGGGCGAGAGCGCCTCCAAACTACTGTGCAACTGCTGCCAGTGGCCCCGCCGGCGCAACAAGATGGTTTCACTCGCGCGGCCCAACGCGATCGTCAGCCCGTCGAGTTGGTTCCGTCGTCCAAGCAATTGCCGCAGGAATGCGGAGTGTAGCCCCGCAGTTTGTCCATCGAGCTGGCGGCGCATCACGCCTAAGCGCACCCGAGGATCGTGACGGCGCAGATGAGCGTCAACATCCGCGAGACGGCGCGAGAGGTTCTTCAGCGCCTCCGCTTGCGACTGCGCCATGCGGAACACCAGGTCGTCCACGCGCTGCTGGCGGCGGGCGATGCTGTCGCGCATGCGCGCGAACACGGCATGCTGGGTCAGCCGCGAAAGCGCATTGTGAGCGCGCAGCACTCTGTAGTTCACCCCTTGCGCGAGGCGGTGGCGCAGGGAAGCGAGCTTCTCCGCCAGTTCCTGCTTCGATCCAATGACCAGCTCCGCCGCTGCCGAAGGAGTTGGCGCGCGAAGATCGGCGACGAAATCGCAAATGGTGAAGTCGGTCTCGTGACCTACGGCCGAGATCACGGGAACGTGCGCGGCCGCAATGGTGCGCGCCAGGCTTTCATCGTTGAAGGCGAAGAGGTCTTCGAACGAACCTCCGCCGCGCGCCACCACGATCACATCCACCTTGCCGTGGCGATTAAAGTAGCGCACGCCCGCGCTGACTTCCGCGGCCGCGCTCTCGCCCTGCACTTGCGCGGGATAGATCAGCACGCTAACCGACTCGTGCCGGCGGCGAAGAATGTTCAGAATGTCCTGGATGGCAGCGCCACGCGGTGAGGTCACCACCCCGATGCGCCGGGGCAAGGCGGGGATAGGCCGCTTGCGGCTCGATTCGAACAAGCCCTCGGCGGCCAGCTTGGTCTTCAATTGCTCGAAGGCAATCTGAAGCGCGCCCGCGCCCTTGGGTTCGAGGTACTCGGCCTGAAACTGCAGATCGCCGCGCTCGTCGTAAATGGTGACTCGACCGCGCGCGATAATCTGCAGGCCGTTCTCCGGACGAAAGCGCAACAGGCGCGCCTGGGTCCGCCACATCACCACTCGCAGTTGCGCCGAGCCATCCTTCAGCGTGAAGTAAAGATGTCCTGACTCGGCAGGCCGGTAGTTGGAGATTTCGCCTTCGACGTAAATGTCGGTGAAGGCGCGCTCCACCTGGGTACGCACCGCGGCGACCAGCTCGCGCACCGGATAGATTTTGCGCGACGGCGCCTGGAAGGTCAGCCCGAGTTGTTGCGTGTCGGCCATGGGAAGAGCGTCTGGAGGCAGTGTATCGCAAGGCGAATAGCGGCCTCACCGCCGCATCCGATTCACGACGTACAACACCAGCGATAAGATCACGCTCAGCAGGATGAAGGTGGCCAGGGGGAAATAGAAGGTCGTGTTCTTGCCGCGATAGACGATGTCGCCCGGCAAGCGTCCAAGGGGCAGGTTCGCCTTGCCCGCGAGGAGGACGACGATCCCAACGACCAGTAGCAGCCCACCAACAAAAATCAGCATGCGCCCAAGGTCGCCCATGGCACTAGATTAAATCAGGCTACAGTGGAATAGCAGAAGACAGATCGGACACAACAACAACGCCCATTTCGGTTGGCGGTTTTTTACGACGCCGGTTCGATCTGCCTGAAGAGTTCGCTCAAAACCAGACGGATGGGCGTGCCGGGAACGGTTAAAACGCCGCTCTCCGGTTCCTGAAAACCGGTTCGGCTGCAGACGTAAGCGCGTCGGGTGCCGGGATCGAGAGTCCAGACATGCTGTACGCCAAAGTTCAGATAGTCGTCAACTCGCTCTCTCATGCTGCGGAGGGTGTCGTCCTTCGAGAGAACTTCGATCAGGATCAGCGGAGGCGTAGTGACGATCGGCTCCTGAGGTTCATCCGAGCGCAGGACGGTCACATCGGGAACTCGAAAGCGAGTTGGCGCTACCTGGACCCGCTGCGCAACAAGCGGCAAAGCTTTCCATTCTTTTCGTCTTGTCCAAAACCAGGCGAGGATGGCACTCTGCAAAAAGCTATGTTCGAATTCCCCTAGGTTTCTCTCATGCAACGTGCCATCAAGGAACTCTCGGTCTGGCCGGTAACTAGTCGCCAGATATTCTTGCACCGAGACTAGGGTTGCGCTCGACATAAACAATCGTACCTCCCAGTATTATGCCCCTTTTCGATCACATCACGTGTCCGGTAGTGGGCGGTTTTGAATCTAAGGACAGGCATTAACATTCAGCCGACATGCCCGCTCCAATAGAATCACCATTACAGGGGTAAACAGAGCCAACGGTGCGCTTGTGAGTAGCCAGAGGCCCTGTTTTCTCTCGCAAATGATGCCCACGAGAACAAATAGCGCCCATGCCTCACTAAGCCAAACGCTCACCTTGAGCATCGGATCGTAGGGGTAAATGCGCGGACCGAAGCAGCTGGCTGCGGCAATTAGAAACGAAACAATAAGCCAGGGCCAAATTCGTTTACTTGGCTTCACGCTGCAGCCTCGGTATCCTTCCGCTCCAATAATCCCACCAATTCTTCCGGACTCCAAGGACGATCAGTGAGCTCGGCTTCGATTGCGGGCGTCGGTTGATAGCGTCTCCCCACCCTTCTGGTATTCTTTCTGGTTTGCCTTGCGGCAACGATGACATCGCAACGGAAGGTCCTGATTTGGCTGCCAATCCTGTAATGCTAGTCCATGGCGGAGCGTGGGCAATTCCTGACGATGCTCTCGACGCGCACTTGCATGGGGTGGAAGCCGCGGCTGCGCAAGGCTGGCAGGTGCTGCAACGCGGCGGAAGCTGTCTGGATGCGGTTGAGGCGGCGGTGGTCGCGATGGAAGAGGACGAGGCCTTCGACGCCGGTCGTGGCTCGTTCCTCAACATGGATGGCCGGGTGCAACTGGACGCGCTGATGATGGAGGGAGCGACCCTGCGCGCCGGAGGCGTGGGCTGCGTGGAGCACATCCGCAATCCCATCCGCGCCGCCAAGAAGGTGCTGACCGAGAGCCCGCATGTGTACTTCGTCGGAACCGGAGCAGAGAGTTTCGCTCAGCAGCACGGCATCGAGATATGTTCTAACGACGAGTTGGTCATCGAGCGTGAGGTGCTGCGCCTGCGCGAAGCCAAGAAGCAGAGTTACCTCGAGATGCCCGACGAATTCGGCCCGATGCGTTCGAGCGACACCGTGGGGGCCGTGGCCCTCGATCGGGACGGCAACATTGCGGCTGCCACTTCGACCGGAGGAACACTGAACAAAGCGCCGGGCCGAGTAGGAGATTCCTCGCTGATCGGCTGCGGCTGTTATGCCGACAACCGCAGCGCCGCGGTTTCCACGACCGGCTGGGGCGAACCCATGATGAAATTGGTGCTCAGCAAATGGGCCGCCGACCGCGTGGAGGATGGGTTGGCTCCGCAAGAGGCGGCGCAACGCGCGCTGTACTACCTGAAAGCCCGGCTGAATGGCCACGGGGGAATCATCATCGTGGATGTCAGAGGCAGAATTGGCCTGGCCCACAATACGCCTCGCATGGCATGGTCTTTGACCACCAAAGATGGCGTTTCCTCGGGCATCGACGTCAGCACGACGAGTCCTTAACGCCTACCTGCATTTTGCTTGCTTTATTGCCTCTTGGGGAAGTGCCGCTCTACCCGCAGTCGCCGGGGAGTTCCTTGTCACGTTGCCCTAGATCATCCATCACAGACAAACCTCCTAAGTAGTAGCAGCATTTGGCCAGGTGCTGGCCGACAATCCGCAAGCGAACAAACCGACCAACGGAACCAGGATGACGCTGCGGGAGGCGTTCACTGACCACTGGGGATTGGGTCAGGCTATCCCGCTCGGAGGGGATGAAGAAGCTGCTGCAAGCCGGGCTGATTGGCTATGACCAGTGGCGGATCACAGGTTACCGCGGCGCCCTTGGTCCCTGCATTTCATGCCCGCTTAACTCCCTTTTACTTCATGCCATGCTGCCGGTTTGCACCGCGGTACCGGCGCATAACCCGACTTTTTTCTTTAAGTACGAGCCTGGATATTCGGCAAAGGCCAACACGAGAAACAAGCATGAGGCTGGTTAGGCAGAAGTTTAGCTGCCAAGCCACGCCGTCAAAATACAGCGTGGCCGCACCCACGCGAGAACAATTTTGGGGGTAAGACTTATGGATCTTGGAGCAAGCTTTTACAAAGCTGCCGTAGGCGCTCTGGCCGTCTCGGGCTTCGTTGCAAGCAGCAGCGCCGTGGCCAGTGCACAATCGTCCACCCCGCAGAGACCCAACATCGTCATGCTCATGACCGACGACACCGGATGGAGTGATTTCGGTGCATATTTGGGAGGAGGCCAGTTTCTCGGCCATCCCACGCCGAATGTGGACCGCATGGCGAGGGAGGGAGCACTCTTCACCAGTTGGTACGGCCAGGCAAGTTGCACGGCAGGTCGCGCGTCGTTCATGACCGGACGAATTCCCATCCGTTCGGCGCTGTCGATCGTAATCGGCCCGGGCGACAGGAACTTCCTTCGCAAACAGACGCCGACCATCGCCGAGTTCTTCCAGAAGAACGGCTACTCCACCTATTTCTCCGGCAAGTGGCACATGGGCGATAAACCCGCGTCTTATCCCACCGAGCACGGCTTCGACGAGATGAAGCACTTCGCCGCCTACTATGCAGGTGTTTACGCCTACAACGACACTTCGCCATATTTTCACCCCTGGTTTCCGTTATTTAATCCGGACTTCGAGAAGGCTTATGACAGCGTCGTGAACCTCGGCGAATGGGAAGGCGTAGCTGGTCAGCCGGCAAAGATGGTGGGCACCATCAGCTATGACTCGCTGGCTACCATGGATGTGCGGCAGGCTGACTCAGCAGTGGCCTATATCAAAGAGCACGCCAAGAGCGGCAAGCCGTTCTTCATGGATGTCAACTTCATAAAGATGCACAATCCGACCAATCCCGCGCCCGAATTCCGCGGTAAGTCGCATTTGGGCAATTACTCGGATTCGCTGATGGAAATGGACGCGGACATCGGCCGCATCATGGATGAAATTCGGGCGGATGCCCCCAACACCATCGTGATCGTCACCGCCGACAACGGGGCATGGCAGGATGCCTACCCGGATGCGGGCACCACGCCCTTCCGCGGGACCAAAGGCACGCCGTTTGAAGGCGGCTGGCGCGTCCCAGCCATCATGTGGTGGCCCAATCACATTCAAGCAGGTGCGGTATTCGGCGAAATGATGTCGCACATCGATTGCTGGGCGACGCTGGCAGCCATGGTCGGCCTCACTCCGCCCCCGCATGGGGAATGGAAGGGCAACGACGGCAAGCCAATTTATTTCGACAGCATCGACAACAGCGCCTACCTCCTGGGGAAAGCGCAACACTCGGCGCGGAACTCGTGGATCTACATCAACGGCGAGACCTACGGAGGAGAACGTGCGGACATCAATGGCGGCCCCAACGACCCGTGGGTACACATCGCCTGGAAGTACTTGTACACGGCGAAGGACTCCTGGCTGGGAGTGCAGGCGCCGCTGGGCGCCATCGGTGCTCTCTACAACCTCACCATGGATCCGTATGAGAAGTACGACATGATCTTCAATGGGGCGGCGCCCGCCCGTGTGCTGACTACTTCCCCCGGAAGGTATGCAGGTCAGGACAATGGTTGGGTTGGGGCGCTGGTTGGGCCGGTGCTGCTTGAATTCGACCGCTCGATCATGAAGTACCCCAACATTGAGAGGTTTCCGGGGGGTGCTTCGACAGATTTGATTCCCGACCTGCAGCATCCCGAGAATCCGGCGCCGTTGCTGAAGGACATGGGCGCGCAACTGCCTGTTCCGAGCAACGACTAGGCGCCGCGCCGTTGTAAAACGAAAGGGGCGTGCCGGCAACGGCACGCTCCCCATTCTGTTATCCCTTAGGCGGCAAAAAGAGAGGTTGGAGTGTTATCAACAGGAGGCGATCAATGAAACCCCGGTTTGCAGCATTGTTTGCCATGCTCATCTGGCTTCTGGCGCCGCTCGCGGGAGCGCAGGACCACGACTCCTTGCCATCCTGGAATGACCGGGCGGCCAAGCAGGCCATCCTCAACGTCGTTCGCACGACTACGGACCCAGCCAGCCCCAACTTTGTGCCGACCGAACAAGGGATCGCGACCTTCGACCAGGACGGCACCACCTGGGTCGAGCAGCCGATGTACGCGCAATTCATTTTTGCGTTCGAGCGTGTCGCCGCCATGGCCCCGCAGCATCCGGAGTGGAAAACCACGCAGCCTTTCAAATCGGTAATCACGGGCGACAAGGCGGCGATAGCGAATTTCACCGACAAGGATGTCGAAGCCATCATGCTCGTCACCCATACCGGCATGACGGTTGATCAATTCCATGGCATCGTCAAGGACTGGCTGGCACAGGCGCGCGACAAACGCTGGAACCGGCCTTATACCGACCTCATCTACCAGCCGATGCTGGAGTTGATGCAATATCTGCGCGCAAATGGCTACAGGACTTACATCGTGACGGGCGGCGGCCAGGAATTCGTCCGTGTGTATGCCGAGCAAGTCTATGGGATTCCGCCAGAGCAGGTCATCGGCACGGCGCTGGCGATGCAATACGCTCATGACGACGCTGGCCAACTGGTCCTGCTGCGCTCTCCGAAATTGCTGCTGAACGACAACTTTTCCGGCAAGGCAGAAGACATCTACCTCTTCACCGGACGCCACTCCAAGGCGGCCTTTGGCAATTCGACCGGCGACCAGCAGATGCTGCAATATACGCAGACCGCTGGCGGCGCTCCCCTGATGATGCTGGTGCTGCACGACGATGCGCAGCGCGAGTATGCCTACGGCCCCGCACAAGGGCTGCCTAACTCCAAAGTCGGCACTTTCACCCAGGCACTTTATGATCAAGCCAAGTCGAAGGGTTGGATCGTCATCAGCATGAAGGATGACTGGAAGCACATCTTCGCTTGGCAAACTGGCTCTTGTGGGCAACTCGAATCTCGCAAGCACCACAGTGAGTCGTCCAGCCTTATGTCCCCTCATTCCTAGAAACTGTGTAACTTTGTTCGATCGGCAGCGTACTGCTTTATGGACGCCGAGAGAAACAATGCGAAAGGACCGCAGCTCCGCGAGGGCAAAGTCACGCAAATAGGGGGGCCGGATCTGCAGAGCGTAATCGCGCGCGCACAAGGCCACGATGCCGAGGCGCTGGGGGAGATCTATCGCCTCTATGTCCGGCGCGTATTCGGCTTGTGCCGTTACATGCTGGACTCACGGGAGAGCGCAGAAGATGCCACCAGCGAAGTCTTCCTCAAGCTGCAGCGCGCCATCGCGAGCTACGACGGGTCCATACCGTTCCCCCGGTGGCTGCTGCGGGTGGCGGGCAACCAATGCATTGACGCTTTGCGGCGCCGCAAGCGTGGACAGCAGGTGATTGTGGAAGCTGCGGAAGAAGTCGCGGTCATCGAGGCAGCCAGCTCGGAGCCGTCACCGCTGGGCGCCGTCCTCAGCCGGGAAGAGAGGGCGCAGGTGCGGGATGCCATTGCGCGTCTGCCGGAGAACTATCGCCTGCCGCTGGTCATGCGCTATTACGGCGAATTGAGCTATGACGAAATCGCACAGCAGTTGGGCCTGCAGAGGAACTACGTGGCGGCGTTGCTATTTCGGGCCAAGCAGGAACTGCGCCGGAAACTGGCCCACAGGAGCAAGTGATCATGGAATGTTATTCGGAACAGATCATCTCGATCTTCGTGGACGGTGAACTGGCGGGGGAGGAGGCGCAGCGCCTGCGCGACCACCTGGCCACGTGCCGGCGCTGCCGGCAACTGTTGGACGCATTACGCGTGGAGAACCGTGTTCTCAGCGAAAGCCTGCAAGAGCTTCCGGAAGAAGCCGCCAGTCCGGCGGGCCTCCCCCGTTTGCCATGGACTTTGGGGTGGGGCGACGTAGCGGTCGTGGCCGCGGTGCTGGCTCCTGGCTCAATCGTTGTCGGCTGGATCGATAAGCTGAGCATTCCGGACGCGCTGCAATGGTTAAATCCCTTCAGCTTAAACGGCCGCACCAACCTGATCTTCAACCTTTCTTACTACTTTGCACACGGAGGTACTGCCATGCTGGGTGATTATGCTGCTGTTATCGGAATGATCTTCTTACTTTTGCTGTTGGGCGGCAGCGCGCTGCTTGTGGGACGCCGCTGGCGGTTACGCCAACCCGGCCTCCGCCTGCTGATCATGCTGCTTGCAGTGTCGTTGCCGGGCTTTGCCCTGGAGCGGCGTCACAGTGAGTTCGTCGTCACGGTTGCGGCGAACGAAACTGTGGACGACACCCTTTTGGCCACCGGCAACATTGTGCGCGTCGAAGGCGTCGTCAATGGCGACTTGCTGGCTTTTGGCCAGTCTGTGGAAGTGCGCGGCACCGTCAAGGGAGACTTGGTGAGTTTTGCCAAGAGAACTGTGGTAAGCGGGACCGTGGAAGGCAACATCTACAACTTTTCGAATTCGCTCGACCTGGACGGGCAATTGGGCCACAACATCTACGGGGGAATGCAATCCTTGCGGGTGAATGACCGGGGCCGTGTGGGCGGCGGTATCCTGGTTGGCGCCGGCGACGTCAGCCTGGAGGGCGAGGTGAATCGCAGCGCGACCGTGTACGCGGGCAATGCCGATGTGAGCGGCAGTATCGGCCGCGAACTGACCATGGCCGGGGACAGCCTTACCCTGACTAACACGGCCCGAATCGACGGCAACCTGAGCGCTCGCGTGCGCCAGCTGAAAAACGTGCACATCGCCGACGGCGCGACGATTACGGGCACACGTGACATCCAGGTGCGCGTGCGGCAGAGCCACTTCGCGCGCCCCAGATTCTACTTCTACCAAGCTGTCTGGCTCGCCGCCGCCATGCTGGTGGGATGGTTAGGCTTGGTTTTGTTTCCCGGCTTCTTCCCGGCCAGCACCCAGGCGGTGGGCTCAGGCTGGCGCAGCCTCGGGCTTGGGGTTGCGGTCCTGGCGGGCGTGCCCGTGGCCATAATCTTGATAGCCATCACGCTGGTTGGCCTTCCGGTCTCGTTCATGTTGTTGGCGACGTATCTGGCTGCGATCTACCTGGCAAAGATTTGGGTCGGAGCATTCCTGGGGCACATGCTTCTGAAGCCAACTACGGCGACGAAGGGCGATTGGCTGCTGGGACTACTGGTGGGCCTGCTGGTCCTCACCGTCGTCGGGTTCATCCCGTATCTGGGCGGGCTGGTCCGCTTGGGTGTGGTTTGCCTGGGGTTGGGGGCCTTTGCCTGGCAGCTTTATCGGGCTTCACGACCGCCAATGACGATCTGAAAAAGCCTCGTGTGGTTGGTCGAGGCAGCTCGGTGCGCACACTCCGGCGTCTTGGTAGGCCGAAGCTTAAAAGCATGAAAAACGTGCACGAAGAAAAGTGCACGAACGGAGGGAATCGGGTGTATGTTGCTTGGAGCCTCTGGGGACAAAACGGGCAATCCTGGGTTGCGTACTACTCAAGTCCGGCCTCCGATCGGAAGCGAGGTGACGAGTGAAGTTAACCGACGGCATTCACTATCTGCATCAGAACATGGATGGCCATGTTCACGCCTTCCTTCTTGATGACGGCAATGGGATCACGCTGATCGACGCCCTCTACGACACAGACGGGCAGAGGATCCTGGACGAGATCCGCGCCATGGGTCGGCAACCGTCCGATCTGAAGAACATAATCGCCACCCACGCTCACCGCTCCCATATTGGCGGCATGGCGGAGCTGAAACGGCAGACCAACGCCAGGGTCTACTGTCACGAATGGGAAGCTGGCATCATCGAAGGCCAGCGAAAGTCCACCAGGGTATCGTTGTGGCCCAAACCTCCACTGGCCGCCTACTATACGCAATTCGGGCTCGCCATCGGCTTCGATGGCCACAAGCCGTGCCTGGTAGATCAATCGCTGAAAGAAGCCGATCACGTCGGCCCGCTGACGATTGTCTCAACGCCCGGACACACGCCCGATTGTCTCTCATTCTATTGGCCCGAGAAGAAAGCGCTCTTCGTCGGTGATGTGATTGTGACCTGGCCGCGGGTAGAAGCGGGCTGGGCCGGTCTGACGCTGGACATGCGGCAGAATGTGCAATCGGTCGGCAAGCTCTCGGATTTCGGAGACGTCGAGATTGTCGGAGTCGGTCACGGAGAACCCATTCCACACGGCGGGATTGAGGTCTTGAAGAAGTTAAGGGAGCAGAAGGTTTAAGTTCTTGACTTCAACCAGAATTGAACGAATCATAGTTGCCCTATGAAAACCCCTCTCTTAGTTCTCCTCTTGGGAATATCCCTGTTTGTCCTCGGATTCACGGGTTTAGGCGGCGCTCAAGTATCCATGGCCACGCCTGGCGATCAGCTAAGTCCTAAACAGGAGGAAGTGACGGAACTGAAGGCGTGTGCACAGAGCGTGGCGGGCGGTTTCCTTAAGGTTCCAGACACGCGCGATCTGCGTTTCCAGGGCAAGGTGACGACGCCAACCGCGCGTTGTCGTGGCGGGCAGAGGGCCGTTCAATTCCAAATGACTCCATGGGTGGACTGGGCGAGATATTGGGGAACAGGCGACTCCTCTTCTCTGCCGGTGGGTTTCCTCTCGGTGAAGGGACCGCAGTTGCGCGGCGTAGCGGGCGCGCTCACAGATCTCGAGTACCAGCGCCTTGAGCTGATCAAGTTCAACTTGTTCGACAACTCCGGGACGTACCAGACCTACGTCAGCGGGCGAGGCGGCGTCGGCGGGCTGGCCCTGAAGACCTGGCCGGAGATGCGCTTGCCGAGCGACAGTCCCTATTACCAGGCGGTCGGAGGCGATGGCGAGCAGCTGTGCAAGGGCGATCTGATTCGCGCTCGCACGCTAACCGGGATCTGCAATGACATACGCAACCCGCGCATGGGTTCGACGGGCATGCCATTTATGCGCAATGCGGAATTTGCAACCACGTTTCCCGATCTCGAGCAGACTACCCTTACCAAAAACCGCCACGGCGGCCGCATCAGTCTGCTGACTCCGGACCCGCAGCTCATTAGCCGCAAGCTGTTTACCCGTCCGCAATCCAACCCGGCCTCCTGCAATGCGGGTTTCGGACTTCCCAACAATTCCGCCGATGCCAATTGCGACTACCAGAAGGCGCCGTTCTTCAACGTTCTCGCCGCCTACTGGATCCAGTTCATGACGCACGACTGGTTCTCGCATATGGACGAGGGGCACAACGCTCCCGGAGCCACGATGGACGTCGGCTGCAAGAGCAAGTTGGTGAACAACGTCCCGACGCCGCTGACCCCGGAAGAAATCCAGAAGCTGGGATGCCGGCCCGGCGATCAAATCGACAGATCTTACGTCCTGAACGATTCGCCTCCGGATCAATTCACCATGGGCGGGCGCACCTACCTGACGCGCGCGCCTAAGACGTACGCCAATAACAACACGGCGTGGTGGGATGCCTCGCAGCTTTATGGCTTCGACGAGACTTCGCTGAAGCGCGTGAAGCGCGATCCTAAAGATCCAGCGAAGATGCTGCTGGAGCCGGTTCCGGGGATGTCGGGCAGCTATCTACCCGTACTGTCGCCGAGTGATCCCGCGCAGCCTCAGTGGAAGGGACAAGAGTCGGTGGCGTTCCCCGATAATTGGTCGATCGGTTTGAGCTTCTATCACAACCTCTTTGCCCGGGAGCACAATTCTTTTGTGGATGAATTCCGCAGGCAGGCAGCGCAAAACCCGCAAGCCGACAGCGGTCTGCGCAATCCTTCCGATGCTGCACGAGTGATCCGTAACCAGGACGTCACCTCGGATGAACTTTTCAATGTAGCCAGGCTGGTAGTCTCGGCTGAAATCGCCAAGATCCACACCATCGAGTGGACGCCGCAGCTGCTTTACGATGAACCGCTCTACAAGGGCATGAACGCCAATTGGAACGGCTTGATCGGCACGGGCGATCCCGAGGTTTCAACCGCCCTATCCGACATTGTGGTACACAATTTTGGCCGATCGCAAGATGTCAAGAAAGCAACCCAGTGGTACTCCGTCCTCGCCTCCGGGCCGGGTATCGTGGGGCTGGGAAGCGCGGTTGCGCACTACGACATCACCAATCCCAATGACGTGAATGGCGGCGTGAATCACTTCGGGGCGCCGTTCAACTTTCCCGAAGAGTTCGTCACGGTTTATCGTCTTCACCCGCTGGTTCCCGACCTGATCGAGTACCGGGACGTCAGCAAAGATCCGAACCAGATTGTCCAGAAAGTCGCAGTCATTGAGACCTTCGAAGGCAAAGCCACGGAAGCCATGCGCTCGCGGGGCCTTGCCAACTGGGGACTGAGCATGGGACGCCAGCGGCTGGGGCTGCTCACGCTGCACAATCATCCGCAATTCCTACAGAACATTCGTCTGCCGCGGCTCGACACGCCGACCCAGCAGATCGATATCGCGGCGCTCGATCTTATTCGTGACCGCGAGCATGGCGTGCCGCGATTTAACGAGTTCCGCCGCCAGTATGGCCTGCGGCAGTTGACCAGCTATGACGATTTCGTGGACCAGACGCTCCCCGCTGACTCGCCCGCGCGCCAGCAGCAGGTGGAGACCATAGCTCAGTTGCGCGAGATCTACGGCACGCACGTGTGCGACTCGTCGAAGATCATCACCGACGCGCAGTTGAATCCGGACGGAACTCCGATCAACGACTGTCTTGGGCACCCGAACGGGTCAGTGGTGGACAACGTCGAAGATGTGGATACGGTGGTGGGCTGGCTGGCGGAATACACCCGGCCGCATGGCTTCGCCATCTCCGAGACGCAGTTTGTCGTGTTCATTCTCAACGCCTCGCGAAGGTTGTACAGCGACCGTTTCTTCACCTCCAGCTTTCGGCCTGAGTTCTATAGCCAGCTCGGCATCGACTGGGTGAATCACAACGGGCCCGGAGCGGAGATGATGGAAGCGGGAGCGCCAAACGGGCATAGGCAGCCCGTCGCTCCACTCAAGCGTGTGCTGATGCGAAATATCCCGGAACTGACTCCGGAGCTGCAGCACGTAACCAACGCTTTCGATCCCTGGGGGCGCGAGCGAGGCCAATACTACTCGCTGGAATGGAGAGCGCGGCCCGATGCCGTATCCGATCCCGCATTCAAGCAATAGAGCGTAATAGCGGCAATGGTCCGAGCCCATGAACGGTTTCAGAAGTAGTAAGTCCGGCGTGGCTGCAAGTTCCATCCCCGCTGCCCACCCCCTCGACCTGGCTGTGGCCTGGCTGTCGCGGCGTTCCAAGCTGTTCTCCCATGGATGGGGTGATGAGGCGCTCTTCGCCCGGCTGTCCGACAGGGTCTCGTACTTTGATCCGCCATCGCGCATCGCGCTCCACTGGAGCACCGGCCGCGAGCTTCGCGGCATAACGCGGCGCGACGGCACCTTCCTCTCGCCCTTGGAATTGCTGCCGGAGCACACGCGGACCGTACACGTGCGCGCGTGGACGCGAGCGGAACACACAGCCGCCTGCGTAATTCTAGCTGGCTCGCGCGACGAAGGCTTTCGCGCGCGCGAGCATATCTTCGGAGGCCTGATAGGGCGCGGACTCGATCTTCATTTCCTGGAGAACCCGTTCTACGGTAGCCGCCGCACCCCGCCAGGACCTTCGCGCATGACGATCAGCGACCACGGACTGATGGTGCTGGGTATGGTGCTGGAGGCGCGCGCGCTGCTGGAGCACCTGCACCCCCGCTATCCGAAGCTGGTGGTGGCGGGATACAGCATGGGCGGGCATATGGCAGCCATCACCGCCGCGGTTACGCCGCTGGCTGTAGGGTGCGCGGCGCTCGCCACCGGCGCCTCCGCCAGTAGCATCTACACCCGCGGACTGCTGTCCTGGTCGGTGGACCTCGACGCGCTGGGCGGCGCGCCCGATCTGCGCGCGACTGCGCGCGAACGCCTGCATCAACTCTTCGAAGTGGCGGATGTCACTCGATATCCGCTGCCGGTGCGTTCCGACGCCGCCGTGATTGTGGGCTGCAAGCGCGATGGATACGTATTCAACAGCGAGACCGAACGCCTGCATCGGCACTGGAAGGGAAGTGCGCTGCGCTGGATTCCCGCCGGCCATTTCTCCGCCCTCGTGACCAGCCGCCGCGCTCTGTGCGATTGTGTCGCCGAAGCCGCGGACAAACTCTAAGGGATGTGTAGTCGCCGACCCGCAGAATATGCCTCGCGGGTTAGCGGTTTTTGCTCGGTTAACGGACTGTCCGCAATTGCGTGTCCGTTGGCGAAAACAGGGCTTTGTTTAGATCTCGCAGAAGGGGCCTTTTTGGGGCGTAACCCGCTTACTTCAGCTTCGTGTATTCTGACTTGGCTTCTTTCAGGATGAGGATGTCGGGATCAGCGTCTTTCCAGAGGTTGAGGAACTGCTCATACTCGGCGCGTGCCTTGGCATTGTCACCTTCGAGCCCGTAGGCTCGCGCCAGGCCTACGTGTGCCAGTGCTCCGATGGTATTTCCCGCGACGGCATTTCCTCCTATCAGTCCGGGATGGTCGAGGATCTTGCGAAACTCCGCCGCCGCTTCCGTGCCGCGACGGAGGTGAAGATATGCCTGGCCACGCGCGTACACCGGTCGCAGTTCCAATCCATCATCCGTCTCGCCATTTGCGTTGCCGAGTTCAACGGGCATGGCCTTTTGTAACGTCTCGACCCCAGCCGACGAGTCGCTTTGCTGAGTCTGAACGCTGGCGCGAATGGTTGGAATCCACGAGAGGTTCGCCAGCGTATGGGAGGGATACCTTCGACCAAGTTCGTCCGCCAGCGCCAGGGCCTGATGAAGGTTGCCGGATTGGGCATACGCAATGCCCGCGGCTGCCAGCACCACCCTCGTTCTCGCCAAGGTCAGGCTTCTTGCCGCCAACTGCTGTGCCTCGCTGAGATTTCCGACATCCGATTCCTGCAGCGCTGCCGCGGACAACTGTGCGGCGGCGGATTCAATCAAGGAGTGGCTTGGGCACGCTTCCACCGCTTGCTGCCGAAATCCACGCGACCGCTTGAATCGGCCGTAATATGCGGCAGTGTCCGCTTGGCTGGCCGACATTTGACGTTCGATCCCTGGGTTGCCGGAAGCTGCCGCTACGATGCTTTCCATCTGCTGCGAATCATGCTGGAAAAACGCGAGGCTGTAATACTGGGGCAGGAGGAGCTGGTGATTCAAGTGACGCGTCTCGCCCTCTGCCAGCAGTTTCTGGGCCCGGTCCAACTGACCCAAACTAATGAGGTCGACAGCCACATTTCCGAGGGACATCACGGAGGGTGCTCTACGGTAGTGCTCCTGGTCTTCGAGCAGCGCCTTTTCGTACTGACCCAAGTCTCTGTAGATAGCCCCGGTCAGGTTGTATGGATGTGCCGCTTGAGGGTACAAGCTCTTCGTGAGTTTGTAGGCTTCAAGTGCCTTGTACAGATCTCCGCTGGCCATTAAGTAGTAAGCCGCTTCGATGCGAAGCCCCTCGGCCGCCGTACTCCTCGACCGCAAAGAGTACGCTTTGCTGATGTTGTCCTCCATCAGCCCGTTCTGCTCTAAATTCCCATAGGCCGCAGCGAGCGCTAGATAGGCCATGGCAAAGTAAGGATCCAACTCAATCGCGCGCCTAAAGGGCATGATCGCCGACTGGCTATCTGACTGGGCCAGTTGACGCGCTCCGACGGTATAGGCCTGCAACGCCTCGAGTGAGGACGTCGTGGCTTGGGCGAGAGGAACATCAAACTTCTGTATGCTGCCCAGCGATTCTCCCAGCTGGCCGCGCAGGAGCGTCGCTTGCCTGCTCAATTCTCGAATGACGTCCTCTTTGTGCGCGACCTGGATCTGCTGCTGCACCAGGACATCTCCGGTTGAGCAGTTCACCGCCTTCAGGTTGAGGACATACTGAGTTCCCATGCTTGCAATGGATCCGCCGATGAATGCCTTGCCGTGATTGCGCTGGCATATGTGTCTTGCCAAATCGTCGGTCAGCGGATCTTGAACGTTATGTCCCATGTACGGCAGGGTCGCGTTCACTTGACTGGCCGGCAAGAAATTGAAAAACGGCGACTGGCTCATCTCCACCAGCAGCCCTTGCCGAAGCGTTTCGGTGAACACGGGATCGCTGGTTTCGTTGGCGAAGTCCGCCAGAACGACAATGTCTTTCTCGGTCAGTCCCTGTGCTCGCTGTTTGTGTACGAACACGCCCGCGATCAGTATCAACAGGACCAATACTACGAATGAAAGCACCACCCAGACTTGGCGTCGATTCACTTGGTCAGCCTGAATAGCGGACGACGAGGTGGTCGCAAGGCGATGAGGCTCAACCGCAAAGCCGGCGGCCTTCGCAGGAGCGTTGCGCAAAATGAAGCGGTAGCCAAATCGAGGCAAGGTCTCGATGAACTGAGGATCTTCGGCGGAGTCTCCCAGGGCCTGCCGGAGCGTTTTGACAGCGTGATTCAGACTGTCGTCGAACTCGACGAAGGTGTCCGCCGCCCAGAGTCGGGTGCGCAACTCTTCGCGTGTGACCACTTCGCCGGGGCGTTCCACCAAGGCTTTCAGTACGGCAAATGCCTTTGGCGGAAGGGCAAGCTTCTGGCCATCCTTGTGAAGCTCCCCCGAGGTCAAGTCCAACTCGAAGCTGCGAAAACAAACTCGCTGCGGAGATTGGACAGGGACAGGCATGGAGCTGTCCTTCTTTCGCCCAGAGTCTAGCACAAAGCGATTGAAAAGACTGTGATTGCAGAGGGTTGGAGAGATCGTTGCATTTTGCTTCTATGCGGGGGTTCAGGGAAATTTCATGCAGCCTTCAGTCGGTGTTCATTGCAGCCAGTCGAGGGAAATGCGATAGAGGATACGTAAGTCCGGGCCAGCGGTTGGTCGTACAAGAGCTCCCGCGGAGAGTCCCCAGATCAGCCTCCGCCCATTCGCAACATTCTATCTGTGGAGGAAATCATGAAACGCATCAGCATTATGGCTTTGGTTCTATGTGCGTGTTTCGTATCGGCGGCTTGGGCGCAGCCCCAAGAGGCGGGGCCGCGCACGGGTAAACATGGAATTCATCGTCGAGCATTGAACTCGTTCCCAAAGACTAACTCCGTACCAAGTAGCCCAACTATCGCCGCTCAGACGGCTGCGCACCAGAGCAAGGTTTGGGAGTTCGGGACTTACCCGGGCGGAACCTGGGCTTCTATGGGAGACGTTAACGATTTTGGAGTTGCCGTGGCCCAGGGCGATTTGCCTGACGGCTCTACCCATAACCTGGCCGTTGCCCTGCTTGGCCGGCATGCGGGAGAGTGGATTGACCTCGGCACGCTGGGCGGAACGGAGAGCGGTTGGGACGAGGGCATCGTTTCGATCTCGGACACGGGTGTAATCGTCGGGCATTCCGCCAGTACAGACCAAAACCGCCCGCACGCTATCGCTTGGACAGAGAAGTCCGGCGTGGTCGACCTGGGCACTCTCGCCGATATCGGCTACCCAACTTACAACTCCAGTTATGCGGCAGGAGTGAACCGTCTGGGAACGCTGATCGTCGGCTGGAGTGGAGTCGAGGAAAGCTGCCTTGGCTGTGCTCCGACGCTTCCCGTGGTTTGGACACCGTCAGTTGAGTGGAAGCACGGCCGCGCCGTCACCACATGGAAAATCCACAAGCTTGACACGACCGGTTTTGATGAAATCACCGAATGGTATGCGTGGACCGTGAATGATTTTGGCCAGATTGTTGGGGAGGGCAACGGCGACGGCGGCATTTTTGTTGGCGTGATCTGGACCCTTCTTAAGAATGGGACGTGGAAGGTCACCAGGCTTCCTGCGATTGCAGGCTACCCGAACTCGGAGCCCTTCAACATTAATGACCGCGGGGAAATCTCGGGCGACATCGAACCAGCGGATTTTAGTGTTTGGATCCCGGCCTTTTGGAAACCGCTCGATCTTTTCAGGATGAGATACAGCAATCCGATTGTGCTACCCATTCCACAGGGTGGGTTCACGAACTGCTACACCGATGGCATCAACGAACTGGGCGACCTGACAGGCGAGTGTTGGGATGAGGATTACACTGTGGACCAGGGGGTTCGCTGGACCACGAGGGACACAACTTTTTCGCAAGTCCTCGGCTTCCCGGGAGATTGGAGCTGGTCTTTCAGGGTAAACAACAACAGGATTGCCGTGGTCACATATGGCGGCGGCGATAAATGCTCAGCGGATAACTACATCTCATGTGGAGGCGCAATTCAGTTCCACTAAAATTCCCGAAGACAGGGGCAAGCCGCCCGATGTCTGGGCGGCTTTCTTTTGCGTCACGCGGCTGGTAGGTTTGCGGGATGAAGTCGCACGGGCCTTCTATGGCTGACCGGCCACAATGTAGCCAGAATTCGCGGCTTACAAATCGGCACGCGCTTCGAGGCCGTGGGTTGCAGCCAGTCGTGTGGCAAAGAAAGCGTGCCTTCGAGAAGGGAGTTGCTGAGCGCCATACGACTGCGCTGTTTCGGTTGCGAATCCGAAAGACGCGAGTTGATCGCACAGTCCCTGAACGTCGAAGAGCCGCACGCTGTGGACCTCATAGCTGCGCCGGTAAAGCTCGCACGCGCGGCGAAAAGTTTCTATGTTTCTAACCAAGCTTCTTTCAGGCTGGTTCTCTGGGGTCTCGACCAGTACGGCCCAATCGTCGCCCGAGCGCCAGGTCTTGCCGGTCAGAGACGGCTCGCCAAGTCCGATCACGTCGAAGATGAGCATGCCGCCTATCGGTAGGGCCTCGGCGGCGCGCTGAAAGAAATGGCTGACCAGATTGTCGGCGTCGGCACCCTCGGCGTGGTAGGTCAAAGGTTCTCCCAGGGCAACAACCGCGTCGTACCCTCGAATGGGGACCTCGTAAGCGGAGGCATGGACGAAGTGTGCCGTCGGAGCCTTCGCGCGGGCAAGTTCCAGCAGGGCGGAAGAGGTATCGATACCGGTTACGTCAAATCCGGCGTCGATGAGTGCTGCCGTCAAGGGTCCGGCGCCACAGCCGACGTCCATGACTCTTCGGATCGGAGTACTGCAATTTTGAAGGCGCCGCACAATCTCGCCGGCTGCGCCCCGTGCGATGGTTTCAAAGGCCGCCGCATGAACATACGCCAGATCGCGCTGGTACAGTGATTGCATTCAGGAGATTCTGGCTGCTCGGCCTAATATTTGCAATTCGGGGACGGAGAACGGAGAAAACTGAGCACAGCGAATCAGGAGAACAGTCACCGATCATCGGTGATCGTCAGGCTTCGGCCCAGCGACTTGTCAATTACAATCGCCTTTCGGCACTGATCAAGTAGCAGGTATCCCAGCAGCTTGGGGCTTTAGAAAGCAGCTAGTCCGTACCGTATTTCCTCTGCTGGAAAAAGCTGGCGAAAGGATTACCAATGGTTAGGAAAGTGGACCTCCGCGCCGACGCCACGCGCTGTGTGCATTCCGGAGAAGAGCGGCACGGCCAGGCGGCGCCCTTGACCACGCCCATCGCGCAAACCGCGGTCTTCGTTCTTCCCAATGTCAAAGCGCTGCGCCGCTACGCCGAGGGCGATCGTGACTTCTATCTTTATTCGCGCTACGGCAACCCGACGGTCGCGGCGGCCGAAGAGAAGATTGCCGCGCTGGAAGGAGCGGAAGCCGCCGTCGCAACCTCCAGCGGGATGGCGGCGGAACTGGTTGCGGCGCTGATCACCTGCCGGGCGGGCGACGAGATCGTCTCCATGCTCGACATCTATGGCGGCACGCTGAAGTTGTTCGAGCAGGAGCTGCCGCGCTGCGGCATCAAGACGCGCTTCATTCCGTATCACGATATCGGGAATGCCCACCGCTACTTCAGCCGCAAGACGCGAATGCTCTTTCTAGAGACGCCCACCAATCCGACGGTGCGCTGCGTCGATCTGGCTGCGCTGGCCGAGGTGGGCCGCAAGCACAAGGCTTGCGTGGTGGCCGACAACACCTTCGCCACGCCGGTGCTGCAAAAGCCGCTGGAGTTGGGCGCCGACATCGTCATCCATTCGGCGACCAAATATCTGGGCGGGCACAGCGATCTCACGGCCGGAGTGCTGGCCGGTTCGAAGAAGTGGATGGAGGCCGCGCGCCAGACCATGATCCTCACCGGCGGATGTCTCGATCCGGGCTGCGCCTATCTGCTGCTGCGCGGACTGAAGACGCTGCACGTGCGTGTGGAGCGCGCCTGCCGCAACGCGGCGCAAATTGCTGAGGCGCTCGAAGCCCATCCCAAAGTCGCGCGCGTGTACTATCCCGGCCTGGAAAGTCACGAGGCGCATCAATTGGCGCGCCGGCAGATGAAGGGCTTCGGGATGATGGTGTCGTTCGACATTCGCGGCGGCGAACGCGCAGCCGAGCGCTTCATCGACCGCTTGCAGCTCTGGTATCTGGCGGCCAGCCTGGGAGGCGTGGAATCCACGGCGTCGTACCCCGTGCTGTCGTCGCACGTCGGACTCGGCGGCAAGCGACTGCGCTTGCTTGGGGTCTCGCCGTCAACCATCCGGCTGTCCGTGGGAATCGAGGACGCGGGGGACTTGATCGCTGACTTGAACCAGGCATTGGCCGGCGCCTGAGCCAAACCGCGGCCGCCGGGATTGCCTTCCTCCCCCGTACGATCCCGATTGTTGCAATGCTGTGTACCTCGCAGATATTAGCTCCGAAATAAGTAACTCTCTTGTACGGGTCAGCCGGTGTAGCTTTCACAGATGTTTTCCACAATTTTTTTATCTTATATATTGACATTTTATTTAGGCATGATAAATTTCTCTCAGTTAGGAGATTGCTATGAGAGATCGATTCAACCGATACCGGGCTACCATCCTGCTGGGCACTTTGCGGCTGCGCAAACTGGTGGCGAAGCGCGAAAAACTCAACCTGGAGATCGAGCGGGTCTCCGAGCTCATCATTGCCAACGCGAATTTTCTCCCCGACGAGCAAAAGGCGGACCAGCTTCTGCAGTTGGAGCAGTTGGTGGCCGACCCGCCGGGGTTCACCGATTCGGTGCGCAAGGTTCTCCGGGCAAATCGCGGACAAGCCGCTACGGCGATCGCCGTCCGCGAGCTGCTTGCCAAGGCTGGATTCAATTTGAGCGCCTACAACAATCCGCTGGCTTCGATCCACACGATTCTGAAGCGCCTGGCGGAGCGTGGCGAGGTAACCGCCAGCATGAACGACGGGCAGATGTACTATCGCTGGAAAGCGGACGCGTCTCACGAGGGACCGGGGAGCGACGGGGAAGTCTGACGACTTGCGACCACGCACAAACCGCGCAAGGCACGGCCCAGGCTGCGCCTTGCGTTGACCCTGAATTTCAACGCGTAGTAACATCGCATTCACCCGCCGACGGCGGTGTGAGAGAGGGCTGTTTCGATAGGAATGAGAAACTTTCGCGGCATGGTTTCGGCGGCCGTCCTTGCAGGCCTGGTGTTCAGCACCGGATGCGAGACCGATCAGGCCAAACCGGCGACTGCTTCCATCCCCGCTCAAGCCAAAGCTCCCGAGATCGCCGGTTCCGTCGACCCACCGGCTGATCCCAAGCCCAAAATCCAGCCCCAGGTGAATAATCCGAAGCCCGATCCGGCCGAGGCGCTGATTGCGCAGGCGGAAAAGCAATACGCCGCCGGACAGGCCGACTATCGGGCGGACCATCTGGAGGCGGCCAAGCAGAACTTCGACCAGGCGTTCAACACGCTGCTGTCCAGCAGTCTCGACATCCGCAACGACGAACGGCTGGAGCGCGAATTCGACAAGATCGTCGAGGCCGTCCACGAGCTGGAAATGGCGGCGCTGAAGCAGGGCGACGGCTTCACCGAGCCGCGCTCCGAGCCGGCGCCCATCGACGAAGCCAATGACATCACCTTTCCGGTCGATCCCAACATCAGGGCCACGGCCGAGGCCGAGATCAAGACCACCAAGTCTGACTTGCCGCTGGTGCTCAACGATCAGGTGGCGATGTTCATCAACTATTACTCCAGCCCCAGGGGGCGGGCGACGCTGGAGCACGCGTGGGTCCGCTCCGGTCGTTACCGCGACATGGTCGCGCGGATTCTCAAGGAGGAGGGCGTTCCCCAGGACCTGATCTACCTGGCGCAAGCGGAGTCTGGATTTCAGCCGCTGGCGCTTTCGCGGGCGGGCGCGCGCGGCATGTGGCAGTTCATGGCGGGCTCGGGTGCGCTGTACGGCCTGGAACGGAACTGGTGGGTGGATGACCGCCAGGACCCGGAAAAGGCGACCCGGGCCGCGGCGCGCCATCTGAAAGACCTCTACAACCAGTTTGGTGACTGGTACCTGGCCATGGCGGCCTACAACTCAGGCGCCAGCACCGTGCAGCACGCGGTGGAACGCACCGGCTATGCCGATTTCTGGGAGCTCTACCGGCGCGGCGTGCTGCCCCAGGAGACCCGCAACTACGTGCCCATCATCCTGGCCGAAACCATCATGGCCAAGAATCCGGAGCAGTATGGGCTGCAGCGCGTGGCGCCTGACCCCGCGCCGCAGATGGACCAGGTGACCATCGACTACCCGGTGGACTTGCGCCTGGTAGCCGAATGCGTGGACACGTCGGTGAACTACCTCCAGGAGCTGAATCCCAGCCTGCTGCGGATGACCACTCCCAAAGACCAGAGCTTCACCCTCAATCTTCCCGCCGGATCGCGCGAGAAATATGAGACCGCCATGACCGCGATCCCGCCCGACATGCGGACGTGGTGGCGCTATCACCATGTCGAATATGGGGATACCCTGGCATCGATCGCCCACAAGTATCACATCTCGTCCGCGTCGATTGCGGAAGCCAACGGCTTGGCTGGCGACGAGGTCAAGGTAGACTCGAAGCTCATCATTCCGGTTGCTCCGGGCCGCTCCAACACCCAAAGCGCGTCCTATTCGCGCCACACGACACATTACAAAGTGCGCAAGGGAGACACCCTGTATTCCATCGCCGACGATTTCGAGGTGCCGGTCGATAAGTTACGGAAATGGAACCATCTACGGGGAACAGAGGTGGCTCCGGGACGGATATTGGCCATCTACAAGCCGCTGGCGGGCGGCAGTTCAGAAGAGGCGTCATCGGTTAGCGGCAGCGCTCCGGTCAAGACCGCCAAGACAGACAAGCCGGCAGCCTCGCCGTCGGGCCCTGCGGCTGCCACGTATCACAAAGTCAAGAAGGGCGAGACCCTGAGCAGCATCGCTGAATCCAATCACACCTCAGTGGCCGCCCTGAAACGCGACAATCCCAAGCTGGCCGCCACTCTGCGCGCCGGCGAGGTGCTGGTCATTCGCAAGTAGTGGCCGTGGCGTTGCTGCGGTGCGATTCGTCATCATTTTCTACTTGCTCTCTTCCCTTCGCGCCGATGTTCTGTTACAACAAGCCCGTTACGAGTTTTTGGGGCGGCGCGATCATCACCGGACCGGGTTTCCTGCCGTGCTATAATCGCGCGCTTATTGCGGCAGTAATTTTTTTGGTATAAATCTGAATTGAGCCTTACGAGCTGCCTCCGTTTAGTTCTGCGGAGTCGAGCAAAATCAGGAGGACACATGACTTTTTTCGATGAGACGCTCTACGGTCGAGACGACGAAATGGATGATTACGGAGACGGCTCCTACGGCGATTCGCTCGAAGACGAGGAATACGAAGAGGAAGAGGAAGAAGAAGAGGAACCGGAATCCGTTTCGGTGGTGGTAGAAGAAGTTGACGTGGAGGAAGCGGAGCCGGAAGTCACCACGGAATCACGTGCGCCCGCCGCGAGTGAGCCGCGGAAGAGCGCTCCCAAGAAAGCCGCCAAAAAAGCGCCCGCGAAAAAGGCGGTGAAGAAAGCCGCCAAGAAGCCGGCGAAGAAGGCGGCAAAAAAGGCTGCTAAGAAGCCGGCCAAGAAGGCCGCGAAGAAACCGGCAAAGAAGGCTGCCAAAAAGGCGGCGAAGAAACCCGCCAAGAAAGCCGTGAAGAAATCTTCGGGCGGAGCGAAGAAGAAAGCCGCCAAGAAGGGCCTCAGACGCCGCTAGAGCAAAATCGCGAACACCCGGGCCGCGGTATGCACCGCGGCTTTTTTGCTGCTCAAAAATCGGGGGCGTCGCACGCGGTACTGCATAACGCGGCTGGGCCGCGCTTGATCGCGTTGCAACCTCGCTTGCAGCAGGTTCGCCATCGCACATCGCCCGGCGACGCAGAACACACTGGCTTGGCCAATAGCGCACGTTGAAGCGTGACTTTAGTTGCTGCATTGTGCGTGCACTGCAGCTACGATGAGGGTGTTGTACTCACTCGATTGTCGCGCCGTCTGGGTTGTTGGGCGAGCACAGACCCCCTGTTCCGCCCAACCTAGAACGGCGCGACGTTTTTGTCCGGATCACGGGCGCTTTCGCGTCGGCGCCCAGCCAACCACCTGCCTCAACTGCTCGTATTTGGCCCGCGAAAGATCCCGCAACTATGTCTTGCACCGGACAAATAGCCTTGACCCGGCGGCCAACCGGCTGGTTCTACTTCACAGCGATGTGTGATGCTAATCACCGCGTCTGCGGCCCGCGCTCTGGCATAAGAACACAATGAAGAATGTGGGCAACGGTTCTAACATCCTCAATGCGTCGCCGGAATTGAAGAGCTCTCTCGACGGGCTCGGTCAAGCGGAACAGATTCCAGCCGGAGATGTCCTGTTCAACACCAACGATGAAAACCTTGGCGTATTTCTGGTGCGCAGGGGAAAAGTATGTCTCCGGGTCGACGGCTTGCCGCGATTTGATCGAGTATTTCCGGCAGGGTCGCTGCTGGGCTTGCCGGCCACATTTGCCGGAAGCCCGTACAGCCTTACGGCCATCGCGGTCACCAACGCTGTAGTGCTGCGTGTCGCCCGCAAGGAGTTCCTTAGTCTGATGCGGGAACAACCCGTACTCTGCCAGCAAGCCACCGACATGCTCAGCCGGGAGGTGTCGTTCATCCAGGCGGCGGTAGGGCAGCGAATGCGGTCGCTGGTATCGTTTGCGCCAGAATGCCAACCGGCAGTCCGGAAGGCGCCAACCTCCAGGGCGGTGCGTAAGGTGCAAGCTTCCCGAGCCCGCTGAGCCCCACCGGTCGCGACTGCAGCCGGCTTCGCACTTTGTCTCCAAATTGCGTAGAATGGCCTCGCTTTGCACATCGCAAGCGAGAAGGACATGATGCGACTTATCCGTTTTTTTCTCCTGGTCCTAGTGTGCCCAGTTGCCGCTTTTGCACAACAAACTCCCGTCGGAATTGAAACTGCTGATCTCAACCGCTCGGCAAATCCCTGTAACGACTTCTATGAGTATTCCAATGGAGCGTGGCGGGCCGCCAATCCGATTCCTGCCGCCATGGACCGCTGGAGTCGCCGCTGGGCTGCGGGCGAAGCCAACAAGGACCAACTGAAGGTGATCCTGGAAGAAGCGTCCGCCAAGCGCGACCTGCCCACGGGCAGTGTTGACCAGTTAATTGGGGACTACTACGCAGCCTGCATGGACGAATCGCGGGTAAACCAGGCCGGCGCCACGCCTATCAAGCCGTTGCTGGCCGACATCGATGCCATCAAGGACCAGGCCAGCCTGCAGCACATGCTGCTGCGCTTTGCGGACCTCGGAATCCAGGTCCCGTTCGGAGTAAATGCCGCCAGCGACAATCACAATCCCTCACAGGTAATTGCCGATGTTCAGGCGGGCGGTCTGGGCCTTCCTGACCGCGACTACTATCTGAAGATGGAAGAGCGCTTCCAGCAGGCGCGCGCGCAATACCTGGTCCACGTGGCCAACATGTTCCGGCTTGCGGGATACAGCGAGGCAGATTCGCGCAAGGCTGCCGATCAGGTGATGCAATTCGAGACTGCGCTGGCCAAAGCCACCCTGGACAACGTCGCCCGTCGCGATCCGCAGGCCGTTGATCATAAGACGACGTATGCTCAGCTACAACAACTCACGCCACACTTCGATTGGGATGGGTATTACAAGGACGCGAACCTGCCGCGCATCAATCTGAATGTTCAGGAGCCAAAGTTCATGGAAGAGTTTGATCGGCAACTGAGCGCGGCGACTCTTGCCGATTGGAAGATCTACCTGACCTGGCAGCTTCTGCATGGCTCAGCGCCTTTCCTCTCGCAGCCCTTCGTGCAAGAGAACTTCAACTTCTACGAGAAGACGCTGGGCGGGGTGGGCGAACTGAAGCCGCGATGGAAACAATGCGCGGAATCCGCTGACCAGTTTCTGGGGGAAGCGCTCGGTCGAGACTATGTGGCGCGTTACTTCCCGCCGGAAGCCAAGGCGCGTGCGCAGGAGATGGTGAAAAACATACTGGCGGCCATGGGGGACACCATCAACGGGCTGGACTGGATGACTCCCGACACCAAGAAGAAGGCAATGGAAAAGATCGCCACCTTCAATGTCAAAGTGGGATATCCCGACAAGTGGAAGGACTACAGCCACGTGGTCATTAGCCGCAGCTCGTATTTTGAGGATGTGATGGCGGGAGCGCAATTTGCCATCAACGACGACCGCTCGACCATCGGTAAACCGGTGGACTGGGGACGCTGGGGCATGACGCCACCCACCTCCAACGCTTACTACAATCCGTTGTTGAACGAAATTGTCTTTCCGGCGGGAATCCTGCAACCGCCGGCGTTCAACGTCAAGGCGAGCGATGCGGTCAACTACGGCGCCATCGGCGTGGTCATCGGGCACGAGATCAGCCACGGCTTTGACGATCAGGGCGCGCAGTTCGATTCCACGGGCCGTCTCAACAATTGGTGGACGGCTGACGATCTGAAGAAATTCCAGGCGAAAACCGCATGCGTGGTGAAGCAGTTCGATGGCTACTACATCGAGCCGAACATTCATCACAACGGCAAGCTGGTGCTGGGCGAATCCATCGGCGATCTGGCCGGAGTCAAGATTGCCTACCTCGCCTTCCAGAAATCACAGAAGGGCAAACCTCCGGCGCCGGTCCTTGACGGCTTCACCCCGGATCAGCAGTTCTTTATCGCGTGGGGACAGTTCCGCGGAGACGAGACCAGGCCGGAAACGCAGCGGCTCATGGTGCAGGGCGATCCCCACCCGGTGGCCAAGTTTCGCGTGATCGGGCCGCTGTCCAACTTCCCGCCATTCGCCAGCGCGTTTTCCTGCAAGCCGGACTCTGCCATGGTGCGCCCGGCCGCAGAACGCTGTGTGGTCTGGTAGCCGGTCATCACCTGCCGCGGCCCAAAGTTCGCCGCCAGCCAATTGCATTACAATGGAAAGCCGTGCCGGCGCTGCAACGGGGATCCTGCGAGGCCATACCGTACTCACGAAAACCCCTGCGGCGCGTCGAATCAGCATACCGGCCCCGCGAGAGTCAGCAGTTTAGTTGCGTTAAAGAGGAGCGAACTACATGCGCGTAGCTCTGAAGGTGGCGCTCGGAATTCTATGTCTCACCGCCCTGGCTTCCGCCCAGACGGCCGAGGAACTGGTCGCCAAGAATATTCAAGCCCATGGCGGCCTGGAAAAAATCAAAGCGGTGAATACCGTACGGATGACCGGCAGGATATACATCGACAACCCTTACGCCAAAATCAGCGCCGCAATCGAGGTGGAGAAAAAGCGCGGCAACATGCTGCGCCAGAGCGTCACCATCCAGGGCATGACTCAGGTCCAGGCCTACGATGCCTCGACGGGTTGGCAGATCCAACCCTTCCAAGGCCGCAAGGACCCGGAGTTGATGGGCGATGACGATACCCGCGACCTGATGGAAGAGTCCGACATCGATGGACCGCTGGTCGATTACCAGGCCAAGGGCAATAAAGTCGAGTACCTCGGCCATGACACGGTCGATGGCGATGACGTTTACCAGCTCAAGGTCACCCTGAAAAACGGGGACATCGTGTATTACTACCTCGACCCCGACACCTACCTGGAAATCAAGCGGGAAAAACAGCAGTTCATCCGCGGTTCGGTGCATGAAAGCGAGGAGCTCTTGGGATCGTACAAACAGGTGGCGGGCGTTTACTATCCTTACTCCGTTGAGGTGGGCGCGAAGAACGATCCCAACCAGCACGCGGTCATCACCGTGGAAAAAATTGAAGTCAACGTTCCCCTCGACGATTCGCAGTTCAAGATGCCGGCCGCGAAGAAATAATAACGATACCGGTAGAAGTCACCTGCCGGACTGGGCTACACGATCTCGAATAAGAGGATTTGAGCGAAATGATTGCTTCTTCCTGGGTTAAGAAAGCTCTCCGAGTCAGCGGTTTGGCGTGCACATTGTTGTGGGTGTGCGCGATCACAGCGGCGGCACAAGCGCCGGTCAAGTTCGATTCTTCCACCATCTCCGGCTTGTCTGCCCGCAATGTTGGGTCCGCCAGGATGAGTGGGCGCATCGCCGCTGTGGACGCAATCAACGAACATGGCCGCCTGACGGTCTTCGCAGCCGCGGCCAGCGGCGGCGTGTGGAAGTCGATCAACGGCGGCACCACCTTCAAGTCGGGGTTCGACAAGCCTGACGTGCAGTCGATTGGGGCGGTCACCATCGACCCCTCTAATCCGAAGATCGTGTGGGTGGGCAGTGGTGAGGCCTGGACCCGCAACAGCGTCTCGGTGGGCGACGGCATTTACAAATCCACCGACGGCGGCGAGAACTGGACCAATGTCGGGCTCAAAGATTCCGAGCATATCGCCCGCATTCTGGTGGACCCGAAGGATTCCAACACCGTTTACGCGTGTGCCACCGGCCATCTCTGGAATGACAATACTGAGCGCGGCGTTTACAAGACCAGCGATGGCGGAAAGACGTGGCGCAAAGTTTTGGCGGGCGGCAATGCTTCGACGGGCTGCGGCATGTTGTCCATGAGCCCGCTGGAGCCGAACACGATCTTCGCCTCGATGTGGGATTTTCGCCGTCAGGGTTGGACCTTCCGCTCCGGCGGCCCGGGCAGCGGCCTGTACAAGTCCAGCGACGGCGGCGAGCACTGGGCGGAACTCACCGACGCCAATAGTAAGGGCCTTCCCGCCAAGCCTTATGGTCGCATCGCGCTGGCGGTGGCGCCCTCCAAGCCGCAGGTCGTCTATGCCATGATCGAATCGGCGAACAGCGCACTCTTCCGTTCTGACGACGGCGGCAAGACGTGGGCCAAGATGGATGCCAGCCAGTTCATGGTGTGGCGCCCGTTTTACTTTGCCAACCTCATCGTCGATCCCAAAGATGAGAACAAGATTTTCAAGCCCGATCTCATGCTGCTGCTTAGCGTGAATGGCGGCCGCAGTTTCAGCCCCGTCTCCAACGCGGCGCACGGCGACTTTCACGCGGTTTGGATCGATCCTGTTAATCCCAACATCGTGTACGCCGGTGACGACGGCGGCCTGTGGCGCAGTGAAGACGGCGGCACGCGATGGAAGCACCAGATGAATCTGCCGGTCTCGCAGTTCTATCACGTCAGCGTGGACAATGCGGACCCGTATCACGTCTATGGCGGTCTGCAGGACAACAGCGCGTGGGTGGGCGATTCATCCTATCCCGGTGGCGTCACCAACTCACGCTGGGAAAACATGTACAACGGTGACGGCTTCTGGATGTTCGAGGACCCCGCCGACCCGGCTTACATCTATGCGGAATTGCAGGGCGGCGCCATCGGCCGGGTGAATCGCTATTCTCATGAAACCCGCGTGATCACGCCCTATCCCGAATATGGCGAGAAGAAACTGCGCTTCAACTGGAACACGCCCATCGCCATGAGCCCCAACGAAAAAGGCACGATCTACATGGGCGCGCAGTTCCTGTTCCGTTCGCGCGATCATGGGCAGTCCTGGGAGCGCATCTCTCCCGACCTGACCACCAACGATCCCGAGAAGCAGAAGCAGGAAGAGTCCGGCGGCGTCACCGTGGATAACTCGGCCGCCGAAATGCACACCACGATCTACTCCATCAGCGAGTCGCCCAAGAATGGGCAGATCATCTGGGTTGGCACCGACGACGGAAATTTGCAGATCACGCGCGATGGCGGAAAGACCTGGACGAATGTGGTTGGCAATGTCGGCGTGGCGAAATTCTCATGGGTA
>CAVTSI010000004.1:0-108000 GCA_963737435.1 uncultured Acidobacteriaceae bacterium | reverse complement strand
CCAGGGCAAGTGTTAGAGAAACTGGTACAAGAGGGGCTGAAGCATAACACGGAAGGAGCACAGCCCCAGAGCGGGGCCCTAGATGTCTTTCCCATTTCGGATCATGGTGGCGATGTCTCCTAGGTTGATGTAGTGGCTGGCGGAAGAGTCATAAAATCTGCGGTTTCCGTGCCTTGTGACGAGTATTCTGCTTGGCTCGATGAGCCTCTCTTTCTTGCTGCAGCGCACATAATTGCGCTTTTATATTGACAAATTATCCAATCAGCACTATAGTTGTCTTGAATGCTGCAGTGCAGCATAAACGGAGGCCATTATGCCAAGACCGATTAAGCACGGGCCTATTACTCATCCGGCGCGTGAGTCATCTTTTGTTTCCCTGCTGTCCGGATGGGTGCAGCAGGGCGTAGAGAACTGGTTTACGACGCAGCGGATCCTGGTGGACTTGGCAATGAGCCAGAACGCCAGAGCCATGAACTTCCTGCGCGAGCGATTGCAAGATCCCGCATTCCGCCCGGCATCGATTCTGACCGAAGTTGCCCGTGAAGGTATGTCCAACTTCATCGAAGGGCAGAAGCTACTGCTGAACCTGGCGCAGAAGGAATACGAAATCGTCACCAAGGGCGTGAAGGGGCGCGTCGGCCGGTATACGGCTGCAGTGGCCATGACGGACCTGATGCAGCGCAGTTTCGACACCTTCGTCAACATGCAGCGGGATTTCCTGAAGACGGCGGACAAGCAGACGCACACTTGGCTGAACGCGATCAAGGCCGGCAAGCCGTATGATCCCGAGGGCCTGATCGAACTCGCCCGCGACAGCTTCGACACCTTCGTTCGTACCCAGAAGAAGTTCCTGGACGTGGTATCGGAAGAGATGACCAAAGCGACGAGCGGCAAGGACCGCGCTGCCAAGAAGCCAGTCAAGAAGACGGAGATCACTGAACTCGCGCGCCAGGCCACGGATTCCTTCATCGAAGCCCAGAAGAAGCTGATGGACGTTGCCGGCCGCCAGTCGAATGCCCAAGTCAAGGCCGTCGGAAAGACGATGGACATGATTTCCCCGCCGCCCTTCATCAATTGGCCCGAGATGACCCGGGAAAGCGTCAAGAGCATTGTCGATGCGGAAAAGGCAGTGATCGATACCGTAACCAAGCGCCGCGTTGAACCCCGGAAAGTTAGCCGGGCGACGCGCCGCAGGAAGAGACCAGCCCGCACCAAGGTGATGGTGCCGGCTGGCGTCTGAGCGATGAGATAGCTTTGGAGGCGTAGTTCGGCGCTGGCCTGATGCCACATGGCCAGTCGAAGTATGTGCCTCTGATTGCGTGCCGTTGCGAAACTGCAGCGGCACGCTCTTTTGTATCGTAGTGAAGAGGGCAGCTCTGCGGAGGGACACGGCTTTAAGCAAATCCCAATTAAGAGGACGCACCTGTTCCTAACGAAAACTCTGTGCAGCCGATGGCGGATGTCATTGCCCCTGTGGTTCGCCCAAAATAGATCGAGTCGTTATCGGGCGGAAGTGCGCCGGGTGCTGACGCTCCTGTTGCCAAAGTTCTAAGATAATCTCTGTCGCTCCTGAAGAAACTCTCCTTTGTATCCGTGCTACGCGCCGTGCTTGCGCTCCGCTCGCACCCGGTCGACATAGCGGCCGGTCTTTACTTCGACGCGCACCGTCTCTCCCGGAGCGATGAATAGCGGCACGCGAATCTGCAGTCCATTTTCGAGAGTCGCCTCTTTCCATGCGCTGTCCTGCTGCGCATGGATGGGTGGGGCGGTGGTTTCAATGCGCGCTTCCACGATTTGCGGCAGGACGACGTTCACCGGCTTGCCCTCAAAGAAATCCACCGGAAGCTCCATTCCCGGTTGCAGGAATTCTTTGGCAGGGCCGATCATCTCGCTGGCAATCTCCACCTGCTCAAACGTCACGGGATTCATGAAGGTTGAGCTGCCTTCGCCGCTATAAAGGAACTCCATGTTGTAACGTTGCAGTTCAAGGTCCTGCAGGCGTTCCTGTGGGCGAAAATGGTTCTCCAACAGACGCGAAGTGTGCAGATTACTCAGCGTCGCCTTCACCACGCCGCCCATCTTCGCAGCGCCCGCCTTCGATTCCACGTCCAGCACCTTGTACACCTGTCCTTCGCTGCGGATCACCATCCCAGGCTTCAATTCCGATGCGATCACCATAAGGCAAATCCTGAAAACTCTAGCTAAGGCTGTATTCCGGCAGGGATGATTGTCTGTGACGGTAAGCACCGTGCCGTGTTTAAGTGTTTACGTGAGCCAGTCGTTTTTGTGGTATTCCAACTACGACTCTTTAGGATGGGCTACTTAACAGCACCTTCGCAACTCTGTCATAACCAGACTGTGCTCCGGTCGAATCACGGCGCCCAGTCCCGCAATCCCGGCACGCCGCCCGCCCCATGCGCTTGCGTGACGCCGCGAGCAATGGCCCGAGCGACGGCGTCAGCCGCAGCTGCGCCCAAGGCGTGAACGTCTGCCTGGGCTTCACCAACCGATAACGCGAAGACCACATCGCCATCAAAGCGCGTGTGCACGGGCGAGATGACGCGCGCCACGCCAGTAGCCGCCATTATCGCCAGCCGCTGGGCCTCAAGCCGTGTCAGCCTCGCATTCGTCACTACCGCCACCAACACCGTGTTCGAGTCGGTAAAGCCTTTGCGCACGTACCCGGCCCGCAGGGCTGCCGCGGTGTCGGCAAAGTCGCGTGAGTCTTTGGAAACACGCACGCCGGCAAGAATGCGGCCAGTATCCGGATCGCGAACGTCGCCGAAGGCATTGACCGCCGCCAGCACCGAAATCCTTACCGGCTCGCCGTGGCCACCCGGGGCGATTTCTTCCGTCCAGCATCCGATGCCCGCCTTCATGGCGCACTCGACCCCAAACAGTTTGCCGACCGTCGCGCCCGTGCCTGCGCCAACATTCCCTTCGGCAACGAGACCGTCGGGGAGCATGGCGGCTTCGGCCGCAGCGTAGCCCATCGCAGCGTCGGGACGCCGCTTCGGATCGCCCAGCCGCAGGTCGAAGAGAATGACAGCTGGCACGATGGGAATTCTTGCAATACCGGTCTCGAAGCCGATGCCGCGTTCTTCGCACCAGCGCATGACGCCACCCGCGGCGTCGAGCCCGAAGGCGCTGCCGCCGGCAAACAGCAGCGCGTGGATGCGCTCCACGACGTGGCTGGGACGGAGCGGTTCGAGTTCGCGCTCACCGACAGCGCCGCCCCGCACGTCGCAGGCTGCGACCGCGCCCTGTTCACAGAGCAGAACCGTGCACCCGGTGAGCGCCTTGTCGTCGTGCGCGTGGCCGACTTTCAGCCCTAGGATCGTTCCGAAACCGGGAGGCATACGTTTGCCAAAGTCATTCCTGGAAAGAGGGACACCGCAGTATCCTTTCTCCGACGCTGTCGGCGTTACTAGGTGCCCGCGATTTCACCTAGTATCAGGCGAATCAGTTGCAGATTTGGACTCGCCATATTTTTTCCTCCGATGCAAGGTCAGCCGACCAACTCAGGGCAGAAACGCACAGTTTGCCTTGACCTACGCCTTGGCCTTCCGCTCCGCCCACCGCGCCTTCATTAACGCCGACAACTTCCTCCGCATAGCTGCACTCATCGGCTTGCGCCCGGTTGTTTTCTTGGAAACGGCCGTGCCCTTCTTAGGCCCAGATTTGCCTTTCTGCTTTGCCCACCAGGCCTTCTTTGCAGCCGCGATTCTGGCACGGGCGGCCGGGCTCATACGGCGGCGTTTCTTGACACTCGTTGGCTTAGCCTGGCTCCTCTTAGATGGACGACCACGCCGCGCGGGTTGGGAACCTAGTCCCGTCAGAGCTGCAATTGCATTTTCGATTCGGCGGGCTTCCTGTCTGAGCTGTGCAACTATGGTTTGAATGTCCACGTTGTCCTTTCTTGGATTGCGATACAAGATTCAGCAGCCGAACGTGTTACTCGTATCACCGCGCTACCACCTCGTACGGGAGGTAGCCATAATGGGTCACCGCGCCCAGTTCTCGAGTACCAGGCATCGTTCCGACTGCTGGAGAGATTAACGTAATCAGCATAGCTAATGGCGATCAAAGAAACTCAAAAATGCCATTTAGTTCGCGTGTTCACAAGACTCGTCGTTGAGCTATCGCTCATATCGTCCGCTCTGCGCCCATTGTTGAACCTCCTCGGCCACGGAGAAGACATGGGAGGGATCTTGAGTGAAACGACTGTCTAACTGATAAGCCTGGTGCACCAGCGGGATCAGGATATAAGATCCCTTTTCGTTCAGCCTTCGAGCATACAGCTCCATGAATCGCTCTACACCGAGTATGGCAAACTGGGTTACCTGCACCAGTGCGTGAAATAGAGTTCGATCAGTCGGCTTTTGTCCAAATGCTATTAGATCGACGAACTGTATGGAAGTTAGGTGGGCGGCGTCCGGCACGACACGTGCGCCTTCAGCTCTCACGCGGGAGTAGAAAGGCGGGTACGGCAAGTGTAGATCTGTTTCTGATAGATCGACCACACACACGCGCTCGAGAAGCGCCGCGGGAAAGAAAAGCCTCATCTTCGCCTTTTGAGTCTGGTCCAGTGGCGTGGCTAAAGGACGATACCGCTCTCGCATCTGATTTACCCATGAGGTAGCCTCGGCCACAAGACCGATGATCTCTGTCTCGGTCATCTTCCGTGGTTCCATGATCGGCAAAACCTCATGCCAGTAGATTCGAGCGAAACTCTCTGTGGCACTATGTTCGTGGTTGCAAAGGCCTCAGCACACAAGTGCCATGTCTTATAAGGTCATGGCTAGTCTTCCCCGAAAGCTTTCGCAATGACTTGGATCACGAGTGCGCGTGACGTGAGATCGAGAGGACGTGTGATTGTTGCAGTGACGCTACTCAACCAACCGTAATTGTGTTTCTCCCGCTCGATTTACTGACATACATCAACTGGTCAGCCCTCTTAATCGCCTCGTAAATGGAGTCCTCTCGGGTGACAAGCGTTGCCCCAACTGAGACCGTCACATATATGCGAGATTCGCCGCTTAAGGCTCCCGACTCTGCGACCAGACTACGACAGCGTTCAGCTAAACCGCGAAGCAGGCCAGCATCCACATCCAAGAGAATCGCCAAGAACTCTTCGCCGCCCCAGCGTCCCACAATGTCGTTTGCCCTTAGACTTTTCGTCATCGTTTCCGAAATAACTTTGAGAACGGCATCGCCAGTATCATGTCCGTATCGGTCGTTTACTTGCTTGAAGTGATCTACATCGAACATCGACAGTCCGAAGGGTCGCCCGACCTGCTGCAGGTCTTCCAACGATTGTTTCACCTTCAATTCAATATAGCGTCGATTCGGAAGACCGGTCAAAGTGTCGCGGAATGCTATATTTTCTAGCTCATGAACCCGCCTTTCGACCTGCTTTCTTGCAGAAACATCATTGAACACCTCGACGGCACCCTCGATTTGTCCTGATCGGTTGGTTATTGGAGCCACCCTTACGCCGACCGGCACTCTGTGCCCGAGCTTGTGTCTGAGGAAGACATCGGCCTCCCTTCGCTGTCCGTCGAGTAGCGTAGTGCTAAGGGGGCACCCGTTCGTGCAAAGAGCGCAGCCCTTCTCATCGACGTGCCCCAAGAAATTGTCGTAACAGTGCCTTCGCACTGCTTCATCAGCCGAATACCCCGTCAAGCTCTCAGCGCCTCGGTTCCAGTAGGTGATCTTCCGCTCAGACCGCAACGAGGCTGGCGGATTGCTCTCTCCGGCATGGTGGGAGTTCATGTCGAGATCGCCACCCGAAGAGGGATCCAATGAACTGTCAAGCTGGCATCGGGTCGGGCAACCCGGCTACACTGGTTGCAGTAAGCAAACAAGCGGCGTTGCGGACAGTCAGATGGTAGATACCTGCGCTTGCGGTGACGCGGTAACCAAGGGGGGCACCCGATGCGGCAGGTGTGCTGCGCTCCGCGTGCTTGGGCTTGAGTACGGCGCGAGTGACGATGAAATAAAGGACACATTTCGTGTCCTCGCGAAAGTGTGGCACCCAGACCGTTTCGAGAGCGACAAAAAGCTCAGGACAATTGCAGAAGAGAAGCTCAAAGAACTCAATTCCGCATTTCAACTTCTGACGATACCTACCTCAACGCAGGTCCCTCGTGACCCTTCGCGGGGAAAGCCACCTTCGCGACCGTCTGAACCGCCGGAACCGCAAACGGAACAGTCACAGCCGAAGCCGCAAGAGCAAGAACCACGAACCGAATGGCGGTCGGCTTCAGCAGCAGCCCCGAAGCCACCGACGCCGGAAAACCGTTCACAGCAGAATTCGACCCCAGCGCAGCAGGAGGCTATTCGCCCCCAACCTACATCGGTCTCTGTGGGGAATTCTGGCTGGGGGCGTGTGCTTCCCACCGGGGAGTCGAACGGCGGTCGGTTACCTGCATCGCAGGGCGCTCAGCTTATCTCGATTCCGACCCTTAACATCGATCTGTGACGCAGATCACCGCTTTTGTGTGACGCACTGAAGGATTGTGATTGGCAATAAAACACGTCTATAACCCTGAGAAAGGGCTGAGCGCGGATGTTGTTTGCATTTCATCTCAGGATTTGGCCACGGCGCTTTGCCGTGACGCCCGGACGGAAGGGAGCGCGTCTCCCGAGAGTCCTCGTGATGGCATCGGGACTGAGGTGGCGAAGGTGAAAATATGAGGAAGCTATTAAGCTCAGTATTGTGGCCAATACCAGTGCTGGTTTTTGCTCCCATGATTGTGCTTTTTGCCATGGGGGTTAGGGCGAAAAAGAAGGAGCGTCGATTACAGCAGAGCGGCTGACGGCGGCACGACTGGAGGAACTACTGCCTCTTTGCTGAGAGGGGACCCCCAAGGTGTCACCCGTGGTCGCTCAGCGCAGGGCTCCGTTCGCTCTGGACCAGCACCCCCCCCGGCTGTGGTTCTGCCCGGAGAATGGGTGCCCTTGACGAAATCGACGATGAAATCGACGAACGTGGCCAACGGCCGCCTTTACGCGACCGCCGTCCTGCTCCCGCCTTTCGTATCCTCTGCTTGAGCCGCAGCAGCGGGTCTCTTTCCAAATACTTCGGCTTCCGCTTCGAGCCAATCCTCGAAGTCGTGACCGTGTTCACAGCCCCGTTTCTCGTAAAGCTGATACGCACGTACACGAATTAGCTCCTCGGTCAATTCGAGCGAGCCTTGCTCGGGCTTCGCGGTTGAAACGCTTGCAGTTTTATCTCGCATGGTAGACCTCCTGCCTCGTTGACGACGCAATGCAAGGTTGAGAAATGGGCCCGACTCTGAAGAGGTGCGCGATGCACAGACTTGGGTCCGTGCTTTGTATTTATGTTCTCACTATCTCTCTGGAAAGTCAGTGACAATTGTGACGGCCACCGGGCAACGCGCCCCGTATTGGCTCCGCGCGGGTGCCCCACGCAAGCTTCTTTTGTTTGGCTGGGATGGTTTGGACTTCGCGATGCTCCCGTATAATCCTAATAATCTCAGCAACTCGCGCGTCGATCCCATGGTGACTCCCGACTACAAAAGCTTTTTGCAGCTCAGCCGTGACGCCTCGCTCATCCCAGTGGCGAAAACTCTGAGCGCCGATTTGCTGACGCCGGTCGGGGCGTTCTTGGGCCTGGCTGCCAAGCAGAAATACGCGTTTCTGCTGGAGTCGGTCGAAGGCGGCGAGAAGATCGGCCGCTACACTTTTTTGGGCGCGCAGCCGCGAATGGTTGTTACCGCGCGCGGCAGTTCGCTGGAGATCCGGCGCGGCCCCTCGGTGGAACGCCGCCAGGGCAACATAATCGAATTGTTGCGCACTTGCTTGCGGCAGTATCGTCCCGCAACGCTGCCCAACTTGCCGCCCTTCACGTCCGGTTGTGTCGGGTATTTTGCCTACGACATGGTGCGGCAATTCGAACGCCTGCCCGAACATGCCAAGGACGATGTTGGATTGCCGGATTGCGTGTTCACCTTTTACGACCGGCTGCTGGCGTTCGATCACCTGCGGCATCAATTGCACATCATCGCTGCGGCTGACGTCAGCGCCGAATCGCCGCGCAAAGCCTACGATCGCGCGCTTGCCGACATTGCCGCGATCGAGGCCAGACTCGCCAGAGGAGTGCGCGCGCACAATTTTGACTGGTCAACCAGCGAGCGAAAGAAGCCGATCAAGGTCCACAACGCCACCTCGCACGACAAATTTGTCGCCAGCGTTCGCCGCGTCAAGGAGTACATCGCCGCCGGCGATGTTTTCCAGGTCGTGCTGTCCCAGCGCCTGGACTTCAAGTCGCCCGCCGAGCCGTTTCAGATTTATCGCGCTTTGCGCACGGTGAATCCTTCGCCCTACATGTTTTACCTGAAGCTGGACGACATGCAGGTCGTAGGCGCGTCGCCGGAGATGCTGGTGCGCGTGTCGGGGCGAAAGCTGGAATATCGCCCCATCGCCGGCACCCACAAGCGAGGCGCAACCCCGGCCGAAGACGAACAGCTGATTGCGAAGTTGCGCGCCGACGAAAAAGAGCGCGCCGAACACGTGATGCTGGTGGACCTGGGACGCAATGACTTGGGCCGGGTGAGCGAATACGGCAGCGTGAAGGTGCGCGACCTGATGTATGTGGAGAAGTACTCGCACGTGATGCACCTGGTCTCCGCGCTGGAGGGGGAGTTGCGCGGCGATCTCGATGCGCTGGACGCATTGGCCGCCTGCTTCCCCGCGGGCACGCTGAGCGGCGCGCCCAAAGTCCGCGCCATGGAAATCATCGAGGAGTTGGAGCCGGTGCGTCGCGGCGTCTATGGAGGGTCGGTCCTCTACGCCGATTACGCGGGCAATCTGGATTCCTGCATCGCCATTCGCACCATGGTTCTGCACCGCAATCGCGCCTATGTTCAGGCAGGCGCAGGCATCGTTGCCGATTCCGATCCCGAAAGCGAATACCAGGAGTGCATGAATAAGGCCAGCGCATTGTTGAGAGCGTGTGAAGCGAGTGTCGAAACTTGAAACTCGAAACTGAAGTTATGGTCTTCGTCTTAGATAACTACGATTCGTTCACCTATAACCTCGTCCAATGCATCGGGGAGCTCGGGGTCGAGGTGTCCGTGCGTCGTAATGACCAGATCACACTCGACGAGATCGAGGCGCTTCATCCCGATCGCATTGTGATCTCTCCTGGCCCGTGTACTCCGCAGGAGGCCGGGATCAGCATCGAACTGATTCGCCATTTCGCGGGACGCGTGCCTCTGCTGGGCGTATGCCTCGGCCATCAAGCCATTGGCGCAGCCTTCGGCGGCAAAGTCGTGCGTGCCGCCAACCTCATGCACGGCAAGACCAGCTCCGTCGAGCACGATGGCAAGTCAATTTTCCGCGGTATTCCTTCGCCCATGACGGTCACTCGCTACCACTCGCTGATCGTCCAGCAGAAAGGCCTGCCCGATGAGTTGGAAATATCCGCCACCTGCGCGGAGCGCGGCGGCGAACGCGTAATCATGGGACTGCGCCATCGCAAGTTCCCGGTCGAAGGTGTGCAATTTCATCCGGAGAGCGTGCTCACCGAGCACGGCCGGCAAATCGTTCGCAACTTCATGGATCTGTGAATCTGGATTATTCATGAGCGCATATGATTTTGGGGTGTCATCCTGAGTCGAAGGCCCCCTTTGGCCGCCAGCAATCTCAGACTTGCGGGTTGCGCTACCGGCCACACTGTGATTTCTCGCCGCTATAGGGTTCCTTCGACTGCGCGCCCGCCTGACCCGCAAAGGAGGCGAGTCGGAAATTCTTTGCGGGCTCTCCGCTCAGGATGACACCTCACGTTCATCAAAAATCCAGCGCAGGTTAGAATTCTCGCGTGCCCAATTCAACCAACGCATCCGCCGGGGAAGTTCAACCGCTCCGCGTCACGCCCACGCAGCGGACACAGATCGCGCTGGTTTCGTGGATAGCGTCTGCGGTGGTGGGCCTCATCGGCCGCACGCTGCGTATGACCATCACGTTTGAAGAGGGCTCCATTGGCGGCCTCGACAACGTTACCCCCGGCATTTATCCCTTCTGGCACCGTTGCGTGCTGCCGGCCACTTGGCTGTTCCGCAATCGCAACATCGGAGTGCTGACCAGCCTCAGCCGCGACGGTGAATACATCGCTCGCGTGATTCGCCGCTTCGGGTTCGTGCCGGTGCGCGGCTCCAGCTCGCGCGGCGGCCAGCGCGGCCTGATGGAAATGGAGACCATGGTGAAAGCCGGCGGCGCGGTGGCTTTCACCATTGATGGTCCGCGCGGGCCGCGCTACGTCGCCAAGAAAGGCCCGGTGATGCTGGCGCGACTCACCGGCATCCCCATCACTGCGTTCTACGTTGCCGTGGAGAAGTCCTGGGTCCTGAAGACGTGGGACGCCATGCTCATCCCCAAACCGTTTTCGCGCGCCTATGTGCGCGTGGCGAAAAACATCTTCGTTCCGCCCGGCGCCGACGACGCGGCGCTCGACCTTCACCATGCCGAAATGCAGGCCGCGCTGGAGCGCATCACCGCGTTCGCGGAATTGCAGTTTTCCGCACGCCCCGATTGACACCCGCGTCCCCGCTCAGTACATTCAAATCTCATCCTGAACCAGCTTGGTTCGGGATTGTTCCTTGCCAATCAATGTTCGCGCGTTCCGCCATCTCACCGGCGGAACTGGGAAGCGGGTGTGAAGCCCGCGCTGCCGCGCAACTGTAAGCGAGTCTTGGCGCAAGGCCACTGTGAAAACGGGAAGGCCCCGCCGCTGTTCGCGATATCAATCGCAACTCGTCAGCCAGGAGACCGGCGCGAACTACGTCACCAAACCCCTTTCGCGTGTAAAGGAGAGTGTCATGTTCAGCGTTCGTCTCTCGGCCATTCTTCGTGGAGTTCTCGCCGTGCTGCTGTGTTCGACAGCGGCGCTTGCATCCGACCTCAAAGTGTTGGTGGAAAGTCCCTCCGGCGAGCGCGTCTCCGGCGTGCAGGTCAGCCTGTTTCGCATCACCGACAACGCCGGAGTTGGCGTGCAAACCACCGCCGGAGATGGCACGGCAACGTTTCCTCATCTCGCCAACGGACAGTATCGCCTGGTGGTGCTCGCCCCGGGATTCGCCGAGCAGTCGCAACAAGTTTCTATTCCGCAGACGGAAACCCTCAGCGTTCGACTGACGCTCACCACCACGGCGCAAACCGTGGTCGTCTCCGCCACTGCAACGCCCGCAACGGTGGAGCAGACAGGCACCTCGGTTGGAGTGCTGACCGGTGAGCAACTGAACGCGATCAATCCCGTCTTCGCCCCTGACGCGTTGCTCTACATTCCCGGAGCAATCGTCAGCAGCACGGGGCGGCGCGGTAATCTCGCCAGCTTGTTCGTCCGCGGCGGCGAATCCAATTACAACAAGGTGCTGGTGGACGGCGTGCCGGTGAACGATCCCGGCGGCGTCTTCGACTTCGGAGTGGTCCCCATGAACAACGTTGACCGGCTCGAGGTGGAACGCGGTCCCGAGAGCACGGTGTACGGATCGGACGCCATGACCAGCGTGGTGCAGCTTTGGAGCTCGACCGGCAGCACGCGCACACCGGAAATTCAATTCGGCGCCGACGGCGGAAATTTTTCCAGCGCCAACGGCTATGCGTCGCTGGCGGGAGCGCGCGGAATTTTCGACTACAACGGCTTCGCCAACCAGTTCAACACCCAAGGCCAGGGAGTGAACGACGCCTATTCCAACTCACTGCAAGGCGGCAACGTGGGCGTGCGACTTTCTGACCGCGTGGCATTTCGTCTGCGCGCGCGTCACTACAACAGTTGGACAGGCATTCAGTCGAACTGGTGGTTCAACGGAAATCCCGAGCTGCCACCTGACCCGAACCAGTACGCGCACCAGAACAACTTCCTGGCCAGCGGCGATCTCACGGTCAGCGGTCCGGGCGCCTGGCAGCAACAGTTCAGCGGCTTCGAGTACCACCACGTCGCGCTCAACGTGAACCCCATCGCCGATCCTGACCGCCCATTCGACAGCGCCTTCAACAGCCTGGCCAAGTACAACCTCGCCGGCTTCGCCTACCAGGGAATCTATAGCCCGCGGCCGTGGGCGCAGACCACGCTGGGTTACAACTTTGAAGACGAGAACGGATACATCAACAACAATTCGGACTTTGGAATTACCACCACTCACGGTCTGCGTTTCAACAACTATCTGTTTGCGCAGCAGACCATCGTGTGGCGGCGGCTGTCGATTCTCGCCGGCGTTGGCTACGTCAACAACAGCAGTTTTGGCGGCAAAGTCAGCCCGCGCGCTTCGCTGACGTTTCTGGCGCTGCGTGGAAATACCGTCTTCAGCGGCACGCGCCTGCACTTTGGCTATTCGGAGGGAATCAAGGAGCCCAGCTTCGAGCAAACCTTTGGAATTACCGGGACTTTCCCCACATTGCCGAATCCCAACCTGCAACCGGAACAGAACCGGGCCATCGAAGCCGGCGTGCTGCAGTCACTGTTCAACAATCGCGTGTCGCTCAGCGCGGTGTACTTCCACAATCAGTTTCGCGCCCAGATCGAGTACTTATACAACTCCGATACCAACACCAGTCAGTACGTCAATTTCGATCGCGCCATGGCGCAGGGCGCCGAAGTGGTGTTGAGCGGCCATGTTGCCAATCATCTGTCGGCGACCGCTGCTTACACCTACACCTCGACCCAGATTCAGCAGGCGCCGCCTTGCGACCCCAATGCGGGATGCGATCCGCGCATCTACGGCGCGGGAGCTCCGCTGCTGCGGCGTCCCAAGCAAGCCGGCATGTTGCTGTTGACCTACACGCGGCAGCGCTGGGGCGGATTCGTTGGCGTCACCGCAGTGGGACAGCGTCCCGACTCCGACTTCCAGTTCGGATACATTCCGCCCATCTACTATGCCGCTGGTTATGCGCGCGTCGATCTCGGCGGCTGGTACGCCGTCAATCGTCACGTCACGGTGTACGCCAACGTGAATAATGCGTTGAACAACCACTACAACGAAGTGTTGGGATATCCGGCGCTGCGGGCGAACTTCCGCGCCGGGATGAGGTTCAGTTTTGGGGGACGAACGGGTAATGCTGGCTTTTAGAAAAGGTATGAGCGGGCTGTACTGCGCTACTCTTTCCCTTTTCCCACTTCCACGTGGTTGCGATATTTCGTCCGCAGTTCCCGCAGCTTGTCCACGTGCTGATCACTGAGCGGCTGCTGCTTGCCCAGCAAATGGGTCACCAGCGCGATCTTGGCAAAGTGTTCCACGGTTTCCATGTTCATGTAGGCGGTCAGCAAGTCTGCGCCGTAGGTGACCACGCCGTGGTTCGCCATCAGGATGGCATCGTGCTCGACGACCAGGGGCGCCAGCACCTCCGCCAGTTCCTGCGTGCCGGGAGTTTCATAATTCGCCAGCGGCACCGAACCCAGGGTCACGATGATCTCCGAACACAGCGCACTGTCCAGCGCAATACCGGCCGCTGCATAGCCGGTCGCGGTGGGCGGATGCGCATGCACCACCGCGCCAACATCCGGACGCAGGCGGTAAATCAACAAATGCATGGCGATTTCGCTGGACACGCCCCGCAAGCCATTCACTTTGTTCCCGCTCGGGTCCACCATCACCAGATCTTCGGGTTCCATCAACCCCTTGCTCATGAGCGTGGGAGTGCACAGAACATTCCCGTCTGCGAGGCACACGGAGAGATTTCCATCGGTGGCCGCCACCAGACCAGCCTGGTGCAGCATCCCGCCGAAGCGGACAATGTCGTCCCGATGTTGTTGCTCGGTCTTCATGAAATTGGGCCGGATGCGCCTGACGGGCTTAGATTGCTATCCTACCGCAGAAAACGATTTCCGCAAAAGAGGCCGTCGAACCGGTAATAGATCAGTCTGAATTGCGAGCTCGATGACTCATAAACATAACGTGACCCTGTGATGGACCTCAGACTGTTTGCGTTATGCTGCGCGTGCGTCGGTCGTATTGCACGAAGCGGGTCGGTCTTCTTGCTAGTTGGGTTGGGCGGCGGATACTCAGTCCTGAGAGGAATACCGAAGTAATGAGCCTGAGGAGCACGTTGCTGAATCAGTGCAGCAAGCCGAGCGGCTGGCTCGGCAGAGTGAATCTTTGGAATATGAACCGTCGTCATTCCAAGGTGACGGAGTGGGGGCTGAAGCATATTTCAATTCAGAACCGCGACACGATTCTCGATGTGGGCTGTGGTGGTGGGATAACGATCGCGAGGCTGGCCGGAATGGCCACGCAGGGGAAAACGTATGGCATCGATTACTCAGAGGAGAGCGTTGCCGCGTCAAGAAGGGCAAATCGCAAGTGGATAACGGCGGGGCGTGTCGAAGTGCTGCTCGGCTCCGTATCGCATCTGCCCTTCCCGGATCACATGTTCGAGCTTGTCACCGCGGTGGAAACTCACTATTACTGGCCTGACTTGAACGCCGATATGCAGGAGGTCCTACGCGTATTGAAACCTGGCGGGGCACTCATCATCATCGCAGAAGCCTACAAAGGCGGTAAATATGATCGACTGCTGCGAAGGCTCGAAGAATTACGGGGGATGATGAATTATGCGCACCTGAGTGTCAGCGAGCACCGCGAGCTGCTCTCAAAGGCTGGCTATTCCGATATTCAAGTGTTCGAGGAGTACGACAGAGGTTGGATCTGTGCAATAGGTAGAAAGCGCAGGTAATTCTACTCGCGACTGACGCCGAAGCGTTTACCGGCCGCGCTGGCGTCCGATATTCTGTTCAAACTGACCCACTACCCACGAACCTGCGGGTGTGATGTCCGTGCACTCAGGCATAATCGCTTTGTGCTGGTCTCCGATTTCGACTATCGCCTGCCGCAGGAGCTGATCGCGCAAGAGCCGCTGCCCGACCGGGCGGCTGCGCGGCTGCTGCACCTCAGCCGTAGTGACGATCGCCTCGATGACCTGGTATTTCGCGACTTTCCCCAGTTGTTGCGACCTGACGATTTGCTGGTTCTTAACAACACCAAGGTATTGCCGGCGCGCCTTTTCGGACATCGCAGCGGCTCGCGCGCGCAGCGGCTGTCGACCCAGAATCCCGCGGCGAAAGACTTCCTGCGGGGCCGAGTTGAAGTGTTGCTGACCAGGCAACTCTCCGCCGATCCGCCGCAGTGGGAAGCGCTGGTCCATCCCGGCCGCAAGCTCGGATTGGGCGAGCGGATCTACTTCGGTGGCGACGCCGATGAATCGTCGCATGAACTCGCGGCCGAGATCGTGGGCCGCGGAACATTTGGCGAGCGCCGCCTTCGCTTCGATTCGGTGGACGACTTCTTCGGCGTGCTTGATCGCATCGGCCACATTCCTCTGCCGCCGTACATCGATCGCTCCGATACGCCCTCCGACCGCGAGTCGTACCAAACGATCTACGCTAAACCGCTCGGCTCGGTCGCCGCGCCTACGGCGGGTCTGCACTTCACGCCGGAAATTCTTGAGCGCATACGCGAGCGCGGAATCGAAACTGCCGAGATCACACTGCATGTCGGCCTAGGCACGTTTCAGCCCGTGCGCGAAGAGGTCGTTGAGGAGCACAAACTGCATCGCGAGTGGTACGAAATTTCGGCGGACGCCGCGCAGCGAATCCAGCGCGCGCGCGATGCCGGGCGGCGAATCGTGGCGGTGGGGACCACAACGGTGCGCACGTTGGAATTTGCTGCCCGACAAACTACGCCGGCCGGCCGGGTGCCCCGTTCTAGCCTTCTTTTGGCTAGGGCGGGGCGCTTACAGAATGACCCCGATGGCCACATCACGGCGCAGAGTGGCGAAGCCGACATTTTTATCTATCCGGGATTTGAGTTCCGCATGGTAGGCGCAATGTTGACGAACTTCCACTTGCCGAAATCAACGCTACTGATGCTGGTTGCGGCCTTTGCCGGCCGTGAGCGCATCTTGCAGGCGTTTGAACATGCAGTCCGCCGGGGCTACCGCTTCTATTCGTATGGGGATTGCATGTTTATCGAGTAGGACATGCGCCTTCTTGAGTCCGCTAAGGATTGATGGTGTAATTTGTCTGTAGCTGTTGAAAAACTCGCTCGCGAAGATTGCGCTGAAAAATCGTCGCGTTAGGATGGCCTATAAACGATTTTCTCCGACCGGGCATATATTTCTGGTCACCCATTTTGGTGCGCTTTTCACGGAAAACGACTTTTTCAACAGCTACTGTCTGTTAACAACAGCTACCTGCGGATCGAAAACTCCAGTTTTGCTCATCGCCTGCCTGTTGACGAGGTCCCTGATTTAGCGCTCTCAATCAGTAATAAGCGCCTCCTCGTTTTACTATTCGCGGGTATATTGTATGAACGGTTCTCTCGCATCCCGTGAAAGGGAAACTTAAGCAGAACGCCGCTTACGTCGTTGATAGTATGGATGTCCACCCATTTGTGCCTGCAGATATAGAAGCTGCGCTGGGTCGGCGGTACCTCGTTGGTCCCGAGATTGCCGTTGGCGGCCAGGGAGCAGTTTTTAAGGCAACCAGAGCTTCCCGGCCGGACGGCACAGCGGCGAATGACGTTGTAGCTCTGAAGTTGTACCTCTATTCCAGTCAGGACAGTCGCGTACAGCGCGAGATCAGCGTGATGGAAAACATCTCGCATCCCGCCCTGGCTCGTCTGATTGAACATGGTTATTGTGGCATGGCCGGTCGGCCCACCCGGTACGTCGCGTGGGAATTCATAGACGGAGAATCGCTGAGCGAGCGGTTGAAAAGCGGACCGCTGCTGGAATTCGAAGTGCTGCCAATAGGGAGTGATGTCTCGGCTGCAATTGCGGAAATTTGGTCGCGACGCTTTGTTCACGGGGACGTAAAGCCCTCGAACATTATGCTTAGAGGCTCCGGCAGCGCCGTTCTCATCGACTTCGGCGCCGCCAGGCATTTAGAGCAAGACCACACTCTTGCCGCGCGTCAGCCTTTTGGAACGGTGGGTTACTTATCGCCCGAGCAGGCCGTCGGGGCAACATTGTCCTGCGCTTCCGACATTTTTTCGCTTGGCGTAGTAATGCTGCAAAGCTTACTCGGGCAGCATCCCACCGACTATGACCAGAACGCCTTGGCCGACGGCATCCGGGCGAGCGGACGCAAGCTTGCAGTGAGCACAGGCTTGCTGGGCGTATTGGATACGATGCTGTCGGTACGGCCGACGTTTAGACCAAGTCCTGCAGCACTCAGCAGGTATTTCCAAGGGCTACAGCAAAGGATGTAAGCGGAGTCTGCGATGGGCGCGCGCGCACCTCAGAAAGCTCAGGGCTAGTCAGCGGCAGATAGCGGTTGTGACATCGCCATTATCCCACCTTCCGCAGCTATGTATTGCTGTCTGTGGCAGGCTTCACCGCGGCTTGTTAGAATTTTCACTTGCCCTCCACTCGCAAAACCGCAAAGTCCGCTACCGTCTCCAGTGCCGCGAAACCGGCAACCGCAGCCAAAGCCGGCGTTGCTGTTCCTGCCGAGCCAACGGGATCAAAAGGCCGCATCTACCTGATCGACACGATGTCGTTCATCTTCCGCGCCTATCATGCGATGGCGCGGCAGCGGCCCATGTCCACCAAGACCGGCATCCCGACCAGCGCGACGTTTGTCTTCGTCAACATGCTGCGCAAACTGCGTGCGGACTTCGCGCCGCAATACCTGGCTGCCGTCTTCGACGTGGCCGCGCCCACGTTTCGCGATGAGCAGGCCACCGCCATGCCCAGCCTGCGCAAGTTCGACAGCAAGACCCAGACCTATGTTGACGTGGCCTACAGCGGCTACAAGGCCAATCGCAAAGCCATGCCGGAAGATTTAGCGCAGCAGGTGCCGTACATTCGGCGCGCGCTTGAGGCGTATCGCATCCCCATGATTGAGGCCTCCGGCTTCGAGGCCGACGACGTGATTGGCACCCTGGCGCGGCAGGCCGCGGACGCGGGCTACTCGGTGTTTGTGGTCTCCAGCGACAAGGACATGATGCAACTGGTCAGCGAGCGCACCTGCGTGCTGAACCCGCCCAAAGACAATCTCATCTGCGACGCCGCCAAAGTGGAAGAGATCCTGGGTGTGCCGCCGGACAAGGTCGTGGACGTGATGGCGCTGCGCGGCGATGCCATCGACAATATTCCGGGCGCGCCCGGCATCGGCGACAAAGGGTCGGTGGAACTGATCCAGCGATTTGGTAGCGTCGAGAACGCGCTGGAGCACGCCGAGGAAGTCGAGCGCAAAGCCTATCGCGAGTCGCTGCAGAACAATCGCGACACCATCCTGCTGAGCAAGCAGCTCGCGACCATCAAAACCGACGTTGCCGTCGAGTTTGAGCCGGAGGCCATGCGCGCGCAAGAGCCCGATCCGGCCGCCGCTCGCGCGCTGTTTACCGAACTGGAATTTACGACGCTGGTCCAGGACTTCCTGCATGAAAGCGTCGAACTCGGCGAGACCGACTATCGCGACGCGCAATCCGCCGCCGAGGTCGAGGCCATTGTGGCGCTGGCAAGCAAGCCTGGTGCGGTGCTCGCCATCGCAGTGGAATCAGCGGCACACCAGACCGCTGCCGAAGAAGAAGAAAGCGGAGAAGAGCAAGACAACGAACAGCTCTCACTGTCAGCTGCGCCGCAGGTTGCGTCGGCGCCCGCACCCCTGCGCGTTGCGATTTCTGCCGAGCCCGGGAAAGCTCTGACGCTGGCGCTGAATGATTCGGAAGTTGCGCAGCCCCTAAAGCGGGCGCTTGCCGATGAAGCGATATCCAAGACAGTGCACGACTGCAAGTCGGCGATGCATGTCTTCGGCCAGCACGGGCTGACGCTCGCGGGCGTGCAGCACGATCCCCTGTTGTACAGCTACTTGCTTGATCCTACCTACTCGAGCGCTGCGAGCTACGGGTTGTCGCAGACTGCGCAGCGGCACTTCAGCTTTGTATTAGGTCCCTCCCCGGCCGAAGCGGCCGACATCACGTTGCGGCTTACCGACAAGTTGCGCGACGAAGTTGAGAAGACCGGACTGCGCAAGGTTTACGACGAGATCGATTTGCCGCTGGTGCCGGTGTTGGCGCGCATGGAAGAGGCTGGTGTCAAGCTGGACTGCGATGTGCTGGCCGCGATGTCACAGCGTTTGGAACTCGACATCAACTCCAAGGCGCGCGAGATTTACGACAAGTCGGGCTTCGAATTCAATATCAACTCGCCCAAGCAACTCGGCGACGTGCTGTTCAACAAGCTGAATCTGCCCAAGCCGTTCAAGTACGGCAAGGGCAAGACCATCTCGACTGCAGTGGACGTGCTGGAAGGGCTGGCCGGCGAGCACGAAGTCCCGCGCATGGTGCTGGATTACCGCCAGCTTTCGAAGCTGAAGTCAACCTACGTGGACGCGCTGCCGGTGCTGGTCAACTCGTGCACCCGCCGGCTGCACACCACATTCAACATGGCCGGCTCGGCCACCGGACGGCTCTCGTCGGTGAATCCGAACCTGCAGAACATTCCGATTCGCACCGAACTGGGCCGCGAGATCCGCGCCGCCTTCATCGCCGAGCCCGGACACGTGCTGCTGGCCGCCGACTACTCGCAGATCGAATTGCGTCTGCTGGCGCACTTTTCCGGCGACAAGCTGCTGGTCGAGGCCTACCGCACCGGCGAAGACATTCACACTCTCACCGCTTCACAAGTGTTCGGTGTGCCGCCGTTGATGGTCAATCCCGAACATCGCCGCCGCGCCAAGGCGGTAAACTTCGGCATCGTCTATGGGCTGTCGCCGTTCGGACTGTCGCAACAGCTCGGCATCGACACCAAGGAAGCCAAGCGCTTCATCGATGCCTATTTCGAGAAGTACAGCGGGGTGCGCGGCTTCATCGACGCAACCCTGGACCAGGCGCGCCGCGATCAGAAAGTGACGACGCTGTTTGGGCGAGTGCGTCCCATTCCCGACATCCACAGCAAGAACAGCAACCTGCGTGGCTTTGCCGAGCGCACGGCGGTGAATACTCCGCTACAGGGCACGGCGGCCGACCTTATCAAGATTGCGATGATTCGCATCGACGCCGAGCTGCGCGAGCGTAAGCTGCGCTCCAGAATGCTGCTCCAGGTGCATGACGAACTGGTCTTCGAAGTTCCTGAAGACGAAGTGGACACCATGAGGCGGCTGGTCACCGACCGCATGGAGAATGTGTACGCGCTGAAGGTGCCGCTCAGAGTGGAGGTTGGCGGAGGACCGAACTGGAGGGACCTGGAGTAGTTCTCAGTTGCCAGTGATCAGTTGTCAGTGATCACGGCTGCTCTTGCTTCCTCTTTTCCATTCCGGCGTGGGTTAGCTCAGCGTAGCTGCAGTCATCGATGCCTGCGGCACGGAAATGGATCACGAGTCCCGCTTTCTGGCGAGATGACTTCACAACCTCAAGGGGAATGTTGGCCGTGCAAAGTCCTGTAGCTCGCGCAACCAGGCGATACCGCCCAGCTTGAATACTCCTTATTTCGAAGTGTCCATTATCGTCTGCGACAACGTTAGCCACCAACTTGTGATCTCGCTCAGTGAATAAAGCGAAGCATGCTCCTGGGACCCCATGCTGCTCTTGGCTCCCCACATCGATGACAGTTGTGCCTTGAATTGCGTGCACTCTCAAGGGACCGTAATCGATCTGATTGTGATTTTCATAAGTGGTCAAGCATGTGGGAGAGTTTTCGGGCTGTGTTGCCGTTAAACAAACCTCGCCAACGGTCAGGAACGCAACAATGATAAAGAAGGAACCTATGCTATCAACATTCATGGTTTCTCGACTCGGCAAGCGGTTCGCAATCCATTATTTCTCTGTGCCTCTGTGTCTCTGTGGTGAATCACTCACTATGGTGAGTCACACCCCGATCGCTTGCTGGATCGCATTCGCGATGGCATCGGTGTGGCGGCGCATTGCTTCTTCCGTCTCCGCTTCGATCATCACGCGCGCCAGCTTCTCGGTGCCCGAGTAGCGAACCACCACGCGGCCGTTGCCGTCGAGATCGCGCTCGGCCGCGCCAATGGCATCCATCACCTTCGGGAGTTGCTCCAGCGGCAGCTTCTCGCGCACGGGAATATTCTTGATTTCCTGCGGAAAGACTTTCATGTCGGCGACCAGTTCGGCCAGCGACTCTCCGGTGCGCGCCATCACTTCCAGCACGCGCAGCGCGGTCAGGATTCCATCGCCCGTCGTGGTGTCCATGTCGCGGAACAAAATGTGTCCCGACTGTTCGCCGCCCAGCGTCGCTCCGGTCTTCAACATCTCTTCCAGCACGTACTTGTCGCCCACGGGCGCGCGCAACATGCGAATGCCGCCGCGCTGGAGCGCCGCTTCCAGTCCCATGTTCGACATGGTGGTCGCCACCACCGTGTCATTGTGCAAACGAACATGGGTCTTCATATCGCGTGCCGCCAGCAGCAGCACGGCATCGCCGTTCACCACCCGTCCGGATGCATCCGAGAACAAGGCCCGATCGGCATCGCCGTCGAAGGTGATGCCCACGTCATACTTGCCATTCGCAGCCGCTACGGCCTTGGCCACATTCTCCGGATGCAACGCCCCGCAACCCGCGTTAATGTTGCGCCCATTCGGCTCGATGTGGACGAAGTCGGCATTGAGACCCACATCGCGAAAGACCACCGGAGCCACCGAACTGGCCGCGCCATTGGCGCAATCCACCAGCACCCGCAACCGGCTGAAGTCGGTCGCACAAACCAAGTCCGCCAGCCAATCGGCATACTGGTCACGCAGCGCTTGCTCACCCGGCAGCATGTCGGAAGTCGAAACCGCCGCATCCGCCGCTCCCGCGGCCAACTGTTCGAGGTGGGCGAAAATGTCGGCTTCAATCTCGTGTTCCAGTTGGTCGGAGAGTTTGTAACCGTCAGCGCCGAAGATCTTGATGCCATTGTCTTGCCAGGGATTGTGCGAGGCCGAAATGACAATGCCCGCCGAGAAGTGGTTGGCGCGCGTCAGGTACGCAATCCCAGGAGTAGTAATGACGCCTGCGCTCACCACCTGCACTCGCGCCGCTTCCAGTCCCGCCGCGAGGACCGCGCCGATCAAGGCGCTGGACTCGCGCGTGTCCTGTCCGATGAGGACGCGGGCCACTGCGTCGCGTCCGGCAAGTCGCTGCCCCAAGGCGCGTCCGATGCCGTACACGGTCCGCCGATCCAGCGGATACTCGCCCGCGACGCCACGAATTCCATCGGTCCCGAAAAGTTGTCGCATCTTTGGTGTCGGCATCGGCGTCGCGGCGCTCATGGCTGGCGTGTTCCCTTGGAAGGCTTTTGCCCGTCGTCACCGTCACATGGATCGGCGCCCGGTTTTTGCACACGCACCAGAGGGTCGGCCACGTAGGCATGGGTGGTGAAGGTGGCTTTGCCCACCACGCCGGTCGCATCCACGGGATCGGTAACCGCATTCTCGACGGCATCCACTCTCTTCTCCGGACCCACGATGGTGATTTGCGCGGGATCGGCCTTCACCTCGGTTATGCCATATCCGCTCAACAAGCTGCCGATGATGCGCGGCTGCACCTCCACCAAGCGCGTGGCACTGCGATCGAAGCTGATGTGAAACTGTTGCCGGCGCCACCTGCATGACTTCGGCGTTGCGGGGCACATGGATTTGTTTCGGCGTGAGCTCGAAGGTCCGCTCGCCGGGAACTGCGCCCTGCAGATCGATGACGGCGTGCACTTCGGAAGGGTCGATCTGGCGCAACAAACGCTCCGGCCCGCGCATCGTGATCTGGGCCTGCAACGGACCGTCGGAGTTCATGTCGAGATTGTCGGGCGCATGATGAAACTCCAGCGGAACGGTCATGGGAATCTCGATGGTGGGATCGCGCCCCACCACCCACCACATCAAGACCGCGACCGCGAGCGCGACCATCTTGAGACCCAAATTCTTCAGGACATACTTGCGGAAGAAGTTGCGTAGCGAGTCGAGCATGGCTTTATCGCTCCGCTCCATCGGCCAGGTCCTGATTGTGGCCTAGGCGCTCGGCTCGACCACGGGCTCGTCGGACGACAATTCGTGGTCCGCCAATGATGGTGGGCAAGGTCGCCGCCGGCACATAGCGCCGCAGCACTTCGCTCAGCCGCTCGCGCAAGTACTCCACGGTAATGTCGCGCTCGATTTGTCCGCCCACCGCAATGCTGATGGAGCCGTTCTCTTCCGACACCACCACCGAGATGGCGTCGGTCTCTTCCGTGATCCCGATGGCAGCGCGGTGGCGAGTGCCAAACTGCGTGGAGAGCACGGGATTCATGGAGAGCGGCAGGAAGCAGGCAGCCGCGGCAATACGCCCCTTCTGCACAATGACGGCGCCGTCATGCAAAGGCGCGCTGGGCCGGAAAATGGTGACCAACAGATCGAAGGAGAGATTGGCGTCGAGGGGCACTCCGCTCTCGATAAAGGTGCGCAGGCCAATCTCGCGCTCGATGACGATCAGCGCGCCGGTGAGGGTCTGGGAAAAATGATTGGCCGCCAGCACGATGTCTTCGTAGCTGTCGGTGCCATTGAACACGCCGCCGCGGGCGGCTGACAGTCGTCTGTCCCAGACGCGCCAGGGCGTGCCGGATTTCGGCGCCGAAGACGACGATCAGCGCGAAGATGGCGTAGGGCAGCAGCGTGGTGATCAGCCAGTCCACCGTCTTCAGCGCTTCCAGGTGCGCGATCCAGAAAGCGAGTCCCAGAATCACCACCGCCACCAGCATCGGAATCGCGCGCGTGCCTTTGATGAGCTTGAGGAACTCGTAAACGAGAAATGCCACCACCAGAATATCGAAGACCGAAGTCACCGAGATTTGCGGAATGTAGCTGAGGCTTGGCATTTTCGCGGTTCCGTTTCGCGGCCGAGTCCGCGCTGAGTGCCCTCATTCTAATGCAGAGCAGCAGGAAGTGGTCAGTAGATAGTAGTTAGCCGAATGCTTAGACAGACGCGAACCGATGATTTCCAGAATTATACGAGTGCTAGGATTCTCGGATGGATTGCTGGCAGGATGCCGCGTTCCTACACTATCGCATTGTCCGCCGGCTCATCCTTGACGTGATCAACTTTCGCCGTGAACTCGCCGCGACCGAGTTGGGCGCGGACCCGGCTGCCTGGCTTGAGCTGCGCCGCCTGTTTCACCAGGCGGCCCTCGTCATCGAAGACCAGCGCATAACCGCGGGCCAGGATCGCCTTGGGCGAGAGCGCCTCCAGACTGCTGTGCAACTGCTGCCAGTGGCCCCGCCGGCGCAACAAGATGGTTTCACTCGCCCGGCCCAAAGCGATCGTCAGCCCGTCGAGTTCGTTCCGTCGCCCAACCAACCGCCGCATGAATGAGGAATGTAGCCCCGCAGTTTGTGCATCGAGCTGGCGGCGCATCACGCCTAAGCGCACCCGAGGATCGTGGCGGCGGAGATGGGCCTCGACATCCGCGAGACGGCGCGACAGGTTCTTCAGTGCCTCGGCTTGCGACTGCGCCATGCGGAACACCAGGTCGTCCACCCGCTGCTGGCGGCGGGCGATGCTGTCGCGCATGCGCGCGAAGACGGCATGCTGGGTGAGACGCGAAAGCGCATTGTGAGCGCGCAACAGTTTGTAGTTCACTGCTTGCGCCATGCGGCTGACGCAGGGAAGCCAGCTTCTCCGCCAGTTCCTGCTTCGACCCAATGACCAGTTCCGCCGCTGCGGAAGGAGTCGGCGCCCGAAGATCGGCGACGAAATCGCAGATGGTGAAGTCAGTCTCGTGGCCTACGGCCGAGATCACCGGAACATGCGCGGCCGCAATGGTGCGCGCCAGGCCTTCATCGTTGAAGGCGAAGAGGTCTTCGAAAGAACCTCCGCCGCGCGCCACCACGATCACATCCACCTTGCCGTGGCGATTGAAGTAGCGCACCCCCGCGCTGACTTCCGCGGCGGCGCTCTCGCCCTGCACTTGCGCGGGATAGATGAGCACGCTAACCGACTCGTGCCGGCGGCGAAGAATGTTCAGAATGTCCTGGATGGCGGCGCCGCGCGGGGAGGTCACCACGCCGATGCGCCGGGGCAAGGCTGGAATAGGCCGCTTGCGGCTGGGTTCGAACAACCCTTCGGCAGCCAGCTTGGCCTTCAATTGCTCGAAGGCAATCTGAAGCGCGCCCGCGCCCTTGGGTTCGAGGTACTCGGCCTGAAATTGCAGGTCGCCGCGCTCGTCGTAAATGGTGACTCGACCGCGCGCGATAATCTGCAGGCCGTTCTCCGGACGAAAGCGCAACAGTCGCGCCTGGGTCCGCCACATCACCACCCGCAGTTGCGCCGAGCCATCCTTCAGCGTGAAGTAAAGATGTCCGGACTCGGCAGGCCGGTAGTTGGAGATCTCGCCTTCGACGTAGATGTCGGTGAAGGCGCGCTCCACCTGGGTGCGCACCGCGGCGACCAGTTCGCGCACCGGATAGATCTTGCGCGACGGCGCCTGGAAGGCCAGCCCGAGTTGTTGCGTGTCGGCCATGGGAAGAGCGTCTGGAGGCAGTGTATCCAAGCTGACGCTATCAGCTCTTCGCTATCAGCTTTCGGCTCTCAGCAGGCTCGCGTTCCGATCGGATGCTCTGACAGTCACAATAGTCGACGAACGAATTGAGAGTTAAGCTGAAATGCGAAAGCTGAGAGCTGACGAGCTGCTTACCGCCGCATCCGATTCACGACATACAGCACCAGCGACAGGATCACGCTCAGCAGGATGGAAGTGACCAAAGGGAAATAGAAGGTGGTGTTCTTGCCGCGATAGACGATGTCCCCCGGCAAGCGTCCAATGGGCAGGTTCGCTTTGCCCGCGAGGATGAGAACAATTCCAACGACGAGCAGCAGCCCACCAACAAAAATCAGCATGCGCCCAAGGTCGCCCATGGCTCTATTAAATCAGATGGCACAGCCTATGGCGGACGATGCGATACGGTCGCCAGGAAGACAGCGCTGATGGGTAGGTGGTTGTTGCGGATCCGCCGAACGGGTCGGCGAGTTCGCTCTGTAACTGGCCGGGTGGGCCGGAGACGGCCGCAAGTAGCTAAATCACTTCGATGCGCGCGTGATGCGGCCAGGCGGGATGGCAACTTCACCGTCACATGTAAGCAGCATCACATGGAACGCTTCTGCCAATGACCCCGTGGTTGATAAAGGCGCTCCGGGACGGGGCCGATCTATAATCCACGGTTGTGCCAGATATGCAGCACTTCAGTGCCGCAAATCGGCACCGTAAGTATAACCATGCCAATGAGTCCGGCACGGTTTTCCCGGCTTCTGCTCAGTACCCAATTCGTCATATGGGTGATCTATGGGGTTTTGGCAGGCATGGGGCATTGGCCGATGGGAGTTGCTTTTGGCCTGCTCGCCAGTGTGTGTTTGCTGGCGTTGCAGGCCAGCCGCGGCATCAAGCTCAAGCTGATGGATTGGATTCTGCTGAGCTACTTTGTCCTGGCCGCGATCGCGACGTTCGTCGTCCGCTCGACCACTGTTTCCCGTGTACAGTTCCGGTGATTATCTGGGTATTCTACGCAGGCGTATCGTGGGCGTCGATCCTGTTTGGAACGCCGTTTACCGTGCAATATGCCCGCGAATCCGCACCCCCCGAGCATTGGCAGCATCCGGGATTCATTCGCGCCAACCAGGTCATGAGCTCGTCTGGAGCATCGCTTTACCGTCAACATCGTGCTGGTCACGGTCGCGCTTAACCGAGAGACTATCCTCTGCTGAGTGGCGTCTGGCGCCGATCCTCATGTGGCGGCCTCGATTTTCACCGCACGCTATACCAATCACGCGCGCCAGAGCGCAAGCCGCCGGGCTGGCTAACGAGGCGTGATCGCCGCGAGACCAGCTCAAGGGATGAAGCCCGCCCAAGCATACCTGGCTTGAACGGGTCACCCGGTTCCTTATCGTTATCGTTTGAGAGCTGCGGATGCTGTGAGAGCATGGCGAAGTTCAAACCCGGCCCTTCTGGTATGCTGTCTGGTTTGCCTCTGCAGCAAGAATCTTCTGTACGAAAGGTCCGGCATTGGCTGTCGATCCTGTAATGCTGGTGCATGGTGGAGCCTGGGCAATTCCCGACGATGCTCTCGACGCGCACTTGCACGGAGTGGAAGCCGCGGCTGCTCAAGGCTGGCAGGTGCTGCAACGCGGCGGAGGCTGTCTGGACGCGGTTGAGGCGGCGGTGGTCGCGATGGAAGAGGACGAGGCCTTCGACGCCGGTCGCGGCTCATTTCTCAACATGGATGGCCGGGTGCAACTGGATGCGCTGATGATGGAGGGAGCGACCCTGCGCGCCGGAGGCGTGGGCTGCGTGGAGCACATCCGCAATCCCATCCGTGCCGCCAAGAAGGTGCTGACCGAGAGCCCGCACGTGTACTTCGTCGGAACAGGAGCCGAACGGTTCGCCCAGCAGCACGGCATCGAGTTATGTGCCAACGACGAGCTGGTCATTGAGCGTGAGGTGCTGCGCCTGCGCGAAGCCAAGAAGCAGGGTTACCTCGCAGATGCCCGACGAGTTCGGCCCCATGCGTTCGAGCGACACAGTCGGGGCCGTGGCCCTCGATCGGGACGGCAACATCGCGGCTGCCACTTCGACCGGCGGAACGCTGAACAAAGCGCCGGGCCGCGTGGGCGATTCCTCGCTGATCGGCTGCGGCTGTTACGCCGACAACCGCAGCGCCGCGGTTTCCACCACCGGCTGGGGCGAACCGATGATGAAATTGGTCCTCAGCAAGTGGGCCGCCGACCGCGTCGAGGATGGGCTTGTTCCCCAGGAGGCTGCGCAACGCGCGCTGTACTACCTGAAAGCCAGGCTGAACGGACATGGAGGGATCATCATCGTAGATGTCAGAGGAAGAATTGGCCTGGCCCACAATACGCCTCGTATGGCGTGGTCTTTGACCACCAAAGACGGCGTTTCCTCGGGCATCGAAGTCGGGACTACGAGTTCCGGGTGTACGCCGTAACCGTGGAAGCGCCCGGTTTCGTTTGGCAGATTGGAGCGGATGGACTCATCGCCTCCTCGCAGGGCCACTTCGACAGCTCCGAATACCAACGTCAACTGGAGCACGGCGTCCAGGACCCGCGATAGACGCTCCACGCCCTATAGCCAGCACTACTTGTTCTTCAACTCTGCCGGCCAGTTCTGGATTAGAGTCAACGACTGAGAGCTTCCTTCACTGGGCGTGACCGCGATGAACCGCTGACCATCGTGCGAGGGAGCATACTCACGAGACATGATGCCTCTCAGAGGAAGGCGGAACAGCAACTTACTGCTGCCGACCTGGAATGCGGAACCCGCGCCGTCCACCTCAACCGCCGTAACGCCGTTGAAATCGAAGTAGAACAGTTCCTTGCCGTCAGCTCGCCAACGCGGTCCGGCGCCGCCTCCGTTCGAAACTTGCCACTTCGCACCGGTCCAAGGAAATGGGGCCACAAAAACCTCGGGACGGCCCCCTTCTTGGCCCACATATGCCACCCAATGGCCGTCCGGCGAAAACGTTCCTCTTGACGACCCGCTCGTATAGGGAAACGGCTTGCTGTCGCCGGATAACGGAAGCACCCAAAGGTCCGTATTCACGCCGGTACCCTGTTCATACATCAGGTAGCGGCCGTCGTGCGACCAGTCCGAAATGGCTTGATAGATAGGATTCGGCGACGAAAGAAGTGTGCGCTCCGGGGCGCTGCTGCCGATCGTCTTAACTGAGATCGCGGCCTGCTGGTTCGAGGTGAAGGCTACCTCTTTTCCGTCCGGAGACCAAAGCGGAGTGAGGTGTGCACCGTCGCTGAAGGTGAGCCGAGTCTTCAGATTGTTTGCCAGGTCGCGAATCCAGATGGTCGCGATGGCTGTGTTCAACTCCGTGGTCGCGATTTTCTTCTCGTCGGGGGAGAGATCCAGATCGTAGAATTCCCCCTGCTCGCCCACTGTGCCCAGTCGCTTTCCGCTGCGGTCGTACCAGGTTAGGATCTCGGTCCCGGAAGCCGTGCCGGATGCGTACAACATCATGCCGTCGCTGGAGGCGCTGAGGTTCATCCGCCAGAGCCCAGGGTCAAATTGAACGTTTTCACTTAGGGTCTGCGGCTCGCCGGAGAATTTGCCGTTGGATGGGTCGAAGCTCTGTGCCACCAGGGAATTTTCGCGCTGGAAGAATAAGCGTCCCGATGCGTAGATGGGGTTCGACAAGGTGTGAAACAGAAGGCGGTTCTCTTTGCCGTCGAGCGATGCAAGGAACACCGCGGTTTCCGGGCTGGTCGGCGCATTGTGTTTGACGGCGATATAGAGGAAGTGCTTGCCATCAGGCAAGAACCACGGCCAGCGATTGGAAGAATAATGGACACCATCGATCGTGGTGACAGGAGTAGGCGTGCCTCCGCTGGCTGGGACCTGCGATAGACCGGTATTGTAGGAGAGGGCGGCCACAATGGTTCCGTCCTGGTTCCAACTGCCGCCACGTCCCAGCGTCGAACCGCAGATCGTGACCGGCGTGCCACCGCTCACTTCGATTCGTTTCAGCTTGTCGTCGGTGAAGAAGGCTACGGAGCGACTGTCGGGCGACCAGAAAGGGAACATTGCACCCTCGGTGCCGGGAAGGGCCTGCGGAGAAGTTGAATCCAGCGACCGCAAATAGAGCTGGGCGCCCCCGGAGCCGTAGGCCGAAAAGACGAGGTAACGGCCGTCAGGAGAAATCATCGCCGGGCCGCCGTGGTCGCCCGACAGGTTGAACTGCATCTTGTCGGGCGGGTTGAGTTCGACCCGCAATACCCGCATGTCTCTATGGCTCGCAACGTAGGCCATCACGAGCGCCACACCGGCAACTACCCCTAGAATCCCAGTCAGAACCCAGACCCACGCATTACCCCGCTTATGCTGCGGTGCCGGCATCGCGGGCGCGCTGGCCTGCGATGCGCCCTCGGCGATCTGCTTGAGTTGCAGCTTAACGTCGTGCGCCGTTTGCCAACGGTCGTCGGGATCCTTGCTCAGGCATATCTTGACCAGACGCTCCAGCGCGGGCGGGGTCAGCGGTTGCACGGAAGAAATCGGAGTCGGCTCGCGCTCCAGCACCGCCGCCATCGCGCTGGCCGGAGTCTTGCCCTCGAAGGCTCGCTTTCCCGTTACCATCTCATAGAGCACCGCGCCCAGGGCGAAAATGTCCGATCGGGCATCGGCCTCTTTCCCCTCGATCTGCTCGGGCGACATGTACTGGAACGTTCCCACTACGGTGCCCTGCGCGGTTAGAGGTTGACTTCCCTGGGGTGTGTTCGCTGTTGCGTTGAGGCCGGATGCCGCGGTGGCGCTGGCCACCGCCTGCTTTGCCAGACCGAAGTCCATCAGCTTGGCCCCGGTCTTGGTCAGCATGATGTTGCCGGGCTTCAAGTCGCGGTGCACCACCCCGCTGCGATGTGCCCTCTCCAGGCCTTCGCAGATTTCGGCCCCGTACTTCAAGACCTGGTCGATGGGCAGCGGTCCTTTGCTTAAACGCTCTGCCAGCGTCTGGCCTTCCAGGTGTTCCATCACCAGGTAATCGATCCCATCCTGGTGTCCAACGTCGTGGAGCGTACAGATATTGGGATGATTCAGGGAAGAGATCGTCCGTGCTTCCCGGTCGAAGCGTTGTTTGGCCTCTGGGTCTTTAGAAAGATGTGAGGGAAGAATTTTGACCGCGACGCTACGGTCGAGGCGGGTATCGCGCGCGAGGTACACCTCCCCCATGCCGCCAGCGCCCAGCGGCGAGACGATTTCATAAGGACCAAGTTTGGTGCCGGAGGTGAGGGCCATCAGTGTGCGAATTATATTCTATCGACGTCGTAGGACTGGCTTTGCGACAAATATAAGATCGTTCTGGATGGATGCGGCTTAGAGCATTTTCAGAGATAGTGTAGACTGTTGGTGGCGATTCTCCGCTCCACCCGATGGCACGACCCTACGCGAATGATTTGCGGCGAAAGTTTTTGCAAGCCTATGAGCAGGGCAAAGGGACCTTGGGGGAGTTGGCGGAACAATTTGGAGTGAGCGAAGGTTGGGCCAAGAAAATCTCCGCCACCCGCACGCGCACCGGGCAGATCGAGCGACCCGGGTGGCGCCGTGGCCCGCAGAGCCGGGTGACGGCGGCGGTGCAGGCGTGGCTGCGGGAGCAAATCCGCCAGCAGCCGGATCTGACCCTGATGGAATTGCAGGAGCAACTACAAGCGGCCCAGGGCGTGAGCTTGAGCATCGGGCGGCTGTGGCTGGCCTTGCGACAGATGGGACTGCGGCTTAAAAAAAGTCACTCCACGCCCAGGAACAAGAAACCCCGGAAGCGCGGCAGCGCCGGCAAGCGTGGCAGGAAAGCATAAGGCAGATCGACCCGCAGCAAATGGTGTTTCTGGATGAGAGCGGGGCCAGCACGCAGATGACCCGCAATTATGGTCGCGCTCCGAGTGGGAAACGGGTAGCGGAAGGCACACCCCAGAGCCACTGGCATACCGTGACCATGCTAGCGGCGCTGACCACCAAAGGCTTGCAAGCACCCATGACCATCGAGTCGCCGACCGATGGCGATGTCTTCCTGGCCTATCTGGAACAGGTGTTGTGCCCGCAGCTTCATCCCGGACAGGTGGTCATCCTGGACAATCTGGCGGCGCACAAAGTGGCCGGGGTACAGCAACTCATCGCCGCCACCGGAGCGCGCCTGCTTTACTTGCCACCCTATTCTCCCGACTTCAACCCGATTGAGCAGGCTTGGTCGAAGATCAAACAGTGGCTGCGTTCTGCCAAGGCCCGAACCGCAGAAGCTCTGGAAGGCGCCATCGCAGAAGCCCTGCGAGCTATTACCGCCGACAACGCTTTAGCTTGGTTCTCTCATTGCGGATATGGTCTACGATAACATTGAAAATGCTCTAGTCCGCATTGCGAGTAGAGGAAGGACGCGCCGGGCGTGCTGGGTACGAGGGATCTTCTCCGCGGACACAAATTCTTAGAGCATGTAACAAAAGCCTCCTCAGACTCACCAGCGAGTCCCGAAGGCCGGCATGCACCGGGTAACTTCCGGATTGCCGACGCTGCGGGAGTTATTGCACTTCGACACGAATCGGCAAGGCGGTGTGCAGAATCCTGACGGAGAGATCGTGTCCATCAAAATCGGTGGAACCCTCACCCACCCGCCTTATGGCCTGGATTTGTCCAGTAATACAGAGAATAGGGTCGCCGCTGACCGCAAAGATCATGCAGGGATCGTCACGCCATCTGGCGGACTTTCGTTCCCGTCTTTCGGGCGGCGCGTGGCTTTCTCCGAGCTGCCGCGGCAGGTTTGTTTTGTTGCGGGGGTTTCTCGTTTTGTCTGCGGCAGGTTTCTCGTTTTGTCTGCGGCAGGTTTTCTCGCTTTGGCTACGGCAGATTTTCTCGTTTTGGTTGCGGCAGGTTTTCTCGTTTTGGCTGCGGCAGGTTTTCTCGCTTTGGCCACGGCAGGTTTTCTCGCTTTGGCCACGGCAGGTTTTCTCGCTTTGGCCACGGCTTCAACCGGAGCCGGCAATTCCGGCTTCGGCGGTTTCGGAGTGCGATGGTGGCCATGGCGCAGCGGCTGGATGCGCGCGGCTTCTTCTTCCGTCCGCAGCTCAGTGTCTGCACGGTTTCGGCGCTCGTCCTCGAGGTATTCCGGAATCGTTTTAGTTGTCATGGCTGTAGTGTGGCAGAACTATCCTCGTCCGAGCTGTCCAATTTTGGCCACTCGCTGACAATTCATGGGCCGCCACGAGGAGACCAGACAGAGACGTACTACCGGCAGCCGTCGACACTTGAAATACTAGCGGGGGAGGGATCATGCCTCGACACCGCACTGGTAGGAGTAATCTTCATTCATGGACAAGAAGGAGATCAATTCCCCAAAACTGACCGCGCATTTTGTCATTTGGATGTGCGTAGGATGCTTGCTGCTGCTGGTTTTTCTAGGTCATTACGTCTGGAAGGTTTCTTGAGGCAGCGAAGCCACGCAATCACGATGCTCTCATGTAGAAGCATTCTCGATCAGCGGGGGCGTATCAGGACTGCAGTCCGCCCCTGGAACCGGTAAGACCGGTGAAAGAGCCGGTCGACAAAGCCGCCGGGGAAGATATTCAGACGTTTCCCGAGACTGTGTCCGTTTTCACATCAAACTTGAAAGGATGCGGCCTGTGTTTCTGTTCTTCCCCCTATCGGAATTCTGGAGAACACTTCTTGCCTCGATCATCGGCTTGCTGACACTGGCCGGCATCATGACGCGCCCCTTTCGCTGGAGCGAGGCGCGAATCGCCATGATCGGTGCGGGCATCCTGCTTCTTCTGGGTTTGATCCGGCCTGCGGATGCTGCACGTACTCTGCTCCGCGACTGGAATACGTTTCTCTTCTTCCTGGGAATGATGGGGCTGTCTGCGCTGGCGGAAACAGCCGGGTTGTTCGATTGGCTGGCAGCGCAAGCCGCGCGGTTCGCAAAAAGAAGTGCGGCGAGATTGTTCCTGAATGTGTTTCTGTTGGGAACAATGATCACGATGATATTTTCCAACGATGCGACGGCGCTTATCCTGACGCCAGTCGTTTATGTGCTCGTGACAAGATTACGGCTTCCGGTTCTGCCGTACCTGTTCGCCTGCACCTTCATTGCGGATACCGCATCGTTCCTGCTACCCATCAGCAATCCGATTAACGTGATTATCATGTCCCACTTCCCGCTCGATCTTCTGACCTTCCTGCGGCTGCTCTTACTTCCCAGTCTCGTTGTAATCGCAATTAACCTTGGGATCTTCTATTTGCTCTACCGCAAGCAGCTGCGAGGATCGTTTGAGATCAGCCATCTGCCGACGGCGGAAAAGGCGGTCAAGCATAAGGCTTATTTTCGCTATACCTTGTGGGTGCTTGCCTTTGTTGCGCCGTCCTATGTGATCGCGTCTGCTTTTCAGTTTCCGCTTTCCGTTGTCGCAGTAGCGGGGGCGTCGTTACTACTTGCGGGCGCGCTGTTCTGGAAGCGGATGACGCTGCTGGAAGCAGGTAAAGAGATTTCGTGGCCGATTTTTGGATTCATCGCCGGAATGTTCGTGGTTGTACGTGCCATCGAGGACACAGGGCTTACGCTCAAGCTGGGCAAGCTGCTCCTGCATCTCTCTGGCGGTACGAGTTTTGGAGCCGTAATGGTTGGCACGTTTGGGTCGGCCCTGGGGACGAACTTAATCAATAACGTACCCATGGCTGTAGTCATGAATTCTTCTCTCGGCAGCATTCAACACGCAGCTCCGGCAATACGAAATGGCTTTGTCGCGGCCACCATATTTGGTTGCGATCTGGGCCCAAACCTTACTACGGTCGGGTCCCTGGCTACGATTCTCTGGTTACTCATCCTGCGGCAACGGGACGTGGATGTTTCCGGGCTCGACTATTTCAAAGTGGGCGTTGTGGTTACTCCGTTGATGTTGCTCGCAGGTGCGTTCACAATCTGGCTGTGCTTGTAGGCAGGTTTGCAGAAGGAGGCAACGATGCGAATTCTTTGCTGTCTGGATGGCACAAACACCAGGCAGGTCAGCCATTCGGCACAGATGTTTTCCACGGCTGAGCCTCTGACCATTGCTCTGCTGACGGTGATTGATGCCGGCCCGCGCCGGGACATGGACCGGACACGGGAACGATTCTGGAGGCCGCCGTTGCGCCACGGACCCCTTACAGATGAAATGCAGGATGCGGAAAGAGCGGTCTCGGAAGAGATTTTGAAGACGGCCCTGGGTGACTTACCGCAGGCGGAGACACTGTTGCGGCAGGGTCTTCCTGAGCTCGAAATCGTAAACGCCGCCGCCGAGTGGAAAGCGGATGTGATTGTCATTTGCCCGCGTGCTGAATATGGGGAGCCGCCACATATTGGTCCGCGATCAGTCGGGCATGTGGCGCGCTTTGTTCTGGATCATGCGCCCTGCCCAGTGCTGCTGTTGCGGCCGCTGGCTGGCGACCAATTTCCGATCAGGCACTAGTAAAACGCTACCAGCGCGCCCGGGGATGGGTCCTGTCGTAAACTTCCAGCACCGGTCTTGTGGTGAGTTAGGCGTAGCGCTGGATAGTAGAAAGCCGCTCGTGGCCGAGCAGTTCCTGGATGGCGGGCGGATCCGCGCCTTCTTCCAACATGTGAGTTCCCTCAATGAAGAGCGCGCGCGAGCCTAGCCCCTCCATCGAGAGCAAAACGTCCCCTTCGCGGGGGACGCTGCGCGGCCTCGATTGGCTCAATTTCCTGCTCGCCGACGTGCAGACGGGGGTGGGGCCGTTCGTCGCGATTTATCTCGCCGGCTACTGGTGGAACGAAGAGCGCGTCGGGCTCGCGCTCACGGTCGGCGGGATCGCAGGAATTCTCACGCAGACGCCGGCCGGCGCGCTGGTTGACTTCCTCCGATCGAAGCGAGCGCTGGTCGGTGTGGCCGTGGCCGCGCTGGCTGCGGGAGCGCTCCTGATCGCACTGTTTCCGTCGTTCTGGCCCGTCCTGGCCGCCCAGGTCTTGATTGGCGGCACATCCAGCGTCTTCATCCCAGCCATCTGCGCGATGTCGCTCGGGATCGTCGGACGTGCCGCATTCGACACCCGCCAGGGTCGCAATCAGACATTCAACTCGGCAGGGAACGTGACTGCCGCCCTGTCGATGGGCCTCCTCGGCTACCTCGTTTCCAACCGGAGCATCTTCTTCTTCGTCGTGGCCCTCGCGGTCCCCACGATTTTCGTCCTGCTTCTGATCAGGCCGGACGAGATTGACTACGAGGTCGCGCGGGGCGCAAATGACGGCGAGAAAGCCGGCAAAGCGGAAAGCGTCCGGGTGCTATTCCGGGATCGCCCGCTGGTCCTCTTCCTGGTCTGCGCCGTGATGTTCCATTTTGCGAATGCGGCGATGCTGCCCCTGCTCGGCGAGTTGCTGGCAAAGGGTCAGGGGCGCAGTTCCATGCTCTTTATGTCGGCGTGCGTGGTAACGACCCAGTTTGTCATCACGCTGATCGCGTCCTGGTCGGGACGCAAGGCCGGAACGTGGGGTCGAAAGCCCCTTCTGCTGATCGCGTTCGCCGCACTTCCGATTCGCGGTGTTCTTTACACCCTCACGGCCAATACGGCATTGCTCGTGGCCATCCAGGTTATGGACGGCGTCGGGGCGGGGATCTTCGGCGTTGTGTCCGTGCTCGTGATCGCCGATCTGACGCGCGGCACCGGCCGATTCAATCTCACGCTGGGAGCCATCAGCGCTGCGGTTGGCATCGGCGCGGCTCTCAGTCAGGTCATCGCCGGCAGCATCGTTCACCACGCAGGCTATCGCACTGGCTTTCTATTTCTCGCAGGGGTGGCGTCGGCAGCGTTGGCTATTCTCTATTTCTTCATGCCAGAGACGCGCAACACACGATTGGCAACGGAGTAACACGCGCAACGCGTGCCCGTCAGATCTGATGGCTCCCGTGCCACGGGCTATCCGGAATGTTGGCTCTCAGTTGACGACAACAGGGCTTTGCGTGAGTTGAGGCGGCCGTAGGGACAGGCGCGGGCCGCTCGCGAACCACCCCTTTCCTTTCGATTAGTAATGAGAAGCCGGCTTGAACGAAGCCGCTGTGCGGCGGACGCGTTCGCGTGTTCCCGCACCGACATTTGAGGCTGCGGGGTAGCTTGGTGCGCAGAGAAGGAGGGTTCTCTGTGAACCAACTACGTCAGCTCATGCTTGAGGAGTTGCGGCGCCGCAACTTCGCCGATACAACCATCCGCTCGTACCTCCACGGGGTGGAGCACTTCAGCCGGTATTTCCGCCGCCGGCCCGATCAGCTTGGCCCTGAGGACATTCGCAAGTATCAGGCGATGCTCTTCACCCAGTTGAAGTTCAGTCCCAACACTGTGATCCTGCGGTTGGCTTCGTTGCGCTTCTTCTATATTCATGTGTTGAAGCGCGGCTGGAGCATCGCCGAGACGCCATATCCCAAGAAGGTTCGTCACCTTCCGCAGGTACTCAGCCAGGAGGAGGTTGCGCGTCTGATTGACGCCGCAGAAAGCCCCTTCCACCGCATCCTGCTAATGACGCTGTATGCCACCGGGGCACGTCGCGCAGAAGCAGCGCATCTGAAGATCGGCGATATTGACAGTCAGCGCATGGTTGTCCATATCCGGGGAGGCAAGGGAGGCTAGGACCGAGACGTCATGCTGAGCCCGAAGCTTCTCGAAGCACTGCGCACTTACTGGCGCGGGCTCAGACGCAAGCCGACAGAGTGGCTGTTTCCCGGCAACCGGTGGCATACCGCAAGTTATCCCGTCACCACCAAGGTCCTCTGGACGGCCTGTCAGAACGCCGCTGAGCGCGCCGGCTTGGCGCACAAGCACATCCATCCGCACACGCTACGCCACTGCTTCGCCACACACCTGCTGGAAGCCGGAGCCGACCTGCGCACCATCCAGATACTGCTCGGTCATCGCGACCTCGAAGTAACTACCATCTATCTGCATCTCTCCCAACGGCATCTAAGCGCAACCGCCAGCCCGCTCGATGCACTCACCTTCTCTGCACAAGGAGGACACAAGCACAGTTCATGAGCCGGCCGCCGCTGGAGGTGGCCGACATCGTTCGCTGTGCTGGACAAGCATTTCTTGAACACAGTCGCAAGTGGATCAACTGGCAACACCAAAAAGTGTTGCTGGCCATCACGCGCTGCCCTACTGCCGCGCTGGGAGGACATCGCGATCAGTGCTCGGACTGCGGACATACTGCCATCTCGTACAACTCGTGCAGAAACCGCCATTGCCCACGCTGCCAGGGCAACGCGCGCCTGCGCTGGCTCAAGGCGCGGGAACAGGAACTACTGCCCACCCGCTATGTACACGCCGTCTTCACCTTGCCGCGGGAGCTAGCCCCGCTCGCATTGCAGAACAAGCGGCTGATTTACAACCTGCTCTTTCATGCCAGCGCCGAAACCTTGCTTGAGATCGCTCGCGATCCTCGACATCTTGGGGCCGAGATAGGCTTCTTCAGCGTGCTCCACAGCTGGAATCAGCGCTTGCAGTTTCATCCCCATGTCCACTGCGTGCTGGCCGCCGGTGGTCTGGCGCCGAATCACTCCTGCTGGATCTCCGCCCGGCGCTCCTTCTTTCTGCCTATCGGCGTGCTCAGCCGTGTCTTCCGCGGCAAGTTCGTCGCCGGACTTCGCAGCGCCTTCCATCGAGGCCTGCTCCAGTTCCACGGCAACCTCCTGCCCATGGCCGAGCCGCGCGCCTTTGCAGCATGGCTGCGGGTACTGTTCCGCCATGACTGGGTCGTCTACTCCAAGCGGCCCTTCGGAGGGCCGGAACATGTGCTGCGCTATTTGGGCGCCTACACCCATCGCGTCGCCATCTCCAACGGCAGGCTGGTCACTCTCTCCGACAGCAACGTCACCTTCCAATGGCGAGACTCCGCCCACGGCAACAAGAAGAGGCTCATGACTCTGGATGTCGAGGAGTTCCTGCGCCGATTCCTGCTCCATCTGCTGCCACGCGGCTTCGTCCGCATCCGCAACTTCGGATTTCTGGCCAACCGGCAACGCGCCATCCTCCTGCCGCTCTGCTCCCAACTGCTCCACGGCTCAGAGAACATAACTGCTTCACCGGCATCGCCGCCCGCCGATCAGCCTCAGTCGCTATGGAACTGTCCAGTCTGCGGTGCAACCATGCACGTCGTTGAACGGCTCACCGCGGCTCAACTCCTGCTTCGCTCTCCACCTCAACCCCACCAGCGTGCAGCATGAACCTCTATCCACATCGTTGGCCTCTGCTCCTGCTCCGGCACGCACGGAGATCTCTTGTCTCATCGGGCCCAGAGTGCTCTGTTACCTCTTTTTTCAGCCTATGCCGAACGCCTCTGTGCGACGCTTCGCCGCTCCAACACGACCTCAAAGCGGCAGATCATACCGTCACGGCGGGCTGCTTAAACCTCCGCACCCGCTCCGCCCATTCAAAGTACATAGCCTTCCCCCGGGGCGGCTTCCTTCAAGTCGCTGTATCCGGAAGCGCCCCGCCAAGGATCATGCGACTGCGATGTTTTGCGGTGGGCGCTTAGATACAGCGCTAAAACTTGTAGGAAATGTTCTTCGCACCAGCTGCCGATTGCGGTTGGATCACCGGCAACCATTCCATCTGCTCACCTTGCGTCTCAATTACAATCGAATTTCCCGAGCTGGAGAAATACTTTCGAAAGGATTGCGGATGAACAGGAAAGCCAGCGCCGACGCCACGCGCTGTGTGCATTCCGGCGAAGAGCGGCACGGCCAAGCGGCGCCCTTGACCACGCCCATCGCGCAAACCGCGGTCTTCGTTCTTCCCGATGTCAAAGCGCTGCGCCGCTACGCCGAGGGCGATCGCGACTTGTATCTTTATTCGCGCTACGGCAACCCCACGGTCGCGGCCGCCGAAGAGAAGATTGCCGCGCTGGAAGGAGCCGAAGCCGCAGTCGCCACCTCCAGCGGGATGGCGGCGGAACTGGTTGCGGCCCTGATAACCTGCCAGGCCGGCGACGAGATCGTCTCCATGCTCGACATCTATGGCGGAACGCTGAAGTTGTTCGAGCAGGTGCTGCCACGCTGCGGCATCAAGACGCGCTTCATCCCGTATCACGACATCGGGAATGCTATCGCTACTTCAGCCGCAAGACGCGAATGCTCTTTCTGGAGACGCCCACCAATCCGACGGTGCGCTGCGTCGATCTGGCCGCGCTGGCCGAGGTGGGCCGCAAGCACAAGGCTTGCGTGGTGGCCGACAACACCTTCGCCACGCCGGTGCTGCAAAAGCCGCTGGAGTTGGGCGCCGACATCGTCATCCATTCGGCGACCAAGTATCTGGGCGGCCACAGCGATCTCACCGCCGGTGTGCTGGCCGGTTCGAAGAAGTGGATGGAGGCCGCGCGCCAGACGATGATCCTCACCGGCGGATGCCTCGATCCGGGCTGCGCCTACCTGCTGCTGCGGGGGCTGAAGACGCTGCACGTGCGAGTGGAGCGCGCCTGCCGCAATGCCGCGCAAATTGCCGAGGCGCTCGAAGCCCATCCCAAAGTCGCGCGCGTGTACTATCCCGGCCTGGAAAGTCACGAGGCGCATCAGTTGGCGCGCCGCCAGATGAAGGACTTCGGGATGATGGTGTCGTTCGACATTCGCGGCGGCGAACGCGCCGCCGAGCGCTTCATTGACCGCTTGCAGCTCTGGTATCTGGCGGCCAGCCTGGGAGGCGTGGAATCCACGGTGTCGTATCCCGTGCTGTCGTCGCACGTCGGACTGGGCGCCAAGCGACTGCGCTTGCTTGGGGTGTCGCCGTCAACCATCCGGCTTTCCGTGGGAATCGAGGACGCCGGCGACTTGATCGCTGATTTGAATCAGGCATTGGCCCGCGCCTGAGCCAAACCGCGGCCACCTCAGTATCGCCATCCCCCGCGTTCAGTCAACAATCCTCTTGTAAGCGTTGGCAACGGCCACTCTCAAATATTTTCCACAATCCGATTATCTTTTGTATTGACATTTTGTTTAGACATGATAAATTTCTCTCAGTTAGGAAATTGCTATGAGAGATCGATTCAAACGATACCGTGTTGGCCATCCTGTTGGGCAGTTCACGGCTGCGCAAACTGGTGGCGAAGCGCGAAAAACTTAACCTGGAGATCGAACGGGTCTCCGAGCTCATCATTGCCAATGCGAATTTTCTCCCCGACGAGGAAAAGGCGGACCAGCTTCTGCAGTTGGAGCAGTTGGTGGCCGACCCTTCCTGGCTTTACCGATTCGGTGCGCAAGGTTCTGCAGGCAAATCAGCGTACAAGCCGCTACTGCGATCGCCGTCCGGGAGATGCTGGCAAAGGCTGGATTCAATTTGAGTGCCTACACCAATCCGCTGGCTTCGATCCACACCATTTTGAAGCGTCTGGCGGAGCGCAGGCGAGGTCACCACCAGCATGAACGATGGGCAGGTGTACTATCGCTGGAAAGCGGACGCGCCTCAAACCGGGATCGGGCTTCGACAGGGAAGTCTGACGGACTTGGGCTTCAAATACAAACCGCACAAGACACGATCCAAGTTTCGGCTTCCGTTGACCCTGAATTTCAACGCGTAGTAACATCGCATTCACCCGCCGACGGCGGTGTGAGAGAGGGCTGTTTCGAAGGAATGAGAAATTTTCGCGGCATGGTTTCGGTGGCCCTCCTGGCAGGCCTGGTGTTCGGCACCGGATGCGAGACCGATCACCCCAAACCGGCCGCCGCCTCCCTTCCTGCTCAAGCCAAAGCTCCCGAGATCGCCGGTCCCGTCGCCCCACCGGCTGATCCTCAAGCCCAAAGTCCAGCCCCAGGTGAATAATCCGAAGCCCGATCCGGCCGAGGCGCTGATTGCGCAGGCGGAAAAGCAATACGCAGCCGGACAGGCCAACTATCGGGCGGACCATCTGGAGGCCGCCAAGCAGAACTTCGATCAGGCGTTCAACACCCTGCTGTCCAGCAATCTCGACATCCGCAACGATGAACGGCTGGAGCGCGAATTCGACAAGATCGTCGAGGCCGTACACGAGCTTGAAATGGCGGCGCTGAAGCAGGGCGACGGCTTCACCGAACCGCGCTCCGAACCGGCGCCCATCGACGAAGCCAACGACATCACCTTTCCCGTCGATCCCAACATCAAGGCCAACGGCCGAGGCCGAGATCAAGACCACCAAGTCTGACTTGCCGCTGGTGCTCAACGACCAGGTGGCGATGTTTATCAACTACTTCTCCAGCCCCAGAGGGCGGGCTACGCTGGAGCGCGCGTGGGCCCGCTCAGGCCGTTACCGCGACATGGTCTCGCGGATTTTCAAGGAGGAGGGCGTTCCCCAGGACCTGATCTACCTGGCGCAAGCGGAGTCGGGATTTCAGCCGCTGGCGCTTTCGCGGGCGGGCGCGCGCGGCATGTGGCAGTTCATGGCTGGCTCGGGCGCGCTGTACGGCCTGGAACGGAACTGGTGGGTGGATGACCGCCAGGATCCGGAAAAGGCGACCCGTGCCGCGGCCCGCCATTTGAAAGACCTCTACAAGCAGTTTGGCGATTGGTATCTGGCCATGGCGGCCTACAACTCCGGCGCCAGCACCGTGCAGCACGCGGTGGAACGCACAGGCTATGCCGATTTCTGGGAGCTCTACCGGCGGGGCGTGCTGCCCAAGGAGACCCGTAACTACGTGCCCATCATCCTGGCCGAGACCATCATGGCCAAGAATCCGGAGCAGTATGGGCTGCAGCGCGTCGCGCCTGACCCGGCGCCGCAGATGGACCAGGTGACCATCGACTATCCCGTGGACTTGCGCCTGGTAGCCGAGTGCGTGGATACGTCGGTGAACTACCTCCAGGAGTTGAACCCCAGCCTGCTGCGGATGACCACTCCCAAGGACCAGAGCTTCGCCCTCAATCTTCCCGCCGGATCGCGCGAGAAATACGAAGACGCCATGACCGCGATACCGCCTGACATGCGGACGTGGTGGCGCTATCACCATGTGGAATATGGGGATACCCTGGCGTCGATCGCCCACAAATATCACACCTCGTCCTCGTCGATCGCGGAAGCCAACGGCTTAACTGGCGACGAGGTCAAGGTAGGCTCGAAACTCATCATTCCGGTTGCTCCGGGCCGCTCGAACACCGAAACTGCGTCCTATTCGCGCCACGCTACGCATTACAAAGTGCGAAAGGGAGACACCCTGTATTCCATCGCCGACGATTTCGAGGTTCCGGTCGATAAGTTACGGAAATGGAACCATCTACGGGGAACGGCGGTGGCTCCGGGACGGATACTGGTCATCTACAAGCCGCTGGCGGGCGGCAGTTCCGAAGAGGCGTCATCGGATAGCGGTAGCGCTCCGGTCAAAACCGCCAAGACAAAGAAACAAGTCCGCATCCACGCCGTCGAGCCCTGCGGCTGCCAAGTACCACAAGGTTAAGAAAGGCGAGACCCTGAGCAGCATCGCCGAATCCAATCACACCTCGGTGGCCGCTCTGAAGCGCGACAACCCCAAGCTGGCCGCCACTCTGCGCGCCGGCGAGGTGCTGGTCATTCGCAAGTAGGCAGTGGCCGTCGTGTTGCTCCTGTGCGATTCGTCATCATTTTCCATTTGCTCTCTTCCCTTCGCGCGGATGTTCTGTTACAACAAGCCCGTTACGATTTTTTGGGGCGGCGCGATCATGACCGGATCGAGGGTCCTGCTGTGCTATAATCGCGCGCTTATTGCGGCAGTATTTTTTCTGGTATAAATCTGAATTAAGCCTTACGAGCTGCCTCCGTTTAGTTCTGCGGAGCCGAGCAAAATCAGGAGGACACATGACTTTTTTCGATGAGACGCTCTACGGTCGAGACGACGAAATGGATGATTACGGAGACGGCTCCTACGGCGATTCCCTCGAAGACGAGGAATACGAAGAGGAAGAGGAAGAAGAAGAGGAGACCGGAATCCGTTTCCGTAGTAGTGGAAGAAGTTGAAGTGGAGGAAGCGGAGCCGGAAGTCACCACGGAATCACGTGCGCCAGCCCCGGCTCAGCCGCGCAAGAGCGCTCCCAAGAAGGCCGCCAAGAAAGCACCAAAGCGAAAAAGGCGGTGAAGAAGGCGCCAAGAAGGCAGCGAAAAAGGCGGTGAAAAAAGCCGCCAAGAAGCCGGCGAAGAAAGCTGCCAAGAAGGCGGCGAAGAAGCCAGCCAAGAAAGCCGCGAAGAAACCGGCAAAGAAGTCCGCCAAGAAAGCCGCGAAGAAATCTTCGGGCGGAGCGAAGAAGAAAGCCGCCAAGAAGGGCCGCAAACGCCGCTAGCGAAACTCGCCAACACTAGGGCCGCGGTGTGCACCGCGGCTTTTTTGCTGCTCCAACAAACAAGGGGCGTTGCAGGTGGCACTGCATAACCGCATCTGGGCCGCGCCTGATCGCGGTGCAAGCTCCCTTGCCGCGGAGTTGCGATCGCACATCGCCGGGCGACGCAGAACACACTGGCTTGGCTAATAGCGCACGTTGAAGCGTGACCTTGGTCGCTGCATTTTGCGCGCCCGGGAACTACGATAAGGGCGTTGTACTCACTCGATGGTCGCGCCGTCTTCGTTGTCGGGCGAACCAGACCCCCTGTTCCGCCCGATGCCTAACGGCGCGACCTTTTTTTGTCGGAATTGGAAGCTTTTTCGCATCGGCGCCCAGCCAACCGCCCGCCTCAACTGCCTGTATTTGGCGGGGGAAAAGATCCGCAGGCTGTGTTTTTTGCCCGCACGGGTGGTCTCGCGACCGCGAACCACCGGTTCTACTTCACAGCGATGTGTGATGCTAATCACCGCGTCTGCTGCCCGCACTCTGGCATAAGAACACAATGAAGAATGTGGGTAACGGTTCTAACATCCTCAATGCGTCGCCGGAACTTGAAGAGTTCCCTGGAAGCGCTCGGTCAAGCGCAACAAATTCCAGCCGGAGATGTCCTGTTCAAGACCAGCGATGAAAACCTCGGCGTATTTCTGGTGCGCAAGGGAAAAGTATGTCTTCGGGTCGAGGGCTTGCCTCGATTGGATCGAGTATTTCCGGCGGGGTCGCTGCTGGGCTTGCCAGCAACCTTCGCCGGAAGTCCATACAGCCTTACGGCCATCGCGGTCACCAACTCTGTAGTTCTACGCGTAGCACGCCAGGAATTCCTTCGTCTGATGCGGGAACAACCCGTACTCTGCCAGCAAGCCACGGACATGCTCAGCCGGGAGGTGTGCTTCATCCAGGCGGCGGTAGGGCAGCGGATGCAGTCCCTGGCCTCGTTCAGAGCAGACTGCCAACCGGCAGCCGTGCGAAGGTGCCAGCCCGGAAGGTGCAATCTTCTCGAGCCCGCCGAGCACCATCGCTTGCGACCAGAACTCATTGACCGCTTCACGCCCGATCAGCAGTTCATCGCGTGGGGACAGTTCGCGGAGAAGCGACCATGACGGAAACGCAGCGGCTCATGCGCAGAGTGAACCCCATCCGGTGGCAAACTTCGCGTGATTGTCATTATCGAACTTAGCGAGGAACCTGCATTTTCCTGCAGCCGGATTCTGCCATGGTGCGCCCGGCCGCTGAGCGCTGTGTGGTCTGGTAGCCTGTCATCTTCTGCCGCGACTAAAGTTCACCGCCAGCCAATTGCATTACAATGGAGTGCCGTATCGGCGCTGCAACTGGAACCGGCCGGTCCATGCCGGAACTCACGAAACCCCCTGCGGCACGTCGAATGAGCATACCGGCCCCGCGAGAGTCAGCAGTTTAGTTGCGTTAAAAGAGGAGCGAACTACATGCGCGTAGCCCTGAAGGTGGCGCTCGGAATTCTATGTCTCACCGCCCTGGCTTCCGCCCAGACCGCCGAGGAACTGGTCGCCAAGAATATTCAAGCCCATGGCGGCCTGGAAAAAATCAAGGCGGTGAATACCATACGCATGACCGGCAAGATTTACATCGACAACCCTTACGCCAAAATCAGCGCCGCAATCGAGGTGGAGAAAAAGCGCGGCAATTTGCTGCGCCAAGGCGTCACCATCCAAGGCATGACCCAGGTCCAGGCCTACGATGCCTCGACTGGCTGGCAGATTCAACCCTTCGAGCGGCCGCAAGGACCCGGAGTTGATGGGCGAAGACGATACCCGCGACCTGATGGAAGAGTCCGACATCGATGGACCGCTGGTCGATTACCAGGCCAAGGGCAACAAAGTTGAGTATCTCGGCCACGACACGGTCGATGGCGATGACGTTTACGAACTCAAGGTCACTCTGAAAAACGGGGACATCGTTTATTACTACCTCGATCCCGACACCTACCTGGAAATCAAGCGGGAAAAACAGCAGTTCATCCGCGGTTCGGTGCGTGAAAGCGAGGAGCTCCTGGGATCGTACAAACAGGTGGCGGGCGTTTACTATCCTTACTCCATTGAAGTGGGCGCGAAGAACGATCCCAGCCAGCACGTAGTTATCACCGTCGAAAAAATTGAAGTCAACGTTCCCATCGACGATGCGCAGTTCAAGATGCCGGCCGCGAAGAAATAACGATACCGGTAGATATCACCTGCCTGATTGGGCTACACGATCTTCGAATAAGAGGATTTGAGCGAAATGATTGCTGCTTCCTGGGTTAACAAAACCGTACGAGTTCTGTCTTTGGCGTGCGCATTTTTGTCGTTGTGCGCGATCACGGCGGTGGCACAAACGCCGGTCAAGTTCGATTCCTCCACCATCTCCGGCTTGTCTGCCCGCAATATTGGCTCCGCCAGGATGAGTGGGCGCATCGCCGCTGTGGACGCGATCCACGACCAAGGCCGGCTGACGGTCTTCGCTGCCGCGGCCAGCGGCGGCGTGTGGAAGTCGATCAACGGCGGCACCACCTTCAAGTCGGTGTTCGACAAGCCTGACGTGCAGTCGATTGGGGCCGTCACCATCGACCCCTCCAATCCGAAGATCGTGTGGGTGGGCACCGGTGAGGCTTGGACCCGCAACAGCGTCTCGGTGGGCGACGGCATTTACAAATCCACCGACGGCGGCGAGAACTGGACCAATGTCGGGCTGAAAGATTCCGAGCACATCGCCCGCATCCTGGTGGACCCGAAGGATTCCAACACCGTTTACGCGTGCGCCACCGGCCATCTCTGGAATGACAATACCGAGCGCGGCGTTTACAAGACCAGCGATGGCGGAAAGACGTGGCGCAAAGTATTGGCGGGCAGCAACGCTTCGACCGGCTGCGGCATGTTGTCCATGAGCCCGCTGGAACCGAATACGATCTTCGCCTCGATGTGGGATTTTCGCCGCCAGGGTTGGACCTTCCGCTCCGGCGGCCCGGGCAGCGGCCTCTACAAGTCCACCGACGGCGGCGAGCACTGGACGGAACTCACCGACGCCAATAGCAAGGGCCTTCCCGCCAAGCCTTACGGCCGCATCGCGCTGGCGGTGGCGCCATCCAAGCCGCAGGTCGTCTATGCCATGATCGAATCGGCGAACAGCGCACTCTTCCGTTCCGACGACGGCGGCAAGACGTGGGCCAAGATGGATGCCAGCCAGTTCATGGTGTGGCGCCCGTTTTACTTTGCCAACCTCATCGTCGATCCCAAGGATGAGAACAAGATTTTCAAGCCCGATCTCATGCTGTTGCTCAGCGTGAATGGCGGCCGCAGCTTCAGCCCGGTCTCCAACGCAGCGCACGGCGACTTTCACGCGGTTTGGATCGATCCTGTGAATCCCAACATCGTGTATGCCGGCGACGACGGCGGCCTGTGGCGCAGTGAGGACGGCGGCACGCGATGGAAGCACCAGATGAATCTGCCGGTCTCGCAGTTCTATCACGTCAGCGTGGACAATGCGGACCCGTATCACGTCTATGGCGGCTTGCAGGACAACAGCGCGTGGGTGGGCGATTCGTCCTATCCCGGTGGCGTCAGCAACTCACGCTGGGAAAACATGTACAACGGTGACGGCTTCTGGATGTTTGAGGACCCCGCCGACCCGGCTTACATCTATGCGGAATTGCAGGGCGGCGCCATCGGCCGGGTGAATCGCTATTCTCATGAAACCCGCGTCGATCACGCCCTATCCCGAATATGGCGAGAAGAAACTGCGCTTCAACTGGAACACGCCCATCGCCATGAGTCCCAACGAAAAGGGCACGATCTACATGGGCGCGCAGTTCCTGTTCCGTTCGCGCGATCACGGACAGTCCTGGGAGCGCATCTCTCCCGACCTGACCACCAACGATCCCGAGAAGCAGAAGCAGGAAGAGTCCGGCGGCGTCACCGTGGATAACTCGGCCGCCGAAATGCACACCACGATCTACTCCATCAGCGAGTCGCCCAAGAATGGGCAGATCATCTGGGTTGGCACCGACGACGGAAACTTGCAGATCACGCGCGATGGCGGAAAGACCTGGACGAACGTGGTTGGCAATGTCGGCGTGGCGAAATTCTCATGGGTATCCACGGTCGCGGCCAGCCGCTTCGACGAGGGCACCGCCTACGTGACCTTCGATCGTCACACCTTCGGCGACATGCAGCCGTACGTTTACAAGACCACCGACTACGGCAAGACCTGGACGTCTTTGCCGGTGCAGGACAACGGCGTGCGCGGCTACGCTCACGTCATCACGGAAGACACGGTCAGCCCGAACGTCCTGTTTCTGGGCACCGAATTCGGCCTGTGGATCTCGGTCGATGGCGGCAACAAGTGGGCGCAGTACAAAGGCAGCGACTTCCCGGCGGTTGCGGTGCGCGACATTGTGGTGCAGCCGCGCGAGTCCGATCTGGTGCTGGCGACCCACGGCCGCGGCATCTGGATCATCGACGACATTTCGCCGTTGCGTGCTTTGACTCCCGACCTGATGCCGAAAACTGCGGCCTTCATCACCAGCAGGCCGGCTGTGCAATACATCGACGCCAATGCTTCGTGGCCGGAGGGCGACGAGACCTTCATCGGTCCCAGCCGTCCGACCGACGCGCTCATCACTTACTACCAGCGAAGCCGCCACATTTACGGCGACATGAAGATCGAAGTTTTCGATCAGCAGGGCAAGCTGCTCGATACGATCAGCGGCAGCAAGCATCGCGGTCTGAACCGCGCCACCTGGTCGATGCGGCTGAAATCTCCCGACCATTCCGCCGGCGGCGAGCGCGGCATTTGGCGCCGTCGAAGGCCCGCTTGTTCTGCCCGGCACCTACACCGTGAAAATGACCAAGGGCGATGAGGTGTACACCACCGAGCTCAAGGTCGTCGAAGATCCGCGCACCAAGTACACGATGGCGGAGCGCCAGGCCCAATTTGATCTGACCATGAAGCTCTACAACATGCTGGACTCACATGAGCTGGGCGGTCGATTCGATCATCGCAATTCGCGACGCCGCCAGCCAACGGGCCGGCAAGCTGCCGGCAAACGATCCCTTGCGCAAGCGTCTCACCGAGCTTGCCGCTTCGGCGGACAAGATCCGTTCGGAGATTGTGGCCACCAAGGAAGGCGGCGCCATCACCGGCGAGGAACGGCTGCGCGAATTCCTGACGGAGGTTTATGGCGACGTGAATGGCTACTACGGGCCTCCGACCGCTGCGCAGGTTGAGCGCACGGAAGTATTGGGCCGCGAACTGGAGGACGTGATCAAGAAGGTCCAGGACCAGCTCGTGGGCCAACTGCCCTCCCTCAACAGCGCGCTGGAACAGAAGCAACTGAGGCCCATTCAAGCCATCAGCGAAGCGGACTGGCAGAAGCAGCATCAGGAAGCAGGCAATAATATGCATCACTGACTCACGACGATTAAGCCGGATGAAGTTGTTCCAATGCAAATGAAGCGCGAGCGAGATTGGGAGCCCCCACAGGCTCCCGTGTTTTGTGGAGAAAGAGAGATGAACTTCAGACTAAAGTTCGACTCCAGAAGTCAGTAAACGAGCTGAATCTACGGAACGAAATTTTTGCGATGCCGTGACTCGCGCGCACCTTTCTTGTGGCGGGGCGATCCGGGGCGCCGTCTGAAAGTCGTCCCGGGTCGGAAACGAACCAACCGAATAACCCTCCCGCCAAACTTTCGTTGACATTCGCCTTTTATTCGCTAACAATAGGAGCGGAGGTGCGCGCCCAGCCATGGCTCTCACACGCCGTCAGAAACAGGTGTATGACTTTATCTCCGAATTCGTGGACCGGCACGGCTATTCGCCGTCGTTCGAGGAGATCGCCGAGGGACTCGGCCTCAGCTCGCTGGCGACCGTGCACAAGCACATCACCAACCTGGAGCAGAAGGGATTGTTGCGCCGCGACTACAATCGCAGCCGCTCCATCGATCTGCTGAAACCGCGCGGACGCATGAAGCAGTCGCTGGCGGTGGCTGCGGCCGCGGCGGCGGAGAGCGGCATGAGTCTGCCGCTGATGGGACGCATCGCCGCCGGCCAGCCGCTGGAGGCGATGGAGAACCCCGAGTCCATTTCGCTCGCCGACTTCACCCGCTCCAAAGACGTGTACGTGCTGCAGGTGAAGGGCGAGAGCATGCAGGACGAGCACATCGTGGACGGCGACTATGTTCTGGTGGAGAAGACGAACGTGGCGCGCGATGGCGAGATCGTGGTCGCCCTGGTCAATGGCAGCGACGCCACCTTGAAACGAATCTACGTTGAGGGCAACAAAATTCGCCTGCAACCTTCCAACGCCGCCATGCAGCCCATCATCGTGCCCGCCGCCACGGTGCAAGTGCAGGGCAGAGTGATTGGAGTACTGAGAAAATACTGAAAGACCGCAGCTTCTCTGGTAAAGCCGTTAAACGCTAGGAACTCGTATACGGCCCTCAATGGTAAAGCCCGAGAGTCGGACTCGCGGGCGATAGTTATTTCCCAACCTTCTCCACGTACACGGTCGAGGTCGAGTCGAATACTCGCGCTAGATGCTAACTGCTAATTGCTAGTTGCTAGTTGCTAGTTCCTAACCCGCCTCCTGCTGTTTTTGCAACCGCCGGGTCTCCGCCAGCAGGGTCATGCTGTGCATCAGGTTTTGCATGGTGACGATGCCGACCAGCCGTTGCTGATCGACCACGGGAATCATGCTGAGTCCTCGCCCGCCGAGTTTGCGGAAGGCCGACGCCAGCGAGTCACTGCCTTGCGCAATTTCGAAGGCGCGCACCATGGCCGACTGCACGTATCCGTTGCCGCCGACGCGCAGCGCCTGAACGATGCGCTGCTTGCTGATGACCCCGATCATGTCGCTGCCGCGGACGACCGGGAAGTCGTCTTGCAAAGTGTGCACCGCTTTCTGCAGCGCGTCCTCCAGGGTATCGGCCGGCGAGAGCGTGGAGAAGCCGGTCAGCATGACATCTTCCATGCGCACGCTCTCCAGCACCGACTGAAAGACGACCGAGCGATCTTCAAGCTGCGCCCCAACGAAGAGGAAGAAGCCAATCAGCATCAGCCAGGTGTTCCATACTCCGAGAAAGATCAAAAGCATGGCGAACGCTTGCCCGATGGCAACGGCGCGGCGGGTGGCGCGTACATAGTCCATGCGCTCGGCAAGAAGCGCGCGCAGGATGCGTCCGCCGTCCATGGGATAGGCAGGCAGCAGATTGAAGCCGCCCAGGAACACATTTCCCCAGAACAAGCTGCGCGGCAGATTATTGGCGTGAACGAAGGGCTGCGCCCACAGGTGCACTTGCGGCAGAAACGCCAGGATAAAAGCACCGGAGATGGCGGCGATCACCAGGTTGACTACCGGCCCGGCGGCGGAAATGCGGATGTCGCGAGCGGAGTCGGCATTGCGCTGTCCCACGTCTTCCATCAGCGTGACTCCACCGATGGGAAGCAGAATGATGGATCGCACGGCCACGCCGTTGCGGTTGGCCACTACCGCGTGTCCCAGTTCATGCAGCACAACGCAGCCGAAGATGATCCCAACCAGCGCCAGACCGCGCATTGCGCCCGCCGTGCCCATGGTCACCGATTGCGTGAACCACACAAACGCCAGCAGAAAAACAAAGGTAAGGTGGATGCGGATGTCCACCCCGAACAATCGCCCTGCGGGAATTGACCAACTTCTCATGGTTCCGCGTCAGCCTCCAATTTCATTCTATACACTCGAGGAGATGCGCATCATCGCCGGACAGTTTCGGAGCCGTCGCCTGCGTTCGCTGCCGGGTCTCGATCTGCGGCCCACCAGCGACCGGCTGCGGGAGACGCTCTTCGATGTGCTGGCCGCCGCAGGCAATCTGCAGGGCAGCGTGTGGCTCGATCTGTACGCCGGAACGGGGGCGGTGGGGATCGAGGCGCTGAGTCGCGGTGCGCGCCAGGTGTATTTCGTGGAATCCGTGAAAAAACATGCGCGGCTGCTGCGCGAAAATCTGGAACCGCTCGGGATGCCCGATGCATTTGAATTGCACGAGCGTGAGGTCGCGCAAGCGCTGCCGCTGTTGGAGAGTACGGGCGTGGTTTGCGACTACTGCTTTCTCGATCCGCCTTATCGGATGCGCGGCAGCTACGAGCGCACGCTCGGTTATTTGTCGCAATCGCGGCTATTGCAGCCGACAAGCCTTGTCATCGCCGAGCATGAAAAGAAGTTTGATCCCGGGGAACGCTTCGGCGCGCTGGTGCGTTCGCGGCGACTCGATCAGGGCGATGCTTCGCTGAGCTTCTACAGGCTGGCGTGAGAGTCTGCTGAAAAAGTCGGGAAAGCAGATCTCTCGCGGGCAAAGGGCGAGTGTGCGCGCTTAGGCCCTGAGGGTCGACCTAACCTGTGTAACTGAGACGAGCAGGGTTGTTTCGGTGGGAGCCCCCGCATTCATGCGGGGGAAGCAACGCTTCAGCGTTGCGAGAGAGAGATGTGCTTCCGTTCAAGGGCTTTAGCCCTGGAATTTTGCGATGGTGGCGCTACAGCGCATAATGAACTCGGCATATGTTGCGTGCACCGCAAGAAACTCGAACCTTTTTCACCTCGTCTGCGAGGTGGTAGAGAAGATTGATCCTGCAGTCCAATCCTCTCTGCGATCTGCTGTTGGAAGTAATTCGTGAAAATCGAGCCAAACAGAGATTGCAGGTGCACGAATTTGTCTTCATGCAAAATCATGTTCATCTAATCCTCACACCGGCTCCACTAGTCTCGTTGGAGAAGGCAATGCAGTTCATTAAAGGAGGATTCTCTTACCGGGCAAAGAAGGAGATGAACTTCAACGGTGAAATATGGCAAAAGGGTTACAACGAGCACAGGATCAGAGACGCAGATGAGTATGCCCAACACGTTGAGTATGTTTGGATGAATCCGGTCAAAGCAGGCTTGGTAGAGCACCCTGAAGAGTTTCCCTACTCTTCGGCCCGATTAAAGGCCGAAGTCGATCCGGCTCCGCTTCAGTTTCAATTGAACTCTCGCGGAACTGCCATCCAAATCCCAGGGCTAAAGCCCGATTGATTCAAACCCAGCTCTTTCGCAACGCTGAGGCATTGCTTCCCCCGCATGAATGCGGGGGCTCCCACCGAACAACTTTGTCGGCTTCAGTTATCCTAACCAAGACGGCGCTCACAGGACCCAAGTCTTGGGAAATTCTCCCAGGAACTTGAGGCAATTTACTCCACGTACCGTCGCGGCACGCGTTTGGTCAGATTGCACAACGTCTCATAGACCACGGTCCCCTCCCAGCGCGCCAGGTCGTGCGCCGTGATCTCCTGCGCGCCACTGCGACCGATGAGGGTCACCTCGTCGCCGATTGCAGCGCCCGCAATGTGAGTCACATCCACCAGGGTCAGGTCCATCGAGATGCGCCCGCGTATCGGCGCGCGCTGCCCGCGCAGCAATACTTCACCGTTGCCGAAGAGTCGGCGCGAAAGTCCGTCACCATAACCGACGGAAACCGTGGCGATGCGCGCCGGCGCCGTCGTTTTGTAAGCGCCGTTGTATCCCAGCGCCTGACCGGCGGGAACGTCACGGACCGCGATGACGTGCGTCTTCCAGGCTAATACCGGCCGCAGCGGCAATAGGGGCGCTGCCGCCGGCGAACCATCGCGATAGCAGGGTTGCTGCTCGTATCCGTAGAGCGCCAGACCGGGCCGCACAAAATTGTGCCAGGTATCGGGACGCTCGATGGCCGCGCTGGTATTGGCAAGATGGCGGAACCGGGGACGCAGACCGTAGGCCGCGAGCGTTTGCAGCGCAGAGTTGAAGTGCTCAATTTGCCGCTGGGTAGCCTCGTCATCGAGCACCTCCGACGAAGCAAGATGGCTGAACACGCCTTCCAACTCGATCTGCGGGAGGCGCTGGATGCCTTCGGCGAACGATTTCAGATCAGCCAGAGGAAGTCCCAGACGCGCCATGCCGGTGTCGATCTTCAGATGGACCGCAATCTGCGAGGTCCGACGCTGGCGAGTGGCCGCCTGAGCCAGCGCTTCCGCATCTTCCAGACGAAACACCGCCGGCGTAAGCGAAAGGCGCAGGGCGTCGTCCTCTTCTCCCCGATTGACGCCGCACATCACCAACACACGTCGGGTGATGCCGGCCTCGCGCAAGATGACGCCCTCATCCGTAGAGGTCACCCCGAACCATTTTGCGCCTTCCTGCTCAAGCGCCAGCGCGCACTCCTGCGCGCCATGTCCGTAGGCGTCGCACTTCACCACCGCGCAGATGGCGACGTCGGGGCCCACATGCTTTTGCAACACCCGGAAATTGTGACGCAAGGCGGGAAGAGAAACTTCAGCCCAATTGGGCCGGGTCTCGATGCGAGAAGATGTAAAGGTTGTGACCACCTGACTTCGATCATACAAGCCAGCAGCGGCGGCTCGCCACCCGCCAAGGGTTTACTGAATAGTTCCGGGGATGGACAAGCCTTCTCTTCGCCTGGCACAGCCGGCTAGCACGGGGGAACCGGCCCGCTCCGCTTGCCTTCAGGCTGTGAGGAGCACTATGCCCTGCGGTCCTCTTTACCGCCAACCTACAGCTTTGGGCAGTTCAATTATTGATTACAAAGTGACCAAAGACCTATCCTTGGCTGCACATTCGTGGTATAAACCAGTGTTCAAGCTGGCCTCCGTTTCGGGGAGGCGCGGTAAGTTGCTCTCGAAGTTGAATTCGGGCCCCTGGAAAAGCAGAGCGTAACCACAACGCGTTCCAACCATGATCAACGTCATCATCGCTGACCATCAAGCTATCTTTCGCGCCGGGATCGCCAAGGTCTTGGCGGTGGAGGAAGACATTCGTATTGTTGGTCAACCGCAGTCCCCGGAGCAATTGCTGAACTCGCTGCACAAGCTGCGCTCGCATGTCCTGATTCTCTCCACCACTTTTCTTCCCTCCCTGCCCGAGATTCAAGAGATGGCTGCGGCGCATCGCGTGGCCCTGCTCATGCTGGCGGAAAATGCCGAGCGCGCATCCGACTTCATGCGCATGGGAGTGCAGGGCGTCATCTACCGTTCGGCCTGCGGCAACATCGCCGTCGAGGCGGTGCGGCGGCTCTCCCGCGGCCAGTCGTTTCTGCAGAGTCCCAACCCTGCGGATGCGGACGTAAGCGAAGACCTGGTCGGCGCACGGGTGCGCGACCGCCTTTCCGACCGCGAGCTGCGCATTGTCGCCGCGGTGGTGCAGGGATACAAGAACCGCGAAATCGCCTTGCAGCTCTACACCAGCGAACAGATGATCAAGAACGCTTTGCGCAACATCTTCGACAAAATTGGGGTCTCCGACCGGTTGGAATTGGCGCTGTTTGTGGTTCACCACCGGATTCTGGCGCAGGCGACCGCATCGGTGGCGGTGGTGCCGGCGCGGCCCCGGCTGTCGCAAAGTCCAGGCGAGCGTCGCCCGGTCCCGTCCGAGTCATCCTCCATCCACTGAAGTCCTCGCAATTGCACTTGTGGTTTTTGCGCGCCGGGGGAATGCTGCCTGCTCTGCGCCTGGCGAATGGCGCCTAGGCCGCGCAAGGATCCTGCCGTTCCTGACCCTCAGCGATGGGCAGAGACACGAAGAATGTCGTCCCCTCTCCCGGAGAGCTCTTAAAGCGGATGTCGCCCCCCTGTTCCTCGATGGCCTTGCGGGCCCCCGACAGGCCGAGTCCGGTGCCTTTCGCTTTGGTCGTGAAGTAAGGCGAGAAGATCTTATGCTGGGATTCCGGGGGGATTCCGGGTCCAGTATCGCCCACGCTCACCAGCATGCGGCCGTCGCTACGAGTGCAGCGTATGGTTAGCACGCCGCCTTGCGGCATGGCATCGAGCGCGTTTAACACGAGGTTGGTGAACACGCGGCGCAGCTCCGCCGCGCTGGCGTAAACTTCGCAGCCAGCGTCAACCTGGTGGATCACTTGGATGTCGGAATGCATTTCCAGGATGGGCTGCGCCAGTTGCAGCACTTCCTCGAGCAGGCGGCGCATGTCCACTCGGGTGCGTATCTCGGAGCTGCCCCGCAGATATTCGCGGATGTTATTGACAATTTCTGCGCCGCGACGCACCGCATTGTCGATGATGCTCAACATGGTGTGGTCGGATTCGGAGCGGTTGGGCGCCATCTCCAAAACGTAAACCGCTTGCGAAATCATGCCCAGAACGTTGTTGAAGTCGTGCGCCAGACCCGCGGTCATCTGGCCCACCGCGAAGTGACGCTCGCTGCTGGCCACTTGCTGCTGCAGATCGGAAAGCTCGGTCACGTCCTCAATCGCGATGAGCGCGCCCAGGACCTGGTTGGACTGGTAATTCACTGGAGTGCCGGAGATGCGCACTTCAACGGGTCTGCCGTTGGCGGCGCTGAGGAAGATGCGACGCTCGTGACGCACAAACTCGCCGCGCAGCGTGCGGCTGACGATTGGTTCCGGATTTACGTCGATATCCGCGCTCGTCACCCGGCTGAACAACGTCCCCGCATTCGTTCCGAGAAGTTCCTCCCGGCTTTGTCCAGTCAGTTGTTCGGCGGCCTTGTTGAGGTCCATCACGCGGGCATGAGAGTCGAAGATGAACACTGCCTCAGGCAGGCTCTGCAGCACTGATTGCAACTCTAGGGTGGGAGGCGGATGCTCCGGCTTAGAGCGCCGGCCGCCATCGACGATGTTTAGTATCGCGGCCCCCACCACCACAAGGCTGTGCCAGGAATGCGTGATCCAGTTTCGCCCGACCTCTTCCGCCAGCCACATGCCCCACCTGCTTCTCTTGGTGCACCCAGTCAACTCACCGCAGCTCATACGCTCGGGCTGGCCGTTAACTGTCTCGTCAATACGGTTGGATGGGCCGACTGCGACCGTGGGATGCGTGAATAAGTCCTTTTTTTCCGGAAGATATATGAAAATCTGGTTACCCGTGTTGTTCGCTATATCTATGAAAAATCTGTGGCAACGCGCGTTGCCCGCGGAGAATAGGAACGTGCAACTGGGACTTGCAGAATGCAACGGCGCTTATTGCGGATGTTCGCTGGTCTTCAGCAGCTCATTGACGATGGTTACCAACTCCTCAGGGTTGACCGGCTTCTCCAGGTAAAGGTCAGCCAGCGGTTCAGCAGCCTGGAAGGCCTCGGCTACATAACCCGACACCACCACCACCGGCATGGTGGAATTCATTTTGGCGGCCTGCACGATGGCGCGGCCGTTGGAGTCGCCCAGCCGCCAATCGGTGACCACGGCGTCGTAGTGGTTGAGTTCCAGCTTTTCAATAGCTTCGTGAGCGGAGGTGGCGGGCGTCACCTGGTGTCCGGCGGCCTCGAGAATGGCACACTTCAGCGTGACAATGTGCGGCTCGTCATCGACGCAGAGGATTTTCGCCATGAGGATTGCCCGTGGACATTCGGTCTGAGGGATATCGAACCGGTGGATCTATGCCAATGCCCCAAGTACCAACTTGCCCGCTATTGTTGAGCATGGCTGTCCCGATTGTCAAATGGCGAGGGAGGCTGATTCGTTGTCGAGTTGTGTCGGGAAAGTCCGAGCCTTGGAAATTGTCATTACGAGCGAAGCGAGGAATCTGCTTTTGTCGGTGCTTGGAACACGGAAGGACAAAACAGCAGATCCCTCACCGACTAAAGTCGGTTCGTGATGACAACTCAAAGATCACTTGTCTCTCTGGAACTCCCGGTAAGTCGCGCTCTTGGAAAGCCCGAACTCCCTGGCCGCCTGCTTGAGCGCGGCTTTCTCGTCGAGCTGCCCGGCTGCCATCAGTTCTCGAATTCGCTTCGCAATGCTCTTGCTCGAGGCTGGCGCAGGGACGTTGTCGTCAGCTTTGCCGATCAGCAGCGTGATCTCACCCCGGATGTCCCCGCGCTCCTGCAATTGCGTCAGCACGCTGCCGGCGCCGCCGCGAAGAAATTCCTCGTGCAGCTTGGTCACCTCGCGCGCCATCACCACGTGGCGTTCCGGCCCGAGAATGTCCACGATGTCACGCAGCGTCTCGACAATGCGGTGCGGCGCCTCGTAAAAGATCTGGGTGCGCGGTGAGCTGCGAATGACCTCGAGCATAGTGCGGCGCGCCCCTTCCTTCGCCGGAAGAAAGCCGCCGAAGTGGAAGGAATCGGTGGGCAAGCCGCTGGCGACCAGGGCCGACAAAAACGCCGATGCCCCGGGTATGGGCACGACGCGAATGTGATGCCGCACCGCCAGCGCCACCAGCCGGTAGCCCGGGTCGCTTACCCCGGGCATGCCGGCGTCACTCACCATGGCGATGTTGTCGCCGCGTTCCAGATGCACCACCAGCTCAGCCGCGCGGGTCAGCTCGTTGTGCTCGTGATAGCTGATGGTGGGTTTCTCGATGCCGTAGTGGTTCAGCAGCTTCAGGCTTTGCCGCGTATCTTCGCAGGCGATGAGGTCCACTTCCTTCAGGGTCCGCAAAGCGCGCAGCGTGATGTCTTCCAGATTGCCGATCGGGGTGCCGACCAGGTAAAGCGTGCCGAGCGTGACAACGTCGTCTTCGCTGACAGTTGCCGAACTGGGGAATTCTTTGGCCACTGCGCGCAGTGTAGCACCGGAAGAGGTGCGAGGTGTCAGCAGGAGTCAGGCGGGGGCGAGTTGCCGTAAATCGGCTCGGTCAGGTATCATAGATATTTACCCAGCCAGTCTGGCAATTTTCTGGAGTTGACATGGCACAAGTTTGTGAAATCTGCGGCAAAGGCCCGCAGTTCGGCAACAACATCAGTCACGCGCACAACGTCACCCGGCGGCGCTGGAACGTCAATCTGCGCCCGGTGCACGCCAAGACCAAGACTGGTAACAAGCGTATGCGGGTCTGCGCCAGTTGCCTGCGCAGCGGCAAAGTAACCAAGGCGTAAGCCTCTTCGTTTCTTTAAGTTACAACCCTCTCGGCGGTCGAGAGGGTTGTCTTTTTGTGAGGAAGGGTTTGTGAGAACCCGTTTTGGGTTGGGAGAAAGAGATTAGCCCAGCGACGGAAGCGCGGCGTTAGCGAGAGTCCCCTCAGGGACGGCACACGGGTCGCTCCATCTTGCGTAGGTCCTAATCTCGCTAATGCAACACGTCTGTTTCGCGGCGCGCGAACGCCAGTCCCGCCACGGTCCCCAGCAACGCGCCAACGATCACATCGCTGGCATAGTGATAACCGTCGTAAACCGCGCCCACGCACATGAGCAGAATCGGAAATAGCAGCCAAGGTGCGAGCCGCGGCAGAAATCGGTACACAAACATCAGGACCACAAATGCCAGCATGATGTGGCTGCTGGGAAACGCATTCCCGTGGACGCCAGCGTGGTTTTGGATGAGGTACACCAAACTCTGGAACAGACCTCCTTGCCCGCTGCCGAATTGTTGCACTCCAAAAGCGTTGGCGGGGCTGCGCGTCGGGAAGAAAAGATAGGTTACGTAACAGATTAAATATCCCACGCTAAGCGCGTCCGTCAGCCGGCGGAATGCATTCGCAACCGGCTGGCGTCCACGCCAGATCCAGAAGAGACCTCCGATAACCGGATACAGTGGATAAAAAGCAAAGTAGCCGAATTCCAGGAACTGGACCAGCCATGGCGCGGCCTGGCGGTGCATCCACGAAACCGGCGGCGCGAACAACAACGATTCGAACGCAACAATGTGAAAGCTCTGCCACTCGCTTCGAAGCGCTAGCGACAGATAGGACACCTCTTCGAAGACAGTGATGAAGAAGAGTGCCGGGAGCCAGTCGTGGGCAAACTCCCAACCGGGGTGGCCGTGCCACTTGCGGGCGAGCAGTAAGATTGCTGCAATCGCGCAGAGATTCCAAACGACGTACCAAGGCCAGTGCTCCACGCGTTGGTGACGCGCGCAGACCAGCACGGTCAGCGCAACATGCACGGCCACGTAAATGCGATCGGTGAGATTCAGGATAGCTTCCCGTCACGCGAGCGCGACGACGTCGATCTCCACCAGCACGTCCTTGGGCAGACGCGCCACCTCGACCGTGGAGCGCGCGGGCGGCGCTTCGGTGAAGTAGCGGCCATAGACTTCGTTCATGGCGGCGAAGTCGGACATGTTCTTGAGGAAGACGGTAGTCTTCACGACCTGTGGCAGCGAGCTGCCCGCGGCTTTGAGGATGCCTGCCAGATTTTGCAGCACGCACTCCGTCTGCGCCGCTACGTCGCCAGAGATGAGCTGTTGCGTCGCGGGATCGAGCGCGATCTGTCCGGAGAGAAATACCAGGCCGTTAGCCTTGATGGCCTGCGAGTATGGCCCGATAGCCTTGGGCCCGTCGTTGGTGGCGATCACTTCGCGCATGACGTCCTCCCGACTTGCATAGCAATCAGAGCGCCTGGATTTTCGCACAATGCTGGCCGCAGGCGGCGGCCCAGTTCACGAGAGCTCAGCGGCATCCCAATCCCCCATGCCCGTTCCAGGGCGGTCCTAATTTGGTGCAGTCGCACTGACCGTCGGCTTGGTTCGCGAAGCCTGAGTCAACTTCTGCCGCTTGATGGCCCGCTCAATGAGTGCCTCCTGGCTGTTCAACGCACCCTTCTTCTGGAAATCCGGATCGCGCACGTACTTGCCATCGGAATTCATATGCCGGGCCTTGGCCTTGTCCTTGAGGTAGGTGCCGAGAATCTCGTCGCGAAGCACGCGAATCAGGTTCTTGTCCTGAACGGGGAAATCCGCTTCCACCCTGCGATTCAGGTTGCGAGGCATAAGGTCGGCGCTGCCCAGGTACACTTCTTCGCGCCCGCCGTTGCGGAAATAGAACACCCGGCTGTGCTCCAGAAAACGTCCGACGATGCTGATGACGCGAATGTGGTCGCTGATTCCGGGAATTCCCGGCCGCAAGCAACAGATGCCCCGCACCAGCAAGTCCACTCGTACCCCGGCCTGCGAAGCCTGGTACAGCAACTGGATCATCTTTCTGTCCACCAGGGCATTCATCTTCATGATCAGGTGGCCGCCGCGTCCGCTGCGTTGGTGCTCAATTTCCCGCTCGATCATGCGCCTGCATACGCTGGCGCAGCGTCACCGGCGCAACCAGCAGTTTGCGATAGGCGGTTTTCGCCGAATAGCCGGTAAGAAAGTTGAACAGGTCGGTGCAGTCGGCGCCGATGGCCGGATCGCAGGTCAGCATGCCGATGTCGGTATAAAGCTGCGCGGTGATGCTGTTGTAATTGCCGGTGGACAGATGGGCGTAGCGGCGGATGGCGTCGCCCTCTTTGCGCACGATCAGCGCGGCCTTGCAGTGCACTTTTAGTCCGAGCAAACCGTACACCACGTGCACGCCATATTCTTCCAGCTTGCGCGCCCACCCGATATTGCTTTCTTCGTCGAAACGCGCCTTCAATTCCAGCAGAACCGCCACCTGCTTTCCGTTTTCCACGGCTTCCAGCAAGGCGTCGACGACCGGGGCGTTCCGTCCAATGCGGTAGAGCGTGATCTTGATGGCAAGCACGTTGGGATCGCGCGCGGCTTTCTGCAGAAGACCAAGGATGGGCTGAAACGAATCGAAGGGATGGTGGAACAGGATGTCTCCGCGCCGGATGGTGGCGAAGATATCTTCCTCTTCCGCCTCCTTGGCCAAGGCAGCCGGCAGAGCGGGAGCAAAGGGAGGAAACTTCAAGTCGGGACGGTCCAGCCGGCAAAGATGCCGTACTCGAACCAGCGACAGCGGACCGCTCAGCTTGTAGATGTCGTCGCGCTCCAACTCCAGGTTTTCCACCAGGATGTCGAGGACGGTAGCCGGCATCGCCTCATTGATTTCCACGCGCACCACATCGGCGAAGCGGCGCTGCCACACGCCTTCCTCCACCGACTCCAGCAAATCGCCTGCTTCCAGGTTTTGAATCTCGCTGTCGGCATCGCGGGTGATATGAAAAGGATGGGCCTCAAGAATCTCCATGCCGGGGAACAGGGCCCCCAGGTTGGCGGTGACCAGCTGTTCCAGCCAGACGAAGCACTGCTGCTTTTGGGTGGTTTTCGCGCGGCTCTTGGCTTTGGGCGCGGCGCTCACCGGAACGAACTGCGGCAGCGTATCGGGAATCTTGACGCGCGCGAAATGCTGCTCCCCTTCGCCCGCCCGCAACAGCACCGCCAGGTTCAAACTGAGGTTGGAGATGTGCGGGAAGGGGCGGCCGGGGTCGAAGGCCAAAGGGGTCAGGGTAGGGAAGACGGCTTCCTGAAAGTAAGAGTCCGCGACCGCGCGCTGCTCGTGAGTGAGATCGGTGTAGTCGAGGATGCGAATTCCCGAACCCTCCAGCGCCGGCACCAGTTCCTTGCTCCAGCACTCATGGGCGCCGCGATACAAGCGGATCACCGAGGCGCGGATGGCACGCAATTGCTCGGCGGCGCTCATGCCGTCGGGACCGGAGTCCACTACGCCCTTTTCGATCTGCCGCTTCAGGCCGGCCACCCGCACCATAAAAAATTCGTCCACATTGGATCCGACAAACGACAGAAACATCAGCCGTTCCAGCAGCGGGTTGCTGGCATCCTGCGCCTCTTCCAAAACTCGCCGCTGAAAATCCAGCAGGCTCAGTTCGCGATTGATGAACAATTCGGGATCGTCGAGTTGCCGGGGAGATGGCGCGGGAACATGCACCGGGAACCGAGGAGTGGCGCGGACAATGGTTCGTCTTGCGTTGGATGGCGCGGCCTTCGCGGGTGTGCTCATAAAGGGTCGGGATTACAGGTAGACCCTAATTGTAACGGGGCAGCCCCCAGTTGAACACAAATTGGCGTGCCAGGCGCAGGATTCGCCGACCGTTCGTCGAATATTCACAGTGGGGAAGCCCGCGAAGCACACGACCACAAGCTGTCTTCCGAGCTGGTGTGCACGAATGGCTGAAAGCCATCGCCCTAAACGAAAGGCCATCCCTACGGCCTTGGCCACTGGCCTACGCTCCCGCTGGGACTGGAAGATATACCTAAACCGGCGCCAGACTGTAGCTTGTCGAGAAGCGCATCCATATTGGGCTTGGCGGTGACCCCCGGAGTTGCGGCCTCGAGCTTGACCGGTCCTAGGCCGAAGCTGATTTTGGTCAGCACCGGCGCCAGGAAGATCAGCACCAGGGGGACCAGGCAGATCCAACCTAATTTATAGTTGTCGCCGGTATTGAGCCATCGCAGCCAATGAATTGCGTCCTTGCTAATGACCGGCAACGCCGCCACGAACAGAATGAGGAAAGTCAGCAAACCCCCGAAGACCCTGCGCCAGGGCGGCGCGCTGTCACCGAACCAATACCCCATCAAGTCGCTGGGTTCGGGGGCCGCCTTGGGTATTTCTTCCAGATACTCTCTGGCCTGCTGGGACCCAGCCTCCGCGGCCCTCTGCCAGGCCTGCTTGGCGGCCGTGCTTTGCTTGAGACGGTAGAGGGCAATGCCGAGATTGAGATCGAGGTCAGGGTGGGGAACCACCCGTTGTTCGGCTTCCTGCAGGAAATCCGCAGCCTCGCGGTCGCGCTTCTGCGCAATGAAGATGGACGAAACCCCCAACGCGAGATCGTTGGATTTCTTCCGGCCCTGGTCTAGCCGCCAGCCTTGCTGGAAGGTGCGCAGGGCGGTGGGGAGCCGGTCGAGCGAGTTGTAGGACTTGCCCAAGTTGACCCAGAGGCGGGGATCGGCGCGCGAAGTATCATCGGGCGCCTGGCTGAACGCCTCCCGGAGTACGTCAATTGCCTTCTCATGCCGATCGAGACCGTGAAAGGCGATGCCTTGCCCCAGCAGGGCCTCGAACCGATCGTGGTCTCCGCTCACCACCGCCAGGACCTGGTTGTAAACATCCTGCGCCTGGCGATAGTCCTCCAAGTTCAGCAGGTATTTTCCTTTGCTCAAGCGGATGTCAACGTTGTCGGGCTCCAAACTCTGGGCGCGATTGATCGCCCGCAGTGCGTCTTCAAACTTCTCTTTGTCGGCCAGCAACCCGGCCAACAGCCACCAGCCAGCGCCGGGCCGGGGCGTGCCAACCACCGGAGTCTCGAGCGTGGCCCGGGTCAGCAAATCCTCAGCTTCATCGCGGCGATCAAGCTTGACCAGAGCGCTGGCCCGGCCGACTGCGGCCGACAGCCGGAGAGGCGCCCCGGCGGGTTGTTGGGCCAGATCGCTGGCGGTCACGAACGCCCGGAGCGACTCCTCCGGACGCTCAACTGCGGCCAACAGAGCGCCCAGAACAATCCAGTAGGAAAGCGCCGATAACAATGGAGTCGTAGGCACAGGCGGCGCAATGCGCTCCATCATCTGCAAGGCTTCGGAAGCTTTGCCCTGGCCCTGTAGCGCCAAGGCCTTCGCCAGAAGCATGTCGTCGGTGTCGGGTAAATTCTTCAGCACCTCCCAGGCTTCGTCGAACCGTTGCAAGGCCACCAGAGAGGTGCCGAGCGCATAGGTGGCCGTAGGATCGGCGGCGGCAAGGGCAGGATTCAGGCGGCGCGATTTTTCCAGGGCCTCCACCGCGGCCGGATAGTTCAATAGTCCCGACTGGGCCAGCCCGACGCCGGTCCACGCCATGGCATCGTCTCCGCAATTCGCGGCGGAAGCGGCCGCCCGCAGCAACTCCACCCGGCCGTTAGCCAAATCGCCCTTCGCGTTAAAGATGAAACCACGGAGTGCCAGCACCATGGGATGATTCGCGATTTCCGGCGGCGGAGGCGCCAGAGCTTCGTCGAAGCGGCGTGCGTAGAAATAGGCGTTGGCTTTCTGCGCCCAGAACGAGACCTCGGTGCGCAACTCGGGACGGGCCTTTTCCGCTTCCTCGAGCGGGGCCGCCGCCTCGTCGTAGCGCCGCAGCAGGATGAGCAAATTCGCCTTGCTGATCAGCAAGGTGGCTTCAAAGGCAGCCGGCAACCCCGCTGGATGGTTCTTCTGAAAATCAGCGAGCGCGGCTTCCAAGGCTTGCAAGGACTCCTCGTTTTGCCGCAACCGGTTCAATAGGTTGGCTTTTTGGAAGGCAGCAAGGATCCGAATCGTGGCCGCGGCCGGGTCCGGCGGGGCTTCCGCCAGCGAGTGGTCAAACGCTTGCAAAGCCTCATCAGACTTACCCAGTGCGTCGAGCGCGCGTCCGGTCTGCAGCCAGCAGTTGCTGGCCGCCAATCCGGGCTGGACCAGTGTCGCGGCGGTACGCAACGCCTCCAACGCCAGGTCAGGCTTGCCCACCCCCAGAAGTGCGATTCCCTTTTGCAGGAAAAAGATTCCCCGCCCGACGGCGTCCTGGGGAAACGGCTGGGAGGTTTGCTCAGCGAGTGTGATGGCGTCGAGTGCCTTCTGGGGCTCCGATACAGCATTCAGCGATATCGCCTGGCACAAATAGAACGCCGGGTCCTTGAGTTGCGCCGGAAAATCGGGCTGCGCTTTTGCGAAGGCGTCCACCGCATCCTGGTGTTGGCCCAAGTTTTGTAGCGCACATCCGCGCAGGAAATACGCCTCCGCCAGCTCAGCAGGACCGGGGTGCAAGTCCTCGAAGCGAGCCAGCACAGCCAGCATCTGCTGGGGGTCAGTTCCCACCAGATTGGACGCACGGTCGATCAGAGACTTAGGGTCGCCCTCTTGCGTCGCAGCGGTTGCCGGTTCCATGGCACGCCTCCCGGTTCGCCATTGTAGCGCGCTTCGGCAAAAATGGAAGAACTAGCAGCAGATCCGGGTTCAACTCCGGGCAGCTTTCTTGGCGGCCTGCATCACGGTCTTCGTCATGCGGTTTTCACCCGCCCAATACAGGCTGATTTCGTGGCCATCGGGGTCATTGAGATAGGCGTGGCGCCAGCCCCAGGGCATCAGGCGCGGCAACTGGGTGATGTAAAAGCCCTTTTGCTGAAGCTTCCGGCAAAAGCCGTCTAGATCGCCGACTTCAAAGTACAAGCGCACCCCTTCGCTCGACAGGGGAACGCCCGGGCCCGCCTGGTGTATGGCGATGGTGCCATCGCCGCCCGGTGCGCGCAGGCGCGCATACACCGGCGTGCCCTCGTAGCGGAAGTCTTCGATGAGCTTGAATCCCATCAGATCGCGGTAAAACCCTAAGCTGCGCTCCACGTCTTTGGCATAGATCATGGCGTGATTGAAGGTGAGCTTTTGGCTGGTCTCCGCGGCAGCGGTCGGCTTAATGCGTCGCGGCTTGGCTTGCTTCGCCGGCGCTTTCTTCGCCCGTGAGGCTCGGACCTTTTTCTTAGCGGCCTTCTTTGTGGCTGGCTTCCTCATCGATCTGGCTACGGGATGGGTTGCGGTTTTTGCGACATCAACTCTTCGAAGCGTTTGTCGGTGCGCAAGGTGGCGAACTCGGAGTCGGTGTACACCTTCTTGATGTTCTTATAGCCTTCTTCCATGGCTTTGCGCAGATACTCGAACGAGTGATCGAGGTCGCCCGCTTGAGCGTACATTTTGGCGACCATGAAAGAGAACGCGGCGCGGTCTTCGGGCGAACCGGATTGAGCCATTACCCCAATCCGCGAAACCCGATTGAAAATGTCTGGGTCGAGTGCATAGGCCGCGTGATACTGTTGTGCGGCCAAATCATACTGGTGCTTCCCCCAGTACGAACTTCCCAGGTTGTAGTGGAATACGGCATCGTTGGGTTGCAATGCCAGGGCTTTCTTGTAGTAACGGATGGCCTTGTTGAAATTCTGGTTCCGCTGTTCCATGTAGCCGCGGTTGTTGTAGCCTTCTGGGGCGTTCTTGTCCGCCTTAATGGCCCGATTAAAGCACTTGGTCGCCTCGGGATACTTTTGCAGAAACAAGTACGCCATGCCTTCCTTGTTCCACAAAAGCGCGGTGGGATGTTTTGCAATTGCCGCTGCGTAGAAGTCGAGGGCATCGAGATAACGCTTTTCGGCCCTCAACAGGTCGCCATGATCTTCCAAATCCTTGGCGGAAGCAGTGGGATCGGGGACCGGCGACGGTGGGTTCGCCTGCTGTCCCTCGCCGGCCAACAGGCCCAGCGGGAAGGCAAGCAGGAAGATCACGAACAACTTTAGCGGCAGCAGCGTCCGTGGCGATCGGAGACGGGCCATGGCCGGACCTCCAGAGTCCAGTATTGTTCCATATTAGACCTATTTGGGGCCGGGATTGTTCCCTTTGTCTGACCTGTTGTCCGTCCCACTATTTTGCTGCTGGGCTGCGTTGTCTCCCCTGCCGAAGAGGCGGCCCAAAAAGCCCCGCTTCTTTTTCGGTAGCGGCTGCTGGCCCGCAGCAGGCTGGCTGGAAGCGCCTTGGACTGGAGTTCCGCCCGGTGCGAGCTGGACCACGCCATTGGTTGTCGGTGGCGGCAGCGCAGCTGGGGGCGATCCCAGGCCGAAGATCTTGGTGAAAAACCCGCGGTGATCGCCAGCGGCCTGGTCACAGGTTTCCTTCGGTTCGGTGCCGGCAATGAATGCGACCGTGTAGGTTTGCGGACAGGAGGCGGTGGCCAGCCGGTTGGTCACTTTGTCCAGCGTCACCTCGACTACGCCGGAGGGCGCGGTAAAGTTTTTCATGTCGGCATACTGCGGCAGTTTGGCCGCCCGCTTCATGAACTCGGCCCAGATGGGCGCGGCCGTGGCGCCGCCGGCAAGCTTTAGATCGGTGTAGTCGTCGTTTCCTACCCACACGATGCACAGCAGGTTGGTGGTATATCCCGCAAACCAGGCGTCATGCGAGGTCCCGGTTTTGCCCGCCGCTGGGGCCTGAAACCCTCGGGCACGCACCGGATAGCCGGTGCCGTTGTTAATCACGGCCTCCATCATGGTGGTCATAACGTAGGAGACGCGGGGGTCGAGCACTTCTTTGCTATCGGTCTTATAGTCGTCGAGAACGTTACCGCGCGCATCCCGCACCGACTTCACCATGAGCGGTGTGAGGTGAGTGCCCTGGTTGCCAAAGACGGTGTAGGCGCCGGCCATTTCCAGCGGAGTTGCATCGTAAGCGCCGAGAGCGATCGCCGGGGTCGCCCGCACACTCTGGATGCCGGCCGCCTTGGCCAGCGCGGCCACCTTATCGAAGCCTACGTCCTGGCCAATCCTGACCGTCGCGTTGTTTAACGATAGCGCCAGCGCATAGCGAGCGGTCACTTCTCCGTTGAAGGTGTCGTGATAGTTGTGGGGCTCGTAAACCTGGTCTCCGTTGACGATGCTGACTTGAGAATCGTCAACTAATGTGGCCGGGGTGAAAACCCCAGAGTCGCCATTGCCCTGGCCGCGGTCACCACTCGAATCGTCCCCACTGCTGGCGGTTAGCGTTTCTCCGCTCACGGCGGTGTTGATCGCCGCCGCGTACACGAAGGGCTTAAAGATGGATCCCGTGGGACGCTTAGCGATAGCGTGGTCTAGCTGGCTCATGCCATAGTTCCTGCCCCCGACCAGCGCCAGCACTTCGCCGGTGTGCGGATCGATGGCCACCAGCGCCACTTGCGGCATCGGACCGGTCTCGACCCTGGTTTCGGTCTTCGCATCCTTGCCCGAGCCTACTTTGATTTTGTGGGTCCGCCGTTTTTCCACCTGCTCGTCCACCAACTTCATGCCCGTGTCCACCGCTTCGGCGGCGGCGCGCTGCAGGTCAGGGTCGAGCGTGGTGTACACGCGATAGGCATGATCGTTCAATTCGCTTTCGCTGAACTGGTTGGAGAGCTGGTCCTTCACCAGGTCCACGAAGTACGGGGCATCGCTGGCTTCCACGTTGGGGGGCGCCACTTTGAGCGGGTCCGCCTTGGCGCGGTCAGCCTGCTCGCGAGTGATGGCGCCGGTTTCGACCATGGAGTCGAGCACCAGGTTGCGGCGCTCCAAGGCGCGCTTGGGATTCTTGTAGGGCGACAAATAGTTCGGGCGTTGGATCATCCCGGCCAGCAGCGCGGCCTCCGGCAGGGTGAGGTTTTTGATGTCCTTGTTGAAATAAGCGTGCGAAGCCTGGGCAAAGCCGTTGATGGTGAAGGAGCCGCGCTGTCCCATGTACACCTCATTGGCGTACATCTCAAAGATGCGCTGCTTGGAAAACTTGTGTTCCAATTCGATGGCGATCAACATCTCCACCAGCTTGCGCTTGACCGTCTTTTCCGGGGAGAGGAAGAAGCCGCGCGAGAGCTGCATGGTCACAGTGGAGCCGCCCTGTCCGTGACGGCCTTCGCGTACGTCGATGACCGCCGCCTCCAGCAGGCGAAAATAATTGACCCCACTATGTTGGAAGAAGCGGCGGTCCTCGATGGCCAGCACCGCGTCCACCAGCACTTTGGGAATCTCGTCGAATTTGATGAGCTCGCGCTTGGAGCGGTCCTCTCCTTCAAACAAAGCCGTCACCAGTTGTGGTTCCAGCTCGTACGCCTCCAGGCTGCGGCGGCCTTTTCGGTCTCGTCAATGGCGGCGACCTTGCCACTTTCGAACCGGATCACGGCGCCTTCTTCGGCGTGGAAGGATTCGGGGCCGGGAATTACCTGAATGCCATGCGGGGTGAAGGCATAATCGCCAATCGGCGAATCGCTGCTTCCGCCCTCGCGTATCCCGCGCGGCGCAGCTCGGCGGCAACCTCGGTCGCGTCAAGCTTCTCACCTAGCGTGACGGTTTGCGGGCGAGCGTAGATCCTGGCCGCGTTGCTGAAGATCGGTCCAGCCATGCGGCGATCCACGATCGCCCCGTACTTTGTGTAAAAGAAGGTGAACACCCCCAGAAAGAGGAAGCCGGCGACGAGAAAGCCCGCGAAGAACAGCTTAACCAGCGGATCGGCGATCGAGAAGTGTTGCACACGGGCTGGCCGGCCCCGCCCGCCGCGGGAATTCCTCCCGGACGCGGGACGGGCCGAAGCCCTGCCATCAGGTAATTTGATCTTGATTGCCACGTTTATGAATACGCAGAGAAGCCGCTCTTTCTAAGACGGCGATGCGGCGCTTTCCGTTATCTCCAGATGCCGGTTTCCTAAGGAAATCCTCGAAACTTTCGGCATCGGAGTGGCGCGATCCATCCCTCGGGCTCAGCCAAACTGACGCCCGAATCGACGAGGTTTAAGGACGGCTCCAGAGCAGTCCTTATTGTAAAGCAGGGAGGGCCCGGCGTGTCGGCGGGGTGGACGGCTGGTTACTGGCGTGATGCCAGCCCAACGCTACCGCAGCACTTCCGCCAGTTTGCCGCTGGCGATCAGTTCCGCCACTTGGGCGAAGTCCGTCGTGAAGATTCGATCTTCCTTGATGGTGGGAGACACCGACCGAATGGCTGCGTAGGCCGCCTGGCCGCGCTTGCCGGTCTGCAGAGGTGCGCGGAAGTCGAGCGCCTGGGCGACGGCCAGGGCTTCGATGGCCAGCACGTGGCGCGTGTTGGTGACGACTCGCAGCAGCTTGTTGGCGGCAATCATGCCCATGGAGACGTAGTCTTCCTGGTTGCCCGAGGTGGTGATGGAATCCACGGACGCGGGATGCGCCAGCACTTTGTTTTCGCTGACCAGAGCGGCAGCCGTGACCTGCGCCATCATGAATCCCGAGTTCAAGCCGGCGCCGGGCGCGAGGAACGCAGGCAGCCCTTCGTTCAGCGCCGGATTCACCAAGCCGCTCGATGCGCCGCTCGGAGATGCCAGCCAACCCGCTGAGCGCGATGGCCAGAAAATCGAGCGCGAAGGCCAGCGGTTCGCCATGAAAGTTGCCGCCCGACAGGATGTCGCCGGGGACCGTCGCGCCCACTCCGCGTTTGGGCGCGCCCACTTTCTTTTCCTCGGGAAAGACCAGCGGGTTATCCACCGCCGAGTTCATTTCGATCTCAAAGACCTGGCGGCAATGGGCGAGGGTATCGCGGACCGCGCCATGCACCTGCGGGATGCAGCGCAGCGAATAGGCATCCTGCACCTTCTGGCACTCGCGGTGCGACTCGCGAATCAGGCTGCCCTCCAACATGCGGCGCAGGTTCTCCGCCACCAGTGACTGTCCCGCGTGCGGCCGCGCCTGATGGATACGCCTGTCAAACGCGGCGTCGGTCCCTCTTAGCGCGTCCACGGTGAGGGCCCCCAGCACATCCGCGGTGTCGGCAAGTACATTTGCCTGCAGCGTGGCCAATAATCCGACTGCCAGCATGCCCTGCGTGCCATTGATGAGGGAGATCGCCTCTTTGGCTTGCAGCACCAGCGGCTCAATGTCAGCTTGCTTCAGTGCCTCGGCAGCCGCTACGCGCTTGCCGCGGAAGGTGGCTTCGCCCTCGGCGATCAGCACCAGCGCAAGATGCGCCAGCGGGGCCAAATCGCCGCTCGCCCCCACGCTGCCCTGCGACGGAATCACCGGATGCACGCCCCGGTTCAGCATCTCGCAAAGCGTGTCAATCACCGCCGGACGCACCCCCGAGAAACCCTTGGCGAGCGAGTTGGCGCGCAGCAGGACCATGGCGCGCGTAACGTCTTCGGCCAGCGGTTCGCCGACGCCGGCCGCGTGCGAGCGCAAAAGGTTGATTTGCAGCTTGCGAATATCGTCTGGCGGGATGCGAAGATCGGCGAGTTTGCCGACGCCGGTGTTCACCGCGTACGCGACACCGTCATTCTCCAGCAGCTCTTCGACCACGGCGCGCGCCCGCTCGACGGCGATCCGCGCCTCGGGTTGCAGCAGCACCGGCCGCCGTTCCTGGACCACCTGGCGAACCTCGTCGAGGCTCAGATTATTGCCGTCGATGTGGAGTGCTTGCATTCTGGAGTAGAGATCAGTTTCGAGTTGCTAAGCGCGATAACAACTGTAGTTGCAAGTTCTGCAGCCAATTGTCCGAGGCCTGGACCCCACAATTTTGGCGGGCGCCCCACTCGCCGCTGGCCTCAGTTTTTCCCGCCGCCTTCAAAAACGACGCCAGGTACTTTTGCGGCAACGGGATTCGTTTGAATTCAGAATCCACCACCAGGTGCACGGTCTCGCCCTCGGCCAGCAGTGATGCCATCTTCGTCGCGCACCACCGCGTAGCCGAAATGCAACAAGGAATCGCGCACGTTGACCAGGCGCGTCCGGATGGTGACCATGTCATCGTAGCGGGCCGGGGCCTTGTATCGGCAGCGCATGTCCACGACGGCGATATGGGTGCCGTCCTGCTTCTCCATTTCGCTGTAGGTGAAGCCCATCTGGCGCAGCATCTCCACCCGGCCCACCTCAAACCAGATGATGAAGTTGGAGTGATAGACCACACCCATCTGGTCGGTCTCCGCATAGCGCACCCGAAACCTGGTCTCGTACACTTGAGCTTCCGACCGGGCTGGCATGCGAAGCCTTATTTTTTCTCCGGCGGTGGAGGGGTGCTGGAGGCAGCTCCGTTGCTGACTGTCTGTCCTCTTACCACTTCCCCTACGGGCACGGGCTTGCCGTCCGCGATGTAGTCAACAAATTGCGCCGGCAAGGACTCGACGGTTGGGAACCCCGTCGAATTCTGCAATTGGTAGTGCACTCTGGGAGCGATCGAAGCGCCCGAGTTGCCACACTCCCCCACCGGATCGCCTTGCTTGACCATGTCGTCATGTTTCAACTTAACGCTGTTTTGCTTGAGATTCGTCAGCAGCGAATATTCGTTGCCGCTGTGCGCGATTAGGATCATGTTTCCATTCGGCTTCTCCTGGCTGGGCTTGCCGGGAGCATTGTCGCCGATGTCATTGACCACGCGAACCACCCTACCGTCGGCCGGGGCCAACACCGGCTGGCCGAAGCAGTAGAACTGTTCGTTCGTGGTTGCGTCGCCTTCAAAAGGACTCCCGTTCTTCAGCAGAACAAAATCCATGGCAAACTGCCGGTCGTCGCTCATCTGATAGGCGTTGTCAAAGACGCCGTGTCCGCCCTGATACACCAGCCACTGGCCGGAGAAGGGCAGCTTCAACTTGGTGGTGTCCTTGTAGCCGGCATTATGGCCTTCGGGGGGCGAAGACAGCGGCCTGACCGTGAAACCATCGGTGCTGCCATCCTCGTTGATCATGACCACAGTCGCCACCTGGACCTTGGTGTTTGCGAATTCCGACAGCCGCGAGTAAATCGTGGCTCGTTTCAGCAGGAAGGGAGAGATATTCTCCGTCACCACCTTTGTCTCCGGGCCCAGTTTTGCTTTCAACTGCTCGAGCGTGGCTGCGAATTTCCGCCCGTTCTCGGCACTCTTTTTGCTCTCCGCCGGATACGTGGCCCAAATCGCGCTCGCTTTGCCAGCTTTGAACATGTCAAAAAGCTTCCTGGCACGCTCCTCGGCCGCTGGGCTCATTATCGGATAAACGGCATAGCTGCTGGACGCCTTTGCCGCAGTCGACCCCTGCGGCTTCGATGCCGGTGACGAAGACTGGGCGTAGATCATAGTGGAAAACAGCATTACCGCTACAATGAAATGCGGACGAAATGTCATCATGACTCTCCCTGGTGAAACTCTGACAGCAATACCGCTTGAAGCGACGCTTCGTGACAATAGAGACGTGGCCTGTTCCGCTCACGCTGGATCGCAACTTAAAGCATCGCCAATTCTATCGCAAGTGGTCTTTACCTCTGGACAACCCCACTGGCTTGCCCCAGGCCCGTGGTTCTAACTGGGTGACTTCGCCAGCATCTCCGCCGGCTATTTTCCTGTCCAGCGCGGATTTCGCTTCTCCAGAAACGAGCTTACACCCTCCCGGAAATCGTCCGTCTTGCGGATGCGCGCGTTCTCCTCCACCGCGGCTGCGATCTGGAAGTCGAGACCCTCCGCCGCGTAGTGCGTGAGCAGGCGCTTGGTCGCCAGCAGCGAGGCGGGACTGTTGCTTAGCAGGCTGGCCGCCAGCTCGCGGGCGCGTCCCAGAAGATTCTCGCGCGCAACCATTTCGTTGACCAGCCCTATGCGCAAGGCTTCTTCGGCGCTAATGATTCGGCCGGTGAGCAGCAGGTCGCGCGCCTGTTTCTCGCCGACTTGGCGCAGCAAAAAGGCCGAAACAATCGCCGGCACGAAGCCAATCCGGACCTCGGTATAGCCGAACTTGGCTTCGGAAGAGGCCAGAGTGAAATCGCAGAGGGTCGCCAGTCCGCAGCCGCCCGCCACCGCCGCCCCGTTCACGGCGGCGATGGTGACCTTGGGGAACTCATACAACGTGCGAAACAGGCGCGCCATGGTGGCGGAGTCGGCCAGGTTTTCTTCTTCGCTGCGGCCGGTGATGGAGCGCAAATTGTCCAAGTCCATGCCCGAGCAGAACGCCTTGCCCGCACCCGTCAGGATGACGATTTGTGCAGCCGATCGCTCGATCTCCTCCAGCGCGAGCAGCAGCTCGCCGATCAGTTCGTAGCTGATGGCGTTGCGCTTGTCCGGCCGGTTCAGGGTAAGAACGGCGAGCGGGCCGTCGAAAGCCAGAGTAAGGGTTGCGTAGTGATCGAGGTTCCCCATCGGCGATTCCATTTGGTGTTGTTCGAGGATGCAAACGCAATTGCGGCTTTAACTACTTGCTATCCACTAACCACTAGCCCCTGCCTTTACATCTTCGGCCCGCTGAATTTGCCAGCGATCTCCACCGCCAGGCGGAACGGCTCGGTAATCGGCTTCTTCAGCGGCAAGTCGGCGCCCCGGCTCTTCAACGCGTCCAGCAATTTCTCAGTTGGGATATTACCCACCAGCACGTCTTGCGCAAAGGGGCAGCCGCCCATGCCACCGATGGCGGAGTCAAATCGCCGGCAACCGGCATCATAAGCCGCCAAAACTTTAGCCGCCGCCTCGTCAGGACGGCTGTGCAGATGCACACCGATCTCGACGCCGTCGAATTTCTCCAGCACCGGCCCCAGCAAGTCGGCGATCTGCTGCGGCGTCGCCAATCCCACCGTATCGGCGAGCGAAATAGCCTGCAAATCCATATCGGCGAGCAGGCTGATCCCTTCAATCAACTCGTCGGTGTTCCACAGATCGCCGTACGGATTGCCGAACGCCATCGAGATGTAGGCTATCGTGTCGAGCCCGCTGTCGTCGGCCTTCGTCTTAATCTTCTCCAGAATGTCGAGATTCTCTTCCAGCGTCTGGTTCTGGTTGTTCTTCAGGAAGGTCGGCGAAAGTGAATACGGAAAGCCCAGGGTTCTCACCGCATCGGTTGCGATCGCGCGCTCAGCCCCGCGCTCGTTGACCACAATGGCGATGATCTCGACGTCATGCGGCGGATCGAGCTCGCTGATCACCGTTTCCGAGTCGGCCATTTGTGGAATGGCTTTGGGCGAGACAAACGACACAGCATCAATGTGCTTAAATCCCGCCGCAATCAAGGCTTTCAGGTACTCGACCTTGACCGACGTAGGAATCTGCCCAGGCAGCCCTTGCCAGGCATCGCGCGGGCATTCAATGAGTTTGATGGAATCAGCCATTAGCAACTAGCAATTAGCACTCAGCACCTAACCTTCGCTGTCGGATGAGGCTTTCAGGAAAATCACAAACACTGCCATTCCGAGCGGAGCGCAGCGGAATCGAGGAACCTACTGTTACCCAGCAGAGCGATATCTGCGTTAGCTGTGGGCGTGAGCGCTAACCGCTATCCACTAACCACTAGCCCCTGCCTCACGTCTGCAGCACCCCCACGTTAAACTTCGCCACCTCGGGATTCAGCGCCGCCGCCTCCAACGCGATGATGATCGCCTCTCGCGTTTCCGCCGGATCGATGATCTTGTCAATCCACAATCGCGCCGCGCCGTAACGCGGATCGGTTTGCTCGTCGTAGGTTGCCTTGACTTCGTCGAACAGCTTCTTCTTGTCTTCTTCGCTCAGCTTCTTGCCACCGCGCTCCAGTTGCTTGATCTTGATCTCCACCAACGTTCCCGCCGCTGACGCACCCGCCATCACCGCGTAGCGTGCCGTCGGCCACGCGAACAGGAAGCGCGGATCGTAAGCCTTGCCACACATGGCGTAATGCCCGGCCCCGAACGAGCCGCCGATGATCACCGCGATCTTCGGCACCACCGAATTCGACACCGCATTCACCATCTTCGCTCCGGCGCTTGATGATGCCGCTCCACTCGGCGTCGCGTCCCACCATGAAGCCATTCACATCGTGCAGGAAGAGCAGGGGCACCAGGTTCTGGTTGCAATCCATAATGAAGCGCGCCGCCTTCTCCGCCGACTCGGTGTAGATGACGCCGCCAAACTCGGTGCGCTTGTTGCCAGCAGTGGTCGATCTGCTGCACGTGCGTCTTCTGATTGGCGACAATCCCGACCGCGAAGCCGCCAATGCGCGCATAGCCGCACAATACCGTCTCGCCGTACTCAGCTTTGTACTCGCCAAACTGGCTGCCGTCCACGATGCGCGCGATGATCTCCTTCATGTCGTACTGGCGCGCGGGATCGCCATCGAAGATGCCGTAAATTTCTTCCGCGGCGAACCGTGGCTCTTCCGGCTTCTTGCGGTCGAAGACGCCGAGCTGACGATTACCCATTTTGTCCACCAGCAGGCGAATGCGCGCCAGGCACGACTCGTCGTCAGGCTCGCGGAAGTCCACGGTGCCGCTGATTTGCGAGTGCATCTTCGCGCCGCCCAAGCTCCTCGGCCGAATATTTCGCGCCGATGGCGGCCTGCACCAGCGCCGGTCCGGCGAGAAACAGGCCGCTGCCTTCGGTCATCAGAATGTGATCGCACATCAGCGGCAGATACGCGCCGCCCGCCACGCACATGCCCATGATGGCGGCGATCTGCGGAATGCCCATCGCCGACATCACCGCGTTGTTGCGGAAGACGCGGCCAAAATCGTCCGTATCGGGGAAGACGTCTTCCTGCAAGGGCAGAAATACTCCGGCTGAATCCACCAGGTAAATCGTGGGAATGTGGTTCTCAATGGCGATGTTCTGGGCGCGAATCACCTTCTTGGCCGTGATGGGAAAGAACGCCCCAGCCTTCACGGTGGCGTCATTGACAATGAGCATGACCAGGCGACCTTGCACTCGCGCCAAGCCGGTCACCACACCGGCGCAGGGCGCGCCGCCCCACTCTTCGTACATTCCCCAGGCCGCAAAGCCACCGATCTCGAAGAACTCGGTGCCGGGATCGATCAGCAGAGCAATGCGCTCGCGCGCGGTCAGGCGGCCTTTCTTGTGCTGGGACTCGATCGCCTTATCGCCGCCACCCTGGGCGATAATCTGCTCTTCATTGCGAACGTTGGCGACCATTTCGGCCATGGCTTTCAGGTTGCGTTCGAAGCGTGCCGAGTCGCTTTTCACTTTGGTTTCGAACCCGGAGGGCGATGCGGAATGATGGCTATGGTCGGTCATGATGAGTGAGGGGCAAACTAACTACGATAAAGCAGGGAGCGACGGCACGCAATGCAGGCCGACACCGACTACAGCCCCAGCGCAAACGCCACGATGGTTTTGCCTCGCCGGCCGGTGCTTCGTTCCAGTTCGTCGAGCAAGGCCGGCTCTATCCCTTCAGGGTCGACTGTCATCTCGCAGGCGGCGATCTCTTCTTCGCTGGCGCTGTGATAACACAGCTCGCAGACACCTAAACCACCTTCGGATTGCACTGGCGGTCCGAAGACACGGCAGGTGAGTGGCCGCGCAACGTACAGGTCGCACATCCCAGTCTGGGGATCGAGGACCGGGCAAGGTTCGTCATTGGCGAATTCTTCGAACCGCGCCTCGGCGGTCTCGCCCTCATACAGAATGCCGGTCGTCCGATCTCCAGGGAAGTCCTGTGAGATCCGGGCAATCGACACGCGGGCGCGATCGCGGACTTGCGCGGCGCGGGCCGGGTCGGCCACTGCCAATTCGGCGAGGCCTCGCTGCAACCGAAGCGCGTCGAGCTGATTGATGGCAAAAGCTCCCACGCAGCACTGTGTGCATCCCAGCTTGCAGACCAACCACTCGCCGCTGCGGCGGGCCGTATCGGCGAGAGCCAAATCGATAATCTGCACCAGCTTCTGATCGCCAGGTGGAAAGCGGGAGCCCATGGCTAAAGCATAGCGCAGGCGGCGGACCTGATACCGCATAATCCATTTCGCTACGGCGCTGGCTGCAACGCCGCTGCCAGCGGATCGTCCACAATTGCATCCACCAGTCCGCACTGCAAGGCTTGCGGCGCGTGCAGCTTTTCCGCTGCCAGGAACATCTGTAGTGCGCGGGCTTTGCCGACGAGTCGAGGCAGGCGTTGCGTCCCGCCCCACCCGGTGATCAGGCCGAGCGCAGCGCCGCGATGTCCAAACAGCGCATGAGCGCTGGCGATGCGGCGATCGCAGGCGAGCGCCAGATCCAGTCCTCCGCCCATGCAGTAGCCCTGAATCACGGCGATGGTGGGAGCGGGGAAGCTGGCGATGGCAGTCATCAAGCGCTGGCCCATCTGCGCGAAACGGAACGCTTCCGCGCCGGTCAGCGCCGCAATCTCGTTGAGGTCGGCCCCCGCCGAGAAAAACCTTGCATTGCCGGCGATTACCAGACGCGCGGGCGGATGTGCCGCAAGTTCCTCGATGGCAGTGGTAAGGGCAAGCACTCGGGCGCGCGTCAGGCGGTTCGTGCCATCGTCGGAGACGAGGCGCAGAACGACGGCGCCGCCACGCGGCTCGCGAGAGTACAGAGTTTCTTGGGAAGCGGGATGCACCGAGAGCTAGGGTAGCAAACGGGCAGCATCTGGTCTCCGGATTGTCATTACGAGCGCAGCGAGGAATCTGCTGTCCTCTGCGTCTGGATCGACAAAGGAGGAAAAGCAGATCCCTCGTGGGCTGAAGCCCACTCGTGAGGACAACTCAAAATCGGGAAGGCGGCGCTTATGCAGCACTCGATGCCGAAAAAGCGTTAAGATGTCGTTCACAAGTCAAGAGGAGGGTGGCCAATGGCGCACCATGGGAGCCTGAATTCTTTCTCCCGCAGATCGTTCCTGCAGGTTTCTAGCGCTGCCTCCGCGGCGTTGGCGTTGCGCATCGTGACCGAGCCCATGCTGGCCTACGCGCAGGAATTGCCGTACGCGCCCGTCGGCGGGGTCCGGATCAACGCCAACGAAAATCCACTTGGCCCGTGCGCAGCCGCGCGCAGCGCGGTGGCGGCGATCATGCCGGAAGCTGGCCGCTATCGCTTCTGCTTGACCGAGGAATTCGTCGCCCTCTTCGCGCAAAGCGTTGGCGTGAAAGCGGACAATGTCAGGATTTTTGCCGGCTCGACCGAGCCGCTGCACTACACCGTGATGGCTTTCACCTCGCCCCGGGCGAGTTACGTGACCGCCGACCCCGGATACGAAGCCGGTATGTATGCCGCGAAGAGTTCCGGCGCGCGGGTGGTCAAGGTGCCGCTCACTAAGACTCATGCGCACGACGTGAGGGCCATGATCGCCGCCGCCCCCGACGCGGGCGTGTTCTATGTCTGCACCCCCAACAATCCAACCGGAACGCTGACCAGCCATTCCGACATCGAGTACCTGCTGCAGAACAAGCCCAAAGGTTCGATTGTGCTGGTGGACGAGGCCTACATTCATTTTTGTGATGCGCCTTCCGTCATTGACCTGGTGAAGGCCGGCCACGACTTGATTGTGTTGCGCACCTTTTCGAAGCTCTATGGAATGGCGGGCTTGCGCTGCGGATTTGCCATCGGCCGGCCCGACCTCATGCAGAAGCTCGAGGATTACGGCGGAGGCAATCCCATGCCCGTGACCGCCGTCACCGCGGCATCGGCGAGTCTGAAAGAAACGCAACTGGTGGCCGAGCGCAAGCGCATCAACGCAGAAATCCGCGAGGAAACTTTTCAGTGGCTCGATCGCAACGGACACTCCTACATTCCGTCGGTATCCAACTGCTTCATGCTCGATACCAAGCGGCCAGCGAAAGAGGTGATCGCCGCCATGGCCCGGCAGAACGTCTTCATTGGCCGCATCTGGCCGCTGATGCCAACCTATACCCGCATCACGGTTGGAACACGCGAGGAGATGGACCAGTTCCAAGTGGCGCTGCAGAAGGTGATGAAGGGAACGGTTGTCGGAAGGCTGCGCCGAAATGCCGCGCCACCGCTCCGGCACATCGATGGGTTTGTCTTGCCGGCGTGAGGGTTTCTGAAATTGTCATTACGAGCGAAGCGAGGAATCTGCTTTTGCTTGCACCGGAGCGATGAAAAGGAAAACAGCAGATCCCTCACGGCCTAAGGCCGTTCGCGATGACAACTCAGAGAGAGCCCGTTCTCGCTCTGTGCCTCTGGGTCTCTGTGGTGAACTAGGTATTTGCCGGCACGCCCCGCGACTTCACGTTGGCGCGGATGAACTCAATGATGGAATCCATCGGGGTGCCCGGTTGGAAGATGGCGGCCACCCCCGCTTTCTTTAGCGTTTCAACATCCTGGTCGGGAATGATGCCGCCCACCAGCACCAGCACGTCGTCCATCTGATTTTGCTTCAGAAGGTCCATCACGCGGGGCACGATGGCGTTGTGCGCGCCGGAGAGGATGCTGAGGCCGATGACGTCCACGTCTTCCTGCAACGAGGCGTTGACGACCATCTCGGGAGTCTGGCGGAGTCCGGTGTAAATCACTTCCATGCCGGCATCGCGCAAGGCGCGGGCAATCACTTTGGCGCCGCGGTCGTGGCCGTCGAGGCCGGGCTTGGCAACCAGTACACGGATTTTGCGGTCAGGGGACACGATGAACCCTCTTGTTCTGTCATCCTGAGCGGAGCGACCGAAGGGAGTGAAGTCGAAGGACCCCTATAGCTGTTCCAACCGTCAGCCACCAGCTCTCAGCTGAAGGAGAATCATAAACCCTGAACTGGACTTTGGTAAGTGAGCCGCGTCACCGGACATGGCGGTGGGGAAGTATTGCGCGGCATCAAAAGTCAAGGCCAGCCCTGGACTATCCGCTTGGATAGGGCCTCTATCCTTTCAGATAGGATTCTGCGCCGCCGATTTCTCCCCTACCGATGTTTTGGGACTGAGCGCAATGGTTCGGCTTACGTTCTGTCAATCACTTAGCGCGCACGAGAGAGCTTCGTTTCATTGCCGTCGCGACTGGAACTGAACTTGCTACCTACAAAGGCACGCCCTTCGAGGAGAAAAATCGTGAAACTGTTCAGGCTACTAGCTCTCATGTTGGCAATTGGGGTTTTCCCCACGTTCTCCATAGTGGCGCGGGCCCAACAAGAAGTTGACCCCGATCACTACGATCAAGCGCAAACCGCGCAAGCCAATGCGCATGGCTCGAAGGCGCAAAGCGCTCACAAGTCTGCAAACGTTGCTCATCGCGGTCATGTCCGGACGGCAAGCAAGCACTCCGGCAAGGCCACCCATCATCGGGCCCACGTGTCTGCCTAAGGCGTCCAGACGCACTCTGGCTGACAGCTGATAGCGGAAAGCTGACGGCTGCTCACGCAAACGCGGTTTCGGTGTAGGTTCCATACACGTCGCGCAGCGCTTCGCAAATCTCGCCCACCGTCGCGTACGCCTTCACGGCGTCCACGATGAAGGGCATGGTGTTGGCCGGTGAGACCTGGCCGTTCTCGCCGGCCTTCGGTTCCTGCGCCGCAGCTTTCCGCAAGGCATCGAGGCAACGGCGAACTTCGTCATTGGAACGGCGCGCACGCAACGCCTTCAGCTTCTTGCTTTGCGCCTGTGCGACCTCTTCACCGATGTAGAGAATGTCGGGCGCCGGTTCCTCGACGACAAAATCGTTGGCGCCGACCGTAATCTTCTCCCGCGCTTCGGTGGCGCGCTGGAATTGATAGCTGGCCTCGGCGATTTCCTTCTGCGGGTAGCCCTTCTCGATGGCCGCGACCATGCCGCCCATGGCATCCAGCTTTTCGAAGTAATCGAATGCGCCCTTCTCCATGTCGAGGGTGAGGCGTTCCAGGAAGTAGGAGCCGCCCAGGGGATCGACGGTCTGCGCCACTCCCGATTCATACGCGATGATCTGTTGCGTGCGCAGAGCGATGCGCACCGCCTCTTCGGTCGGCAGCGCCAGCGCTTCGTCGTAGGAGTCGGTGTGCAGCGACTGAGTGCCGCCCAGCACCGCTGCCAGCGCCTGAATGGCCACGCGCGCGATGTTGTTCATCGGCTGCTGCGCGGTCAGCGAGACGCCCGCGGTTTGCGAGTGGAATCGCATCAGCCAAGTGCGCTGGTTCTTGGCCTTGAAGCGGTCCTTCATCAGCCGATACCAGATCTTACGGGCCGCGCGGTACTTCGCAAGTTCCTCGAAGAAATCGTTGTGCGCGTTGAGGAAAAAGCTGAGCCGCGGGCCAAACTCATCCACGTCGAGCCCGCGACGGCGCGCCCATTCGACGTACTCCACGCCGTCGTAAATGGTGAAAGCCAACTCCTGCAACGCGGTCGAGCCGGCTTCGCGAATGTGATAACCGCTGATCGAAATCGTGTTGAAGCGCGGCGTGAACTTGGAACCGAACTCGAAGGTGTCAATCACCAGCCGCATCGAAGGTGCCGGCGGATAGATGTATTCCTTCTGCGCGATGTATTCCTTGAGGATGTCGTTCTGAATGGTGCCGGAAATCTTCGTCCAGTCGGCGCCCTGTTTCTCCGCAACCACGAGATACATGGCCCACAGGATCGACGCTGGCGAATTGATGGTCATGGAGACCGTCGTCTTTTCCAGATCAATGCCACTGAACAGGATCTCCATGTCCTCCAGCGAATCGATGGCCACGCCGCACTTGCCGACTTCGCCTTCGCTGAAGGGATGGTCGCTGTCATAGCCCATCAGCGTGGGCAAATCGAATGCGACGGAAAGGCCACCGCCGCCGTGGGCCAGCAAATACTTGTAGCGCTCGTTGGTCTCCTCCGGCGAGGCAAAACCGGAGAACTGGCGCATGGTCCACATCCTACCGCGGTATCCGGAAGCGTGAATGCCGCGCGTGAAGGGCGGCTGGCCGGGATAATTCAGGTAATCTTCGTACTTCCAGTCGGCGGGAAGATCGGCAGGCGTGTAGAGCCGGCGAATCGGCAGACCAGAGATGGTGGTGTAGCGCGCGTGACCATGCTCGTCGAGGTTGACGCCCGTGGCCGCGCCGATCGGTTTCTCCGGCCCTTTGTCCAGACTCGGAGCGAGCGTCTTCTCGGCCCATTGCTTCTCCGACTCGGAAGGATGGCGGCCATTCTCGAAGAGATCGGTGACCGGCGATTCGGCCAGAACTTTCCCCTCAGGCTTGCGGCTATCAGACATGAGCTACCCCATTGGAAGACGAACCCTACATGCTAGTAGATGCGAGGAAGGGGAGCAAGAAGCAACGCTCGCGCGAGATCAGCCCTCCCCGCCGAGCGAAACTTGCCGCGCCCGGCGGGTGGACGCGGTTAGTGTTGAGGCGGCTGCGGCGGCGGTGCCTGGTCCGGAGTTTGCGGCGTAGTCGCCTGCGGCGCGGGCGTCACTCCAGGAACCTGAATGGGCGTCAAGTTGGGCTGTGTCAGGTCATTCGTGTTCGCTGGCACAACGCCGGGCACCTTGGGTGGATGCTTCACCTGGGCGGCTTCCGCGTCTGACATGTCAATGCCCAGCTTGGCCAGAGTCTCGGCGGTGGATAAATCGAGTTGCACCTTCGACTTCTCATAATTGGTGGCGGCAGCCAGGACATTCGACTCTGCCTGGGTAAGATTCGAGGACGCCTGCAAGACCAGCGTGCTGGTGGATGCGCCCATGCGCAGTTTTTTCTGCTCGGCATCCAGGCTCTGGGCAGCGTAGTCGCGCGCCGCCAGGGCCGCCTGCAGTCCCACGTAGTTCTGTTGCATGGCGAATTGCGCCTGCCGCACTTGCAGCCGGATGGTGTTCTCGGTTTGCTGCAAGCTCATCTGCGCCTGGCGATATTCCAATGCTGAGCGCACCTGGTCGGCCTGAATCTGGCGATTACGCAGCGGAATGTTGATGTTGATTCCGACCCCTTTATCGGGCGCGCTGCTGTTGAACAGATTGCTGAATGCATCGCTGTAGCCGGTGGTGGGAAACGTTCCTGGCGGCGGACAAAAGCTGCCGCCCGTGCACAACGGGTTCTGCGGCCCCGCCAGCGCGTTGGCGCCATAGAAAGCGTACAAATCGACGGTCGGCAGCAACTGGTTGCGAATGGACTTCCGGGATATCTCGTTATTGGTGAGAGTAAGGCGCGCGCTGGCAATCTCAGGGCGTTGCTTCAAGGCTTCGTCGATCAGGTCCTCCACCGGCCGCACCTCGTACTGCTCGCTGGTGCTCAGGGTGTCGGTGGGAATTACGGGCGCAACGGCGAGCATGGGGTCGGCCATGTTGCGGGTGATCGCGTTCTTCATGAGCAATTGTTGCAACTGCAGATTCACCTGCGCGGTAATCAGGTTCTGCTTGGCCGTGGCCACGGCGCTCTGCGACTGGACTACAGTCAGAGGAGCCAGCGTCCCGGCGGCCACTTGCTTCTCATTGTCAGAAAGGGTCTTGTTGGTGAGATCGAGGGCGCGCTGCTGTACGGTCACGTTGGCGTAAGCGTTTACCAGGTCCCAGTAAATGTTCTCGATCTGCGAAACCGTCTGGATGACCTGCAGCCGGAAGGTCACATCTTCAATTTCCCGGTTGTTTCTGGCGATGCGGATCCAGCGCAGGTTGGGATCGTAGCCGAATCCCGAGAGCAGGTGCTGGCGCAGCTCAAAGCGGAAATTTGGGGTCAGAGTAGGATTCAAAGTATTAAACAGGGAATTCGACGCGGCGCGGGTGTTATTGAACGCCACCGTCATAAGGGTCCCGGTAGAGAACCCCTGGCTATAGAGAAAGTTGGCCGTCGTCGTGTTTTGGGTCAAAATATTGGTTCCCGTAAAGATGGTATTGGTCTCGGGCGTGGTGGCGTGCTCGATCGATACCGTTCCCGAAATCACGGGATCATAACTATCGAGCAATGGGCCTTCGCCGGTGGTGGACGCGACAATGCCTCCCACACCCGCGCCGGCCCCGCCCACTCCGATGGTCGTGCCCCCCGCGCCGCCGCCGGTGGTTCCCGTGGTGGAAGTTCCGGTGCCTCCCGCCGAGGTCGTACCAGTGACTCCGCCGGGTGTGCCTTGCAGCAGTCCGGTATTTACGCCGAGGGCAACGGCCCCCGAGCTCGTCCGCAGAATGTCGGTATCGGCAATGGACAAGTTGTAGCGCTGAATGCCGATGTCAAGGTTGTTTTCCAGCGCCATCGCCACCGCATCATTCAGCGACAAGTACATGCTGCCGTCTTTGATGAGCTGATCGAGGCGGGCGGAGTTGGTCACGTTCAGCGGAGCAACTTCGCGCACCGTATAAACCACGAACGGATTGGGAAATTGCCGCTTGCCCCGGGTGTAGTCCTGATCGGAATAGAGACGAGCATTGTGCTGCGGCGCCGGCGCCTGGGGCAGCGGGGTCAGCGGCGGGTTGTTGGGCGCGGCTTGCGGTGATGCATTCTGGGCAAAACTTGCAGCGGCAAATATCCCCAGCAGAAATGTTGATAGCAAGACTGAGCGGACCGGTCTGACGGACTTAGAACCAGACATTCTTCGTCTCCAAAAATAATGATGTTGAGAGCACTTGGGTTTCGCGTCTTTCACATGCTTCCTGTCGCCTTATCTCTGATGCGCGGGAACTCGCGAGGAAGCGATCTCAGATGACGCCGCGGAGGCGGGGAAACCGTTACCGACCTCGTAAGCAGCAGGAAATGTCATAGTATAGCTGACACCTTGCCGCCGCTTGCGGATGCTAGGCACAGCTTTACACTGCTTAACAGAACGCTACATTGGCGCCGAGCACCATTTTGCCTGCTGGGAATGATGTGAGCCGCAATCTCAAAATCACGCTGGCCTATGACGGATCGGAGTTTCACGGATGGCAAATCCAACCGGGACTGCGGACTGTGCAGGGCACGCTGGCTGACTGCCTTCAGCGGCTGACCGGCGAGGAGGTATTGCCGCAAGGCTCGGGGCGCACCGATGCGGGTGTCCATGCTCTGGCCCAAGTCGCATCGGTGAAGCTCGAGAGTCCGATTCCAGAGCGAAACCTAGTCATCGCGCTGAACGATGTGCTTCCTGCTTCGGTGCGGGTGAACGGCGTGGAGGTGGTTGCCGACGACTTCCACGCGCGGCACTCCGCCAAGGCGAAAACCTACCGCTATCGCATTTATCGCAAGGACATATGCCCTCCATTCCTGGCGAGATACGTTTTTCACGACCCTTATCCCATGAACGAAGAAGCGCTCATCCGCGCGTCGGAGCATGTTGTCGGCCAACACGACTTCACTTCGTTTGCGGCTTCCGACGCGGAGCGTAGCGCACGCATGGCGGAGGGCAGGGAAGCAGAAGCTTCCCATTCTGGAATCACGACGAATGTGCGCACGATTCACTCTTCACAGTGGATGAGAACCGACGAGGAGCTGGTTTACACTGTGCGCGGAGATGGTTTCTTGCACCACATGGTGCGGAACCTGGTCGGTACTTTCTTGCAGGCGGGAAAAGGCGCGCTGAAGATCGAGGATGTGTCCGCAATTCTCGACGCCCGCAATCGCAGCGCGGCCGGGCCTACTGCCGCCGCTTGCGGACTCTATTTGGTGAGCGTTGAATATTGAGCACGATGCCAACCGAAACTAAAGTTGCCGTCGGAAACGCGACCATCGTCAGCACCAATCCCGCGACGGGAGAAGTGCTGGCTGAGTTGGCTTGCGTCACTCCGAGCGACGTGCAGGCTGCGGTCCTGCGCGCAAAGCAAGCCCAGCCTGCATGGGAGGCAACTCCGGTGCAGGAGCGAGTCGCGCTGTTGCGGCGATTCCAGCGCCTGCTTAGCGAGCAGCGCGATCAGGTTGCCGACCTGATTTGCCGCGAAGCCGGTAAGCCGGCAGTCGAAGCGCTCGCCACCGAAGTTCTGGTCGTCCTGGATGCAACCGAGTTCTGCATTCGCAACGCGCACGACTTCCTGCGCGAGGAACCGCTGCCGCATGCCAATCTCGCCATGAAGACCAAGCGCGGCAAGTTGCTGCGCTCGCCGTTTGGCGTAATCGGCATTATCTCGCCCTGGAATTATCCGTTCTCGATAGCCGCCACGGAGACGCTCGGCGCATTGGTGACAGGCAACGCGGTGGTTCTGAAGCCGTCGGAATTAACGCCATTGATCGCGCTGGAGTTGCAGCGGCTGCTGCTGGCAGCGAGCTTGGACCCCGATCTGATGCAAGTGATGATCGGAGAGGGCGCCGCCGGCGCGGCCTTGATCGATTCGCCCATCGACAAGCTGATCTTCACCGGCAGCGTTGCAACCGGCAAACGCGTCGCTGAAGCCGCTGCGCGAAAGCTGTTGCCGGTGGTGCTGGAGCTGGGCGGCAAAGATCCCATGATCGTGCTCGACGATGCTGACTTGGAGATTGCTTCCAGCGGTGCGTTGTGGGGCGCGTTCATGAACGCCGGCCAGACGTGCCTTTCGGTCGAGCGCTGTTATGTCCATCGCAGCTCTCTATGAAAAGTTCCTCGAAGCTTGCAGTAACAAGATCGCTAAGCTGCGCGTGGGCAACGGGATTGGGTCTGAGGTAGAAATGGGGCCGCTCATTCACGAGCGGCAGTTGCGTATTGTGGACGAGCATGTGCGAGACGCGGTACTGCATGGCGCGCGATTGTTGCAGGGCGGAAAACGCCTGACCGAACTGGGGCCAAATTTCTACGCGCCCACTCTGCTGGCCGACGTGACGCCGGATATGCGCATCATCCGGGAAGAAACCTTCGGCCCGGTCCTTCCGGTGGCGCCCTTCGACACCGACGAGGAGGCCATTCGCCTGGCCAATGACAGCGACTTCGGCCTGGCTGCCAGTGTCTGGACCACCAACCGTCGTCGCGGCGAGGCGATGGCCAAGCAGATCAAAGCCGGTACGGTGATGATCAACGACGTGATTTCGTGCTTTGGGATCGCGGAGGCGCCTCACGGTGGGTTCAAACTCAGCGGCATTGGCCGCACCCACGGCAAGATGGGCCTGGCAGAGATGGTCCAGGTGAAGTATGTGGACACGGACCTGCTTCCCAGGATGCCGAAAGTCTGGTGGTTCGGATATGGGCAGAAATTCCGCCAGCAAATGGATGGCTTCATCGATCTACTGTTCGCCAATAGCTGGGGGAAGAAAGCTGAAAGGCGCTCTGCGCTCGGTGGGGCTGCTGCGGCGCGACAATCGTATCTAGAAATTCCGTAGCCACTGGAGAACCTATTGGACGGCACTACCCTGTACGTCTTGATCGTTGTGTTTGCCGCCACGCTGATTCGCTCGGTTTTCGGATTTGGCGAGGCGCTCATCGCTGTTCCGCTGCTCGCCCTGCGCATTCCGGTGCATGTGGCAGCGCCGCTTGCCGTTCTGGTGTCCATCACCGTCGCGGCTGTGATCATTGCGCAGGACTGGCGCAAGATCCACCTGCGCAGTACGGGATGGCTGGTGCTCCCGACGCTTTTCGGCATTCCACTGGGCCTGCTGCTGCTCACCAGCGGCAACCATCGCCTGGTCAAAGCGGCCCTGGCCGTGGTCATCATGGCGTTCTCGGCGTATGCGCTGATCGGCCGCAAGCCTCCGGAGTTGCATAGCGACAGCCGCTTGTGGCTTCTCGTCTTCGGATTTTGCGCCGGCGTGCTCGGAGGGGCTTACGGGATGAACGGGCCGCCGCTGGCGATTTACGGCGCCATGCGCCGCTGGTCCGCCCAACATTTCCGCGCGACCCTGCAGGGATATTTTCTTCCCGCCAGCATGATTGGCATGGCAGGTTATTGGCTGGCCGGGCTATGGGTCCCCGCCGTGACCCGTTATTACCTGATGTCGCTGCCGCTCACCTTGGCGGCGATACTACTCGGCAGAACGATCAATCGCCGCCTCCACGGTCACGGCTTTCTCAAGTATGTTCACGTGGGCCTGGTCGTGATTGGAGCCGTGTTATTAGTGCAGGCGGTCCGCGGTGCGTGAAGCTTCAGCGATTTTGAGTTGTCATCACGAACGGCTTTCAGCCGTGAGGGATCTGCTGTTTGACGGTGGTGTTCTGATGCCGACAAAAAGCAGATTCCTCGCTTCACTCGTAATGACAACTATAGAGATTAAGAAGGGTAGCCCTCTCCGTGCCGGAGCCTGCCTGAGCGAAGTCGAAGGGTGGTGGACCTGATTTCTCTTGTGCGATACTGCCTTCATGCCCGAGATGACCGCCACTGATCCCCCTCAGCTTCCCAAGCACAAGCTCAAGTACAAGAAGCCTCTCCAGCGCGCCTGCAACGAGCCCAATGAAAAAGGCAAGCTCTGCGGCGGACATTTGAAGCGCTGGTTCTATCTGGCTGACGTGCTGGAGCAGGCCTGCGGCGATGTTCGCCAAGCCTTTGGCGATCAAATGGAGATCTATCGCTGCGAGCATTGCAAGACCCTGTACCTGCCGGGTCCGGAGGAGCCGCGCGGCCGCAATGTCGCTGGGGTGGGCAGTCAGTCCATCTTCGGATTAACGCTCACCGCCAAGCCGGGTGAGGAAAAAGAGAAGCAGTAGCTGGGGCGTCGCCGGTGATTCCTTCCCAGTTTGAGGGCCCGCTCTACTTGTCGAATTGCACCTTCACTGTCTTGATCTCGTACGGGTTCGTCGGGACGGTCACCGCATTGCCTGTCGAATCCAACTGGAGCGGCACCGGCGCGACCTCCATCAAATTCGTCTCCCAAGCCTGCGTCGCCGCCCACGGAAGCCGGAGAACGACGTCGCCCTTCTTCCCGGCCCACTCATAGAAGCGGACGATCAGCGCATCACTCGTCGGCGGCTTTCTTGATTGCCGTGATGATCACGTTGTCCTGCGTCGTGGCGAAGAACGACTTCTCTGGCGGGCAGCGTGCCGGGATGCTGCATGGTCGTCTGCGCCATCAGCGGATAATTCAGTTCGTAGCCCTGGCGCACGGTCATCGCCTCGCGCCAGGTGCCGCCATGCGGATAGAGCGAGTAAGTGAACTCGTGCTGTCCCTGGTCGGTCTCAGGATCGGGCCAGGTTGGCGAGCGCAGCAGCGACAGGCGCAACACGTTGTCCCTGGCGTCGTATCCGTACTTGCTGTCGTTCAGCAGGCTGAAGCCGTGGATGGCGTCCGAGATATCGGCCCAGCGCAGCGCCGGAACTTCAAACTGCGCCTGCTCGGCTGGCGTATTGCGCGTGGTAGGCCGCTCGACGCTGCCATAGGGAATCTCGAAGGTCGCCTTGTCGCTGTGCGCGCTGACTGGGAAACGCGACCTTCAGCAGGATGTGCTGCTCGTGCCAGTCGGCCTGCATGTGGACGTCAACCCTCGGCACGCCGGGATACATGGTGATGTCCTGCACGAAGCTCGATTTCTGGAAGTGGTGCTTCACGCGGATGACGGCGCGCAACGGCGTGTTCTCCACCAGCTTCACTTCGTCGGCCTGCATCAGGTCCCAATGCTGCTTGACGAAGTCGGCGTCGATGTTCCATGCGTCCCACTTCTTGGGCTTGTCCACGAAGGCCTGGAGCAGGTTGCCGCAAGGCAGCCCGTCGGGCGATGCCGCCGGTGACCCTTCGCTGGGCACCGGCAGCGCCAGCGCTTCGGTCTTGCTGCGCTTGTCGAAGAGGCTGGTGATGCAGCCGGTCTTGGGATCGACCTTAAGGCGGATGAACTCGTTCTCGAGTGAGTCGGCGGTTGCCAATCAAAATCGTGGTCTTTGGCTGGCGGTGGTTCCTGAGCTTGGAACCAGGCGAATAAGCTTGTAACCAGTGCGGGGACGTTCTCGCGCCAGTAGCCGCAACACCAGCCATGCCGTTTTGTGGATCGTTCTGGAGCACCTCGACGGCAGCGCTTCCCCATTCGGATCGATGGCCGTCGAATCCGCTGTCGTTCAGGCCGGAAACTGTGCTCGTGACTTCGACCTCACCTGTTCTGCGTCCACGACAGCGGATTGAACACCAACACGCTCACGCCGTCTGACTTCACCCGCGATGCGATGTCCTTCAGTGCCGAGCCGGATCGATGTCGCATCGAATGCGCGAACGCCACGGCTACTTGCGCGCCGCGTCCACGTAGTTGATGTGTATGCCCGAGCCCGGCAGGATGTCATGAAACTGATTGAATAGAATGTTCTTCCAGGCGTCGTCGAAGTTGCGGCTGCGGGTATTGGTGGCATGCCAAACAGGGTCTCGATCGACGCCACCTTCTCCGCGTTGAGCACGTAGCCTTCGTTCTGGCGATTGACCCTTCTTCTCCTCCGACTGCGTAGTCTGCACGCCGCGATGGTATTGGAAGTACAGCTCGCCGTCCCACGTCGGAATCTTCAGCTCGCTCTTGTTCTTCTCCAGGTCGGCAAAATATTGCGCGGCGGTGGAGAAGTTGATTTGCGGATAGACGAGGTCGCCCTTCTGCCAGCGCAGCGCGGTGTCGAGGTCCTGGCGCGTCGGGCCGCCGCCGTGATCGCCCACGCCGTACAGGTACATCATGTCCAGGCCACCGGCGGGCGCCGAGTTGGTTCCGCCGTTGTACTTCCACATCATCGGACCGTAGGTGGCCGAGTCGCGCGCCATCTTCTGCGGATCGATCTGGTTGGCGTAGTCGCTGGGGAAGTAGGTCAGCAGGCGGCTGCCGTCGGGCGCCTGCCACCAGAACAGGCGGTAGGGGAACTTGGTGAACTCCGACGCCCACAGCAGTTTCTGGGTGACGAAGTAGTCGATGCCCGAGCGCTTGTAAATCTGCGGCAGTTGCCAGTTGTAGCCGAAGCTGTCGGGATTCCAGCCGATGTTGATGTCCTTGCCGAACTTCTGCTGGAAGTAGCGCTTGCCGTAGAGAACCTGGCGCACCAGTGACTCGCCGTCGGGCATGTTGAGGTCGGGCTCGACCCACATCCCGCCAATGACTTCCCAGCGGCCTTCTTTCACCCGCTGCTGGATCTCCTGGAACATTGCCGGATATTTCTCTTCGATCCACTCGTACGCTTGCGCGGCGCTGGCGGTGAACTTGAAGTCGGGATATTCGCGCATCAGTTGCAGCGCGGTGCCGAAAGTGTTGCGGACGACCTCGACCGTCTCCGTCCACGGCCACAACCATGCCATGTCGATGTGGCTGTTGCCGACCGCGGCGATGCTGAACTGCTTCATGTGAGGCCGCAGCAGGTCGAGCTTGGCCTGGGCGTCGCGCAAGGAGGCATCGAAGGCCTGCTGGTCGCCCTGATCGAGTGCGGCAACATTGATCGCTTTCACAGCAGCATCCAGTTGCTGCTGGCGCTCGGTCTTGCCGTCGGGATACGCGGCAATGACGGGCTCAGCCGAGAGAATCTGCAGCCGCATCAGCGCGGGATCGGGACGGCCGGCAGGAGGCTGAATGGAAAGCTCGGCGTGCTCGATGCGAGTCGAGTCGCCGCCACAGCAGCCACCGCCACCGGAGTCGAGGACGCGGACCGCCAGCACAAGCTTCTGCCCCGGCTGGGCGTTCTCGATCAAAGTGATCGGCACCTGTCCGTCTTCGTCGGTGCGCGCCACCATGTTGCCGTTGGAGAAGACGCTGATCTGGATGGCGTCGTCGCTGCTGACGTGCAGATCGAGAGAAATGCGCGCGCCTTGCAAACTGTAGCCGTTCAACTGCGCCGGGACCACGAAGGTTAGTCGCAGCCAGCGCGAGCCCTTCCAATCCTCCTTCAGCTTTACCGGCTGCCAGTCGGAGATGCCCAGCGCCGGATCTTCTCCGTGCGGTAGGTCGGCGGCGTGCGCTTGCCAGGTCGGCAAGGGAACGGCCGTGATGGATTGCAGGCGATCGAGGACCGGCTTGTAGGGATCGGGAGGGGCGCAGGGGATTGGGCGAATGCAAAGCCTGAGACGAGAAGAAGAAGGATCAGAAAAGGCGTGCGGTTCATGAAGAACATGCCTCCTCACGGCTGATTAGTAAATCAGCCAGCTCTGGTTGGGGGTTTGACGACGCGTAGTTTGCGCTCTGTGGCGACGACAAAGCACCTATTCCAGTCGGCGACATTCTCATTCTCAAACAGGGCGCCGACGCGGTCGATTAGGTTTCTTCGGCCTGGTGCGCGCAGCCGTACAGGCAGGATGCCACAATGGGACCCGGGAGCAAATTTTCGAGAATCGGAGAAATCCATGTCCTGAGTGATCAGGAACCTTGACTCCTCTTGTGCTCTCTGCCAGATGTCGCCGTCCGCGTGACCCGACAAACCCTCTTCACGGGTCGTATGAACATCATGACCCAGGTCCTGCAGGAAGAACGCCAGTCCGAGAGGAAGGTTCTCATCCAGCTTGATCTTCATCGGATGTGCGGAACTGCCGGAACGGGTAGGTCCTCTTCGGCAGATGCCACCGCGAACGCGATGGCGGCCTGGATGTCTGCGGGCTTTAGATCGGGAAAATCAGCCAGGATTTCTTCGACGCTATCTCCGGCAGCTAAGCTAGCCAGGACAGTGCGCAAGGTGACGCGCGTCCCACGGAATACGGGTTCACCGCCACAAATTTGCGGATCGCGAACGATTCGATCCCCGAAATTCGACTCCACTTCACTCATGGGTTTACTTCTCCGCGCCATCTTACCATCTCACAATCGCTCCTGCCGGTTGTGATTGCTGACCACTGACAACTGGCTACTGATCCCTGGCCCCTAGTACTCAATCCCCAGCTTGCGCTGCATCTGCTCCAGCGTGACGCCCTTGGTTTCGGGGAAGGTGAACAGCACGACGAAGAACATCAGGGCCATCATGGCGGCAAAGAACACAAACGGATATCCGCCGCCGAAACGGACCGCGAAATAGGGAAAGACCAGCGAGATCAGGAAGTTCATGATCCAGTGGGTCGAGCTGCCCAGGCTCTGTCCCTTCGAGCGCACGCGGTTGGGAAACACTTCGCTGAGATATACCCAGATGACCGCGCCCTGAGAGATTGCGAAGAATGCGATGTACGCGACGAGAAACCAAACCAGCAGGCCCTGGCGCTGATGGCTGAAGAATATGGCGGCGACGCCGCTCAGGCAGAGGGTCATGCCGACTGCGCCAATCAGCAGCAGCGTCTTGCGGCCGAGCTTGTCGATGAGCGACATGCCCAGCAGCGTCGCCAGCAGGTTCATCGCGCCCACCGCGACCGCCTGCAAGTCGCCCGAGACCTTGTTGAAGCCCGCCATGGCGAAAATGTAATTCAGGTAATACAAGATGGCATTGATTCCGGCCAGCTGGTTGAAGGCCGCGACGGTGAAGGCGAGATAGATCGGTAGCCAATACTTACGCTGGAAGAGCGGCTCGGAGTGGGGCGCATCTTCCGTATGCACATGCACGGAGGCGACGATCTCGTCGAGTTCGCCCTGGGGATTATCCGACCCCAGCTTCTCCAGCACCTGGCGCGCCTCGGGAATGCGATATTGGGTAACCAGCCAACGCGCGCTGCGCGGAATGCCGAACAGCATGATCAGGAACACGATGGCGGGAGCGGCCGCGATACCGAGTTGCAAACGCCATTCGTTCATGCCAAAGCCGGCCAACCCGATCAGGAAGTTGCTGAGATACGCGACCAGGATTCCGATCACGATGTTGATCTGGAACGAGCCCACCAGCAGCCCACGCCAACGCGCGGGAGCGATCTCGGCGATATACACCGGCCCCAACACCGACGAGCCGCCAATGCCCAGTCCGCCGATGAAGCGGAAGATGAGCAGTGATGGCCAGTTCCATGCGAAGGCGCAGCCGAGAGCGGAAATGATGTAACAGCCGGCCAGAACGCGCAGGCTCTCACGCCCGCCTAGCTTGTCGCCCAGAATGCCCGAGAACATGGCCCCGATGATCGTCCCCAGGAGCGCGATCGACACGGTAAAGCCCAGTTCCTTCGCGCTCAGGCTGAAAACCTGGCTGAGCTGTTGCGTGGTGCCGGCAATGACAGCGGTGTCGAATCCGAAGAGCAAGCCGCCCAGTGCGCCGACTACGATGCTGCGGACCAGTAAGGCGTTGAGTCTGGTGTTACCGCTAGGCCGAGTCGCTGTTTGCCCTCCGGGGATCACCGTCAATCATTCGCTCCAGACTGCCAGTTCGTTGCCGTTGGGATCGGCAAAGTGGAAACGCTTGCCGCCGGGAAACTCGAAGGTTTCGCGGACGATCTTGCCGCCCGCTGCCTTTACCTTGCGGTAGGTGTCGTCGAGCGAAGCGGCGTAGAGCACGACCAGCACGCCGCACGTCTTTGCGCCATCGGCCTTGGCAGGCTGCGACTCGCCATTGAAGCCGCCGCCGAGTCGGCCATCGTGGAAGCTGGTGTAACCCGGCCCCCAATCCTTGAACTCCCAGCCGAAAACCTGGTGGTAGAAGGTCTTGGTCGCCGCAATGTCGGTGGCGGGAAATTCGATGTAGTCCATTTGGAAGTTGTGCTCTTGCTGGCTCATGGCATGTCGCTCCGGTACTGCCAAAGTTCGAAGAATGGAGATTAGCACAAGGCGGTGAGCAATTAGTCTTTATTGGGAATCTTCAGGAGTGGCTCAATTCGCCATCGCGCGCGGTTCAGTACGTTGTCGAGGTGCGACGCAAGATTCCGGCTACCACAATCAGGTGCTCTTGGAGATATAGATCGTAGATGATGCGGACCAATTCTGAGCGGGTACGGGATTCTGCCTTCCGAACTTCCTCAAAGCGTTGCAGCAAGGCTGGCAGCAACGAAATCGTCATTGTTGGGGTAGTTCTCACAAGTGTTACTCAGTTATACTCGTTGATAACGATAACATGGTCACATCTAAAAACCTCGGTCTGAGAACAGAAAAGGCGCGGGTTGAACCGCGCCTTCCCTTACCCAAATATTTTTGTCGCTGTCACTGCTGGTCGGTCGAGCCTCCCGGCTGGGTTCCGCTGTCCACACCGAGTTCATGCGGCGAAGGAATGTTCGCTGTCTCGGGATTCAGCAGGCCCTTGTGATCGGGGCCCAGCCCTAGCTTGATCAGGGCGCGAGAGTCAGGTGTCAGCTTGGTCTGCCAGCCGTTGGCTGCCTGGTAGCGGGTCATGGCGTCGCGGGTGGCCTCGTCCCAAGTGCCGGACGGCGCAGCGGTAAGGTAGTGCTCCCGAATGAGGGCGTTCTGGATCTCCATGGTGCGCTGTTGGTCGATCCCGCGCTGACCGTGGGAACGGGAAGCGCTCTTCCTGGAGTTGCCAGAATGATGGGAGGTCGAATGCGTCTTGGTGACCTGTGCGTGCTTGGTTGTTGGCTTGGCGGTTGTGGTTGCCGACGCCGTGCCAGCCATCAGCGCCAGCACCAAAAGAACGCCGGCGAATTGAGGTATACGATTTCCGATAGGCAACGATCACCTCAGACAAAAAGCTATAAGTTCCAGAATGGGCTCCATTGTAATGAAGCCTTAACCTTAGGGGAACAAGAAAAAGAGGCCCGAATCCCAAAATGAAACAGCAGCGGTACCGGCCTCGTATGCTTCGATGCGCCAGTACCACTGGTTGGGTTGCTTACTTGTGAACGGGCCTACTCCAATCGAGAGTACCTACTGGTTACTGTAGGGTCCCTCCCATGAAGACCGTGGTGTTGTCTCGCGTGCCGCGCGGGCGGACTAGGAAGACGACATCCTGGCCGCTTTTCGCCTGCGACTCAAGCTTCTGGAAATCGTCCTCGCCGTTCACCGGCTGCTTATTAATTTCCAGGATGACATCGCCGCGGCTCAGTCCCACGGTATCGCCGAAGCCGTCTGGCTTCAAGTCTTGCACGATGACGCCCTTGGTATTCGGCAACTGCAAACGGTTGGCAACGCCCGGCGTGATGCTGCGAACGGTGATGCCGAACTTGCTTTCCTGCGGCTGGGCCTGCTCACCGCCCTCCTCCTGCTCGCCCAGGCGTGCGGCAAACAGCTTGGAACGGTCAGCAATGGTGACGTCCGTCGCCGATGTTTTTCCACTGCGAATATAGCCGATTTTGGCGGTGCTTCCGGGCTTGATAGAGGAAATCTCCGCCACCAGTTCGTCGCCCGTCCTCACTTGCTTGCCATTGACGGAAACGATGGTGTCGCCCGTCTTCAGGCCAGCCTTGTCGGCCGGGCCGTTGGGCGTAACGTGAGCGATGGTCACTCCGCTGGTGACTCCATAGACGCGGGCCACCGCAGGATTGGGCACGGCGTTGAACTCCACTCCAATCGAACCGCGCGAAACTTTGTGTTCCGGCCCGATGAGCTGATTGTAAACCTGCACCACGGTGTTGGATGGCATCGCGAAGCCAACGCCCTGGTATCCTCCGCCGCTGGTGTAAATGGCGGTGTTGATCCCGATCACCTCACCGGCCATGTTGACCAGCGGACCGCCCGAGTTACCGGGATTGATGGCCGCGTCGGTTTGGATGAACGACTCAAACTGCCGGTTGGGGACGATATTGCGGCCCTTGGCGGAAACGATGCCGGCAGTGACCGTCTCATCGAGACCGAACGGACTTCCCACTGCAAGCACCCAGTCGCCGACCGACATGCTGTCAGAGTTGCCCAGCTTGGCGGCGGGCAATGACTTCTTGGCGTCGATCTTGATGACCGCGAGATCGGTTTCCTTGTCAACCCCGATCACGGTGGCGTCGTAGGTCACGGTCGCGGGATCGTCCATCAGCTTTACGCGGATGCGATCGGCTTTTTCGACCACGTGATTGTTGGTAACGATGTAGCCCTTGGGATCGACGATGACGCCAGAACCCAGGGACCGCTCGCGGAGATCGTCGGGCCCAAAGCCCTGGTCAGGACCGCCCTGACCTTGGCCACCTTGCCCGCCCTGTCCACCAAAAAAGTGGTTAAAGAAGTCCTGGAACGGGTTGTCCTCGTCGCCGCCACCTGGTCCTTCCTCGCCGGGAGGCATGCCACGACGGCCACGATGCGGGTTCTTGATCGTCGATTCGGTGCTGATGTTGACCACCGAAGGCTCCATTTGCCGAGCGATCTGGGAAAACTGGCTCGACAACTGCACCGGCGAGGGAACCTGCAACGGAGTCGCGTCGGCCGAGGGATTCTTCTCCTTGCCCTTCACGCCTCCGGAGACAACTGTGCCAATCAGAATACCAAGGGTTAAGGTCGTCAAGACCACCAAGGTTGAGGCAAAGCGATTGGCCTTAAACTTTTGTCTGAAACCTGAAACGTGCAGATCCATCAAGTGTTCCTCCGGCTAAAAAGCCAAATAGAAATTATACAGTCGGCACAACTTCGCGGCTGGATTGTGCGGGGATTCACTGGGAGTTCTCATGCGATTAGACGCAGGAAACAGGGAATTCGTCACCAACCGGCGCTGCTCCGGCGGCAACTGTAAGTAGGAGTGGACTTACCGCGGCCGGAGTTGCCGTTGGGCGGGAATTTCAGCAGATTCGAGAACCTCGACGAGGTTGAAATTGAATGCTGTGGGCACAGTTCGTCCAGAACCCGACCGTGCGGCGGACAAGTCAAAGCAACCCCATCGCCCAGCAGATGAACAACTTGTCATGCGCAGGAAATAGGCCCTCCATGTTCAGCGGGTTAATAGGGTTAGTATGGTGTCAACGAGATATTCTCCTCGAACGACCGATTGAGCCAGGGGAACAAGGCACGCGCCGCGCCCGGGAGCCATTGCGCCCTTGAACTTTGGCTGGCGAGAAACCGTGTCGTTGGGATGGCATTTGCTGGCTGCATAAAATCGGCACGATTCGGAGGAGCGGCAACTTGATGCCCAGATCGCCAATTCACTCAGGCCAGACGTTTCTTGCGGGTTGTATCGCGCAGTTCGCCTGCCTGTTGCTGTTGCCGTCGATGGTTGGGGCACAGCAGATCACGGTCAATCTCGATCCCGCCCAAACCAAAATCCGTTGGACGCTGGAAGCTGTGCTGCACACTGTCCATGGCACTTTCAAACTCAGGAGTGGCAGCCTCGCATTCGACCCGCAATCCGGCGCCGCCAGCGGCGAAATCATTGTGGATGCCACCAGCGGCCAGAGCGGCAACCACTCCCGCGACCAGAAGATGCACAAAGAGGTGCTGGAGAGCCAGCGCTATCCCGCGATCATTTTTTCTCCAACACATGTAATGGGCAAGCTCGCCGCCCAAGGTACGTCGAACCTACAGGTCCAAGGCGTATTTCATATCCATGGCGCCAACCATGACCTGACACTGTCGTTGCCAGTTGAGAAGAGTGGCGACACGGTCAGTGCAAGCACCAGTTTTGTTGTGCCCTATCAAGATTGGGGCATGAAGGACCCGAGCACCTTCCTTTTGAAAGTCGAGAAAACGGTGAGCATCAGCATCTCCAGCGTAGGTCGCATTAGTCAGTAGCCAGTTATGGCCAGTTATCAGCAGGCAGTCTCTTCCACGTTTTTTAGTTGTTGAGCGGAACTGGAACTTGCGATATGTTGGGGCATCATTTGTCCCGGGCCTCAATGCACTCAGCTTGTTCCGCGCTGACATAGGAAGTACTGCGCACGTGCCCGGCCGCCCAAACCAACGTAATCTCAGAAAGAGAGTCAACTGGAGATGAGCCTCAGTACATTCAGTATCGTCCGCATGCGGATTGTGACCGTTTCTATAGCGATCGCCTGCATGGCCTCTTCACTCTACGCCGCAACCATCAGCGGCACGATACAGTCGGGAGGTACCTCGTTTTCCGTACCCCTTCGCAACGTGAATGTTGCGTTGTTTGAGGCCACGACAGGAACTCCGAACCTACTGGCCCAGGCAAGGAGCGACGCATTCGGCCACTTTCTAATCACGTCACCCAAAGACTCGTCAGCGAGCATCTTTTTCATGACTGCCGATGTTGACGTTGGGGTGCAGTTCGTTGCTGTTCTTGGCCCGAACTTGCCGTCAAGTGTCACGATTAACGAACTCACGAGCGTGGCCGCCAGCTATTCGATGGCGCAGTTCTACCAGACAGGAGTGACCTCGGGCGATTCTTTCAGCCTGCGCATCGCGGCGGGTATGAACAATAATCTGGTCGGTGTGACAGCCGGGAGTTCGTCACAGGTCCTTCTGAATTCGCCGAATGCTGACGAGACCAACTCGTTGCGGACGACGCGCGCGCTGGCCAATGTGCTGGTGGCTTGCGTAAATTCGCGTGGGGCGACCGCCGAGTTGCTGTCCCTGACCAAGCCAGCACGTGGCAGACGACCGGAGAATACCGCCGAAGCATTGGCAGACCTTGCACGTGATCCTGCGCAGAACGTCACGCAGATCTGGCGGTTGGCGAAGCTGTATTCCTATTATTCCCCGGCGCTTACGAACGCCCCCGATGCGTGGACAGTCACTGTGAAGGTGAACGACTCCGGGGACGACAGCGAGTTGATCGCCGGACTGGGGAACCTGGTCTTTGACGCCGACGGATACGCCTGGATCACCAACAACGTTGTACAACAATCTACGAAGTCGAGTAAGACCATGATCGTGCTGAAGCCGAATGGGCAGGCGTCCGATGGCAGTGACGGCAAGCCGAAATCGCCGGTCACTGGAGGAGGGCTTCTTGGCGGCGGGTACGGAATCACCATCGACCCGCAAGGCTTTGCGTGGGAGGGAAATTTCGGCTGGGGCGGCGACAATCCGACGCTGGACGGAAATGGCAGTATCTCGGAGTTCTCACCTTCCGGTGTACCCATCTCGGGGCCAGAGGGTTATCAAGGGGGGCCGTTACGTGCGCAGGGTATGGTCGCCGACCCGTCGGGCAATATCTGGATTGCCAGTTTTGCGAATGACAGCGTGTTTGTGTTTCCGGGCGGCGATCCCAACCAGTCGATACAGTTCCAGCAGTACGCCGGCAGCGGACCATTCGGAGTTGCCCTGGCTCCGGACGGCGGGGTATGGGTCAGCAATGGGCTGGTAGGGGCCAAGCCGAATAGCCTCGCGAAATACAGGTTGAGGAATGGAATTCTGCATCAAGAGATCCTGCTGAAGCCATTTGGGAGGGAACTCAGGGGCCTTTCCGTCGATTCCCGCGGCAATGCATGGGTGACTTCGCAAGGCGAAAACGCGGTGTACGCCGTTGCTCATGACGGCACTGTTCTGGGCAAGTTCACTGGGGGCGGAATCAACGGTCCCTGGGGGACGTCGGTCGACGGAGATGACAATGTCTGGGTAGCCAATTTCGGTCCTTTGCAGGCGGGCAGCGATTTCACCGCAGGGAGGCTCTCGAAACTGTGTGGCGTCAACACGGCCGCGTGTCCGCCCGGCACCCGCATGGGACAACCACTCTCACCAGCGACCGGATATACCGTTCCGTCGGCTGGCAGCCAGGTGCTGCTGCACAACGGCGACCCGCTGTATGGCCCAGGCGCACCACCGAGCTTTGCCCCCATGATGCGGCAGACCAGTTGCCTCGTGGACGCAGCCGGAAACGTGTGGACCCTGAACAATTGGAAGCCGAACTTCGACGTGGATGTGGCGCTGAATCCCGGTGGTGACGGCGCCATCATCTTCGTGGGGATTGCAAAACCCCCGAGCCGCGGAAATTAGAAAGCTTCCCGCAAACGAGGTGGTCATAAGACGTCCATGAATGGAGTACTTCCCGGTTTATCGGCAATCCGAAGGATGAAACATCACGGCTTTGGCGTTTACTCCAGTAAAGCATTCGCCTGAAGGCTGTCTGCAGTAGTTCTGAAACCGGCCAAAATTTGGTCTTTCTCCGTCTCGTAGCAATCCAATGACAACTAGTCCAGGTTACTTCCAGATGTATGCCAACGATCAGGGCAAGGTGGATAGAATATAATGTCGCGCATCGATGGCCCTCACCTCCGGCACCAAACTTGGTCCTTATGAAATCGTCTCGCCGCTGGGCGCGGGCGGCATGGGAGAGGTGTACCGCGCGCGCGATACACGCCTCGACCGTAGCGTCGCGGTCAAAATTCTTCCTTCACATCTTTCGGAAGACCCGGAGGCCAAACAACGCTTCGACCGGGAAGCACGGACGATCTCTTCCCTGAATCATCCCAACATCTGCACGCTCCACGACGTTGGCCACCAGGATGGGACCGATTACCTGGTCATGGAGTACCTGGAAGGCCAGACGCTGGCGGAGCGCTTAAGCAAGGGACCGCTGCCCATCGACCAGGTCTTGAAGTACGGTGCCGAAATCTGCGACGGACTGGAGAGGGCACATCGCAGCGGTGTGGTGCACCGCGACTTGAAGCCCGGCAATATCATGCTGACCAAGACCGGGGCCAAGCTGATGGACTTCGGTCTGGCCAAGGAGGCGGTGGCCAGCGCGACCGCGGCATCCGGCCTCACCGCGACCGCGAAAACACCCCAGGGAAGTCAACCTCTCACCGCGCAGGGCACCGTAGTGGGGACCTTCCAGTACATGTCGCCCGAGCAGATCGAGGGGAAAGAGGCCGATGCACGTTCGGACATTTTCGCCCTGGGCGCGGTGCTCTATGAGATGGTAACTGGAAAGCGGGCCTTCGAGGGCAAGACTCCGGCCAGCGCGATGGCGGCGGTGCTGGAGCGCGAGCCGACTCCGATTTCTTCCCTGCAAGAGATGACCCCGCCCGCGCTCGAGCGTCTGGTCAAGCTATGCCTGAGCAAGGATCCCGACGACCGTTGGCAAACCGCGCACGACGTCAAGCTGCAACTCAAGCAGATCGCCGAGGGCGCATCGCAGGCCAGCGCAGCCGTGATAACCGTCCCGCAGCGCAAGCGCGGTAATGCATGGCCCTGGGGTGTGGCTGCGATTCTAGGGATTGTTGCCGGCGTGGCGCTGGTGTTGGCCTATCTCGCGAATCATCGGGAGGTGCAGGTCCTGCGGGTGGAGATCAACCCTCCCGATAAGATGCAGTTCAACCTGTCAGGCGATCATGGCGGCCCGGCGATGATTTCTCCTGACGGCCGTTACCTCGTCTTTTCGGCCTACGGTTCCGGGGGCACCCAACTCTATCTGCGGTCGCTGGATTCAACTTCTCCCCAGGCCCTTGCAGGCACCGAGGGTGCAATGTTCCCTTTCTGGTCGCCCGACAGTCGCTCCATAGCCTTCTTCACCGACGACAAGCTGAAACGAATCGAAGTGAGCGGTGGCACGCCGGTCACGATCTGCGGTTCGACGCTGGGCCGTGGCGGCAGTTGGAACCAGGACGGAACCATTGTGGCCGCCATCTCCTACAATACCGGCCTATCGCAGGTCCCAGCCAGCGGAGGCACGCCTACCCCTGTCACCACGATCGATGGCGTCCACTATTCTTCCCATCGCTGGCCGTGGTTCTTGCCTGATGGCAAGCACTTCCTCTACATCGCCGTTAAACATAATGCGCCGACCAGTCCCGAAACCGCGGTATTCTTTGCCTCGCTCGACGGCAAAGAGAACCGCCTTCTGTTGCACACTTTTTCGAACGCCACCTATGCATCGGGACGCCTAATCTTCCAGCGCGAAAATTCCCTGGTGGCACAGAGCTTCGACCCATCCAACGGCAAATTCTCCAGCGAGCCGCAGACCTTAAGTGAAAACGTTCAATTTGACCCTGGGCTCTGGCGGATGAACCTCAGCGTCTCGGCCGACGGTATGATGTTGTACGCATCCGGCACGGCTTCCGGGACCGAGATCCTAACCTGGTTTGACCGCAGCGGAAAGCGACTGGGCACGGTGGGCGAGCAGGGGGAATTCTACGATCTGGATCTCTCCCCCGACGAGAAGAAAGTCGCGACCACGGAGCTGAACACAGCCACGGCGACAATCTGGATTCGCGACCTGGCAAACAATCTGAAGACTCGGCTCACCTTCAGCGACGGTGCACACCTCACTCCGCTTTGGTCTCCGGACGGAAAAGAGGTAGCCTTCACCTCGAACCAGCAGGCCGCGATCTCCGTTAAGACGATCGGCAGCAGCGCCCCGGAGCGCACTCTGCTTTCGTCGCCGAATCCTATCTATCAAGCCATTTCGGACTGGTCGCGCGACGGCCGCTACCTGATGTATGAACAGGGTACCGGCGTGAATACGGACCTTTGGGTCCTTCCGTTATCTGGCGGAGGCAAGCCGTTTCCCTATTCGAGCGGGTCGTCAAGAGGAACGTTTTCGCCGGATGGCGATTGGGTGGCATATGTGGCCCAGGAAGGGGGCCGTCCCGAAGTTTTTGTGGCGCCATTCCCTTGGACCGGTGCAAAGTGGCAAGTTTCGAACGGAGGCGGCGCCGGACCGCGATGGCGAGCTGACGGCAAGGAACTGTTCTACTTCGATCTCACCGGGGTTACGGCGGTTGAGGTGGACGGCGCGGGCTCGGCGTTCCAGGTCGGCAGCACTAAGTTGCTGTTCCGCCTTCCTCTGAGGGGCATCATATCTCGTGAGTATGCTCCCTCGCACGATGGTCAGCGGTTCCTCGCGGTCACGCCCAGTGAAGGCAGCTCTCAGTCGTTGACTCTAGTCCAGAACTGGCCGGCAGAATTGAAGAGCAAGTAATACTGGCTGCGAGCGTGTCTGCAGCAGTTCTGAAACTGGCCAAAATTTCGTCTTTCTCCTTCCCGGAGTAGTCTAATGACAGCTAGATGCCCGCGGAAAAAGTATTAATAGTTGACGACGAGAAGCTGGTTCGTTGGTCTCTCCGGCAAAAGTGCGAGGAGTGGGGTTATCACGTGCTGGAGGCTGACAACGGCTCGGCTGCGCTGCGCGTGGCCCACAACGAGTCTCCCGACCTCGTGCTGCTCGACGTGCGCCTGCCCGATTCCAGCGGCATCGAAATCCTGGAACAACTGAAAAAATCCAACGACGCGCGCGCCATCATCATGATCACCGCCGATCCGCAGCTGGAGGACGTGAAGACCGCGCTCAAGCTGGGCGCCTACGACTTCGTCGGCAAGCCGCTGGATTTCGACGAACTGGCGGTGGCGGTGAAGAACGCGCTCGAGACCACCCGCCTGCGTTCCGAGGTCGAGTCGCTGCGCGGCGAGGTCCGCCGCCGCGCTGGCTATCACAATGTCATCGGCGTCTCGCAGAAGATGTCCGAGCTGCTGGGTTTCGTCAGCAAGATCGCCGCCAGCGAGGCGACCACGATTCTGGTTCAGGGCGAGAGCGGCACCGGCAAAGATCTTATCGCCAAGGCCATCCATTATCAGAGCCGCCGCCAGGACAAGCCGTTCGTCGCCATCAACTGCTCGGCCATTCCCGAGACCCTGATGGAGGCCGAACTCTTCGGCCACGAGCGCGGCGCTTTCACCGACGCCAAGGCCATGAAGAAAGGCCTGTTCGAGATGGCCGATGGCGGCACGCTCTTCCTCGACGAAATTGGCGAGCTGTCGCCGCTGTTGCAGGCCAAGTTGCTGCGCGTGCTGGAAGACCAGGTCATTCGCCGCGTCGGCGGGGTGCGCGATATGCAGGTCGATGTGCGCGTGATCGCCGCCTCCAACCGCGACCTGGAGCGGGCGGTGCGCGATGGTCAGTTTCGCCAGGACTTGTATTACCGGCTGGCCATCATCTCCATCTTCCTGCCCACGCTGCGCGAGCGTAAAGACGACGTTCTCCCGCTGGTGGAATACTTCATCTCCCGCTACAACCGCAAGTTCCGCAAGTCGGTGAAGGGCATCACCGACGAGACCCGCAAGCTCATGCTCAAGTACGACTGGCCGGGCAATGTGCGCGAATTGAAAAATGCCGTCGAGCGTGCCATGATTCTGGAAGACAGCAACGAACTTCATCCCGAATACATGCCGTTCGCCGTGGCCCAACAGCAGTCCGCATATACCGCCTTTGAGCTCTCCTCGGCCAACAACAGCAGCGTTGCCGGCAAGCAGTTGCCCGATGGCCGCAGCTTGCCCAAGCTGGAGATTCCTCAGGGAGGCACTTCGCTCGAAGAAGTGGAGCGCGAGTTGGTGGATATGGCCATGGCGCAAGCCAATGGCAACCAGACCCATGCCGCCCGCCTGCTCGACATCAGCCGCGACGCCCTGCGTTACAAGCTGAAGAAGTTCGGCCTCATCCACGCCGAAGAGGACGACCCCACCACCGCCGCCTCGTAGGGTGCAGCCGCGGAGATTTTCCTCTGAGGTGGCGTCCCTGATCACGGACGAAACTCGATAGAAACCAAAAACTCCGTGTCCTCCGTGGTGAATGATTTTTTTCAGGACAAAACAGGAGGGCCCAAGCCGTTTAGCCTGGGCCCTTCATTCTTCGCTTGGGTCCGCGTGCCGTGCGTCTAGTTTCTGGCGGGGCCCGCGTTCTGTTCCATTTAAGGCTGAGCGAATCTTGTCACCGTCAATCCGTCGCTACATCACCAGGGCAATGCTCTCCAGTTCTCGTTGGAAGGTCTCCAAAGTGCCACCCAGCATTCCAGCTCTGGCCACCGCATTGCGGGCTTCCTCGGCCGAGACACCATAACCGTGTCCAGCGAGGAACATCTGGAGCAACTCGGCCGCATCCTTCGAGTCAAATCCCTGGAGCAACTCGCTCCTCAGCGCCGTTAGTTCCGGGACGGAAAATTTTTCTGCCATCATTCACCTCACCTCCGACCCCAAAACGGGCTTTGCTACTCTTAGACGGATCAGACAGCTATTAAGTTGCAGGCAATTCAAGTGCCGAACTTGATAACCCGCCAGTCCTTGGGCCCACTTTTTGTATGAATCCAACCCGTTCATGCCGCAATAGTTGCAGGTTGCCCTCCCGAAAAGGGAGTTGGGTTCCCATTCCTGCCACAAAAGTGAGGTGTACGGCATTCCGTCACTGCAAGAATTTGCGCAGACGGGGAGGGGAAATGCTCTTTGGAGCCTGAGCACTGCGCACTATTTCGGGAAGGCTGAGCAATTTCTACCACTGCGGAGGCCTCTTTCGGGCTCAGGGCCCCGGCCCCCACGAGGACCCAGAGCACCCCATCTGGCGGCTGCGAAACTCGCTCACTCCCGTGAGGTTCAAAGCTGCTCGATGGTGGCTTCCGGTTCCAGCAGGATTGGAATGCCATTGCGAATGGGATAAACGCGCTTGCACTCGTTGCACTTCAGGCTGTCCTCGCCGCGCAGCACGAGTGGCTTGCGGCAAACCGGGCAGGCAAGGATTTCCAGCAGATCTGGGCTGATCATGACCCTCAATTCTAGCAGCCTGGGCTCGTCGGTAGATCTGTCTGCACCCTCCTAACGGGAATGATGATTAACCACGGAGGCACGGAGATCACGGAGAAAATTCGATGGCATCAAGACTCCGTGCCCTCCGGGTCTCAGTGGTGAATGATTTTCGACGGAGGTCGAAAGCGATTGGACACTTTAGGAATGTCCCGTCCCCCGTTCTGCTAAACTTTACACTTCCCTATGACCGAGCAATCGCGTTCTCGCGTGTTTCTCTGGGTCCTGCTGGGCGGCGGGGCCTTCTTCCTATTCTTCATTGCCATCTTCGCGTTGGTTTACTTCACGGTGCGCTCGCAGCAGAAGACAAGCTTCAGCGGCTTCGGCGACAAGATCGCGGTCGTCGATTTGGAGGGCATCATCCTCAGCCCGAAAGATACCGTCGAGCAGCTCAAGAAGTTTGCCGACGACAGCTCGGTAAAGGCCATTGTCCTGCATGTGAACTCCCCCGGCGGCGGGGCGGCTGCTTCGGAGGAAATTTATCGCGAAGTGCTGCGCGTTCGCGATGAGAAGAAGAAACCGATTGTGGCGTCCATCGAGACGGTGGGCGCCAGCGGCGCCTATTACGTGTCTTCGGCGACCAGCAAGATCTTCGCCGATCAGGCCAGCATCGTCGGCTCCATCGGCGTCATTGCCGAATGGTACAACTATGAAGAGCTGATCAAGTGGGCCAAGCTGAAGGCCATCACTCTGAAGGCGGGCGAATTCAAGGACACGGGATCGCCCACGCGCGACATGACCCCGGTCGAGCGCGCCTACATGCAAGGGCTGATTGACAACATGCACACTCAGTTCATTCACAACGTTGCCGCCGGACGGCACTTGAAGGACGACCAGGTGCAGGAGCTGGCCAACGGCAAGGTTTGGACGGGAGAGCAGGCGCTGCCGCTGAAACTAGTGGACCAGATTGGAGACTTCCGCGACGCCGTTGCCGACACGGCAAAGTCGGTCGGCATCAAGGGCGAGCCCACCCTGGTGCATCCAGAGAAAGAGCGCAAGAGCGTGCTCGACCTTCTCTTCGGCGATGTCTCCGAATACCTGCCCAGCCGGGCGAAATTGATGGAAACCAATGTCGGGTTCTATTACCTTTGGAAGTAAGCGGTCCTGTCGTCTATGAAAACACGGAAGTCCAACGAAAACTTAGGCTTGCCAACCCCGCAACAAATCTGAGAGTATCCGTTGTGGACAAGCGATTGGTTTCGCGATAAGGGGCGTGCTAGATGACCAAGGCAGACTTGATCGATGAAGTTTCCCGGCTGGCCGAGCTCACTCGGAAGGACAGCGAGGTCATAGTAGAGACCATCTTCGAGAGCGTGGTGCGCTCGTTGCGCGCCGGCGACAAGATCGAGATCCGGGGATTCGGCAGCTTCCGCACCCGCCAACGTAAGTCCCGCGTGGGTCGCAATCCCAAGACCGGAGACCGCGTCGAGGTTCCCGCCAAGAAGATTCCGTTCTTCAAGCCCAGCAAAGAGCTGAAGGACATGGTCAACAGCTACGTCGAACCGCATCCGCAGGTGCAGGCCGCCGCGGAAGGCACT
>CAVTSI010000003.1:0-139169 GCA_963737435.1 uncultured Acidobacteriaceae bacterium | reverse complement strand
CGGAACCGCAAATGTAATTCTCGCTAGAAACTTTCCCCGCTCCGGGAAAAGTTTCCACTTGCATCATGCGCTTTAACGGCGCGTCGTGATGCGGCCCATCGGGTTTATGATGACGACATCACCCCAGATGCGGCTGAGCGATCGACAATCTATTGTGCCCTGTAAACAGCACTCTCTCACACGCTGCTGCGCGAACCTAACCCTCTCTTGGCCTACGCTGCTGGGCAGTCGACGGTCCCTGCTGTTGCTGGTCTTTAGTTTGAGTTTGAGCTTGTGGGCTGTCTTGGGCGAAACCGCTGCAGCGCAGATGTCTTTATCGCGATCGGCCAAAAGCGACGCCAGCTTTACGCTGAGTGGATCGGTCGTCAACTCCGTCACCGGCGAGTCCGTCAGCCACGCGCTTGTCCGGATAGCGGGCAGTTCGCAACGCACAGTTTTTTCTGACGGCGAAGGGCACTTCCAGTTTGAGGGGCTGACGGCCGGAAGGGTCATCCTTACCGCGCAAAAGCCTGGCTACTTCAGCCCGCAGGAGTTCAGAGGCAGCGCCAACAAGCTGATGAATGTCGGTCCCACCACGGACTCGGTGGTAGTTAAGCTCACTCCGCAAAGTGCAATCTCGGGGCGAGTCACGGATACGACGGGCCAGCCAATCGAGCATGTGCCGGTCCATCTGACGGCCAAGGCGGTGCGTGACGGCCGCAGACACTGGGAGGCGCGGGGCCAGCAGCAGACGGATGAAGATGGCAGGTATCGCTTCGCCAACCTGATGCCTGGGACGTACTACCTGGCGGCTGGACCGGGCCGGGATGAAACGCGCATTCTAGCGGGAGCCGAGAAGCCAAAGACCGGCTACCCCAGCATATATTATCCAGGGGCACCCGATTTGGCGTCAGCGTCGCCGCTTCAGGTTGCCGCAGGCCAGCACGCAGAAGCCGACTTCTCCATGGCGGTAGGCCCTGTTTACCACGTCTCCGGTAGCGTCGCCGGGTCTGCCCCGCAGCAAGGCGTGGGGTTTCAATTCTTGAGCCAGTCAGGCGATGACCTGTCCCTTCCCATCAGATTCAACATGGAAAGCGGACGCTTTGACGTGGATAGCGTTCCCCCGGGCAGTTATGTGGTGAAGGCGTTTTCCCAGGCAGGCCTGGACCAGCCAGTGCGCGGGGAGGCGCACCTGAGCGTCGCTGCTGCCAACGTCGAGAACCTGCACCTGATTCTTGGACCGGTCATGTCCATTCCTGTGGTTGTGCGGATGGAGTCGCGAGCGTCTTCGAACCAGGGCACTGGGACGGAAGGAATTCAGGCAGTGCCGATCGCCGTGCGTTTGATTTCCTCGGACCCGACCACTTCGGAATCCTACTCGACCGCCGTACGCGGCAGCGGTGGAGCTAATTCCGTGGTGCTGCAGAACGTGGAGCCGGGGAAGTATTCGGTTGATCTGATACCGCACGGCGCCTGGTACGTGCAGTCTGCCCAGTATGGACAGACGAACTTGCTGAACGACGATCTAGTCATCGCATCGGCGGGACAAAGCTATCCCATGGAAATCGTCTTGCGCGACGATGGCGCAACCCTGACGGGAACGGTGAAATCCCCTGATGGAACGGCGGCCCAAGCAACTGTGGTGGCGGTTCCCGAGCCAGCTTCCAAGGTTGGCGCCAAGGTCGCGTACGCGTTTGCGCAGAACGGCTTCACCTTCAATGGGCTTGCTCCCGGCGAGTACCTGGTTTACGCCTTCGACTACGCCGACGGCATTGAGTATTCCAACCCTGACGGCCTGCAAACCTATGCTTCGCAGGCCGCGCACGTCACCCTGTCGGCAAGTCAGAAGACGCAGGTCGCCCTCGATCTGATACGCACCGGGGATGGAGACTGACTCGAATGTTTGCGCGGCTCGCCTTTGTCGTGCTCTTCGCCGTCGGGTTGTCTGCGCAATCGAACCAGCCGGCTCATGCCCCATCGGTCCAGCAAGGCTACCGGATTGCGGGAGTCGTGGTGAACTGGGCGACCGGACAACCAGTGGCTGGAGCTTCGGTTGCGATTGCTCCAACCACGCAAGGCACAGAACGGGACATATCACATTCAGTGACCACTGGCGCCGACGGCCGCTTCGCTTTCGCCGGCCTGAGTCGCGGCAAGTATTCGCTGATGGCGGCCGCACATGGATTCATGTTGCAGGGCTTCGAGCGACACGGGATGTATGCCACCGCCATTGTGGCCGGCCCCGATCTCGATTCGGAGCACCTGGTCTTCCGCTTGCAACCGGACGCCTCTGTTGAAGGCATAGTCACCGACGAGAACAATGACCCGGTGCAGAACGCCATGGTGCGCCTCTTTGAGCAATCGCAGGAAGATGGACGACAGCGAACCATCCCTCTTAACCAGGGGCAGACCGATGATCAGGGCCAGTTTCGCATTAGCCATCTGGCGCCCGGAACGTATTATCTGGCCGTCTCGGCACGTCCCTGGTATGCACAAAACAATCCTGCGATTCAGCTCCGGAAATCGACCAATCCCGACGCCGTGGGGGCCTTGGCGGCGCAAGAGGCCGCTGCGCTCGACGTGACCTACCCTCTGACCTTCTATCCCGGTTCACCCGATTCGGCGGGCGCGAGTCCCATCGCGTTACATCCCGGTGAGCGGGTCACTGCGGACGTGGTTATGCGCGGCGTGCCGGCGCTGCATCTCAGGATCCGCACCGGCAATTCTGGCAGCGCCGTCGGTCCCGTGGGGTTTCCGCGAGTGTCGCAGCGCATCTTCGATGGCTATTTGGACCCTGTATTCAACGCTAGCGAGTCAACGTCCGCAATGGAACCGGGCACAGTCGAGATCGCTGGCCTGGCGCCTGGCCACTACGTCATCGAGATGCCGAGTTCGAAAGGCGCTAATGACAAAGGCGCCAATCGAGAGGGATATCGCGAAGTTGATCTGGCGGGCGATCTCGAGGTGAATGCCAATGACAGCTCCGGATTCGTTACCATTGCAGGCTCTGTATTGTTTGAGGGCGCACCGCCGGTGCCGAAGGGATTGGCCATGCAGCTCTCCAATCAAGAGACCGGCGAAAATTTTGGGAGCGAAATCCGGGATAAAGGGCAGTTCCAGTTCGAGGGAATTAAGCCGGGACGTTATATCGTGGCTCTGCAGAGTGGGGGCGGATATTTCCTGAGGAAGATGTCGGCAACCGGAGCAAAGCTGACGGGGCGCACGCTGGAGGTCGGTGCCAACAGCAGCGTCCACATTGCCGCTACGGTAGGGCGGGGCGTCGCGCAGGTGGATGGAGTTGCGCTGCGCGCCGGCCAGCCGTTTGCTGGCGCGATGATCGTGCTCGTTCCCCGCGATGCCGTCAATAATTCGCCATTATTCCGCCGCGACCAGAGCGACAGCGACGGCACCTTCACGCTACCCAACGTTGTGCCCGGCCAGTACACCGTGCTCGCGCTGGCCAACGGCTGGGAGCTGGAATGGGGCAATCCTGCAGTGTTGCAGCCTTACTTGAAAGGCGGAGAAGCCGTCCAGATTACCGGCGACGGAAAGCTGCAAATCGAAGTGCAAGTGCAGTAAGAGCTGATCTGCAAACGGCGACGATCGCATCTTCGCAACAGGCAATCGCAAACGAAGCGCCAATTTCCTGGAATTCCTGCTTGTCCTCTCACAATTGTCCGTGACCTGGCTCACTGCGTTGCGGGGCGGTTCGCGCTGCAATACAGATGGCTGCTGGAGCGCAAGTTCGCGCCTCCCAGCGGTTTTCATACTCGGCGATAAGCCGGGGAGGTCGGAATCATCATGCAATCAGAAAAAGGCGAAATCCTCTGCCCGCTGTGCCACGGCCACGGCCGCGCACACCGGGAGCTCCTGGTCGTGCGTTGGCGCAGCCGCGAGTTCGAACTGGCGCTGCAGAAAATTGCCGACGAAACGGCCTTTGGAAGCACCGGCGGCCTCGACAGCCCGTTTGAGACTGAAGAGCCCGTTTACAGTAACGAATCTGACTAGCTGCCCCCGGCGTCTGCTGCGGCGGACGCCGGAGCCAGCCCCTGGCTAGTCGCAACCGGGCCGCTTGCAGGGGCCACCTGAGCCCGATCACGGTGGGTCGCCACCGGAAAGGCCAGCAACCATGCCTGGCACTGCTCTCTCCAAAAAAATTCTGGAAGATCTCAATCCGCTAAACATTGCCGCCCAGCAATTCGAAATTGCAGCCGACTACCTGCAACTGGACGCGGGATTGCGTGAGATGTTGCGCCGTCCCCGCCGCTCCATTGCGCTGACGCTGCCCATCAAGATGGACAACGGCGCCATCCGCGTCTTCGACGCCTACCGCGTACAGCACAGCAACATCCGCGGACCGTGCAAAGGCGGAATCCGCTATCACCCCAATGTCACCTTCGACGAAGTCTCAGCCTCGGCGGCAGGGATGACATGGAAGTGCGCGCTGGTGGACGTACCCTTCGGTGGCGCCAAGGGCGGTATTGGCTGCGATCCCAGGCATCTGTCGCGGGACGAGCTGGAACGCCTCACTCGCCGCTATACCTATGAGATCGCGGCGCTGATCGGCCCCGACCAGGACATTCCCGCTCCCGATGTGAATACCGACGCGCAAACCATGTCGTGGATGATGGACACCTACAGCATGACTACGCGTCACGCCACTCCCGCTGTCGTAACCGGCAAGCCGACGGTCCTTGGCGGCTCTCTCGGTGGCTACGAAGCCAGTGCGCGCGGAGGTTTGTTCGTCCTCCGCGAAGCCGGCAAAGTGGCGGGTCTCGACTTGAAGACGGCGACTGTCGCCATCCAAGGTTTCGGACACGTTGGCAACGTGATGGCGCGGCTGCTTTGGGATGAAGGCGCGAGGGTGATTGCCGTCAGCGATTCGAAGGGAGGCATCCTCAATAAGGAGGGCATCGACATTCCCGCCTTGTTGCGCTTCAAGGCAGCGACCGGCAGCGTCGAAGCTTTTCCTGGATGCAGCCCAATCCCCAGCGACGACGTGCTGAAGGTGCAATGCGACATTCTGATTCCCGCAGCTCTGGAGAACCAGATCACGATGGAGAACGCCGGATACATCCGGGCGAAGATCGTCGCTGAAGCCGCCAATGGACCGACCACACCGGAAGCCGACCTCATGCTCAGCCGTAAAGAGGTGATGTTGCTGCCCGACATTCTCGCCAATGCCGGCGGGGTGACTGTGTCCTATTTCGAATGGCTGCAGGACCTGCAGCAGCTCTTCTGGGACGAGGCCGAAGTGAACCGCAGGCTGGAGCAAGTGATGGTGAAGGCGTTTCACGAGGTACACGACACCACGAAAAAGTACAACTGCGACTATCGCGCTGCGGCGTACATTGTTGCTATCGGCCGCGTGGCCCAGGCGGTCAAAGAGCGCGGCATCTGGCCGTAACATAGGAGCTCCACCGAATTCCGTGCTTTTGACCGCCATTCGTTATAAGCTGCGAGGTTCCCCGATGCCGTCGCTTATGGTTTTGGAATCGTCTTCCGTCCTGCAGTTCGCCGAGGCAGCCGTCAAAGCGGTGGCTACTGTCGAAGTTATCGAGCGCTCTCCACTTGTCTTGCGCGATGCCATTCGGCACGCAGTGGGAAACGTGGCCCGCATCCTGTTTGCTTCGCCGCGGGAACTTCCGATCGCGTTGTTCAGCGAGTTCTTAAACGATGCGCGAGTGGTGGCCGATCCAACTCCCGACCAGATGGTGCACTCCGCGGCTGGCGTGACTGAGGCCTTCGCTGGGGTCGCCAGCACGGGCTCGGTCTGCATCGATGTCAGCTATGAACGTACGGGTATGGTGAGCCTGCTGGCGCCGCTGCAAATCGCGGTGGTCGCGGCCGAGACCATCGTGCCGAAACCGCGTGACCTGTTTCGCGCCGACATGCTGGACGGTAAGGGTCTGAGGCGGGACTTTGTGTTCGTCACCGGCCCCAGCGCCACCGCGGACATGGGTCCTCTGGTGCGCGGCGTACATGGGCCACACAAGCTGCACATCATCGTGCTGAGGTGAGCCATGGAAACGACCTTAAGTTCGGCAGAGATCCAGCCGCGTCAGGTGGCGAACAAGAGCAACAAGAAGGCCCTGCTCGACGCCATCCGCATGACGCTCGATGTGCAGAGCGCCGCTGTCCGGCACAACACGCAGACCTTCAACCGCAATCGCTACGCCGCTACCGCGCTGCTCGACGATTACGACGAACTGAAAGACCGCGCCCGCCAGATTAAAGAGAATGCGCTGGCCAACCTTCCCGAGCTTCTGCGGCGGCTGGAAGCCAGCGTGCAAGCCAATGGCGGGCATTTCTACCTGGCGAAGACCGCGGACGGCGCCAACCTGTACATTCGCGACGTGCTGCTACGCCACCAGGCCAAGCGGGTGGTGAAGGGCAAGAGCATCACCTCGGAAGAGATTAAGCTGAACCACGCCATCGAAGCTGCCGGCATCGCCGTGGCCGAAACTGACCTGGCGGAATTCATTCTGCAGGTCGCCGACGAGCAGCCGTCGCACATTATCGCGCCTGCTTTGCACTACTCCCGCGAACGCATTACTGCGCTATTCAAACGCAAGTTCACCACCGATCTGCCGCTCGACACCGGCGAAGAACTTACGCGGTTTGCCCGCGAAAAATTGCGCGAACAATTCATAGCCGCTGACGCAGGCATCTCCGGCGCGAACCTGATCGCCGCCGACAGCGGCTCGCTGATGCTGGTGGAGAGCGAAGGCAACATCCGCATGACGATGACGCTGCCATCGCTCCACATCGCGATTGCCGGCATCGAAAAAGTCGTTCCCTCGCGTACTGACTTCGGCCCATTTCTCGAACTGCTACCGGCCAGCGGCACCGGACAGCCGCTGACGTCCTACGTCAGCATCCTGCATCCGCCCTTGCAGGCGCCGCCGTTTGTCGCGCCGGGCGGGACCGCCAAGCCGCGCGAGTTCCACCTGGTGCTGATTGATAACGGGCGCAGCCGCATGAGGGAAGATCCGGTGCTGCATGAAGCGCTCTACTGCATCCGGTGCAGCGCCTGCCTGAACTCCTGCGCCAACTTTGAAACGGTTGGCGGCCATGCCTTCGGCGGAGAAACCTATTCCGGCGGCATCGGCGGTTCGTGGGAAGCAGGCACCGGTACGCTGATGAACGCGCGATTCAGCGAACTGTGCACTGCCTGCTCGCGTTGCGTGCCGCAATGTCCGGTGCGCATCGATATTCCATGGCTCAACGAGAACCTGCGGCAGCGCATGAATCGGGAGCAGCCGGCGTCTGCCGCCAAGTCCGCATTTGGCGCGATGACCGGCAGCGCGGAGCAGGACCGGGTTGCGCCGCTGCAGAAACAGTTCTTCGGGAACTATCACACCTTCGGCAAATGGGGCACGCGCTTCGCTACTCTGGCCAACGCGTCCATGCACCTGCCGGGAGCGCGTGGCCTGATGGAGAGTGCGCTCGGGGTCGACCGCAGGCGCAAGCTGCCGCCGTTCCCCAAGAAAACCTGGGAGCAGTTGTTCCGCGAAGAGCGCGGCGTGAAGCCCGGAGCTATCGAACCCGGCGTGGTGATGCTTGCAGATGTGTTTACCAACTACGGCGCGCCGGAACGCGGGATGGCGGCGATCCGGGTGTTGCGCGCGGTTGGCCTCGACGTGACGCTCAGCCCAGCCATGGCGGATGGCCGCGCCGCGATGTCACAAGGAATGATGGAGACTGCGCAGCGGCAGGCGCGCGCGCTAGCTCCGGTGCTGAAGCGATACGCGGACGAAGGCAGGAAGATCGTCGTGCTCGAACCCAGTGTGCTGGCCATGCTGCGCTTCGACTTCAAGCATCTGCTCGACGATCCGGGCACGCAGGTGTTGCTGGCGCAGAACAGCTTTGAGCCGCTGGAAGTGTTGTGGGGACTCGCACAGGAGTTGCAACTGGACTTGGGACAGATCTTTCCCGCACGCAAGTGCCCGCAGGGCACGCGGCTCTTCTACCACTCGCATTGCCAGCAGAAGACGTGCAATTCCGCAACCCAAACCATCGAGGTGCTGCGCGCGGCGGGCTTCGACGTGGTGACATCGTCGGTGGAATGTTGCGGCATGGCCGGCAGCTTCGGATACAAGCGCGAGTATTACGAGTTGAGCATGGCGGTTGGCGAAGATCTGTTCGCGCAGGTGCGTCGCGCCGAAGAGGAAAGTGGACCGCGCACATTAGTCGCAAGCGGGACTTCCTGCCATGAGCAATTGTCGGCAGGATTGGGCCGCGAGGTCTTTCATCCCGCGGAACTGCTGGCCGGCACACTCTGATGGGACACAATTGCGCCACGGCTCTTAAATCCTCGAAAGCCGTGCCAGAACGGGATTTCGGGCGACTACGATCGGTCACGTAGATCACCGAATTATTTACGTGAGATGTATTTACAAATGGCGAGTTTCGCGGCACAATTCAGTTGCAGTCAGGCAGTTCTGGGGGAGGGCTGCCTTCCAGGCGCTCGGCGTTCACACGCCGGGCGCCTTAGATTTTTTGCGCGCAATCTTCTGCTCCGCGAGCAAACGCTGGCGCTTCATCAAACGCCAGCGCTTCCCGTGCCAGGTGACCCTGGAGTCAGTAAACGGCTGCTTGCGTCCAGAAGCAGGCGCCGGCATCTAATGTGAGTCGGGATGTTACGATGAAATGACAGTCCGGCTGCAGCCGTAGCTGGCGATGACCGACGACCCCTCAGGAGGATGAATGGCAAGCGAATCAATTGTAGAGGTAACGGACGCCAATTTTGACCAACTGGTGCTGAAGTCCGAGCAGCCGGTCATGGTGGATTTTTGGGCAGCCTGGTGCGGCCCCTGCCGGGCACTGGCTCCCATCGTGGACGAAGTGGCGCTGAGCTATAACGGTCGGGTCAAAGTTGGCAAGATGGATGTGGACAAAAACGCTTCCACCCCGCAACGCTACGGAGTGCGCGGCATTCCCACCTTATTGGTCTTCAAGGGCGGCCAGGTGCGCGAACAGATCGTCGGCTATGTTTCGCGCGAGGTCATCGAAAAAGCGCTCGACAAGAGCCTGTAAATGGCAACGGTTTCCTTCCGGGCGTTTTTTAAATCCAGAGGGGGAATCATCGCACGCGCCACCTTATCGTGATGGACGACTCGCCCCTCTCCGCCGGATAGGGGCGGGCTTGGACCGAGAGCTCAACTTCCTTCGCAAATAGCGCCGGCGAAAGCACAAAAGCTGCGTCCTTTACCTGCGAGCGGATCTTCTCGCCCTTGGGTCCGATCGGCTGCGGAAATTCGACGCTCTCCTGGGAGCCGCAGCACAGATAGAGCGACAGCAGATCGCAAAATTGCAGCAGGTCTGTCCAGTACTGCACTTCGCTGTCGCCGCGGTTTTGCAGGCGAAGCAAGCGGCACTGGCGGTGCTCTTCCGATGCCAGAAATTCGCGCACGTGCTGTGTATCTTGGACAGGATATGTGCCCAAGCTGATCCCAAACTTGCCCAGCCGGCAGAAGTGCCCGCTGACGATCAGGGCGGCGATAGGCGCGACCGCCTCGGCGGAATCAATCGAGCCTCGCCACGCCCGCAGGAAGTCACCCGCCTTGATATCGAGAAACGACAGCGGCCTGCCTTCTGCGCTCAGAGCGACATTTTCGCCGGAATACGTTGCGGGAGTCACTCTCAGCCGCTCGCTTCCGTTGTCGAAATCTTTCCAGCCCTCATCGTGCAAGCTGATGCCGCGCACGATGTCGTCGTCCACCGGAGGCGCACCCGCAATCGCAAGCTGCCGGGCTATATCGCCGGAAACCCGCGCGTGATCGGGCTGGCGCACCAGATAATACTTTGCCGAGCTGGTTTTCTGGGCGCGGGCCACGGCCTCCCAAGCGGAGACGAACGCGTTATTGGCGTGGGCAGGTTGGGTTTCGGGCCGGAGGATCATGGAGCCTATCTTGGCCTTGGCCGCGCGGCGCGCTTGCGCGTGCTCGCAGCAGCGCGGGTGGGACCAGTCCCGGTGGGTGGTTTGCGTTCGCCGTCGATCAGTTGCTTCAACACCAGCGCGTTGTTGCGCTCTTCGTTCTTAGAGGCGAACAGCAACGTCAGGCGGCGACGTTTCTTCTGTAACTCATAAAGCTGCTGCAGCGCTGCGTCCGCCGCCTCGGTCGTAAGCTCCTTGAGATACAGCTGGCGAAACTTGTTCCATTGCTGGGGATGGGCATGAAACCACTTGCGCAACTCATTCGAAGGTGCCAGATCTTTCAGCCAGGCGTCGAGCGCGGCGTCGGACTTCTTCAATCCCCGCGGCCACAGCCGGTCCACCAGAACGCGAGTGCCATCGTGCGGCGACGGCTCGGCGTAAACCCGTTTGAGAGCAACCGTCATGCGGGGTGTATTCTAACTCGGATGGGGCCGCAGTGACGGCCCACCCGAACCTAGATTTGCACGGACACCTGCAAGAATGCCGAGACCAAGACGCGCGCCTTTTGCCCTATTGACTGCAATCATTCTGATCGTGACCACGATCTTCCTGGCCTGCGATTCCGAGCCCCGCAAGAGCGACGCCGAGCTCGGGCTGACTCCACAGCAGGCGCAAGGCCGGCGGGTTTACGACGCGCGTTGCGCCGAATGTCATTACGCCTACAGTACCCATGACCTGCGCGCACCCAGCCTGCACGGTCTGTTCAAAAAGCCATACATGAAAAACGGCATTCCCGCCAATGACGACCGGGTCACGGACATCATCCTGCTGGGCCGCGCCAAGATGCCGGCCTTCCAGCAGAAGTTGACCCAGCAGCAACTGGACGATCTGATGGCCTACCTGCATACGTTGTGAGGAACCGCTATTCGCTCTCCGCGCCTTCAGCATTTATCTTTGAATTGTCATACGAGCGCAGCGAGGAATCTGCTCTTTGTCAACACTGGAACGATCCGCTGCGGAGGCAGCAGCGAAGAGCGAATAGCGAAGACCGGCTTTTCCACGCGGTACAATAGTTACGTCGCATGGCTACTGCTCCCGAGTTGATCCAGATCGAGATTGGCGCGCACCGTCCGGCGCCCAAACCGGAATGGCTGAAGGCGCGCGCCCCGATGGGCGAGAACTATCACAATCTCAAGACCCTGGCGCGGAACCTGGAGCTGCACACCGTCTGCGAGTCTGCGCATTGTCCCAACATCGGCGAGTGCTGGAACCATCGCACCGCCACGTTCATGTTGTTGGGCAATCTGTGCACCCGCCGCTGCGGCTTCTGCGCCGTGCCGAAAGGGCGCCCGCAGCCAATCGACTTTGAAGAGCCTCGCCGGGTTGCCGAAGCGGTGGAGAAACTGGGACTGAAGTTCGCCGTCGTCACCAGCGTAAATCGCGACGACGACAACGTCGGTGGGGCGCGCGTCTTCGCCGACACGATCGGCGAAATCCGGCAACGCGTTCCCGGATGCCGCGTGGAAGTGTTGATTCCCGACTTTCAGGGATTGGAAGAGCCGCTGCGCATCGTGATGGACGCCAAGCCCGACATCCTCAATCACAACACCGAGACCGTGCCTCGCCTATATCGCGTCGCGCGCGCCGGCGCGCGTTATGAGCGCACGTTGCGCCTGCTGGCGCGCGCCAAGGAAATGAATCCGGCGATTCCGACCAAAAGCGGCGTGATGGTCGGTCTGGGCGAGAGCACCGGCGAACTACTCGAAGTTTTCCGCGATCTCGCGGCCCACAACGTCGATATCCTTACCATCGGCCAGTACCTGCGGCCGTCGAGGGACCACCTTCCCGTGGCGCGGTTATACACCCCCGATGAGTTCCGCTTCCTCAAAGAAGAATCCCTGCAGATGGGTTTCCGCCATGTCGAGTCCGGCCCACTGGTGCGCTCCAGCTATCACGCCGACGAGCAGGCTGACGCTGGAACGCGCATCGTATAGCCCGTGTGGCGGTAATATAGCCTCATGTCTCGCGAAGTTTCTGAATTGTTGAGGAAGGCGCTTGCACTTCCTGAAGAAGAGCGTGCCGTACTAGCCAGATCCCTGCTGAAAAGTCTGGAGCCCACGGATGCCTTCATCGAAAGCATGCGTGGGAGCCTCGCCCAGCGAGGCATGCCATCGGAGTTGGAGCGTGATGTGGGTCGCGAGTTTTCCTGAATTTGGGGGAAGGATTCAGCAACGATTGATCAGAGTAGCTTTCGAAATGCTTCAATGGTGAGTCCGGCGTCGCGGATAATGCCGCCCATGGTGAAGGCATTCACGGGGTTGTGGCGCGGAATCGTAAGGATGCGCTGGCCGTCCGTCATGACGATGTGTTTACCTTGCCGCAGAATGCGGAACCCGGCCTTCTCCAGAGCCCGAACAGCCTGAAGGTGGGGAACGCTTGGAAGCTTGCCCATTAACCGACTTTCACTTCTACCTCACGCACAACCTGCCCGCGCGTAAGTTCGGTGACCGCCTCCAAATATTCGCGAATGGCGTCCTGGATGTTCTGCAGGGCTTCCTGCTCATCGGCGCCCTGTGACCAGCAGCCGGGCAGCCCGGGACAAGATACGGCGAAGCCTTCATCCGAGTGCTGCAGCACCACACGATAAGTCATGCTGTTTATGCTACTCCTGTTTCGAGCGATCGAAAAAAGGGCAACGGAATCATTCACTCCACGACGAAGCTCTTCAGCTTGCGCAGTAGCGATTCCGGGGCCTGCACGTCAAGTTCAACATTTCCGTCGCGATACTCCCGCGCAAATATAACGGACTTAGCGTCGAGCGCCGCCAGCGCCTTGCCTTCCGACTGAGGCACGCGCAAATGCACTCGGCGTACCGGATCCTCGGCGATGAGTTCGTCGATACGCTCCAATAAACTGTCGAGCCCAAACCCCTTTGCAGCCGAGACGTGGATCACGCTCGCCCCATTGCGCAGACTCTCGCGTTTCTTCTCCGGCAGCAGATCCACTTTGTTCATTACGTAGAGCCGCGGCTTGTCCTGCGATTCCAGCTCGCGCAATACTTCTTCGACCTGCGCCTGCTGCTCAGCCGCCGTCGGGCTGGTGACGTCGGACACAAGCAATAGCAGCGACGCGCGCTGTACCTCTTCCAGGGTGGCGCGAAACGCCGAAACCAGCGTGTGCGGCAGGTTGCGGATGAATCCCACAGTGTCAGACAGCAGAACCTGCCGCCGAGAAGGCAGGTTCACGTTCCGCAGCGTGGGATCGAGCGTGGCGAACATACGTGCGCTCTCCAGCACCCCGGCCTGGGTGAGCGCATTGAACAAGGTTGACTTCCCCGCATTGGTGTAGCCGACCAGCACCACCGTTGCGATGGGAACCGACTCGCGCCGCTGCCGCTGCTGTCCGCGGATGCGGCGGACATTTTCCAGCTGCTCTTTTAAGTGGCGAATGTGCCGGTAGATCTTGCGGCGGTCGGTCTCCAACTGCGTTTCACCAGGGCCACGCGTTCCAATGCCGCCGCCCAGCTGCGACATCTGCACACCGCGTCCCGCCAGTCGCGGCAGCAGGTATTGCAGTTGCGCCAGCTCCACCTGGAGCTGTCCTTCGCGAGTGCGCGCATGACGGGCAAAAATATCGAGGATGAGTTGGGTGCGGTCGATCACCCGCAGGTCGAGCCCGCGCTCCAGATTACGCTGCTGCGAGGGTGTGAGGTCGTGATCGAAGATGACCAGGTCGGGCGAAGTGGAAGCGACCGCGCCTGTCAGTTCCTCCAGCTTTCCGCTGCCAATGAGCGTAGCGGGGTCCGGCTTTTGACGCCGCTGCTGGAATTCGCCGGTGACCACAGCTCCCGCGCTAGTGGCCAACTCGCGTAACTCGGCCATGGACTCTTCGGCGGAAAATCCGTGATGCTCCTGTCCCTCTGCGGACAAGTGAGGAGCGGCGACGCTGCGTGCCACGCGCGCGCTGGGGGGAATTTTTCCGGCAGGTTGCTGCCGAGGAAGCAGCGGCGTATCGGGTTCCCCTTGGCGACTCTGCGCGCCACGGGCTTGGGTATCGCGCCCCGTCGCTGACCGGGAAGAGAATTCCACTCCCACAAGGAAGACGCGCTCCGGCTGGCCCTGGCCAGTTTGCCATGAGCGGCCATTCGCTCGGGAGTTCATTCCATCGGCGCGGGAAATAGACTAGCCCTCGGAGGTCGTGGTCGCGGCCTCGGCGTCCACCGCAGCCACTGCTTCCGCTGGCGCGCGCTGTTCAAAGTGACGTTCCGAATGCCCGGGACGCGACATAACCACAGTGGAAATGGCGTGCTTAAAAATCAATTGCTCCTGATTGTTGGTGTCGAGAACGATAGAATATTTGTCGAAGGAGCGGATTCTTCCCGTCAGCTTCACCCCACTGAGCAGGTAAATGGCAACTACGAACTTGTCTTTACGGGCAGTATTTAGAAACCCGTCCTGTATGTTCTGTGCTGCCTTGTTTTCCATACGTCCCTCCCTGGCAATATGCAAAAAAACAGCACAGCCCCAGATTCGCCACCCCGTACGATTCCGAGCCTGTAGAAACCCGTTCGCAGCCGAATATGCCAACGGCCGCACAAGCAATCATAAGCCACTTTACGATAAGGTGGCGACCGCGCGATTTCAACTAAAACAACCACAAGGCCTGTGATGTAAAATTCGCCCACTGCTCGGAATCCCAGAACTATGCGCGGGATACCGGTCTAATAGAGGTGACCAAGAGATGACTTCCTGGCTAGTGGCGCTACTCCTCTCGCCCGCAATCCAATTCCCCGGCGGCGAAGCAACCGCGCTGATGGTGCTTCGCTGGATCCATTTTGTCGCTGGCATCACCTGGGTCGGGCTGCTGTACTTCTTCAACCTGGTGGGCCTGCGCTTCGTGCAGGAACTGGACGCAAAATTGCAGGGAATTGTCGTACCCAAGCTAATGCGGAGGGCGCTGTGGTGGTTTCGTTGGAGCGCGGTGGTGACCGTCCTGGCCGGCATCGCTTACTGGATGCACATCGTGGCCAGCGACGTTCGCAATGCGGTGGAGGTGGGCGAGCCGGCCTCTGCTGGGATGATGTTCGGCGCCTTCTTCGGACTCTGGACGTTGGCGTTCGTCATTGAGGTGGGAGCGCTGATGTCGCCGGCCGAGGTGCTCAGAAAGGGCCCCGTGCTGGGCGTCATCGTCGGGATCGCGGTGGTCGCGGCGGCGTACATTTTTCTGAGCTTGAACCAGCATGGCTGGGAGAGCAATCGCGCCCTGGCGATTGGCATCGGCGGCGGGCTGGGCTGGTTCATGCTGCTGAACGTTTGGGGCGTGGTGTGGCGCATGCAGAAGAAGCTAATCCGCTGGACTGAGGCCAACGCCAGCCAGGGAACGGCGATGCCGCCTGAGGCGCCCAAGGTGGCGAGAATCGCGCTGCTGTGTACCCGCCTGAATTTCTGGGTGTCGTTCCCCATGCTGTTCTTCATGGGTGCAGCCAGCCATTACATTCTGTTTGCGGGGAGGTAAAGAGCGCATGCCCGGCGGAATTACACAAGTGATCGGCTGCCCAGATCGTTTACGATAACGCCTGGTTACAACGGCGATCCGCCTACGAAACTCAATTTGGCAGTTTGTTCCTCACTCATTCGGCAGGTGGAAGGCATAGATGTCACTGTTTTGCCATCCGCCCGTCCCGATATACAGCATGCCATTGACTACCGCCGGCGAAGAAAGCCCGATATCGTTCCCATGGACGGCCATCCCGTTACAAGGTGCATCGGCATGAAATTCAAAGCCGCTGCCCTTCATGATTCCAAATCCAAATGCGATTGCCCTGGGCCCGCTAGCTGGCCCCGATTTCCCCAGATTATCATTAGATATTATGATGTAGCTCTTTCTGAGACCGTCTATGACATCGCGCATTCACGTAGTTCCTTCTCCCGCCCAGCAACAACCTTTGGCGTATGATCCGCTGCTCGACGACGTTGGATACATGACCTGCATGACCCTGGTGCTGCTCGGAAATTACGCGCAGACCGGGCATCTCGGCGGACCGCTCGCATACACACCTTACAATGTGGCGGCGCATTTGATCGGTCCTGAAAACGGCGGACTCCGTTTCGATTACCGCCGGCCGAAGCATCCTTACTCCGACAAATTCATGATGGCGGCGGGCCACTCGGTCCCCACGTGCTATGCGCTGTGGATGATCATGGGCCAAGCGCTGTATCGCAAGTATCGGCAGACCGGCGATCCGCGTTATCGCGTCGACCCGCACGTCGCGATGCTGCCGATCGACGCGTTGGGATTCCGGCGCGGCGCAGGCGCACTGAAGACGCTGCTGCACGAAACGGGTTTGGAAGACCATCCGCTGTTCGCACAAGCGAAAGGCCGCGGCATTCGTGCGCTCGCGGGACATGCCGAAAGCACCGACTTAACCAACGACGTGAACGGCGGACCCTCGGGCATCGGCATCGCGACGGCCGGGGGCAAAGCGGCGTTCTGGGATGTGGCGGGCGCGCCAGACTCGCCGAAAGTGATCGCGCTGGAAGGCGAATTCGCGCTCACCGAAGGTCACGCGCAGGAGTTGAAGACGCAGGCGGTCGCGCTGCAGGTGGGAAAGCGGTTGCGCGTGATGGTTTCCGACAACAACGCGGGCATCGACGATTGCCTGATTGGCGGCGTGATCGCCGCGCAGTTCGACGGCTACAATCTCGTGAATCAATGGACGTCGTACGGATGGAACGTCTTCACGCTGTCGGACGGCAACGATTACGGCGAGGTGGCCGCGGCGCTGAAAGCGATGGACGAAGTGGACCCGCACGACCGCCGTCCAATCGTCGCGATCGGCAAAACGACCAAGGGCTACTGGCCCACGGCCGTCGACGGAAAAATCCCCGGCTACGGCGATCAATTGGTGAGTTACCCAAGCCATCCCTACGCGCTGAAGATGAACTCGGAGTATTTTGTCGCGCTGGCGCGGACGTTCGAGAAGCATTACGGCGTGGAGTTCGAAGGAATTCGCAAGGGCGCGGTCAGCAACAATCGCGAGCGATTGATCCAGTTCAAGACGAACATCGACGTGGTGATGTCGCTGCTCGACCGCAACGGATTGGGCGATCGCCTCGCCGATCGCCTTGTGGAAATCGGCGACAGCGTGCGCGACGACGTGAAGCTGCGCATCTCAGCCTCGAGCGATCCGTTCCTCGACGATCGCCTGCGCGTCGCGGCGCTACCTGAAGACCCGCAGAAGGTCTCGATTCGCAATGCGATTTCGGGTGCGGAGAAGCAAGTCAGCATTGCGCTGTTCAAGAAACCGGGCGAGATCGCCGGAGCCCGGCGCGCGATTTCCGAAATCATCAAGTGGATGAATTACGTCACTGAAGGACGATTCTTCACGGTGGCCGCCGACCTTTCGGAGTCGATCAACGTGGAGCACGGCAGTTTGTGGGGACACTACAGTCCCAAGGACAATCCGCTGGGCACGCGCTTGAAAGCGCCCATTGAAGAAGCGGGCAATGTTTCCACCGCCATCGGGCTGGTGAGTCAAAGCGCGTCCGTCGATCCCGACAAATTCGCCGGCGTTTGGGCTTTGAGCGGCACATATGGAGCGTTCACGCCGCTGATGTACACTCCGGCGCGTGTCTGGAGTCAACAAAATCAGGACAGCAAATTCCGCGTCGGCGTGCTGCATATTCTCGCCGCGCACTCCGGTCCTGAAACCGCGGCCGACGCGCGCACACACTTCGGCATCTTCGCGCCGCAAGTGTGGAAGCTGTTCCCGCGCGGGCAGGCGATCAATTTGAGCTTTTGGGATTACAACGATGTCGCCCCCGGCTATTTCGCGGCGGCGGAAATCGCGGCGCGCGATCCGCGCGTGGGCATCATCACGCTGGAAGTGGCGCGTCCCGATTTCGCGGTCGCGGACCGCAACCATTTCGCCGACTCCGATCTGCGCGCTGCGGCAAAAGGCCTGTACGTGATCCGCGATTTCGCGCCGGACAAGCCGCGCAACGGTTATGTGATCGCGCAAGGATCGAGCTCCACTGTGAATCTTGTGAAGGTGCTGCCGAAACTCGAAGCGGCCGGTGTGAACGTGAAGGTGATTGCGGCGATCAGCGAGGAGTTGTTCGATCGCCAGCCGCAAGCCTATCGCGATTCCGTGCTGCCGCCCGGGGCCCGCTACGATTTGATGGTGGTCTCAACGGGCACGCGACGCATGTGGCCGCTGCGTAATCTCGGTCCGTTGACGGATGAGTATTCACTCACGTCAGACTTCGACAATTCCTGGAGAAGCGGCGGGCTCGAAGCGGACGTGATCGCGGAAGCGCATCTCGATCCCGATTCGATTTTCGCAGGCGTGGAGCGATTCGCAAACGAACGCGAGCACCGCATCGGCGATCAACGCAAAATGATCGGTTAGTCGAGTGGGCTGCACTCGTCGTTCGTACGCCCTTTCAGAGCCTGTGTGACAACTATGCCACGCAAGGCGCAATCACCCATGTTTTACGCCAAGGCTGGACCCAGAGGATAGCGCTGCGCTCAGGCTGAACAAGCTGGAGACCGCGAGCCAGTTCGTGTTCCTGGGTGTCGGCAGTTTATTGTGACTGTCGTAATGTCCCCATTTCACTCACAATCTCTGGAACGCCGGTTGCTCGAGTAGTCGCCAATCCGTAACCCGAGCCACTACGCGCCGCTTCACTTTGCGTACATCAACCGAGAATTCGCTATAGAATCAAACTTTCGTTATGCCATCGACCTCGCCGCAATCCTCGGTTGGTCTGGGTTCCGATACCCAGCGCGATCCCGTGCCCATGCTTGACCTCACTCGTCAATACGAGACGATCAAGGACGAGGTCCAAGCAGCCATCGAACGTGTGCTGACTACCCAATACTTCATCGGCGGGCCGGAACTTGAGGGCTTCGAACGGGAGTCTGCAAGTTGCCTGGGGGTGCGTGCGAGCGTTGGCTGTGCGTCTGGAACTGACGCCTGTTGGCTGGCCTTGGCAGCCGCCGGTGTTGGACCGGACACGTGCGTGATTACCACGCCGTTCAGCTTCTTCGCCACGGTGAGTTCGATCGTGCGCTGCGCCGCCATTCCAATCTTGGTTGACATCGATCCGGCAACGCTGAACCTCGATCCCGATGCGACCGAGAGGGGGCTGCAGCGTGGGCGCTCGTACCAGTTTCGCGCGGTGATGCCAGTGCACTTGTACGGGCAGTGCGCCAACATGGATAGGTTCGACAGCATTGCCAAGCAGCACGACGCGGCCGTCATCGAGGATGCGGCGCAGGCTTTCGGCGCGAAATGGCGCGACAAGAAAGCAGGAGCGCTGGGCAAGGCCGCCGCGTTCAGTTTTTATCCCACCAAGAACCTGAGCGCCTATGGCGATGGCGGATGCGTTACCACCGATGACGAAGATCTGGCGGCGCACGTTCGACGCTTGCGCAATCACGGCAGCCGCCAGCGGTATTACCACGAAGAGATTGGCTGGAACAGCCGCCTCGATGCCATCCAGGCTGCGGTGCTGCGGGTGAAGCTGAAGCATATCGACGATTGGAACCAGGCGCGCCGGATGCTGGCTCGTCGCTATCAGGGCCTATTCATCGGTGCCGGCCTGGTGCAAAGTGGCGAGCAGTTGGTCAGCGCACATGCGCCCATCGCGATGCTGGCGACGATGCCCGAGGCCTATCACATTTATCACCAGTACGTGGTGCGCGCCTTTCGACGCGATGAATTGCGGGCCTTTCTGACCCAGCAGGGAATCGGAACCGAGATCTACTATCCCGTCCCGCTGCACTTGCAGGAATGCTTCAATTACCTGGCCTATAAAGCGGGTGACCTTCCGGAGTCGGAGCGCGCGTCAAGAGAGGTGCTGGCGCTGCCCATATTTCCTGAACTGCGCGAGGACGAACAGCAACGCGTGGTGGCCGCCATCGCCGAGTTCTATGGGCGTTGAGCGGACCTATTGAGGCTCGCACAATGTGGTGACATCTTGTAACGTTTGTCATCACGAGCGTAGCGAGGGATCTGCTTTTTGCTTTTTCCACCGAACAGCAGATTCCTCGCGCCCAAGGCCAGGGCGCTCGTAATGACAATTCTTAAGTGATGACCGGTTATTTTTGTTGCCGACGTGTCATTATAATTCGCAATCCTCGATAGCAGCTCTCATTTGTGTTTGTGACGGGGATGTGTTGGCGGCCGCTTCTTGCGCTGCGCGTAGTAAGCGGCCAACGCTGCCCCGTGCTGGGCCTTCTCCGCAGCTTCTTGTTCCGGGGTCAGCACCCGGCGCACGATAGGGCCGTTCAATTTGTAGGTGATGTCCACCATCTGTCCGTCGTAGTGTTTCTTGCGGATGGTGAAGGTCGGCAGGTCGCCTTCTTTGCCGAAATCCTGGTGCCCAGTCTTCACCGGAAAATAGCCCTCAAGATTGCGCTCGCGATAAGCAGTTTCGTAGCGATGCTTGGCACGGTTCCTGGTGAAGATTCGAATCTGATTGAAGTCCCAGGGCAATCCGTCCTTGGGCTCGTTCAACAGCACCAGGTACTGCGGCACCTGTTTGTCTTCCTCCTGCACCGTGTTCAGCACGAAGTAGCCCATGATGCGCTGGCCCTCTGCATACTGCGCAACCTCCAGCGGGATATCGAGGTCGATCATGCGCAGCAGCACCCAGCCGACATGTCCGGCGGAGTTGCGCACCAGATACCAGTCTTCCATCACAGGCTTGGGAGGCTCCGACGGCTTGCCTGGAGCTGCGTTGGCGGGCGCGGCGTTGGCGGATGCAGAGGGCTTAGCCGGCGTAGGCGCAGGCTTGGGTTGCGGTCGAGTCGCGGCGGCACCCTTCGGATTTTGTGTAGTAGCCGTGGCCGGGGACTTTGGCGGGTTCTTTTCCGCTGTGGCGCGCTTCAGGATCTCGACTTTTTCTCCATCCTTGAGTTGATAAAGGTGCTCGCCTTCGCGCGAGGGAGTTACGTGAATGTTGAGGTCGGAGCGGGCCGTTCCGTGGGCTTGCACTTGCTGGCCGGCGTTGTCGCTGGCCAGCTTCTGGAAGGCATCGTAAACGTCCTGGGGAACCAGGCTGCGCTCCTCGATCCAGCCTTCCTGTCCGCTGTCCGTGCGCACCCGCAGGAAACGTCGCTGCTTCTCCAGAACTTCCACGCGATCGCCGCCGTGCACCGTTCCGATCTTGTTGTACATGGTGGCCACTCGATCGCGCAGGCTGGTCTCTTGTGCTGAGACGTACATGTACTCGTGCTTGGCAAGTGCTCCACGCTTGCAGGCGCAGCCCAGCACAAGCAAAACCATCGCGAGAGCGAACAGCGGAATGCGAGTATTACGAGAAGAGGAAGATTTCACCGGCAGCACAGACCACTATAAACCAGTAGCCAGTGACGAGTGGTTAGTGGCTAGAATCCAGGGATGGCCTCTAGCGAGCTACTACAGCCCAACCTCGATCCTTGACCGGGGATCGAGGTAGTCCCGCAGGCCGTCGCCAATGAAGTTGAACGAGAGCACCGCCAGCATGACGGCGGCGGCGGGGAAGAGCACGAGGTGCGGCGAATCGAACAGGTGGGAGCGCGCGTCGTTCAGCATCGAACCCCAACTAGCGGCCGGCGGCGGCACGCCCAGCCCGAGAAAGCTCATGGTGGCCTCCGCCAGGATGGCGCCCGCCATGCCGATCGCCGCCTGCACGATGATCGGCTGAATGATGTTGGGGAGAATATGCCGCACGATGATCCGCAAGTCGCTTGCGCCCAGTGCGCGCGCGGCTTCCACAAATTCGCGTTCGCGGACGGCCAGCACTTGAGCGCGGACCAATCGGGCATAGCCCACCCATCCACCGATCGAGAGCGCCAGGATCAGGTTGAAGATGCCGGGGCCGAGGAAGGCCACAAAGGCGATTGCCAGCAGAATCCCCGGGAACGACATGAAGGCGTTCATCACGATCACGTTGAGTACCCGGTCGGTGACTCCGCCGTAGTAGCCGGCGATGGAGCCGAAGATCAGGCCCAGCGTGAGCGAGGCTGCGACCACGCAACTGCCCACCAGCATCGAGATGCGCGCCCCGTAGATGATGCGCGATAGAATGTCGCGTCCCAGTTCGTCGGTGCCAAACCAGTGCGTAGCCGAGGGGCCCATGAGTCGCGCCGGCAGGTCGATCTGCGCGGGATCATGAGGGGCGATCCAAGGCGCGAACAGAGCGCACAACAAGAAGATGGCGACCATTACGAGGCCCGCAGTGGCCAGCAGGTTATAGCCGGCAGCCCGGCGAAGCGAAACAAGTTGAGCGGTGGATGCCATGCTGCATCATGGTAAATGAATAGCGTGGCCGGTACGCCACGAAAAGGCAGACCCCCTTCGCTACATTTGCCTCTCAGGTCTAGAATCATGGGTTGGTTGTGAGCACCCGCGGACCGTCGGCCCATGCTGCCCTTCAAACTGGTCTATAGCGAAAAGTATTTCCTACCCATCGGCGAGCACATTTTTCGCGCCGACAAGTTTCGTCTGATTCGCGAACGCCTGCTGCAAGATGGCGTTGCTGAAGACGCTGACTTTGTGGTTCCACAACCCGCCAGCGAAGACGACGTCCTACTGGTCCATTCGCCACTTTATGTGAACAAGTTGATGGAAGGCAGCCTAAGCGCGCGCGAGGAGCTGGAGATGGAGATTCCATACTCGCCGCAGGTGGTGGATGCCTTCATGCTCCACACCGGAGGTTCGATCCTGGCGGCGGAACATGCGCTCGAAGATGGGGTCGGTATCAACATGGGGGGCGGTTTTCACCACGCTTTTCCCGAACACGGAGAAGGCTTCTGCATGATCAACGATTTCGCCGTGGCGATTCGCGCCATGCAGAAGCGCGGCAAGATTCGCCGGGCTATGACGGTCGATTGCGATGTACACCAGGGCAACGGGACGGCGGTCATTTTCGGCAATGCAGGCCGCCGGGCAGGCGCGCTGCCTTCGCTCGCGGGCCCGGCGGTTGGTTCTGCTCCCGCGATTGATATGAGCCGGCGAGGCCGCAATGATGTTTTCACCATCTCGCTGCATCAGGAGAACAACTATCCCTACTACAAACCGCCGTCGTCGATCGATGTCAGTCTGCGCGATGGCTGCAGCGACGCCGAGTATCTGGCCTGGCTGGACACTGCGCTCAGTAACGGGTTGGAGCAGTTCGAGCCGGAGCTTATCTGTTATGTGGCGGGAGCTGATCCCTTCCAGGAGGACCAGCTTGGCGGACTTGACCTGTCCATAGAGGGATTGAAACAGCGCGACGAGCTGGTCTTTCGCGTCGCCCGCGCGCGCGACATACCCGTGATGGTCACTTACGCCGGTGGATACGCCATTCGCATCGAGGACACGATCACGATTCACTACAACACCGTGATGGCGGCGGCGGAAGTGTGGCGCACCGCGTCGAGCGAAACTTCCCGATAGGCTCTCTCATTCAATAGGATGCATCGCTGCGTGATATCCTGATTTCAGCGTGGAAACCGCAGGTTTCCGCCCACCCAGCCTGAGCTGTGGACTCCTGACAATGTTCGAGAACCTTACAGATAAGCTGCAGCGTGCTTTTAAGAATCTGCGCGGACAAGGCACGCTGACGGAAGAAAACATCGGCGAAGCGCTGAAAGAAATCCGCATGGCGCTGCTCGAAGCCGACGTTAACTTCAACGTAGTCAAGGAATTGATCGAGCACATCCGCGAAAAGGCGCTGGGCCAGGAAGTCCTGACTGCGCTTTCTCCTGCCGAGCAGGTGGTCAAGATTGTTCGCGACGAACTGATCACCATCCTCGGCAAAGACGCGGCCAAGCTGAAGTTCTCCTCCCAGCCGCCCACAGTTGTGCTGATGGCGGGTCTGCAGGGTTCCGGCAAAACCACTACCTCGGGCAAACTGGCGAACTGGCTGAAGCAAGGCGGACACCGGCCCATGCTGGTCTCGGTTGACGTTTACCGCCCGGCGGCGCGCGAGCAGCTTAAGGTGGTTGCCCAGGCCATCAAGGCCCATATCTACGAGGGCAAGGTCGAGGAATCGAACACCGCGACTGTCGAACGGCTGGTGAAGGAAGCCCGGCGCGAGGCCATCAATAACGCCTGTGACGTGCTCATCGTTGACACTGCCGGCCGGCTGCACATCGACGAGCAACTGATGGACGAGATGCAGTCGCTAAGGAAGATCCTGAATCCGCAGGAGATCCTCTTTGTCGCCGACGCAATGACCGGCCAGGACGCGGTGAAGTCCGCCGATGAGTTCCACAAGAAGCTGACGCTCACCGGCGTAATACTCACCAAGATGGATGGCGACGCCCGTGGTGGCGCGGCGCTTTCCATTCGCAAGGTTACTGGACAACCCATTAAGTTCATCGGCATGGGCGAGAAATATGATGCCCTGGAATTATTTCATCCCGACCGAATTGTGGGACGGATTCTTGGGATGGGCGACATTCTCTCGCTGATCGAGAAGGCCGAAGCCCATCTCGACAAGAAGAAGTCGGAAGAGTTTGCTCAGAAGGCGCTCAGCGCCGACGGCTTCTCGCTGGCGGACTTTCGCGATCAACTGCGGCAGGTGAAAAAACTCGGCTCACTGCAGAGCATCATGGGCATGATGCCCAAGATCGGACCGTTCGCCAACATGCAGAAGTCCGGGGCGGACAAAGTGGACGAAAAGCAACTCGCCCGCGTGGAGGCGATTATCAACTCCATGACGCCGTACGAACGCGAGCATCACGAGTCCATCAACGGCAGCCGGCGCAAGCGCATCGCCCGCGGTTCGGGAACCAGCGTCCAGGAAATAAACCACCTGTTGCGCCAGTATGCCCAGATGCGGAAGATGTTCAAGAGCATGGGCAAGCCCAGCTTCGCTCGCCGGCTGGCGGGGATGAAGATGCCGGGCATGCAGTAGGGCCCGCGGTGCGCTTTGAGAGAATTTCGCGGGGTAAGTAATGCTCGACCCTCCGGAATTGTCATTACGAGCGAAGCGAGGAATCTCAATGGATCCCGGCCTTCTGGCCGCAAGAGGTATATTCGTTGGCTATTTATCTTCCAGCAACCGCAGATGAGGAACACGTCGCACTCGACGAATTGACCCCGCGCGAGATCGTGCGCGAACTCGACAAGTATGTTGTCGGGCAGAACCAGGCGAAGCGCGCCGTGGCCATCGCCCTGCGCAATCGCATGCGCCGCCAGAAGCTCTCGGCCGAACTCGCGGAAGAAGTCATCCCCAAGAACATCATCATGATTGGACCCACGGGCGTGGGCAAGACTGAGATTGCCCGCCGGCTGGCCAAGCTGGCCAACTCTCCGTTCATGAAGGTGGAGGCTTCCAAGTTTACCGAGGTCGGCTACGTGGGCCGCGATGTTGAGTCCATGATCCGCGACCTGGTGGAGATCGCCATCGACATGGTGCGCGAGGAGAAACTGGAAGACATTGCCGACAAGGCCGAACTCAACGCGGAAGAGCGCCTGCTCGACCTGCTGCTGCCGGCGATGCCGGCCCCGGTGCAGATGCGTCCCGCCGCCCAAGATCCGCAGCAGATCGGGTTCAACATTGGCATTGGCAACGAGCCCTTGCTGGCCGGCGAACCCGGGTCGCGCACGCGCGAAAAATTCCGCCAGCAGTTGCGCGAGGGCAAGCTCGACGAGCGCATCGTCGAACTCGACGTCCGCGAAAAGTCGATGCCTGCATTCGAGATCATCACCAATCAGGGCGTCGAGGAGATGGACGTCAACATGAAAGACATGTTGCCCAACATCTTCGGCCAGCGCACCAAAAAGCGGAAGATGAAGGTCAGCGAAGCGTTCGAGTACCTGATCCAGGAAGAAGAGCAGCGCCTGGTTGACATGGACCAGGTCACGCGCATCGCCGTGGAGCGCGTGGAGAACTCGGGCATCATCTTCCTCGACGAGATCGACAAGATCGCCGGGCGCGAAGGCGGTCATGGGCCCGACGTTTCGCGCGAAGGCGTGCAACGCGACATTTTGCCCATCGTCGAAGGCACCACGGTGAACACGCGCTACGGCATGGTGCGCACCGACCACATCCTGTTTATCGCCGCCGGCGCATTCCACGTTTCCAAGCCCAGCGACCTGATCCCCGAATTGCAAGGGCGCTTCCCGATTCGCGTGGAGCTACAATCGCTGACGGTGGAGGACTTCATCAAGATCCTCACCGAGCCCAAGTCGTCACTCACCAAGCAGTACATCGCGCTGCTCGACACCGAAGGGCTGAAGCTGGAGTTCACTTCCGAGGCGCTTGCGGAGGTGGCAAACTTCGCCTTCCGCGTGAACGAAGGGACAGAGAACATCGGCGCACGCCGCCTGCATACCATCATGGAGCGAGTGCTGGATGAGATCAGCTTCGAGGCTCCGGACATGAAAGAGAAGAACGTGACGGTCGATGCCGACTACGTGCGCAAGACCCTCACTGACATCGTGAAGGACCAGGACTTGTCACGCTACATCCTGTAGTTTAGGGCGGCACACAATAGCTGTGTCCGGTTTGCACGGGTAGTGCGGGCGCATACACGAGAGTCGTTCCGGGCGCGAACAAAAGCAGATTCCTCGCCTCGCTCGTAATGACAATTTCAGAGGACTCACTGGCTACTGACAACTGCTACATCCCCGCCCCACCTTCGAAGATCTTCTCCATCTGGTAAGGGAACACGCGATAGAGAGCGTAGCTGATGCCGGTATCCGAGTATTGGCGGAAGAGCAGGTCGCCACGGCCATTGGCGTCGGCGTCAACGGCGTCGATGATCTGCATGCGCGGGTAGGCGTCGAGGTGATTGGTGTCGCTGACCCCACTGAAGATCTTCTGCGGCGTGCCATTGAGATCAACCTTGGCGACCACGGTAACGAAGTAGTCGAACTCGTGCTCCGGGCGTACCCTTTGCAGGCGCAACCGCCAGTTTGGCACTCAGCACCAGAGTGGGCGAGTTACTGTAGTCCAGATCGAAGCCGCGCAGATCGTAGTCGGTGATGGCGGCTGTCTTGGGCAGCGCCGGCCCGTTGTGCTTGCCGGCGTACTTGCGCACCTCGTCCATCGCCATTCTCGACATCGGCTCGCCCAGGCTTTGCCTTTCTCCGGTCGCCATCCCATACAGCAGGGACCGAGTTTCGTAGTTGCCCGCGTCGGATATCGCCGCATAGGCTCGCGGCGCCTGTGTGGTTTTGGCCGACGTTCCGGGAGCGGTTGCATGGCCTCCTGCGGCTGGTTTGGCTGGTTGCTTCACACTTGCATCGAAGTTGTCTGTATCTGACGGCAGCCGGTTGCGCGGCTGGCTTGCCCCGCCGCAGTACGGGGCGGTTGGGATCGTTTTCGTCGGGAGATCGCCGGTGGCGGCGTATTTGAAGCTGGCGCCTGGGTTTTCGCTTGCTGAGTATTGTTGCTGAGGGTCGGCTTGGAATTCGAAGGCGCAGACGAAGAACTGGCCGGCGGGGCTTTTAGAGTGGGCCGATCGGAATCGTCGTCCGATTTCGGCGGAGCATTGCTGTTCGCTGTGGAACTCCCGCCGCCTGACGGAGTCGAATTTCCACCCGAGGTAGAAGCTGGCGCGCCGCTCTGTCCACTGCTGGGAGAGGCCGTATCGCTTGCTCCAGGGCGGCGCAGCACTGGCGGCCCTTGATCGTCGCTGAGCACGTCCTGCGCCTTGGGCTTCGGCTGTTTCGCAGCCTGCTGGGCAATCCTGGCTTCAACCGGCGTTTCAGGCTTCCATTGCCCCTCGGCAACCCAGTTGCCCTTGACGTCTCGGGGCGTGGTCACGGTGAACCATCCCGCAGGCTCGCCGTAAGTCAGCGCTTGATACAGGGTTTCGGGCTGCAGCGCCATGGGCTCGGGATTTGCGCCGTACAGGCTGGCATCGTAGAAGTGCCCATCGATCCATAGCGCAATGGGCACCAGCCGCGTGCCGCCGCCGGGCAGAAACTCAACCACGGCGATGGCGCGCGGGCCGCGCTTGTTCTTCTTGTCACGCTTCTGCGCCTGCCTGCTGGTCCCGGTCGGCTGGCTGGTGCTCGGTGCGGTCGCGAATCTGCGCCGCGACGAAAGTTGACAGCAACAGGATTGCGACCGGCCCCGCGGTGGCCCATTTCCCGGATTTGCGGTATAGATAGTGCGATATGGAAATCAAATCGAAAGCTCCCGACTTTACCCTGCCTGACGAAAACGGAAACCCGGTTTCGCTCGATCAGTTCCGCGGCAAGACCGTGGTCGTGTTCTTCTACCCCAAAGCCAACACCCCCGGCTGAACCATAGAGGCGTCCGGGTTCCGTGACGCATACAGCAAATTGCAGAAGGCCGGACTGGTGGTGCTGGGCATCTCCGGCGACACGCCGAAGGCACAATTGAAGTTTAAAGAAAAATACGACCTGCCGTATACCTTGCTGGCCGACGAGAAGAAGGAAGTCGCCAAGAAGTTCGGCGTTCTGAAAGAGAAGAACATGTACGGCAGGAAGGTGATGGGCATCGCGCGCACCACGTTCCTCATCGGGCCCGACGGCAAGATCGCCCACGTCTTCGAGAACGTGAAGCCCGAAGGTCACGCGGAAGAAGTGCTGGCGAGGGTGAACAAGAGGGGATAGTGCCTAGTGGCTAGTTGTTAGTGGTTAGAAGCCTTGTCTCCGCAACCTCCCGCTGGCACTCCAGCACCAACTGGACGCGTCTCGAAGGTTCTGCCTTCGCTTCTTCGAGGGTCTATCCCTGCGAAGTCGCGGTCCAAAAGAAATCCGCAGTCGAAGCATCCTCTTCAGTCGCCCTGGCATCTCTCTTCTGCGCCAGGTAAGTCCACCACGTACCTCTTCGTCCACGGGCCCCAGATTCCGCATCCTGCACGAGATGCTTGCCAGCTAGTTTGAGCAGGTAAATTTCCAAACAGCCGGTAGCAACCTCCTGCTTCGATGCTCCCGAGCTGTCCGCACAGAACGACAGCAGCAGAGCTTTTCGAGAACATAACAAAGAAGGACTGCTGCAAATTCCACTCACCCTTGGCCAAAGTAGTCTGGGCAACTGACCACGAAGGAGATCGTATGAAGAGCAAGTTTGCTGCCGTCACGCTAAGCGTGCTTCCCCTATTGCTCCTGATGTTCGCGCCAGCGGTACTGGCGTCGGCACAGGAAAAGCCAGCTCAGCCTTCGGTACTCACCAATCCTGATGTGAACTATCCGATCCACTTTGACATTTCACGGCCGCTGCGCGACATGGCGACCGAAGTTTCTCTGCCACAGGGCGCTCATCTCGCGCCGCCAGTCCGATACCCAAAGCTGCAGCAACTAATGGAGGCAGCTCAGGGAGGGCAGGAACCCGCTAAGGATGGGGCCCTCCGGATCTCTGGCGGCCCCTTGGTCAGCGCCACTATCGGCCTGAACTTGCTGGGAGTGGGAAACGGCTTTCCCGGCTACACCGTTCCAGACGCCCCTCCCGACGAGAACCTGGCGGTGGGCGACACCCAAGTTGTGGAGTGGGTGAACGTATCGTATGCCGTGTTTAACAAGAGCACTGGCGCAGTTGTAGCGGGGCCGATCCTGGGCAACGCCTTCTGGTCAGGCTTTGGAGGAGCCTGCCAAACCAGCAACAGCGGCGACATCATCGCCCAGTGGGACAAGATTGCGCATCGCTGGGTGATGACCCAGAACGTGTTTTCGTCGCCCTACATGACCTGCATCGCCGTCTCGACGACTGCCGATGCGACCGGCACCTACTATCGGTTTGCCTATCAGCAACCCGGCTTTCCGGATTACCCGAAGTGGGGTCTCTGGCCCGACGCCTACTACCAGAGCCAGAACAACTTCGGAGCGGGCGGAAGCAGCTTCGTTGGTGCCTACGCATGCGCCTATGAACGGGCCAAGCTGCTGGTAGGCGACTCTAGCGCTAAGCAAGTCTGCTTCCAGGCTGGCTCTTTTGACGACAGCCTGCTGCCGGCCGATCTGGACTCCGCTGGCACTCTGCCGCCCTCGGGTCAGCAAGAGGTTTACGTGGGCAGCATCGACAATGGCGGCTCTAGCATTTACCAGTATCTGTTCCACGTGGACTTCACAACACCGGCGAACTCTACCTTCACCGGTGGCGGCGGAACCACGCCGATCCCCGGAGTGGCCTCCTTCAGCTTGGCCTGCGGCGGCTTCAGTGCCTGCATCCCGCAGCCCAACGGGGGCGAGGCGCTGGATTCGCTCGGCGATCGTCTGATGTACCGGCTGGCATACCGCAATTTCAGCGGCGACCACCAAACGTGGCTGGTGAGCCACTCGGTTACCGCGGGCAGTTTGGTGGGCGAGAGATGGTATGAGTTCCGCGCGCCGGAAACTTCTACCAGCCTTTCGGTGTATCAACAGGGCACCTTTGCTCCCGACAGCAGCTATCGTTGGATGGGCTCGCTCGCCATGGACAGCGCGCAAGATATCGCGCTGGGCTACAGCGTCTCCAGCTCGAGCGTATTCCCCTCGATCAGTTACACGGGACGCGTGGCAACCGACGCGTTGGGCACAATGGAAACTGAAGCGTCCATCGTCGCCGGCTCGGGCTCACAAATTTCTACCTCCAATCGCTGGGGCGACTACAGCAGCATGGCAATCGACGAAGCCGACGATTGCACCTTCTGGTACACGCAGGAGTACTACATGGTGACAGCCTCCTTCGACTGGAGCACTCGCCTTGCGTCCTTGAAGTTCCCCAATTGCGGTGGCCCGCCACCACCTGACTTTACGATCTCAGCCTCGCCGTCCTCAGTTACCGTCGTTCAGGGCCAGCAAGGCTCCTCCACCATAACCACCACCGTCAGCGGCGGCTTTAACAACGCGATCAATCTGTCCGCCTCAGGAGTTCCTTCGGGAACGACGGTGAGCTTCAGTCCGAACCCGATCGCCGCCCCCGGCGCCGGCAGCTCTACCATGACCATCAACGTGGGTAGCAGCACGACTCCGGGCGTTTATCCCATCACGGTGACCGGCACCGGTGGCACCACCCAGCACAGTACCACCGTCACACTGACCGTAACTTCTTCCTCATCAGGTGACTTCTCCATCTCAGCTACGCCCGCCAGTCGGAGTGTCAGGCGCGGCTCCAGGGCCACCTACACGGCGACCGTGACAGCTTTGAACGGATTCGCCGGAACAGTTAATCTGAGTGTCACGGGCTGCCCGCCGCTGAGCACCTGCACATTCAACCCAGCGTCGCTAACCCTGCCGCCTTCTCCGAAGAACTCGACACTCACCGTCTCCACGAATCGCAGAACTGGTACCGGGACGTACACCTTAACGATTACTGGAACCAGTGGCACTATGCACCACTCAACCACCGTAAGCTTAACGGTAACTCGCTGACCCCGGAGCAGGGACGGACTTGTGTGTGCGCCCCTCTCTTTCTTTAAAGCGAGAAGGGACCACCAGCACAGTGGAGAATGAACAGTAGCTGGCGAAACGGAACTAGAACGGTGCGACCAGCGAGTAAGGAAGAGTCGTAGGGAAGAGCCGTAGCGGAGAGCGAAAAGCGCGTAGCGAATAGCGACTAGCGGCCCCTACAGCTTCTGCATGCGCTGCACGTCGCGCACGCCGGGGATTTTACGCACGCCGGTGACGATGCGTTCCAGGTGCTTAAGGTCGGCGATGTCGGCTACCAAGTCAACGGTGGCGTGATCTTCGGCGGTTTTGGCTTCGATGTTGCGGATGTTCGTGTTCGCGTCGCTGATGACGGTTGCGATCTGTTTCAACATGCCGGGGCGGTTATCGCAGAAGACCGCCAGCTTCACGGGATAACCAGCTTGCCAGTTCGCCGCCGCATCCTTGCCCCACTCCACAGCGATGCGCCGGTCCGGTTCATACATCAGGTTGGTGACGTTGGGACAAGTCTTGGAATGTACGGCCACTCCCTTGCCTCGAGTGACGTAGCCAACAATGTCTTCGCCGCGAATCGGATTACAACACCGCGCGCGATACACCAGCAGGTCGTCGTGTCCTTTGACCATGATGGCCGACGACGTTTCCGAGCCAAACACGCGACGGATGACGCTGGTGAATCCTCCCGTCGGATCTTTTTCCGGCTCGCCTGCGCCTGACACCCCAGACGAGGCGTCGGCGGGAAGCACACGCGCCAATATGCTGCGCGCCGAGTACTTGCCGTAACCGATGGCGGCCAGCAGGTCGTCGGGCTTGGCCAGCCCATTTTCGCCGGCGACCCTCGTCAGTTCCGCTTCGCTCAGATTCTTCAGGGCAATGCGATATTTGCGGGCCTCTTTTTCGATCAGCTTGCGGCCGATTTCGATAGCGCGTTCGCGCTGATGCACATTCAGCCAGTGCTTGATCTTCTGGCGGGCGCGGGGCGATTTCGCCAGTTGCAGCCAATCCCGGCTGGGGTGGTGGCCGGGCGAGGTCTGGATTTCCACGATGTCGCCGGAGCGCAACTTGTAACGCAAGGGAGCCATGCGCCCGTTCACCTTCGCGCCTACGCAGGTGTGACCGACCTCGGTGTGGACGGTATAGGCAAAGTCAATCGGCGTGGCATCCTGTGGCAGGATGACGATCTTGCCCTTGGGGGTGAAGGTATAAACCTCTTCCGGGTAGAGATTGACTTTCAGCGTGGAGAGGAACTCGTCCGAACTCTTCATGTCGCGCTGCCATTCCACCACCTGACGCAGCCAGGCCAGCCGCTGCTCATCGCGCGCTGACACCGGACCATCCTTGTACTTCCAATGCGCCGCAATGCCTTCCTCCGCCGTCTTGTGCATTTCTTCGGTGCGGATCTGCACCTCAAAAGCGTGGCCCTTCTCGGAGATCACGGTGGTGTGCAGCGACTTGTAGAAATTGTTGCGCGGGATGGCGATGAAGTCCTTGATGCGTCCTGGCACCGGCCGCCATTGATTGTGGATGATGCCCAGCACCGCGTAGCAATCGGATTCCGATTGGGTAATAATGCGCAGCGCCAGCATGTCGTAGATCTGGTCCACCGAGATACGCTGCCGCTGCAGCTTCTGCCAGATGCTGTAAAGGCGCTTGATGCGGGCTTCCACCTTGGCCTGGATCTTGGCCTCTTTCAGCTTCTGCCCGATGACGTTCTGCACCTCGGCCAGGAATGCCTCGCCCTCTTTGCGGCGTGACTCGATGGCTTCCTTGACCTGTTTGTAGGAGATGGGATCGACGTACTGGAACGCCAGGTCTTCCAGTTCGCCGCGGATCTTGCCCATGCCGAGGCGATGAGCGATGGGAGCGTAAATCTCCAGCGTCTCTTTGGCGATCTTGAACTGCCGCTCCGGCGAGAGAAACTTCAAAGTGCGCATGTTGTGCAGGCGGTCGGCCAGCTTGATGAGCACTACGCGGATGTCATCCATCATGGCCAGCACCATCTTGCGCACGTTCTCGGCCTGCGCTTCCTCCGACGAGGCAAAATCGATCTTGCTGATCTTGGTGACGCCTTCGACGATGTGGGCGACCTGCTCGCCGAACTCAGCCTTGATCTCTTCGATGGTTACCGTGGTGTCTTCCACCGCGTCGTGCAGCAGGCCGGCGGCGATGGCGGTGGGGTCCAGCCGCATCTCCGCCAGCAGGGTCGCAACCTCGAGAGGATGCGCTAGGTAAGGCTCTCCCGATTCGCGGTTCTGTCCTTTGTGATGTTCCAGGGAGAATTCGTAGGCCTTTTTGATGAGGGCCTGATCGTCGTCGGGGCGGTAGGAGCGGACCTTGCGCAGAAGATCGCGAAAGCGTGTAACCGTCAAAACATTGGTCGCGATGTGCTGGCGCAAAGTCGCCATGTCCGATTATACGACTTCTTCGCACCAGCCCCGATGCGGCGCGGGTTTTCGATTTTGACGGAGATGTGTTACAGCTTACTGCGAAGTTTGCTTGCAGGAGTGGACGTGCGCGTACTAATCACCGGCGCTTCGGGATTGATAGGACAGGCACTTACCCCGGCTTTGATTTCGGCTGGTCACGAGCCGGTTGCTCTGGTTCGGCGAGCGCCCCGCGCGAACGAGGTGCAATGGAATCCGGGCGAGCCGCTCGATCTGGAGAAACTTGCGGGTGCGGATGCCATCGTCCACCTGGCGGGGAAGAACGTCGCGGGTCGCTGGATGGAGAAGTTTAAGCAGGAAGTGCTGGAGAGCCGCGCGCAAGGAACTCGCACTCTGGCGAACGCGGCCGCCGAAGCGTATCGCCGAAGCCGACGGCCGCATATTTTCATTTCAGCCGCAGGGATCAATTACTACGGAAGCCGTGGCGACGAACTGCTGACTGAGCAGAGCTCTGCGGGCAAGGGATTTCTGGCGGAGGTCAGCCGACAATGGGAGGCTGCAACCGCTCCCGCGAGCGAGGCTGGATTGCGGGTCGTGAACCTTCGCATTGGCGTGGTGCTTGCCCGTGACGGCGGAGCGCTCAAACCGTTGCTATTGCCATTTCGACTTGGGCTTGGCGGGCGGATCGGCAGCGGAAAGCAGTTCTGGAGCTGGATCGCCTTTGACGATGTGATCGGCGTGGCGTTGTTCGCTTTGCACAACGATAACTTGCGGGGACCGGTGAACACGGTGGGACCCGAGCCAGTTCGCAATCAGGAGTTCGTTCGCGCGCTGGGAAAGGAACTCCATCGTCCAACAATTTTCCCTTTGCCAGCCTGGATCGTTCGCACGGTACTCGGCGAGATGGGAGAGGAGTTGCTGTTGACTTCAATTCGCGCCGAGCCCGCAAAATTGAAGGCCGCCGGATATACCTTCGTTCATTCGGATCTGAGGGACGCCATCCGCACCGCCGTGCGCGAAAAGTGAGCGTTAGTTGCTAACTGCTTCCTGCGGCGTGACCGAGACGAACTTGCCCATCTGGCCGCGATCCTTGAACTCCACCACACCCGTCACCTTGGCGAACAAGGTGTCGTCTTTGCCACGGCCCACGTTGAGACCCGGCTTGATGCGGGTGCCGCGTTGCCGCACGATGATGGAGCCGCCCGAAACCAGCTGGCCTCCGAACGATTTCACGCCCAGCCGCTGTGCATTCGAGTCGCGGCCGTTCCGGGAACTACCTAAACCTTTTTTGTGCGCCATTGCAATGTCCTCAAGAAAATTGGGCTGCGACTCCCACAATGTGGGACAGCCGCGTTTGCCGTCTAAGTTTCCTGCAAATCAGGGCCGCTTTCGCGGCCCGCGAGACCACCCGCCGTATTCGGGCGGGAAGCCCCAGCAACACCGAATCGAAGCGCTTGGCCAAAGTGACCAGGGCCGGAATCAACTGGTGTAGCAGCATCAGCCCTTAGCCTTCAGGTCCTTCCCGTCCACGTTGATGCCGGTGATCTTCACGGCAGTGTACGGTTGGCGGTGTCCGTTCAGCTTCTTGTATTGCTTCTTGCGTTTGAAGTGGAAGACCAGGATCTTGTCGGCGCGGCCCTGCTCGACCACCTGGCCGCTGACGAACGCCTTCGACGGCTTGCCGAGTTCCCCCTCGGAGCCGCTGACGGCCAGCACTTCGTCGAACTGAATGTTTTCGCCGCTGGTCTGCGGAACCTTCTCGATCTTGATTACGTCGCCGGGTGCGACGCGATATTGCTTTCCCCCGGCGCGGATCACCGCGTACATGGCAATGCCTCCAATGAACTTTTCCGGCCAGAGCGCTTGGCTGCTTCGCCCTCACCTCGACGGCTCGCAATGTAGCGAGTGTCCTTGGCTTCGCCGGCCGCGCATAGCTGTGGCACGGGCGGCGTTAACCTCTTTGTGCGCTTGCACTTCCCCGAGCCAGGAAGGAGACCTTCACGGAAAGGCGGGGTGTCCCTGACGGGACCTGCTAGTACAGGCAAACCATAGAAGTGTAGCGTGTTTGGGCAGGGTTGGTCAAACGCGATCAGGGATAGGGATGATGTCAAGCTGCTTGTGTAGATACGGAGAGGGTGCGGGTTTTCCATTCCAGGTTGAATCTCTGGAAGATGGAGTAGATGATGCGGTCCACGCTCTCGACATTCACAAAGCACACCATCGGCCGGGTGCGCCGCCGGACTTCTACGAAGCAGCGCTCGATCACATTGGTTGTCCTTAGCTTGCGCCACAGGTGGCGGGGAAAGGCAAAGAAGGCCAGCAACTCGGGCAGATCGCGTTCCAGGCGCCGCACCATGCTGCCGTAGTCTCGCCGCCAGCGGGCGCGGAAGCGACGAAAGGCGGCTTCGGCTTGCCCCCGGCCCGGGGCCAGGTAAATGGCCTGCGCCCCGGCCTTCACTTCCTCGTAGTCTGCCTTGCGTACTTTCTCCAGAATATTGCGCATCTTGTGCACCCAGCAACGCTGATGCCGCGCTCGGGGATACACCGTCGGAATCGCCGCCGCCAAGCCGGGACAGCCGTCGGTGATGATCAGGGCCAAGTGTTTGCCTTCCAGCCCGCGGCGGTACAGATCTTGCAGCAGCCCCTCCCAGTCCGCCTGACTTTCTCCCTGACTGCGCAGAAAGGCCAAAAAGGCCAAAATGACGAGTGCCACGCCGCACCCCATAGGCCACCAACATCTGTACCCGCTTGCGTCCCCCCGGACGCCGCACCCGCAAGCTCACCCCGTCCAGAAACAAATACACGTACTCGTCGCTCAGCCTGGCCTGGTGAAACTGGCGCACCGCCTCGTCCAGATCGCGGGTCAGCGTTGACACCGTCTGTGGGCTCACCACCTCGCCAGTCAGGGTGGCCACTACCCGTCCCACCTGCCGGGTCGAGATGCCGCGCAGAAAGGCTTCGCGGATCAGCATGGAGACTTCTTCGGCCCGCCGCTGAAACCGCTCCAAGCCCGCGGGCAGAAAACTTTTCTCCCAGGTGCGCGCGATGCGCAGCCGAATGGTCCCCAAGCGGGTCACGAAATCCCGCTCGTAGTAGCCATTGCGATAGACCCGGCGCTGGCCCGGCCGCCGTTCGTACCGCTGCGCCTCTCTAGTTACTAACTAGTAATATGAGCCGCCGCAGGCGGCAAGCCCGGGAGCGCGCGGCATACGGCGCGTGAACGTTCGCGTGCGGAGCGGCAGGCCGGGGGGCGCGCGGCATGGGGGCGCGGAGTGCGCGGGCGGGTTCGCGGTGCGCGGGCTGCTAGGCGTGTGAGCTGCTCGTTTTCCTTGGCGTGCGGTGCGGGCGAGAAAAGCGTGGGAGCGCGTGCGGGCGTCGAGCAGGCGGGCGGGCGGGACACGCGCCAACCTGGAGCGGGCGCTAGTGTGTGATTGGCGTGCAACCGACTCGTTCGTGTGCATCCTCGATCCCGCCAAGAGCGGCGCGGACTCGCTGATCTACTGCAGCTTCCTGGGAGGTGATAGCAACGAAAAAGGGCACAGCATCGCCGTAAACGCCGCCGGCGACCTCATCACTGCGGCCGGCTACACGGATTCCGATGATTTCCCCACTACCCCCAACGCTTACCGAAGTCACTATGCACCCGGCTTCACCAGCAACGGCTTTGTGGCGCAGTTCAAATCCAGCAAGCCCGGGGACCCCTCTTCGGAATACACAGCGCGCTACTCCACCTACCTCGGCGGCGACTCCAGCAAGGACCGGGATGACCTCTACGGCATGGTTATGGAGGCAAACGGGCTTATCGTAGGCACGGGCCGTACCCAGTCGGCCGACTTTCCCATGACCGGACCCGGGACTCCCTTCCTTTTCAACAGTGCCCCGTATCTCGGGCACGGTGAGTCTAACGATCAGCCCTTCCTGGTAAAGATCGATCCATCCTTGGATGGCAAGGCATCCCTGGTCTATTCCACCTTTCTGGGGGGCGGACACAAGGGGTATGGTTCGTTTTGCACCAGTGTGGGCGCCGATTCGCACGGCAAGGCGTATGTTAGCGGGGAAACGAATGCTCCGGGTGTACTGTACACGCCCTTTCCTGTTCCTCCCAGTGTCTTCGTGCCTTCGCCAACCCATTTTCCGTATGCCGCCGATGCGCTGATCACGAGTCTGCAGGGGGAGGAGGACGTCGAGTTCATGCAAGTTACCGCCGACGGTAAGCGGTTGGGCTACTCCACCTACCTCGGCGGAACGGGAACCGACCGCGCCTATGGGTTGGCCGTCGATCCCGACGGCAACGTGGTCGTGACCGGACTTACCTCCTCGTCTGATTTTCCGCTGAAAAATCCGGCGCAGTACTGGCCGGGGAACAACGTGGAGAACGCCTTCATCGCCAAGTTTTCTTTTGCTGCGGCAAACGGAGATGGGAAGCGCTGAGCTTTCGTGATTTGTAGCGTGGTTGCGACACTTACGCCGGCGTGATAACTCAGGTATATAGTGTGGGGCTGTGAAAAGCTAAAACGGTCTGCGCCCGTCTTCGTCCTTGCAGCAACCCTGCCCAGGAGTTCCCAACCATGTTGCTACGCGATCTGGCGATTGCATTCCGGGTGCTGAGCAAAAGCCCGCTGTTCGCACTCACGGCCGTGATAACCATTGCGTTGGGGCTGGGCGCCAGCACCGCCATCTTCAGTGTCACCCACGACGTGCTGTTGCGGCCTCTGCCGTACAAGGACCCGGATCGTCTGGTGATCGCCGGCATGGAGCTGCGCCAGCGCCATGTTCGCAACCTGCAATTTTCCAATGCCGACTATATCGACTTGCGCGATGGCACCAAGAGCGCGTTCGCGGACATGGCCGGAGTTTTCACGTTTCGCAATGTCATTCCCCAGGAAGACGGCACGCCGGAACAAGTTCGCATGGCCATCGCCACGACGAATTTTTTTCGCGTGCTAGGCGCGCGGATCGCCGTGGGCCGAGACTTCTACGACGACGACGGAATCCCGGAGCCTGCCGCGCCTGCTGGAGCAGCACCGCAGGCTCCCGCAGCCCAGCCGGCGCCGCCGCGTCTGCCGTTCGTCGCCATTCTCAGCTATGAATATTTCCAGCGGCGCTATGGCGGCAACGCAGCCGTGCTCGGCCATTCCATGCCTGTCGGCCCTGGCCAACCAAGCATGATGGTTGTCGGTGTGCTGGCTCCCGGCATGCGCCTGTACTTCCCGCCCGAGGCCGACGAACAAGCTGAACCGGATGTCTGGATTGCCAATCGCCTGGCCTACGATGCCGCCAATCGCAATGGCTTCTCCATCCGGCCCGTGGGCAGACTGAAACCCGGCGTCTCGCTGCAACAAGCGCAAGCCGCTGCCGATAATGTGGCCGCCGAGGGGCGCAAGAATTTCCCCATCGACCGGACCGCGGGATACTACATCGATCTTGAACCCATGCGGGAACACCTGGTATCCGAAGCCCGGCCCGCGATTCTGGCGCTGATGGGCTCGACCATTTTTCTGCTGCTGATTGCCAGCGCCAATGTAGCCAATCTTCTGTTGGTGCGCGCTTCCTTGCGCGAACGGGAACTGGCGGTGCGCTCGGCCCTGGGCGCCAGCCGCTGGCGCCTGCTGCGTCCGCTGCTGGCGGAATCATTCTTGCTCGCGACTGCAGGCGCGCTCGTGGGTCTTGCGCTCGCATGGGTCGGCCTTCGCGAGCTGCGTGTCCTGGCCCCGGCGAACCTGCCTCGCCTGGAGACCATCCACATCGATTCCGTCGTGCTCTTGTTCACCGCGGTGGCGTGTCTGGCGGTGACCGCCATGTTCGGCTTGCTGCCGGCGTGGCGGGCGTCGAAGCCGGGAGTCACGACCCTGCTGTGCGGCAGCAGCCGAAATGCCGCACTCTTCGGCGGCAGCACGTTGCGCAATGCGGTGGTGATGGTTGAGGTCGCGCTCTCCTTTGTTCTGCTCGTCGGATCGGGATTGATGTTCCGCAGTTTTCTCGAATTGCAACGCGTTGATCCCGGCTTCGATCCCCATCGGCTGTTGACCTTCCAAGTCGCGGGCACTCCGGGCGCGTCGGGAGAGAAGCCCGAGCAGCGTGCTGTGCTCACCCGGCGAATCCACGATCGTTTGAGCGCCATTCCTGGAGTTCAGAGCGTGGCCGCCTCGACTCCTTTTCCGCTGGCGGGAGGCTTCAGTCCAATACGCTGGGGCACCGAGGAAGCTCTGGCGGACGCCGGCAAGTTTCAAGCGACCGATGTTCAAGTTGTGCTGCCTGGATATTTCGAAACCATGCACGTTCCGTTGCTGGCGGGCCGCACCTTCACCGACGATGACAACTTGCCCAAACGCAACGTCGTGGTCGTTGACGAGTTTCTGGCCAAGAAGGCTTTTCCCGGCCAATCCGCTGTGGGCAAGCGCATTCTTATCCGCGTTCGCACGCCCGAGCCGGAATGGGTCGAGGTGATTGGCGTGGTGAAGCACCAGCATGAGAGCTCGCTGGCGGTGCCCGGACGCGAGCAGGTCTATTTTGCCGATGCCTTCCTGGATTCCGGTGCAGTCAACTCCTGGGCGATTCGCACGGGCAGCGATCCGGAACAGTACGCAAGCGCGGTCCGCGCCGCGATCAAAGACGTTGATCCGCACCTGCTGGTCACGGAGATGCAGCCGGTGGATGCGCTGGTCGATAAGGCACAAGCCGGCACCCGCTTCTCGTTGCTGCTGATCGGCGTCTTCGCGGTGATTGCCGGAGTGATCGCCGGGGTGGGACTCTATGCCGTGCTGGCGACCGCGGTGCGGCAGCGTACCGCCGAGATCGGGGTGCGCATGGTCATGGGAGCCCAACCAGCCAAAATCTTCCGGCTGGTCGTGGGACAAGGATTTCGGCTCAGCGCAATTGGAATCGCCGCTGGGCTGATTGCGGCGTTTCTCCTGACGCGACTGATGCGCGCGATGTTAGTTGGCGTGAAGGCGACCGACCCTGTCACCTTCGGCATGGTGGCCATCGCATTCCTGCTGATTGCGGCGGTAGCATCGTGGGTGCCCGCTCTGCGCGCCGCGGCGCTCGATCCGGTCAGGGCCCTGCGCGAGGAATAAGGTCGTCGGCGATGCCGGATCTTCGACTTTGCAGACATTGATTAAGCATGAGCGCGGGCCTTGCCCGCTATCGGCTGCTTCTGTTCATTTCTGAAGGATCTCTGTGCGGATCTGGACACCTGGCCGATTAGACAGCTTTCAAGCGGCATTCGCACGCTTGCCTTTTGAATAACTTACAGTCGCGATCTTGTGGCCGTCCAGGTGCCAACTAGGCTGGTAGCAACTAAAGTGTCCGTCGGATCGAAGGTGCCCCCTGATTGGTCTCCAGGATATTCGCTATGCCCTCCGCCAGCTTTGGAAGTCGCCCGGCTTTACCCTGACGACGGTGCTCACCCTGGCTCTCGGTATCGGGGCCAACACGGCGATTTTTTCGCTGTTCAACGGGTTGGCTCTGCGGCCGATTCCGGCGAAAGACCCTGCCCGGATCGTTAACCTTTACCGCACCGTTGAAAATGCTACCCGTTATGGGGTGTTCTCCTACCCGGAATATCTCGACTACCGAAATCACAACACCGTTTTTTCCGGACTGGCCGCCTTCACTGGGGCCCACCTGACTTTGACGGGCGGGGGGAAGAGCGAGGGAAGCGGCGCCGGCGAGACGCTGCAAGCCCTGCTGGTTTCAGGAAACTACTTCGCGGTGCTTGGCATAGGCGCCGTGCCCGGTCGCACCTTCGTGGCGGAGGAAGACCAGACGCCGAACGCCCATCCGGTTGTCGTGTTGAGCCACGATTTTTGGCAGCGGCGGTTTGAGAGCGACCCCAACCTGGTGGGAAGCACGCTGATGCTGAATTCGGTTTCCTACACGGTGGTGGGAATTGCGCCGAAAGATTTTGCCGGGACGGAGCCCGATCCTGTCGATGTGTGGGTGCCGATGATGATGCAGGGTAATGCACGGCCGGGCGGCAACATTCTCGAGGACCGAGATTTGATGTCGCTGCGCCTGGTGGGCCGGCTGAAGCCGGGGATTCGCCGGGAACAGGCACAGGCCGAGATGACGGTCCTGGCCCGGCAGTTTGCTTCGCCGAAGGAGGACAAGAACCACCAAGTGAGTGTGACGCTGACTCCAGGGGAATTCTTGAATCCGCAAGAGCTGGGTGACGTGTTGCCACTGGCTGTCCTGGTGATGGTGGCAGTCGGGCTGGTGCTGTTGATCGCTTGCGCGAATGTCGCAAACTTGCTGCTGGTGCGAGCAGCGGGTCGACAGCGAGAAATCGGCATCCGCTTGTCACTCGGTGCGAGTCGAGGGCGCCTGGTGCGCCAATTGTTGATGGAGAGCATGCTGCTGGCGCTGGGGGGCGGTGCTGGAGGATTGATGCTAGCCGTATGGATGGCCCAACTGCTACTGGTTTGGGTCCATCCGCCCGGCGCACACCGGTTTGCATTTGACGTCGGTCTTGATTTTCGAGTTCTGGGCTACGCGTTGCTGCTTTCGGTCATGACCGGATTCCTATGTGGCTTGCTGCCGGCGCTGCGGTCCTCCAAACAAGATCTCGCGGCGTCCACAAAAGAAGAGTGGAATGCGTTCGGCCAGCGGGTCAGTAGATCACGACTGCGAAGTGCGCTGGTGATTTCGCAGGTGGCCATATCTTTGTTCCTGCTGGTGGGTGCGGGTCTGCTGGTTAGAGCACTGCAAAAGGCGCAGACCGTGACACCAGGATTTGAAATGAGAAACGTCTATGTCGTGTCGCCGGATTTGCAAGGGCGCGGTTACAACCCAGCACGCGCCAGAGAATTTCAGCAGCGCCTTAGCGAGCGGCTGCAAGCGGCGCCTGGGGTGAAAGGTGTCGGCTTGGCGCGCACCGCACCCTTGAGTTCCGGCTTTGCGATTACCCAGTTTGCAATTGAAGGTCACGAACCAGCGCCGGGGTCGCGGGTCGCTACCGTCAACTTCAACTCGGTTTCACCGGGGTACCTCGAAGCCTTGGGAATTCCCCTGGTGCGAGGACGCAACTTCAGTTGGCAGGAGGTTGAACAGGGAGCCAGGGTCGCGGTGGTCAGCGAATCACTGGCGCGACGCTACTGGCCGGGGGAAGATCCGATCGGCAAAAGGTTCCACGGTGGTGGAACGTCGCCGTACCGAGAAGTGATTGGGGTCGCCCGGGATGTGCGGAGTGTGTACCTCTGGACAAGCGACGAACCTTACCTTTATGTGCCGCTTTCACCCGCAGATTCGGCGGACCTGCGGTTCTTCGTGCGCGCGGAAGGCAACGGCGCTTCGCTGCCGGGAATTATTGTTGACTCGGCACGAACTATCGATAAAAGCCTTCAGGTTTCCGTGCATCGCTTGGACGACAATCTTGCGCTCTGGATCTGGTCGTCGGAGATGGGCGCCCTGCTTTCGGGCGCGCTCGGCTTTTTTGCGTTACTGCTGGCATCCGCGGGAATTTACGCTGTCATGGCCTATGCCGTGGCCCAGGGAACTCGTGAGATCGGAATACGCATGGCCTTGGGAGCGCAAAACAAGGATGTGCTGGGACTGGTGCTGCGCGAGGGAATGCGCTTGGTAGTGGCAGGTGTAGTCATCGGCCTGCTGGTATCGGTTGTGGGCTCGCGGGTACTGTCGAGATTCCTCTATGGGCTGAGCACGTTCGATGGGCTGGCGTTCGCAGCCGTTTCTCTGCTGCTAGCCGCCATGGCATTGCTGGCGTGCTGGGTCCCGGCGCGGCGCGTAATCCGCGTCGATCCCATGGTCGCGCTGCGCTACGAGTAGCTATCGCCGCGCCCGCCGCCGTTCATTCGCGGACACCCTCGGCTGAAACCGGACTCGCAATTCGGTTCCCACACACCCGTGCGATCTCCCAAACCGCTTCGTTCTCATAAAGTTGCATTCCAGACAATTTGGTTCTCGAATTGCACTTCTGGACAGGTAGCCGTATCGTCACCGAGAGGCCGACCATGAACAGCCTGCTGCAAGACGTGCGATTTGCAATTCGCCAGATGCGCCGTTCTCCCGGATTCGCCGCCGCCGCTGTTCTCATCCTGGCGCTCGGGATCGCTGCCAATGTCATCGTTTTCGGCGTGCTGCAGACCATGATCTTGCAGCCCCTGGATGTGCCTAATGCGGACCGGGTGATGACGTTCGCGCCCCACGTCGCTGACTATCCGATTTTCTCCTATCCGGAAGTGCGCGATGTGCGCGACGGCAACACCGTGTTTTCTGCCGTTGCCGCCGATACCATACAGCTTTTTGGCTTGGAGGCCGACGGTGTCACCCGCCCGTTCTGGGGATACGAAGTGAGCGGGCAATACTTCGAGGTGATGGCCATCAAGCCTTTCCTTGGACGTCTGCTGGCGCGCGCCGATGACGATCATCCCGGGGCCTCTGAAGTCGCCGTGCTTACCCACCCGGCATGGAAGAACTATTTTGCCGCGGACCCCAACATCGTGGGAAAGACGGTGCGCATTAACAAGCATCCATACACCGTCGTGGGCGTTACCCCGGAAGGCTTCTACGGAACTGAAAAATTCTTGCAGCCCGACATCTTTGTCCCCATGGCGAATCAAGCTGCGCTGGACGGGGTTAGCTGGCTTGAGTCGCGGCGCGAGAAGACGGTCTTTCCCATCGTGCGCATAAAGGATGGGATCACCTTGACCCAGGTGCAGGCGGAACTGGACACCATTGCCGCCCGCATTCGGCGGCAGGACCCTGCGGAAGAAGACCGGCTGGAATACAAGCTGGCCCGGCCGGGTCTGGTCGGCGACTTTGTCGGCGGGGCGGCGCGCCGCTTTCTCGCTGGGATCATGGTCCTGGCCGGCATTTTGCTGCTGGCCGCCTGCGCCAACCTCGGCAGCCTGTTCGCAGCGCGTACGGCCGACCGCACTCGCGAGATCGCCATCCGCCTGGCTGTTGGGTCCAGCCGCTGGCGCGTTCTCCGCCAAGTGCTGGTCGAGGCCCTGGTGATTTCGATCTTCGGAGGCGCATGCGCGTGCGCTTTGGCGTGGCTCGCTCTCACCGCCCTCGGCAACTGGCATCCACCTACCGAGTACCCGATGAGGTTCATCGTTCAGCCGCAGCCATCGTTGGTCCTGATGGCGTTGCTGATCTCGGTGCTGGCTGGCGCTGTGTTCGGAGTGATGCCACTGCGGCAGATCTTCAAGGCCGATCCCAATGACGCGATCAAGAGCAGTGGAAGCCAATCCGGCGCCGGACGCCGCTGGGCGCTGCGCGATGTCCTGCTGGCGGCACAAATCGCGCTCTGCTGCGTCACCATCACGGCTGCCTTCGTGTCGCTGCGTGGCTTGCACAGGACCTTGACCATGGACCTGGGCTTCAATCCGAAGAATGCGGTCTTGACCACCTTCGATCTGAGCGAGGCGGGCTACACCGGCGCGGCTGCCGACCATATCCAACGCCGGTTGCTGGAAAGGGTGTCGCAGCTCTCGGGAGTGGAAGCAGCCGGCTACGCCAATACCACGCCTCTCACCGGGGACAATTCCGTGCCTCCCGTCTTTGCTCAACAGACTGCCGATTTCAGGCCCTCAAACGCAGCCTTTCATACCTTTGAATACGACGTCTCACCCGGATATCTGGCAGCCTGTGCAACCCCGCTGCTGGCGGGACGCGATGTAAGCTTCAGCGACACGGCGACGACCCCGGCGGTTGCGGTGGTGAATCAGGAGTTCGCCCGCCGCCTGTTTCACTCCGAGAACGCCGTCGGACGCTATTTCAAAGACAGCTCCGGCGTCTCCATCCAGATCGTGGGCATCATGGCCGATGGCAAACACTTCTTGACCAGTGAACCGCCGAAAGCGGCAGCGTTGTTCCCAGTCTCGCAGCGGCCAACTGCGAAAACCCGGCTCATCGTCCGAACCAGGCCCGATCCCACCGGTGTGGCCACGGCCGACATGGCAGCCACCGTGCGTGGGATGGTCCGCGATCTTGACCCCGCCATTCCCATCCAGACATCAAGCGAGTGGAGAAGCCAACTGGGCATAAGTTTCTTTCCCGCCCAAGTGGCCACAATCGCCCTCGGCCTGTTTGGCGCCTTTGGATTGCTGCTCTCCATCACCGGCACCTTCGGCCTCGCCTCGTACACGGTCAGCAAACGGCTGCGCGAGCTTAGCATTCGCGTCGCCCTGGGGGCGCAAGCCAGGCAGGTGCTCTCAGCCGCGCTGGGTCGTATGCTGGTCCTGCTGGCCAGCGGTTCGGTCGTTGGGTTGCTCCTCGGTGTCGCCGCCAGCCGGGTGCTTTCGGTCATCGTCTTCCAGGCGTCGGCACAGGACCCATTTGTTCTTGCGGCGGTTGCATTAACCATATTGCTCGCCGGATCACTTTCCGTAGCCGGTCCGGTACGCCGCGCCCTGCACATCGATCCGGCAAACGTGCTGCGCGAACAGTAATTTTCAGGCCAGCAGCAGAGAAGCCCGGGCGACACATTCGGCATGAGACCGCGGGCGGCGGCTCTGTCCGTCGCCCGCGCATTCCACTGGCGCATGGCTGCCGCCAGCTATTGCGGTGCTTGCGTTCGTCAGTTTGCCCCTATTCGCGTGGCGGCCAATGTGCCCTTGATTTCCTGCTGGAGAGTCCCGTTGGGGTCGTAAGCCTTGTAGTCGAAAGTTCCGGCGTACGAATTGCCGTCTCCGCTGACGGCATTGTTTTCGGTGAGCGTGAACGTCCCGGCCGGATTCCCACTGCCATCGAATTGCCAACCCACGTGGTTCAGGTGGACCAGCGGACCGACCTTCTTCCAGACGCCAATGCAGACGTTTCCTTCGATGGGAGAAAAATTCGCGGTCTCCATTTCGGTGCCGTCACTGTGCCACAGGTCGAACGCCTCATAGAAAAGCTGGCCGTCGGCCATGTAGGTGACGTGCCAGAGGCCCACGATGGAGTTGTAATCGTTGGTTTGGCCCCCAGCCGGGTTCGCCAGAGACCACAGCTTGGAAGCGATGGGCGAGCGCGTGCCAACGTGGCTGCCGCACGCTGCCTGGGCGGTGGTTGTGACCAGCATCATGCTAACGGTGGCCAACGCGATAAAACAGCAGCGGGCTAAGCCGCTCCAGAGAGTGTTCTTCTTCAGGTGGTGAGAGTTCACGGCGAAATTCCTCCTGCGCAACTGGCTTTGGATTTTTTCCACCTTTTTCGGGTGGAGTGCCGCAACCCTGTCATGCTGCCGTGGAGCGGTCAATCGCGCGGGTATGGTTTTCTGGTGATTTTCCTGTGTCTTGCGGTAAGTGTTTGCAAAAGCAGTGCTTGTCGGCAGAGGCAAACGCCGCTATAGTGGCACATCGGATTGCCTCATGGAGACTCCTAGCTCATCTCAAGCGGCTCGTTTCCGGCTGGACCGCGACGGATACCAACTGCTGGATGGAAGTTCCCCGGTGCGCCTGGAAAGACAGCCGATGGAATTGCTCATCCTGCTGGCGGAACGCAGCGGGCAACTGGTCACGCGAGAAGAGATTGCCAGCGTGCTGTGGGGCGAGGGCGTGTTCGTTGATACCGACCGGAACATCAACAGCATCGTGCGCAAACTCCGGCAGGCGCTGAAGGACGATCCCGATCATCCCCAGTTTCTGGAAACCGTCGTCGGCAAGGGATACCGGTTTATTGGGCCTCTGGAAATGATGCCGCGCCGGACCGGCTCGGCATCGGGAACGGCGCTCTTGGAACCGCCGCCGCGCGCTCTGCCTGAGGCTCGATCCTCGGCCCGCTGGAAACTGTCAGTCGTTGTAGTTGCAGGGATTGCCCTGGGCTTAATCGCCTGGCTCGGCGCCCGTAGGCTCCAGTCCCTGCGAAGAGACCAAGCTCCGATCCGCTCCCTTGCCGTTTTACCCCTGGACAACGTCTCGGGCGACCCAGCGCAGGAATATTTCGCGGACGGCATGACGCAGGAGCTGACCACCGAACTGGCGCAACTCAGTGATGTACGAGTGATCTCGCACACTTCCGTGCTGCACTACAAAGAGAGCCGGAAATCGGTGCCGGAGATTGCCAACGAACTGCACGTCGATGCTCTGATCGAGGGCTCCGTCCTGCGCACCGGAGATCGCGTGCGCGTGACCGCACAATTGATCAGGGCGCCAGCCGATCGTTCCATGTGGGCGAACCGCTACGAGCGTGACCTGCGCGACGTGCTCGGCCTGCAGCGGGAAATCGCCGAAGACATTGCCGAGCAGGTGCAAATCAAGCTGACCCGCAGTGGCCAACCCGCCAGCGGTTTGCGGCCGGTGGATCCGAAAGCCCATGATGCCTTCCTTCAGGGCCTGTTTCACTACGAAAAGAATACGGAGAAAGATCTGCAGCAGGCCATCGCCGATTTTCACCAGGCCCTGGCCATCGATCCTAACTATGCGGCTGCCTACGCCGGCCTGGCCGATGCCTACGTCGAACTGGGGGTCCTCTACTGGCCCCCATCCCGGGCCATGCCCCAGGCCAAGGGCGCGGCTTTGAAGGTCCTGGAATTGGATCCGGACCTTTCGGCGGCCCACGAATCTCTGGGCAGCGTTTACTACTTTTACGACTGGGACTGAGTAGCAGCGGAACGCGAAGCCCGGCGTGCTCTGGCCCTCAGTCCCAGCAACGCTTACGCCCGCGACTTGCTGGCGGCGTATTACGCCACCGTCGGCCGCTGCGACGAAAGTATGGTGGAGCTGCAGCGCGCTCGCGACCTGGCCCCCAAGTCAGGCGAGATCCTCGGCGACACGGTTTTCTGGGTGTTCATGTGCCGCAACTACGATGGGGCGATTGCTAACGGGCAGGCGGTGACGGCGGCGGAGCCGGATAATGCTTTCGCGCAGGTTTTCTTGGGGATGGCCTATGCCGAGCAAGGACGGGTGGCGGAGGCGTTGCAACATGCCGATCTGGCTCATCAATATGACGACGGTCCGCTGATCGCCTCCTTTCGCGCCAACGTTTATGCGCTCGCCGGACGCAAGAACGAAGCCGCGGCGGCCCTGCGTGAGATCGAGAAGCAGAGGATCGAGCACTACTCTTGCGCCTACGAGGTAGGCACGGCCTACATCCTGCTGGGCCAGACCGATCGGGGATTTCGCTGGCTCGACAACGCTTATGAAGGCCGGTCCGAATGCATGATCCTGGTGAAGATTGATCCTCGACTGGACAGCGTTCGGTCCGACCCGCGATATCAGACCCTGCTGCGGCGGGTCGGTCTGGGCGACTAGGCATTGCAGAGGGCGCGGACCTTATCGCAGTACATCCCCGTCCTATGACGCAGCGCAGTGAATCGCCGGCAAGCCCCGGGTACGGCTTCATTTCGCCTACTGCACCGCCCCGGTGGCCACTTTGTTAGCTTCGGCGACGTCGGCCTCAAGCTTTTGCTGGCTTTGCTTGGCCTGCTGATCGAGTTCGTGGAAGACGGCGTAGTGTGCCGCTGTCGGCCGAGCATCGGACAAGTCAATGTCGGCCATCAGGTACGCCAGATGATCGCGCAGCTTGGTCTCAAAGAGCAGGCTGCCTTCGCTCGATTTCATGGCCATCTGGGCCACACTGTCGATGTCGCGGTTGAGGGCGGCCAGAGCGGCGGCTTGCGCGTCGGTCGCACTGTGGGCGGAGGCGGCCGTTTGCAGCTTGTCGCGCGCCGCCAGCGCCTGGTTAATGTCTTTCACCAATGCGTCCAGGTCCGCATGAATCTGCAGATCTAACGCCAAGCGCGCCGCCAGGTCCTGCTGCGTTGCATGGAGCCGCGGATCGAGAGCGACCACAAAGTTCTGCTGCGTTTTCTGCCCGCCATAATCGAGCACCACCGCATAGGCGCCGGGCGCGACGACCGGACCCTCGACCGAATCATCCAGGCCGCCCGCCGCGATGGGCGCATGGTAGCCGGTTATCTCCTCCGCATTCGGATAACGCAGGTCCCATTGCAGCCGATTCATCCCAGGCTCAATCGCCGAGAGTTTCGCTTCCTTTTCCCGGATTAGCTGATCGCTGCTCTCCCCGCTGCGGTCCACTTCAGCGGCAGGGTTCTCCTGATGCATGCTGGTTTGCTCTGCGCTCGCTTCTTCTTTCTCCTTCTCCTTTTTCTCCTTTTCGGTCGCGAGGTGCAGAGTGATGGCGCGAATCACTTTCCCTTTCGAATCGGTGAACTGCAGCGTCGCCGGAGTCTTGCCATCATAGTCCTGGGGAATATGGAACAGGACGGTTGCACCGAACGGTGGGTTATAGCCGGCATCAGGAGGACGTCTTCTTTCTGGGCTGGGAACGCCGTAAGCATGAGTCAGCCAGACCTGCTGAGGAGCAAACAAGAAACTGGCGTTGGATTGCACGGTGGGGCCCTTGGTTAACTGTTCGAGGACCGTCAAATTGTCGAGCACCCAAAACGCGCGGCCGTGGGTGGCGACAACCACGTTGCCCTGGCGTGGGTTGATGGCGATGTCGCGCACCTGGGCCACGGGCAGGTTGAGCGTGAGCGGCTGCCAGTGCGCGCCCGCGTCCAGGCTGAAATAGACGGTGCTGCGAGTGCCGAGAAATAGCAGCTTGGGATCATTGGGGTCCTGGCGAATGTCGAAGACAAATTCGTCTTCCGGCAAGCCAGTAGTAATCGGTGTCCAGTGTTTGCCCAAATCGTTGGTCTCGAAAACATACGGCTTGAAATCGTCCCACATGTAACGGCGGGCGGTGAGATAGGCCGTTTGCTTGTCGGTGTGGGAGGGCTCAATGCAACTGATCCACGACTCGGGCAGGCCGGGCGGAGTCACCTTCTGCCAATTTTTCCCGCCGTCGGTGGTTACGTGGGCGAGACCATCATCGGAGCCAGCCCAAATGAGCTTGCCGTCAAGAGGCGAAACCGCCAGCGCCGAAACTAAGGGATAAATTTCGGCTCCCGACTGGTCCAGATCGACGGGACCGCCGCTGGGTACCTGCGTGCTGGGCTCGTTGCGCGTGAGGTCGGGGGAGATTTGACTCCAGGTCGCCCCGTAGTCCTCGCTCTTGAACACATACTGCGCGGCGATGAGCAGTTGCTTGGGGTCCGCCGGCGAAAACAGGATGGGATGCGTCCAGCCAAACCGGTACTTGAGTTCGCCTGACGATGCGCCTTCCTGATAATGCGGCCACGGGCTCACGCTTTGCAGTTCGTCGGTGCGGCGATCATGCTTCACGAAGATGCTGTAGTAGCCGCTGCCATAGGTAATGTTGGGATCTCCCGGCTGCGGCACCGAGTAGGTGCTTTCGCCATAGGCGACGCGGCGCCAGTCGGCCAGCGGAATCATTTCCCCGGCGCTGGCGCTGGGTCCTTCAAAGGCGCCTTCGTCCTGCTGCGCGCCGTAGATGTGATAAGGAAACTGATCGTCGAGATTGACGTGATAGAACTGGCCGGTAGGCTGATTGTGCACGGTGCTCCAGGTATTGCCGCCATCAGTGGAGACGGTGGCGCCGCCGTCGTTGCCCTCCAGCAAAATGCGGGTATCGTCGGGGTTGATCCAGATCACGTGATTGTCGCCATGCGGCGTTTTTAGCTTCTTGAAGGTTTTGCCACCATCATGCGAAACAAACAGCGCGTCCACCTCGGGCGCGTAGACCGTCTCGGTGTCCTTGGGGTCGGCGTAAATCGTCATGTAATAGAAGGCGCGTTGCCGCAGCTTCATGTCGTCGTTGACGAGCTTCCAGGTGGCGCCTGCGTCGTCCGAGCGGAACACGCCGCCGTCCTTCGCCTGGATGATGGCGTACACAATGTCCGGCTTGCTGGCAGCGATGGACATGCCGATGCGCCCCAGCACGGTCTGCGGCAAACCCGGATTGCGCGTGATGTTGCTCCAGTGCGCGCCGCCGTCGGTGGTTTTGTAAATGCCACTGCCCGGACCGCCGCTGGAAAGGTTCCACGGCTTGCGCACCGCTTGCCACATGGTGGCGTACATCACCTCGGGATGATTGGGGTCCATCACCAGACAGATGGCGCCGGTATCATCATCCACAAAGAGAATCTTCTGCCAGGATTTGCCGCCATCGGTGGACTTGAAAACGCCACGCTCGGGATTGGGGGCGAACACATGTCCCATGGAAGCGGCATAGACAACGTTGGCATCCTTCGGATCGACGACGATGGCGCTGATCGAGTGGGTGTCGCGCAGGCCGGCATACTGCCAGGTTTGGCCGGCGTCGGTGGATTTGTAAACGCCGTCGCCGGGGATTACATCGTTGCGAATGTCGGCTTCGCCGGTGCCGGCGTAAAGGGTCTTGGCATCGGACGGCGCCACGGCTATGGCACCGATGCTGGAACTCGGCCCCGGCAGCTTGCCATCAGAAATGTTTTTCCACTCGACCCCTTCGTCCGTGCTCCGCCAAACGCCGCCGCCTACCGCACCCGCGTAAAAGAGGTTGGCATTTCCCGGAACGCCGGTTACGGTGACCACGCGCCCGCCGATGTACGGGCCAACCGAGCGCCATTTGAGTTTGCTCATCAGCGCTTCGGGGGAAAGGGGCCCTGAGCTTTGCGATGCCGCGAGCGTGGGAAGCAGCGTGACTAACGTGACTGTGGAGAAAACAAGGAGCGCACCGACATTCACCCAACCGAAAACACGTCTCATGATTCCACTCTCCCCTAGGATGGATATTTCTCTTAGATTTTTTGCGGGTGTAAATATACACCGATCTGACGCGCTGTGCCGGGTCCGCGCTTACCGGCAAGGCGGACAGCGTGGCTCCGTCCTGGCAGGCTGCAAGCCGGAAAATCTAATCGCGAAAAATCTATTCCAGATATGGCTTCGGCACTGGTTCAGTTTGAATTCTCCAACGCTAGCAGCAATTCCTCAAGACTCCAAACGTGATCGGTCAACTTGGCTTCCATCGCTGGGGTCACTCGCAATGTTTGATGGAGGCGGCAGGAATTGATGATATGCACGGTTCAAACTGAACCAGCGCCCGTAACCGCCGTCACCGGCAGCGATCATTTGTCCGGTTACCTTCGTGCGTTGCAACGTGCCCTTATTACAGACAACGATCTGCGGCTGGTGGATACTGATTCTCGGATCTTCTTTTCTGGTTAGTTCCGCAGGGGTTTTTCAGGGCGATGACGAGGCGCAACCAAGTCAAGGTTCTGAAGGCCCCTGTGGGTAGGTCTCAGCCCGTGGCCCACCTCACGGGCTTGAGCTTTTTGCCGCTCGCAATTTCAAACTGATTTCATGAAGGTGTCGGCTCCCTCGCACTGAGTAGACTTTGGTTGTATCACCGACCAAAGGCTCGGGAAGAAGGAGCCGAGTATGTTGATTATAGGCTGTGATTATCATCCGAGGTTTCAGCAGATCGCGTTTGTTGACACCGAGACCGGGGAATGCGGCGAGAGGAAACTCACAAACATGGTGGAGGCCGAGAGCTTCTATCGCGCTCTCAGTGGAGGGAGCGTACGAGTGGGGATGGAGGCGACGGGGCACGCCCGTTGGTTCGAGCGCTTGCTGGCGGAACTGAACTTCGAGCTGTGGATTGGCGACCCCGCCGAGATTCGGGCCCAGCGAGTACGCAAGCAGAAGACAGACCGCCAGGATGCCGAACACCTGATGCGGCTGCTGGTGGAAGATCGCTTTCCGCGGATCTGGGTACCGAGTCCGGAGAATCGCGATCTGCGGCAGCTGCTTTGGCATCGGCATCGTCTGGTGCAGATGCGGACGCGAGTCAAGAACCAGCTCCAAGCCATTGCCCTGAACGAAGGAATACGACGCCAGAAAGGATTGTGGAGCAAGCGGGGACGAGCCCAGTTAGAGTCGCTGGTTTTGGCACCCTGGAGTACGCGGCGGCGGCGCGACTTGCTGGAGTTGTTGGACCGATTGAGCCCCAGGATCGAGGAGCTGAGCCTTGCGATTCAGCAAACCGCCGAAGAACGGCCGCAAGTGCAGCGGCTGATGACCCATCCTGGCGTGGGTCCGATCACAGCCCTCGCCTTTGTGTTGATCCTGGGAGTTCCGGATCGGTTTCGCTGTGGCAAGCAAGTAGGCAGCTATCTGGGACTGATCCCGTGCGAGGAATCCAGTGGAGGCCACCAACACCTGGGGCACATCAGCAAGCAAGGCAACACACTCTTGCGTTTCTTGCTGATCGAGTCCGCTCATGCCCTGGTACGCTACGATCCCGACTGGCGGCGGCGATTTCTGCACCTGGCGATGCGTCGCGGTCGTCCGATCGCCAAGGTAGCGATGGCACGTAAACTGGCGGTGCGACTGTATTGGATGTGGCGCAAGGGATGGGATTATCAGCAGACTTTGAAATTCGGTTCGCACGTGGGGTAGCCCGGAGCTGGTGCATGGTGTGCAGCACAACACCGTCAAACTGATTGGGTACCCCGCTCCCGTAAGGGAGTTCGAAGCAGTAATCATGGTCGAAGTAGTGGCCGAATAGATGGCTGGGTCGGACCGAGTTCCACCCGGAAGATTAGCAGCGAGCCTTGGTCGGCGATGAAAAGCATTTTTTCAACTAGAGCGAAATGGCGCTCTTCTCGGAGCGCATGGGATAGTGTGCCTCAAAAAACCTTGACAGAGCCGGCACCTTCATAGATGCACCACTTACCTTGGCTTCCCTTCCCTTGACTGTTGACAGGAGTCTAAGTTACTGTCTTGTCATTTATCGACATGAGGGGTGGAATGGGAAAGCCGACAGATCTGGTGCAGGGCACGCTCGATCTCCTGATTTTGAAGACGCTGGTGCTACAGCCGATGCACGGCTGGGGAATCGCGCAGCGGATCAAACAGGTTTCCAAGGATGTGTTGCAGGTCAACCAGGGAGCGCTCTATCCGGCATTGCACCGGCTCGAGCAACAGGGGTGGATTCATTCCAAATGGGGCGAGTCGGAAAACCATCGCCGCGCCAAGTTTTACTCGCTTACCCGCGATGGCGTTAAGTACCTGCGGCAACAAGAGGCCCAGTGGGATCGCCTGTCGGGCGCGATTGATCTGGTGCTGGGGACCGCATAACAGAACGGGCAAGCCATGCGCTGGTTTTACAAATTGCCGCTCCGTTTGCGCTCGTTGTTTCGCAAGCAGGAAGCCGACCGGGAGCTGGGCGATGAATTTCAATTTCATCTGCAATGTCAGATCGACGAATACGTCGCACAGGGAATGGCGTCCGACGATGCCCGCTACGCCGCGCTGCGGTCGTCGGGCGGGGTCGAACACTTCAAGCAGGAGTGTCTCGAAATGAGTTGCGTCAGCGTCATCGAGCACATCCAGCAGGACCTTCGCTTCGGCTTCCGCATGCTCCTGCGCAGTCCGGGGTTTTCTGCGCTGGCGATCCTGTGCCTGACCGTGGGCATCGGCGCCAACGCCGCGGTTTTCAGTTGGATCGAAGGAGTCCTGTTCCGCCCCTACCCGCGGGTGGCGCACCAGGAGCAGTTGATGGTGCTGGCGGGCACGTCGCGCGGCACGCCGGGCTACGACGATGTCTCGTGGCCCGACTTCCTCGATTTTCAGAAAAACTGCAAGCTGCTGGACGCGGTCATTGCCGAGAAGATCGTCGGCACCACGCTCAGCATCGGCGATCGTGCCGAGCGTGCGGCTGGCAGCATTGTGTCGGCGAACTATTTTGATGCCATCGGCGTTCATCCCGCTCTGGGCCGCGGATTCACGCCCGACGAAGACACCGGGCGCAATGCTCATCCCGTGGTGGTGATCAGCCACCAACTGTGGAAAGATCGCTTTCACAGCGATCCCGCAATTATTGGCAAGACGCAGATGCTCAATGGTCTGCCGCACACCATCATCGGCGTCACTCCCGAGGGATTCTACGGGACCTTCGTGGGCTATCCGTTTCAGTTCTGGGTCCCGGCTTCCATGCAGGAAAGGTTCGATTCCAGCGGATACAAACTGGAGGACCGTGGCGCGCGCTGGATCGAAGGCTTCGTGCGGCTCAAGCCCGGTGTGAGCGCCGCGCAAGCGCAGGCGGAGATTGCAGGTGTGGCCAGCCGGCTGGAACTCGCTTATCCGGAAACCAATCGCGGCCGCGGCATCAAACTGGTGCCGTTGTGGCAGTCGCCATTCAACAGCTCAGGAGTTCTGCTTCCCACCCTGGAAGTCGCGCTCGCCGTGGTGTTTTTCGTGCTGCTGATTGCCTGCGCGAACGTCGGCAATCTGATGCTGGTAAGGTCCTTCGCCCGCCGGCAAGAGATGACGATCCGGCTGGCGATCGGGGCCGACCGCCGGCGATTGTTGAAGCAGCTTCTCACTGAAGGACTGATACTGTCGTCGGTCGCCGCCGTCGGCGGAGTGCTGCTGGCAGTGTGGTGCCGCACCGCGCTGGTGCGCATCATCCCCCCGCGCGGCGTCGAGATGCGCATGGCGGGCGACATTGATTGTCGCGTGCTGGCGTTGAGTGCCGCGGTGTGCCTGATCTCCACGCTGCTGTTCGGGCTGTTTCCCGCGATTCAATCCAGCAAGGTCGATCTAGCCGGGGCGCTGAAATCCGAATCCGGCGGTGTCGTCGGCGCCCGCCACGGATCGTGGGTCCGCTCTGGCCTGGTTGTGCTCCAGGTGGCTCTCAGTTTCATTTTGCTGGTCGGAGCCGGCCTGCTGATCCAAAGCCTGCAGCGTATTCGAAGCGCGGGCCCTGGCTTTTCAACCGATGGCGTGGTGATGACCTCAGTCAATCTGTTCGCGGCGGGATACGATGCGCCGCGCGCGCGTAATTTCGAAGACCAGTTGATGGATCGGGTCGCGGCACTCAGCGGCATTGAGTCGGCGGCCTACGCGCGCATCGCCCCCTTCAGCTATCGAACCTATTCTTCCGCTTCCATCGAGGTGGATGGATACGAAGTCCCGCCCGACCAGCAGCCGACAGTGGAATACAACGAAGTCAGTGCCGCGTATTTCCGGACATTGGGAATTCCACTGGTATCGGGCCGCGACTTTACCCGCGCCGATGACGATGGCGCTCCGCCGGTCGCCATCGTGAACGAGACGATGGTGGCGCAGTATTGGCGTGGCGAGAATCCGGTGGGCAAGCGGCTAAAAGTGAAAGACCGCTGGATGCAGGTGGTCGGGGCAGCGAAACCGGCGAAGTACGCCAACCTGATGGAGTCGCAGAAGCCGTTTTTCTATGTTCCTCTGCGCCAGAATCCCTCAACTCAGGTGGCCTTGTTTGTCCGTACGCCGCAGGGCCCGGAGACCATAGCGCCGGTGCTGACTCGCGAGGTGCACGCGCTGGATCCGGCGCTGGCGCCTTACGAGGTGATCACCATGCGGGAAAACGTTGAGCGCTCGACTGCATCACAACAGGTCGCGGTCACGCTGCTGAGCGGTTTCGGAGGACTGGCCCTGTTGCTGGCCGGGATCGGACTCTACGGCGTGATGTCGTACGCGGTGTCGCAAAGCAGGCGCGAGCTGGGATTGCGGATGGCTCTGGGGGCGACCCCGGGCCATCTGCTGCAGCTGGTGATGTCGCGCGGCGTCAGCCTAACTGCGGGAGGCGTTGCCCTGGGTGCAGGTGCGGCCTTGCTGTTGACCCGGCTGCTCGGGTACCTGCTCTACAAGGTGAGTCCGCGCGATCCGCTGTCTTTCGCACTGGCATTCGCGGTGATGATCGTTGCCGCGCTGGCAGCCAGCCTGGTCCCCGCGTGGCGGGCCACGAAAACTGATCCAGTCCGCGCCTTGCGCGCGGAGTGAAGCTTGCTGAGGGCGACGATCTACGAACCGCAATCAGGATGAAGATCAACCACGGCGCTCACGGAAAAGACTTAAAGAAACATTAAGAAACTCCGTGCTCTCCGTGTTCTCCGTGGTGAATGACCTTTCGATGTGTTGAGATGAAATCAACCATCCGCCACTAAGCTTACTGAGCATACTCAGCAGAAATTAAAAAGACTCTGTGTCCTCTGTGTCTCTGTGGTGAATGATTTTCCGCTCAGCTCTCCGGCTGGTACCACTCCGGCGAGGGGCCGGTCACGGCTTCGATCTCGGGAACGAAAGTGCGTTCCAACTCCGCCACCAGGGTCCCCATATTCTCCACGATCTTCTGCCACTGCTCGGCATCGCCGATCGGGTACTGCCCTCCACCTACCGCCTTCTCGGTTGGGGGAATGGTGAGCGTTGCCTTCCAGCCCAGCCCCCAAACCTTGAAGATAGCCAGCAGGCTATGGCTCCATGTGCCGCAGTCCAGGGTGAGCTCCAGCGTTGAATTCGCCGCGGTTCGCCGGTGCAGTGAGAAGCTGCCCGTTTCGCTGGCAGTGCCGCCGCGAACGCTGTATCCCAGGGGCTTGAAGACGCACTCCAGCGCAGGTTTCTTCGGCCCCGCCCTAAGGCCGAGCGCGGCGTCCGTCATCTCTGCCCGGCCCGGAAGGTCGTGCGGCAGCCCCACCTGCTTGATGATCTCCGGCAAACGGTCGCGATATTTCACCGCGATGGCTTTCACCGCCACGGCGAGTTCAGGATTGACGCTCGGGCTGTTCCATCCCGAGGGCAGGCGGACCGCAGGCACCGGCCCTGGTCCGAGCTGCCCGGGATAGGGGGCCTGTATGGTCTTTCGCGCTTTGCCACATGCGGCCAGGACCGTAGCCAGCGGTCCCGACGGCATGGGCAGTTTCTTATCGCCGGGCTCGACCTCGACCACCCTGCAAGACGACAGCGAACGCTGACGCCCGTTGACCCACCAGCTATCGGCGATCAGAATTCCCGACATCATCTCCGCTGCGTAATTGGGGATGGGCATCACCTCGCCGAACTCCGGTGAATGAAAATGGATGGCGACGCCGTGGAACGGGAAAGACCGGGGCACGCCGGCTGCGATGGCTTGCAGCGTGGCGTACGGCACCACGTCGCCCGCTCCCGGCGACACCGGCCCGTTGGAGAGTCGCCGCGCACCCGGAATCTTCAGCTGCGGCGCCGGCGAAGCCTCCGTCACAAATCGCGCCAGCTCGGGGTGACGTTTCAGCACCCGGTCCACGCTCGAGAAGCTTACCAGCTGGCCATCGGCGAAGTTGAAACGAATAAACGGCTCCGGCAGCCCGGAATCGAGGAAGCCCTGGTGGACGCGGTCCATCATGGCGACCAGAGGTTCTTTCCGGCTGGCGGCGAAGTTCGTGATAAGGGCAACGCGCATAGGACTCAGTTGTGAACCTTACTTCTTTCCGCGAGAAACTTGTCCTGACACTGTTTGGCGGCGGAGAGCAGTTGTGCGAACTCAGGCGTGCTGCGCAGTGAGGCCAGCAGCGGATCTTTTTGTAGGGCCGTGTAGGCGCAATAATTCCCCGCGATGGCGGATTTCAGCAGCCGCAAGGCCAAATCTTTCTCGCCGCAAAACGCCAACTCGGTCGCGAAAAGGTATCGGTTTTCCGGGTCAGGGTTGGCCTCCCATGCTGTCTCCCGCGCGCGCGCCAACCGCTCCAACTCTGCGGAGGGCTGGTTGAGCGAGGGACGGTCGAGGCAAGCTCTGTAGAACTTGGTCCGCTCATTGTCAGGCAGCTTCTGAACGGTATCTCGCGCTTCCGCCAGTTTGCCTTCTCGCAACAAGATGCCGACCCCGGCGTAATTGGCCCAGTCCGACCCCGCATCCAGTTGGTCAAATTCCATGGCGCGCTCGGGGTTACCCATCTGGCTGAAGGTGAACGAGCAGGCGCGGAAAACGTAGTTTCCGGAATCCAGAGCGAGCGCATCTTCGCAGGCGCGGGCCGCCTCGTCGAGCAAACCAGCGTACCGAAGAACATAGGCCAGAATGAAGTGGGCGTTGGCATTCTTAGGCTGGCGTTCGACGAAATTCTGCGCGTCCTGGTAGGCCTTGACCAGCTCACCTCGTTCGCTCCAGTTTGCGATTCTCTGAGCACGTGCCAGGGTGAGGTTGGGATCAAGAACCAGCGCCCGCTCAAGCGCCATGTTGGATTTCCGGAACATCGGCTCGCCGCCGCCTCCATATTGAGAATCAAGGTAATAGCGGCGCCCCAGGTTGGCCCACGCCGGCGCATACGTGGGGTCGAGGCCCACGGCGCGCTCCAACATAGAGATAGCTTCTTTGTTGGGGGCGGGATCATGCGGCAGCACCAGGCTGCGCAGATAAAGATCGTAGGCCTCTTCGTTATTAGGACGAGTGCTGGTTTCGGCTGACTCGGTACTGGCGCTGAAAGCCGGAATCAGTCCGTCCCGCACCTTGGCGGTGATCTGGCTGCGCATGGCGATCATGTCGGGGGCCGCGACGTTGAAAGTGTCCCGCCAAAGCGTGCGGTTGTTCGCTACATCCACGGCCTCCAGCGTGATCTGTAGCTGATTGCCCTCTTTCAGGTAATGCCCGGTGACGATGTCGTTGACGCGTATCTCGCGCCCGACCTGTTGCAGATCGAGGCCCGCCGCGGTGTATTTGCTGGTGGTGGCGAATGGGCGGATAGACAACGAGCGCACGTAGCTGAGCGCGGTGGCGATTTCGTCGGGCAGGGCGAGGCGGAGAAAGTCCGCGTCCTTGTCGGATCCCAGGTTCTGAAAGGGAAGCACCGCGACGGTGGTCGGATTGGCGGAACTAGCCGCAGGTACAGCCTTGCGCTTTGACTGCCAGAAAAAAACGGTCAACGCCAGGACCGTAATGGCGGCGACGACTGCAACGATCTTGGCGTAAGGACGGCCCTGCGCCGCAGCCGCAATCCCGCTGCCGGATCGCATGGTACCGTGCGAACTGGAACTCTTCGGGCCGGGCCCGCTTGAGGCGCCTGATTCTTCGCTTGCACTCGCCAGCGGCAATACGATGCGCCCGCTGTCGGTGTCGCGCTTCAGCCGTTGCAGATCGCTGCGCATTTCCGAGGCATGTTGGTAGCGCAGGTTGCGGTCCTTTTCCAGCGCCTTATTAATGATGCGTTCCAACTCGGCGGGCACGTCTTGATTCAGCCGCACCACCGCCACCGGAACCCGGTTCACGATGGCCTCGCAGATCATCGCCGAACTCTCGCCGTGGAAGGGCAGGGCGCCGGTCGCCATCTCGTACAGCACCGCGCCGAAGGAAAACAGGTCGGTGCGCACGTCCACATCGCGGCCACGCACCTGCTCCGGCGACATGTAGGCCACGGTGCCCAGCATCGCTCCCGGACTGGTCAGGTGCTGGGCGTCGGAGTCGGCCACCCGGGTCGCAGATTCGCTGCCGCTCGCCGTAGCTTTGCTGGTCACCTTGGCCAGACCGAAGTCGAGAATCTTGGCGTGACCGCGCCGGGTGACGAAGATGTTGGCCGGCTTGATGTCGCGGTGCACGATGCCTTCGCCGTGGGCCGCATCCAGCGCATCGGCGATCTCCGTTGCCAGGTCCAAGAGGAATTCGGTTTCCAGCGGCCGCCCGTCTATGCGGTGCTTCAAAGTCATGCCATCGAGAAACTCCATCGCGATGAAGGCGCGGCCATCTTCTTCGCCGATGTCATAAATGGTGCAGATGTTGGGATGATTGAGCGCCGACGCGGCGCGGGCTTCGCGGCGAAAGCGCTCTAGCGCCTGCGGGTCGCGGGCTACGTCGGCGGGCAGGAACTTAAGGGCAACAAAGCGGCCCAGGCGTGTGTCCTCGGCCTTATAAACAACTCCCATGCCGCCGCCGCCGAGCTTCTCGACGATGCGGTAGTGCGAGATCGTGGTGTCGATCATGTCTGCCCAAAGTTGAACGGAAGTCTGATGATAGGGCGGGTGCGACCGGCAGTCAATTTGTTCTAAGTCACGTCGGAATGTACTAATGAAGCCGGGGAACGAAATTTCTCAAGCGAGCGTACCCTGTCAACGTGCGGAAAGTTTTCTTCAACTCCCGGGGATTGCGTGCGGGTTGGCGCCTGCTCATTTTCGTCGGCATCGTCGTCGGACTGGGATTCCTGGCAGACTGGACCCTTGCAAGGATCTTCCATCCCAAACCACGAGCCGTTTCTCGACCCGGTTGGCATGATCTCCAACGATCTGTTGGACCTTATCCTGGCGCTGGTTGCTACCTGGATTATGGCCCGCATCGAGCGCCGCCGCTTCGCCGACTACGGCATTCCGGTGGGCAACGCCTTCGGACGCGACTATTGGGTTGGACTTGCCTGGGGGCTGGGCTCCACTTCTTTGCTCATCGGCCTGATTGCAGCTTTCGGCGGCTATCGCATCCTCGGGCTGGCAATCCATGGCGGCGCGCTCTGGCACTTTCTAGTCCTGTGGATCATTGCCAATCTGCTCATCGGATTTGCGGAGGAGATCCAGTTCCGCGGCTATCTGCTGGCCACGCTCGCCGATGGTATTGGCTTCTGGGCGGCGGCCATTCTGCTCTCCATCGGTTTCGGCGCGCTGCACTATTTCCTGAAACCGCACGAGCGCTGGGAAGACTTCGCCTCCACCGGCCTGCTCGGCTTATTCATGTGCCTGACGCTGCGCCGCACTGGCTCACTGGCCTTCGCCATTGGATTCCACGCGGCCTTTGATTTCGCCAACCTCTTTCTGTGGTCGGGGCAGAACGCCGGCGAATATGCCGTCGGCCACCTTCTAGAAACCCGCTGGCAAGGGCCGCAATGGCTCACCGGCGGCTTCCTCGGACCCGGAGGCGAGTTGGATGGTATTTGTGATGATCGGGTTGATGTTTGTTGTGTTCAATCAACTTTATCGGCACAAGAAATTTCCCCGCTGAGGTTCCCGGAGGCGGGAACTAGGCTAATTGTTGGCGAATCGTCGGCGACTCTTCCCCAATCCGGTTGCTTCCCGCTTGACCCTCACCCATTGATTCCACCGAACCCGAAGGAGCGAGACCCTGGACAGCAGGGGTTCAATTGCCTAGTCCGCAGCGCTGAAGCAGATCCTTGAACCGGGGATCGCCACGCAGGGGGGTCGTAAGCGGGATTAACCCTGAGGCTGGTCAAAACCCTGGGTTGTTCTTTGTACGCCTGCTCGAGCCATGCGAGCGCCCGCTCGTTCTTTCCCACCGCAAGGTAGGCGATTGCAATACTCCCCATGTTCACTGATTGAGGGGAGGGCTGCCTCCGCTGCAGTGCCAGCAACCTGTCAAGCGCATTTTGCGCGTCGGCGCGGCGACCTGCGAGCGCGTACAATTGCGCACGGTCTGCCCAATACCACGAGGCGTCCTCAGCGGGGCCCTCCGCGGCGAATGCCTTGTCAAACATGCCGCGATGCGCATACGCCGCCGCAATCAACCCGCTGCTCGGGAAGTTCGGCTCCATCTCGCGTACGCGAAGAAGCTCCTGGATCGCACGGTCGTATTGCCGCGAATAGTAGAAGATCGCGCCGCCATCGGCGGAGATGATGAGAGAGAGGGGATCGAGCTCCCGGGCCCGATCACTTTCCTTCAGGGCTTCTTCGAAGCGGCCCTGCCACATCAGGCACTCGGCATACCACTGATGAGCAGTGGCATAGCTCGGGTTCAGGGCAATCGCTTTCTGGTACTCCTGTTCCGCCGTCTGCCAGTCCAGATAGTAATTTTCACGAATGAGAGCGAAGGCCGTGTGCGCCTCCGCCAGGTTGGGGTCGAGTTGCACCGCGCGTAGCGCTGCGGCCTTCGCATTGGCCGCATATTCCGGGCGTTCCATGCCGCCGAATCGGCCGATCAGCGCATAAGAGTCGGCGAGCCCGGCGTAGGCGCGCGCGTTCTGCGGGTCCTTATCGACGGCCTGTTGAAAGAAATCGATGGCCCGCTGCAACCCGTCAACGCCTCGCTGGTTCCAGAAATAGAGCCCTCGCAAGTAGAGGTCGTGAGACTCGTATGCTTGGGCGGTAAGGAACGTGGCCTCCTTGACTGCGCCCGCGTTGCGTTCGCCCAAGGCTGCCGCAATATCATCTGCCGTGTGGCGCGCGATATCGCTTTGCAGCACCAGCAGGTCTTTCAGTTCGCGGTCGTACTCCCGCGCCCAGAGATGCGTCTGGTCCTGGACGCGGATGAGCTGGGCAGTAACTCGGACCTTGCTCCCGCTGCGGCGCACGCTGCCCTCGAGCACATGTTGCGCACCCAGTTCGCGCCCCACCTGCGTTATGGGTTTAGGGTTGTGCTGATAGGTCATAACCGAGGTGCGGGCGATCACTCCCAGATGCTCCGGATTGAGAGTTCCAATTTCCGTGATCACCTCTTCGGTCATGCCTTCGCTGAAGTAATCCTGCGACGGGTCACCCGTGAGGTTCTCGAACGGGAGGACCGCAAGGACAACTCGTCCTCCTGCCGGGCGAACGCCAGCGGATGTCCAGGGCCGGAAGATCCATGCGGCCGTAGCCGCGCCGCCCATCAACACTCCGGCGATTACCGCTACGACTAGTCTGTGACGTTTGCTCGATTTCACCGCCGGTGGAGGCAGATCTTGGCCATCATCCGCCGCCAGTGCTGGCGCCGAGGCCGCCTGGGCCGGGGTGGAGTTGGCCGTTTGCGTTGAGGTGATCGCCGGAGGGGACGTTTCCTCGGGAGCGGGAGCAATGAAACGGTATCCACGACCCGTAATCGTTTGTATAAAACGCGGACGCTCTGGATCGTCCTTCAGTGCCTGACGGATCTTGCGGACGGCACCGTTAATACTGTTGTCGGTGTCAAGGAAGACATCCTTGCCCCAAACCCGATCCACAATCTCGTCGCGGATGACAAGTTCGCCGCGACGCTCGACCAGTAACAGAAGAATTTCGGCGGGAATGCGCTCCAGTTTGAGCACACGACCGGTGCGGCGGAATTCATAACTGGCCGGATCGAACTCGCAATCCGGGCCGAACTTGATCGGTCGCTGCAGAGGCAGGGGCCCCGAAGTCACAGCTTCTCCCCTGACGGGTGGCGCACGCATTGTACAACGGTCTGCTTGGCTCGTGGCATCCGGCTTGTTTCCATAAACTTAGCGGGACAGAAGAATTAAGAATTCTGACATCTCTGCGTTATTGAGTAGCCGCGGAAGCTGCGGCAGCATAGCCGCCAATTCGCAGGAGGTGTGCGATGAAGTTCGCCAGGTTTTTGGTTTTACTCGCAATGACGGGCGTCGTGCCCGCTCTCTTAGTGCAAGCCGTGGGGCAGCAGGAGATGGACCCGGACCACTTTGACCAGGCGGAGCTAGCCAAGACTGCCCAGTCGGCAAAACAGCCGAAGGCGCCTCCCAAGGCCGCCGCTTTGAAAACCCAGCAGAAATCGACAGGCAAGGCGACCAATGCGTCGCGCATTGCGCCACGCCCACGTCAAGTTAAACCAGAAAACCAGCGGATCGCTGTTGTCCACTCGACAGGCGAGTAAGACCACTATCGTTGGATCGCGCTGTGGTGATAACTCAGACTAGGAGGCAGATTATGTCGCACACAGAAGGGCAGGAAGCGAAGGCAACTGCCCGATTCCGGCGTTTAACTTCTTTCTTCTTCGCTACCCGTTTGCGGGCTAGTGCGCTTGGTTTGGCGCTGCTGTTGCTGACCGGCAGTGCCCTGCATGCAGCAGGATTCCGCTTGCGCAACCTTTTTCCGTTTCTTGACGAGACTGGGTTTTCCGCGACGAACAGCACGACCGGCTACCTCGACCTGAGCGGGCCGTTCTTTCAGAGCCTGGGAACGAACGGCCGTACCTGCGGCACCTGCCATAGTCCAAGCGACGGCTTCGGCCTGAGTGCCTTGGATGCCCAACTCCGCTACCGCCTAACTCACGGCAGAGATCCGCTCTTCGACCAGATCGACGGCTCTACATGTCCCACCGGACCTGTGAACAACAGCTTGGTCGTGAACAACGGGCTTATCCGTATACCATTACAGGTGCCGCCGAACGAGTACGATTCCAGCCTGCCACAGTTCACAATCACTGCGGTCGTGGATCCCTACGGTTGTGCTTTGACGACGAACGCGCAGGGCCAACAGATCGTCTCCGTTTATCGCCGGCCATTGCCGAGCACGAATCTGGGTTTCTCGAGCGCCGTGATGTTTGATGGGCGCGAATCGTTCTTCTACCCCCTGAACAACGGCCAGACGTTTTCCGCTAACCTCAACACCGACCTGACGCAACAAGCCATTGACGCTACCATGGGCCATGCGCAGGCTGACCAGCCGCCTACTCAAGAGCAGCTTCGGCAGATGGTTGGGTTCGAGTTGGCGTTGAACTCGGCGCAATTGATCGATTTCTTTGCCGGAAATTTGTATGGGCAGCATGGTTCGCTCGGCGGACCGCAGTACTTGCCCAACCAGCAGTACTACCCCGGGATAAACGACTCGTTGGGAGGTGATCCGCAAGGCCATCAGTTCAATCCGAACGTGTTTACCATCTACACGTCGTGGTAGAACTCGCACAACTCGCAGCAGGCTTCGATTGCACGTGGAGAACAGATATTCAACACCCAACAGCTCACGATCAGCGACGTGCCCGGGTTGACGACCGGAACACAGCAGATCGTGGGTACCTGCACCACATGCCATGACACCCCAAATGTCGGGAACCATTCTTTCCCGCTGGCGCTCGACATTGGAACAGTCCGCTCTGCGCAATACGAGACCGACCCGAACATTCTTGCGGGTTGCAGCAGCTCTCGCTCCCAACACTGCCCATATTCCAGTTGGTCTGTACGCAGGGTCCGCTTTCAGGGCAGACGTTCTATACGACGGATCCAGGCAAAGCGTTGATCACCGGCCAGTGCACCGACATCGGGCGCGGTAAGGGTCCCATCCTGCGTGGAGTGGCAGCACGCGCGCCATACTTCCACAACGGTGCGGCTGCAAACCTGTCACAGGTCGTGAACTTCTATAACCAGCGCTTCCAGATGGGACTCTCGTCACAGCAAATGCAGGACCTGATCAACTTCTTGCAGACGCTGTAGGTGAGGAATTACACGCGATGGACTCTACCCGGTCTATGCCTACGTGCAGAGTGGGCGAGGCGCGGATGCAGCGCACGTCATCCGCAAGCTCAGACGCACGTACAATCAATTTCAGGTGGAAACGAATGCGGGCGATGAAGGTAGTCTCAGTGAACGTTGGAGTCCCCCGAGAGGTGATGTGGCACGGAAGAAGCGTGACCACGGGGATCTTCAAGCAACTGGTCCAGGGCCGCGTCGTCTTGCGCAAGCTTAACTTGGATGGTGATCGCCAAGCCGACCTCAGCGTCCACGGAGGAGAATACAAGGCGGTTTATTGCTATCCCCTTACCCACTACGACTACTGGAAAACTGAGTTGCCCGGCCGCGAATTGCCGCTGGGCATGTTTGGAGAAAACTTCACTACCGATGGCTTGCTGGAAGACTCAGTCCACATTGGCGACCGGTTTTCTGTCGGTTCCGCGGAGGTGGTGGTGACGCAGCCTCGGCTCCCCTGCTACAAACTCGGCGTGCGATTTCAAGCTGACGATATGGTGAGGCGATTCCTCGCGAGTGGGCGGAGCGGCTTCTACCTCGCCGTCACCCGTGAGGGAGAACTCGGCGCCGACGACGAGATCACGCTGCTTGCTCGCGACCCGAACGCGGTCCCGGTTTCTGCCATTACTCGGCTCTATATTGCCAAGCGATACGGCGATGATGACGTGACATCCGTACGGCGCGCCCTTCAAGTTGCAGCGCTGCCGGAGAGTTGGAAAGCCTACTTCCAGGAGCGCCTTCGCATGGCGAATGCCTGACGGGGACTAGGGCCTGGCGATCACCATCTGCCGCCGATTTCACCGCTTGGGCTCCTGCCCGTATATACCTTGACACGCATGGGCGCCCGTCCGCACGACGATGGCCCGGAGACGTGGGGTGGGGCGGTGGCCCGCCAGCGTGGTCGGGTGCCCCACTCATTCCTGATTTTGGAATGAGTGGGAGTTACGAAATTCACCTTTTCTCTTATCGGATCTATCGCGAACGTTGTTGTCCCCACACATTCGAACAACGAGCCGACAATCTTGCGGTACTCAGCTTCGATCCTTGGCCTTTTGCGCTCTCACCCGCTACGGTGACCCGGGTCACGGACAAAGCGCTGGCATAAGCGTGAAATTCTGGTGCGTCTCTTGCGCGTCCGTTGGCGACAGGACTGATGTGCGGCGGCGGGCATCAGTCATCGGCTTTCCCCGAAGCGGGTCCTGGATTTCACAACGCCGAAGCAAAGGTTGGAATCGTGAAAAGTTCCAGCATGAATCGAATCCTTCATGGCTTACTCACCTTGATGGTCCTCTGCGCGTTGGTCAGTGCTGACACGCGAGGACCGGCCCCGCAATTCACCGCCCAGACTTTGGATGGTGAAACCTTCAGCAATGCCTCCCTCAGCGGAAGGGTGACCCTGCTGCAATTCTGGGCGACGTGGTGCCCGGTCTGCAAAGAGGACCAATCGGCCGTGGACAACATCCAAAGCATGTTTGCCGACCAGGGGCTGACGGTTATCGCCATCGATGTGGGCGAGTCCGAGGCAACCGTCAGGGCCTATCTCCAGGCAAGCCCGCGATCATGCTCGGTCGTCGTCGATAGTGCGCACAGCCTGGCGGCGCGATTTGGGGCACACGGTTATCCCTATTACGTGCTGATCGACAGCCAGGGCAACATCGCCGGCACGCAAAGTGGCGGCGGTGGAGAAGCCTTACTGCAACATCTGTTGAGGCGCGCCGGCTTGTCGTTGCGATCGGAGAAGCCGGACGTGGGCAATCAGAAGTTGGCCGCCTCTCCGGGCATTGGCCGATCGGCGTTGATCGAGGCGCCAGGAGGACCAAGCGCTTTGCCCGCGACGCCTGCTCCGAAGACGATTTTCGTGTTCGCCAACGGTGAGCGATTGGAGGCGGACCACTACACGCTTGATGCAACCCTCCTGCATGTTACGGTGGGCGGACTGCAGCGTACCATCGCGCTTAGCGCGTTGGACATCAAGACGACCATCGCGGTAAATCGTGAACGCGGAATTGATCTCAAGTTTCCCAAAACCCGGAGCGAGGTTTATGTAACGTTCTGACGCTCCCGAACGGTTGAGGCGTATGGCTGGAGTGTCGTCTTTGGGTGCGACGAACCTGCCTCTTCTGCAGCTTCGTCGCCAGGATTGGTTGTGAGATGGCCTAGTATCGCCAGCAATCTCCAACCACCACTCTCGTGACCCACGTCATAGCCCCCTGGTGTCGTTAGTGATGTAATGACCTGTTCTCGCCAATTCACTCAGCGGCGGATAATTGGGCCGATGAGACATACGCTCGCTGTGCCTATGGGCCTTGGAGTGATAACTCTGTCGTGCGTTCAGGGTACGACCCCGCAAGCTGTATGGTCATTACTGAACTTCAGGTCTATATTTAAGCCGTGAAAACGCTGTCGATAGTCTTGCTGGCGATTGCTATAGCGGTCCCGCTGCGCAACTCTTTATGGGCGCAGACAAGTCAACAGAAAAACCCCACCTCCTCGGTGGTTGAGGTTGTGGGCTGTGTGGACCGGAAGGAAGGCAGGTTTGAGCTCACCAACGCCTTTTGGTGGGTGGTTTACTATCTGACCGGACGAACGTCAGGGCTGGAAAAACACATCGGCGATGAAGTGACATTGCACGGACTCGAGGTACCGTCGCCGGCGCCTTCAACTCCAGCCACTTCAACGGAAGAGCGCCGCCCACCAACGTTGCATGTAACCAGCGTCGAATTCATGGTGCACAAGAACCCCGAGGGGGTTCGCCCCATACTCGGCAATCTTGATACATGGGTTAGCTATGAGAATCCCTTGTACGGAATCCGTTTGCGCTATCCGGCGACATTTGGGGATGCGATGTCGGAATATACGCAGGTGCAGACGAATTTCGCCGGTCAGGAGCCGATCACCGGCAACTCCATTGTGAATGTGAGCATACCGAGGGGTACATATCCCGAGTCGAACTTCGTCGGCGGCGGTTTCACTGTCTTTGTTGATCCGCGGATTCGAAGCGAAAGAACCTGCAAACAGTTTCTCTCATCGTGGCCCGAGCATACCTCTTCCACAACTGTCAGCGGGATCAGCTACTCGCGAACGCTCGACGTGGGCGTCGCCATGGGAACTGCGTCGTCCAGTTACGACTTTCATACGTTCCAGCATGGTCTGTGTTATGAATTCGCCTTTGAATTTGCTGAGGAGAACGGCGGTGGGACGGACGTGCCCTGCTCAATACAGTGGGTTTCGGAGGACAATAGCTTCGAGTTGATGCGTGCCGTTCTTTCGCAGGTATCGTTCTTCACGCCGGGGGTCAAACGCGCGACCGTTGAACTGCCGAGCCACAAGATTGTCCCTTCCGTGATCTCGTTTGAACACGGTTCTACGCTTGAACAGGTTGTGGGCCGCAGCAGTCCCTACACGGTCGGCATCTCATGGAGGACGACGAATGCTGATTATGTACAGATTCGGTATCCGTGCTCGAAGTTCCTATACGCCTCGACTGTGCAGTCGCACGGCTATGGCTTGGGGAAATGTGGGGAGAAGACGGATACGAACTTACCACCGAGCGGTTCCATGTCGCTTCTGCTGAGCAATTTCGACTCAAAGCCGACCGACCTGATGCTCACCATCGAGCCGTTCCTGGACGGCGTGGAGTATCCGAAGGAATCGAAGACGATCTCCATCTTGGGCCCCACCAGTCCTTACGGGCCGCTGTTGCAGGACAATGCGAAAGCATTCAAACCTCCGGTACCTGCCGGCACAGCGCAGACGCTTACTGGCTGTCTAAAGAATATCGGCGGCAAGAATATCGGCACGAACAAGTATTGGCTTGCTAGCTACAACGGCTGGCAGCGGGTAGTCAGAAGCGACAGTATTGATCTCTCCGTTTATGTTAACCATCTGGTCAAGATCTCTGCCGTGAGAAAGGACCAGGCGCCTGATTGGATCGTGACCAGCCTGACAACGGTGAGCGATAGCTGTGAGTAGGGCGTTGACCCTGCGCGGAAGATCAAAAATATCGATAGTTGGCGAGAAATGGCCATATCACAAGTGATCGTGACGAGGGCTCTGTTTCGGGGATCGTTTATGATAACGGTTTTATCGAACGAGGAATGAGATGTCCACAGTCGCAAGTTACCGTCCTGCGCACGTCACCGGGATAGCCCCGCAGTTTCTCGTCGATGATCTCGACCGGGCAATTGCATACTACCGCGACAAGCTTGGCTTCGAGCTTGATTTTAAGTATCAGTCGTTCTACGCCGCGGTCACGCGTGACGGATTCGGGATACATCTCAAGTGTACGCCGAAATTGGCCGCCGACAGAGAACACCGGAAACAGAACGAACATCTGGATGCGTACATTGCCGTATGCGGTATCCGTCGCTTGTTCAGCGAGTTGAAAATGCGTGGGGCGCAAGTGCTCAAGCCGCTTGAAGAAAGACCCTGGGCATGCCTCGATTTTTATGTCGAGGATACTGACGGCTACATTCTCTGCTTTAGTGAACAGAACCCAGACCCTGAATGACGAGTGATACATCGCCGACATTGTCATGGAATCAATATCGTAAGTAATCTTCCGGGTACCCCGCCCAGCCGCACGCCTCCGGGCCATCGCCCACCGCGAGGTGGGCGATGAGCGGCGGTGGCTCTTTCTGAAGGCAAACTGAGGCGATGAAACCGCTGTTTACTTATATCCCTTCGTGATGTCTGCCTTGATCTCTGCCTCTGACTTGCCCTGGGCGCGCAGCTCTTCTTCGCAAGGAGGGCCGCTACCGGGCGCCAGGCAAACCGGGATTCGTCTACATGCTTTCGAGCGAGAACTATATCCGCGATCCTGAAACTGGGAAGAGCGGTCCCTTTCCCGGGCACTTGTTGTTTTATGCGCCTTATATGACCGCGAAAGACCTGGGCTACGAATCGGTGAAGAGTACAATGCTGCCTTATCTATCGTTGCCTGGGGAGCCGGACGCGATGATGATTGTAGTCCCAGCGGCATCAGAGCTGCAGGATGGCTCAGATAGCGACTCCCACAAGCACTGAGGGAAGCCGGGTTTTTGTCGGCTGAATCCCAGGAGTGGTCGATGAGCGGAAGAGGATAGGACGATGCGCATCGCAAGCGTGGGTCATGCGGTCTTTGCGGCGACCATGATCGGCCTCGGAATCCTGGGCCTGATCAAAGGCGACTACGTCTCGGTATGGCAGCCGATACCCCATGGTGCGCCCGCACTGGCCTATCTCTGCGCCGTTATCTCCCTGGTATCTGGCATAGGTCTGCTCTGGCAGCGAACAGCTGCTGCCGCTGCCAGAGTGCTGCTCGTCTATCTCCTGCTTTGGTTGCTGCTGTTGAGAGTGCCAGGAATCTTCCTCACGCCCGCTGTGGATTTTTGGTGGGCAGCCTCCCAGACCGCGGTGATGGCGGCGGCCGCCTGGGTACTGTATGTCTGGTTCGCCACTGACTGGGACCGGCGGCGGCTCGGTTTCGCCACCGGCGACAGGGGGCTGCGCATCGCAAGGGTGCTCTACGGCCTGGCCTTGATCCCCTTCGGCGTGGCCCATTTCATCTATCTCAAACAGACCGCCGTGCTGGTGCCTGGCTGGCTGCCAATGCATGTGGCCTGGGTGTATTTCACCGGCGGCGCCTTCGTCGCGGCCGGCGTGGTGGTGTTCATCGGTGTGTATGCACGGCTGGCAGCCGCGCTCTCGGCGTTGCAGATCGGAATGTTTACGCTGCTGGTGTGGGTACCCATTGTGGCGGCAGGCTCCAAAAACGCCTTCCAATGGAGCGAGACCGTCGTCTCTGTGGCGCTGACGGCCGGCGCCTGGATGGTGGCGGAGTCCTACCGCAGCGTGCCGTGGCTCGCCATGAACAAGCGTTCTCTGGCTGAAGGATAACTGATTTGAAATCGCCATTACACAACTGATCGGCGCCGCGACTCCCCTTTCAGGGTCGCTTGTGAAACCGCCTGATTACAACAACTAGGCGACTGAAGTGTCGATCATCGGTTTCGACGCCGGGGGGGGCTTAGGGTCGAGTTCCGGGAACTACTGCAGCTTGGCGTATTCGGCCTTGGCTTGTTTGTAAATGGGAATGTCGGGGTCGGCGTCCTTCCAAAGGGTGAGGAAGTCTTTGTAAGCAGCGAGCGCACGGAGGCGGGCGGCATCGGCGTCTGCACCCGTCGAGTTCCTTGCCTGCAAGGAGTTGGCGCGAGCTACGCCGAGACGGGCTAAAGCTCCCGTCCAGCAGTTCCAAACGATGCCGCTGTGGTCGAGAATCTTCTGGAATTCGGCTGCGGCAGCATTGCCCTGTCCGGCTGCCAGGTATGCCTGCCCGCGTACGTACACAGCATACAGGCAGGAAACGTTCGCGCAGAACTGGATCATGCCCAACTCGATCGGAGAAGCAGCTTGCAAGTCATTCAGGGCGCCAGCCGGATTCTTTCGGTCCAGCGCCAATTGTGCTTGAATCGCAGGCAGCCAAAGTGACTGCACTTGAGTGTCGAGGGGGTAGCGCTGGTTCAGGTCCTGTGCCAACGCTCGCGCTCGCGCCGTGTCGCCCGCCATGGCAAACGCAAGAGCGGCTTCGACCGCGACGCCCTGACTCATCGGAGCCAGTTTCAAAGTCTCTGCTGCTGACTGTTGGGCTTCTGTAGTGTTGCCAGAAGCGGCTTGTTGCAAAGCAGCATTCGCCTGCCATATTGCTCCATTTTCCTTGCTGTCAGCCCGGATGGCGGAGTCCACAGCCCGCTTGGTTAGTTCCCGTGCCTTGCCAAGATGACCGGCATACGCCTCAGTAGCGGATGCGAGAGCAAGTCCCCAGTTCTCATATTCAGGTTTGCCCGCGAACCACTGTTGCTGTTCCGCCATCGCCGCAGAGTCCGCCTCGATGAAGAAAAGAGCATAGAGAGCATTGTGGAGGAGCAAAAGGTCCATTTTTCGCACCTGCGCCTCATGAATGATCTGCCGGGCTTCGTCGAAGCGCTGCGAGGCAAGCGCGTAGTTGGCGAGGTCTTCGTAAAGAACTAACTCATCCGGTGCAAGGCGCAGGCCTTGTCTCGTCATCTCCGCGGCTTTCTCATAGTGCCCCTGAAATGCACACACATAGCTCAAATTAGCGTACCCTCCGGGATCTCGCGGGTAGCTCTCAATCATCTCCTGATACGTCTGGGCCGCTTTATCCAATTCTCCAGTTACATTCTGATAGTAGCTGGCGGTGATCCGCAGCTTTTCCCGTTCGCTGGCACGTTCTCGCAACTGGAATGCCTTGGTGAAGTACTCATTGGCCCGCCCTAGCTCGCTGAGACTCCAGTAGTCGGCGCCGACTGCCAAGTAGCCCATGGCAAAATTCGGATCAAGCTCGATGGCGCGAAGATAGTAAGGAAGGGCCGCGGCAGAGCCTTTCTCGCTGTGAGCCTTATGGCCAAGGCTAAGCGCTTTCAGAGCTTCCAGCGAAGACGTCGTGGCCTCTTCCAGAGGAAGATCAAACTTCTGCACCGTAGCTAGCGATTCGCCCAACTCATTGCGTAACTTGGAGGCCGCCGCGCCCAAGGCATCCAGCACCTTCTCCTTGGACGCCGCCGTCACCTGCTCCTGCGCCAGGGTGTCACCGTTATGGCAATTCACCGCTTTCAGTCCCAGCACGTATTCACTGCCCAGACTAGCAATTGATCCGGCCATGTAGGCTTTGCTGCCCGCCCTCTGGCAAAGCTCGCCCGCCACCTCGGGGGTCAGCTTTGTACTGGCTAGACGGGTCATCTGTTGCAAGGTCTTCGCGACTTCCCGGTCGGAGAGCACATTCAGGAAAGGCGACTGGCGGAGGGAAACGGTGAGTGCCGTCTTCAGCGTGTCGTCGAACACCGCATCGCCCGTGCTGTTCGCGAAGTCCGCCACTACGATAGTGTCTTTGTCGCTAAGGCGTGTTTTTTGATTCGAGCGGTAGTAAAGCACGCCTGTAACAAGCGCAGCAAGCAGAAGAACTGCAACAACCAGAAGGGGCCAGCGTTTCTTTTGGGTTTTGACCCCGGCCTTCCCGATCGCGCTGGAACTCGCAGCCGTGTAGCGTTCGCTCTCCGTGTCGCGCTTCAGTCGTTGCAGATCGGTGCGCATTTCTGATGCGTGCTGGTAACGAAGATTGCGGTCCTTTTCCAGCGCCTTGTTAATCACCGCCTCCAGTCCCGGAGAAACCTGGGACAGCGGCCCAGGCTGCTGGTGGAGGATGGCGCCGTAAATCTCGCCCGAAGTGGAGCCGTCGAACGGCATCTTTCCCGTCGTCATCTCGAACAACACCGCGCCGAAGGAAAACAGATCGGTACGCGCATCCAACTGCCTGGCCCGCACTTGCTCGGGCGACATGTAGGCGACGGTGCCCAGCATCGCTCCTGGGCTGGTGAGGTGCCGCTCGTCCTCCACGGCCAGCAAAGTTTCGGCGTCGGCGCCAGCAACCGCGACCGTGCCAGGTACCTTCGCCAGCCCGAAGTCGAGAATCTTGGCGTGCCCTCGTTTGGTAACGAAAATGTTGGCGGGCTTGATGTCGCGATGGACGATGCCTTTGCCGTGCGCCGCATCGAGCGCGTCGGCAATCTCAATTGCTAAGGGCAGAAGCTGCTCCGAGTCCACTGGACGGCCTGCGATCAGTTGCTTCAGCGTCATACCATCCAGAAACTCCATGACGATGAACGAACGGCCCTCGTGCTTGCCGATTTCGTAGATGGTGCAGATGTTGGGATGGTTGAGGGCGGAAGCAGCGCGAGCTTCGCGACGGAAGCGTTCCAATGCTTGTGGGTCTCGGGCAAGGTCTTCAGGCAGAAATTTCAGCGCGACAAAGCGACCAAGCTCGGTGTCCTCAGCCTTGTAAACCACACCCATACCGCCGCTGCCGAGTTTCCCGACGATGCGGTAGTGCGTGATGGTGTGGCCGATCACTGGCGCGAATCTTACGTGCGCGTAAGGATCAAGTCAATGAAAGCAGAGGACATGGCATCCCCTCAAGCAGGTTGTTGGCGTAATATCCCCTCTCTGACAATGTCGGCGTTGTCAAGAGCATAGTTCGGCATCCGCTTTAGAGAAAGCGCCACTTCGCTCTAATTGAAAAAAAACTGTCCCAACCAACCACGGCTCGCCTTGTAATCCTCTCAGGTCAGGACTCGGTCCGACCCAACCATCTCTTCGGTCGCAAGTGGATCATGATTACCTGTTCGAACTCCTCGGTGAAGAGGAGCGGGGTGCCCAATCAATAGCTCGGTGTTCTACTGCACACCGTGGGGATTTCCGGGCTGCCCCGCGTGCGAACCGAACGCAATCCACTGCTGATAATCCCATCCCTGGCGCAGCATCCAGTACAGACAAACAGCCAATCGCCGCGCCATGGCGACCTTGGCGATCTTCCGGCCACGCCGCATCATCAGGTGAAAGTAGCGGCGGCGCCATTCTGGAAGACTGCGCACGGTAGCCTGGGCCGCTTCTACCCGTAAGAAGCGCAACATCGAGCTGCCCTGTTTGCTAATGTGACCTAGCCGGCGCTGGTTTCCGCTGGACTCTTCCACTGGAACCAGACCGAAATAGCTGGCTACCTGCTTGCCACATTGAAAGCGTTCCGCTTTGCCGATAATCAGCACAAATGCCAGGGCGGTGAGTGGACCCACCCCAGGATGGGTCGCCAGTCGCTGCGCCTCGGGGCACTTCTCCACTTCCTGCTCCACCGCCTGGCTTAGCTCCGCGATGGTTGGGTTCAACCGATCCAGTAACTCCAGCAGATCGCGCCGTCGCCGACTGGCCCACGGAGCTAGTACTTAGTTGCGTAGATTAGCGTAAGATGAATGGGGATGCACATTGCGGAGCTCACGTTTCGTCCACTCGAAGGGCGTGGCGGTTTTGTTGTATGCGGCTATGAATCGGTCGATCGCCTCTCGCACCTACTGGGGCGAGGTGAAACTTGCCCCTCGCAAAGCGCGACGACTCAGGATGCTGAACCAGCATTCAATCTGATTGAGCCAACTGGCGTGGGTAGGCGTGAAGTGTAGATGAACCGTGCGATGTTGCGCCAGCCAACGGTCATGCTTCGGTTTGTGGGTATTGAGATTGTCCACCACCAGGTGCAGTTCCCGGCCCGGATAGAGTGCGACCACCGCGTTCATGAAGGCAAGAAAATCGCGGCGTCGACGCCGGTGAGCGTGTCCGCCCTGGACTTGGCCGGTGAGCACATTCAGGGCGGCGAACAGGGTCGTGGTGCCGTGGCGTTTGTACTCATGACTGAAACCGGTCACCGCTTGGCCGTTGGGTAGTTTTAAATAGCCTTGCGCTCGCTCCAAGGCTTGAATATGCGGCTTTTCATCCACCGCAAGGATGACCGCGTGTTCCGGCGGGTCCAGGTACAGGGCAACGATATCGGCCGCCTTGGCGGCAAACTGGGGATCGGTACTGATGCACCAGCTACGGCGCCGCTGTAAATGGATTCCTTGGGTGCGCAGCACGCGCCAGACTTGATGTTTGGATACATCCCCCAAGGCCTTCGCCACCAACGCTCCGGTCCAGCTCCCATGGCCGGCTGGCGGCGGCTGGTCCAGTTGGTCCAGAACGCGGCGCCTGGTGTTTTCGTCGTAGCGGGGCGCAACTCCTGGCCGCGGGGCGTCCTGAAGCCCGGTCAAACCAGCTTGGGAAAAACGTACCCGCCACTTGCTGACGGTTGCGGGCCGTTTGCGCTGCGCACGGGCGATCGCAATCGTGCCTTGACCGTTGGCTGCGGCCAGAACCATGCGGGCTCGCTCGGCCAGACGCCTTTCCGTCTTACCGGCGCGAACCCAGCTCTCCAGCGTGGAGCGGTCTTCTGTCGTCAATGTGAGGGCGGTGGGGTATTTGCTCATACCCCATCATGACATAGACCGCTTTTCAATGCAACTAAGTATTAGGCGGAACGATTCCAGTTGTTGGCGTTCCGTCCGCCACAACCTCTTCTTACACCGCAGACCTTCGTTCAGCGCAACCGCTTGCAACTGATTCATGATCCGGGTGCGGGCCTGCACCATACGGTGCCGATGCCATAGCAGTTGCCGCAAATCCCGGTTCTCCCAGCTCGGCACCCAGATCTTTGGAAAGTCATCCTTCAGCATCAACTTCAAGATGCGTTGTGCATCTTGCCGATCGGTCTTCTGTTTGCGTACTTGCTTCCTCTGGATCTCGGCGGCATCTCCGATCCACAGCTCGATTCCCAACTCGCCCAGCAACCGCTCGAACCAGCGGGCGTGCCCGCTGGCCTCCATGCCCACCCGGACCCGCACGCCTCGCGCAGCAAGCTCCCGATAGAAGCTCTCGGCTTCCTCTCGGTGCTGCAGGCGTTGCTCCTGTAACTCTCCGCTCTCGGTGTCAACGGATGCTATTTGCTGAAACTCGGGGTGAAAATCTACTCCTATAATGATCATTGTTCGGCTCCTTTCTCCCGAGCCCTGTTGGTTGGTTCAGCACCACCAACTCTACTCGGCTGTGGGAGCCGACATTGTCATGGAATCAATAGCGCAAGTAACCTCTGCCGTCACGATTGCTTGTGATACAGTCTGTTTGCAACATCCGTTCGTGGGAAGCCCAAATCCTGCTTGCCGCCATCTGACCGGAATCGAGTGCGGTGATGCGCCCATTCCAGCGGCAGGCCGGAATTTCGAGGTGATCTCAGCGCTCCAGACTATAATTCGCCCATGTCATTAACCTCGGGCACGAAACTTGGACCATACGAAATCCAAGCGCCGCTGGGCGCTGGCGGCATGGGCGAGGTGTACCGTGCTCGCGATACGCGCCTGGAGCGAACGGTCGCGATCAAAATACTTCCTGAGTCCTTGTCTTCCGATCGCGAACGTCTGGAACGGTTCCAGGAGGAAGCACGCATTCTCAGCACCCTGAATCATCCCAACTTGATGGCGATCTACGACGTGGGATCGCAGGACGGGATGCACTTCCTGGTGTCGGAGTTTTTCGAAGGTCACACGCTGCGCGAGCGGCTGGCGGCAGGCCCTCTTCCGCAGCGAAAGGCGATCGAATACGGTTTGCAAATCGCCAAGGGGCTGGCGGCCGCGCACGAGAAAGGCATTGTTCATCGTGACCTCAAACCGGAAAACATATTCGTCTTGCGTGATGAGCGGGTAAAGATTCTCGACTTCGGATTGGCCAAGCAGACAGCGATGTCGGCGGCCGCCGATGGAACCATGACCAGCGCGGACCGGACCTTGCCGGGCACGGTACTCGGTACGGCCGGCTACATGTCTCCCGAACAAGTGCGCGGCGAAGCCGCCGATTATCGTTCTGACATCTTCAGCTTCGGCACCATCCTCTACGAGATGCTGGCCGGACAGCGGGCTTTCCAGGGCGACTCCAGCGTCGAGGTCATGAATTCGATTCTCAAGCAGGAACCGATCGAGCTTGCCGAGAGCGGCCTGAACGTATCGCTCGGGTTGCAAAGGATCGTGCAACGCTGCCTGGAAAAAAGGCCCGACGCGCGTTTTCAATCGGCCAGCGATCTGGCCTTCGCGCTCGATTCGCTGAGCAGCACCGGGACCTCAAGCGCTGGGTTGCGGGCGTTGAAGGATACCAAGAAGACACGGTCGCGAATCCTACTGGCAGCATCGCTGGTGGCGGCGTTGGCGATCGGTGTGATGGCAACCTGGCTGCTGCGTCCAGCGGCCAGCCATCCTGCATTCACCCAGATCACCTTCCGCTCCACCTTCCTTCGCCATGCACGGTTCGCTCCCGATGGACGCACCGTCGTGTACGACTCCACCACCGACGGCAAGCCTACCGAGCTTTTTTCGACGCGCACGGATACGGCCGAGGCGCAATCGCTCAATATCCCTGCCAGCATCTTGAGTGTTTCATCCACCGGAGAATTGGCGGTCTCGCTCGACACTCTGTTTGATCCGAAATTCACTCCTACCGGACGACTGGCCCGCGTGCCCCTTGGCGGTGGCTCCACGCGCGAGATGCTGGACGGTGTGACCGACGCCGACTGGGCGCCCGACGGCTCCGCGCTGGCCGTCAGCCGCAAAGTTGGACGCCACTTCCGGCTTGAGTTCCCGCCCGGCAAGTTGCTGTACGAAACCGATGGCTACATCAGTGATCTGCGTTTTTCGCCCGCGGGTGACAAGATCGCGTTTGTTGACCATGCCATCGTGGGGGACGATCGCGGCGTCGTTAATGTCGTCGACCGCTCCGGAAATCGCAAAGGGTTGACCCGGGAATTCAGTACCGTGCAAGGGCTGGCGTGGCCGCCCAACGGCAACGAGATCTGGTTCACCGCCGGAGTCAACACCGAGCCCAGCTCCCTGCGTGCCGTCGATCTGCATGGCAAGGAGCGGATGCTGCTTTCCTCGCCGGTGCGCCTGCACTTGCAAGACATCTCCAAAGATCTGAGCGTCCTGTTGACGGTGGAGGACTATCGCGACCAGCAGGTCCTCTCGGATATCGCCACCGGGAAGATACGGGATGTCAGCTCTTTCCCCTTCCAGATCACAGAGGCGCTTTCGCGCGATGGGCGAATGTTGCTGCTGAACACCTACGTCACCGGCACGAATTCCGACTACAACCTCTACACCCAGCGGACCGATGGTTCATCTCCCGCCATGATTGGCCAAGGCGCGGGACTTGGCCTCTCCTTCGATGGCAAATGGGCGGTTGCCCTGAATCCCCTCAATCTGCAACAACTGAGAATCATTCCCACCGGCGTCGGTGAAGCCCGCACCCTCAACGCCCCGCCCGGACTGAAGTACATTGGCGCCACTTGGATGCCCGAAGGTAAGCATGTGCTGGTCGTGGCGGCTGCCCCCGGGCATGCCCCTGCTACTTATCTTCAGGAGGTGGCAACCGGGACGGTGCGGCAGGTTACCAGCGAGGGCAAGTACCTCGCGACCAGTGATCAGGAGTTCAGCACGGTCTCGCCCGACGGCAAGTACTGCATCATCACCGATGGGGAAAACCACTACTGGATACAGCCCATCGAGGGAGGAGAGCCACGCGAAATCAAAGGACTCTTGGAAGGAGACCAGCCTCGGGAGTGGCACAACGATTCGCAAAATATATTCGTCGAACGCCCGGCCGCGACAGACAGCGTTGACATTTATGACCTCAATACCGCCACCGGCCAGCGCAAACTCTGGACGCACTTTGCCCCTTCGGACAAAAGCGCGATCTTGTCCTTCCGCCACCCGGTAATGACACCCGACGGCGCACACGCGCTCTACGTCGTGCAGCGCATCTATTCGACGCTGTTCGTCGCCACCGGCATTCAGTAAGCTTCGGGATTAGCGAAGGGTTGTTGCCCGAAATCCGGCCGGAATCGAGTGCGGTGATGCGCCATCAGCGCGCTGGGGTGCCGAAGCGCCCCGTTTCGGATTGGTTGTGATAACGCCTGATTGCAACAGTTACCCTTGGCTGTCAGTTGGTTGGATAATGCTCCGATGCGCTTCGTCCTAACTTTGTTGCTCGTTTCATCGCTGTTTGCACAACATGCAGACAACGGAGAATCAAAAAATGGGCCGCGGCCAGTGGCATGGATGTTGAAACCGTAGGCTTAAACGTTACGGCACGTCCAGATCAGGTACCGTGTCCATCCACTCCCTGTTTGCCCGTGATCCGACCGGAATCAACTGCGGTACGCCCATCCCTGCGGCTGGGCGGAATTGCAGGGTGATCGTAGCGCTCGAGACTATAATGCGCGCATGTCATTGATCGCGGGCACGAGACTGGGGCCATACGAGATCCAATCGCTGCTCGGCGCCGGCGGCATGGGCGAAGTGTATCTGGCCCGCGACACCAGGCTACAGCGTACGGTCGCGATCAAAATCCTCCCGGCTCATCTGTCTTCGAACCCGGATCTGCGAACGCGCTTCGAGCAGGAAGCGAAATCCATCTCCGCCCTGCAACATCCCAACATCTGCGTAATTTACGACATCGGCTCTCAGGGCGGCATTGACTTCATGGTGATGGAGTACGTTGCCGGGCAAACCCTGGACAAACTGATTCCCCCCGATGGTTTGCCAACGGCTGTGGCCGTCAAGTACGCGATACAGATTGCTGAGGCCCTGGCGCGCGCGCATGCCGCAGGCATCGTGCACCGCGACCTGAAACCGGCGAACATCATGGTGGACGAGAGCGGGCTGGTCAAGGTACTGGACTTTGGACTGGCCAAACTCGCCGCACCAACCGCCGCGATAACTGACGGCGCGACCATGGCGACGGGTTCGACCACGCCCGGAATGGGTTCCACGACGCCCGGAATGATCGTTGGCACTCTTGCCTACATGTCGCCGGAGCAAGCTGAAGGGAAGAACATCGACGCCCGCAGCGATGTCTTCTCCTTTGGTTCAGTGTTCTACGAGATGCTGACCGGCAGCAGAGCTTTTGATGGCCAATCCAGCGCTGCGCTGCTGGCAGCGGTCATGCGCGACGATCCCAAGCCATTGACCGAGTTCAAGCGAAATGTCCCGCTCGAAATACGCAAGCTCGTCGCCTGCTGCTTGAAAAAGAACCCGGCATCGCGCTTCGCTTCAGGCGCCGACCTGGCGCAGGAACTGAAGAGCTGCCGCGATCTGCTGTTTCCGGAGTCTGGTGCGACATTAAGCCCTGCCCGGATTGTGCACGAGGCAAAGCGTCCGCGCGTGCTGGTTCCACTGCTGCTGGTGGTTATCCTGGTTGGCTTCGGGGCGGCGTGGCTGGTGAAGCGTTCTCGCGACGCTCGCTGGGCGCGCGACGTGGCGGTGCCGGAAATCTCGCAACTGGGCGATCAGGGAAAATTCGGCGCCGCTTACGCGCTCGCCGTCAAGGCCGAGAAATCGATCGCCGGCGATCCGGCGCTGGCGAAGTTATGGCCACTGATTTCCTACCAGGCTTCGCTCGAGACGACACCGCCGGGCGTGACCGTCTCCCGTCGCGACTACGCAGACGCCAACGCGCCGTGGGAATTGGTGGGAACCACTCCGCTGACGAATGTCCGCCAGCCGCGTGGGATGTTTGTCTGGAAGTTCGAGAAACCAGGTTTCGGGACGGTCTCGCGGACGACCGCTGCCTTGTTCGGCTGGTATCCGCCACCTCCCGGTCGTCCGGTAGCGGGGGCCTTAACTCTCGACGAAGCCGGAAAAATTCCGTCCGGCATGGTGCGGGTTTCGCCCGCGAACTATTCCAAGACCCTATTCATTCCCGGTTATGAAGGAATGCCCGAGTTGGATCTGAAAGATTATTGGATCGACCAATATGAGGTGACCAACCGCCAGTTCAAGGCCTTTGTTGACCAGGGAGGATATCAAAAGCGCGAGTTCTGGAAGGTCGATTTTCAGCAAGAGGGAAAACATCTGGCGTGGGACCAGGCGATGACGCTATTCCGCGATGGGACGGGGCGGCCGGGGCCGAAGGACTGGTCGCAGGGCGAATATTCCAAAGGCCAGGATGACTACCCGGTCACCGGCATCAGCTGGTACGAAGCCGCGGCCTATGCGGAGTTTGCCGGCAAGAGTTTGCCCAGCATCTATCACTGGAACCGTGCCGCAGGCCCGTTTTCCGCGGCGTTCATCGTGCCCGCGAGCAACTTCGGCAGCGCGGGAGTTTTGCCCGTGGGCAGCAAGCCGGACATGAGTCCGTGGGGCAACTACGACATGGCTGGCAACGTGAAGGAGTGGATCTGGACCGAAGCCGAGAAGGGCAAGCGCTATGTCCTGGGTGGAGCTTGGGACGAGCCCAACTATATGTTCGTCGATCCCGACGCGCAGTCGCCGTTTCTGCGCGCCGCAAATACCGGCTTCCGTTGCGTGAAGTACATTGAGCCGGAATCGATCTCCAAAGTCGCGACCGCCGCAATGCCTTCGCCCCGGCGCGATCTCAGCAAAGAGAAGCCCGCCTCCGCCGCGTTATTTCAGGTCTATCGCAGTTTGTATTCCTACGACAAGACGCCGCTGAACGCTTCGGTCGAGCCTTATGGCAAGGGCGAAGAGGATTGGACAGCGCAGAAGATCACCTACACGGCAGCTTACGGCAACGAGCGGGCCATCGCTTACCTGTTCCTCCCCAAGAAAGGCAAGCCGCCTTACCAGACGGTGCTCTTCTTCCCCGGATCGGGTGCGCTCTTGCTGCGCACCTTCTCGCTTTACGCGACATCGGCCCTGGACGCCGTTCTCAAGAGCGGGCGCGCCGTGCTTTATCCCGTATATAAGGGCACGTATGAACGCGGCGACGGCTTTGAATCGGATGTGGCCAGCACGACCAGCGAGTGGCGCGACCACGTCATCATGTGGGCCAAGGATGCCTCGCGGGCCATCGACTACGCGGAGACCCGTCCAGACCTCGACCATAACAAGCTGGCCTACTACGGCTATAGCTGGGGCGCGGAAATGGGAGGCATCGTGCCCGCGGTGGAACCCCGCATCAAAGTTTGTGTCTTCGCGCTCGGTGGACTCGACTTCCATCGCTCGCTTCCCGAAGTCGATACCATCAACTTCGTTTCTCGCGTGAAGCAGCCGGTCCTGATGCTGAATGGACGCTACGATTTCTACTTCCCGGTGGAATCGACCCAGGACCCGTTCTACAAGTTGCTCGGTTCGAAGAAGGACCAGAAGAAGCATCTGCTCTTCGACACCGGTCACAACATTCCGCGCAACGAACTCATCAAGCAAACCCTGGACTGGCTGGATCAGTACCTGGGGCCGGTGAACTAGCTCATCGCAGACCAGGTGCCGGCGAACGGTCCCGAGCGCCGGGCCACATCGGCTCTTCATCTCTAAGGGGATTACTCGCGGTTGGCGGCGTTTAGCAGGATGGTCAATGGCGGAACATGTTCGGGCTTGACGTAGCGGTTCACCAGAAATCGTTTGCCGTCCTTGGTCACGTCATACGTAAAAACGTCGGTGGAGGAAATAGGAGCTCGCCCGTGGATCTGGAACAGAGGCACAGGCGTCCCCGTCGCGAAAATGCTTTCGCCGTTGACCGGCACTGCCATCAACATGCCGCTGGGAGCGATGTAGAAAATTTCCTTGCCGTCTCCACGCCAGCGTGGCTCCGTGCCGCCACCGCGCGACACCTGCCATTTTCCCTCTGCGCCGGGGAACGACGTCACGTAAATCTCCCAATTGCCCGACTCATCGGAGGCGTAGGCCACCCACTTTCCATCGGGAGAAATCTGCCCGTTCGTCTCGCTGGCCTTGCCGGTCAGAAGCCGGGTTGGCTCGCCGCCCGCAACGGGCAGTAATTCCAGATGTTCGCCGGACGCGCCCTGACGTGTGAACAGAATCTGCCGGTCGTCTAAAGACCAGGAATTGGGAACAAGGTCGTCCAGGCTGGAAAGGGGTATGGTGAATCTCTTCCTCTCCCGCTCCAGGCCAGTCGCTCGCTTTAGGTACAGACTGCAGCCGTCGGCGTCATTACGGTAAGCCACCATGCTTCCATCCCGCGACCACACCCCCGCCACTTCTTCGGCTGGGTCAAAGGTGAACCGCGAGTTGCCGCCTCCTGTCGTGCTTTGGATCCAGATATCCACGTTACTCGCCTTCGGGTCGCTGATATCCACCGCCACGCGGCTGCCGTCGGGAGAAAGCGTTGGGTTGGCCATGATCGCGGGGTCGCCGATCTGGCCTAGTTCTTTGCCGGATCGATCCATCCAGGTAAGCGCGGACTGCGCTGCCCCGACGCCGGTGTTGTAGATCACCGTCCCATTCTGCGCGACTGCTAGGGCCGTCCAAAAAGTTGAGGGTTGGTTTCCGACAGCATTCGCGACCACGGTCGGGCTCCCCGAAACTGTTCCCCTGGATGCGTCAAAGGGGATGCTTACCAACTGCCTTTGCTCATCCGCATAAAACAAATTGTGGGCATCGTAGCCAAAACTCGATTGGCAGAGGGCGAGAAGTTTCTCGTCCTTGCCAGCAAGGGAACTGACGTAGATGCCGCTTACGCGATCGTCCTTGAGGCTGCCGAAGTTGACCAACCCAGAACAGGAAATGCTCGCCGTCGGGCAGAAAAAGCGGCCAGCGGTGGGTTTGTTCCCCCGTCCTGATGTCCTGTGACCTGTGCCATCCCGGTCCCATCTGCATTGATGCGCCAGATCGGATTTTGCACGTCCGGGGTATAGATGATTACACCCTTGCTTCCCCAACTGCCGCCACGTCCCGCCAAAGCGGTGGCGAGGACCTGGGGTGTGCCGCCTGCGATGGCCATTTTCTGCAATTTGCCATTGGCGAAAAACGCGACGTAGACGCCGTCGGGCGACCAGAAGGGATAACTCGCGCCCTGCGTGCCCGGCAGAAGCGTCACGCTGGAGGTGCCGATGCGCTGCAGGTAAAGCATGGGCAACGCGGAGCTTTCCTCCGGCGCAACAAACACCAGCATGGCGCCGTCGCGCGACAGCGCCATGTGGCTGATGTTCATTTCATCGGGAACTGCCAGGGCGAACTGCATGCGGGTCGTGGGCCCGGGACGGCGCGCCACAAACCACGTCCCGCCGGCAACCACCACCAGCACCACTGCCGAGGCGAGCCACGGCAGCAGCGGCCTCCGGCGAGAAGCTCCCGCGGCGCGCACCGCCCCACTGGCCTCGCTTCCGGATAGCGCACTCAACGCAAACGACAAGTCGCGCGCCGACTGGAAGCGCTGTTCCGGGCTTTTTTCCAGGCACCGGCGCACAATGCGTTCGAGCGCGGGAGAGACTAGTCGCGTGGAATTGGACGACGAAGTGGACAAATCGGGCGGATCGTCATTCAAAACCGCAGTCATGGTTTCCGCCGCCGTGCTGCGGCGGAAGGCGCGCGCGCCGGAGAGCATTTCGTAGAGCACGGCGCCAAAGGCAAAGATGTCGGTGCGCGGATCGGAGGCTTCGCCACGCACCTGCTCCGGCGCCATATAGCCCGCCGTGCCCATCACCATGCCCACCGCCGTGTGCGAACCGGTGAGGGTGGCCCCGTCCAATTCGGCGCCGGCTTTCTGCGCCAGTTTCGCTAATCCGAAATCCAGGATCTTGATGCGCCCGTCTTTGGTGACGAAAATATTCTCCGGTTTCAGGTCGCGGTGCACGATCCCCTTCTCGTGCGCCGCCGCCAGCCCGTGGGCAATCTGCACTCCGTACTCGACCGTCTTACGCTGGGGCAGGGCGCCGCGATCGAGCGTGGCACGCAGGCTCTCGCCCTCCAGCAGCTCGGACACCAGGAACGGCGATCCCTCGTGCTGGCCGATGTCATGAATGGCAAGAATGTTGGGATGGTTGAGCGCGGCCACCGCCCGCGCCTCCTGCTCAAACCGATGCAGGCGGTCGCTGTCGCGGGCGAAGGATTCAGGAAGAATTTTCAGAGCTACATCGCGCCCCAGGCGCGTATCTTTGGCGCGATACACTTCTCCCATGCCGCCTGCGCCAAGCGGAGACAGGATTTCATAAGGACCAAGTTTGATGCCAGAGGTTAGGGCCATGGGTGCGCGTAATTATATCCTGCGCAGCACGGCGGGTGGCCCCACCTTTCGGCATGAATCTTTACGTGGGGTGCCCCACCCTCTCGCCGTCCGTTGGCGAAAGGAAGGGAAGCTTTTACTGACAACTGACAACTGGCTACTGACAACTGCCCCTACGGCGCGAAGTAGCTGGAGATATCGAGGATCAATTGCGTGATCCCGGAACCAGCATAGGCATCGACCTTGCCGTTGTTAGTGGGCACGATGGCCATGTTGTTGGTAAGGGACCCATCGAAGGCATTTAGCGTCGAGACCACCGGCTGGTGGGTGCCGTCCGGCCACAGGGTCAGGTAGCCCAGCGCGCCGCTGGGGACGACCGTCGCGTTGAACACGTACGCCTGTGCAGTGGCCGGTGGTCCGCAAGAACTGCCCACCACATCCACCGGAGGAGTCAAGGTTCCGCTGAAGGGCTGACCGCTGCCCACATGGCGCGTGTCGATGACCCGGCACGGCGCCACCGCATAGAGCGACAGTCCGCCCTGACCCGCCGGCGCGAAGTAGCCATCGATATCAATCACCAGTTGAGTGTTATCGGTCACGTACACGGAGACGTTTCCGTCGGTGCCGGCGGGCACGATGGCCGCGTTGGCCACGATGGTTCCCGTCTGGTCATTCAGGGTTGAGACCACCGGCTGGGCCTGGCCCGTCGGCCACACCGACAGGTAGCCCACGGAATGGCCTCCGGGAAGGAGCGCTTGGTTGGGTTGTGAGCGAATCGCGGCCGCGATCTATTGGCGCAAAATAGGCGGAGATGTCCGCCGAGGCGCGTCCTGGCGCGTCGCGGTCGGATCAGCGGTTGAAGGGGTATTCCTGGACCCAGTGGAAGCCGCGGTTGACCAGCAGGAAGGTTTTGCGGTTCACCAGTTGAAGCTGCATGTGGACTTTGTGCTTGTCCATGTCTCCATCGAGCGTCAATTGATTCTCAGACACGCGCTGGAACCTGAAGTGGGCATTCCAGTTCTTGTTATCGTCCCGGGTGAGTTCGAGGGTCTTGTCGTTGACGTTGAGCGAAGCCGCGCAACGGGCAAATGAATCGTCCATGCGCTGAAATGCCATGCGCGTGGGGAATTCAAAAATGGCGCGTCGCCAACGGCCGCCATCGGTGAGCAGCGGCGCGCGCAGTTGTCCGTCGATGGCGAACTGGTCCACATTCCAGATGCCGTAAAGCGCCGATCTCGGAGCGCCGCCGCCAAACGTGTGCCAAAGGTTCCAACTGCCGTACGCGTTCGTTCCCAGCAGCAACATGCCAAAGATGATCTGCACGGCGAGCGAGATGCGGTTGGCGCGGCGGGTGACGAACAGTGAAGGCTGCGTGGAGAGGCCGGGAACGCGATTCAGAAAGAAGAAGTCAACTAGCCGCCGAAACTCGGGCGCCAACAGGAACAGGCACATCAGGATCAGGTGGAAGGAGAATAGTTTCACGGGCACGTCATAGGCCATGTTGAGGGTGAAGATCTGGATCGAATCCGCGAGGCAAACCATTGCCCCCAGCATGGTGGTGCGCGGAATAATCAGCAAGATTCCGGCCAGCACCTCCGCGCTTCCGGCGAAGGTTTCATAGGCCGGCGCCGCGCCCACGGAAGACCACAGGACCCCCATGGGCGACAAGTTGCCGAATGGCTCCAGCAATCTCGCGAGATAGGGGAAAGGCATTTGCAAGGGGACGACTTTCGCCATGCCGTAAGCCAGCATCTGCCCGGCAAGAGCAAAACGCAGGAAGAGCCGAAACCACTTGTGCAGCGTGACGTAATTCTGCCGTTGGCGGTCGAGTAGCGACCAAACGATCGTGGCTACTGTGGCGACCACCAGCAGGCAGAACGCCAGCACCCAGTCGAAGGTCTTGTCACCGCTGCCACTGAAGTAAACCAGAGGATGGGTGACCCGGAAGACGTGCGTCGCCGTCCAGGTGACAATCTGGCGCGTCGGCCAGAGCGTAGATAGGTCTGGAATGTTGTCGAAGTCCGGGATGGGCAACAAGCCGGCGGCGATTTGCGTGAGCAGGCAGTACAACCCGAAGTACACTACACAGAAACGAAAGGCGACCCGAGACGTAAGGCCCCAGTGTGGTTGCTGCGGCCCTTGCTGGAGTTGTGCGACTTGAGCCTGCGTGCCCATGCGAGATCTCCTGGCGACGCGCCAGAGTTTACACCAGATCGGCCGGCGCTCATCCCTGAAGGCGAGTCTGGCGATCGGCTGCCAGAAGCATCACTTCTGGCGTGCCTCCGCTTCGGCCAGCCATCCGCGGCGTAGCGTTTCGGACGTGATGCTGGACAGATAGGGTTTGATATCGAGAATCGGTGTCCCATCTAGCATATCGACGCCCCCAACATGCAACTCGCTGCCTTCGCGGCGACGCAGTTCGACGATGGTCAGCCCAATCGGGTTCGGACGTCGCGGCGATCGGGTGGCAAACACGCCATGCGGCCGATTGTCGGAAGGCGGTGCCCCCAGCAATTCGAACCCCTGGGCGCGATCGAACTCCCAGAGGACGATGAGATGCGAGAAGCCCTCGATGTCGGTGAGCCCCGGCTCAAACTCAGGCAGGACCTTGAGCACACCATCGGCCTCGTGCTTGGCGCCAAGACCCTTGGGAATTTCGCTGGCGTTCTTGTACGGACTACTCACAAATCCAATCGGCTGCGAGGTGAACATACGGGACCATGCCTCCTTTTCCCATACTAATGATTACCTGCGATAAACTGCCATCTCACAAGTGATCATGCTAAGAGCCCCGCTTCAGGATTGCTTGTGAAATGGCTGATAGCAACAGTTACATCACAAAACAGAAAAGCCGCCCGACAGGGCGGCTGGGACTCTCTCGCGGTCAAGGCTGCGGCGAAAACTTGATTATGCGGTCATAGAGCATCTCCGGGAGAGCGGGGCCGACCTTGGTCGCAGGCTCAAGATAGATGCGGGTAAAGACGCCCAGGGCAGTGTTGGAATCGAGCGTCAGCCGCTTGCAATCGTTGGGAACGAACAACTGCAAGCAGTTAGTTGCGCTCGCACAGCTGCGCGAAATCTTGTATGCGTACATCAGATCGCGGTAGCCACGTGATTAACGCCATAGACCATGAGAAACTCGCCAGCGCGTAGCGTAATCCGGTGGTACGACGAACTCCACTCAGGCATACCAACGCCCAGATAAAACGCATCGCGGACGTCTCCCCAGTACCCTTCTTTTTCAGACGGATCGACACGCCGCTGGATGTAGTCATAGCCCTCGTAGCACATGGGGAGCGGCGTAATGTCTGTGGCATGCAGCCCCGAATTGGCTGCCATGATGCCTTGGCGGAGTTGGTCCAGCTTGGTCATCAGGTCCATCTCCGTTTGTCCCGTCCCGCGGATGCGCAAACGTGGTGCGGGGAACGGATTCGGTGTTGCCGGGGTGTGCGGTGTTACGCGAAAAACATGGAGCGGCGGCTGGCTCATATACTGGTCCCCAGCCTTCTGGTCCTGCCAGATCGCAGTGCGCGTAGGAATTTTCAGCTCATCAGCGGCGTCGCCAAAGCCTAGATTCAGCATTGATGCAGGAAACACGACCGAATTAATGATCCCTTCCGGGTACCCCGCACTTTGTAGTGCCGCACGAACGCGGGCGTCGGTTTTCTGGTCCGGGGTGAAGATCAGCACCACGGGGCTGTTAAAGGGCGGAGTCACGGCGGTCTTGATGGTGGCGTTATTGACAGCGTCTCCCAGGCTGGCAAAAATATCGTCTCTGCCGTCGGGCAACACCCTTGTTTCGAGATAGGGTGTGTAGCTGAAGTATTTTGCAGGCGGCGGCGTCAGGCCGATGAGGACGATTGCTTCATCCTCCCGCAACTTAAACGCATTGTTCATCGTAAAATGCTGCGGCGTCTTCGGAACCATCACCTGGAGATAGGGTTCATCGCTGGAGTATCCGGCGTCCTTGACTCCGGGTACGTAATTGCACCACTGTGCCGGTGGGGAAGTGAGGGCCCGCTCACTGCATGAAGATTACTAGAGCGGTTCCGGGATTACTGTACCCGTGCAAACCGAACACATCTATTGCGGAACTGCACTAACGCCAAATCGCCATATCAGAGGGATCGCGCCTAGATTCCCGTTGCCAGCATCATCTTGGCGCGGCCTAATTCTGGGCGCTCCGAGTGCTTTCCGTCGTCGCAGTTCTTCAACAGTTGCGCGTAGTAAGAATTCGCCTTGGCTGGTTGATGGGCCAACTCAGCGGCGCGTGCCGCGCCCGCGAGCCCGTTGAAGCGGTTGGGATCAATCTTCATGGCCTTCTCATATTCCGCTAAGGCTTGCTGCGGCTGGTTGAGTTCCAGCAGCATGTCGGCCAGCATTTCGCGCGCAGGAATGTCGACTTCCGCTTTCCCCACTTTGTCCTGGGTGTCGGCGACCTGGCGCATTTGCCGCAGCGCCTGGTCATTGTTCTTTTCGGCGAACGCCAGCCAGGCGTGTACTTCGCCATGCGCCGAGTTCGCTCCCTCAAGGACGTAGGCATACTTCGACTTGCGCGTGGCATCTTCGGCTCCATCGAATTTCTGCGCGTTGCGGCGGGCGGCTTGCACATCGCCCATATGCGCCGAGGCGATCGTCCGCGCCCAATAGGTGATCATCTGCAAATGCGGCGATGCGTTCGCCACCGGCTGGAGCGCTGCGGCATCCGCCCAGTGCCGCATCTCTAAGTCATAGAGGGCCGGGAAATGAGCTGCGGCAAAGCCGTAGTATTCCAGCATTCCAGTGTCGTTGCCGTTGGTGGGGGCCGTCGCCAGGACCTGTTTCGACTGCTCTATCACCTGCTGGGCCGCTTCGTCCTGGCCGGTCTGCAGGTAGGCATAAAGAAGAAAGTGCATGGCATGTAGTTCGTGTCCATGCATGTACATCGCATCAGAATGCTGCGTCAGGGCCACCGACTTCAGGTTCGCCTGAATGTCCTCTTGCCAGAGCCCCAGGCGGGCAAAGATGTGCGATGGCATGTGCACCGCATGGGCTGACGACGGGGCAATTTCCGCATAGCGGCGGGCGGCGTCGAGTGCCATGGGCGCCATTTGCGGTGAATCGCAGGCATGAATGATGTAGTGCGCCAGGCCGGGATGATCGGGCTGCTGCTGGAACAGCGGGTTGAGCACCGCGACCGCTTTCTTGCGTGAGCTGAGCGACGTGTCGTTTGGGGGCTCGGACGCCAGCAGAGACAATGCGTAGAATGCGCCCGCCTCCAAATCCGTGGGGTGTTGCTGGTAGAGTTTTCCCATCGCTTCCGAGTAGGCCGTGGCCCGCTTCAGGTAGTCATTCGCGGCAGGATCACGGTAGAACACAGCCAGGGCGGAAATATAGCCCCGCTCGCGCTCGGTCTTACCGCCGGTCTTCTGCGCCTTCTCGATTTCCTCATGACCGCGCTTCAGCGTTGACTCCTGGGGCCGCTCCCAGATCTGGTGGAACAAGCTCATGGCAATGCCCCAGTGGGCCATGGCGCACACCGGGTCCTTCTGGATGATTTCGACAAACTGCTCTTCCGCCTCTTCATACCCGAAGGAATGGAGTAGAGCGACGCCGCGCTCGAAAGCCTTTTGGGAAGCAGGCGCGCACGAGATGGGAAACGAAACCTTGCCGAGTTGTTCATTGGCGTCGTGATGATGGGCATGCATTTCATCATCGAGAGCGAGTGCAGGCCCGGCACATACAACGCAGACGCAGGCCAACATGTATAGAAGCGATTTTGGATAGAACATCTCTCACCTCTTCAAAGGCGGGGTCATTACTTTACCGAAGTCTGCCCAGTTTAGCCAGCGCGATGTCCGGTTGGTATCCGGTGGCTCGCCAAACCAGAAGTTGGAAAGGGCGTGGGACGCCGCTTACTTGCTGATCTTGCTCATCGCTGCCGGCGCACGTAGAAACTGGCCCAAGGTGCCTCGGGCGAGGCTTGCGCTGTTCGGCCTGGCGGGGCTGGCGTCACCTTCCTTGGCGAGGTTGACGCCATCTGGCTCGGCTCGGTTTCGGGTCGGAAGAAGGGCCGCGGTTTGGTCAGTTTTCGGGAGCGCCAACCGATGGCTTCGTCGATGGAAAATGCGCCCGCTCCTTTGATTAACACCACGAGGGCCAGAGCGATCGCCAGCAGATGGAATTCAAAGCCTTCGCCGCTCTGCGTACCCGACCAATTCATGAAGAAGCCATTCTCGCTGTGCACCTTGCTGATAGCGACCACCATATTGGCGATGATTCCAAACGCTGCGAACCGGGTGCACAGGCCGACAATCAGCGCAAAGCCACCGAAGAACTCGGCACAGATGGCAAGGAATGCCAGGGGCGCGGGAATGCCCAATTGGAGAAAAGCGCCGGTGGTGGCGTGGAAGCCGAACCCCCCGAACCAGCCCAGCGTCTTCTGCGCGCCATGGATGAAAAAGGTCACTCCCAGCACCAGGCGCGCGATCGTGAAGGTCAGGTCGTTGGTAGTTACAAGCGATCGACGAAGCATAGGCGTTTTCCTCACCAGCCTCCGGCGGGCGTGTCCTATTTGACTGATAAGCAGAAGATACCTATCCGGCAAAATTGCGACGCCTATTCAGTCCGGCCAAAGGACAAGGGATGGAGGTTGCCTTGGTTGATTGTGCCGAGTGTACAGCCATGCTGCCGGTTGTCAATGAGATAAGAGTGCAGCTTCGGCGCACGAACGTGGTGAAAATGGCTGCTGAAGCTTGTCGCGAAAGAAAATGCAAAGCGGACAGCGGAGCCTTCTTCGCTCCAAACTGACTCATAGGTAGTAGTCAGATAAACTAATGCAATGTCTAAAAGGCTACAGGTGATCTTGCGAGATCCGGAATATCGAGAAATCCAGCGCGTGGCGCGCTCGCGCCATATGTCGCTTGTAGAGTGGGTGCGGCAAGCGTTGGATTCGGCCCGCCGCCAGGAGCCCACGGCCAACCTCGGCAAGAAGCTGGAAGTTATCCGCAGGGCCGCGGAACATGACTACCCCGCCGGAGATATTGACCAGATGCTTGCGGAAATCGGGTCCGGATATGGAAGTGGTGCGCGCTCCTGACCCGCGTCGGACAGTTTCGGCCCGCAAGGCGATTGATTACGCGGTTCAGATCGCCCGTGGGCTAGCTGTCTCCTAGATTATTCTTCGAAACAGGGACTACCTTTGTGACCGGATGTCTGATGTTGCTTAATGATGTGGCTCAACTCCGCATAGGACTTTTCCAGGGCCCTTCGTTCGTCGTCGGTTAAGGTTGGGTCCTCCAGCGCGGTCACAATCTCGTCGAATTGTCCCTCGAGCAGTTCCAGTTCTTCGCAAAGCATGGCGACCTCCCTCTCAATGAGCGCCGTTGCGTCCCGGAAGCGGTTCTGGTGTGAATGGGCGGTCGCTGGACGGCCGGATGTGTCAGTCTGCATACGGCCCGCCCAGCGCTGCGTTACAGTTGACAGTTCTCGAATCCTCCACCGCCTAAACCGGCGTCATGCGCCGGCCCGGGCGAGCAATTCCTTCTTTCCGAGTCCCAACACTCCATGCTTCTTGCCGACCTTCTTGAAGGCCTCGATGGCAAAATCCAGGTGATGTTTCTCGTGCGCGGCAGACAACTGCGTGCGAATCCGGGCCTGTCCCTTGGCCACGACCGGGAAGAAGAAGCCGATCGCATACACGCCTTCGGCGAACAGGTCGCGGGCGAAGTCCTGCGCCAGCTTGGCGTCGTAGAGCATGACCGGCACGATCGGGCTCTCGCCTTCCTTGATGTCGAACCCGGCATCCTTCAGCAGTCCGCGCCAGTACTGGGCATTCCATTCCAGCTTGTCGCGACGCTCCGTGGTGGCGGTGATCAGCTCCAGCACCTTCAGCGCACCGGCGACAATGACCGGCGCCACCGAGTTGGAGAAAAGAAATGGACGGGCCCGCTGGCGGCACATCTCCACCAGTTCGCGACGCCCGCTGACGCAGCCGCCGGAAGCGCCGCCCAGCGCCTTGCCCAGCGTGGTCGTGATCACGTCAATCTTCCCCAAGACGCCGCAATGCTCGTGCGTCCCGCGTCCGGTGCGGCCGATGAAACCGCTGGCGTGCGAATCGTCGAGGAACACCATGGCGTCATACTTTTCGGCGAGCTCGACGATTTCATCGAGCTTGGCCATGTCGCCGTCCATGGAGAAGACGCCATCGGTGATGATCATGCGCGAGCGCTTGTCCATGTGCTCCTGCAGCTTCTCCTCCAGATGGCCCATGTCGGAATGCTTGAACGTGTCCTGCATCGCCTTGCACAGGCGCATCCCATCCACGATGGAGGCGTGCACCAGCCGGTCGGCGATCATGACGTCCTGCTCGTTCAGGCAAGCTTCGAAGAAGCCGGCGTTCGCGTCCATGCAGGAAGGGAAGAGAAGCGTATCCTCGGTCCCGAGAAATTCCGTGAGCCGGTTCTCGAGCTCGCGATGGATGTCCTGAGTGCCGCAAATAAAGCGCACCGATGACATGCCATAACCGCGGCTGTCCAACCCGGCGTGCGCCGCCGCGATCACCTCGGGATGGCTGGATAGCCCCAGATAGTTGTTAGCGCAGATGTTTATGCACTTCTTGATTTTCGAGCCGGCCGGAAACTCGACCTCAATCTCCGACCACTGCGGTGAATGGATGTAGCGCTCTTCCTTGAAGAGGCCGGCGGCTTTGATCCCATCGATCTCGGCCTGGTAACGATTGCGAAATGCATCAATGAAGGCCATGATGTTCCTCGATAACTACGTTACGAATGCTGTGCCGGCGGCCAAGGCGCCCCGTCCGGCGCCGCAGACGCAAGCAACTTCGGTTGCGGACATGTTTGTCCGGTGCAAACGCCTCTTCACACCGCGACGGGTTGCGCTTTCTGAAACTTGTGTACCAGCCCAACAATTTTCTGCACGGTATCAAAGGCGTCAGGCGTAGCACAGGCGTCGGGAATCTGAATGTTGCACTTCTTTTCCAGGAAGCGCTTGAGCGACACCATCGAGAACGAATCCACAATCCCGCCTGAAATCAGCGGAGTGGTTTCGGTGATTTCGCGCTCGTCGCCTTCTTCCAGATATTCCCGGATCACGTAATCGCGAACTAATTTCGTGATTTCATCCATGGTCGTTGTGTCCTGCTTCCTTGGTTGTTGGCTTAGTCATCCATGACGGTGGAGAGGTCCCCCACCGGTTCGTTGAACTCCTTGCAGCGCAGAACGCGACGCACGATTTTGCCGCTGCGCGTTTTCGGCAGAGAGTCAACAAACTCAATCGCCTGCGGCATGGCCAGCGGCGACAGCCGCTTGCGAATGTGGTTCATGATTTCCAGTTCCAGATCGTCGCTCGGTTCAAACCCCCGCTTCAGGGTTACGAATGCTTTCACCACTTCCATATTCACCGGGTCGGGCTTGGCGACCGCGGCCGACTCGTACACCGCGGGATGTTCGAGCAGCGCCGACTCAATCTCGAAAGGTCCGACGAGATGTCCGCCGGTATTGATCACATCATCGTCGCGACCCATGAACCAGTAGTAGCCATCGCCGTCGATAGAGGCGCGGTCCCCGCACAGATACCAGCCGTTCTTGAACTTCGCCTTGAACCCGGCTTCGTTGTTCCAATAGCTCCGGACCTGTGACGGCCAGCCGGGACGCAGCGCGATCAATCCCGCAATCCCCGGCTCGGTGATGGGTTCGTACGTCTTGGTATTCAGCACGCCCGCGGTGATCCCCGGAAATGGTTTCCCCATGGAACCGGGTTTGATTGGCATCCCGGGAAAATTGGTGATCACGATGCAGCCAGTCTCGGTCTGCCAGAACGTGTCGTGGAACATCTTGCCGAAAGCTTCCTGCGACCAGATCACCGCTTCGGCATTGAGTGGCTCGCCTACGCTTGCCAGGTGACGCAGGCTGGAGTGGTCATGCCGGCGCACGACCTCGGTGCCTTCCTTCATCAGCAAGCGGATCGCCGTAGGCGCCGAATACCAAACCGTAACCCGGTGGTTCGCGATGAACTCGTACCATCGTTCCGCGTTGAAGCCGGAATCGAGCACCACCTGCGTCGTGCCGTTCGACCATGGCCCGATAATGCCGTACGACGTGCCGGTGACCCATCCCGGATCGGCGTTGCACCAGTAGATGTCATCCGGCTGCAGATCCAAAACCCACTTCGAAGTGAGGTACTGCGAAATGATGGAGTAATGCACATGCTGCGCGCCTTTGGGCTGCCCGGTGGTGCCGGAGGTGTAATGCAGCACCGAGGGCGACTCGGCCAGCGTCGGATAAACCGCGAAGGCCTCGACCCGCAGCGCCCGCTTCATGTCGAACGACACTTCGCGCGCTTGCAGCGCAGAGTCGCCTGCATCCACCACGATGATGTGCCGCAAGTTCGGAAGCTGCTCGCGAATCTTGCGCACTTTGTGGAGGTGTTTCTTCTGCGTAACGATGGCTGAGGTGTCGGCGTTTTGCAGCCGGACGAGCAGCGATTCATCGCCGAAAGCCGAGAACAGCGGCTGCGCAACTGCGCCCGTTTTCAGGATGCCGAGAAATCCGATGTACAACTCGGGCACCCGGTCCATAAACAGGCAGACGCGTTCGCCGGGCTGGATGCCGAGGTCGCAGATAAACTGCGCTACGGTGTTCGACAAAACCCGCAGGTCGTCGAAGGTGAACTGCTGATGATTGCCCTGGAAATCTTCCCAGTAGAGGGCCACCTTGTCTGCCATTCCCAGGTGGCAGATGCGGTCGCTGCACATCCAGCCAATGTTGATGGCCTGGCCGGGCTTGTAGCCTAACTCCCGCTCCGCGATGGACCAGTCGAAGTTGGCGGTAAGTTCCGCATACGATTTCGCGGTCAGTTCTTCGCAGACCGCCGAGTTGCTCATAGGCATCTCCGATCATCTCCGATCATCGCGCCTATGGCCGCTCAAGACTCCAGAATGACCATTGCGCCAGTTAGCTTGGCAGCGGCGGCAATTGAAACTCTGATGTGCCGTACACCCAAGTGTTCCGCTTCCGACTTCAAGCGATCATGCAGAACCACGGCATACTCGCCGTTGTTGTCCCGGCCTATCTCCACTTCGCGAAACATTGCCCAATCGCCGACTCCGACCCCCAGCGCTTTCAGGGTTGCTTCCTTAGCGGCGAAGCAAGTCGCATAGCGCAGCGCCGGATGCTTGCCGGTGCTGCAGCGCCCGATCTCTGCGCTGGTGAAGACGCCATTCTCCGGCTGCCAATCGCCCCGCGCCAGTTCCTGCGTGACCCGGCGGTTTTCGACAAGATCGACTCCCAAACCGATGATCACGATGAGCGACCTTTGGCTCCTCCCGTGGCCCGTGGGCAACGCCCGAATCGTCCAATTAGGCCGCGCGGACCGTCAGCACGGGACAATGTGCGTGCTGCAACACGTGATGCAGCGTCGTCCACGGTAAGTGGGTTGCAACCGCGCCACTGGGGTGCGAACCCATGATGATAAGGTCGGCGTTGCGAGCATCCGCCAGCCGTACAACTTCCTGCGCTGGGTCCCCAACTTCCACTTCCATCTCGGGCTGGGACGGCAGATCGAGGTCGGGCGGAACCAGGTGACGCAAGCGCTCGCCATCCCGGCGCTTCCACTCGATTAATTCTGCGTCCGACACGGCGTTGTTTTCGATGATATGCAGCATGGTCAATTCAGCCCGATCTTCTTCGGCCAGCGACAGCGCATAGTTCAGGGCCCGCAGAGACCCGCTGGAAAAATCGGTGGCATAAAGAATGTTGCGGAACCGATCCAGCGACAGCACCCGGACACGGGGTCCAACGGTGAGCACGGGACAGGTCGCATGGCGCACTACTTTCTCAGCCGTCGAGCCCAACATTAGTTTGTCGATCCCTCCGCTTCCATGGGTACCCATGACAATGAGATCGATGTTCTGGTCTGACACCAGCCGCGAGAGCACCTCCCAGGTCTCGCCGGCCTGCATCACGACTTCGTGAGGAAGAGATTGCAACTCTTTGTTCTGCTCCAGTTGGGCCATGTTCTTTTCCGCGTCGCGTTGCTCCAGGTCAGGCAATGCGGGCCACACGTCTGCGGTCGGAAGCGAAGCTGCTCCGGAGATCGCGTGGGCGAGGAAAAGCTTCGACTCGTAACGTTGCGCCAAGGAGATGGCGCACTGAAGAGCGTTCTGCGACTCGGGAGAAAAGTCGGTTGCCAGTAGGATTTTGCTAATTGCTATGCGGGAGAGTTTAACTTGGGTAGTCAAAGTGCACCTCCATGAAGCCGGGAAGACGCCTATTCACCCGCTTACTCATCCTCTCCCTATTTGGTCAAGAAAGTCGGTGACTGGGGTCACGAGATTTGGTGATAGATGGCTGTCTCCTTGATGTGCAGGAAAAGGATGTGCCGGAAAAACTCGAACGGTAATTTAATTTTGAACCGGAATCACTGACTGGGAACTGATTCCATCTCGGACACACACCAGTGTCATGCGCTGAGTTGCAAACGGCGGTCCGCAGGCATCTTCTTCCAGCCGGCAAACATGTCCCCTCCCGTTTTAGGAATTGAAGAACCAGTTTCGTAATGAAATTGCTGGCAACCCGGCGGGTGGACGGACACAATGATTTTTGGTCCGAAACTTCCACGACGGTTGGCCCACCATTCTTCGGTCCATTTTGCCTTTCTAAGGAGAAATGCTCGTGTTTGGGCACTGAGCGTTTATAAATCGATCGCCTTGAACTTTTGGCCGGCGCCTGCGGACGCCGGCGTTTTCTTGTGGGTTGACGCGACGCGTTTCGTTCTTATTGGCGGCAAGCCGAACAGTAGCCGCCAACCTCCAGGCGGGAGACCAGGATTTTGAACTGGCAGTCTTTTTCCACTTGCTGCTTCAGTTTGTCGTAGGTACTGGTCACGAATTCCGTAATTTTGCCGCAGCGCAGGCAGGCGATGTGGATGTGCTCGCGGTTCATTTTCCGTTCGTAGTAATGGCCTTCCCCGCGAATGTGCATTAAGTCGAGTTCGTCGATCAGCCCATGCCGCTTCAGCAGTTGCAAGGTGCGGTACACCGTGCTGCGGTCCACGGAAGCGTCCACACGCTGCACCTTGCGCAGGATCTGGCTGGCGTCGAGATGCTTGGTGGCGGTCTCGATGACGCGCAGAACCGCGCGCCGCTGCTGGGTGATGCGAATGCCGCGCTCGCTGAAGTAAGCCTGCAGACGGCCTGGAATCTGGGTCTCCGGCAGAGGCATACGGTCGTTTCCTCCGGTGTTGCAACTGGTCGCAAGACGGCTGCGACGAAATCTTCAAGCCTTCCTTGACAGCAATCCGTGTTTCCCGCCAGCATAGACAGGTTAACACCAGATGCGACCGAGTCGCAACTAGAAACTTAGCAATCGAGAGAGGGCAGAGTTGGAGGGAGGAGTTGTGGCATCGTGGGTGCGGACGGCGTGGGCACGAATCGGCTGCGCCGCGATGTTGCTCACGGGAATGGTACTGTCCTCCTGGCTGGAATGTCATGCTCAGGAATATCCCTACTTCGTCACCTACTCGCAGGAAATGGAGGAGCCGGGGAACCTCGACATCGAATGGTTCAACGCGGTGGGCAACCCTCCGGGTGGCAATCGCTTTATGGGCTCCGATGTCGAATTCGAGTATGGCCTGAAAGGTTGGTGGACGACCGAGTTTTATCTCGACGGACAAGCCACCCAGAACGACAGTACCATCTTTACCGGGTTGCGCTGGGAGAACCGCTTCCGTCCGCTTTCCCGTGAGCACTGGATCAATCCCGTGTTCTATGCCGAATTCGAAGACACCAGCGCCGACAAAACTCTGCGAGAGGTCGTCGGTCACGACGGCAGGTATGACTTCCTTGTGCCCAACGGACTGGCGCACATGGACAAAGAACGGGAGCTTGAGCTGAAACTGATTCTAGGCAGCAACTTTCGCGGGTGGAACATCAGCGAAAACTTTATTGGCGAAAAGAATTTTGCGGGCGACCCGTGGGAGTTCGGCTATGCCTTTGGGGCAAGCCGTCCCCTGCAACTGGCCGCCAGCGCGCATGAATGCGTTTTTTGCGCGGAGAAGTTTCAAGCGGGTGTCGAAATGTACGGTGGCTTGGGCGACAGCGACGGCTTCGGGCTGCACCTGACCTCGCAGTATCTGGGCCCCGCCGTTAACTGGGCTGCCCCGAATGGCATGACCGTGGCCTTCTCGCCGCAGTTTGGGCTCAATGGCTACAGCCTTCCGGTGTTGTATCGTTTCTCGGTGTCGTACGAATTCCAACAGTTCTTCAGCCACTTCCACCGGAGCGGGCAATGAGAAGCAGGCCGGCTCTCTTTCTCATGGCAGCGTTTCTTCTCATGCTCGGGGGCGTGATGGCTGCATTCGCCACCTCCAATGGCGCCTGGCTATCGAACGTTCCACAACGCGATCGCGAGCGCGTCAATCCCTATCGCGACCAGCCGGACGCGGTGGCTGCCGGCCGCCGAATCTTCCTCGATCACTGTGCCCACTGTCATGGCAAGGACGCGGAGGGAACCAAGAAGCGGCCTTCGCTGAAGAGTTCTCGGGTGCAGCAAGAAGCCACCGACGGCGACCTGCATTGGCTGCTGGTGAACGGGAACCGCGGCCAGGGTATGCCATCGTGGGTCAAACTGGGCGATCCTCAGATTTGGCAGGTCATCTGCTATGTGAAGTCGTTGCACTGAACGTGACGAGGTCCGCTGAGTCCGTGAGGAAAATTTTGAGTGTGCCTCTGACGAGGAGAATTGGACTTGCGGCCCTGGTTCTACTTGTGGCGATACAGTTCATTCCGGTGAATCGGACCAACCCAAGCGTGGATCCATCGCAAACCATCTACGCAACCTTGCCGATGCCTGTCCAGGCGAAAGCGGTCTTCGAGCGCTCCTGCAAAAACTGCCACTCCGATGAAACTTCGTGGCCTTGGTACAGTTACGTGGCTCCGGTCTCGTGGGTGATCGCGCGCGATGTACACGAGGCCCGGAAAGCGATGAATCTGTCGGAATGGGGCGGTTATTCGGCGAACCCGAAGACCGACAAGCTGGAGGAAGTCTGCGAACAAGTGACCAACGGGGACATGCCGGATCGAAAATACACGCTGATTCACAGACCGGCCCGGCTTACCGCGAAAGAACGCGATCTGATATGTCAATGGAGCGAGGACTCCCGTGAGTATTAGCGGGTGGTCAAGCAATACTGGGCTTCGCCCTCGGCTGTGCCTAAGCCGGCATGCCCAAGGCGGGCGCGCCTGTAGTGAAGATGAGAAGGTGATGTCCTGCGGGTTCAACGGTTATTCGCGTAGCGTAAGCATTACGTTCCGGCACCAGCCGCGCAAGGTTATTCCAGGGTTGTATCCTCGGTCCCGATGGCGAAATACGCCTCCACCGCAGTCTGCACGGCGGCCTGATCCAGGCATGGTTCTCTCTGCTCGTAACGCGCCGACCAGCGAATTTGATTCACAATGTCGCGGGGATAGCAGGCCCGCAGCGGTTCCTTCAGTTGGCTTTGGATGCGATCGATCAACGCATCGACAATGTCCGCTTCATATTGCAGTTGGGCTTCGCTGCAAACGGCGCGGAAGATCTGGTGGAATTGCAGATGCGAAACCGCATCCACTTTGATCTTGGTCTGAATTCTGCGCAAAAATGCGGCGTCCACCAGGGTGGCGGGATCCAAATTGGTGGCAAATACGACGAACAGCTCGAACGGGATCTCGACCTTTTTTCCTCCCGCTAAGCTGAGGAAGTCGATTCCGCGATCCAGCGGGACCACCCAGCGATTGAGCAGTTCGTCGGGGCGCAGGCGCTGGCGGCCGAAGTCGTCGATGATCAACACCCCATTGTTGGCTTTCATCTGCGCCGGAGCGGTATAGAACTTGGCAATCGGGTTCAGTTGCAGCTCCAGCATTTCAATGGTGAGCTCGCCGCCGACCAAGACGTTGGGCCGACGACAGAGCACCCAACGCGCATCACTACCGTGCGCATGCGAGTCACCAACCTGGGTGTGAACATGCGGGTCAAAGACCGAGATAACTTGCGCATCGACTTCCACCGCAAACGGCACCCAGATGCGATCGGACGCAAAGGCGTTGGAAAGGGCTGTGGCAATCGAAGATTTTCCCGTGCCAGTTGGTCCGTAGAGGAAAATGGAAGTGCCCGAATTCAGGGCGGTCCCCAGCTTGGCGAGTGTCTTGGAGTCCAGCACCAGATGGGAGAAGGCGCGGCTGATGTCGGGGGGATGGATTTCCATATTGCGGACGCTCTGTTGGCGGACCTGTTTTACGTAACTGGTCAACGAAACCGGAGCCGGGCCCGAGTACTGGTTCATGGCCAACAACTCCAAGGCCCGCGATCTGCCGGGAGACGTGATGGCGATCTCGGGAATATTCCCGACTATCCCGGTGACTTCGCAAACGCGCTCGGCCCGCAGCCGGTGCAGCAGTTCTTTCACCACTCCGAAGTTGAGCCGCATCTGCCCGGCCAATTCCTGGAGCGACAAAGGACCGGCTACATACAGGATTTTTAGCGCCAGATCTTCCAGGAAGGCTTGGCGGACGCCAACTTCCGCAAGCGACTCGGGAGATGGCGGTGCCGCTATTTCCACTTTATTTTTAGGAGCAGGTTCGGTTAGGACCGCAGAAGAATGACCCATGGGTGACTCCCAACTGCAAGGCAGTGCTTGGAATCTCCAATATATCACCCCACTCAGCAAACGCAGCACGCTTTTGCCGTGGACCGCCAACCGCTTCCCTCGCACAGGAGCAGAACGAAAAGCCGACGATGACCTCGTCGGCCCCATCTTCCCATCCAAGCAGAGTCAAATTTTTGAGGACCGTTTGCGGCCATGGGGCTGTTAAAATGGCGTCAATTTACTTATTACTTGCTGGCGCCGAGTAGTGGCCGCGCGGGCTCTCCGTGATCGCGACGCTCGGTCAGTCTGGTGAGGAGTTGCGTCATGAAGTCTGCAATTCTTATTTCGATTATGGGCTATGTCGCTTTGCTGGTCATTGGCAGCGGTGTGCTGTGGGCCATTTCCGCCCAGGGACCGGGTCACACGGTGGAGGACCAAGCGGCCGCGGGCCTGATCTTGTTGGTAGGCGTCGCCATGGGGACCACTTGGATTTTCAGCCGAAAACGCATTCGAGCGATGGAGTACCAGGCGCGCCGGGCGCGTACGCGCTTATACAGAATCCAGAGGTAGCGACAGGGGCCCGAAGCAGCACACATCCTCGCCGGCACGCTCCAAGCGGCGGGCCGTATGTGCTACGTTTGTGCTACATCGGCGTTGCTACATTTGTGCTACATTACGGTTCGGAGGTGCACATCAATGTTCCAGAGTTCACGATTGATGTTTCTGGCTGCGGTATCGGTTGTGCACCGGGTTGCAGCCACGGCCATGGCCATCGCCCTTCTGTCTTTTGTGAGTGTGCGTCCTGCCGCCGCTCAAGCGACGATTGAATACGGTAACGTCGCGACCGGCACCGGTGCCGGAGTAGCCGGACTCGGCAACAAGATAGGATCGGCGCTGTCCTCAGGTACCAAGACGGCTTCCGCAGGGGCTTCCCGCAAGCGCGCGGCCGTTGTGGACGACGACACGGAGTACAATCCCGCGGATGCCAACCGGCGCGCGCTGGAGCAGCGTGCAGGACAGGATGCAGCCAAGCTCAGCTTCAAATCTGTGCCGGCAAATGCGGTGGTGCGAATCGATGGCCAGCCGGTTGGGGAGACACCCCTGCTGATGTCGTTGGCTCCGGGCACTTACCAGATTGAAATGGAAGGTCCGAGGATGGAGTTTGGAAAACAGCAGCTTACCCTGGGTACAAAGGAAGCGCGCGAAATTGATCTGCATCTATCGCCAGCGCCCCGTTACCCCGCCCACATTACCTTGCAGTAGACACATCTCCAGGAATACTACGACGGCAGAGTCGCCGCGGTGCCGTACCCTAAGGAAGGCAGCTAGGCTGCTTGTTTGGGGTCCGTCATTTGGCCGGTGATTTCTTCCAGCCTTTGGTGAAGTCTGTCGCGTTGCTGTTCGTCCACTTCTCTTGCAGACGGCCACTCTCTCCGTGCAAAAGATATGAGCGCTACGATGGCCCAGACTGTGGCCATCACAACCAGGCACAGCAGTACTAACGCAGCCTTGGCGCCAAACGAGTTCATAATCTCCCCCACGAAGTGCGCCGCTACGAAAGCCTACTTGCGCTGAAGTCTCTTGTCTAGACCATGGAAGTGTTGCCATACTATACACTTTTGACTCATTAAATACAGCTTTTCAATCTTAGCGCTTTAGTGTGGGAAACAAGGAAACTTCCGCGCTGACGCCAGGTCGACTAGGGCCGGGATAAGGTGCTGAGGAAGAGGAGGAACGGGACGCAGATTGTGCACTCCGTTCCAGTAGCTCTAGTAGCGGACGTCGAAGACCCCCGCTGGCAGCTCAACTAGAACTTCTGCAAGAAAAGGCATCCCGACATTTGCCGGGATGCCGGCTAAATCTTCAGACCTCTCACATGCCTTTCTGTTGCAAGCAAGGCGCTACACGCCCGGCGGCTTTTGCTGTTTCTTTTGTTCTTCTTCCTGCTTCTTTTTCTGCTCAGGCGTCAGGTTCGGTTGCTGATGTGGGGGCGGCGGAGATGGCTTCGCCGCTGCCGGTGGAGGCGTGGGGCGACTCGGTGGTTGCGCTACTGGAGCACGGTTCTGCGGTTGCGCTTCCGGCGGACGATTCGTCTGAGGCGGCGGCGCGGGACGGTTCGGTGGTTGTGCTACCGGAGGACGGTTGGTCTCAGCGGGCGGCGCGGGGCGATTCGGCGGTTGCGCTGCGGGTGGACGGTTGGTCTCAGCAGGCGGCGCGGGACGGTTCGGTGGTTGTGCTACCGGAGGACGGTTGGTCTCAGCGGGCGGCGCGGGGCGATTCGGCGGTTGCGCTGCGGGTGGACGATTCGTCTCAGCGGGCGGTGCCGGGTGATTCGGCGGTTGCGCTACTGGCGGACGGTTCGTCTCAGCGGGCGGCGCGGGGCGATTCGGCGGTTGTGCTACCGGAGGACGGTTCATCTCAGCAGGCGGCGCGGGGCGATTCGGCGGCTGTGCTACCGGCGGACGATTCGTCTCAGCAGGCGGCGCAGGGCGATTCGGCGGCGCTGCGGGTGGACGGTTCATCTCAGCGGGCGGCGCGGGGCGATTCGGCGGGTTGGCGGGCGGAGTGGGCTGTCCCGGGCGGCCAGCATTGGGCGCGTTGCCGGGATGGCCGGTGGTCGGCGTCGCCGGTTTGCCGGGAGGCGCTACCTTGACCATCGGGTGCGCAGCCGCGGCGGCGGTCGGACGCAAGTTTTGGATCTCGTGCTGCGCCAGAGGCTGTCCGGGATGCGCTGCCAGGGCCTGCTGCTGTTTGGCAAACGGCACCGGCGGCGGAGGCGGCGTCCGCTTCGCGATCACCTGCCGGTGCATTACCGCGGCTGGCGGCGCGGTCACGCGGTTCGCGGTGGAAGCTTTCGCTCCCAGCACGCTTTGCTGTGTAGGAACCACGGAAACCCTCGCGCTTACGGGCGCCCTGGCAATCTGCTGTGGGTTTACGGCAACCGCCGCGCGGGCGACGGGCTGCGCGCTGGCAAAAGCGCGTTGCGGAACCACCGTCACCGCACCCTGAACATTCCGGTTCACGTAGTTCACATTGGTGATGTTCGTGGTTCGATTATTGATGATGGTGTTGTTGTAGACGTTGGTGATCGTAGTGGTGTTGACCGTGGTGTTGCTGACATTCACCTGGTTCATGTAGCCGCGGCTGACTCGGTACGGGGGCACGTAAACCTCGCGCGGACCCAGCGGGAACCATCCCACATTGCCGCCGAAGCCCCCGCCTCCTCCGCCGATGAAGACCACCAGCGCGGGCGCGTACACGGGCCGCACATTCACGGGTCCGGCTATCCAGCCCCAACGGCCGCCGACCACTACCCAGCGTCCGTAGTGGAAGGGCGCGTAGCCCCAGGCGGAGTCATCGACCCATGTGTACCCCCAGGGAGCAATCCAGTCCCAGTGGCCCTCGCGATAGGGCGCCCAGCCTACGGCGACGCTCGGATACCAGACGTGGCCGTATTCCCGATCGTCGCGCCAGGTGCCATTGTCATCCAGGTCTTCGTAGCCGACGACATCGCGCGATACATATTCCGCCGAGCGCGAATTATCGTCGCGATGATCGCGGCTGTCGGCCCAGCGGTCGAATGGGTCGGGGCCACCCAGGTCTTCTACGTCGGCGTTCAGCGAATCGGTCCCGCCGCTGAAGGTGGCTCTTTGTCCAGCGTGCAGCGTGTAGGTCTGGCCGTTGCCGGTGGCCTGGCCTCCGCCGTCGCGCAGGCTGACGACGGTGTAGCTGCCGTCTTCACTAGCGTCCAGCCGGTAGCTTCCGGGCTGGGAAACCGTGAATGCCAGGTTTGGTGTATCCACCTCGATGGCATCGTCCTGATCGAGGCGGCGCACACGAAGGTTGATCGTACCCGACGAAAGTTGGATCTGCACGGTATGGTCATCCAGGTTCAGGATGGAGAAGCCAGTGTTCTGGCTCAGGCGAATCACCGCCGATCCCAGTTCCACTTCGGCGCGCGAGTCTTTGTCTGCCCAGAGCCTGTCGCCGGTCGTCATGGGGCGGTTGGCAACAGCTTCGACCCAATCGTTCTCGCCGGCGGGCTGGAAGGAAACCGAACCCTCCATGTAGCCGAGTCGAGCGACGCGAGTGGGGGGATCATCCTGCTGATCTTGGTCTTGAGCGGCGGCTCGCGCGGGGAAGACTGCGGTCGAGAGCGCCAAGGCGAGCACTGCGCTCCACCAACCTAACTTCGCAACTTTTCTGGTCATAGAGTTCTCTTTCTGCGACCGCTTTTGGTCGCTAAACTCTTTGTCGCAAATTTGGGGAGTCGGGGAATTCCGACAGCCCTAATGATAGACCTTAGATGCCGAAATTCGTGGCTGCAACCACGACTCCGTTGCCAGACTGTTCCCGAAGACGGAAGCGGCGCCCTTCACCGAATCGCACTATGCATCGGAGTGGGCGTGCTTGCTATTGCCACTGCTGACGATTGTGGCTCCAATTGGGCGTGCAACCATTTTGCCGTGACTCTAACCTGCGTACTTCAACCAGCGCCGCAGTTCGGGCAATGTCGGCCGCTTGCCGTACATCAGGATGCCAACCCGGTATATGCGCGATGAAAGCACCAGCAGGCCGTATATCGTCGCCAGCATCAGCGCCAGACAAAGCGCCACCTGCCAGGCGGGCGGTTGCTCCCCCACTACGCGGATAAACATCAGGATGGGTGCGAAGAAGGGTACCAGGGAGAGCCAAACTGCCATCGGAGAATCAGGGTGCTGCATCACCGGACTGGCCAGGAAAACGGCCAGCAAGATCGGTAAGAAGACCAGCCATTGCATCTGCTGCGCTTCGTGATCGCTATTCACCATAGCGCCCAATGCGGCATACACCGTGCTGTAGAGAAAGTACCCGAGCAGGAAGAAGACCCCGAACCACGCGATAGCGGAGACGACGATATGCACATTCGACAGGTACGCCTGCGCGGCCACCATTCCCGGGGCAGAGAAGAGAGCGCCAATGACCAACCAGATCAAAATCTGCGTCAAACCAACCGCTCCCACCCCGAGAATCTTCCCGGCAAGTAGCTCTTTCGCAGTGACCGAGGAAAGGAGCACCTCCAGAATGCGCGAGTTCTTTTCCTCAATGACAGAACGCATCACCGACATCCCGTAGATCAGCACATTCACGTAGAGCAGCATGACCATGATGAATCCGGTGACAAACACCGTCATGCCGCTGGCGCCTTCATGGCCTTTGCTGATGTGCACGGTCCTAAGTGCCACCGGGGTGAGGAGCGTCTCCACCTCAGGCCCGGTCATGCCCTTCTGCGCCAGGTATTGCTTCACCAGCGCGGTCCGCACTGCCGAGCGCACCGCACCATTGGTCTGAAAGTCGGCAACATTCCTGGCGCTGTAGGTGGCCTTATGATTCGCCAGGTCATCCTGGTTCAGCCACAGGAAGCCGTCGATGGTTCCGGCACTTACCTGCTGGCCCAGGGCGTCGTGCAATTCCGCCGTCGGCGTGGTGCTAACCTGCACCACGAAGCTGTCTTTCGGTGTTGTTTTCTCAGGCGGGCCCGCGGAGGATGCTTCTGGTGGTGGAGCGAGCAATTCCTGCTTCACCGCCGCCGCCAAATCCGCATTCGCAGCCACGACGACAATGCGGCGGGCGGTGCCCGATTTGATGTCCGCCAGTTTCGCCGGGACCAGGATGCTGCCGGCCATCAAGGCAGGCAGCAGCAGCGTAAAGAAGAGAAATGTCTTGGAGCGAATGCGCTCCAGGTATTCGCGATGGACGATGAGCCAGACCTTATGCATTTTTTCCGACAACGTCGATGAAGATCTCTTCCAGCGAAGGTTCGAGCAGCTCAAAACGGGTGATGCGCGCCCGGTCGGCGGCGCCGCGCAGCAACTGTTGGGCGTCCGCTCCGGGTTTCAGGCGGATTTCCACATAGTTGCCGTAATTGTTGAACGACTCCACCAGAGGGTTGCCGTCCAGGTGGGGATCACCTTCATATTGCATCTGCACGTGGTTCTTACCCCAGCTCGCCTTGACTTTTTTCAGATCGCCTTCCAGGATGGAGCGGCCATGGTCAATCAGGCAGATGGCATCGCACAGTCGCTCGACCTGGTCCATGCGATGGGTGGAGAACAGTATGGTTTTCCCGTCCTTCTTCAACTCCAGTAAGACGTTCTTCAACATGACGGCATTGCTGGGATCGAGGCCGGCGAAGGGCTCGTCCATGATGACGAGATCGGGATCATGCAGCAGGGCCGCGATGAATTGCACTTTCTGCTGCATGCCCTTGGACAGCGCTTCCACCTTCTTGTGTGTCCATTCGCTGAGCTGAAGCCGCTCGCACCAGGCCAGCGAACGCTTGCGGGCCTCCTGCTCCGGGAGCCCATGCAGGCGGCCGAGGAATATCAGGTGGTCAAGCACCTTCATTCTCTTGTACAGCCCGCGCTCCTCCGGCAGATAACCGACGCGCTGTAACTGTTGGCGGTGGAATCTCTCGCCAAAAAGCCAGACTTCCCCATCGTCGGGCATGGTGATCCCAATCATCATGCGGAGGGAAGAAGTCTTGCCGGCCCCATTCGGCCCCAGCAGGCCATACACGCTGCCGGCGCGGATGTTAAGCGACAGATGATCGACGGCGGTAAAGTGATCGAAGGTCTTATGAATGCTGCGCAGTTCTACGGCATTAGCCATGCATGGTCCCGGTTGCTTGAGCCAGGAGGCAACTATACTGGCTTCGCTCTCGAGTGTCGAGGTACTGGCGCACCGCCACTCGGCTGCCTGATTTCTCGCCGCTACAGCTCAGGTCATGGATCTGACACTCGTCACCAGCGCCTACGCCGCGGCCGATCGAGCCGCCGGATGCAGCGCTCTTCGCTCGAAACGTGAACGCTCACTTGGCGCCGCTAGGCGAAGATGATTTTGTTCATAGCAAAAGACTTGTTGGCTTCGTTTCGCAAAAACGCCCGTTCGAGAAGGTGTTGGGTCGACCCCTCATACCCAAGTTTTGGGGCGCGCTTACCCTGGAGGCGAACCATCCTACGCCCCCGTACCGATCGCACCCTGCCCTGCAGAACTCTACCCATCGCGTGGGACCTGGAGGCTCACCAGTGCCGGCACCTGCTCCCCGTTGTAACCCCGCTGCAAGTGACCTGTCATCACGTCCTTGGTCCATTATGATCATTTAATTATGACCATGATGTAATTGTGGCTCCGGTGATCGACGAAACCGATATTGAGGCACTGCGCGAGTGAGACTTCTTCTCGACACCGAGTCTGTTGCTTGTGGCGCGTCTCGAGGGGCGCTAGAGACCTTGACTAGTGTTCTGACTAGTCATATGCTGAAGTAACAACGAGTGGAGGTGCAATTTGGCTACATGGCAGGTACAAGACGCAAAAGCTCGATTTAGCGAGATGCTCGAAATCACCCTCAAAAAGGGTCCACAAGTCGTCACGCGTCGCGGAGTTGAGGCTGCTGTGCTCGTCCCGATCGAAGAATGGCATCGGCTGCAGAAATCCGCGCGGCCAAGTCTCAGGGCATTGCTTCTTGGTCCGGGCCCGCGCTTTGAAAATCTAGTTCCCGACAGGCATAAGCTTCGGCGGCGGAAGCTTGTGAACTTCAGGTGAAAAAGTACCTGTTGGACACCAAGGTGGTTTCGGAAATGCGCAAGCAGAAGCCGCACGGCGCTGTTGTCGCCTGGCTTACGGATTTGCGAGATGAGCAAGTGTTTCTTTCAGCGGTCACGATGGGCGAATTGCAGGCCGGGATTGAGCTTACACGCCGCCAGGATCCAGAAAAGGCCACGGAGATCGAACGATGGGTTGATCAACTGGAAGCCTCGTACCAGATTCTTCCTATGGATACAGCTTCGTTTCGTGAATGGGGCCGACTAATGCACGGCAAATCAGACGACCTTGTAGAGGATGGAATGATTGCTGCTACGGCTCGTAAGCACGATCTGATCGTAGCTACAAGAAACGAGGATGATTTCAAGCAGCTAAACGTCCAAGTGTTCAACCCCTTCAAAGTGAGTTCTTGATTCGAAGAAGCGAGAGGTGTCTTTCACCCACGAGATCGTGCCGGTGGCCCAGCAATTGCCACTGCCGCACCGCGACCCGGCTGGCCGGTTTCTCGCCGCTACCGCTCAGGTGCGCCAGCCCACCCGGCCGGCTGCCAGCCCTCGTGCCGCTTGGTGGGCAAAAGATTGTCCTTGAGGTTTCTTTACTTCGATCCCAGCTGTTTGGCTACCAAGGGCAGCATGAATTAAGCTCGGAGCGCTACTTAATCTACAAGAAATCTGATAATCTTATTATATGAAAACCACTACTATTAGCGTGACGGAGGCTGCGCGAAATTTTGCCGATTGCGTCAACCGCGCCCACTATCAAAACGTCACGTTTGTCCTGCTCCGGAATGGCTCGCCGGTTGCCCGACTGGTGCCGGATGATGAGAAGGTCTGTTCCGGCCGGGACTTGGCCTTGGCTTTGAGCAATACTCAGTTGCCGGAGGACGAAGCCAGGGCATGGCATCGCGATTTACGGGCGGCCCGCAAAACCCTCAAAGCTCCGGGTGATAAATGGCGATAATTCTTGACGCGGACGTTGTGATTCGCGGGGAAACAGGGACCTTCGATTTGAAGAGTTGGGTAGCATCGCACCGGAATGATCAATTTGAAATTGCGGCCATCACGGTTGCAGAACTTTGGCATGGTGTGGAACGAGCTGCAGGGTCCCATAAGACCAAGCGCGAGCATTATCTTCGCACCGTTTTGGCACCGTTGCCAATCATCGCCTATACAGAGCAGACGGCGTATGAACATGCGCGGATTTGGGCCGCATTGGAGTCCTCCGGCAAAATGATTGGCTTCTACGACCTCATCGTCGCAGCGACGGCCTTGGAACGCGGCAGTGACGTAGCCACATTCAACAAACGTCACTTTGCCCAGATAAGAGGGCTGAAGGTAATCGAGCCACGGTGAGGCGGTCCGCAGGGCGCACGCTGGCAGCCATGAGGGCTGCCAAAGTTGACGATGTTGGCTGCAACAGGCGTGCTACCATTTTGGCGTGACCATCACCGACACAACCTCTTCCGCGCAAGCTGTGCATTGGCAGGTTCAAAGGGCAATGACTGGAGAACAGCGTCTGCTGATAGCCCTGGAAATGAGTATTTTTGCCGGGGAATTGCAGAGAGCGGGAATTCGGCAAGAGCATCCCGAGTGGTCGGACGCCGAGGTCGCGCGCGAACTCCTCCGATTGGCATTCCAACCGGGCCCGGTGCCAGCGCGGCTGCGATGAACGTCGCAGAAGTCTTTCGCCGGCTCACCAGAGCGCTTGACCAGGCCGGCATTCCGTACATGCTTACGGGCTCATTTGCGAGCGCCTACTATGGTTTTCCCCGCAGCAGCCAAGACATTGACCTCATCATTGAAGCAACTCCGGCGCAATTGCAGACGTTCTTTCAATTCCTGCCAAGCGATGAGTACTACGCGGACTTGGAAATGGCTTTGCAAGCCCGGGAACGGCAGTCTTTGTTTAACGTGATTGACTTGTTAACCGGCTGGAAGATCGACTTGATCTTTCGAAAGTCCCGTCCCTTCAGTGAAGAAGAGTTCGAGCGTCGCCAACCGGTCGTTCTGCAGGGCTTCACTATTTTTGTCGCAAGTGCCGAGGACGTTGTGGTTGCGAAGCTCGAGTGGGCAAAGCGGGCACAGTCCCGACGGCACATAGAGGACGTTGCGGGGATTCTCAGGATGCGCTGGGACGTGCTTGAGCATGCATATCTGGAAAAGTGGATCGTTGAGCTCGGGCTGGCGACCGAATGGAAAGATGCGCGACAGGCGGCTGGGTTGTGAAGCCGTTGGGCGGACAAGGCTGCTTCATCCCCCAGGAAATCTGTCTACCGAAAACTTCCGCCACGCCTGGCTTTTCTCGTTAATAGAACCCTTAGCGCCCCGGAGGGCAGCCGCTCTGACGGCTGCCCTTACGTAATTCAGTTGTCAAGGAACCACCTGGACAATGAATTGGCGGGTGATATCCTTGGCATGCCGTGTCACCGCTTTCAATGTCCTGCCCCTTGGGGCGTTGAGTTTTCTAGCTGCCATCAATCCGCGGCGCCAGTCATCCTGGAATTCTCGATCGAAGCCTCGTCACCCTTCCCTGCCGCACTGTTTGTTTACTTTTTCATTATCCTACTCATAACAAAAGACTTACTGGCTTCGCTTCGTAATTTTCATCTTCCTGGCAAGAGGGGCTGATCGAGGAACACGAGATGGCCGTAAGCCGCGGCCATCTAGACTCAGAAGCCTGTTTCGGTCAAGTTGCTTAATGCTAATCCTGGTCGATGGCGGCTGAAAGCCCAATCTGTATTAGGTCGAGCTCTCCTTCTGCCCAGAGGCCAGAAGACCCTCCTCTTTGCGGGATCGCTGCGCTTCCGCTTGTTACTCCAGATCCGCAATTAGCTTGGTGACCATCTTTGTTAAAGGAGTTTCGGTTTTGTCGATCACCGCCGGCTTCGCGGTCAAGGGCGGCTGCGCTGGAGGGGGCGGCGGGAATGTCGCTTCCTCGCCATACTTGCGGAGGAGATCGGGATTCAGCCGGCGATTCTCGACGCTTATGGGATAGCAGTACTCTCTACCGTCGACGTCTTCAATGCCGAGCACGCCCTGGACCGTCGCGCCCGCAGAGCTTGGTATGTCTTCAGGGATCGTGCCCAAGAGCAGGCCGCGGAGGTGGATGTTGCGCCGCAGCGGATACGCTGGATGCAATATGTGATTCAGAACGGTTGACTTGGGAATGTAAATCCCCGGGGGTAGAAGGTAGTGTTCCGGGTGCTGCTTCGACGGTGCAAGCCGAGACACCCAGTAGCCGAACCCCTGCAAACGCAGGTAATACCCGTAGACGATGATGGGCGTTGCAACATAAATGTGCAGGGGCAGTATGAAGGTGGCACTACCCTCGAGCGGATAAAGGTTGGTGTTGAGATAGCTGCCTACGGTTTCTATCCGCAGCGGTTGAATCATCCGCGGCAGGTGCTCACAGTCCACCGGACAGCCCAGCGATTGCAAATACAGGAGACGCCAGTAGTCTCGCGCCGAGACCTTTCTCTTCATACGGTACTCCTTTCTTCCTTCTCCTCCGCTTCTTCCTTGTCCGGGCCGTTTGTAGCGTGCACGTTGTGCACGTTCTGCACGTGGCGAACGTGTTGTTCGTTCTCTATGTCGAAGTCGTCATCGAGCTCGCCCATGTCGACTTGGTCGCGCCTGGCGTAGGCCAGGGTCTCAAAGAAATCGCTGACGTCGGCGTCATCTGGAGCCCAAAGTTGGCGACACCACTGGCACTGCTGATCAGGGAAGGTCAGGGACACGACGCGATAGGACCCCGCGAGACGGTGGATGCGGCTAGCAGTTTTACTGTCGAGTGAGAGCGAATAGCCCCGGCTAGTGTCCTTGCCTGGAGTGAGTCCAAGCTTCTTGCGCAAAATGCTGCCAACTTTCTTGGCGGTTACCTCGCGTTCCTCATGCCGCCCAAGCGCGATGGCATTGACGAGCTCAGCGATCTCGCCAACGTACGCGGTCTCTTTCTTGTCATGGCACACAGCCAACAGGGCCTCCAGCACGAAGGCTGCGAGGCTGTCTGAGCGCTCCAGCTTGGCTTGCTCATCAAGGCCTAGCAGCGCCTCAACCAGATCAACCTGGCGGGGCCACACGCCGTCAAGCGCAGCGCCGAGCGTCTGCACCATCAGCCGGATTTCAGGTTCGAAGTCGGATGCGTCGACCTCAGAGTTCGCTACGGCCAGGTGTTCCCTGAAGCGATATTCCTGCAAACGCGGTTGAAAGTGTTCCACCAGCGCGTCGGCCTCGGCGCGGGCCAGGTGTTGCTCGCCTCTGCCAGCTGGCAATACACGGATGCGAATTGCAAGCGGCGATATGGGTTCCTGGGTGCAAACGACGGTTGCGCAACGCAGGTTCACAACGTCCCCGTTTTGCAGTACGACGGCATCTGGATTCTCAAGGGTGGCAAGGAGTTGTTTCAGAGCGGCGCCAGTCGGATTGGTGAGAATCAAGGTAGAAAGTACGCCGGACGGGAGTTTGGATAGTTGCCGAACCGACGGCTCAACTACGCGAATCGCTCGCCGGCAAAGAGACTCCAGGAGCGCGACAAGTTTCGCCTGGCTCCCTATGGGGCCCCAAAGGTTAAGGCACGGAGCGCTGGGCAGGCTCTCCGTGACCCAAGTTGCCAACACGAAGGCCGCGACCAGCAAAGCTTCATCGGAGGCCAGCGACGAGTGCTTCCTGATGAACTTGGTCAGGTCGGGTACCAATTCCTTGAGCGAATGAGTATGCGAGACCCTGCTCGGCAAGCGCAGCAATTTCCGCAGCGATTCGCCGAGCATCACTGGCCGATAGGTCACGTCGCCCAAGGGCACCTCGGGCGCAATGCGCGCTGATTTGTGGCCTTTCTCCCAGAGAGCCAGCTTGCCATTGCTCAACATGTCGATGGCAGTGCCATTGGAAAACAGTTCGCCTGTGGTGTAAATCGTCCGGTCTGGTTTTTTCACATTGCTCCTTCCGAAGCTTGTTGCTTCTTGTGGATGGGTTCATTGCTGAGGACTTGACGCTTCGATTTCTTCATGGTTCCTTTTTCTGCGGTCCACGTGGACCGTCTTGGCTGGTGAACGGTGGATGCCGGCCGGCATTACAACAGGCTTATATAACCTAGATACTCGTATTCACGCTTCTCTCTCATTATCGTTTCCGATGGCCGAGTACGCGTCGATGGCCGAGAGGTTCTCGGCGATAGCTTCACCGTCCGGGTTCCCCAGTGCCCAGTCCAGTACATTGACCATGGCGGTGAGGTTGACGCACCACTTGGGCAGCCAGACTTCCTTGGCACCACCGTGATAGGCGATCAGGCTGGCCTGCGTACCAGGTGAAGCCGCAAGCATCCTGTCCAGCAGCTTGCACACCCCGGCCCGCCGATTTTCGACGGTCTCGCCTGGTGCCAGGGTGAGAATCCGGGCCATCTCCTTGGCCATACATTCGAGCTCGTAGTTGTTCGTCGGGTCGTAAAACTCGTCCGGCATAGTCACGGCACCGGTTTGCACGGCGATCAGCTTGGCCTGTGCCGCTTCAATCTCTACGATTGATCTCATGATGTTTCTCCTGGGTGTGTTTTGAGGCGGGCCGAAGCCCGCCCCGATTTGGTTACCGCCGAGGCGCGGGCTGGCAGTAGCAAGCGCCAGTACCGCCCGAGCAGACGGGAAGGTTAAGAGCAGCGGGCGTTAACCCAGCAGCCGGCAGCGACTTGGCCAGGGTTGTTAGAACTAAATGACAATTAGGACAGTTAAGTCGGGGGATTTGCTTTAGATAATGTGACTCCCTTGTTTTTAGTGTGGGTGTGGTTAATGGTTGACTGTTTTGCCCTTGCTATTTGTGGTGACACCTACGCTGGCTTACCGGCTACCCTCGGACGCCCTACCCGCCCGACAGCGCGACACCGACCGAATTTTCAAAGACCGCCCTTTAAGCCGCCCCGCTGGACGCGCCGAGAACCGCTACCGTAGGCCCGATGGCCACCGGCAACGCATCACACTAGAGGAATACAAAGTCGGCGGACTTTTCAGTGGTATGGAGACAACTTTATTTTTTGGTTGAAAACAAAGGGGTTACGTCTGGTTGTCAGGCCTGGGACGCCAGCAAACATGTGATTCGCCGTCCATTCGCCTATTTAAGCCGTTGATTCTAATGCAACTCCTTTGGATTTGGCCCTTTGACAAATCAGCTAGGAATGGTTGTTTCCGGCATCCACTCGCTGGGACTTTGCCCAGGGATGCCAAGGCTAACTCCTCGATGTGGATGTGGATGTGCATCTCGGCTTGATCGTCTTGCGCGAGAGCGGCCTGAGCCGGACCGAACAGTGGGGACCGCCTAAAGCCTGCCATCGAACACGTCCAGGATTCAGGTGATCCAGACTTCCTGCTCAGCAAGCTGCTTGGACAATTCGAAGTGCGTAAAGTTCCGGAGCCATAAGGTGCGAGCAGCGGCTCGGCGGAGGTCGCAAGGTTACCCCGGGGAAGAGCAGATGTTGCGCCGGTAGCTGCGGCCAACACGCCTCAGGGAGGAGCACGTTTTCAGCTCCGGCCCATTGTGGTGATGCGATTTTTCAGCGAAGGCCATTGTGGAAGATGCAGGAATCATGTTCCCTCTCCGCCCGTGACAATCCAGTCGAGGCTGCGGCCAGAATTAAGACTTCAGTTTCAGCGGCAACTCCAGCGTGGGCACACTCAACCCCTTCGCGTATTTACTTAGCTGCGTCTGGCCGATCCTTTAAAACCCCGCGACTCCGACTCGATGCGAACAACTCCCGCAATCTGCAACGACAGGTGCTAGAACGCGATGGCTGGTGATGCCAGGTCTGCGGCAGCATGCAAAACCTGCAGGTCCACCACATCAAATTCCGAAGCCAGTCCGGTAGCGACGTGGAACAGAACCTGATCAGGCTGCGTGCCAAATGCCACGCGTACCACCCCGTCCCAAGCGACGAGACGTTGGCTTCCATGCCGGAACCCAATCGGCACCCCGCTGCCCTTTCCGGACACGCCTCATTGGGCGACTGTTTCGGCGCGATGTACCTGGACCGCCACCTCGACGCGAGAGCCGAGCCGGTTGATGATCGACATCGAGACGATCGACCGTGAACCTCCCCAAATCCGCATTGCGAATACGCGAGAAGTCGGCCGCTGCAATGCCCGTGCGGCTGTGCGCAGCACACACCGTCAGGTGTTTCCGATCGAGCGTCCCCGAGGCTTAACGTTTTTGCGCCCAAGCAGGCCGGTCGCTACTATTTTGATTTGGTGTTCTGACGCTGTTGTCGCGTCTGGACGAAGGCACGGAGGACGTTATTCATGAGGGTCTGGTAGCCCTTGCCGTTTGACCTGAACCATTGCAAAACATCGTGATCAATGCGGATATTGATATGGTCTTTGGGAGCCGGGATGCCAACGATGGCCTGCGTCCAGTCGGGTTCACCCCGAACGTCATCCACGTCCGCACGGATCGACGCTTCCAGTTGGGCGCCGGTCACCGCGTCAATCTTGTTCCAATTTGTCCGGTCCTCGCCCCGTGCAATCTTGGCTTTGATTTGTTTAGCCGTATAGTGCACGGTATCGCTTTTCTTCCGCATCTCTCGCCCTCCTTGCCGTGATAATTCGCACTGCTCCGTCGCGTCACGTCCATATGACCGCGAAGAATTTCCCCTCTCCCGTCGTCCCGTGGCGTCGGAACTGTGAGAAGGGGACGGCCATCAAATAGCGCGAAGGCCACGCCGAGAAAATCTATCCCGCGTTCCGCCAGCACCCAGTCGCGTTTTGGCTCGTCCCAGCTAAATTCCACATTCCTAGCATACCCACAATTGTACCCACAACCAAGGCAAAAGGGTTGGCCGCCGCGTGCAGGTTAACAGAGCGAGTGCACGGGTGGTGAATAAGACACGAAAGCGAGGGATATCAAATCTACTTTGTAATCAAGTAAGCGGGAAGGTGCATGGGGGCTAGCCACTGGCAACGGCCAGTCGACGTGGGACAACGGCTGAGCCGCTGGTAGAACGGATGCCCCGGCGCCGACGCCAGCTCCGTTTCCACAACATGTGAGGAAAGATCAAAAGCAGACGCATATTATGGTTGATTATCGTCCATATATAGGTATATTATCATCCTAATATGAAGAATTCTGCAGGCATAATCCGTCGCAATATCACCGACCATCTGCTGCAGGCACTGGCCGACACGCCGGTGGTACTGGTTAACGGTGCCCGACAGACCGGCAAGAGCACTCTAGTGCAATCGACAGAACTGGCAGAACCAGGCCGACAATATTTGACGTTCGATGATCCCAGCATTTTGGCAGCGGCCAAGCGTGATCCGAGTGGCTTTGTTTCCGGCCTAAACACCCCGGTTATCCTCGATGAAGTGCAGCATGTTCCCGAAATCTTCCCAGTTATCAAACTGGCCGTTGACCGAAGGCGAGAACCTGGCCGGTTCCTGCTCACTGGCTCGGCCAATGTGCTGCTTCTTCCCAAGCTGTCCGAGTCTTTGGCCGGCCGCATGGAAGTGCTGACGCTTTGGCCGTTTTCACAAGGCGAAATCAACGGAGTTCAGGAAGGCTTTATTGACACGCTGTTCTCCAAGCAGCCCGACTGGCAGGCAGGAAAATCGAGCGCCCCTCGACGTGCGGAGTTGTTTGCAAAAATCCTTGCCGGCGGTTATCCGCCCCTTGCCACCCGCCGTCAGGCAGCGCGCCCCAAGGCATGGTTTCAATCTTATTTGATGACCATTCTCCAGCGTGACATTCGTGATCTCGCCAACATTTCCGATCTCACCGCAGTCCCGCAACTGCTTTCCGTCATAGCCAGCCGTGCAGGTGCCCTGTTGAATTTCGCGGATTTGTCGCGAAGCTTGTCCTTGCCGCAAACGACACTGAAAAGATACTTTGCGTTGCTGGAAACGACATTTCTCGTGCAGTTGCTGAGGTCTTGGTCGGTCAACACGGGCCAGCGCGCCATCCTGACCCCCACGGTATATCTGAACGACACAGGTCTGCTGGCACATCTTGTAGGCCTCACTCTCGATAGGCTAGAGTTGGACCCAGGAATGGCTGGCAGTGTCTTGGAGAACTTTGTATTAATGGAACTGCGCAAGCAGTCAGCGTGGAGCGAAACCCAGCCGGAGTTCTTTTACTGGCGCACCGCCTCGGGGCAGGAAGTGGACATCGTACTGGAAGATTCTGCCGGTCGCATTGTTGGAATCGAAGTGAAAGCAAGCGCAACCTTACACGGTGGTGACCTTCGTGGACTCGAAACCCTGGCCAAAGCGACGCACAAACGCTGGCTACGCGGAATTGTGCTCTATACCGGGAGCGAGATCGTTCCTTTTACCAGCACTCTGCACGGGGTACCCGTATCTCTCCTATGGCAAACGCCCCATAGCAGAGGTTTCGGCACTGCGACCAGCGGGCAGGCGAAAGCAGGTGGTCCATGCCTTCTTCCACGCGCTCTTGCCAAGAGTGCCCGACGCTTCGGCAAGGTTGTTAATTAGGCAACTCGTCCAGTTCCTGGAGTACAGCGCAATGGCAGGATTTACTGGCTTCCAACTTGATCATTTTCAATACTTCCTCATGCATGACGATGACGATGCACGGCTTTGGATCCGGGAGCAGATGGAAAGCTTCGCCGCTCGCGTGCTTGACAAGCTACAGGCGTTCGCACCGTTCTATGAGGCCTTTGACGTAGGCGTCCTCAGGCTGGCCGATCCGTCCTGCTGGGTTGCCTTCGGTCCCCGAGCGCCTGAGTACCGCAACGTGACGCACCAGACAGTATCGCTCGGCCCCGACGGTCTTCGTGTGTTTGTGAATGCAGAATTGAAGAGTGCCACCGATCGACTGAAGCAGGTGCTCCATCATTGTGGCCCCGAGCTTCGCAGAGCATTGCAGCATTTGCATCAACTCGGAGCGTTCCAGTTAGCGCTGGAGGAGCGAACTCAGCGACAGGCTTCGTTGTACGACTACACCCCGAAAATGCAACTCCACTCATCAATGCTGACTGAGGGCGCTGGCGAAGTGGCGTGGAACGCCTTCGTCGAAACGGTGAATCGACTGCCACTGCCTTATGTGCGAATCGAAAGGCTCATGCCAGCTGCGAAGCTGATCGAACTCTCTAATCGTGGTGAGGCAATCCAACACGTTGAAGAAGTCCTAGAACAGAACCACGCAGTGGTACATCTGATGAACAGATCCATGGATTAGTCCCGCGTTCCCGCTTCACTTTGACCGGTTGTCGCCCACTCGGACTTTGGGCTGTGGCGGACCCGAAACGGCGTTCGAGGAGATTTGGCTGCTCACCCCGTGCGGGAAGCGTAAGGGAACACAAGCGGACTTCGTGGGAGTGTGGGCATCCACTTCCACGACATGGGCGTTATACGGCCAGATGGAAAATTGGGTCCTTCTATTTCGCTGCTGCGGCCTCGGCCTTGGATTGTCGCAGAAGCGGGAGACCGGGGTCAGCGTCTCTCCACAAAGACAGAAACCCGTTGTAAGCGGCGCGCGCTTTTGTGGTGTCGCCCTGCAGAGCATATTCGCGAGCCAGACCGAGATGCGCAAGTGCCGCGAGCGGATAGTTCACCACAAGCCCACGATGGTCAATTGTTTTTTGAAACTGCACCACCGTCTCGTGGCCGTCGCCCATAGCCAAGTAGGCCTGCCCGCGAAGGTAAGCTGGGTACATCATGCCCAAGATAAAGGGCTGCGACTGTTCGAGCTAGGACAGCAGGAAGAAAACGCTTGAACGAAACTGCAGCAAACCAGCGCCGTACGTCTGTTCAATCCCGGAGTTCGGCGCACGTAATCCTTGTAGAGCCTTCGCCGGGTACGCCATCCCGAAATGGGGCAATAAACTCACGCACATCCGCGGTAAACACTTCCGGTTCTTCCCATGCCGCAAAATGACCGCCCTTTGGCTCTTCCGTCCAGCGAACCACGTTGTACGCGCGTTCCACCCAGGCACGTGGCGGCATCGGCTCCTCTTTCGCAAGATGTAGAACCCCGCAGGGGACCGCGATTCGTTCGCCTCTCCCAAATACAAGGGGCGCTCTTCGACTCTCGAGGTACATGCGGCACGACGAGGCAATCGTCTCGGTGAACCAATAGAGGCTTACATGGGTAAGCAACTCATCGCGAGTGAAGAGCCTCTCGACGACACCATCGCAATCGGCCCAGTCGCGGTACTTGTCGATCAGCCACGCTGCCAAGCCTACAGGCGAATCGTCCAGCGCGAAGCCGAGTGTCTGCGGTTGCGTCGCCTGCACGTGCCAGTACCCACCTTTTTCGTCATACCAGCTTTGCGCGTCCTGTTTAAACGCGATCTCTTCGGGACGCAGTGGCATTGCCTCATCAACGAACGGACGGTATGACCCGGGAATGTAATTCAGGTGCAACGCAATTACGGACCCGGGGTGTTTCCACGCCATCACCGAGGAAACGTTTGCGCCGATGTCGCCGCCTTGGGCCACGAACCGTTCATACCCCAGTTGCCGCATCAGCTTCACCCAAAGCTCGGCTGTGCGGAACGTGTTCATGCCCGGCGAGGACGCCCGCTCCGAGAAGCCATATCCCGGCAGCGACGGAACAACGACATGAAACGGGTCCGACGTGCTGTCGGCGAGCATTGGTGCAACCTTCAGTAGCTCCAGGAACGATCCCGGCCAGCCATGTGTAATGATCAGCGGCACCGCGTCTGAGTGCTCGCTACGGAAATGCAGGTAGTGGACCCGGAACCCGTCAATGTCGGCGACGTAATGGGGGTATTCATTGAGCGCCCGTTCCTGGGTGCGCCACTCATAACGATTCAGCCAGTAATCGGTGATCGATTTCATCCATTCCAGGTCGAGCCCGTACGTCCAGCCTGAGTCGGTCACCGTGTCCGGCCAGCGAGTCTGGCGCAAACGCCGGTGCAGATCCTCAATGGCCTCCTCGGGAACGGAGATGGTGAACCGCTGTTCTTTCATGTGTCACTCCGAGATTCGATAATGCGCCAAGCTGGTTGGCAAGGTTTCGATGACGCCAGATGCATCAGTCGTGCCAATGCTTTTCTGTGCCTCCGCGTGTTTTGGCTCGTCGCTCTATCCTGACCCGTGTTGAGACGCGAGTTACGAGGCCCCTGTACCTGCCGCGCCCTTTCCACTCGGGCGAATGTTCTGATTGACCCGGAAGAAATTGTGCGGATCGTACTTGTTCTTGATCTGTACCAAGCGATCATAATTGTCGCGGTACGTGGCTTTCACCCTTTCCTGCCCCTCGTCCATCATGAAGTTCACGTACGCGCCGCCTGCTGAGAACGGATGCACTGCGTCCCAGTAGCTCTTGCACCAGGTGCTGATTTTCTCGGCATTGGCCGGATCGGGATCGACGCCGACAATGACCTCGGCAAAAAGAGCCTCGCGGAAGCTGTATGCCGTGTCGTTCTTGCCCACGCGTTGTGCTGCACCGTTCACAGGGTAGAGGTGCACGGTGGAGAGCATTGTGGGGATCTTCGACCCGTGTTCCACATGACGTGCGATGGCTTCGTCCGTAAGGTCGGTGAAATTATCCGCACGCCAGTACCACTGCAGCCCCGGAACGAATAGCGGATCGAAGAAGCTTTGCACCGCCGGGAAGGGTGCAGGACCCACATGGTTCAACAGCGGATGGCCAACACTCTGCATCGGCTTCAGAACTCGCTCCGTTTCTTCGGCGGTGGCCGTGCAACACCACACAATCCCACAAACCGTCTTCCTGTGCAGGTGCTCAGGGAAGGGCGGCGCTGGCGGGATGACGAGGAAGGCAAAGAACCCGCTCACATTTTCCGGTGCTGTCTTAATGAAATCGCGATAGACCCGCAGCACAGTCGCGGCCTCACTCACGTCCCAGAACGTTGGACCAAACTGGACGACGTCCACCGGATGGAGCTGGAACTCGAACGACGTGACCACGCCGAAGTTGCCTCCGCCACCGCGCACGGCCCAGAACAGGTCGGAGTGCTCTTGCGCATTCGCCGTCACGAAACGCCCGTCGGCCAGAACCATGTCAACCTCAAGTAAGTTGTCGATGGTGAGGCCATAGCGCCGCGTCAGATGGCCGATGCCCCCGCCGAGGGTTAATCCGGCAACTCCGGTGCTGGCGATGAACCCGCAGGGCGTTGCCATTCCGAATGCGTGGGTGACGTGGTCCACGTCGCCCCAAACGCAGCCCGCTTCCACCCGCACCGTTTTGCGCGCGGGATCAACCCGAATACCCTTCATGCGCGACAGGTCAATCACAAGCCCGTCATCGCACGTTCCCAGGCCCGCGCCGTTGTGTCCCCCGCCGCGGATAGCGGTCAACATCCGGTTATCAACCCCGAACGCGACTGCCGCCTTTACGTCGGCAACGTCGACGCACTTCACGATCACGCGCGGACGTTTGTCGATCATCCCGTTGTATACCTTGCGAGCGGATTCATACGCCGGATGCGTTGCCTCGATGACCTCGCCCCGGATAGCAGCTTTGAGTTGTTGGATGGACTGTGGCATGAGATGAACTCCTTTCTGCCAATGCAAATCGAAGGGTCGTGCGCTAGGAGAACCAGAGTGCGCACGACCATCACTGCTGATAAAGGCCAAAGCTATGGCCGAGCTTCGTACACGATGTTGAACGGCGTCTCGGCTGCGCGGCGGAAGCGGCTGAACCCTGCTGAATTTACCACTTCCCGGATGCGCGATTCACCCGCCTGCGCTCCCAGGCACAGTCCGATTTCCTGGGACCGTGAGCACGGCGTGCAGAGCAGCGTCGAGAACGAGTACATCACCCGCCCCACTGGGTTTAAATTGTCCTTGAAGTGGTCGTTCGCATACGGCTCGACGATCATCCAAGTGCCGTCCTTCGCGAGTGACTGCCGAACGTGCGCGGCAGCCCCGATCGGATCGCCCATGTCGTGCAAGCAATCGAACACCGTGACGAAGTCGTACTTCCTACCCGGAAACTCCTTCGCCTTGGCCACTTCGAAGGTGACGCGACCGGCGACTCCCGCGTTCTCGGCTGATTCGCGGGCGGCTTCAATCGATACGTCGTGATAGTCGAAGCCGAAGAACTCCGAGTTCGGAAACGCTTTCGCCATCAGTATGGTCGAAGCACCCTTGCCGCAGCCGACATCCGCAACACGTGCCCCGGCATCGAGCTTAGCCTTCACATCGGTCAGCGCCGGAATCCAGGTGCTGACCAGGTTGGCAGCGTAGCCGGGTCGGAAGAACCTCTCGCAGCCGTGAAAGACGCCGTCCGCGTGCTCGTGCCACCCCATGCCGGCCCCCGAACGGAAGGAGTCGGTGATGCGCGGAACCGCAGCCAGTGATCCCAATGCCAGCTCAAAGGCGCCCGGCAGATAGGCGGGGCTGTCTTCATTTGCCAACGTAAAAGCCTGTTCTTGGGTCAGGCTGAATTTGTCGGCGGCCTCATCGAAGGTGATGTAGCCTCCAGCGGCTTGCGAGCCCAGCCACTCGCGCAGGTAGCGCTCGTCAGTTTGCGTTTTGGCGGCCAATTCTGCCACCGTCATCGGTCCTTCCGCGAGTGCCTTGTAGAGACCTAGCTTCTCGCCAATGACGACCATTCCTGCGTGCACCGAGGCGCCCAGGTCAGATACGAATTGGCCGATGAAGGCGTTCAGTTTGTCCATGTTGATAGCTGGTGCTTGTGCTGTGCTCATTTTTTTCTCTCTTTCTTCCAGCTTGCGAATCTGGATTCTGCTAAAGCTCGGCCGTGCCCCCATGGCCCCGGCAGACGAGGGTGGCGGCTCGTAACTCGGGCTGTCCGCCTTTTTCGCAATCCGGTTTGCTAGAATTCGCACTACAGAACGCATCCGGGGGCGTACAGGCTCACAAACGACGACTGAGCTTTGCCTGGTGAGTACACAGTAACAATCGACGGCACCTGCAGTAACGAAACAAGGCCAAAAAAACGCCGAAACATCACCGACGAAGCGTTTTCTCTTTTCTTTTGAGCGAGATTGCTTTGCAAAGCCATTCCCTCACCTACCAATTCGGCGAGTTCACTCTCGATGTCGGGCGAGGCTGCCTCATGCAGCGCGGCGAAGAGATCAAGCTGCGTCCTAAGGTTTACGAAACCTTGAAGTACCTGGTGGAGAACTCAGGACGGCTGATCAGCAAGGAGGAGTTGATTCGGGCCGTCTGGCCGGACACTGCCGTCACCGACGACTCGCTTGTCCAGTGCACGGTGGAACTTCGCCGCGCCGTGGGCGGTCGCGACCAGCAGTTCTTGAAGACTGTGCCGCGTCGCGGATACCTGTTTGCCGCTTCCGTAACTCAAGTTTCTGCGAAGCCGTCGCACTTGTCGGCTGCAGGCACGTACGGAGTAGCCGAAGAACGCGAAGGTTCCTCGGCCGACCTACGCGCCAGCCGCACAGACCTACCTCACCCGCGCACGTCGCTGATCGGGCGTAAACTGCAATTGGCCGATGCCGCAACGCTGCTACTTCGGCCTGAAGTCAGGCTGCTGACGCTCACCGGACCGGGGGGCGCGGGAAAGACTCGCCTCGCGCTCGCGGTGGCGCACAGCCTCACGGAGCAGTTCAGCGAACGCGTGCGATTCGTCGGGCTGGCGTCCATCACCAACACCGATTTCTTCGTGGTTGCCCTCGCGCAGGCATTTGCGGTCAAGCAGGTTGCGCACCGCACTGTGCCGCAACTGATCGCGGAACAACTGGAGAACTCCGGGCCGCTTTTGCTGCTGCTAGACAATTTCGAGCAAGTTATTGCAGCCGCTGCCGTCGTTTCGGAGACGCTCGAGTTGTCTTCGGCATTGAAGATACTCGTCACCAGCCGTGCGCCCTTACGCATCTACGGCGAGCAGGAGTTCCCGGTCACTCCGCTGCCACAGGAGCCGGCGACAGAGTTATTCCTTCAAAGGGCGACAGCCGTCTGGCCAAGTTTCACGGCGACGCCGGAAAACGTGACGGTCATCCGGGAAATCTGCACACGCGTCGACGGACTGCCGCTTGCAATTGAGCTGGCCGCGGCGAGAATTAAGGTACTTTCGCCGAACGCGATCCTGCAACGGCTGCAAAGCCGGCTCCAATTGCTGACCAGCGGCGCGCTCGATCTTCCCGAACGTCAGCACACGTTGCGGCGCACGATTGACTGGAGCCACGATCTGCTGGGCGAAGCCGAACGCAAGTTGCTTCGGCGGCTGTCGGTCTTTGCCGGCGGGTGCACGCTCGAGGCGGCAGAGGCCGTTTGCAATACGAATCGCGATCTCGGCATGGAACTCCTCGAAGGCCTCTCTTCACTCGTAGATCAGAACCTGGTGCAGCGCGTGGATCGCAATGACTCCGAGCCGCGCTTCACGATGCTCGAGACGATTCGCGAGTATGCGCTCGAGCGTCTGAACGAAAGCGACGAGGAACCGAATGTGCGGCGCGCGCACGCGGCGTATTGCCTGGTAGTTGCCGAAGAGGGAAATCCGGAACTGGATGCCACCGCCCGCGCCCGCTGGCTCACGCAATGCGATGCGGAGATCGACAACTTCCGCTCCGCCCTCGACTGGCTATTCGAAAACCGCGAGCTGGAGTGGGCGCTGCGCCTGTGCGTCGCGCTGTTTCGTTTCTGGGATATGCGCGTGCACGTCACCGAGGGACGCGCGCGGCTGGAAGCGGTTCTGGGGCTCGCCTGCAGCAACTATCCCGCGCAGCGGGCCAGAATCAGGCTTTTCCTCGGCGCATTGACTACGGCACTGGCTGATTTTCCCGCGGCAGAAAGTTCTCTGCAGCAGAGCCTAGAATTGTACGAGGAGCTAGGGGATCACTGGGGCATAGCCGCATCATTGAATGGGCTGGGACTTTCCGCGCGAGACCGGGGCGACTACTCCAGCGCCCATAGCTACTTTGAGCGCAGCCTGGCGTGTTGGCGTATGCTGCCCGATCGGCAGGCGCTTGCGCGTTGTCTGCACAACTTGGCCTACGTGGTAAACGCGATGGGAGATTACCGACGTGCGAAGTGGGCTCTGCACGAAGCGACACAGATTTTTGAGCAAGTCGGCGATCGTAGTGGCGCCGCCTGGTCTATCAGTCAGCAAGGGGATCTCGCCCGCGAACATGGCGAGTTGACTGCAGCCCACGCGCTATATCAGCGTGCGCTAGCGACGTTCCGTCAAGCCGGCGACGTGTGGGGAGTCGGCCGTGCGCTGGCCGATCTAGGCTCCATAGCGTGCGAGCAGGGCGATGCCCCGGCTGCTCACGAGTCCTATCGAGAGGCGATGGAACTTTTCGGCAGCCTTGGCTATCGGCGCGGAATCGCAAGAGCGCTGGAAGGTTGTGCCTGCCTCGCCGTTCGCCAGAAGCAATCGGCTCGGGCGCTCAAGCTTGCAGGCGCAGCCGCCCATCTGCGACAACTCACCAGTGCCTTTTTGGCTCGCGCAGAACAGTCGCGATTGGATGACATGCTGAGGCCTGCCTGGGAAGGGCTGAGCCGTGCGGAGGGTGAAGCGGCATGGGCAGCAGGGTCAGCTCTGAGCCTGCAAAGGGCTATTGAGTATGCGCTGGAAGAGCCACCGCCGGCTATTTCAGCTTAGAAGGGTCCAGCAGCCGGCGTACGGCTGCGATGCGATCTGCCGGCAGTCCGGCTCGGCGGGCATGTTCCCGGATGGTGTCTTCATCCGGCGCTATGTAGACGCAGTAAACCTTATCCTCTGTCACGTAGCTGTGCAGCCACTGAATTTGAGGTCCGATCTCCCCCAGCGTCTGCAGCGAACGTAGCGACATCTCCCGGATTTCCCTCTCGCTGAGAGATCCCGCACCCGGCACCTCGCGTTCGATGACGTATTGCGGCATGACTAGGGGATTTTACACCAGTTTTGAAACACTCGAATCAGCAAGCGCGAAACGAACAATCCGTATTCACGAGCATTGTTTGCTCCCTAGTCACTGGCTCCCCATCGCGAGCAACTCACAGTAATAAACAAACCAATACAAGTCAGATGCTCCCAAGAGGTCAGCTTCTGGGAGATTGGAGCAATCAGTCAGGAACGATAAAAGACCGTATCTGTACCGATCTGGCGTGGAGTCAGTCCTGTCGTGGGCTGGTTAAATCACTTGGACGAGAAGTCGCCGTTCCGTCCTGGTGGCCGCTAAGCCGGCGGACTTCTTCAAAACGATGGGATGGGTGTTTTACTTCCAAGTGGCGGTGCCGATGCGGTTGCCGGATGCTGGCCGATTATCGTTAGTAACCTCCTACAAGCCGGTTTCGGGCCAATGTGGCAAGCGAATGCCGCTTGGAGCATTATGTCCGGCTCAGTTAGGTTACGACATGGGCTGTGGGTGTTGAAAAAGTCCGTTTTTCTGAAAATCGACTCGACATTGGTAGCCAGAAATTATACGCGGTCGGAGAAAATCGTTTATAGGGCCTCCTAGCGCAACGATTTTTCAGCGTGATCTCCGCGAGCGAGTTTTTCAGCAGCTACGGCTGTTCACGCCAATTACTATAACTCGGTGCAAGGAGGATTCTTGCTAACGGGCGGCCGCCAATTCCTTTTGTGCTCGCGAACGTTAAGCGCAAACTCACCCCGCGACGTCCCGTACCTGTCACAAGTGACAGTTGCCAAGCCTCCAGCTTCGTCGTGAAATTACGCTTGCTCAGGATGCTTCAGTCCTGAAGAACCATTCCGCCGAGGCAAGCGTGAAAACCTTAAGCGAGATAAACCCAACTACGCATTCGGCCTTGCGCAGTGACTTCGCCAAATGCCGAGGAGTAGAAGGGCTGGCACGAAGCAGCACCGAGTAATTGAGCACACTTGAGCAAATAGTCGGCGGGATAATGCTGCCAGCTAGTGATTGAAATGTTGTCAGTTAGCGGATTAGGAGCGGCCAATGAGTAGCATCGCAATCAGTTTGATCGTGTTCGTGTGTGTATTCGGTGGCGCTCTGTTTGGCATGTTTCTTCGCGGCGTTCTGCCAAAAAGTCATCTGGAGGATGCCTCAAAAGGTGTCGTGCAGCTGTCGATGGGGCTGCTCGCCACGCTGACTGCTTTGGTTCTCGGTCTGCTGATCGCTTCGGCAAAAGGTTCGTTCGACGCGCAGACTGCCGATGTGGCAGAAATGTCTGCCAAAGTGGTCTTGTTGGACCGTGTGCTGGCCAATTACGGTCCCGAGGCTAAAGAAGCGCGTGCCGTGCTGCAGGCCATCGTTGTGCGTAGTCTTGATCGGCTATGGCCGCAAGAAGCCGCAGGAGCTTCCGAACCGCCAGCCCCGGCACCTGGCTCCGATGTCCTCCTCTATCAAAGTATTCAAGCACTATCGCCGAAAGACAACGAGCAACGCTCGCTCCAAGCCCAAGCGACGAGTATGCTGCTCAGTCTAGGCGAAATCCGCTGGTTGATGTATGCACAGAGCGCCAACTCGATTTCGAAACCTATGCTCGCAGTCCTGGTTTTCTGGCTTACCATGATTTTCATCAGCTTCGGCCTCAGCGCGCCCCCTAACGCCACCGTGACCAGCGCCTTATTGGTCTGCGGGTTGTCGGTTTCTGGCGCGATCTTTCTGATTCTGGAGCTGTACGCTCCCTACGGTGGCCTGATTGCGATCTCGAGCGCCCCGCTGCGCAACGCCCTTGCGCAGCTTGGTCAGTAGCATAATGTCTCGATGGCGTCGGTACTCCCCGGACAAGGTGGCCCAGAAGTCGGCTTCTAGTCCATCATGTTATTCGGGAGATCCTGCTGCGGCACATGTCCCCGAAGCCGGTTTCTGGATCGCGAGGCGAAACGCTGGCGGGTTCCCGGATTACTTCCGCATTGCCGACAATCCGGGAGTTGAGCGTCACTTCTTCGCTGCTGTCCAGGCCCAGCTCAATCCATCAACTTCATCATCAGATAGGTGAAGTACTCGGCAGCGGTCCTCGCTTCCTGCTTCTTATCCGCGCCTGCGCCGTGTCCGCCCTCGATGATCTCGTCATAGAAGAACGGCTTGTGAAACTCTTCCATGCGCGCTGCAAACTTGCGCGCATGCACCGGTCCCACGCGATCGTCCTTGGTTGTCGTAAAGATGAGCGGCTCTGGATAATGCACATCCGGCTTCAGTTGGTTATACGGCGAAATGGAGGCGAGGAACGCCCGCTCTTCGGGCACCGAGACGGAACCGTACTCGCCCACCCATGACGCGCCGGCCGACATGTGCTCAAACCCCAGCATGTCCAGCAGCGGAACCTGGATCACCACTGCATTCCACATCTCCGGGTGTTGGGTGAACTCCACGCCCATGAGCAGTCCGCCGTTCGATCCGCCGATAATTCCCAACCTGCGCGAGGAGGTGATTTTGCGCGTCACAAGATCCTGGGCCACGGCATAGAAGTCGTCGTAAATCCGCTGGCGGTGCGTCTTGAGCCCCGCCTCATGCCACGCCGGACCGAACTCGCCGCCACCCCGGATGTTGGCCAGAACATACACGCCTCCGTGCTCTAGCCAGAGCTTGCCAGCCACCGCCCGGTAGCGCGGCGTACTCGCGATCTGGAATCCGCCATAGGCGTTTAGCAGAGTCGGATTCGAGCCGTCATAGCGCATATCCTTGGGATGCACCACAAAGTAGGGCACCTTCGTTCCATCCTTGGAAGTCGCCTGTAACTGTTCGACGACCTCGCGGCTGGCGTCAAACTGCGGGTTCTGCGACTTGGCCACAGCGAACGAGCCATCGCCGGCATCGCCGAGCCACAGCGCGGGTGGCGTTAAGAAACCCTCCATGCTGAGAAAAAAGCGGTCGTCGGTGCGGCTCGTCGTCCCGGAATTGATCGTCAGATTGTCGGGCACCGGAAGCGGCTTTCGCGTCCAATTGCCATCGCTGCCCAGGGTGTACACATACGCCCGCTGCTGAACATGCTCGAGAGTGGCCAGGATCAAGTGGTTTTTGGTGGTTGAAACCCACTGTTCAAACTCCTGTGAAGTCGGGGCAAACACCACGGTGGGCTTGAGCCGCAGCGAATCCTTTTCGGCCGCGGCTAGATCCAGCGCAACCACCGACCCCTGAACAATCTTGGTGGTTTGTCCCTCGGGCGACCAATCTTCATCCAGCTCCGTCAGTAACTGTCCGTCGAGCATCCCCTCCACACGGGCCTTCAGCGGCAACCCCAGCTTTTTTGGTCCGCTGGGCAGCAGCAGGTAAGTTTCGTGCGCGAAGGTGCTCAGATTGCGGTCCACGAGCCTTGCGAGGTGGCCCTGCCCGTCAATGAACACTTCCGCATAATCGCCATAGCCGTTGTCCTTGACATCACCGCGAAAAACTTCGGTGGCGCTCTCCAGGGGCTGGCCGCGCCGCCACTGCCGTATGGTGATAGGGTAACCGGCCTCGCTCATGGTTCCCGGGCCCCAGTCACGCCCAATCAGCAGCGTGTCTTTGTCGACCCACGCTACGGTCTGCTTGCCGCGTGGCAGAACAAAACCGTCCTCCACAAACTTGCCGGTCTTGAGGTTGATCTCGCGCAGAGTGTCGGCATCCTCGCCCCCCGCCGATAGCGCCGCCAGGCAAAACTCGTCATCCGGATGCAGGCACACCAGTCCTTTCCCCACCCAGCTCTGCTTGTCGGTTTTGGAGAGCGCATCGTAGTCCAGCACCGTGTCCCACTGGGGCTGCGCCGTCAGATAATCCTTGAGCGTCGTGCGCCGTACGATTCCCCGCACGTGCTCGGCATCGCGCCACGTGTTGTACACCGCGCCGTTGCGCAACTCCGGGTCTGGCAGCCGGTCCGGAGACTCGAGCACCTTCAGCGCCTCTGCCTGCAAAGGCGCAAAGTGTTTGTCCTTCTCGATCACCGCGGCCGTGCCCGCATTCTCGGCCTTCACCCAGGCCATCGGCCTCTCGCCATTGATGTCTTCCAGCCAGGTGTACTTGTCCGACTGCTCCGGGACCGCCTGCTGAGCGCCTGCCGGAATTGCACCCATCAACATCACCACAGCCGCAATTGTCATCAGTCTCGCCAGCAAACATGCTGCCGCTCTTGTCAAGAAATTGTTCAAAATGCACACTCCTTGCCAGACCTTCGCTCGCGTCTGGCTTATGGCATCGGCAATAGCCCGCAAGACCAAATTGCTGGTGAGCAGTATCGCACCGCCACACCGTCTCCGTCACCGAAAAGTGGGGTGATACCGGCCCCGGCAGAATCGGGCCCGGGAGCTTGTGCAGGCCAGTTCCTGGGGCCCCGGCAGTACACGGGCCAGTCTTCGCACGCATGTGTGTGCCATTGCTGGCGAGTAACGGGCGACTCTGAAGTTATGGGTCAGGACGGACTCCCGCCGAAACGGGCCAGAAGTCCGGTTGTGGGAAGTTAGCCGCGCCACGAGTCGATTCCGATCGTATGACGGGTCACCCTGACATTCGGGGGTTATCATAAGGCGGATGTCGAAGCCTCGTCGCAATATGTCCTTTCTCTCGCTGGACGACTCCGTGTTCGCGGCCAAGCAGCGCAAGGTTTTTCCCCACGGGTTTGTGCTGGACGCGATCGCTCAGCTGTCGCCACGGACTCGCCCCATGTTTGGCTGCCTCGCGGTCTACATTGAGGACAGGATTGTCCTCATCCTCCGCGACAAGTGCGACGAGACGGCAGACAACGGTGTGTGGCTCGCCACTACCGAGGAGTACCACGAAAGTCTCCGACGCGAATTTCCCAATATGCGATCCATTAAGGTATTAGGGAAGGAGGTAACCGGCTGGCAGGTTCTTCCGGCCGATGCGCCGGATTTTGAGGAGGCGGCGCTGCGCGCCTGCGAGATCATTGTCGCCAGGGATCCTCGAATCGGCAAGGTGCCGGGGGCGCGGCGGCCCTCGGGATCGAGGGCCAAGAAGGCGCCGAATTCTTCCAAGCGTTCACAGGCACCGAAGATCGGCGCGAAACGCCGTGCGAGGTCGTGAGGAGTTGGTTATACGGACGGCGACGGCTACCCGTAGGTGATCACTGGCGTGAACAGGCCGTTGCAGCAACTGAGTCCTCGATGGACGCGAAAGCGATTTCTTGGCGAATTTTTCCGTCCTCGAGGTAGAAACTGCAAGCCACGGAAGCTTACGAACAGGGAGCAGACGATTCTGACCACCTGCCGTCGCCGGTGCGAAGTTTGCCCGCCTGACCGCGCTACGGTAACAGCTTTCCACCAAGGATGTTCTGAGAGGACACCTTGCCCGTGTTCATGTCGCGCACGGTGATGTTCTGACTGATGACCCGTTGGTTGTTGACGCCATAATTGCTGTAGCTGGTTTGTGTGGTGATTACTTTGCCATCCACGTAGCAGGTGTTGATCTCGCTGATGAGATTACCGAAATTGTCGTAGGCTTGCATATAATTTCTCCTGCTACACACTACTGAGAAGAGGGGGAAAACGGGTAGAAACGGCAAGATGTCTACCTGTCACACCATTCTGGGAGGGGGCTCGCAAAGATCATCCACTCTCATGGAGTAGGAACTCGCAGTCGATGGATGCTAGGGCGTTTCTCGTTACCAATCAGCGAATTTCAGCTGCCGAACAGCCATTTCAACGGTTTGGGCGTTTTACATCCAAGTGCCCCTCAGCTTCACAACGCCGTTTCTTGGTCACTTGGACGGTTTGCCAACCACGCAAGGCTCAGCAAGAACCGGCGTGGGTAATGCGTACGCAGTTCTTCGGTTTCCACTCCATGCTGAGTTCTTGGGCGCTCGGCGATCTGCTGGGCCTTCATTTCTCGTTCTAAAGTCGGATTCGGGTGGCGTTTGCAAAGTGCGAGACTGAAGCTATGACTCCAATCGACAAGAAACTCGAGAAGGAAGTAAAAGAGGGAAAGATCCCCAAACCAATTGAACGAGTTTCCTCGATTTGTAAAAACGCGCCGGTCGCGTGCGCCGGCGGCGGGGATCCTTGGGAAGAAGAGCGCTTCGGTTCTAGATCCGCCCTATTGCAGGGGCGGCGCGGCCAGGATTTTCAGGATCTGAAAATCATCATCGTCCGTTTTCCGGATCAGCTTCATTCGCGCCTTGACTCGCGCCGCCATCGAGAAGCGGTCGAGCGTCTCTTTCGGCTGGCTATCGTAATACGTTTGGAGGGCTGGCCAGCCCGGGACCGGCCCGTCGCCCACGATCCTGAAATAAGTGATGCTCAACATGCGTCTGGGGCGCATCCCAGCCGGGTAGGGGCGCAACTTCGTCAGGTCCACGCCCAGGTTTTGGCACCGCGCGGCCTGGGGATTCGTCGTGCGGATGCAATAATCGATGGTGGCGCACTGCTCGTGCGTCTTCCCCAGACAGATTTTTTGGATCGGCTGCGGGATCCAGGCTAGGACGATACCTTTACTAACGTTCTTGCCCTGCGGGTTCAGGACAAACAGGTAATCTTCCAGCTCCGCGGTGCTCTCCACACGCGAGGATTGGGCCAGAGCGGTCCCGCCGATTAGCCCGATCACGCCCAAAACAGCGAACGCCAGAAAACGCCGCCAGTGAGTCATAGCTGAGTTCGATTATCGCAACTGCGCTCACGCCGGTGCAAACGCGAGGCATGGAGACCGCCCGCTTCAATGACTTCCGTTATCCGAACTGTCATCATGACTTCCGATCCTATGCCTCTCGCTCCAGGTGACCGGCTCGGGCCCTATGAGATTTTTGTGCCCGTCGGCGCGGGCTGGATGGGGTCGGTGTACAAAGCCCGGGACACACGCCTCGAAGCATCGTCGCCATCAAGGTTTCCAAAGCCGAGTTCAGCCAGCGCTTCGAGCGCGAGGCCCGGGCCGTCGCGGCGCTGAACCACACCAACATCTGCCATCTTTACGATGTCGGGCCGAACTATCTGGTGATGGAGTATGTCGAAGGCGCGCCCATCGCGCCCCACCGACGACATCCACACCCTTCTTGACCAGGCGATGCAGATGGCCGATGGCATGGCTGCCGCGCATGCGTTGGGGATTACCCATCGCGATCTGAAGCCGGGGAATATTCTTGTGACACGCGACGGGCGCGTGAAGATTCTGGACTTCGGTCTGGCGGTGGTAGACTCCGACAGCAGAGCCGCCGAAACCGATGCCACGCAGACCATGGCCCTCACCGATCCGGGAACCACTGCTGGGCCGAGAGAAAGAAATGCGCAAGTCGGCGAGCAGGAGGTAGGTTTCGGGCCGACCGAATGATTTTGGGACTTCTCAGCAAAGGGGCAGGGTGCAACCCCAGTTCGCCGAGCACGCCGATCGCTGGGGGTAAATAGATCCATGTGCCGGAATGTTGACCACGCCGGTAGCGGGCGACCATAGCTACTGCGAAATCCCGCTCGCACCGCCAAACTCCCCGAAAGTCCTCTTGGTGGAAGTTTCACTTGGCCGTATAGTCGGCTAACCTTACCTTGGGATTACTTCCCGCTTGCCCCTCACTCGGCAGCAAACCGACCGGGGAAAGCGAGCGGCCTTTTTCTTCTGACGTCTGGAGTCAAGTCGCGGCCGGCCAGACGTACCACTCACACTCAGGGACAAGGCTGAATACCGAGTGGGTCAGTTCGGAAGCCCAGCTTGGCGAACAAGGTCCTGGAACCGGGGATCGCTATGGAACGCCAGGAAGAGCGGATCGAAGTTGATGAACACCACGCTCGCCGAGCGTTGTTGATAGGTACGCTCCAGCCAGTCAAGCCCTTTTTCGCGCTGGCTCAACCCTGAATAAATGGTAGCCATAGTGTAGGGATCAACGTATCTCTGCGGAGGGGGATGGAGCAAGCGCTTGAGCAGCAGCAGCGCCTCTTTCTGATCTCCCGCGACTGCGCAGGTGTACCCAGCGATGCTGGTGACCAGAGGGTCGCTTCCGGAACGAGCCACATCGCGGAGTTTGGAATACTCCGCCAGCGCTTCCGATGATTTGCCGCTCAGCGCATAGTTGGCTGCCAGCACGGCCCGAGCGAAAAATTCATCGGGATCGAGGTCGAGCGCCTTGCCGAGCCATGCGGCCGAATCCGGGTAGCGTCGCGCGGCGAAATTAAAGTAGCCCAAGCCGGTGATCACGCTGGCCGAAGCGGGGCTGAGATCGGCGGCACGTTTCCCCTCCGCAATGCTTTCGTCGAAGCGCTTCATGGTTAGCAGATAAAAACCGTGATCCAGATGAGTGGCAACGCTGTCCGGGTTGAGAACGGCGGCGCGCTGGAACTCTGTGTCAGCTTTTGTCCAGTCCCAATCGTAGGCCCACGCCACGACAGCGAGAGAGTTGTGCGGCTCCGCCAAGGTGGGATCGATTTCCAAAGCCTTCAGCGCTGCCGCCTTTACTTTGGGGAAGGCGATGGTGGAGGGTACATAACCCTGAATCGCAAGGTCGCTATAGGCATCGGCGATGCCGACGTAAGCCCGAGCAAAGCCGGGATCGGCAGCGATCGCCCGCTGAAAGTAGTCGAGACTCTTCAGCATCGGCTGTTCGGTATTCTTGTCCCAAAGGTAACGACCCTGCATGTAGAGCTGGTAGGCCTCAGAGTTTTGCGTGTAGCGATGGGTCAGGCTTTTCTGCTCTGCCTCGGTCTGTTGCGGAGCAAGCAGGTTAGCGATGCCGGCCGCGATGGAATCCTCCACCGCAAACACGTTAGTGAAAGGCTCGTCGATGGTGTTAGCCCACAACGTCGTCCCGTTGCGCACGGCGATGAGCTGCACAGTCACCCGAATGTGCTGTCCCGATTCTTGGACCTGCCCATCGAGCACGGCATCAACCCCAAGTTCCTTGCCGGCCTTCACGGGATCGTAGCCTTTCTCATAGCGAAACACCGACCCAATAGGTCGCACGGTGAGCTGATTCAGGTTGCTCAGCTTGGTGGTCACGGCGTCAGCTAATCCCACTCCGAGGTACTGGTCGCCCTGGTCGGCGCCACCGATGATCTTGAAGGGCAGCACAGCGATCGAGTGAACCGGATGCTGAGCCACGTTCGTGCGTCCCCTTTTTCCCATCCAGTAGTAGAAAGTGCCCACAGCGAGAACCCCAACCAGCAAGGCAGCTACGAGGACATGGGAGACATTGCGCCGTTTAGGGATCTCGCGAGATTGTGCGGGCGTCACCGCTTCCGCGGAACCTTTCCCGGCGCGTGCGATTTCCACACGCGCCGTCGGCGAAAGATCAGCCGCCGCGTCCCCCGAGGGCAACACGTTCCGCACCTCAGCAACAAAGCGGTAGCCCTTGCCGGGGACGGTCATGATGTAACGCCGGTCCGACGGGCCTTCGCCTAACGCCTTCCTCAAGCCAGACATCGCCACCGTCAGATTGTTCTCTTCCACGATGACACCAGACCAGACCCTGTCGAGCAGCTCATCTTTGTCCATCACCCGGCCACGGTTGTCGATGAGCACCAGCAATAGGTCGAACGCCTTGTTAGACATTGCAACTGGTTCGCACTGCCGCAGCAGCATGCGTCGCCCAAGGTCAACGCGGAACGGCCCGAATTCATAGAAGTTATTCATTTAAGGGCGCTTGCCGCGATTAGTAAGGTTTAGCAGAGTTTAGCAAACCAATTAAGGACTTTTAACGGCACGGTCCCGCATTCTGCCTCACGACAACGCGGCTTCCAGCTTGCAAGTCCGGGCTGGGTGCCAAAAGGAGAATACGACAATGCAAAAGAGAAGCAGCAGGAATCTCACCGTCAGTTTACTCACGCTGCTGGCCATGCTGGCAGCGATCGAGTCCCTAGCTGGAACGATGGCAGCGCAGTCCCCTGGGGACAAGCAAGACCCGATTGTAGGGACGTGGCTCATCACAGTGTTTCCGGACTCCGGTCCGTCGTTCTTCGTTTATGAGACCTATGCACCCGGCGGGGCCCTGTCCGCGATCGACAACGAAGCGCCTTCCAGCCAGGAGACCGTCGCCGTCGGAACGTGGAGAAACGTCCGTCAGCGGAAGTATTACGAAGAGCAGTGGCAATTTCTGTATGACGCTAGCGGAAACTTCGTCGGCACGTGGATAGGCCAGATCGAAGATGACCTAAACTCGTCGGGCAACTTGATGTCACCGGCACCCTTCACCTACGAGATCATCGATGCCTACGGCAACATCATCGCCTCGGGCAGCGGAACCAGCGGCGGTTTCAAGCTCCCGCCACCGCAGGTTCCGCAACAAACCTCGAACACGGCAATGGACTGCGCGGACGTCGCAACCCAAGGTAAGCGCCGTTAACTCTCCGGCGAGCGGGCCAAGAACCCGCTCGCGCCGTTGGAACCCGCCTCGACGACTGTTCTCGGTTCGTCCTACTGAACGTTAGCACTTGTGTGCGGATCTCGAACAGGCTGGAGGACCCAGCATCGCGAGTCCCCAACGCCAAGCGAACACGATGCCGGGCGTATCGTCGGCTACTCGGAAGTAACCCAGTTTGACGGGTTGTCGGCGTTCCGTCCTTGTGGCCGCGACCTGGTGGAGTTCTTCAACAGCACGGGTTG
>CAVTSI010000002.1:0-529977 GCA_963737435.1 uncultured Acidobacteriaceae bacterium | reverse complement strand
CCAGGTCGTGTACACCGACGCCAAGGGTTTTTTCGTCCTGAGTGGGCTGCTGCCGGGCAGCTATGACGTGCGCGTGTCCGCCGCCTCGTTCCTGCCCGCGTTGCGAGAGGACGTAGCGCTGGCCGCCGGCGCCAGCAAAGTCCTGAGCATCACGCTGCACACTTTGTTTGAAGCCGTCCGCATGCTTCCCTCGCTCAAACGGGACGATGAAGACGACAGTTGGAAGTGGACCCTGCGCTCCAACTCCAATCGGCCCATCCTGCGCTTCGACGACGGGTTGCCCGTCATTGTCGAGACCGCCGCCGATGACAAAGGGACGACGGGAAGCTTGGCGTTTATGGCGGGCGGCTCCAGCCAGGGGTACGGCAGCGCGGCGGATCTGGGGACGGCCTTCAACGTTGAGCATTCGCTGTTTCACACCTCGACCATCGGCGTGCAGGGAAATCTCGGATACGGCACAGGCATCCCGGATGGCGTGCTGCGTGCCTCGTACCGGCGGCCCGGCAATGAAGGTTGGACGCCGACTATTGCTCTGATTGTCCGCCGCTTCGCCACGCCCGATGCCGTGCCGCATCGCGGCGCTCTGGAAGCGGTGGCGATGACGTATTCCGACGGCTTCTCCATCGGCGACCTTCTCGACTTTCAATTTGCCAGTGAGGCGCAGAACATTCAATTTCTCGGCCACGGCGCCATGGCGTTCCGTCCCTCGGCGGTCGCCGATTGGCACCTGACCTCCAACACCATCCTCGAATATCGCTACGCCACCAGCGAACCCAACACGCGTGCCAGTAAGGGTTTCGATTCAGCTCCCGCCGACCTCAGCGAAACGGGCCCGCGCATGACTATGGTGGATGGTGAGCCGCTGCTGGAGAATGCCCATCATCACGAGATTTCGCTGTCGCAACGCGCCGGCGACAACAAACTCCAGGTCGCGTACTTTCGCGATCGCATCAAGGACCCCGCTTTGCTGGGGGTGGGTGATGTAGGCTGGTCCACCGACGACATTCTGCCCGACGTCTATTCCGGGACCTTCAGCTTCAATGGTGGCGCGCTCGAGGCCCAGGGCATTCGCCTGGTGTTTCAGCGGCGGATATCTGACACCGTTACCGCAACCTTCGATTACGCCTACGGTGGCGTACTCGAACTGGAGCAGCCCAACCTGGATTGGAATGTGGTGCGCAGCAGTCTTCAACATGGCTGGCGGCACTCGGCTGCCCTCAGCCTGAATGGTTCCTTGCCGCGCTGCAAAACCCGGTGGATCGCCTCCTATCGCTATACCAGCGGCGACAACACTCTCACCGGCGTCGATCTTTTCAACGCTTCGGCGGGACAGACCGATCCGTTCTTCAATCTTTTCGTGCGCCAACCGTTGCCACGTATGCGTTTCATGCCGGGGAACATGGAAGCGTTGGTGGACCTGCGCAACTTGCTGGCGCAAGGCTACGTGCCCGTCATGGGACCAGACGGCAAGACGGTGTACCTGATGCAGTCGGCCCGCAGCGTCCGTGGCGGTCTGGCCTTCACCTTCTAAAGGCTGCGGAAAGAGCCGAAGGTGGGCGCGTCTAAAGAGGCACGCTCTTAGTTGGAGCCCGCCCCCCGAAGTTGTCATTACGAGCGAAGCGAGGAATCTGCTGTTGCCGGCGTTGGAACGACGCTCCGAGGGAACAGCAGGCCGTTCGTGATGACAATGCAAAACTACTATCCTTCCGCTCGAACCTTCCATTCTCACTCGCCTTAGTGATTTAGATCACAGAGTCTTGGGTTGCCGCCAAGCTATTGTTGCTACTCCCCGAGGTCGCGGTGAGGGCCATCTTGGGGAGGGGGATTTCCTGCTTGTCGTCCAACCGAGGCGGTTACGGCTTCCGTCTGACTGCTCCTGCTCAACCGCTGGAGAGACACGAATTTCTCGCTCTTGAGCCGCACGCTGGCGAAGTGGTGGTAGAGGTTGCCGGCTGCGGCGTTTGCCATACCGATGTCGGCTTCGCTTTCGACGGTGTACCCACGCGCGCGCCGCTCCCACTCACTCTCGGGCACGAAATCTCGGGTCGCGTTGTGGCCGCGGGCGAGGGCGCAACCCAATGGGAAGGCCGCAGCGTAATCGTCCCTGCGGTGATCCCCTGCGGCGACTGCAGTCCCTGCCGAGCTGCCCAGCCGACGATTTGCCGCCAGCAGTTCATGCCCGGCAACGACGGTGACGGGGGTTTTGCAACCCACGTTCGCGTTCCCGCTCGAGGGCTTTGTCCCGTTCCTGAAAACCTGCCGCCAGGCATCAGCCTTGATCTCCTCTCGGTCGTCGCCGATGCGGTCACCACGCCCTACGAGGCGATTCGCCGCTCCGGCTTAGGAGCAGATGACGTGGCTGTATTTGTCGGCGTGGGAGGAGTCGGCGGATTCGGCGTACAGATCGCTGCCGCTATGGGCGCCGCAGTTGTCGCCGTTGACGTTGACCAAGCCAGGCTTGAACTGGCGGCCCAGCATGGCGCCTCGCTGACCTTGGACGCCAGTGCGGCGAACGAGAAGGAACTGAAATCTGCGGTACGCTCGTTTGTCAAACAGTCCGGGCGCAAGGGCATCGGGCTGAAAATCTTCGAGACCAGCGGCACACCCGCAGGTCAAACCATTGCGTTCGCGCTGCTCGATTATGGCGGTTACCTGGCGGTGGTCGGGTTCACACCCAAGAAAGTGGAGCTGCGCCTCTCTAACCTTATGGCGTTCGATGCCACCGCGCGCGGCAATTGGGGCTGCCCGCCGGAACAGTATCCGGCTGCGCTGGCGCTGGTGCTGCAAGGCAAAGTGGTCCTGGGCCCGTATGTGGAGCGGCATCCGCTGGACGAGGCGCCCGCTTTGTTGCAGGCGGTGGCCCGCCGTGAAATCCGCAAACGCGTGATTCTGGTCCCGGACCATTAGGGAGGCGCCGATTACGTCTGGCTCTTTGAAGGGGATGGCCTTCCGGCCGTCCGTAAATGCCTCATATGAGAGCGGGGGCTTTAGCTCCTGAGGATTGTCCGCCGGACTTAATCGGATCTTCCCCTAGGGCCCGTAACAGCAGTAAAGGAGACACCATCGTGCAAGATCACAATCTAGTGGAGTCGTTTCCCACACGTTCCATCCTGGTAGAGCAGCGGGCGGTGAAGGACCGGTCGGGCGCAGCGGCTGAAGGACTGCACAACGTCTGGATCACGCTGAACAATCCCTCCGAACTCAACAGCTATACCACCGACATGCTGAAGGAGATCATTCTGGCGTTGCGCGCCGCCAGCAACGAACGGGCGGCGGTGGCTGTAGTCGTGACCGGCGCCGGATCGCGCGCTTTCTGCGCCGGGGGAAACACGCGGGAGTACGCCGAGGTTTATGCCGGCCATCCCGGCGAGTACCGCCAGTACATGCGGCTGTTCAACGACATGGTTACGACCGCCCTGCAATGCGACAAGCCGGTGATTTGCCGGGTGAACGGGATGCGCGTCGGCGGAGGTCAGGAGTTGGGCATGGCGTGCGATTTTTCTGTGGCCAGCGACCTCGCCGTGTTCAGCCAGGCCGGCCCGCGGCACGGCTCAGCGCCCGATGGCGGATCGACCGATTTTCTGCCTCTGTTTGTGGGCATGGAGCAGGCCATGGTCAGCGGCACATTGTGTCAGCCCTGGAGTGCGCACCGCTTCTACTGGCTGGGAGGCCTGACCCAGATTGTTCCAGCGCTCAAGGTGGACGGGCAGTGGATACCGAATCCATTAGTTGTCACCGATCGTGTGCTCGATGAATACGGCCGGCTGGTGCTGGGCGATGCGAAAACCGGAGAGCAACGCGAACAAGGCAAGAAACTACTGGCCAAAGGTTCCGTAGATCTGACGCTGCTGGATGAAGCCGTGGACACGCTGTGCACGCAACTGCTCTACACCATGCCCGATTGCCTCATCAAGACCATTGAGAGCCTGCGCAAACACAAGCTGGAACATTGGGACCGCAACCGCGAGACCAATCGCGCCTGGTTGTCGTTAAACATGATGACCGAGGCGCGCGCCGGTTTCCGCGCCTTCCATTACGGCAGCAAGGAGCAGCGCGAGGTCGATTTCGTGCTGCTGCGGCGGCGGCTCGCCGAAGGCGTGCCGTGGAGCGAGGAACTGATTCAAGAGATCGCGCCCTGGACCGCCCAAGCTGGGGGCGCGGGTAAACAACGATGAGCGCCTTTCTCGACAAGGGGCCGCCACGCTGGCGCCAGTTCGGAGCAACAGCGTGAGCCCGGAACTCGCCAATCTGGTGCAGCGCGCGCAGGAGTTGAACGACGACTTCGAGCTGACGGCGGTGCGCGCCTGGAAGGAAGCCGGCGCCGGGCGCAAAGCCATCGGGCACATGCCCATCTACGTTCCGCGCGAGCTGATCCATGCCGCCGGCATGTTGCCGGTCGGCATTGTGGGCGCAGGCGAGCGCTTGGAGATCATTCGCGGCGACGCCTATTTCCAGAGCTACATCTGCCACATTCCCCGCAGCACCATCGAACTCGCCCTCTCGCACCGGCTCGACGTGCTGGACGGCATGTTGTTTCCCTCCATCTGCGATGTGATCCGCAACCTGTCGGGCATGTGGACCATGCTGTTTCCGGAACGCTACGTTCGCTACGTGGACCTGCCGCAGAATTTTGAGTCCGGGACAGGGGGCGTTTACTGGCGTCGTGAACTGGAGACACTGCGCGAGGACTTTGCCCGCCTGAGCGGCTGCCCAATCGAAGATGACGCCCTGCGGCACAGCATTGCCGTGTACAACGAAAACCGCTCCACCATTTGCGAACTGTATCGCGCCCGCAGCCGCCAGCCGTGGATCTACCCGACCTCAGAAGTTTATGTGCTGTTGCGAGCAGCGAATGTCCTTCCGCCCGAGGATCACACCGCGCTGCTGCGGGAATACTTGCGGCTGGCGCCTTTGGAAATCGACCGCCGCGATCGTGACCAGAGCCGGGTGGTGCTGGTGGGAACCTTCTGCGAGCAGCCGCCGCTCGGTCTGCTGCTCACCTTGGAACGCGCCGGATGCTGGGTCGTGGATGATGACCTGCTCCTGGGGCTGCGTTGGATCAAGGGTGACATCTCGTGCGATGGCGATCCATTGCAGGCGCTGGTCGAGGCCTTTCTTACCCGCAGCGTCGAGACTGCCGCACGCTACCTGCCTGAAGGCAAGCACGGCGGCGCGCTTGTCGATTCCGTCCGGCGTAATCGCGCGGAGGGAGTAATCTTTTGCGCGCCCAGTTTCTGCGATCCCGCACTGCTGGAGCAACCCATGTTGGTGGCAGCCCTCGACCGCGAAGGCATCCCCCACACGCAATTTAAATACTCCGAAGACACCGGCCAGTTCGCGGTCATCCGCGAGCAGGCGGGCACCTTCTCCGATTCGATCCGCCTGTGGAGCCAAGCATGACTGCTGCATCCCCCAGTCCGCGCGTACCCGCTGAAGCCGGCAAAGAACGCAGCATGTCCCTGCAAAAGCAGATGATCGCCGGACACTACAGCGCGCTGGCGCGCGCTCTGCAAGAGGGCCGCAAGGTGGTTTATACCTTCGTTCCCGGCAATCTTACCGAGCTGTTGCGCTCCTTCGATCTGCTACCGGTGCTTCCTGAAATCAACGCCCTTCAGTCCGGCATGAGGAAATTATCGGGCGATTACATTGCCGAAGCGGAGAAGCACGGGCACAGCGAAGATGTCTGCACCTACGTGAAGTGCGACATCGGAATGCTGAAGAAGGGCAACATCGGTCCCACTGGCGAAAGGCTGCCCCCACCAGACTTGCTGCTCCTCTCCTACACCGGCTGTTTCACCTTCATGAAGTGGTTCGAACTGCTGCGCCAGGAATACGACTGCCCGGTAGCCATGCTGCATGTTCCGTATCAATCGGAAGGCCGCATTCTGCCCCATCATGTCGAGTACATCGTGCGGCAGTTGCGCACGGAAGTGATTCCCAAACTCGAAGCAGTTAGTGGCCGTCGCTACGACGAAGACCGTCTGCGCGAAATGCTGCGACTGTCGGCGCAGGCAGAAGATGATTTGGTCTGGGTGTTGGAGTCGGCCAAGCACGTGCCATCGCCCATCGATGCTTATTTCGGCGGTGTGTACTACATCGGGCCAATGTTTACCGCATTTCGCGGGACCGCCGAAGGTGTCGCGTACTACCGCGTCCTGCGCGAAGAAGTGGAGGGCCGTCTGCGCGCAGGCTTGGGCCCGCTGACCCCAGAGGGATCGCAGGGCAAGGAACGCTATCGCCTGGTAATGGAAGGTCCGCCGAATTGGACCAGCTTCCGCGAGTTCTGGAAGATGTTCTACGACGAGGGCGCTGTGGTAGTGGCCAGCAGTTATACCAAAGTTGGAGGGCTGTACGATGGCGGCTTCCGTCACGATCCCAAACGTCCATTGGAGACGCTGGCCGAGTACTGCATGGGCTGTTACACCAATCTCGGTTTGCCCACTCGCCTGGCATTGCTGGAGCGATACATTCGCGAGTATCGCGCCGACGGCTTCATGATCAACAGTATCAAGAGCTGCAATTCCTTTAGCGTGGGTCAGCTCCTGATGCTGCGCCAACTGGAGCAGAGTACCGGCGTTCCCGGCGGCTTCATCGAAAGCGACCTGGTGGACCCGCGCTACTTCTCCGCCGCCAACATCAAGAACCGCATTGAAAGCTATTTGCAGATGCTGGAACAAAAGCGCATCGGCGTGAACGCATGAACGCCCTACGGACCTATGTCGGCATCGATCTCGGCTCTACTACCACCAAGGCGATCGTCTTGGACGACGCCGGCGAGGTGATTGGCCGCGGCATCACCAACAGCCGCAGCAATTACGATGTCGCCTGTCAGGTGGTGCGGGAGGAAGCCATGGTCCGCACCCGGTTCACGCTCACTCGGCAGGCGATCACCAGCGATCCGATTCTGGCCCAGGTCGAGAAAGCTTTCCTTTCCTCGCTGCAACGAAACTTCCGATTTCGCCAGCACCTGGATCAACTCGCGCGACTGCGCGAAGCATTGTTCCGCGCCGCCGACGATCCTCGCCACAACGCTCATCGTCGCGAACTAAATACTGCGCTCGAAAGCATTGTGGATGGGATGGTCGAGCGGGCCGAATTGCATTTCAGCGAGTTGGCGGTGCGCAAGAGCGACTTCTTCCGCGATCTCGCCACCGCCGACTACATGCAACTGGCGGAACAACGCAGCGATCCCCGCGGCATCACCTTCGACATGCTGTGCGGGCTGTTCGACGCCGCTATCCTGGTGGTGGAGAACGCGACCACTCAGGGTAGCTTCGAAACACAATTGCGGGGCGCGCTGGAGCCTACTCTGGCGTCGGCAACGTTGGCGGTGCAAGAGAAGGCTTCGCGGCTGCGCGCGGTGGTGGAGACGACCTGCCACGCGCAGATCATAGAAGCCGGGACCGTGGGCACAGGATATGGCCGGCAGCGATTGCCTTTCCCCAAGGAGCAGATTCGCAGCGAGATTCTTTGTCACGGGCTGGGCGCACATGCCATGTTTCCCGCCAGCCGGACTGTGCTCGACATCGGCGGGCAGGACACCAAGGCAATCCAAGTGGACGGCGACGGACTGGTGGTCAGCTTCCAGATGAATGATCGCTGCGCTGCCGGATGCGGTCGTTACCTGGGATACATCGCGGATGAAATGAACCTGGGGTTGCATGAGTTGGGACCGCTTGCCCAACAGAGCACCAGCCGGGTGAAGATCAACAGCACGTGTACGGTCTTTGCCGGCGCGGAGTTGCGCGAGCGTCTCTCGCTCGGCCAGAGGCGCGAGGACATCGTGGCGGGGCTGCATCGCGCCATCATCTTGCGCGCGATGTCGCTGCTGGCGCGCTCTGGAGGCGTCCGTGACGAGTTTACTTTCACCGGCGGGGTGGCCCGCAATCCGGCGGCGGTGAGCGCTCTGCGCGAATTGGTGCAGGAGAATTACGGCGAGCGGACGCTGAACATTTCTGCCGATTCCATTTACACCGGCGCCCTGGGCGCGGCTTTGTTCGCCCGGCGCGCTGTGCAGGCCAACGCATGACCACCACGACCATCCCGTCGAGGACTCGATCTGTTGACGACCAGATTACCGCTGGCGTCGATGTGGGTTCCAGCGCTGTGAAGATTGCGGTCCTGCTGACCACCGGCGGTGAGACCCAGGTGCTTGCGCTGCTCAACGAGCGCATACGCCGCCGCGAGTTGCGCAAGGTAGTGAATGACGGATATCAGGCGGCTCTGGGCGCGGCTGGTGTGGCTGCCGAAGAAGTTTGTTATGTGGCCAGCACCGGCGAAGGTGAACTGGTGGATTTTCGTCGCGGACACTTTTACGGCATGACCACCCACGCCCGGGGCGCGATCTTTCTTATGCCGGAAGTCCGCGCCGTTCTCGACGTCGGGGCGTTGCACGCGCGCGCCATGCGCATTGATGAGCGCAGTCGCGTGCTCAGCTACCGCATGACCGGGCAATGCGCGTCCGGCTCCGGCCAGTTTCTGGAAAATGTGGCGCGCTATCTGGGCATTGCCTTGGAGGACGTAGGCCCTCTGTCTTGCCACGCCGGCAATCCGCAAGTGGTCAGCAGCATCTGCGCGGTCCTGGCGGAGACGGATGTGATCAACATGGTCAGCCGGGGAATCACCACGCCCGATATTCTCAAAGGCATTCATCTTTCCATGGCTGGCCGCTACACCAAGTTGCTACGGGCGATTGACGCGCATGGCCAGGTCGCAATTACAGGCGGCCTCTCCGCGGATACCGGGCTGGCGCGGGCGTTGCAGGAAAAATCGCGGGAGGATGGTCTGGACCTGGAAGTTCGCACCCATCCCAATTCAATTTATGCGGGCGCGCTGGGCGCAGCTTTGTGGGGAGCCTATCGCCATCGTATGCTGGCCCGTCACGCGGAGGTGCCGGCATGAGCGGCGTCAACGAACTGGCAGGCAAGTATGCTGTTGTCACCGGCGGTTCGGGAGGAATCGGCAGCGCCATCGTTCGCAGCTTGCAAGAAGCCGGCGCGGTGGCAACTGCTCTCGACCTCGCGCCGCCGTCCGACAATGACATCCCATGGCTGCATTGCGATGTGCGCAGCGACGATTCCGTCGGCTCCGCCGTGCAGCAGTTCGTCCAGCAGAACGGGCGGCTCGATCTGGTAATTCACGCTGCCGGAATTTCCCGTGAGGCGGTCGTCTGGAAGCTTGCGGTCGAGGATTGGGACAGGATCCAAGCGGTCAATTTGCGCGGCGCATTCTTGCTGTTGCGGCACGCGATTCCCCTGATGCGCCAGGGACAGGGTGGGCGTGTGGTCTTGATCGGCTCCATCAACGGATCGCGCGGCAAGTTTGGCACCTCAGCCTATTCCGCCAGCAAGGCGGGACTGATTGGCCTGGCCAAGAGCGTCGCCCGCGAAACCGGCCGCTTTGGAATTCTGGTGAACGTCATCGAGCCCGGCTGGGTACGCACACCGCTCACGGAAGCATTGCCGGCAGCCATTCGCCAGACGGCGGAAGCGGAAACCGTAACGGGCAGTCTGCTCGAGGTTTCCGACGTTGCCGCCGCCGTGTTGTTTTTGTGCGGTCCGGGCGCGAGCCGTATCACTGGCCAGATTCTGCGGGTGGACGCCGGACAATTCCTGGGCGGCGGCTAGAGAGAATTGCGGATCATTGTGAGCAACGGCATCGGAAGTCGACAAAAATCTTGGAATTGTCATTACGAGCGCCCGGGTTCGGCGCGAGGAATCTGCTTTTTCGGTTAACCGCCAAAAGCAGATCCCTCGTTTCGCTCGTGATGACAATTCCAACGTTTCGTAACTATATTATGCAGCCCTGCTAAGAGCGAGTTGGGAGGAGAACCATGGCGACAGACGGCATGGAAGAAGCCGGTGTGCTGGAGACCGATGCGGTGCTAGTGCGCACCATGCGCCAGGACGACTTAAACGCCATCGTGGCGATTGATGCTGCGGCCAGCGGGCGCCGCCGTCCTCGCTATTTTGAACTCATGCTCCAGCGCAGCATAACTCAGGCAGGCCTGCAAATCTCCCTCGTGGCGGAGTTGGACAACCGCGTTGTAGGTTTCGTCATTGGGTCGCTCTACTATGGTGAATATGGAGTGGCGGAACCTACCGCCTCCATTGACGCAATTTCGGTGGATGCTCGCGTTCGCGGAAAAAACGTCGGCAAGGCGCTGATGCGACAGTTGCGCCTCAATCTGGGGGCGCTGCGAATCACCACCTTGCGGACGGAAGTTTCCTGCGACGACTTCGCCCTCTTGGGTTTCTTCCGCAGTCAAGGGTTCAAGCCTTCTACCAGAATCTGCCTGGAGTGCGCGCTGGATCCAACCCAGCCGGACGATTCCGCCGACGACTAAAATTCCGAGTGCAGTCCTGGCCGGGCAAACCGCTCACCAGCAGTATTATGGTAGCCAGCCAGATCTCAAGAACGAGGTCCCCGCTTAAGCGTCAACCGACTGCATGCGGTCGAAAGGAGTGCAGCTCAATGAAGCCAGCCAACGTTATCAGCGCAACCATTCTTTTCTTGCTGCTCGGGACCACTGCCCCCGCCTACGCCCAACAAGAGGAACATGGTAATGAGCAAGGCAAGTCACAACAGGGACAGCAGCATCAGCAGGGGCAACCCGCCCAGCATCAGCAACAAGGGCAACCCGCCCAGCATCAGCAACAGGGACAGCAACATCAACAGCAGTCCGCACAACATCAGCAACCCGCGCAGCAACCGCATCCGGCCAACCGGCCGGCGCAAAGTCAGGGGAACCCGCATCAGAGCTACGGCGGTGCCTATCACGGCGGCGTCCAGACGACAGCCCCTACCTACGGAGGCGTCCACCCCAGCGGCGTCCCGCAACACAAAGGTCAGGTGCACAGCGGCTTCACCCAGTCGCGGGCCAGCTCCTGGAATAACGATCACCGCACTTGGGCCCAACGCGGCGGCTACAACGGCTATCGTGTGCCTCAAGACCGCTTCAATCACTACTTCGGGAGGAACCACTACTTCCGTATCTATGGCCTTCCTTTAGTTTTCGTAGGGGGATATCCGCGCTTCCAGTACGACGGCTATTGGGTCACATTCCTTGATCCGTGGCCGGAAATGTGGCCGGATACGTGGTACGAAACCGACGACGTATATCTGGATTACACCGATGATGGGTACTACCTGTATAACCGCACGCGTCCCGGCCCCGCGATCGCAGTCACCATTGCGTTTTAAGGAGAGAGACGACAACCCGGCTAAACCGGCTTAACGTGCAGATTCAGCGTGGAAACATGCTCAGGAGGAGCCTATGTTCAAAGGGTTTCGCGATTTTGTGCTGCGAGGCAACGTAGTTGATCTGGCGGTGGGCGTGGTCATCGGCGCCGCTTTCGGTACGGTGGTCAGCGCATTCGTGAAAGATTTGCTGACTCCGGTGATTGCCGCCGTGGCGGGCAAGCCGGACTTTTCCAGCTTCTTCTTCCAGGCCCATGGAGCGAAGTTTCTTTACGGCGACTTCGTCAATGCGGTCATCTCATTTCTGCTGGTGGCGGCGGCTGTGTACTACTTTGTAGTCTTGCCGGTCAACAGTTTGATGAAGCGCTTCGAGAAGCAGGCCCTGCCCGACAAGAAGAAGTGCCCGGAGTGCCAGAGCGATGTCCCGATCGAGGCCCGGCGGTGCGCATTCTGCACCTCAGCATTGGCGTAGGGGAAGGGGCACACCTTAGGGCCTGTTCTGAGCTTGCCGAAGGGTGCGCCAATATACTCTCTATTTTTGTCATCACGAGCGGCCTTCAGGCCGCGAGGGATCTGCTGTTGCCGGGGCTTCGCAGGTGTGAAAGGAAAGCAGATGCCTCGCTGCGCTCGTCATGACAACCGGGAGCGGCGGCAATCCCGGATCGCGCCGCGTCGGGCGCGCAGAGAAGGAAACGCGTCTAGGAGGCTTCCGCCTGCAGCGGCGCAATCGGTAATCGCACCTGGAACTGGGTCCCTCTGCCCACTACGCTGGTAACGTCGATGTGGCCGCCGTGCGCTTCCACCATGCGCCGGGCGAGCGAAAGTCCCAATCCCGTGCCGTGCCCCTTGGTAGTGAAGAAGGGACGGAAGATGTTGGGCAGGTTTTCCGGCGGAATCCCCTTGCCTTCGTCGGCGACGGTAATGAGCACGTCATCCTCATCGCTCTCCAGGGAAACGCGGATCACACCGGGCTTGTCCATGGACTGGATCGCGTTGAGCAGCAGGTTCAGCAACACCTGGTTGATCTGATTGGGGTCATGTTCGGCCGACGGAATCACATCCTTGATTTCCAATTCGACGCTGATGCGTTTGGTGATGGCCTGCTGGCGCGCGAACATCACGGCGTGCTCGACCGTGCTGCACATATCGCCGACGCGGAATTGCGGCGGCTTGGGCCGGGCAATCTCCAGCAGTTCGGTTAGGATGCGATTGATCTGCACCGCCTCTTCCTTGGCGTCCTTGATGACGGACCGCGCCGGGCTGTTGGGCGGCAGATCTCTGCCGATGATCTCGATCACTCCGGCGATGCCGGCCAGAGGATTGCGGATTTCGTGGGCCAGTCCGGCCGCCAGTTCGCCCAAAGTGGCGAAGTGTTCGGCGCGCGACATTTGCGTCTGATGCAGACGCTGGATTTCATCGCGGCTGGCCTCCAGTTGCGCCACCATGTCATTGAAGTCGCGGCCCAGGTCGCCAATCTCGTCGTTACGCGAGGCAAAGCTGACGGCGACATCCATGTCGCCCAGCCGTACCCGCGCGATCTTGTCCTGCAACTCCAACATGGGACGGCGGACGGAAACTGCCAGCACCATGATGACCGCAACGCAAATGAGCAACGCGCCGGCAGCGGCGATGGCGAGGATGACGTGCCGTTCTCCTTCGGCGAGCGACAAAGAAACCAGCACAAACAGCAGCAGGCCGTTCAGTAATACCGCCGCGATAGGCAACACCGCTTTGAGCGCCCAGTTGAGATGGCGCTTACGCGCCACCGGCGGCTGCTCCCAAGGCGGAGTCTCAGCCCGCGCCGGGGGATCGGCGTCATAGAGTCGGAATGGGGATGAGACTGACATCTGTAAGCTACTGCTTGGCTCCTTTAAAGCCGCAAATTTCAGGGCTGGAGGATCGGCGCTGACTCTTGGGGCCTAATCCATCCTCAGAACCGGACCGGCCAGCCCTTGTTCCTCATGCGTACGCGTGTAAGCCGGGAAGCAGATACGTGACGCCGAGGAAAGTGAAGATCACGACCCCGAAACCCAGAATGGCGAAGTACGCGGCCCTACGCCCGCGCCATCCCCGCGTGATCCGCATATGTAAATATCCTGCGTAAACCAGCCAGGTGATGGCGGCCCAGGTTTCCTTCGGGTCCCAACTCCAATACGAGCCCCAGGTGCGGTTCGCCCAGTACGCGCCGGCGGCGATCATGCCGGTCAGCAGCGGGAAGGCGATGCCGATGGTCTTGTAGGTGACGCGGTCGAGCGTGTCGGCCGAGGGCAGCAGACCCTGCAGGTCGGCGCGCCGCCACAGCAGCATCAAGTACAGCAGGGAAGCAAAAATACCCGTCACCATGCCTCCCAGTAAGAACGGGCTGGCAGCCAGACTGGTCGGGAAGAGTCCATCCTGGTCAGGTGACGGGTAAGCCGCATCGCGGACGCGAAGAACGAAAGCAGCCACCACCACCAGCTGCAACAGAATGCTGATAAACACCGCCTTGTTGGCGGTCCCGTAGAATGATCCGTCGTTCTTGACGCGGCCCGCGAAATACAGAAGCAGGGGAACGATGGCCGCCAACAGCCGCAATCACAAACAGCCAACCCAGGTCGGGAACGGTGACGAACAGACGCATGCCGCGGCCCAGAAAGATGTCGGACTTGGTTTGGGCATCCCATCCGGTGACCGACAAGCCGCCCCAGCGCTCGAAGCGAGTGGCAACGATGGCGACGTAGATCGCGCTGACCATCGCGCTTGTCCAGGCTAGGAAGCTCTCGGTCTGGAAGTTGTCCTGGATAAGAAACATCATCGCCAGTGCGCAACTCAAAGCGCAGGCGGCGTAACTCAACATTGCCAGCGTGACATGCACGTGCAGCCAGGTAGATTGTAGCGCCGGCACCAGCGGCCGCACTTCGGAGGGCAGCAACTGCATCAGGATGACGCAAACCACCGCCAGCGGCATGGTGATGCTGCCTATGATCTTGACGCCGAACTTCTTCTCGGCGATCAGCGTCATGGCGGCCACCGCCCAGACAAAACTCAGCAGCATCTCGTAGATGCTGGCGAAGGGCGGGCGACCAGACAGATACCAGCGGTGCGCCACGGCCAGCGTATTAGCCACCAGGCCGATCGCGGTTGCCACCGAGGCATATCTGACATAACGCGGCGTTCCGGTGACTCCAAACCCCATGTACAGCGAGCCGGCGCCAGCGTAGAAGATCAACGCTACGTAGAGAAAATTGCTTTCGCTGATCAGGCTGCCGCCAGATTTTGCTGCGCCAAGCAAGGCCACGACCAGCAGAAAAACGACCGACAGTCCGACTAGGACCAGCAGGGCGTTGCCGCCGGTTGCGGCAGGTGGTTCCATTCGTACGACCCGTGCGCGGGTTGCCATCTTCTTTCCTCCGTCTTGCTTTGTATCAGGGCACGGCTTTTAGCCGTGCCGCCGAGGCATAGAAACGAATCGGGTTTTCGCCTTCGCCTCTTCTTACTTGACCCCGGCCAGCGTTAGTTCAGGTTGTTCTTTGCGAGCCGGCCGCGATGCGGCCGACGCGCTTTCCAATTCGCCCCGGATGCCCTCGACCACGTCGTTGAACTTTTGTTCGAAGCGGTCGCGGTTCTTGTTGGCTTGACCGCCGACCCACAGCACCAGCTTGCCCTTGGCATCCGGAATGGCCACGACCCACAGGCGCATGTGCACCATGTAGAAGGCAACTCCCAGCCCGGCGCTCATCAACAGGACGCCCGCCCACACCAGCCACTGTCCGGGCTCATGCGAAACCTCCAGGCCGGTAACCGCCGCCAAAGCGATGTCCTGGGCGCCGGTCGGATTCTTGAATTGGTAGTTCAGCTTCTCTCCACCGAGGACGGCGCCTTGTGCCGGCAGCAGCCAGACCTTGGTGACTTCGGCGGTGGCGCGATCTTTCACTTCCAGCCCGAACGCCAGATTCTCAATGTCGTCGGACTTCTTGAACACCTGGCCGTCGCGAACGAATGCGTCGGGAATGTAGTCCACCAGGGCAACGGTGGCGTTGCCATCCAATGCGACCGGCTGGTTCATCTGCAACTGGAGCGGTATTTCCTTGCCGTCTTTCGCCACCCACGCGATTTGCAGCGAGTCCACGGTGTGGTTGTCGAGCCAGTAACTGGACTGGTAGAAACGCAATCCCTGATAAACCAGCGGATCGTTCACCACAATTTGCTTTGACTCGATCTCTTTTCCGTCCTGCACGACGGCCAGCTTCGACCACCACTTCTTGGGCGAACCGTCGGCATAGTTTTCTTGTCCGGCGGCGTAACACTTCACCGCGAACGGAAGCTGTTTCTTGCCCCCGCTGCGCAGCTCGATGACGTTGTCGGTTTGGCCCTTGTGCAGCGCAAGAAAGCCGCTATACCCGAAGATCCCATCAATAATGCCGCCGGCGAAGATCAGAAGCAGGCTGGCGTGGACGATGTACACCGCCATCACCGAGAAGCGATGCCGCTCGGAATATAAGGAGGGTTCGTTCTTGTAGGCGACGCGATCGACCGGCCAGCCCAGCTTCTTGAGTGCACGCTCGGCAGCGTTCAGACCGTCTTCGGCATTCTTGATGGGCAGCTCAACTTTGTGGAGAAGCGCTGCGCGGAAGTGCCAGTCCGTCTTTCGATATGGCCTGGCGTAGAAGCGCCAGGCATTGGGAAAGCGATCAATGGACACCAACACGATGCTCAGACTTACCAATCCCAACAGAGTGAGAAACCACCACGAATGGAATACATCGGTGAGCATGAAGCGATCGAGCCAGCGCAATGTGTTGGGCGAATAAGCCTGGGCGAGTTTGTCCGCGTCAGTGGCGCGGCGCTGCAGAACGAATGTTCCCATGGCAGATGCGATTACAACCAGAATCAGCAGGACGATGCCCGTCCGCAAATTGGCGAAGGTCTTATGAATGCGTTTTGGAATGTATGAAAGGCTGAAGGCCATGAGTGCTCCTTCCCGTGAGCAGCTAATAAAGTGCACGTAGGAAGCCATCCCGCGACAAACATGTAAGTCATTGCGACGTGGGCAATTGCGCGAGAGGGAGCGCTTCAATGTCCGCCGCTGGAGTGAGGCATATCACGCATTGCGGTGATGAAAGCGCGCATTCCGGGGCTGCAGGTCCTCGGCCAACTTCCGCATCCGACTCTGGGGTGCTATGGTCGGCAGCAGGCGCTTGCGTTACTCTATGGCGGACAGAAGCCACTGGGGGATTTCACCTTTGCGTGCGGACGAAAACCCATTCCGCGAGTCTCAATCCGGCCTTTCCGGGATGCTAACGGGGGGAATCCCGCGGCCATCTAATTCTCTCCGAAGCAACAACTTAGCGCCGCCAAGGCCAACTCTCTACGGCCGGGCGGGCGACGGCATTCAACTTGCACATGTAGTTAGTCTCAGGTGGGGAGGTAGTTTGTGAGGGCAGTACGGTTGTTTTTGGGATTGGGCTTGATTTGGAGCGCCGGCCTGTGCGGCGCGGCCACACATCCCGTACCTCTGGACAAGAACACAGACTCCGCCAAGTGCATCGAGTGTCATCAGGACAAAGCCAAGGGCAAGTCAGTCCATTCGGCCATCGCGACCGGCTGCACCAGTTGCCACGAAGTGCGAGTGAACAAGGATGTCACTCGCGTGAAGCTGATCACCGCAACTCCATACGCACTCTGTCTCACTTGCCATGCCGACAAGAACGCTGCCGACCTGAAAGGCACGGTCCATCCTCCGGCAGTTCGCGATTGCCTCAAGTGTCACGATCCGCATACTTCCGACAACAAAAACCAACTGCTGAAGCCGACTTCAGGCGGGGCCAACGAGAACCTCTGCCTGAGCTGCCACACGAAAGGGCTGAACGTTCCTGACAAAGGCAGCCGGCACGCGGCGTTGGACATGGGTTGCGACACTTGCCACGTTACTCACAAGGTCGGCGAGAAGGGCAAGATCGAGTTCGACTATCACCTGACCAAGGCGACTCCGGCGCTGTGCCTCGATTGCCACGATCCCAAGGACGCGGGCCTGATCAAGGCGCATCAAGGGCAACCGTTCGCCACCGCCAATTGCGTGCAGTGCCACGATCCGCACCAGTCGTCGCAGCCCAAGCTGATGCAGGCGTTCACGCATGCGCCCTTCGCCAGCGGGAGCTGCGATACCTGTCATGCGCCCGCCAAAGACGGCAAGGTGGTACTGACCCAAACCGATACCAAGGCGCTCTGCGTTACCTGCCACAGCGAGCAGGCCGATAAGATTGAGAAGGCCAAAGTGCCACATCCGGGCGCGCAGGGCGAATGCATCGCCTGCCACAATCCGCACGCCGGAGCCACGCCGGGCTTTCTGCAGCCTGATCCGGTTAACGCATGTCTTGCCTGCCACAGTGAGCAATCGGAGCAGATGAAGAAGGCGCACCTGCATCAACCGGTGTTTGGCCAGAGCTGCGCGATCTGTCACGAGCCGCATGGCAGCGACAACGCCCACCTGTTGCGGGCCAAAGACGTCAACACGCTCTGCCTGGAGTGCCATGGCAACGAGAGTCAGCCGCAAAAGTTGGAGGCCGAGCACCTGATCACCATCTTCAACGGCCAGGTCAAACTGCCGGAGGACTACTTCAAGAAGAACAAGGCTGCCGTGCTGCCGCTCAAGTACGGCCTGGGACATCCGGTGACCGGGCATCCGGTATCGGACCTGATGGATCCGGACAATCCCGGCAAGGTCAAGACGCAGTTGAACTGTCTAACCTGTCACCAACCGCATTCCTCCGCGCAGGCGAAGTTGCTGGTCAAGGACCAGCCGAACACCATGGCGTTCTGCGACACCTGCCACAAGAACCGATTTGAGATGACCAAGACCGGGGAGAAAAAGTAATCATGTGTAAGTTTTGTGCAAAGACAACTAGCGTCCGCATGGCAGCGATCGTTCTGCTTTTTGCCTGGGGACTGACGCTGGCTTCGCCCGTCGCTCTCCACGCTGGCGACAAGAAAAAGAAGCAGGCCACCTCCACCCAGAAACCTGCGGAAAAGAAACCGCAGCAGGACCTCAGCAAGCTGGTCTGGCCTCAGCCGCCGGAACATCCCGCGAGTTCGCTACACCAGTTACTTCGCCGGGATGAAGTTCGACAAAGAAGCCGACACCACGGGCAAAAAGGCCAAGCAGACCTGGATGGACCGCCTCGCCGGCACCCAGTCGCAAGACGAAAAGTTCACGGTCAAGAACTATCCCTTTCAGCTACTCGGCCCTTACGGCATGGCGGTGGACTCCAAAGGACGTCTCTACGTGGCCGACCAGAAAGTGGGCGCAATCTTCATCTTCAACACCGAAACCAAGGACACCGAGCTGATCGGCAATGGCATCCAGGCCCACTTTGCCATGATCAACAGCGTGGTTGTGGATGACGACGATCGCATCTTTGTTTCCGATGGAAAGCTGGGCAAGGTGCTGGTCTTTGATGCCAAGCACCAGGCGCAGGACCAGATCAAGGGGCTGGTCGATCCGGTAGGACTGGCGATCGACAAGGAAAACCGGCTGCTCTACGTCGTGGACACGCAGCAAGACCAAGTGCTTGTGTATGACGCCGACACCCTTAAGCCCCTCCGCAAGATCGGCACGGGCGGCAAGAAGCACACGCTAACCACGCCCGGCGATTTCGCTTTACCCACCGATGTCGCGGTGGACAAGGACGGCAACGTTTACGTTACCGACACCCTGAACTGGCGAGTGGAAATCTTTGACGCCGAAGGCAAATTCATCAGCCAGTTCGGAAAACACTGCGATGCCATCGGATGCTTCGAGCGCCCCAAGGGAATCGCCGTGGACAGCGACGGCCACATCTGGGTGGTGGACAACAGCCTTAGCCTCGTCCAAGCCTATGATCGCGATGGCACTCTGCTGGGCTACGTCGGCGGGCCGGGTCGCCTCCTGGGACAGTTCAACGACCCCGTGGGAATCTTCATCGACCAGAACAATCGCATGTTCGTCTCCGAGCAATATCCCTGGGGACGGGTGCAGCAATTCCGCTACATCACCGATGCCGAAGCCGAGCAGCTCAAGAAGGAAAAGGCCGCCAGTCATCAGACGAAGCAGGCCGAAGCTACCAAGCCAGCCGCAACTCCTCAGGCGGCCGCGGTCAATCCGGAGGTGAAGAAGTAACGGCGAGCCCAAAATCGATCTGGGCACCAAGCACTTCCAAGGCTGTGACGCAGCCTGGCATCGGTCACAGTGGTACAAAACAATCGAAATCAGCCAAGAAGTAGTCATAAACTGCACGTTAATGGCCAACTGCGCCTTGTCAAGTGGGAAATAGCTCCCGCAAGGAGTTTCCGAACTGCTGGTTTTCGCGGGCCCAAGCTATTCCCTGCTCTCACTGCACCCAAGTCTCAGCCAGTCCTCAACTTAACCACCACTGCGGCTTTTCACCGAATTCCCTGGCCAACTGGCTCTTTTCACCCACGATGTGACCCCCATCACAACCTTTTGGCCGTCTAACAAAACCTTTAGTTTCAATCGCTTGCATAAATGACTGAGGGGCCGTTCAGTTTCGGCCAACTACTTGCACTATCCATGAGCGGAGGCCGCCGGGGCCTAGGTCTCCAGGCATAAAATCATGAAAACTGCAGTTTCATATCAGGAGATCGATCTAATGAAAAAAGTAATGTTAATCACGCTCGTGATCTTCGCCGCGGCGACCTTTGCCATGGCGCAGATCGGCGCTAGCGCCGAGCACTGACGTCCTCGGCGCCCACCTCAACTACGGCCGCGGTTGCGCAGCCTGCCATGCTCCGCACAGCGGCGCATACGGCAACGGCGCGCCAAAACAGCTGATCCCACCTCGGGCAACGTTGCCCTGTGGGGCCAGGATGTGGCCTCGCTGGTCGGCCAGACTCTCATCTTCGGCGGCACCGGCCCGGGCACAGGTTACTCCGAGACGCTGCCCGGCTTCACCACTGCCAATCCCGACCTCAACATCACCCTGTGCCTGAGCTGCCATGACGGCAACCTGGCCAAGGGCGCCATGATGAAGAACGCCGTCTATGAGATCCCTGCCTTCCACCTACGGCACCTACAACACGATTCCGACCCTGCTCGGAAACGACGGCACCACCACCGGCAACTACCTCAACGATCACCCGGTGGGCCTGAATGCGGCCATCAGTTGCGGCGGCCAGTACAACTGGGATTGCACCATCGTCAACGGCGCAATCACCTATCCGTCGGGCACCAAGATGTATCAGTTCGTACAGAACTATGGCTTCTTCGTGAGCCCTGGCAACTACAACGGCACCCCGGTGGTCACCTGCACCACCTGCCACAACCAGCACCTCATGAACGTGGTGAAGGTCACGACAGGCTCGAAGTCGGGTCTGCCTAGCGGCTACTACGCAGACCATGTTCTTCGTCCGCGCTCCCTACAACCCGGCGAGCGGCACCGCTGCTTCCAACCAGACGGCGCAGTTCTGCCGCGAGTGCCACGGTGGCGAAGCCAACGAAATGAACAATGGCACGGCTGGAACTACCTTCTAGTCGTTGTCAAACCTTGGGGAGAGAGCAACTCTCTCCCCAATTCTTAGCTTTTCGGGTGAGGAAGTTTTCTTCGGGGTGAGGAAATGAAGTACAAGCTAACAATCTTCGCTAGTGGTTTGTCTGGCGGCAACCGCCTGGTGCGCAAGTCGCCTCCCACGCGCCCACGGCAGTCTCCCAGCAATCCCGCCCGGGCGCTCCGGCCCCGGCGATGGTCATAACGGGCAGAGCTGTGGCGCGGGTCAATGGCACGGTGCTGACCGACCGCGACCTACAGCGCGAGATGTGGGCCATCTTCCCCTATGCGGCCCAGCACAACGGCAATGTTCCCCAGGAGATGGAGCCGCAGATTCGCAATGGCGCGATGCAGATGATCATTTTTGAGGAGCTGCTCTATCAAGAGGCGCAACGGCGCAAGATCACCATCTCCGCTGAGCGCTTGACTCGCGCCGAGTCCGATTTTCGTAAGACGTTTTCTTCGGCGGCGCAGTACAACAATCTTGTGCAGTCGGAGTTTCATGGCTCGCAGCAAGCCCTGCGCGAGAAGATCCGGCGCTCGCTGCTGATCGAAGCCCTGCTGAAGAGCGACGTGGACGACAAATCCAAAGTTACCGTCGCCGACGCCAGGGCCTACTACGACAAGAATCCCGCCAGCTTCCAGTATGCGGAGGGGTTTGCCATCCAGACCATCTCGATTCTGCCTCCCGATAAGGCCACACCGGCGCAATTGAAAGAAGCCCGCAAGAAGGCGGAAGACGCGTTGAAGCAGGCCAAGGCGACCAAGAATTACGAGCAGTTCGGGATGCTGGCGGAGAAAATCTCCGACGACGATTACCACGTCATGATGGGCGACCACCACAAAGTGGACCGGGACAAGCTTCCTCCCGACATGGTGAAGGCGCTGCTGGTGATGCAGCCCGGCCAAATCACTGACCTCATCCAGATTGAGAACGCCTACACCATCGTCCGGCTGATCCAGCATGTCCCCGCTGGCAAGATCAAGTTTGAGGCCGTCAAAGACCAGTTGATGAAGCAGTTGCAGACCAAGAAGACCAACGACGTGCGCGCCGCCCTGGACAAGAAGCTGCGGCAGAACGCCAAAGTGGAAGTGCTGTAAAGGGTGGATGCCGTGTGGAGGAGCATTTGCAATACGCTGTGCGGACTGGCCGGGGTTCTCCTCCTTGCTCTTCCCGCGGTCGCACAAATCCAGGTTGGCGAACTCAACACGAACCTGAATGGCACGGTGGGCGTCGGCTATAACGATGTCTGGGGAAGCGACATCAACTCCAGCCATTCCCTGAATGTCAACGGCAACGGCACCCTGTCTGGTTTCTATTACAATCCCAACTTTGTCAACTTCAACTTTTCGCCCTACTACGATCAGTCATCGCAGAACTCCGAGTCGCGTTCGCTGTTTAACAGCACGGGCTTCGATTTCAGTAGCGGCATCTTCGGAGGCAGTCACTTCCCCGGATCGATCACCTTTGCCAAGTCCTGGAACAGCGAGGGAAACTTCGGAATTCCTGGCGTGCCGAACTACACCACCCGGGGCGACGGCCAGGGATTCGGCATTGGCTGGGGCGCGTTCCTGCCGGGTTTGCCGAGCCTGAGCGCTAACTTCAACACCGGCAGCAGCGAATACACTGTCCTGGGCGCCGACCAGAATGGCAACAACGGCTACCACAACTTCAACCTGCGTTCGAACTACTCCATCGCCGGTTTCAACCTGAACGCAGGTTACAGCGTAGGGAGCTCCCATTCCGAGATTCCCCTGGTGTTTGGGAATGACACAATTGAAAGTGTCACATCGGATAACAACTCCTGGTTCGCCAGTGCTTCCCACATGTTGCCTATGCACGGTTCGGCGTCCGCCAGTTTCTCCCGCTCCTATGTCGATTCCAACTATCTCGGTTACGGTTTCAATGGCACAATCGACACTCTCAACGCCGCAGCCGGGATCCAGCCCACGCAAAAGCTCAGTTTGTCGGTGTCCATGGGTTACACCGACAATCTCGCGGGCTCGCTTTACCAGTCCATCATCCCAGGCAGTGGCGCCGCCTCGCAAGGCGCACCCGGAGCGCAGGCGCCCGCCGCGGCGGGCGGAATTACTGGACAACAGAGTGGGGGAATCCTTCAGCAGACGGAACAATCCTCGAACGCCCTCTACATCTCAGGCTACGGGGCCTATTCGCTGGCGCCTAACCTGCAACTGAATTTTGAGGCCCAGCGCCGCCAGCAAACCTTTCTGGGGAACACTTTCGGAGGTAACAGCTATGGGGCAGGCCTGGTCTATACCCGGTCGCTGCTAGGCGGTTCCATCAACGCCTCGGTAAACTTTGCCGATAACACTTCCGATCAGTCCATTGGGAATGCGCTCAGCTTCAGCACCAATCTGGGCTACAACCGGACCTTCGCGAACTGGACGGTGGGCGGAGATGTCAGTTATGCCCAAAACGTGCAGACCTTCCTGCTGACGTACATGAACTCGTTTTACATTTACTCGGGGAACGTGCGCCACCGCTTCGGGAGGATCATCTGGACGGCGGGTGCGTCCGCGTCGCATAGCGCGTTGACCAACCAGCCGGGTACGGGAAATGGCGGAGAAAGCTTTTCCACCAGCCTGGGGGCCCGCCGGATTACGCTGGCCGCCGGTTACGCCAAATCGAATGGGTATGGATTGCTGACCGGGAACGGGATAACCCCACCTCCGAACTTGCCTCCCGGCGTCATACCGCCGGAATGGCTGCTGCTCTATGGCGGCTCCGGGTATTCGTTTTCGGTGGGAACTACGCCGGCACGGCGCCTGACGCTGGCCGCCAGTTTCTCCCGGTCTGACAGCAACACCGTCAATGGTCTCATATTCTCCGCCAATCATAACGAGCAGGGTTTCATCAACGGCAATTACCAGTTCCGCAAGCTCACCTTCAATGGCGGATACGGACGGCTGATACAAGGATTTAGTGCCGCCGGCGTACCAGCAAGTAACGTAAACTCGATATACTTTGGTGTATCGCGTTACTTCAACTTTTTCTGATGGGTCGTGTCCGGCTTTGCGGTGGAAGGCACTCCAGATCGTGACCGTCACCTTGGTGTTGCTGGCATCAGGGGCGGCGGCGTCTAAAGAAAAAAAACAACCGGTCACTCCCGAGCCGACTCCACCGGAAATGCCGCTGCTGGGCGGCCGCAAGCTGGTTTACGAACGCAGCTTCCACTCCGCGCGCGAAGTGCAACCCAAGCGGACCTTCTGGAAGAAGGTGCTCGACTTCGTAGCTGGCGAGCCGGAATTCCACAGCTCTTGTCCGGCCTTACAGCATTGCCACCGATTCCCGCGGCCGCATCATCGTGACCGACCCGGGCGCCTTCGGGGTGCACATCTTCGACTTCCAGCAACAGAAGTACAAGTTCCTGTCACGCGTGGACAAGGGCAAAGATCCCATGCTGACGCCGCAGTGCGTCGCCGTCGATGCGCAAGACAACATCTACGTCACCGATTCGGAGTCGGGCAAGGTTTTCGTTTTCAACTCCGACGGCAAATTTCAGCGGGCCATCGGCAGCCTGAAGGGCGGCGAAGGCTTCTTCAAGCGTCCCACGGGAATTGCGGTGGATTCGGCGGCGCAGCGGATTTATGTGACCGACACGCTGCGCAACAAGATCTTCGTCACCGACCTGCAGGGCAGCGTACTGCAAACCATCGGGAGCAACGGCGACGGCAAGGGCGAGTTCAACTATCCCACCGAATTGCGGCTGCACGGCGACAACCTGGTCGTGGTTGACGCCATGAACTTCCGCGTGCAGGTGCTGGATCGCTCGGGACAGTTTCAATACGCGATTGGGCAGCTCGGCGATCAGTCGGGCACCATGTTCCGTCCGAAGGGCGTGGGCTTTGACTCGGAAGGCGACCTCTACGTGGTGGATGGGCTGTGGGGCGTTGTACAGGTGTTCGACCGCGAAGGCGAGTTGCTGTACACCTTCGGCGAGCGCGGCGCCGCTGCCGGTCAATTCCAGTTGCCGGCGGGGCTGTTCATCGATCGCGACGATCGCATCTTTGTCGTCGATTCGTTCAATCGGCGGGTGCAAGTGTTCCGTTATTACGGCTTGGCCAAGCCGGCCAAGGGAGGCTCCCAGTGAAGCGCGCATGGCTGCTCGCGTTCCTACTGGTGGGGATTCCCCTGCTGGCGCAAATCACTGGTGACGTGATTGGCACCCATGATCTCTCGCCGGGCAGCAAGTCGCCGATTACCGGCGCCCGGCCGGGATCCTGTTCCTACTGCCACGCTCCACACTCCGGATTGGCCACCGGCATGGCGCTATGGAACCAGACCCAGACCAAGGCCACCTATCAGCTCTATAACAGCACCACCTATCACCAGAAGGGCCAGCAGCCCGTGCTCGGCTCAGACAGCAATTTGTGCTTGAGCTGCCACGACGGGACCGTCGCCGTCGGCAACACCATTGTGTCCGGGCAGATCACGATGACGGGTTCCATGAACGCCCAGGATGTGCTGGGGACAAACCTGCAGAGCTCGCATCCTTTCAGCTTGCAGTTGCCCATCAAGGACACGATTGATCTGATTCAATCGTTGGTTTCGCAGGGCAAGACCGGCGATCCGCTCCAGAAAGTGAGGCTGATCGACGGAAACATTGAGTGCACGTCCTGCCACAACCCGCATGTTCAGGCCATCGACACGCTGTCGCAAAACTTTCTGGTGCGCGACAGCTCCAAGGCGCAGATGTGCCTGGCCTGCCACGATCCCAACCGGACCATCACCAATCAGGTCAATCCGCTGGCGGGATGGGACACCAGCGCGCACAACCTGGCCACCAACAAAGTGGCGCTGGCGGCCAACCTGGGAAGCTACGGCACGGTGGCCAGCAACGCTTGCATTTCCTGCCATACCCCGCATAATGCGCTGGGGCCGGCGCGATTGTTGCACGCCCCCAATGAGCAGGATTGTGCCGGCTGCCACAATGGCGGCACCAACCTGACGCCTGCCATTCCCGATGTCTTTGCTGAGTTCGCCAAGACGGGGCATCCTTTTCCCGCCGGGCAAAATACCCACGATGCGGCCGAAGATGTGCTGCTCAACAACAACCGCCACGCCACTTGCGCCGATTGTCATAGCGGGCACGGGTCGCAGCAGGTGACCACCTTCCCGCCGCCTCCGGCCATACGGATTTCGCAGAATGGAGTGGCCGGCATCAGCGCGTCAGACGGCACCACCATTGTCAATCCTTCGGTTAACCAATATGAGAATTGCCTGCGCTGTCACGGCAATAGCACCGGCAAAGTTTCCAATCCTGTTTTCGGGTATCTGCCGCTGCGCGCGGTTTCGGCCAACGATCCGCTGAATGTCATCCCGCAATTCGGTGCCACCGCCACCTCCAGCCATCCGGTGACGCACGCCCGCAGCAGTCCGCTGCCACAGCCCAGCTTGCTGCAAATTATGCTGGATGAAAATGGCGGCACCACCCATGGCCGCGCTATGGGCACGCAGATCTTCTGCACCGATTGCCACAACAGCGACGACAACCGCGAATTTGGCGGGACTGGCGCCAGCGGTCCGCACGGTTCCACCCACACCCACATCCTGGAGCGGGATTACGAATTCAGCCAGGCGCCGGCGCCGGGTCAGTTGATCACCAACCTGTTCCCCAATCCTGACCTGAGCTTCAAAGGCCCGTATGCGATGTGCGGCAAGTGCCACGACCTAAGCAACGTCGTCTCCAACGCCAGCTGGAACCATCACGGTGACCACATCAACACCGGCTTTTCCTGCTCGGTTTGTCACGCCGCTCACGGCATGGGCGCAAGAAGTGGGACCATCTCCGGCGAGCGACTGGTGAACTTCGACATCAACGTGGTCGCACCGAATGGGGGCACGCCGGTCTCTTACACCCGCGCCACCAACACTTGCACGTTGATGTGCCACAACGTCGCGCATAACGCAGACGGCTCCATCAATCAATCCACCCAGAAGAGCAAGATCGGGGCAGGCCTTCCCGTCAAACACTAGAGAGCGCATTGACTTGCCGCCCGCGCAACTCCTAACATAGTCCGCCTACGAAGGGAGTTCCCCCAGGTGGTAGGCAAGACCATTTCGCACTATCGCATCGTCGAGAAAATCGGCGGCGGCGGAATGGGGGTCGTGTATAAGGCCGAAGACATCCGCCTGGGCCGTCTGGTCGCGCTCAAGTTCCTTCCTGAGCAGGTCGAACGCGACCCCGAGGCGTTGGAACGGTTTCGCCGCGAGGCCCGTGCCGCCTCGGCACTGAACCATCCCAACATCTGCGTCCTCTATGACATTGGCGAAGAGGACGGTCGCGCATTCCTGGTCATGGAGTTTCTCGACGGAACGACACTAAAGCATCTGGTCGACAAAGGACCCATGGAGATGGAGCGGCTGCTCGACATCGCCATTGGGGTCGCCGACGGATTGGATGCGGCCCACTCCAAGGGGATCGTTCATCGCGATATCAAGCCGGCCAACATCTTCGTGACTGAGAACGGCCACGCCAAGATACTGGATTTTGGTTTGGCAAAAGTAACCGCAGTCCGTGCAAGTTCTGCCGCCGATCAATCGGAACTCACGCTCAGCGCGACGCGGGAGGAGCATCTCACCAGTCCCGGCACCGCCCTGGGCACCCTCGCCTATATGTCGCCTGAGCAGGCGCGAGGAAAGCCGCTGGATAGCCGCACCGACCTTTTCTCCTTTGGCGCGGTGCTGTATCAGATGGCAACCGGAGTACTGCCCTTTCGCGGCGACACCTCCGCTTCGTTGTTCGACGCCATCCTTCACAAGGCCCCCGTCGCACCAGTTCGACTGAACCCCGACCTGCCTCCGAAACTGGAAGACATCATCAACCGCGCGCTGGAGAAAGATCGCACACTGCGCTACCAGAATGCCTCGGACATGCGGGCCGAACTGCGTCGCCTTAAGCGCGACACGGACTCGTCGCAACACTCGGTCGTGGTCGCCGCAGACAATGAAATGCCGGCTGGGGTGGTGGCTGCTGCCAGCGGACCCTCCAAAGTCAAGAGCCAGGTTGCCTCGTCAAACGAGAACGTCTCCCAGGCGGCGATCACCAAAGCTCCGAGCGCTTTCTCATGGAAGACAGGCGCGCCCGTGCTGTTGCTGATCGCGGTAATCATTGCTGCTGGTTTGTACTGGCGCTCGCACCGCGCCCCTAAGTTGACCGAGCAGGACACCCTGGTGCTGGCCGACTTCGACAATACGACCGGAGATCCCGTCTTCGATGACACTTTGAAGCAGGCGATTTCGGTGCAACTAGGCCAGTCTCCCTTTCTGAACATCCTGTCCGATGCCAGAATTCGCGCCACCCTGAAGCTGATGGCCAAACCCCGTGGTACCAAGCTGACTCCGGAGGTAGCGCGTGATCTGTGTCAGCGCGCGGGCGCAAAAGCCTACATCGCAGGCGCCATTGCAAGCCTGGGGAGCCAGTATGTAATCGCCCTCGACGCCGTCAACTGCACATCGGGTGATCCGCTGGCGCAGGAACAAATCACGGCGAAAAACAAGGAACACGTCTTGAAAGCGTTGGGCGAGGCATCGACCAAGCTGCGCAGAAAACTCGGCGAGTCGCTGAGCACGGTGGAGAAATTTGACACTCCTTTGGACCAAGCCACCACTCCGTCTCTGGAAGCCCTGAAGGCCCTCTCCGAAGGAGTAAAGACGTTGCAGCAACGAGGCAGTCTGGCAGCGATTCCATTCTTCAACCGCGCCATTGAACTCGATCCTGACTTCTCGGCTGCCTACGCCGCCTTGGGAATTTCATACTCCAACCTCAGAGAGCCTGGCCTCGCCAGCCAGAACCTGCAGAAGGCCTATGATCTGCGGGACAAAGTGAGCGAGCGCGAGAGGTTCCGTATTTCGGGTACCTACTACCTGCTGGCGACGGGCGAACTGGAGAAAGCCATCCAGACGTATGAGATGTGGGCCCAGACCTATCCGCGCAACGGCGAACCGTACGGCAACTTGGGGGTTGATTACAGCTACTTGGGACAATATGAAAAGGCGGTGGCCGCAAGCCTGGAGGACCTTCGTCTCAATCCGGGTAGCGCAGCGGCCTTCACCAACCTCGTGGGATTGTATACCGCCTTGGACCGCCTCGACGATGCTAAGAAGACTTACAAGGACGCCGTAGAGCATAAGGTTGACAATCCGTTTCTGCACGGCAACTTCTATGGCGTTGCCTTTCTTGACAGCGACACCGCCGAGATGAAACGGCAAGTCGCGGCCGCGAGCGGCAAACCGGGGGAGGACATTCTTCTTTCCTTCGCATCCGATACCGAAGCTTTTTACGGACGCCTCAACGCTGCACGGGAATTATCCAAGCGAGCGGCCGAGTCGGCCCGGCGCGATGGCTCCATGGAAACCGCGGCGGCATGGCAGATGGATGCCGCATTACGCGAAGCCGAGTTTAACGATATTGCCCGCAGCCGGCAGGATATCGCCGCAGCGCTCGCGGCCGCGCCCACCCGCGATGTGGACATTCTGGCCGCTCTGGCATTGGCCCGTGTTGGGGATGCCGACCGGGCGAAACATATGGCGGATGATTTGGCTGAGCGCTTTCCCCTCAACACGGTCATCAATCACTATTGGCTGCCCGCCATTTATGCTTCCATCGAAATCGGGCGCGGCAATCCGGCCAAGGCCCTCGATATCCTCCAGACAACCGAGCCGTACGAACTCGGCACTCCACTTCCTCAGTTCGAAGTGGGCGGGTCGCTCTATCCGGTGTATCTACGCGGCGTGGCCTACTTGTCGCTGAAAAAAGGCAAAGAAGCAGCCGCCGAATTCCGTAAGTTTTTAGATCAGCGTGGGGTCGCAGTCAATTGTCCGTTAGCGGCGTTGGCCCGCCTTCAGCTTGGCCGGGCCTACGCGCTGGCAGGAGACTCTATCAAGGCGCGTGGCAGCTACCAGGAGTTTTTCGCTCTCTGGAAAGATGCCGACCCCGACCTACCTGTAATGAGACAAGCCAAGGCCGAGTATCAACAGATACGCTGATAGAGCCTGGAACCTGCTCTAGCGGGAGCCGCTGCGCACAAACACCGCCGCGAGCCGGTCCTCGTACACCAGTTGGAAACGTGGGTCCGCCTGCAGAACACTCACCAGGTTGTTGCTCTTCTGCAGAATCACCACGCCCGCCTGGTTGAGGTAAGCATCGTCTATATATGTCGGCGCTCCATTGGCCGTCGTGATGAACTGCTCATCCAGCTCGTCCCCGTAAAGATCGGTGCGCCCGTCGATGGCGACGAGATAATTCGGCATGTACCAGGTGAGGAAGCCGCCCCAGTCCAGCGTGTTGTAGAGCGGCCCCGGCGCCGGATTTTTGCGCAAGTAGTTCACCGCGTTGACGGGCAGAAAGCCGCTGATGGCCCGGTCGAGCCCGCGCGTGTTGAAGTCCGTGCTGCCTGCGAAAACGAACAGCGATATGGCGACCACCGCTGCCAACGCAACCTTCTGCAGCCAGGTCTCTTTCGCCTCGCGCTTGGTCTCGTCGGCAAGCGCGTCAGCGATGCAAGCCGCTGCCGGAATGCAGATGAACCAGGCGTCGCGCATGGTGCGGAAGGCTACAGCGCCGGTAACGGACAGCAGCAGCAGTTTGAAGACGTCAACCTGGCGCCGCCGCCCGACCGCAAAGAACGCGAAAGCCATCAGAAGCAGTTGCACATAATGGCTGCCAGCCCGAAAGTTTAGGGGTTGCAGCTCCATGATCATGCGGTATGGGACTTTCGCCTGAGAGTATTGGAAGATCACTTGGTAAAGATGATAGGAGTATGGTCCGATGCAGGTGGCGATGACACACGCGGCAAAAATGGCGGCCAACGTTGCCGCCGGAAGGTTGGGAGGCACAAGCCATGTGGGTTCCCATCCAAGGTGGGCAGCCAGCCGCTGCGCAAGGTTCACCGCCGGCAGCAATCCGACCACAAACAATCCGTAGATGAATTGGATGTGCAGGTTAGCCCACAACAGAAAAACCAGCGGCAGCCAGTAGAAAAGCTGCACGCGCGCCGTGCGGTGCGCTTCCAGCACCAGCGTCAGCGTCACGCAGAACAGCATCATGGAAAAGAAGACCGGCCGCGGCATCAGGTTGAAGAGGAACGCCGAGCACGTGACGATTGCCAGGATGCACGCCAGCCAGAATCGGCCAGAAAGGCGGCGCGTCATCCAATAAATGAAGTAGGCGACACCCAGAGTCAGCAGCGTTCCGTACACCCCGACGCCGACCAGCCCGAACCAGGCGTAGGCGCGCGACATCAGAACTTCGTAGCCCCAACTGTAAGCCACCCACGGGCGATCGGCCGCCGTCCACGAGAAGAGGCCGGTGTGGGGGACCGCCCTGTGCTGGATGATCCAGTCGCCAGCCTTGAGATGCCACCAGATATCGAGGTCGAGCACCGAGAATTTCAGATTGAAGGCGATCACTCCCACCGTGACCAGCAGGCCGGCCAGGGTGAGCAACTGCAGCCAACGCAGACGCAATAGTGGAATCAGTTCTTCGATGAAGCCCGCAGTCGTGGGCGCCTGCTGGCGAGCTTGCTTTGCTTCAAGTGTGGAACTCATAGGTGACCAACGAGTCCAGCCCGCATCATTGGACCATCGCAGCGCTGTCGTGTATCTTCAGCCCATTTCTGGTGATGAAGTTCTCCACATACTGTATCTGGTCGGGCCCGTATTGAGGATCTTTGCGGATCAGTGCGAGGCCGAGATTGCATTCCTGCTCAGCCTCCTCGATCTGGCCCAGGGTCCGGTAGCTTCCGCACATCACTACATGTGCGTCGCCGCTGGTGGGATCCATCTGAGCGGCCTGTTGACCAAGCTCAAGCGCAAGTTGCGGATCCTGTTCCCCCACGGTCCTGGCATGCACGAGGAGTTGGAAGGCAACGATTGGACTCAAATCGAATGTTCCTTTGTAAACCAGAAGTGCACTGCCGCCAATCTTCGCCATCGGCTTCAGGTCTTTGAAGACGCGGCGGGTCGGAACGCTCATACGCCCTAATCCGACTCCGTCCACGATGGTGCTGCTTACGATCATCGTTCCGGTAAATGGCGTTTCAAGTTGGTCCCACTGGATCACCGAGATGCCGCGGCAGGGAATGCCGTAATCGCTGTTGAGGTTGTAATACGTTCGCAGGAAGAAGCAATTCGGCGGATGGGTCCTCGCGACATAGTCGCGAGCCGCCTTTTGGGCCTGGCCCCAGTCAACATCAGAGTTGGCAATAAAGCGAAACGTCTCGCCCGGGCCGCCCCAAAGCTCATTGCTGTAGCTGAGATAGTTCGGATACGCGTGCAAGGAACTGGCCGCATGGAACACCAACAGCGCCACCAGCACGGCCATCGTCCGCTTACGACTGCCGGCAAGGCCCCAGGCTCCCGCAGCTGCAAAGATCGTCAACAGTGGAAGCACCGGCAGCAGATGCCGGCTGCCGATGTTCAGCTTTGAGTTCATGCTGAATGCGAGGTATATCAAGGCAGGTAACATGAGGAAGAGCAATTCCCTCGACTTGTGTCGCCAGAAGCGCCACGGCAGCACCGAGACCAGCAGCATCAGCAACACTGGCAGCGTGTACTTAATGACCGCCGCTACTGGGAAGTAGAACCAGTTTCCTCTCAGGTATAACCTTCCCAACAGGAACGACGGGTCTCCGACCTCAGACTGGACCAGTACGTCCTGCAATCCGCCCAAATAGGCCTGCGGCATAAGGTGCCAGCTCTGGAGTTGTGGGATCAACCTAGTGGCTACCGCACCGTGAGCGCGGGGCAACTGGGGCGCGCTCCAGATCGCCGCTCCTCCGGGTCGCGCTGCGTAACGAAATCCGTAGCAAGTCCACAGAACAACGAACGCAATGGCCGCCACAGCGAGTAGTGCGCCGGCGCGATGCAGCAGGCGGCGTCTTAGCCCCTCCCGACCGCAGAGAAGCGCGTCACTGAACAGCAACACGGGCAGAACAATTGCCAGCAGCACCATCGAATGTTTCACGCACAATGCCAACCCTATCGCCAGGCCAAGTGCCAGCAGCCGTGCGGAGTTCGGTTCCGTCGCATAGCAGTAAAGCGCGTACACCGCGAGAAGGAAACCCAGCGCCGCGGCGACATCGGTTGTGACCAGCGCGCCATTCGCCAGAAAATTGGGATCGAATGCTACCAATACCCCGCAGATCATCGCCACCGGCAGCCCGAACAGCTTGCGGGCGAAAAACCAAACCGTCAGCAGCAGAAGAATGGAGAACAAGGAGACGGCCCACCTCGCCGCGGTCAGCATTTTTTCTGGGTTGGCGAACACGAAGTCGTGACCGGCGAGAAAATCGATTTCCTTGCTGTTAGGGAGCCCGCATGCGTGCTGGATTGGATCTTTAATCGACATCGCCGCCAGGGGCAGCGCGGCGACGATTTTCACCAGCGGAGGATGCTCCGGGTTCCAGCCAAAATCGTTGCACTGCAGATATCGGAAGGCTGCGTGAAGGTGGTCGATTTCATCGGAGGTGATGGAAAGCTGAGTGACGCTGCTCCACAACTGCGCGATCATCACGACCATCAACACGGCCAACACGACCCATTCGCGGTAGCTGTGCGGGGTTCCTGAGGGCGTCGAAGCCGCAGGTGTGGGCCCGGCCACAGCATGCTTCTGCATATCCGGGCAACTTGCTTCGGCTTCCGTTGATAGTGTCGTCATCAACCTGGGATTTGCCGTCCCCCACAGCTCAGAAATCCCACCCCGGAATTGGCACCTCTGCTTCCAAACTCTCGCGTCCCTAAGTGTCGAGTATCCTTCAGCTCGCCGCATTGAGTACCGCTAAGGGCATTGCCTACCGCGCCAAATCACGCGGGGTCTGCGGACAAATACGCTTCCGCAGCCGACCTGCCGCATGTTGCCCTGCCTGACACCGGCTAAGTTATTGAGCGCCAATGGCAAAACGATGGCTCTCCTCCCCCGTGTTTGGCACGCCCTGTGCACATGTTCAAGCAGGCTCTCCCGGTTTCTCCTGGGATGATGGCCAGGAGTAGTAAAAGAAAATGGATGACAATTCGAACGAACCTCGTGGCACGAGCTCGATGTGGACGGCAACCCAAACCTACGCCATGGCGGCCGTCTGCCTGCTGATTGGCGTGTTGGTGGGATATCTGGTGCGTGGCTCGGCCAAACCCGCGGCCCAGGCGAGTCCGGCTTCCGCCGAAATGCAGCAGGCTGCAACCGCCCCGCCCTCCGCCGCCGGACAACAAGAGAAGATGCCGACCCTGGATGACATGAAGCGCATGGCCGACAAACAAGCGGAGCCGCTGGTGGCCAAGCTGAAGACCGATCCCAAAAATGTCGATCTGCTCAACAAGATTGCGCTTATCTACAAGGCGACCCACCAATTCAAAGAGGCTATCTCGTACTTTCAGAAGGCTCTGGATGTCGATCCGAAGAACGTGCCCATCCGCACCGACATGGCTTCGTGCATGTACTACACAGGCGACGCCGACGGCGCTCTCGCAGAACTAGACAAGTCACTGAGCTATGATCCAAAGCACCCGGGAACACTGATGAACATCGGCATCATCAAGTGGCAAGGCAAGAACGATGTCGCCGGAGCAGTCACCGCGTGGCAAACCCTGCTCAAACGGAATCCGAACTTCCCGCAGAAAGCGGTAATCGAGCACTTGATCACCCAGGCCCAGCAGCAACAAAACACCGCGCAGTCTTCGAATCTACCGAAGGGATAGACGAGTGCCAAGCCGGGCAGTCCCTGCTGAAGGCGCCCCAGGAACATACCATGTGCCGGCTTCTTGGCCGTCTTTGCGGATCGTTAATCTTCTGGCCTATTACGCGCAGAGCACGCACACGTATCGTGTACTAGGAAAGTTCGACGAGATCTGGGTGATGGGGTTTATTCCTTGCTCGGATGCTCGTTGAAATTGGTTGCGGCGCTTTTCGCACAGTGCTCCTGGAAAAAAGGGATCGCGCAAGAAGTCCAGTTCCTTGCCGGGTGGGTTTAGGGACGTCAGAAGATATTCTTGCTGGCTGAGACCCAATCTTTCGGACTGGAAGTCAGCGGCGGGTTAATGGAAACTGTGGCTCCTAGGCTTTCGATGCATCTGTTCGTGGCATTCGGCACAGAGTGTGATCAAGTTCTGTTCCTCATCGCCGCCCGACTGGCTCCGCAGTTTGAGGTGATGCACCTGCAGGTTCTGCATATTCCCGCACACCTGGCATCGCCAGCCGTCGCGTTTCAGCACCTGTCGATGCAGTTCGTGGTAGCTGTTCGCGTTGAGTCTCAGTGGCGGGTTCTTGGCTAGGACCTTCTTCATGAAGCCTGTCCAGCGACCTCAGATCGAAAAGCCTCCTGTTGAGAACTGGGTAGGAACTTGTAGTAGCGGGAGATGGATTGCAGCAGCATCTCCGGGTTGCCGCCGTCGATCGAGGCCCCGGCGAGAAAGTCCGCGCAGATCATCTCTAAGCAGTAGCCCCGAGACTTGTCCGTCCCCAGCATTAAGGCTGCGGTCTCAATCGCCTGCTCGATAACCGGGATCTGGCTCCTATAGACCTTGAAATAGATCAGCTCCGAGGGCTCGCTGTCCTTGCCCGTCAGTTCCCTCTCGACCTCCCGCTGGAACTCCGCCTTGGGCATCTGTCTGGCTTTGTGCAGCCAGGTTGCACTTTCGAAGCGCTGACCCTGCTGCCGCGCCAGCTTGGCCAACTCCACTCCCTTCGTCCATCCCACCTGTTTCAGCTCCTTCCTCACCTGCGGCGGCAAGTGTTCGTGAATCGACATCAGGTAGTAGGCTTTCCTTCGGGACTCCGGGAACCGGCACTCCAGGAACTCATCAAACGATTTCAGCTTCTCCAGCCGCCAGTACTGACCTGCCCGCACCTCGCACAGATACTTGCCCAGCTCCACGAACCTGGTATCGCGCTCGTTCTCATGCCGTGCCTCCCAAGCCAGGATCGCGTCGATCTTGCTCAGCACCTCCTGGGCGCGACGGCGATTCAGCTTGGGCGGCATAGGCGGACACTTAGTAACCAAGTTCGTCAAACAGACCAAGATCGACTCCCGGCTTGCGGATGAGCCCAGCCTCAACCAGGTTCCTCTGGTCGAGGCAGAGCCCGAGAAACGGACAGGTGGTACACGGGTTCTGGGGGAAGCGGATGCCGCTGTGGGGCAGGAACAGTGCAGATTCAATCCGACGTACCGTGTCGTCGACCAGGGTTTCGAACTCCTGCCGCTGTTGGTCGGTAATGGTGGCCCGCAGGTACTGGACTTCCACGGTGCGCTTACGGACAAAGACGACCTGAGCAACTTCATTGATGCCAGCCATCCACGAATAGCAGACCAGCTGGGGATCCAGGGCCGCAATGCCGTCAGGCTCCTCGGGATAGCGGGCAGAGCTGGTCTTCCACTCCAGCACACAGGGTGTGCTGTCCAGTTCGCCGACAGCATCGACGAAGGCGACAAAGCTGTTGCCAGAACTTAAGGTGCGTGTGAGTCGGATCTGCTGATGGCTCAATGGCTGGTGAATCTGGACGCGCCCGTCCTGGACGAAACGCTCGAGCAGCTGAATGCCTTGCTGGAGCATATGGTCCCAAGTGTCGTTGCCCGAGTATGTCAGCTCCAGGTCCTTACACGGTGCCCACTGCTCGAACAGGACAGCCGCCGGATCTTCGTGACGAAACAAAGCCGCCACCGCCTGTTCGAAGCAACGGCCGAAAAGCATGGCGGCGCGGGTATCTTTCTCCTGCCAGCCATCGAGATAGCGATGCCGGTAACGGCGAGGGCAGGTCAGGTACTGGGAGATCTGGGTGTAGCTGTAATTCATCGTGATGCCCTTTCCTTCTGCGCACCTTTGCCGTTGCTGGCCGGCGGAACGCGGACGGAGGTGGCCAGCTCCTCCCACTGGCTGGCCGGGGCGAAGCCGTCGAAGTTCACCAGCGAGATGCCATCGATCACGGTGTGGCTGATCTTGACGACTCCGACCAGCCCGCGCAGAGCACGCTCGTCGACCTCGTCCTGGCTCAGCAGTTCGGGGTCATAGAGAAAATCCCGCAGGAACCAACCCAGCTTCCACATCGCCCTTGGAGTGCAGTAGAGGCGGCTGACAATCGAACGCCCGGCGAACGGCTTGGGCTCAAGAACCGAAAGCCGCAGCAGATAAAAGCGCTTCTGGGCTTGCCAGCGATGCTGCGCCCCGTCGAGTCGGACGAGAAATATGCCGTCCGGAACCTCAGATTGCGAATCCCGTGCCGTGTCAGAGAGTCCGGGAATATTGCGTTTCATCCCGCCACCTCCTGACTTGGAGGTGCGTAGCTGTTGAGCTGACAGAGCAGGCCATCACGGTCCTTCTTGGCCGCCTCGGCCAGTTGCTGCACGAAGCTTTCGACCTGCTCGCGAGTGGCGTCTTTGAGTGCTTTAGTGCCGCAGAAGTCGACGGCATAGGCTTTTACCAACTCCGGATCGAGCTTGTGCTGGCGAATGATCTGACAGAGCCGGTCGCGGACCTTGTGACCAGCACCACCATTGCCGTTCCCGTTTCCGTTGGTATTTTGGGGTGGAAACTTATGTAGATCGGAAGCCCCCGCCATCGGACCAGGATTCGATCCGATCTCCTCGACCGAGCAGATCCCGATGCCATACGCCTTGCGCAGGGCACGATTGACCGCTCGGGTTTCGGCTATGCGCATCTCGGCGCCGCGGACCAGCAGAGAAACGTTGGAAGGGTCAGCGTCGCCGTAGCCGACGAAACCGGCGGAATCTTTGGACGGATACACCGTCGCCTTGAGGACGAAACGATTGGCCGCAGAATCACACAGCGAATCGACGGCCTCCACATGGATACCGCGGCATCTCTTGCGACGGGCCAGGCGAACAAGTCCGGTGTGGGTTACGAACCAGCCATTCTCAAGCTGGATCACATCTCCACTCGCGAAAGAGAAGCTGAATTGTTTGGTCAGCTCTTTTAGCGCTTGGATCCGTGCTCGATTGATATTCGGGTAAAGCTTCTTGACTAACGAAGTGTTGCGGCGGATTAGCTGGACCCTATTGGTGTCAAGCTTCTTGGCAGACATAAGCACCTCTTTGCATGTTGATCAATTCTCAATGCTTAGCGCTAAGTATATGCATAGCGCTAAGCATTGTCAAGAGGTCTTGCTTTTGAAACCACTGGCGGGCTAAGGTTCACAGTATCCGAATGAAAAAGAGGGAAGAAAAAGAAAAGGATCCTCACGCCGTCCATCTCGGACAATTAGGCGGCAGAGCGCGGAGACGCAAGCTAACCCCCGAACGACGCAGCGAGATCGCCCGAAAGGCCGCGCAAGCTCGATGGGATAAATCCAACAAGAAATAGAACTCTCTGACGAAGCGTTTCTGCAGGCTGGCCTTGTTGCATATGATAAGGAAGGAGCGAGATACATTAGTCGCTTCCTCGCGCTTCGGGACGCTCCACCGCGAGACCGTGGCCGGGAGCGTTCCTAGGTACGCCTGAAATGTGGCGCCTTGGGGCCTCCAACCAAGGAAGGGTCCCAACTTCACTCGACGCGTCGCCAAGAAGCTGAGAACGAAGTAAAGACCCGTGCGCGTTCACTGATCACACGCAAGTACAAAAAAGCAAAAAACGGAACTGTGCCCTGAAAATCTGCGTTTTCCGCTAATTTCATTGCACAGGTAGCTTCGGCATCACTTTATTTCGTATTTTATTCGCCAGTCGCCGACCAAATCTTGGTAGCCTTCTCTTGGATCAGAAGAATCACCGCCTCGCCCAAGGAGGTTGCCATGAGATGAAGATTCCGGCGGCCAAGCTGCGCGAGTTGGCCGAAGGTGGCTATATCGAACGCGCCGAACCGGTGGTGTTCCTGGGCGAGTGCGGTACGGGCAAGACCCACCTGGCGATCGGTCTGTGCGTAGCTGCCTGCCGGCAGAAACGCCGAGTACGGTTCACCACGGCGGCCAACCTGGTCAACGAGTTGGTCGAAGCCCGGCAGCAGAACGCAGTACGTCGGGTGCTGGCGCGCTGGATGCGCTTCGACGTTATCGTCCTTGACGAAGTTGGTTATGTGCCGCTGGCCGACATCGGGGCCGAGTTCTTGTTTCAGGTGATCGCGGAGCGGGCCGAGCGCGCTACGCTGATCCTCACCACGAACTTGCCCTTCTCGGAATGGACCCAGGTGTTTCCCAATCCGCGCTTGTGCAAGGCATTGCTGGATCGCATTACCGACCGCGCTCACATCATTGAGACCGGCACCGACTCGTATCGCTTCCGGCGAACGCTGGAGGTACGCAAGAAAAAGAAGGCTTCGTAATCACTGGGCAGGGGAAGGGGCTCAATCGCCGCCCCTTCCCCTGCAACCCCTTCCCGGCTCCGAAACCGGGAGCTAACTCACGGCCGCAGGGGTGGGCCAAATGAAATAATCACAGGTGGGCCAAATCAGGTTGTCAAACGCATGTGGAGATTTCGTCGATCGACCTGCGCGGAAAAAGGCTCGGTCCGACGGACGAAGCCCCCGGACATATATGTACAGCTGAAATCTAAACCTGTCATTGACGACATCCGCATTGTGGAAAGTGCACAAACGGAGATCAAGACCACAGGGACCCTCTCGCCAGCTTATTATGCAGAAGTTCTCACCGTAATGGAAAACACAAATGCAAGCGCGACGCAACCCGAAGGCGGGAACATTCCTGCTGAGCCCAGGATCGACGATCAGTTCTTGCCTTTACTGGTGAGGCAAGGGGAGTTGCTCGAAATCGCGCTCAGGGAGACACACCGCACGATAGAAAAGGAGTTCGAGGATTCCTGCCCTACGCATGCTCTTCCTCCCGACTCCGTCATAAACGATATTCTCCGCTATGAGACAGCAGCACAGAAAAAGTTTGACTGGACCCTGCAAAAGCTCCGTGAATTTCAGCAGAGGCGACAGAAGGCTCAATCGCCAGTGAACGTTTAGCCCATCCGTAGAGCGCAGTAGAGGATTATGAGCAACGTCTTCTTCTTTCAAATCCAGCGCCGCTCCCTTAGTCCCAGAAACCAAATTAGGAAGAGCGACGGCGTTCTTTGTAAACTAAATAATATATCGTGTTACGATATAATATCCGTCCGCCGAACATAAACAATCGGTCACGCGCGAAGGTAGCAGGTGTCTGTGCTAGAAAGGTCAATATTGCGAAACGAAGCCAATAAGTCTTTTGTTATCAATAAGAGTCTGGTTCGTATCCTTAGTTTGAGGCACCTCACTACTGAAAGTTCACGAATTGACCGCGGGCTCCTGTGGGCGCACAATTGCAACCGAGTTTCCGCCGCTCCCTGCAAACTCACCTTCCCAATCTTCCGGCGGAGGAAACGCCATGGCAGAGGACAGTCTCAAGGACCGCCTCGCGCGGTACCAACAGATCGAGCTTAGTGTGACTGGCAGGAAATCGGGCCGAACCATCTCTATCCCTGTCTGGTTTGTTCTGGAAGGCGACACGGTTTTCTCATGCCCGTGCAAGGCTCGGACACGCAGTGGTACAAGAACGCCCTGCACAATCCTCGCATCCGCATCTCGGCGCGAGGCAAGGAAGGAAAGTTCCGGGCCGTCCCGATCCCTGATCCCAAGGCCGTCAAATCGGTGGTCGAGAAATTCAAAGCAAAGTACGGTCCGGAGGATGTGAAGAAGTATTATTCGAAGTTCGATGTGGCAGTTCCAATTGAACTCTAGGTATTTGCCTCACTTCGCCTGAAGCAGAGATTTGATCTCCTGTTCCAGGACAGGTATTTGCACCTCGCCGACATACTTGGCCGCAACTTGGCCGTCGCGGCCGATCAAAAAGGAGACCGGCAGTCCCAGGACGCCTCCGTACGTCTCCGCGACCTTGTCAGTCCCCAAGGCGACTGGGTAGTTCATCTTGAATTGCTGGTAGAACTCGCGCACCGGCTTCGGACCGTCGTCCATAGAAATGCCGATCACCTGTAAGCCCTGTTCGCGATACTTGTCCTGCAACGTCACAAAGTGCGGGATCTCATCCCGGCAGGGAGCACACCAAGTCGCCCAGAAGTCGAGCAGCACGACTTTACCTCGATAGTTCGCAAGCTGCAGCGGCTGCCCATCCAAATCCTGCAGCGAAAAATCGGGCGCGAACGAATGAACTACGGACGACCGGCCGCCGGGTTTGGAGCGTGCGGAACTCCGCCGGCACACTTCATAGATACCGGCCGCGAGTGCAATCGCGACGACAATCAGGACGGCTTTTCTCATCGATTGGCGCCCTATTGGCCTTTGATGGTCGGGTAGCCCTTGTACACCCAGTCGGCGCCCAAGTTGTCGGCGATGTAGAGTACCTTCACGTTGCTGAAGCCCGCTTTGTGCAACTCGTCGTAGGCAGGCCGCACGTTGGGACAGTGGTTCCAGGGGCAACACCCGCAATAGAGAACAATGAACGTTTTGCGGGGCAGTGGTTTTACCCGCCTGCGGAGCGATTCGATGCCTTGCGAATCCGAACCGGCCCCAATGTACTCAGCGCCGGGAATGTGCGCCTGCATGTACAGAAGATGAGGACCAACGTTGAGGACCAGCGGCTTTTCGCCTTTGGGCGACTGCAGAATATTGACCAGGTCCTCGGGACTGATCAGTTGGGCACTGCCTGGCGCTAACTCAGATGCAGACTGGGCCTGCATTTGCGGGGAAGCGCTGGGACTAGCAGCCAAACCTGTCGCCAAGGCGCAACGGGCGGGCACGAGCACTGCAGAGAATATCGCCACCACAGCAACAACGAAGCAGAGTCTAACTGAGGACTTCATGGAGTGCCTTTCCGTAAGTCAATCATTGCGGAGATTCGCCCGCAACATAGGAGCATAAACCATGGCGAACATTGCAGCGGAACAACTGCCGGGCTAAAACTCACTGCCTATCACCGCCCAATATGCCGACAAGGTTTCGCCGAGAGGAGCTTGGCGAGCGCCGAACAACGCGACCACCGAGCGCAATAACATCCCCGCCACAATCCCCACGCGCAACATTGCTACCTGAGCGCTGGAAAAATGCTTGCGCGCATAGCGCAGCATATTTCCGTACCAGAACACTTGCTGATCACGGAACGGCAACTGGCCCACGCTGTGCCCGCCGCTGTGGCGGAAGCGGGCCGCTGGGCAATACACGATCTTGCCGCCGTGTTCCAGCAGCCGCTGGCAGAGATCGACATCTTCGAACCACACGGGAAAAAACTGCTCGTCGAAACCGCCAGCCGACTCCCATGCCGCGCTCGTGATCGCAAGGCATGCGCCCGCCGGCTGCTCGACCTCCTGTTGCTGTGAATAGTCGGCGTCGAGACAGCGATAACGTCGATTCACGGGATTGCCCGGCCACAGCCGGTTCACCAGCATCGCCTCATAGAGCAAGCTGATAAGGGTGGGCAGCCGGCGAAAAGCGAAGCCGCGCGCCGGTTGTCCGTTGTCTCCCAATAGCGCGCCGCCGACTGCGACCGCGCCGCTGGTTTCCAGGCACTGCAGCAGCGCTTTGACGGCCCCAGGCTCGGCGATGGCGTCGGGATTGAGCACCAGCAGAACATCCCCCACGCTCTCGCGTGCTCCCTGGTTCACGGCTGCGGCAAAGCCAAGATTTTCCGGATTTGCCACCAGATGCACTGGATGCCAGGCGACAAATTCTTCCACCCGCTGCACGGTCTCGTCGCGCGAAGCATTGTCCACAATTACGATCTCGCAATTCTCATTTACCAACGCCTCCAGGCAGGCCCAGATACTATCGCTGGAGTTGTAGGTCACGATGATGGCGGAGCAGCGCAACATAGTGGAGGAAGCACGCATTATAATCGTCGCTTCGTTTATTCTCCGAAGGGGCGCGCACGTGCCACGCGGTGGCCGCGCCTGGAGAGAACTTGGAAATCATCGCAACCCGGCTGCCCGGCGTGGTCGTGGTGAAGCCGCGAGTCCACCAGGACGCGCGCGGCTTCTTCATGGAAACCTATCGCCAGAACGTGCTGACGGCCGCCGGCATTCATGAGCAGTTCGTGCAAGACAATCATTCGCATTCGTCGCGGGGAGTGTTGCGCGGGTTGCACTACCAGCTGCGGAATCCGCAGGCCAAGCTTTGCCGCGTGGTGCAGGGCGAGGTGCTCGACATCGCGGTGGATGTTCGCGTCGGGTCTCCGCACTTTGGCCAGTGGGTCAGCGTATTGCTCTCCGCAGAAAACTACTTAGGTCTCTACATTCCGAAAGGATTCGCGCACGGCTTTGTGGTGCAGTCCGAAACCGCCGACTTCCTCTACAAATGTGGCGACTACTACGATGCCGGCGACGACCGGGGCGTGCTGTGGAACGATCCGCAAATCGGCATAGATTGGCAAACACCGTCGCCCATCCTGTCGGAAAAAGACAGCCGTTATCTTCCGCTTTCGCAGATTGCGCGCGACCAGTTGCCGTGCTACCAGCCATGAGCTTGCGACTGCTCATCACCGGCGCGACCGGCCAGATAGGCTGGCATTTGCAGCGAACGCTGGCGCCGCTGGGCGACGTGACGGCCCTCACCCGCGATCAGTTAGACCTGTCTGATCTGGACGCCGTGACGCGTGCGATACGCGAATTCGAGCCTGATGTGCTGGTAAACGCCGCCGCCTACACCGCGGTGGACAAGGCCGAAAGCGAGCCGGAACTGGCGCGGACCGTCAACGCGCTGGCCCCCGCGCGCATGGCCGAGGAGTTGGCGCGCAACGCCTGTCTGCTCATCCACTACTCCAGCGATTACGTTTTCGATGGCAACAAGCCCACGGCCCAAGCCTATCAAGAGAACGATGCGACCGGTCCGCTCAACGTCTATGGCCGGACCAAACTGGAAGGCGAGCAGTTGATCGCCAACGCTGGATGCCCGTACATCATCCTGCGAACCACCTGGGTGTACGACACCCGCGGCAAGAATTTTCTGCGCACGGTTTTGCGTCTGGCCCGCGAAAAGGACGAGCTGCGCATGGTGAGCGACCAGTACGGCGCGCCGACTTGGGCGCGGACGATCGCCGAGGCAACCGCCATCATTCTGGCCAGGTCCCTGGAGCGCAACAGCGAAACCGGCGCCTGGCCGAGCGGGCTCTTCCATCTCACGGCGGCGCAGCAGACCTCGTGGGTAGGATTTGCGCGGGCCATCCTTGAGGATTACGACGCGCTCCTCGATTGGCCGGCCGACACCGGTGAATTTGGCGGGCCGTTGAAGGCCAAGCGGGTTGTCCCCATCACCAGCGAGCAATTTCAGGCGGCGGCGCGCCGGCCACGAAATTCGGTGCTCTCCAATGCCAAGGTGCAGGCCACCTTTGGGGTTACGCTGCCGGATTGGCGCAGCCAACTGCGGCTTGCCATGCAGGACGCGATTCGCTGATAATCGTGATTATTCGGTTGCTGAACAGTTCATCTTCTCGCGCCTCGGCAGCGCGCGTTTCCGCCCGGTTTGGCACAGGAAGACCGGCGCGGCTCTTTGCGCGCACCCCCACTGTTCACGGCACAAGAACGGAGATCTGATGAAGGGAATAGTTCTGGCGGGAGGCATCGGTACGCGCCTGTATCCGCTGACCCGCGTCACCAACAAGCACCTGCTGCCCGTGTATGACAAACCGATGATCTTCTATCCCCTGCAGACGCTGGTGGACGCAGGCATTCGCGACATTTTGATCGTGACCGGCGGGCAGAACGCCGGCGATTTTCTCTGCCTGCTGCAGAACGGCAAGGAATTCGGTCTCCAGCAACTCAGCTTTGCCTACCAGGAGGGAGAAGCTGGAATCGCCGATGCGCTGCGGCTGGCTGAGCCCTGGGCCAAGGGCGACAAAATCTGCGTGGTTCTGGGCGACAACATCATTGAGGGCGACATTCGCGAGGCGGCCAAGACCTTCGAACAACTCGAAAAGGGCGCCATGGTGATGCTGAAAGAAGTGACCGATCCCGAGCGCTTCGGCGTGCCCGTCTTTGCCCAAGGGCGTGTCGTTCGCATTGAGGAGAAGCCCAAGAAGCCGCTCTCGTCGTATGCCGTGGTCGGCATTTACTTTTACGACGGGACCGTCTTCGACCGCATACGCACGCTAAAGCCTTCCGGCCGCGGCGAGTATGAAATCACCGACATCAACAACAGCTACATTGCGGAGGGCACGCTGCACCACACGCTGCTGGAGGGCTGGTGGACCGACGCCGGCACCTTCGAATCGCTGTGGCACGCCAGCAATATGGTGCGCGACAAGGTGCTGCGCAACGCCGAAGAGCCGGCGACGGTGCGCAGCCTATGAAGCTGCTGGTCACGGGCGGCGCCGGTTTCATTGGCTCCAACTTCGTCCATCACACGCTGGCCGCACATCCGCAATGGAAGCTGGTGGTCCTCGACAAGCTGACTTATGCCGGCAACTTGAAGAACCTGGAACCGGCGCTGCAGCAGGGCAAGTGCGAGTTTGTGCAGCTCGACATCTGCGATCCCGCGGTGCTGGATGCGGTTCGGGGATGCGACGCCGTCATCCACTTTGCCGCCGAGAGCCATGTGGACCGCAGCATTGAAGACGCTGCGGCGTTCGTCCGCACCAATGTAGATGGCACGCACAACCTCATCCAGGCTTGCCGCGAAGCGGGGGTGCCGCGCTTCTTGCATGTCAGCACCGACGAAGTGTATGGCAGCCTCGGCGAGGAAGGCGAGTTTACGGAAGGATCTCCGCTGCAGCCGAACAGCCCCTACGCGGCCACCAAAGCGGCTTCCGATCTGCTGGTGCTGGCCTATGTGCGCACCCACAAGTTTGCCGCGGTGGTCACCCGTTGCTCCAACAACTATGGGCCGTACCAGTTTCCCGAGAAGTTCATCCCGCTGATGATCGCGCAGGCGATGGCGGGCGAGCCGCTGCCGGTGTATGGCAAAGGCAGCAACGTGCGTGACTGGATCCATGTCAGCGATCACTGCACCGCCCTGGACGCAGTGTTGCAGCGCGGGCGCGAAGGCCAGGTTTACAACATAGGTGGACGATGTGAGAAGCGCAACCTCGAGGTGGCCAAGCTGATTCTGGCCACCCTGGGCCGGCCGGAATCGCTCATTCAGTTTGTCAGCGATCGTAAGGGACACGACCTGCGCTACGCCATCAACTGTGAAAAGCTGGAAGGGGAACTGGGCTGGCGGCCCGCGATCGGTTTCGATCAGGGCCTGGAGCGGACCATCGCGTGGTATCGCGAAAATATGCCCTGGCTCGATGACGTGCGCACCGGCCAGTACCGCGACTACCTCCAGAAACATTACGTGCACCGGGAGAAGACCTTCGCGCCGTGATTTGTCATCACGAGCGCAGCGAGGGATCTGCTTCTGCCTTGTCTACGGAAAAAGCAGATTCCTCGCGCCAAACCCGGCGCTCGTAACGACAATTCATAGAGTTTCGCTCGCCGATTGGCACAAGGCTCAGCTGATATCTAAAGCATAAGCTCAGACTGTCAAAAACGGCGGCCACTGGGGCCGCCCTTGATATTTCCGCGACAGTCCAGACCGCTACGGTTCCAGCACGTGGATTGCTTTGTCACCGTAGAATGTCATTTGCACCAGCACCCGCTGGTTCTGCGCGTTCTCGGTAAAACGCTGCTCCGACACGGTCGCTTTGGAAGCGAGCGGCGTCAGCGTGCACTTGGCTTTGGCCTCGGCGGTCCCGCCTTTCTGCTTGAAGATCATGATGTGGGTCTGGCCCTGCATTTCATGGGTGACGTTGTAGTCGCCCGCCGGCAGCAAGTTTCCGGCAACAACCGTCGGCTGAGTAAAGGTAAGAGTTTGTTTTGTAGCAATGCCCATGGGATTGTCTTTTGCCGCAATGCTGCCCAGCAGCACTAAGACCAGTCCGATTAGGACGACGAACATTCTTTTCCGCGTGTACATATGCCTCCAATGAAGCCCATCAGTTGTGGGCGGTAATAAGTCCAACTTCAGTGTAGATAAACTGGCCAAAAAGTGGTGTGCGGCCAATCACAATGCGCTGTGAGTTGTGGGCACAACGGGTGGTCAGAGCAGCTTGCGCAGCTCGCGCCGGAGGATCTTCCCGGAGGCGGTACGGGGCAGGGTCTGCACGAAATAGACTTCGCGCGGCATCTTGTAGTGCGTAAGGCGCTCGGCGACGAACCCCTGCAGGCGAGACGCGGTCTGCTGGCTGGCTAACTCTTCTTCGCGCAACACCACGAAGGCGCACGGAATCTCCTCGCCCGCGCTATCGACTCGCGAAACGACGCCGCAGTCGCGCACTCCGGGATGTTCCAGCAGCACGCTTTCCACTTCCGCCGGCGCAATCGAGAAGCCCTTGTACTTCATCATTTCCTTGCGCCGGTCGACCACGTAATACTGGCCGCTGTCGTCCACGCGAACGATGTCGCCCGACCAATACCAGCCGTCGCGCAACACCGCGGCGCTGGCGTCGGGAGATTTCCAGTAGCCCAGCATGAATTGCGGTCCGCGCATTACCAATTCGCCAATTTCTCCTGGCGCTACGTCATTCTCCTTTTCATCCACAATCCGGCACTCGGTATGTGCCACGGGTGCGCCGACGGAATCGGGTTTGTACAGCTCGGGGAGAAGAAATCCCATGTGCGTAACCGGCGAGGCTTCCGTCATCCCGTAGCCTTGGCGGATGGGAATGCCGGTGCTCTGAGTAAAACGACGCGCCAGTTCCGGGGCCAGCGGAGCTGCTCCTGACTTCACCCAGCGCAGGCCATGCTGGCGGGGAAATTTCCCCTGTTCTGCAGCCTGGCAATACGCCAGCAGCGTGGGAGGCACACAAAGGGTGACGGTCACGCCCTCCTCCACGACGGTTTCCAGCGAACGTTCGCAGTCAAAACGCGGCATCAACACCACAGTGCAGCCCCGCATCAGGGTGAGATTCAGGCCCACCGTCAAACCGTAGATGTGATACAGCGGAAGGAAACACAACAGCACATCCGGGTCGCTGATGGCCCCAAATTCGCCTGGAGTGAGCGTCTGAAAAACGTTGGCGACCAGGTTGAAATGCGACAGCATGACGCCTTTGGGCAGACCCGTGGTCCCGCTGGAGAAGGGCAGCGTGGCCAGCGCCTCGCGGGAATCCTGCTGCGGTTCCGGCAGTCGCCCGCTGAGGTTGGGCTCGAGGAGAGACTCCCACATCTCCGACCCGCTTGGCCCCGGATTGCGGACGGTGTAAACCTTCCTCAACGCGGGAAGCCCCGAGAGATCGATGCCGGTAAGCAATGCGCCGTCGCTAATGAGAGCGACTGCGTCCGCCGTCTCCAACTGATAGCGGACTTCGCGCTCGCGGTAGGTTGGGTTCATGGTTGTCGGCACGGCCCCAGCCAAGGTCGCAGCGTGGTAGGCGATGCCAAACTCCCAGCAATTCGGCAGGTAAATCCCAATCATCTCTCCGGGGCGAACCCCGGCCGCGACCAGGCCGCGCGCGGCGCGTTCCACTAGTTCGCCATACGCCGCATAGGTGATGCGCCTCGCGGGCGTGCAGGAAGTATCGACCATGGCGACCTTCGCCGCATGTTGGCGGCAGGAATCGAGGATGACATCGTGGACAAACCTGCCCTCGGGATTGTCGTAGAGCCGGGTGCGAAGACTTTGCGCTGGCTGTGCCATTGGTGTGCGCAAGAGTGTAACAAATGTTGACTCCTACCGGGACCGACAACGGGCAGACAGCGTTTGTTATTCTGTCTGGCGGAGATCAACCGCGCCGATCGGGGAGCTTATGCGGGGACTCAAAGGCAAGCGTGTGGTTATCACCGGAGGCGCCAGCGGTATCGGTGCGGCCACGGCGGCGCGGTTCCTAGAGGAAGGCTCGCTAGTCGCGGTCCTCGACCGCGACCCTGCGGCGTGTGAAAAGCTCCGCGCGCAACAACCCGGCATCGCGGGAACATTCCTCGCCGACGTCGCCGACCACGGACAAGTGCAGCGCGCCTTCGCGGCCCTGGTGCGCGATCTGGGCGGGCTCGACGTCGTCATCAACAACGCCGGCATCAGTATTCGTCATAAGTTTCTCGATATCACTCCCGACGAATGGAGCCGGGTGCTCGCCGTGAACCTGACCGGCGTTTTCCACGTCGCGCAAACCGCCGCCCGCTACATGATGGAGCACGATGGCGGCGTCATCCTGAATACCGCGTCCACAAACGGCGTCGTGGGTTATCCCTACTACGCCGATTACAACGCCACCAAGGCGGGAGTGATCGAGCTGACGCGCTCCATGGCGCTGGAACTGGCGCCCAAGGTGCGGGTGAACGCGGTCGCGCCCGGATATGTTCTGACCCCGATGCAGCGCGCCGAGTACTCCGACGAAATGCTGGAGGAAGTGAATCGGAAGGTCCCGCTTCAGCGGCATGCCCAGCCCGAAGAGGTTGCTGCCCTGTTTGCCTTCTTGGCCTCTGACGATGCCGCCTACGTTAACGGGCAGGTCTATGTGATCGACGGCGCCGAGACCGCGGGCGGGCTGGCCAGCCGCTGACCGTGACCTTTAAAGCCTGTCATCCTGAGCGACGAGTCCGGTCGCCACGGCGACCGGACAAGGAGTCGAAGGACCCCTATACTGCCCACTCACTCTCGCCTGGTACGTTTCTTGATAGCTGCGCCGCAGGCACATGTAGCACTCGGGATGGACACCCCGAAAAAAGACCTGGGTTTACTTTTTCTGCTCGCCACCAAGGATGAAGTGTTCGATCGCGTAGGCAAAACCGTCTTCCAGGTTGCTCTTCGTAACGTACGTGGCCTGGGCCTTCACCTCGTCGGTCGCATTGCCCATGGCGATGCTGACGCCGCTTTGGCGAAACATCAGCACATCGGTCGGCATATCGCCAAGGGTGGCAATCTGCTCCGTGGGAATGTTCAACATCTTCGATAGCGTGAGGACGACCATGCCCTTGTTAGCGTCGGCATGGGTCACGTCGAGATAGTAGTCGGACGAACAGGTGGCAGAAATTGCGGCGCCAAGCAAATGATCGATTTCGAACCGCGCGCGCTTTACCGCGCCGTAATCGTCGCTGACGCCGACCAGTTTCAAGGCGTGGAATTGTGACATGTCGTAGCCGAGCAGTGGCGCGGCTTTGCCCTGCATCAGCTTTTCCTGGTGCTCCACGTGCGGACCGGACGGCTTGCTGACGTACCAATCCGTCTCGGTATAGACCCATAGATCGAGCTGGCTTTTGTGGATGTGGTCGGCCACGGTCTGCGCGTCGGCCGAAGTTATCGGCAATTGGTGCAGGATGTTGAGGTCAGGATCAATCAGCAGCGCTCCATTGAAACACGCCGAGGGCTCGGAGACATGGAGATCGCGCAACAATGGCTGCGTGAGGCGTGGCGGTCGTGCGCTGGCAATCGTGAATCGAATTCCCGCCTGCTTGAGGCGCTCGACCGCAGCGGGCGCGCCAGGGCTGAGGTTCTTCTCTGGATCGAGCAGCGTGCCGTCAACATCCGACACCACCAATGCCACGCCCGGCCGGGCGCTCGCGCCAGCCATTACAAGTCCTCAGGGCCATTCCGCGCCAGCCGCCGCCAGCGATGACGATCGTACTGGATGAGCCCATCGGCAGCCTCCGGCCCTTCACTGCCAGCGGCGTAGTTGGGGAATTGCGGCGGCGGCAACTCGGCCCAGGCCTCCTCGATTGGCGTAATGATGCGCCACTCGGCTTCCACTTCATCGCGGCGGGTGAACAGCGTCGCGTCACCTCGCATGGCGTCGAGCAAGAGCGTTTCGTAGGCCGTGGGCGTTTCCCCGCCGAAAGCATCGCGATACGAAAAATCCATGTTCACGCGGATGGCGCGCATCTGTGGCCCAGGCTGCTTGGCCCCAAAACTCACTGCGATGCCTTCGTTCGGCTGAATGCGCATGGTGATGACGTTGTGGTGGACGTCCTTGGGACTGCGAGAGAAGAGCGCTTGCGGCGTACGCTTGAAGTGGACTGCAATCTCGGTCAACTGATTGGCCAGCCGTTTGCCGGCGCGCACATAGAAGGGAACTCCCGCCCAGCGCCAGTTGTTGATGTGGAATTCGACCGCAACATAGGTCTCGGTGCGCGAATTCGGGTCCACGCCTTTTTCCTGGCGATAGCCGGGCACCGGCTTGCCCTCGATCTGTCCCGGCCCGTACTGCCCGCGCACCGTGAGGCGAGCTACCTCATCCTTCGACAGGGGAGCAATGGCGCGCAGCACTTCCACCTTGTGGCCGCGAACGGCGTCGGCGTCGAAGGCGACGGGAGGCTCCATCGCCGTCAACGTCAGCAACTGGAGCAGATGGTTCGCCACCATATCGCGCAGCGCGCCCGTCTCTTCGTAGAACGCGGCGCGAGTTTCCACTCCCAGGGTTTCGGCGGCGGTAATCTCGATGTATTCGATGTAATTTCGGTTCCAAACCGGCTCGAACATCGAGTTGCCAAAGCGGAACATCATGATGTTCTGCACCGTTTCCTTGCCGAGGTAGTGATCGATGCGGTAAACCGATGGCTCATCGAAGACCCGCGAGACAATTTCGTTTAGCTCATGCGCGCTTTGCAGGTCGCGTCCGAAAGGCTTTTCCAGAATGATTCGTGTCCAGCCCTGGGTATTGCGCGCCAGGCCCGCTGCGCCGAGACCTTCGACAATCGGCGGCGCCAGCGAGGCTGAAGTCGAGATGTAGAACAGCACGTTCCGGCTTGCGCCGTTCTTCTGCATCTCTTCCAGCTTCGCCTTCAGGTGAGGATAGAACTCTGGCTGGCTGGCGTCGCCGACCAGAAAATGCAGGCGCTTGGCGAAATCGCTCCAGCCCTCACTGGTGAAGTTGCGCGCGTCTTTCGAGTTGGCGGTCCCTTCGCGCAGCCGCTCGCGGAACTCCTCCTCGGTCAGCTTGGTGCGGCCGATGCCGAGCACATCGAAGTTGCGGCTGGTACAACCGACACAGGCCAGATCGTAAAGCGCAGGGACCAGCTTGCGATGCGTGAGGTCGCCGGTCGCGCCGAAGATGACCAGCAGGCACGAGTCACCCTGGGGCAGGGAAGGCTGCGCAAGTTTGTGGGGCTTCGGTTGAACGAGTGTGCCCATAGTTATTTCGCTCCCCTTGGCTTCGATGCCTTGGGTAGCAGGCTGAGCCAATCAGTATGGACGAATTCCGCGCTAGGCCGGTCGGCGCGCTGATAGGTGTGCGCTCCGAAGAAATCGCGCTGCGCCTGGGTCAGATTCTGCGGCAACTGCGCACTGCGATAGCTGTCGAAATAGGAAAGTGACGCCGACATCGCCGGAACTGGAATTCCCATCTGCACGACGGTGGCAATCAGCTTGCGCCAGGCTTCCTCGAACCTCTGCACCCAGGACATGAACTCCGCATCGAGCAGCAGATTGGGCAGGCCGGGCTGACGTTCGAAGGCGCGCATGATGTCATCGAGGAAGCGCGCGCGAATGATGCACCCGCCCTTCCAGATGCGCGCCATCTCGCGCAGGTTAATGTCCCACTTCCACTCGTTCGACCCGGCGCGAATGAGGCTCATGCCCTGCGCATACGAGCAAATCTTGGAAGCATACAGGGCGTCGTGCACGGCCCGGATCAATTCCTTCTTAGCTCCGGAATACGATACCGTCGCGGATGACTTGATGAGGCGGCTGGCGATGACGCGCTCGTCCTTCATGCCGGAGATCATGCGCGCGTCCAGCGCGGCAGCGATGGTTGGAATAGGCACCGCCAAGTCAAGGGCGACCTGGGCCGTCCACTTGCCAGTGCCTTTCTGTCCGGCCTTATCGAGAATCATGTGGACCAGCGGCTTGCCGCTCTCCGGATCGACGACACTGAGGATATGTGAGGTGATCTCAATCAGGTACGACTCCAGCGGGCCGCGGTTCCATTCGCCGAAAATGTCCGAGAGTTCCTGCGCATCCAGACCGAGCGCTTTGTGAAGGATCTCGTAAGCCTCGGCGATGAGTTGCATGTCGCCGTACTCGATGCCATTGTGTACCATCTTTACGAAGTGCCCGGCGCCATCGGGGCCAACGTAAGCGACGCAGGGGCCGGAATCGGTTTTGGCGGCAATGGCTTGCAGAATCGGGGCAACCTGATCGTAAGCGGCATGCGGTCCGCCCGGCATTAGCGAGGGGCCGTGGCGTGCGCCTTCCTCGCCGCCGGAAACGCCCATACCGAAGTAATGGACCATGGTTTGGCGCGCGCCGGCTTCGCGACGCATGGTGTCTTTGAAGAAGGAGTTGCCGCCGTCCATGACGATGTCACCAGGCGTCAGGTACGGAATGATCTTCTGCAGCGTCTGGTCAACCGGGTCGCCAGCGGTGATCATCATCAAGATGCGGCGCGGCCGTTCCAGGCAGTGGCAGAATTGCGGCAGCGACTTGGCGCCGACGAAAGCCCGGTCAGAGTTCTGGCCGACGAAGCGGTCAACCCACTCCGGCTCCAGATTCCACACCGTGACGCTGTGATGGTGGTCATCAAGGTTGAGCGCCAGGTTCTCGCCCATGACGCCAAGACCGATGATGCCGAACTGCGCCGTCTTCACGGCTGGACTCGTGGTCGGCATGAGTCGCTCCTTAGTGGCGGGCACCGGCTTCGGCGGCGGTGGTCTGCGACACCGCTTCCTTGATCAGTGCCAGCAGGCGGCGGAGGCCCTTTTCCACGTCGCGTCCAAGATCAACGCGAATGGCCCGGCGTCCGCGGGCCGCCAGCGACTCGAAATCGCCCAGCGCCTGGGCCTGCTTGAGCACGCCGAAGGTGAACTTCTCGCCGGGGATCTCGATGTCATTGATATCCTCGGAGGTGATTTGGACAAACACGCCGGTATCGGGACCGCCCTTATGTAGTTGCCCGGTGGAATGGAGGAAGCGAGGCCCGTAGCCGCTGGTGGTCGCCACTTTCTTTTCATCGCGCACGGCGATGCGGAGCTGCTGCAGCAGGCCCTCGTAGTTGTTCAGTTCTTCGATGTACTGTGTGACCGCGAAGTAGTCGCCCGGCTTGATCCGCGAGAGATGCGCGGTAACGATCTCCTGCATCGACGAGCCGCGCCGCCGCAGCAGGTCGCGAGTGGCTTCGTCACCAAAGATGCGCATCGATTCCTCGGCAATGATCAGCTTCTGCTGCGCCAGCGAACCGTTCTGCACATACTCGCCGAGCAGACGTTTGGTGTTGTCCTTCGATTCCTGCACGTTGGGTTGATCGAAGGCATCGATGCCGAGCAGCGCTCCCGCAATCGCGGTGGCAAATTCCCACAGGAAGAATTCCTCGCCCAAGTCGAGAGGATCGTGCAGCACATGGCGCAACACCGGATGGCCGGCGGCCTCGAGCGCGGCCAGTTTGGCATCAATATCTCCGGTCTTGGACGACTGCGTGTGAATGAATGCGAACACGCGATCGTCGCCGTAATCGTCGGGCGAACCAAGCGGCTCGCCGGCAACCGGGACAATGCCTTTTCCTTCTTTGCCGGTGCTCTCGGCAATGAGCTGTTCGATCCAGAGGCCTAGCGAGTCGAGAGGAGCAGGCGTGACGAAAGTCACCTTATTGCGTCCTGCCTTGGCAAGCGAGCCCAGTATCGCGCCCAGCCGAGCACCTGGATTTTCGTTGACGCCGACCGGTCCTGCGCAGGCGTGTCCAGCCTGCAGAGCACGGTCGAGCAAGGTCTTTACGTCGCCGCCCATCACGGCGAATGGGACCATGCCGAAATACGAAAGGGCAGAGTAGCGCCCGCCAATGTCGGGCATGTTGAGGAAGACGCGGCGGAAGCGAGAGTGCGCGGCGTCCTTGGTGAGCTGGGTTCCGGGATCGGTGACTGCAACGAAGTTCTCGCCCGCCGTATCGCCCTTGACCCGCTTAACCCGATCGTGAAAATAGCGCTGAAACATCTGCGGCTCGGTGGTGTCGCCCGACTTCGACGAGACGATAAAGAGCGTCTTGCCGATATTGATCTTCTGCTCCAGGTGGCGTATGGCCGTGGGCACTGTCGAGTCGAGGACGTAGAGCTGCGGGTAACCGTCTTTCTTGCTGAAGGTGCGGCCAAGCACCTCGGGACATAGACTCGATCCACCCATGCCCAGCACCACGGCAGATTCGAAGTCGGCCTTGCGAATTTCCTCCGCGAACGCCACCAGTTCGGCAATATGCGGCTGCATAGTCTCTGCAACTTTGAGCCAGCCCAGCGCGTTGCCGATGATCTTCTCGTGCTCGGGATCGTCCTTCCACACCGTGGGGTCCTTCTTCCACATGCGGGGGACAACCTTCTGCTTGTCGAGGTCCTTGAGGGTGCTTTCGAAGCCGGCCTGGTACTGGCCGAGCGCCGCGCCGTGACGCGCGATGATGGAGCGCACTACTTCGACACGACGGGCTTCGATCACTTCAAACAACTCGTCGAACGAGTCCGAAAAAGAGGCCACGCCCTCTTCCGTCAGCTTGGTGGTGACCGCCGTCATATCAATGCCGACCGCCTTCAGTTCGTTGAAGACGTGATGGGCTTCCTCAAGTCCGGCCTCCAGCGTCGGCTTTGCGATGCCGTGATCGCGGAAGGCGTCCAAAGTCGCGGGGGGAACCGTGTTCACCGTGTCGGCGCCGATCAAGGTATCGATATACATGGTGTCGGGATAGGCCGGATTCTTGGTGCTGGTGGATGCCCACAGCGGGCGCTGCACTCTGGCGCCTCTTCCCTTCAGTTTGGCAAAACGGTCGCTGCCAAAGATGCGCTTGAAGGACTCGTAGGCCAGCTTGGCGTTAGCGATCGCAGCCTTGCCCATAAGAGCCTCGATACGCTGCTTTTGCTCGTCGTCGGTGGCTTGTTCGGCGAGTTTTCCGAGCTGCTTGTCCACCATACTGTCAATGCGGCTGACGAAGAAGCTGGCCACCGAGGCGATACGGTCCACCGGCAGTCCGGCGGCGACGCGGCGCTCGAAGGCCTTGATGTAGGCCTCAGCAACCTGCTCGTACACTTCGACCGCGAAGATGAGCGTGATGTTGATGTTCAGGCCAGAGAAGAGCAACTCCTCGATGGCCGGAAGGCCGGCGGGTGTGGCCGGCACCTTGATCATTACGTTCGGCCGATTCAAGTGGGCGAACAGCCGCTTGGCTTCTTCAATCGTCGCCTTGGTGTCGTTGGCAAGCAGCGGAGAAACTTCCAGGCTGATGAACCCGTCGGCGCCGGCGTTGGCATCGTAAACACCGCGCAGCACGTCGGCGGCATTGCCAATGTCCTGGAGGACGAGTTCTTCATAGATATGGGAGACGTTACTGCCAGCGCGCGCCAGCCTTTCCAGTTGCTCGGCATAATCCTGGCTGCCGCTGATGGCTTTTTGGAAGATGGTAGGGTTCGACGTTACTCCGCAGAGGCCATCTTCGTCGATCAGGCGCTTGAGTCCGCCAGTTGTCAACAGAGACCGGCTGAGCTGATCGAGCCAAACACTTTGACCTAACTCATGAAGCTGCAGTAAGGGGTTGCTGCTCATTTTAGTAGTCCTCGCAAATCTTGCTGTTCGAGCGCGGTAATCTTCGCCAGGCGCCGGCGGTGGCGCTCTTCTCCGCTGAATTTCGCCCCAAGGAAAATACGTACCAAATCCAATGCCAGCTCCGGTCCGATGACGCGCGAGCCCAGGCAAAGCACATTCATGTTGTCATGTTCGACGCCCTGATGCGCCGAATAACAATCGTGGCAAAGCGCGGCGCGAATGCCGGGAAGCTTGTTGGCCGCCACCGAGGCGCCCACGCCGCTGCCGCAGATAAGTACCGCGCGCTCCGCCTTGCCTTCGAGCACAGCGCGGCCGACCGCCTCCGCGTAATCAGGATAATCGTCGGGCTTGCTGGCGTCGTGGGTGCCGCAGTCCACCACCTCATGCCCCAGCCGTTTGAGTTCGGCAATCACAATCTCGTTGAGGGGGACTCCGGCGTGGTCAGCGCCCACGGCTATCTTCATGCTCATCCTACGCCTGCAAGATCAACGTTTGATTCTCTTCATGACGTCCTGGACTTTCGCCACCACGTCATCCACCGTGAAACCGAAGTGCTGCAACAGATCTTTATAAGGAGCAGATGCGCCAAAGTCGGTTCTGGCGACAACATATCCGTCATTTCCGACGTATTCCTTCCAGCCCAGGTCGGTACCCGCCTCCACGGCCACCCGAGCTCGCACTTCGGGCGGGAACACTTGCCGCTTGTACTCTTCGGGCTGCTCATCGAACAGTCTCCAGCACGGCATGGAAACCACGCGCGCCTTTACGCCGCTGGCCGTGAGCTTTTCATACGCGCCCACGCTAAGCTGTACCTCCGAGCCGGTCCCAATCAGGATGATGTCAGGCGTGCCGCCGGAATCCGCCATGATGTACGCGCCCTTGGCCAGGCCAGCTGCCGACGCATACTTGGTGCGGTCGAATGTGGGGACTGCCTGGCGGGTCAGCACCAGCGCCACCGGTCGCTGCTTTAAGGGCATGATGTAGCGCCAAGCCTCGGCGACCTCGTTGGCATCTGCCGGCCGGATCAGCAGCAGCCGCGGAATCGCGCGCAACGACATAAGGTGTTCGATCGGCTGGTGGGTGGGCCCATCCTCGCCGAGGCAGAAGGAATCGTGCGTATAGATCCAAATGACCGGCTGGTCCATCATCGCCGCCAGTCGATGCACCGGCCGCATGTAATCGGAAAAGACAAAAAAGGTCGCTCCAAAGGGACGCAGCTTCGACAGCGCCATGCCGTTGACGATGGAGCCCATGGCATGCTCGCGGATGCCAAAATGGAAGTTGCGGCCTCCATAGCTATTCTTCTCGAAGCTTGTAGTGCCGCTGAGCTTGGTCTTGGTCGAAGGGTCCAGGTCAGCCGCCCCGCCCAGCAGCCACGGCACGTTTTTCGCCACTGCGTTCAGCACCTTGCTACCTGACTCGCGCGTGGCCAGGCCTTTGGCGTCGGCGGGGAAGGACGGAATGTCTTTGTCCCAGCCATCGGGCAGTTCTTGATTGAGCATCTGCTGGCACGTCTTCGCCAGATCAGGGAACTCTTTCGCCCAGCCGTTGTAGCGACCGTCCCAGTCTTTCTCCCACTGCGCGCCGCGCTCGAGGGCCTTGCCCAGGTAGGCCTTCGCCTCGTCGGGAACCAGGAACTGCGCATCGGGCGGCCAGCCATAAAACATTTTCGTGAGGCGGACTTCTTCTGCGCCCAAAGGCTCGCCATGCGCTTCCTTGGTGTCCTGGCGATGGGGTGAGCCATAGGCGATATGGGTGTCAACGATGATCAGCGACGGACGCTCGGTCTCTTTCAGCGCGGTCTGGATGGCGCGATCAATCTGCGGGAGATCGTTGACGTTGCTCACGTGCTGCACGTTCCAGTGCCAGCCGAGGAAGCGCGTGCCTACGTCATCGCTGAAGGCCAGCGAGGTGTTGCCTTCAATGGTGATGTGGTTGTTGTCGTAGAACCAGATCAGGTTCGAGAGTCCAAGATGCCCGGCGATGGAAGCGGCTTCGTTGCTTACGCCTTCCATCAAATCGCCGTCGCCGCAAAAGGCGTAAACCCGGTAGCCGAAAACGTCGTGGCCATCCTTGTTGAACTGCGAGGCCAGCCAGCGCTGGGCAATCGCCATGCCGACCGAATTGCTGACACCCTGCCCGAGCGGGCCCGTGGTGGCTTCCGCTCCCGGTACCACTCCGTACTCCGGATGTCCCGGGGTCTTGGATCCCCATTGCCGGAACTGTTTGATGTCGTCGAGCGAAAGATCGTAGCCCGTCAGGTACAACAGGGAGTAAAGCAGCATCGAGGCATGGCCATTGGAGAGAATGAAGCGGTCACGGCCGGGCCAATGCGGATTGCGCGGATTGTGCCGCAGATAGCGGTTCCACAGCGTAAACGCCAGGGGCGCCAGTGCCATCGGAGTTCCCGGATGTCCGCTGTTGGCCTTCTGCACCGCATCCATGGAGAGCGTACGAATGGTGTTGATGCACAGGCAGTTGAGCTGACGCTGCTCCAGCGTTTCGTCGTCGAACCCGTCTTTGGGCCCCACTGCGATGGTGCTTGCCATCCCCTTCGCGCTCGTCTGCTCGTTTCCTGGTGCGGTCACTTCCACTTGGCTACTCAACCCATTGCCGCCTTTCCGGTGTCCATAACAGTTTGTGCTGGTTGAACGTTAACCTGATAATTGGTGCCCTGCCACTCGGCCTGTTGCCGCCAGAAAAAAGTGAACTTCAGCGGCATCGTTTGCGAGGGCGCAACCTCGATGTCCGCGTATTCCACTCCCACCGCAGTCGGCGTGGAAGCTGTTTCCTTCACCGTCTTCCATTCGTCGTCACTCCAATGCAGCATAAATGGAGAAGAGGACTGTACCCGCAGCAAGCCTCCGGCGGGAACTGCCCGGACTTGCCGATTCATCTTCCATACTTCGATTACCCGGCGTGGCTTATCGTTGCGATATCGCTCCGCCACTGGGTCGATCAGATCGAACAGCCGATTGTCCACGACCGAGCGCAACAATTTTACATACTCCGAGTGCGCCCACATCAAAGGAATGGCCGCCCCAGTCGCGCCCCCGCGGGTCAGGAACTTGTCGGGCATGTCCGGACCGTCCCAAATCTGTTCTGGAATAAGCCCGATGCCGGTGGTGAAATTCTCGATGGCCCGCAAGTACAGATCAACATTGCGTCCCGCTGCCAATTCGTAGGTGGCACGCTCGCCCGTCAGCAGAGGCCAGGGGCGTCCCACGCCCCAGTTGTCAAACGACTCGCCGTCATCGCGCTGCCCATACCCATCATGGTTGTAGCGCTTCCAGCAAGGTCCTTTCGGGGTATCTACCTTCAACACCGCGTCCACGACTTTCAAGGAGGCCTCGATGAGCGGATCGCCAGCCTTACGGATGCCCAAGCGCACCAATTCGAGGAAGCCCGCGTCGACGATTTGGTTGGCTGGATACCGGTAGCGATTTCCGGGACGCTGATTGGCCAGCACCAGCTCGCCACCGTCGGGGTCCTCATCGCCGCGATCGCCTTGCGAGCTGTTGGCTGGATTGATGCGAATATAGTGCCGCGCGATGCCGGGCACCAACGTTCCTTGATTGGTGACGGTCCACTTCTCCACGTGCGACTCAAGGAAGTCGGCGTAGGTGCGTACGAATTCAGCGCCACTCTTGTCGCCGTGCGCCTCGATGAACTCTGCGGCACAGATCAGGGCCGCAATGTTGCTGGCCAGGGTAGAAGGAGAATAGCCAGCGGCTTCCTCCCAGCGTTCCTGGGGCGTCGCCGGTCCTTCGCGAATCAGATAGCCGCAGGCACGCACCACGGTGACATAGGGATCGAACTTGCCGAGAGCGTTGGCCTTCCAAAGTCGCCACGCCAGCATGATGGGGAAAGAAACCTCGTCGAGCTGCACCCCGGTCCAGAAAGGGTATCCGTCAATCCAAAAATTCTGATAGAAACCGCCGTCCTCGCGTTGCGTGATGGCCAGATAAATCAGAGCGCGTAGCGGAGTCGCGGTGTCGCCTACGGCGAGCAAGGCGGTCGCGGCGTTTACCAGATCGCGCGTCCATACCAGGTGATAGCCGCCCAGATCGTCGTCGCCTCGGTCTTCTCCCCAGGGTATGCTCAAGCTGGCGATCATGGCCCCGGGATAGATCTTGTCTTCGTGGGCGAGCAACAGGTTGACGCTGCGGGCGAACAGCGACGACTCGCGCTGGTCAAGTTTATCCATCAAGGCAAGGCGCTTGTTGGTCCGTTGCCACTGCTCAAGGAAGTTCTCTAGCGCCGCATCGAACGGAATGCTCAGCGACTGGAACAGGGTGGCGCCGGCATGGTGGCCGGTATGGCCGAAACCGACGCCGAGGGTGAACTCGGTGCCGCGAGAAAGATCGATTTCGGCGGTGAGCGCGATATTGCCGTCCAACGCGGCGTCGTATTCCCAATCCATTTCGAAGTTATTGGACAAGTCCGTCCAGCCATCGTTCACGCCTACGTATCCGCACGACGCCTTGCAGAAATGCGCAGTGGCGGCAATCGCCAGGAAGGCATCGTCGCGATAGGCCATCAGGAACCTTCGCCCTCGCTCCTTCATCACCAGTCCATTGTTGTGGTAACCGCCAATCTGCATGTGAGGGGCGCAGAGAACGAAGAGATGCAGCCGTCCTTGCCATTCGGGTGCGACATTGAATTTCGTGTGCACCAGCAGGCAGCTCAGGTGCGGATCGCCGATGATCACCTTCTCGATGGAGTAGCGTCCATCCGGGTCCGTGTTGGTGACCTTGAAGCCCAGGCCGAACGTGCCGAAGCAGTCGAGGTGGGTTGCCATGTGCCGGCGCTCATCATGGAAGAACGACTCGCCATCGGTGACCAGAAATTGCAGGTCGCGGATTTGCGGCGTGTCAATGGTGGGGTAATAAACTTCAGTGATCACCCCGCTGGCCATGGTGTACCAGACACGACTGGAAACGGCGTAGGCGGTCCCGACCGCGTCTTTAGCTCCTCGCGTCCAGCGAGGCACGATGCCCGGCCCGCCGGGCGCTGGATTCTTGCCGATCTTCTGACTAGGGTTTGCCATTTCTCGGATTGCCAGACGTTGCCCTAACCTACCGTTTCCGCAGTGTATCGTGAGCGGCGGCTCTTCGCGTTAGAAGCTACGGATTGTAAATAATTGTAAATATGAAGTGAATGGCGGCACCCGGTAGCGGCGTGTACTTGGTATCATTACAAAATCGGAAAAGGTGCCTCCAAGGTGCCTCGCTGGGGTGGAACCATTAACCGTCCGTGTTCGCAGAATGTTGTGTCGCGGGACGGGTGCGTTGTTGCTGGCGCATCCAACAATCAAGGTGACCGTGTCATCGGTCGATGTTGGGTTATGACCATTGCAGCCTATGGAACGGCGTGTACGACCGCGAAAGCTCGCTTATGTACAGCGCGAGATCCCGCCGCATTGTCGGAACCATGGAAGGCATTTGCAGGAATGTTTGTTGCAACAACATGCGGGTGCGACCGGCCAGCGCTCCCTGTTTCCCGTGCCCAGCACGGCGAACCAAAGCCAGTTTGACAAATCGAGGAGGGCAAAGTGCGCATCGCAATCGGATCCGATCAAGCAGGGCACGCAGCTAAAGAGCAAATCGCGGCAAAGCTAGTCGAGGCGGGACATGAGGTGACGGATGCAACCTCGGCGGTCCAGCCGCGCAGCACTGCCGACTACGCCGAACAGGTGGCCATGTTGGTGCTGCGCCGCCATGCGGAACGCGGCATCATCATCACCAGTCGAGTGGTTGGAGCTTCCGTGGCCGCCAACCGGGTGCCGGGCGTTCGGGCCGCCGCGTGCCATGACGCCCACTCGGCGGCGGTCGGCGCCAAAGCGGAAGGCATGAACGTGCTGGTGCTGGCCGTGCATTCGTTGCAGCAGGACCACGCACAGGAGGTGGTGGATGCCTACCTGGGCGCAGCCCTGACGCCGGTCGAGGTGGTGGGCGGCTTGCCGCCTCGCCGTTTGCAGCGCGTGTTTTCCCACGTGCGCGAAAACATTGCCCAGGAACTGGCGGTGGCGGAGTTGGCGCAGGTGGTGGGCATGAGTCAGTATTACTTCTCGAAGCTGTTCAAGTTGAGCACCGGCACCACCCCGCACCAATACGTTATGCGGCAAAGGGTAGAGCGCGCCCAGGAAATCTTGCGCGAGGGCCTGACCCCACTGGCCGAGGTGGCCACCCACGTGGGTTTCGAGACCCAGAGCCACTTTACCAGCGTGTTTCGCCGGCTCTCGGGGGTCACCCCCAAGCACTATCGCGAGATCCACCAGGCAGCCGCACCGACGGACACGTCGGCACAGGAGTCGAACCAGCAGCAGAGGTCAGCGCGAGCAGCATAGCTGGCTGCACCATCTGCGCCGAATGGGCGTTGAGTTGGACGACTTGGTGTCAAACTGCGGGCGTGCCTTAAGAAGGAAGCCGGTCTTCTTCCGAAGACGTTCCCTACTTCGCCGCGCCGACGGCCTTCACCCGTTTGCTGAGGCGGGACTTGTAGCGACTGGCGGTGTTCTTGTGCAGAATGCCCTTCTGGACGCCCTTGTCCACCACGGAAACCGTCTCGCGATAGGCAGCCTGGGCGGCTTCCTTCTCGCCCTTGGCAATGGCCTCGCGCAGGGAACGCAAGGCGCTGCGCAGACGTGACTTGTTGGCGCGATTGCGCGTAGTTTTGGTCTCGGTTTGACGCGCACGCTTGAGCGCCGAAAAATGGTCTGCCATATTCTGCTGTGGTCCTTGTAGGAAATCTCGACGTGAGCCGGATAGTTGATTCTACCGGATGCTGTCCCTTCTGAGCAAACGGGAGAGGCTTGCGGTGGTGGGTCAGTTTGGATTTCCGCAGGCTCGCTTCAGCGTCCCGTCTGTGGCATAGTAAATGCGACCTTGCGAGGTGCTTCCATGATCGATCACGAAAAGCTCCAAAAGGGGCGAGCCTGGGCTTACGCAGTCGGAATAGTCATCTTTGTCGTCGCTGTGGCATGGAAATACCTGGCTCGGTGAGAGCGAGATTTCTACGACAATTTCCGTCAGGCCGTGAAGGTCACTGCGCGTCAAGCATTCTCGGCACAAGAAAAAGGAGGGCGCGTTCGCCCTCCTGGAGATTGGGTTTACCGCTGTTTCGATCACTTCTGAGCGGGTTGGGGGATGCCGGGCAGCGCCACGATCGATCCAAACAGTCCGTGGGCCTCACCGAAAACTCCCGCGGTAAAGAACAGAGTGTTTGTCGGACCGGCAGAGCCACCGTTGCCAAACCCCAAGCCCCACACCCCATTAATCTGCGAATACAGGAGATTAGGATCAAACATCAGCCCGCCGAACCTACCCGTGCTCGGATCGAACACCAGGATTGCACCACTACCGAATTGCCCCACCAGAATCTTCCCGCTAAATCCGCCGAAGCCGGTCGCGGGAGCGACCACCACGGCCCAGGGAGAGTTCAGGTAGAAGGTGTGGTCAAAGCGCATAAGCAGATTGCCTGAGGTGTCAAAGATATCGACGTAGCCATTTCCCGGACCCGCCACGTCATCATGCTTGTCGGCATCCTGTTTGGCGAAGGTCACGGCCAGCTTGCCACCCCCGATATTGGCAACGTTGAAAGGTGCAAAGCCGGTCGGAACCATGTGGTCCGTGAATGCGCTTCCCCCAAACGAGTGCGGGGCAAAGTTCGCGTCAAACACGTCTACCGAGCCGTTGTGGAAGTTGGCCACATAAAGGTAGTTGGCGCCGCCCGCCGAGGCCAAAGCAATTCCTTTATAGACGGCATTTCCACTACCGCTGTTGTTGACCACCAGCTGTGCATTCGTGCCGGTGTACCATCCCGAGATGGTTCCGTCCTCGCCGGCGAAGAGGAAGTGCGCGGGAGTGCCGGCGATCTTGAAGTCTGTCGTGGCGTTATAAACCTGTCCCGTCGGGGTCCCCGTGTCCACCCCGTTTCCCGAAGGAATAGTAACCACCAGACCCTGGGGTGTTCCGGCTGCGTTGTACAGGGTGGAAAGCCCTGTCCCATTGTCGGAGACCCACCAGGGCCCCGTGGGGCTGGAAGACATGCCCCAAGGATTGACCAGGTTGGCATCGGTATTGACGCTGATGTTAACGATGTCGGAAGTGAGAATCGTCGTCTGGGCCTTCTGGGCCGCTGCCGGCAGGCTAAACAACATCGCCGCCAGCAGCAACGCGGCGGCATTCAAGAGCAGCCGAGAAGCGGTTTGGGATTGGTTGAACTTGTGGGTGCTCAGCATGGTTCCTCCATCAATTTCAGAATTGAGAATTCACTTAGGCAACGCGGGGTCCCGGTGAAACTTTGTTGCCATCAGTCTTCTGCAATCTATCGAGGACAGAAGTGGGAGTTGTCGTGGCCACGTCAACACCTTGTCAAAGTTTGTAGACATATCTGCAGGAGGGCACTTCAATCGGGCGCGAAGCATGTCACAGAATTGTCAACAAGCCGTTGACTGCCGTTTCGAGGTGTTGTTAGCTGTAACTCAGACGCTGTGGGGAACTGAGCGCATGGAAAAAATTCTGCTCATTGAAGATGATTTGGCGGTGCAGCGCGCCTTGCGGCGGACCTTCGAATCCGCCGGTTTCGAGGTGACGGTAGCTGCCGATGGAGCGGTTGCCATGGACACCTTCCGCGCCACCCTGCCGCGGATCGTCATCCTCGATCTGCGTTTGCCGGGAAAGTCGGGCCAGGATCTCTGTCGTGAGATCAAGCATGAATTCTCCAGCGTTCCCATCCTGGTGTTGAGTGCCGCCAGCGATGTGCTCGACAAAGTCCTGCTGCTGGAAATCGGCGCCGATGACTATGTCACCAAGCCCTTCAGCCCCCGCGAACTGCTGGCGCGGGTGCGCGCCGCCATGCGCCGACTTGAACCAGGCTTCCGACAAGTCTGATATTTTTAGCTTCGACGATGTGGAAGTGAACTTCTCCAAGATGGAGTTGCGCCGTGATGGCCAGTCGGTTCCTCTCACTCCGCAAGAGTTCAAGATGCTGCGTTTCTTCCTCAACCACCAGGAGCGGGTAGTCTCGCGCACCGAACTGCTCAATGAAGTGTGGGGCTACACCAACTACCCGACCACGCGCACGGTCGATACCCACATTCTGCGCTTGCGTCAAAAATTGGAAAAAGACCCCACCGATCCAGTACATTTCCGTACTGTCCACGGCACGGGCTACAAGTTCGTCCGGTAATGGGAGCGGGGAGGAGATTGGCGATGGGTCGGGTGCGGTTGCGGACCAAGTTCCTGATCGCCATGCTGCTGACTTCGGCAGGATTGACTGCGGTCTCCCTGCTGATTGTGCAACGCACGGTGGAAAATCAAGTCCGGCGCGACCTCAGCAACGACCTGGCCAACTCCGTCGAGACCTTCCGCAATGCCCAGAAGGAGCGCGAGGCGGCCCTGGCGCGTTCCGCCAAGCTGATGGCTGATCTTCCCAGCCTGAAGGCGCTCATGACATCCCGTCATCCGCCCACCATCCAGGATGCGTCGGATGAGATGTTCCGCCTTTCCGGCGGCGACCTGTTCGCCCTACTCGATCCATCCACCCAGTTTGTGGGATTTCACACCAAAGCGCCCGGCATCACCCGCGAGCAAGCACAACAACTACTGGAACATCGCAACTCGCTCGACCAGCCATTGCAGTGGTGGTTTGCCGGCGGGCATCTCTATGAAGTCGTCCTGGCCCCAATCTACTTCGGGCCCAGCACCGACAATTCGCTGCTCGGCGTGGTTGCGGTCGGCGACGAGATGAACGCCGCCGTGGCCCGCCAGGTGAGCCAGATTGCGGCCAGCCAGGTGACCATTGTTTGCGGGACTGACGTCGTGGTCAGCACGCTCAGTGCCGGCCAGAGAAGCGAGGTCGGCGCCTACCTGAAGGGCCAAACCATTCCGCGAGGCTCCCATCGATTGGAAGCTGGGCGGCGAAAGCTTCGTGGTTTCGTCGCTCGCCCTGGATCCCGGCGAGGCGCCACCGGTCACCATGCTGGTGATGAAGTCGTACGACGAAGCCACGGCCTTCCTCAACCATCTGCGGCGGCTGTTGCTGGCGGTAGGACTGGGCGCGGTGTTCGTGGGAAGCGTGCTGGTGTACGTCACCGCCAGGACCTTCACCCGTCCGCTGGAGGAACTGGTGGACGGAGTGCGGGCCTTAGGCAAAGGCGACTTTCGTTACCCGGTCGAGGCGCGCGGCGCCAGCGAAATCGCCGAGCTTACCAATGCTTTCTCGCTCATGCGCGAGAGCCTGCATCAAGCGCAGCAGCGGCTGCTCGAAGCCGAGCGCCTGGCGACCATTGGCAGAATGGCCAGTTCGATTTCGCATGACTTGCGCCATCCCCTGACCGCGGTCCTGGCCAATGCAGAGTTTCTGGCCGATGCCGATCTGACCCGGCAACAGCGCGAAGAGCTTTATCTGGAGATCCGCATTGCGGTGAACCGGCTGACCGATTTGGTGGATTCGCTGCTGGAGCTGTCACGTCCCGCCGATTCGTTGAATGTCAGCGAAGCTCCCATCGAGCGGACCATCAGTCGTGCCATTGAGCTGGTGCAAGCGCATCCTCAATTCCACAAGATCATGGTCAGCATCGAATCGCCGGGGCTGCACAGCGCGCAATTCGATTCGCGGAAAATGGAACGTGTCTTCTACAACCTGCTGCTGAATGGCTGCCAGGCTGCTCAGGTTTGCGGCGGCCACGTCGCGGTGCACGTGGCTGAGGTCAACGGCAACCTGGAAATCCGCACCACCGACGATGGTCCGGGGGTGGAATCCTCGCTCCGCGACAAGCTATTTCAGCCATTCGTCAGCCAGGGCAAGGAGAACGGCACCGGACTTGGTCTTACGATCGCGCAGAAGATCGTGCAGGACCATGACGGCACCCTGGAACTGGAAAGCTCGGTCCCGGGGCGCACCGTGATGCAGATTGTGCTTCCTCGGGTGTGCAAGAAGGTCGTCACGTGGAATGGCCGGACCGCGGACGCCTCTCAACCGTTCACTGCCTAAATACGCGGGCCGAGACCCGCAAGTGTCGGGGACATTCAAGACTCGTTGCGCGAGGTGCGACATGAAATCCACCAGGTGTTTGCAGGTTTCGCGTCCGGCGCTGCTGGTGGCGCTTGCCTTGGCGGCAGCTGTGCCGGGTTTGACGCAGACTGCTCAATCCAACGCCACGGCCGCAGACAACGCCAGCGTGAACGCGTCCTTGGGAGAACTTCAGTCCCAGGTCCGCGAACTGAAGGAAATGGTGCTGCAACTGCAACAGCAGACCATGGCCGGCCGCGCAGAGATCTCCCACTTACGAGAGGAACTCGAAGCGCAACGCGGCTCAAGCGGTACGGCAACCGGCGCTGAGACGGCGTTCGACGAAGCCTCGCCGGCAATGCCTTCGTCGAGCACTGCCCAATTGCAGCATCGCGTGGACCAGATGGCCGAAGACCAGCAATTGCTCTCCGACAAGGTGAACGAGCAGTATCAGACGAAGCTGGAGAGCGCCTCGAAATACCGGGTGCGCTTTTCCGGCATCGTGCTCTTCAACTTGTTCGGCAACAGCGGCTATCCGGATAACGCGGACGTCCCCACGTGGGTGCTCAGACCTGATCCCATGGACTCGCCGGGCTCGGTGGGCGCAACGCTGCGGCAATCGATTCTCGGCTTCGAGGTCTTTGGGCCAGACCTCTTCGGGGCGCACTCCAGCGGCAACGTCAACCTCGACTTCGGGGGCGGATTTCCCGCCACCTACAACGGCGTGAACTCCGGTGTGGTGCGATTGCGTACTGCGGCCGTTCGCCTGGATTGGAAAGACACCTCCGTGATCGCCGGGCAGGACGGCTTGTTCCTTTCGCCGCAGTCTCCAACTTCGTTCGCGTCGCTGATCGTTCCGGCGCTCACCTACTCGGGCAATCTCTGGTCGTGGACTCCGCAATTGCGGATCGAGCACCGCTTCGAATTTTCCAACCATTCCAATGTCAGCCTGCAAGGGGCTGTGCTAGATCCGTTGACCGGCGAGACACCCAACAATTTCAGCTACGTTTGGTACCGCGCTCCCGACGCCGGAGAAGAATCGCGGCAGCCGGCTTTCGCGGCGCGAATCGCCTACTCGCATCCGTTGTTGGGCCGGACCTTCACAGCTGGGGACCGGAGGCTACTACAGCCGCGAGTACTGGGGCTTCAATCGAAACGTGAATGGATACGCGGCGACCGCGGACTTGAACCTGCCGCTTAACCGTTGGTTCACGCTGAGCGGCTTCTTCTACCGCGGACAAGCCATCGGCGGACTCGGCGCGGCCCTCAGTCGCAGCGTCGTCTATAACGGGCCGCTCACCGATCCGGCCACCAGCGTGCTGCCGCTGAATTCCGTCGGCGGCTGGGCCCAGTTGAAGTATCAGCCGCTGCCGAAGCTTGAGTTCAATGCCGCGTTCGGACAGGACAATCCGTTTGCGGCCGATATTCGCTACTTCGGCGAGCAGGCCCAGAGCTATGCCAATCCTTTCTTGACCCGTAACCGGGCAGAGTTTGGCAACGTCATCTACCGGCCACGTTCCGATTTGCTGTTGTCGCTGGAATACCGCCGGCTGCAGACTTTCTCGATCTACGATCACAGTTATGAGGCTGGGCAGTTGAACATGGCGATGGGGATACTGTTCTGAGCCGAACCATGCCGGCCGCCAGAAAATTCGCGCTGTCGTTAAGTGTCGCGTTAGCGCTGTGCGCGACGCCAGCCTTGTGGTCGCAAGACATCAGCGTATCCGGTCGCGTGGTGGCTGAAGGTGGCGGCAATCTGTCTCCTGCCAGCGCCACGGTCGTCTGGCTGGCCCCGATCGCCGCTGCGCCGGGCGATCTGGCCACCGTCCCTCCCATGCACGCCGTGCTGCAACAGAAGAACAAGGCCTTCGAGCCCCACCTGCTGGTGGTCACCAAGGGCTCGACCGTCGATTTTCCCAACCGCGATCCCTGGTTTCACAACGTGTTCTCGTTATTTAACGGCAAGCGGTTCGATCTCGGGCTCTACGAGGCTGGAACCAGCCGCACCGTTCACTTCGACCGCGAAGGCGTGTCGTACATCTTCTGCAACATTCATCCGGAGATGAGCGCGGTGGTGGTCGTTCTGTCCAGTCCATACTTCGCCGTCCCCAACAAGCAGGGCGAGTTCGCAATCGCCTCCGTCCCGCCCGGCCGCTACCTGCTGCATGTTTGGAATGAGAATGCGCTGCCCGCCACGCTGCGGGCGCTTTCGCGCGAGGTCGTGGTGAGCGACGCTTCTCACTCGCTGGGCGCGATTCGGGTGCGAGTGACGATGGCTGCGTCTACTCGGCACAAGAACAAGTACGGGCAGGATTACGAGCCTCCGTCTCCCAACAATCCGATCTACGTCCAGCCATAGACCTTTATAGCCTGTTCATCCTGAGCGACGAGTCCGGTCGCCGTGGGGACCGGGCGAGGAATCGAAGGCCCCCTATAACTGCGAGAAACCACAGTTTGCTGGATGCCGTCTCCCAACAACCCCATCTATGTCCAGCCGCCATATCTGTTCTTCTGGAGGTCTCTGAAATGCTCATCTCGAACCGTTTCGTTCGGACCTATTTGTTCGGAGGTTAAGGTAGCGAGAATTCATAACAAATCGTTCCAATGCTGCGTCAGTACGGCAAAGGAGGGTTTGTTTCAGAAACTGTCAACCATAATCTTAGAACCTAAGATTGGCAATACTGCCGGAGCAGCAGCCGCAGGATTACGTCCTTGCGGCAAGGTAATCTACTCGCCTACCCTCCGAACAAGTGACCGTTTCCAATTTCACGATGTCATTGCCAAAACGCTTGACGAGCTTGGAGAGGAAGGCTGCACTTTAGAACAGGCACTTGAACAGATATTTGCGGACTTAAAGCGCAGAGACACAGCTGTCACGACGATGAACTTCGCTGTGGATCAAGGCCGAGCTGATGCGCAGTTCAATCTTGGGATGCTGTACACACACGGTGAAGCCGATTGGCAGGACGACTACACCCAAAAGGCACTTTGGTATCGCAAGGCGGCAGAGCAAGGTGACGTAAGGGCGCAATACAACCTCGGGTATTTGTACCGCAATGGTAAAGGTGTGCCCCAAGATTTTGCGAAAGTCTATTTTTGGTTTGATCTAGCGACTGCTGCCGAGCAGGACGCCTCGCTGTTGGAACAGACTACGAAGTATAAAGCTACGAAGCATCGAGACGAAGCCGCATTTCACCCGACGCCTGCTAATCTATCCCGCGAACAGGAGCGGGCGCGGAAGTGGTTCGAGGCGCATCAGGCGAAGCCACAATGATGAAAGGGTCTGTTCTGCCGACCGGTTTACTGGCCGCGCTCAATAGATGAACCTGGATGCGAGCCGCAATCAGCTTCCTAATAACGATCATGATTACCAAAACAGACGCCGCAGAACGGCAACTCAATACGGCAATCCGCCTATTTTTTGAGAACAGGGACCATCTGTCCTCGTATGCGCTCGCCGTCGCTTCCCGGGAGGTTACAGATGGTGTGATCAAGAGCCGGCGTAGCGAACTCTACCAGCGCGAGCTTGCGCGAGTAGGTGACCCGCTGAAAGTCCGCCTTTCGTATTGGGAAGAGATAACAGATGTCCTCATCGACAAGGACAAGTTCGGTAAGAACTTCAAGGGCAACTTCGATAAGAACTTAAAAAAGCTCCACAACAAATGACAAAGCTTCCTCAAGCACGCCAAAACTGACCCTGATGCGGAAATAGAGCCAGTCACGACGAAGCAGCTCGCGCTAGTAATCTTAACGGCGATAAAAAACTACACTCTGCTAACCCAACACTGGACTGCCGAGATGGCAACCTTTTTCGCTTGGTTCGTAGTCGCGGAACCGCAGTTGATAAAGTCCGAACCCTAAAATGTGATGACCAAGGCAATCGCCGAGATGCGCAGCAATATCTCGGGTGATCCTTATGATCGCGATACTCTGGAAAACATATATACCGCCATGAGATTGCAGTCTTAGCCTGGTGCCTCCGGTTCGCGTCCCGACTTTGGACGCTACCCTGGAATCACTGACACTCACGACCGACATCACATTCTCCCTTAACCCCGCCATGTACAATTCCTCCGGCTGCCAACTTGCCAGGAGGCTGTATCCATGGCCACAGCTACACCTGAACTCGAAACCAAGTCCCTGCCCGCGAACGCCTATCAGCCCTTGAAAGAGGGCGAACTCTATGTGCCGCTGGTGCCCAGCAGCATGAGCGTGCCGGAAGTCACCTGGCGCGCGGTGCTGTGGGGCACGCTGCTGTGCATCATTTTCAGCGTGGCTTCGGCCTACTCCGCCCTGAAGGTCGGCCAGGGAATGGAGGCCGCGATTCCCATCTCCATCCTGGCCATCGGGCTGGCGCGCATGTACCGCCGCCGCTCCACTGTGCTGGAGAACATGATCATCACCGGCATGGGCGGCGCTTCCGGCAGCGTGGTGGCTGGCGCCGTCTTCACTGTACCGGCGCTCTACGCGCTCCACCTCGACCCCCATCCGGTGCAGACCATCTTCATCTGCCTGGCCGGCGGCTGCCTGGGCATTCTCTTCCTCATTCCGCTGCGCCGCTATTTCGTGCGCGAGATGCACGGCAAGTTTCCCTTTCCCGAAGCCACGGCCATCACCGAGGTGCTGGTCACCGGCGAGAAGGGCGGCTCCCAGGCCAAGCTGTTGATCCAGGCCACCATCGTCGCCGCGATTTACGATTTCTTCGTCACCACCTTCCATGTCTGGAAGGAGTACGTGAACTTCCAATTTGTGCCGGTCATGCGAACGCTGGTCGATCGCCAGCGCATGGTCTTCAACTTCGACGCCATCGGCTTCATTCTCGGCCTCGGCTACATCATGGGCCTGCGCATCGCCATGATCTTTTGTGCTGGTGGCGTGCTGGTCAACTTCGTGCTGGTCCCGGTGATCTGGTTCCTCGGCAGCCACATGGGCGACGTCACGGTCTATCCGGCCACCATTCCCATCTCGCACATGACAGCTGCCGAAATCTACCGCAACTATGTGCGCTTCATCGGCGTGGGCGCCATCGCTGCCGCCGGCCTGGTCGGCATCCTCAAATCGCTGCGCGTGGTGGCGGGATCGTTCGGCATCGCGCTGCACGCCTTCCGCCACGGCGAAGCCCCGCATATGGAGCGCACCGACCGCGATATTCCGATCATGGCCATACTCCTCGGCGTGGTGGTGGGGGCCATCGCCGTCGCCGTCTTCTATGGACAACTGCATGTCACCTGGACCGTGGTGGCGCTGGGTCTGGGGCTGACGCTGCTCTTCGCCTTCTTCTTCACCACGGTGGCCGCCAACGCCATTGCCACCACGGCCAACAATCCCGCCTCCGGCATGACCCTGCTCACCGTGATCATCTCGGCGGTGGTGCTGCTGAAGTTTGGCCTCTCCGGGACCACCGGCATGTTCTTCGCGATGGCCCTTGCCGGCATGGTGTGCGTCGCGCTCTGCGCCTCGGGACAATTTATTACCGACCTCAAGGCCGGCTACTGGATCGGTTCCACGCCCGCGGCGCTGGAGAAGGTGAAGTTCATCGGGGTGGTCGCCGCGGCGATCACCGCCGGTTTGACCATCATCCTGCTGGCCAAGGCCTTCCAGTTCGGAGAGGCTGCACCCGGAGACATGCGCCAGGTGCTGGCCGCGCCGCAAGCCTCCGCATTGAAGGCCGTGGTCGAGGGCTTCATGAGCGGCCAGCCGGTCGCCTATGTCCTGTTTGGCATCGGCGCTCTGGTCACGGTAGTGCTGGAGATGCTCGGCGTCTCGTCCATGGTCTTCGCCCTGGGAATTTACCTCCCGCTGCAACTGACCACGCCCATCCTGGCTGGCGGATTCCTCTCGCACCTGGTGAACAAGCGCGCCGACAAGACGGGCGGTGACAGTGGCCGCACCATACGCGAGCGCGGCGTCATCGTCGCCGGCGGACTCATGGCGGGCGGAGCGCTGGGCGGAGTCTTCGGCGCGGCTTTGCGCCTGCTGCCGAAATATAGTGAAGACATGGTCCACACGCCGTTTTATTCGAATGAGCCGGTGTCGCAGATGGTTTCCGCGCTGATGTTTATTGGACTATGCTTGTACGTGTGGGTTAGATCGATCCAAGGAAAGAAGGCCTCATAATGGACCAGCTAGCACGATTTGTAGCCGAGGCCGTTCTCGGCATTGACACGCTTTGGGGCGGAGACGTGATGTGCGCGTCGGGAACGGGACGATTCATTGCGGACTCGTGGTTCTCCGACGAGCCGCTGCCCCCTGCCTACACCACGCCTGCCGCGGCGCGGGTGCGCGAAACCGGAGGCGTCGGCGGCAAGACGGTCGATTGCGCGGCGGTCGAAGCCTATTTGCGCGAGGTGGACCTGCCGAAAGCGATAGACGGAATGTGCGCCGAGGCGGAGAAAATCGGCGGGCTGCGCGGCCAGTATCTTGCCGGCCTCGCGCTCTCCCTCACGACGATGTGGGAACTGGCGATGGAGATACTCGGCAAAGGCAAGCCGGTCGCCTACGAGCGTTGCGTCCAGGCCTCGACCGGCAAGCTGCCCGAGCCGTCGCAGCCGGAAGCCAAGCGCGATCGAGTTGCCCAGTTGCTGGATCGCGGCGGTTATTCGACGGCGAAGTCCGGCGGCCTGCTGGGCGCGGTGGATGCCTGGCGTCGCGATCGAGTCACGCCGATGGCGTCGGTGCGCGCGCTTGGGCGCAGCCGTGATCGCGTACTTCGACCATCTCAGTGCGGCGAACCTCCTGCCGCTTTTGCCGAAGGAACTGTCGAATGTGCCGCGCGCCAATATCGACTTCCTGCCCATCAAGGACGCGTGGTTCTCAGGCTCCATGAACTATCTGGGTCGCGCTCGCAACGCCGACGGCAGTCCGAAATACGAAGCGAACTACGAGATCAATGCATCGTTGCAGATCAGCTTTCCCGAGTTCCAGCAACTGGTCAGCCATGAAGTCGTGCCGGGACACGTGACCACGTTTGCCTATCTTCAGAATCTGTACGTCCGCGGGCTGGCCGGGTTCGAGGCCACTGTCCTGACCATGAACACGCGTGCCGCCACGCTGTTCGAAGGACTCGCCAACAATGCCATCCTGATCGCGCACGGCGTGACCGAGATCGATCAGTTGCCGGACGCAGACATGCAGATCGGCGTCCTGCTGGCGCTGTTGCAGGACGACGCCAAGAACCAGTCCTCGTATCTCACCTGGGGCGAAGGCAAGCCGCAAGCGGAAGTGGCTGCGACTCTGCGCCGCGACTTTCTGGTGAGCGAGGAGCGCGCCGACAAATTGTCGGGAGCGTGGGGACGGCATCCGCTGCTGGGCCGCATGTACCTTCCCGCGTACCGCTCCGGGACGGAGAAGGTCGCGCAGTTGCGGCGCACGTTCCCCTCAGAGCGCGTGCTTCCCGCGATCTATGGATGCTTCGGGCTGGTGGATATCCAAACCGTGGATGAGGTGCTAAAGGGGGCGAAAGGGCAAGGGCAGGGGTGAAGCGGCGACATTTCGCATAGAGCGATGCTAGGCGATCCTGGTCTTGACCGCCGGGAGCGACTCGGTTTCCAGCGTATTCAGATCCAACACCTGCGACGCATGTTGGATGTCGATGCCCACCACCCGCCCTGCGGAATCCAGGTCGATGACTAGGCCCTCGGCCACCTCGCGGGAATCGGAACTGGGATTCGCGTTGAGGTCAATGTAGAGCGAGTCTGTGTCGGGATAATAGTGGAGTTTCATGGCTGCTCCTGTTTCGTCCGCTGTTCCATACGAAAATTGCGGTCCGGAAAGGCATTGTGGATGGTTTCACCATCCTCGAGTGTTACTACGCGAAGAATCCGGCCCTCCAACTCCGGCACGACGCCCCAATGCCGAATGCGTCCATCGAGCTGTACTTCGCGCGCCAACGGCTCTTTCACAACGCGCTCGCACCATTCGATCTTAATATACGGGCGTTTGCGTAAGACCTGCTCTTGGAAATAGCGAGTCATCCTCATTGTACGTGCTCTGCGCGATTTCTGAGTTGTCATCACGAACGGCCTTTAGGCCGTGAGGGATATGCTGTTCCTTCCAGCAGTAGTCCAGTCGCAAGCAACAGCAGATTCCTCGCTGCGCTCGTAATGACAATGCCAAATACGAACCAAATTCCACACACCGACACGGGACATTCTTAATTTACGCAGCGATCTACAATTGACAACCGTTCACCCCACCAACTTCGCGCACACCACCGGCTCCAGGTGTGCCGTGAAGTGTCGCAGGAAGGGCGCCTCGTACGTGAGGTGCATCCCCTGTATCTGCTCGCGACGCTTCCACACCGCGAGAATTACCTCGATCACATAATCCACGTGGCTCTGGGTGTAAACGCGGCGCGGAATCGCCAGCCGCACCAGGTCCATGGTGGCTGCCGCCCCAAACATCAGCGTGCCAATCTCGACGGAGCGAATGCCGCCTTCCAGATACAGCTCCGCCGCCAGCGCCACGCCGGGAAGTTGGTTCAGAGGAATGTGCGGCAGAAAGGCGCGCGCGTCGAGGTAAATGGCGTGTCCGCCCGGTGGCTGCACGATGGGAACGCCTTGCTCTGAAATGTGGTTTCCCAGATAGGCGGTGGAAGCGATGCGGTAGCGCAAATAATCTTCTTCCAGCGACTCCTGCACACCGACGGCGATGGCCTCAAGGTCGCGGCCGGCAAGGCCTCCGTACGTCGGATAGCCCTCGGTGAGAATCAGCAGATCTTTCTCCTGACCCGCGAGCACCGAATCATTGGTGCACAGAAAGCCGCCGATATTGGCCATGCCATCTTTCTTCGCCGACATGGTGCAGCCGTCCCCGAGCGCAAACATCTCCTGCGCAATTTGCTTGGGAGTCTTTGAGGCGTAGCCTTCCTCGCGCAGCTTGATGAAGTAGGCGTTCTCGGCGAAGCGGCAGGCGTCAAAGTACAGCGGAATGCCGTGCTTCCGGCAAACCGCGCTGACGGCGCGGGCGTTCTCCATCGAAACCGGCTGCCCACCGCCGGAGTTGTTGGTGATAGTGAGCATGACCAGCGGAATACGCTCACGGCCGACGCGGGCGATTAAATTTTCCAGCGCGGCCACATCCATATTGCCTTTGAAAGGAAGGAGTGTCGCCGGGTGACGGGCTTCAGGGATCGGCAGGTCCGCGGCTTCGGCGCCCACGAATTCTATGTTGGCGCGGGTGGTGTCGAAGTGCGTGTTATTGGGGACCACGTTGCCCTTCTTGCACATCACGCTGAACAGAATGCGTTCGGCGGCGCGCCCCTGATGGGTCGGGATCACATGCTGGTAGCCAAATATGTCCTGGACGGAGTCGCGGAAATGATCGAAGCTGCGGCTGCCGGCGTAGCTTTCGTCGCCCAGCATGATTGCTGCCCATTGCTGGGTTGACATCGCGCCCGTGCCCGAATCGGTGAGCAGGTCAATCAGCACATCGTCGGCGGGAAGGAGAAACAGGTTATAGTGCGCCGCCCGCAGATGTTGCTCGCGTTCTTTGCGGGTGGTCCAGCGGATGGGTTCGACGCTCTTGATGCGAAACGGTTCGATGATGGTCTTGGTCAGCATGGCGCAACGCTCCCTCGCACTGACAATAGTATCGTTTGTTGCTCATGAATGATGCAGGCTGGACAGTGCCGCTTACAGGGTTTCGCGTTGCCGCACCGCGTGGTGGGCCAATTGGTTGGCCTCGCAGTTGTCTTCGCGCTGAATGTGCTCGATGGAGAAGTCAACCGCTCGCGCCAGTTTGCGGCAGGTCCAGTTCAGGGAATGCAGGCGCGAGCTGCGGCAGGAGTACTCGCCGGTCATCTGCTTGACCATCACTTCGGAGTCGGAATAAACATGCAGCGTCTTGGCCTTGACGGCGATGGCGTGCTGCAGGGCCTCGAGCAGGGCAACGTATTCGGCTACGTTATTGTCCTGATGCCCGATCCAGCGGGCGATACGGGTGATTTCGCCGTCGTGGCTTTCAATGACGACGCCAATCCCGGAGGGCCCGGGATTTCCGTGCGAGCCGCCGTCCACATAGGCTACGAGATCGGGCATTCCACTCCTACCTACCCACAATGCTTCAGCGCGTCGAATTCGTCAAGCGCCAATTTTGGTTCTCCCTAGACTATCGTACGGATGCTACAACTCTGTGAAAAAGATGTGAATTGACTTCGGATAACAGCAGAGGCGTTTCAAAAGGAGTGTAGTTTCTTTCGTTTAGGCGAAAAGATTCCCACACGAAAATAAACTCCACTTGCACCAACCTTGGGCGTTGACAATTTCTCATCCTGCTGTAGGATCACACATGTCGACGGCAGAAAAGGACAGGCAAACATAATAGTAGCCAGTCCGAAGTAAGCTGGGTGATCGGTTCCGAGGGGTGACCCGGAGGAGCCGCCAGACCCGAAAAAACCGACTGCGCTGCGAGGCGTCAGCCGGGGTCAGGGACCGCGAAAGCGGTGATCGCACCAAGGGCTGTGACGGTACATGCGTCCACGCCGGTGGCTCCCTCGCAGGAGTCGGCGGCTAGAGCATAACCAAAGTCACAGCCTTTTTATATTGCTCGCCGTTTTCGGCGGTCCTCGCCGGGAAATTCCTCCAGATGAAAATTATAGGGCGCGACCTTGCTTATGTCCCGAATCAGCGACGGTGAAGGGGCATGGCTTCAGCCGTGCCATTACGCGTGCATGGGGAGTTGGGCCTCAGCCCCTGAGGGAACTCGCACTTTCCTTTAACAGCGAAGTCCCTCAGTGGCTAAAGCCACCGTCCGGACAGCCGCTTACGGCACGGCTGAAGCCGTGCCCTTTCATAGCGCGATGTCCTCATGTTGCGACACAGTCTCTTCAGGGTGGCGTCGAGGCGCTATCGACTCTGACACAGCTTCGCTATCGCCGGCGTCAACCGTAATTGACTGGCCGAGAACTGCAAGCAGCGTGAGCTCAGGAGGATCGCGAATTACAGTGGCGCGGCAGCGAACGAAAAGCTGCATCGTCATTGTCGAATTGTCATTACCAGCGCCGGGGGTTGGCGCGAGGAGCCTGTTTTTTCCCCTAGCCACACGGAAGCAGATCCCTTGCTGCGCTCGTGATGACAAATCCAATACGAATGTCACTGCAGTCTGCGAGCCTGGCTAGGTCGTTCCGGGTTGGTCGTTTCTCTATCCTTACGATCCGCGGGGAGTCCCAAAACGGGAATGCGCTCGCCGCTGGTAACAATTCCGTCCCGCAAGGGCTGTACAGAGGATGAGAATGGGGATGGCCTCTAGCAGACTCACGAGGTGCCTGCATGCGCACTGCATCTTTCTGCTTGCTCACAGTTTGCTGCCTGATGCTGGCGGTTGCTCCGGCTATGGCCACCATCCTGTACACCAACGGTCCCTACAACGGCACATCCGAAGCCTGGCCCATTAATTTTGGTTACACCGTTGGCGACTCGTTTGTCCTAATCGATGGCAACTACGTCACCGGCATGAATTTCGTTTATTGGGATGCCTCGAGCTCGGATTCTCTGAGTAACGTAGGCGTGGCTTTCACCACGGATCCCAGCCCCACCAGCGGCTTCACGCAATACGGCGCTACCAACACAGTACTGAATGGTGGAATGCCAAACCAGTATGGTTATTACCTGTTCGAGGCTACCCTCAGCGGCATACCCGGCCAAGGCCCGCTGGGCTTAGGTTATGTGACCTTGGGCAATGCCTGCACCGTCTCCGGCTGCTCCACCCCGATCTACTGGGATGAGAACAGCGGCATCGATTGCGACTGGTATGGCTGCCCGTCAACCGCCTATGAGAACCAAGTGGGCTCGATTCCTTCGGAATCCTTCACGCTGACGGGTGTCGGGGATATCGGCATCCCGGAGCCTAGCAACATCCTGCTGTTAGGGTCTGGCGTCCTCGGAATTGTCGGTCTAATGCGGCGAAGGCTGGGCCGCTAGTTCTTGTTGCGCTGCCGCGTAGTATCCCTGGCGGGCGTGGACCTGGGTTTTTTGCGGAGTGCGCACCTGCACTTGCAACGCGTGGAATCCCGGCGTCACTTGTTGCGGCCGGAACGACACATAGTACTGGGTGCGCAGCTCCTGCTCGATCTCCGCCAACATTCCTTCCAAGTCCCGGCTGGATTGCGTCACGTAAAACCGGCCACCGGTCTGCTCCGCCAGCCGCTGCAATACCGCGTCCGTGCGAGACATTAATCTCTTGCCATGCAGCGCCAGGGCGTAGATCTGGACTTCGCCCCGCTGCGCAATCGCGACCACATCGCGCAGATCGTGGAAGCTCTGGGTGTCGTCGCCATCGCTTAGCACGATGATGGCGCGATGCACCAGAGTGCTCTCGTCCCCATACGACGGATACTCGTTGCAGGCGGCATACAGCGCGTCATAGAAACGCGTACCCCATCCCGGCTGATGCAGCCGGCCCACCGCGTCGATCAACCGTGCGCGATCGGCGGTGGAAGCTTGCCAGAGGCGCACCTCGCCGCCGAACCCCAGCACGAAGGCACGATCGCTCTGCGGCCGCAGGAGACGGCCCAGCAGACCGAGCGCTGCCGCCTTCTCTTCCGGCCACATGCGCTTCACCGAGTCACTGGTGTCCAGCACGATCCCCAGGCGCACGGGCAGATTCTCCTCGCGCGCGAAGTCGCTAAAACGTTCCACCGGCACTTGATTGTCGAGGATGCGAATGTCTTCCGCGGAAAGATCATGCAGCAGGCGGCCATGTTCGTCGGCCACGGTGAACCGCAGCCTGACTTCGTGCACCGTGCGGCTGATGGTGTATCCCGGGATGCCGGCGGGAGAATAGCTGCCTGCCGGCAGCAGGTTCCTCGGCATGGGGGCAAGCGCAATCACGCGACCTTCAGCGTTTTGCCCGGGCACGGCAGCCGAGGCGCTTGCGGATGCCGGATCGGCTGCAGAATTGCCGGCTCCGTCCGCAGGCCATTCGCCGATTCCGGCTAGCGGGGCCGCGCTCAAAGCCAGCGTTAACCCTAAGACAATCGCAGACTTGTGCACAAAGAAGTTATCGGCGATGCGGACCAGGAGCTTGAGCAGGTACCGACAGCCGTGCGCAAACACGGCCATCGCCATGGATCCCGTTCCAGTGCTGGTGAAACGCAAGTCCTGGGCTACGACAAAAAGGCTTGCCACGCGCCCTAATCCCGTACCCACAGGTGGACGCGATCGAGTGACCACAGTCACACCTCTACCCGTTTGCTTATTTAGATGAAACGACGCCCGAAACGGTCGCCTGATATTTTCGGCAAAAAATCTGACGGCGATCAAAACGCGGGCTGTCAGCTTGCTTCGCCCTGGGCGCGCCTGGGTTGAGGCTGACATCATGGTTTCGGATGCACTGGCTCACCACTGGCCACTAGCCACTACCCACTCGTCCCCGCTACACTCGCTAGGTGAGAAGAATCCGCCCGAATGCCTGGATATTCGCCTGCGCATCAGGCGTTCTCCAGGTGCTGATCTTCCCCAAACCCGCACTTTACCTGCTGAGCTGGGTGGCGCTGGCCCCGCTGATTTACGCCATCCTGAAGTGCCGCGAGCAAGATGTCACCCTGGCGCTCGCCGACGGCGGGCTCTTTCTTGCGCCGGCGACGGCGTGGCAGGGCTTCCTCCTCGGTTACGTCAGCGGAGTCATCTGGTACCTCGGCAGTTGCTATTGGGTCTTCTATGTCATGCACGTGTACGGCGGGATTGGCGTCGCCACTTCGCTGCTGTTGCTGCTGATGTACGCCCTGTATCTGGCCCTGTATCACGGGCTATTTGGATTTTTACTCGCCCTGATTGCCGCGCGGTGCAACGGATTCAGCCTGCGCGCGCTGGTTTTCACCCCCTTTGTCTGGGTTGCCATCGAGCTGGCGCGCACCTACATCACGGGATTTCCCTGGGACCTGCTGGGCACCACGCAGATCGACAACATACCGCTCTCGCGCGTCGCCACGGTCACCGGAGTGTACGGCCTCTCCTTCGAGATCGTGCTGGTGAATACCGCGGTCGCGGCCGCTTTCCTGGTGCCGCACGCGCGGCGCGCGGTCTTGCTCACTGCGGCGCTGGCGGCGGCCATCACGTTACATGCCGGCAAATTGATAAAGCCTGCGGCGTTGGCCGCCGCCGACGGCGCGACCCTGGTGCAGGCCAATGTCCCCATTCTCGATTCCGGGGCGTGGACGCTCGACTACCTCACGCAGACGCTCGACGCGCTGGCGGCGCTGAGCGTGAGTCCGGAGCACAACAAGATCGGCACCCCCGGGCTGATCATCTGGTCGGAATCGCCGGCGCCATTTTTCGTGACCGATCTGCATGTGCGCAGCACGCTGGCCAATGTGGCCCGCACCACAAATTCCTATATCGTCGCCGGCACGCTCGGTATCGAGCACACCGGCGAGCCGAATCGCCAGCCCGACATCTACAACTCGGCGGCAGTGATTGCGCCCGATGGCGCTTGGACAGCGCGCTACGACAAAATCCACCTTGTCCCCTTCGGCGAGTATGTGCCGTTCGAGAGGTTGTTCAGCTTCGCCAGTGGGCTTACGCGCGAGATCGGGACCTTCGCCCGCGGCCAATCGCGGCTGCCGCTGCAAGTCGGCGACACCAAGATCGGCACGTTTATCTGTTACGAGTCGATCTTCCCTGACGAGGTCCGGCAGTTCGCGAAAAACGGCGCTGAACTGTTCGTCAACATCTCGAACGACGGTTGGTATGGCGAGGGAGGCGCGCCGTGGCAGCACCTGAACCAGGCGCGCATGCGCGCGGTAGAGAACAATCGCTGGCTGCTGCGCGACACCAACACCGGCATCACCGCGGTGATTGATCCGCTGGGGCGGGTAGTGGCCGAGGCCCCGCGCAATCAGCGGACGCAGTTGCAGGCAGCGTATTCGCTGGAGGAAACCACCACCTTCTACACCCGCCACGGCGATTGGTTCCCGCTAACGTGTGCGATAATCACCTTGCTGGGACTGCTGTTGCGCGTCTTCAGGTCTGCGGGCACAGCGCGGTCCGTGAGCGGGTGAAAAACTAATTGCTAATTGCTAATTGCTAATTGCTAGTTGCTAATTGCTATATGGTCGAAGAACTAGAACAGGAATACGCGGCGCTCCGCGACAAAGTGCGCGATCTACAGGAGTATCTTTGACGCGCCCAAGCTGCGCGAAAAACTGAGCGAGATCGAGAAGCAAACCGCTGATCCAACGCTCTGGTCGAATCCCGAAAAATCACAGCGAGTCATGCGCGAAAAGAAGCGCCTCGACAGTTTGCTGGCCACCGAGACCGAACTGGCGCGGCGTTCCAGCGACATCACCGCCTACTTTGATCTGGCGCGCGAAGGGGAAGAGGTCTCTTCCGATCTGCGACGCGAAGTCGATGCCTTGCGCGGCCTTGTCGAGAAGCTCGAGACCGAGACCCTGCTGTCCGGCGAGAACGATGAGCGCAGCGCCATCGTGACCATTCATCCCGGCGCCGGCGGCACCGAGTCGCAGGATTGGGCCGAGATGCTGATGCGCATGTACCTGCGCTGGGCGGAGCGCCAGGGTTTCGCCACGCAGCTCTACGAGTATCAGCCGGGCGACGAGGCGGGCATCAAGTCGGCCACCTTCGGCGTCAACGGCGAGTACGCCTATGGGCTGCTGACCAGCGAGATCGGCGTGCACCGTCTGGTGCGCATCTCGCCGTTCGACCAAGCCAAGCGGCGGCACACCTCCTTCGCCAGCGTCTATGTCTCGCCGGAAATTGATGAGACCATCGAAATCAACATTAAGCCGGATGACATTCGCACCGACACCTATCGCTCCGGCGGCAAGGGCGGACAGCACGTCAACACCACCGACTCAGCGGTGCGGATTACGCACCTTCCGACCGGAATCGTGGTCGCCTGCCAGAACGAGCGCTCGCAGCACAAGAACCGCGAACGCGCCATGAGCATCCTGCGCTCGCGCCTCTACGAGTACGAACTGGAGAAGAAGCGCGCGGTCACCAAGGGCATCGAGGATTCCAAGCTCGACATTGACTTCGGCTCGCAGATCCGTTCGTACGTGCTGCAGCCCTATCGCATGGTGAAGGACCTGCGCACGCGCGTCGAGATTGGCGATATCGATCGCGTGCTCGACGGCGATTTGAATGAGTTGATCCGGGGGTATCTGCAGTTGCGAAGGAAAGAGCAGAGGGAGTAGGCGACTATCGGCTACTTCGAGCCTGATTACCCCCAATAGAGTACATGCGAAGTCACAAAGGAACTCGCTAATGGATGCCGCAGTGTTGCGCACTCTTGGAAAGCCGCCCCGGTGCGAGCCGTTTCCGGAGCCTATTCCGGGCGATGGTGAGGTTGTCGTCCACGTCCGCGCCGCAGCGCTGAAACCTGTCGACAAACAGATGGCCAGCGGCTCACACTATGCCAGTTTTCGTGAGCTGCCGGTTGTGTGCGGACTGGACGGAGTTGGCAACCTTGATGATGGTACGCGTGTATTCTTCGCCGCGCCGCGACGGCCCCATGGGGCGATGGCGCAGCGCACCGTTGTAGCCCGTTCCCGCTGCTGGCCGCTGCCAGAGAACGTTGACGACGTCAGTGCCGCGGCCATCGTCAACCCTGGTGTGTCGGCCTGGCTCACGCTCTTAGAGCGTGCGAAGCTGGCTAAAGGCGACCACGTCTTGGTCCTTGGCGCGACCGGCACCACTGGCAGACTTGCGGTGCAGATAGCCAAGCTCCTGGGCGCCGGACGAGTTGTCGCTGCGGGACGTGACGAATCGACGCTGAATAGGCTTCACGATCTAGGCGCCGACTCGACTATCCCGCTCAATCAGCCGACTAAGAAACTGGTTGAGGCGTTCACTCGTCAGGCTGGCGCACGAGGATTCAACGTCGTCATTGACTATCTATGGGGCCACCCGACCGAGGCGTTCTTGTCGGCCATCACAGGCGGCGATTTCGCTCCTTCCGAGAGCATTCGGCTCGTTCAAGTTGGCGAAAGCGCCGGCCCAACCATTTCCCTTTCCGCCGCGGCTCTGCGCAGCTCGGGGCTGGAGATTTTCGGCAGTGGTTCTGGCACCGCACCTCCGCTCGACAGACTGCTCGACGCGTATCATCAGGTGCTATCGCGTCTCGCAAATGGAGAGCTCCGCATCCAAACCGAGTCAGTGCCACTTACCGATGTCGAGATCGCTTGGGAACGAGAGTCGCGGGCGCGGTTCGTCATCATTCCGTAGACCCTGGAGTCCATTGAACACGATTGCTATGATCATGTGTTCGTCAGGAAGCGACCTCATTATGGACGATTGCCTCTTCTGCAAGATCATCGCCGGAAAGATTCCCGTGAAGAAGGTGTACGAAGACGATAAGGTGTTCGCCTTCGAAGACATCAACCCCAAAGCGCCGACCCACGTGCTCATCGTTCCCAAGCGGCACGTTGCCGGATTGAAGGAAGCCACGTCGGAGGACGCCGAGGTCCTCGGTTACTGCCAGTTGGTCGCGGCCAAAATCGGCCGCGAGCGCCGCATCGAGGACGGATATCGCACGGTGTACAACGTGGGCCCGCGTGCCGGGCAGTCGGTGTTCCACCTGCATCTGCATCTGCTGGGCGGGCGCGATCTGAACTGGCCGCCGGGATAGCCGCTAGACGCCGGCAGGGACCTCGCCGGCGAGGGGACGGTAAAGGAAAGACGCACGCCAGAGACGTGCGCCTGCCCCTACTGATTCCCGCTGTTGCGCCGCGAGTCTCAGAAGTTGAACATCACTCCCGTCGCCACCCGTACATTATTTTGGTCGGTTTTGAAATACTGGGTCCGCATCCAATCCACTTGCGCCACGCGCACCCCGAAGTGCCCCTTCAACGGAATATCGAGGCCGCCGCCCACGGCCATGGCGAAGGCGTTATCGGTGGACGACAGGCCGCCGATCGAGCCGCTCAGATGGCCGCCGCCAAACAGAGCGTGGGCAAAGGGCACCACATGCTGCGCCCGATAGCTCAGCGTGGGACCAAACATGTAGCTGTAATTGTGAATGGACACGGCGAACGGAGACCCATAATTGCCGCCAAAGTCAGCGGTGACCCCCAGCCAGTTGGTGAGGTTCACGCTCGCCTGGCCGGTCCAGCCGTTCAGGCCGAAGCCTTTTTGCTGCGAAGAGCCCAGGTTCGACGAGCCCACGTGGATGTAGGAGTACCCACCAAACACCTCAAAGCGTGGCATTTCCTGTGCGCTGACCGCCAGCGCGACGGCCATTAGGATGGCGACCAACACGATTAGTTTCTTCATCAGACGATTCCTCCTAAACCGCTCTGGCGGAGGCTTCCTCAAACACACACCGCCGCGGCTGATGCACCACGACAAACGCCCGAGCGCGAGGCCGACAACTGCCCCGCTACTCTGGCCAAGGCAGAGGGATTCCACCCTCTACAGGTGCAGGTCATTACATCGGCGATTGGGGGATAAGCTTGAGGGTTGGGCCGGGCCGGCGACAATCATTTACCACGGAGACACGGAGGGCACGGAAAGTTTGCTTTCTGTGGGGTAGTTTGGAATCGATGGTCCTCTTTTGAAATTGTCATTACGAGCGAAGCGAGGAATCTGCTTTTCGTTTGCGTGTGGAACGACGGATGGAAAAACAGCAGATCCCTCACGGCCTGACAGCCGTTCGTGATGGCAACTCAAGATAGCGAGGCCGGAGCGCTGAAGCGCCCGCCGCTAATTGCCGGCGATCACTTGCTGCGTTTTCGGGTCCCACGGGACCGAGAACTGGCGCTCGATCTTTTCGCGATAGCAGGGGCCCGAATTGTAGGTACAGAAGGGATACAGCTTGCCATCGGGCGTGGCGTAGTGAATGACGCAGCGCTTCACCCGTGCGATGTCGTAGTTGTAAGAGTCCTGGAAGTGCATGCCCGCCACCAGCAAAGTGCGATAGGTGAAGGTGCCATCCTTGCCGTCGCGGCCCAGTTTCTTGTTGGTCATACCTTGCAGGGTCTGCAGGAATTTCGTAAACGTCAATCCCGGCGGCGCCAGCTGCTGCTTGAAATGTTTTTGCAGCGAGTTCCACGCCTTCACCTTGCTGTAGAGCTTGAAGCGCGCCTTGCCGGCCGAGCGCGACAACTCTTCCATGTCCTGCAGCATGTTGGGCACATCAACAAATTGGGTGATGGGCACGGCCTTCTTCGACTTCTCGTCCACGAAAAAGTAAGTCCCAAGCGAGCAATGCGGGTGCGACGAGATGGTGGGCACGCCGGTGCCGCGCAGCGCAGCGGTCAGCTTGGAGAACGGGGTGACGCAGGCCAGCGGGAACCAGTCGGCGCGCGCGTCGGTGATGCCGGTCTGCTCGCTGACGCAGCGCGCCAGATCGGAGAGGGTAAAGCGCTTAGCCAGCAGTTCGTGTTTGGCGATGCGTCCGGTGAAGGCCACCGGCTGGAAGCTGATGCCGGAGACCGTGTCCACGTTGTCGATGGCGCAGCGCACGATGTCGCCGACCTGGTGGTCGTTGATGCCCTTCACGATGGTGGGCACGAAGACGATCTTCATGCCGGTGGCGCGGCAGTTCTCGATGACGCGCATTTTGGTTTCAAGCAGCGCCCGCCCGCGGGTGCGCAGGTAAACGTCATCGCTGACGCCGTCGAATTGCAAGTACAGCGTGGCCAGCCCGGCCGCCTTGGCTTGCTTCGCGAATTCCAGATTGGCCAACTCGATGCCGTTGGTCGCAGCCTGAATGTGAGTGAAGCCCATCTCGCGCGCCATGCTGAGGATCTCGAAGAATTGCGGATGAATGGTGGGCTCGCCGCCGGAGAATTGCACCACCCGGCCGTCCACCGGGCGCTCGCCGCGCAGCGTCTGCAGCATGCCGCGGATTTGCTCAACCGAGGGCTCATACAAATAGCCTGCGACATTGGCGTTGGCGAAGCAGACCGGGCAGGTCAGGTTGCAGCGGTTGGTGAGATCGACGTTGGCGAGCGCCGTGTGCGAGGTGTGCATGCTGCAGAGGCCGCAATCGTCAGGACACACCTTTCCGCCCTCGATCTGTGGATTGGCCAGGCCCAGATTGTCGCCGAAGTTCCACTCCTCCATCTTGAGGTACAGTTCGACGTCGCTGAAGATGATGTCGCGAAAGCTGCCATGCTGGGCGCAGGATTTTTCCATCACCACTTTGCCGTCGTCCGCGAAGATATTTGCCAGGATGACCTTGTTGCATTCCGGACAGAGTGATTCAGTCTGCTTGGGCAGACCTTTCTGCAGCGGCCGGATAGGCGAGCCGGTATAAGTCACCTCCGGTTGCAGAATGCGCAGAGTGGGGCGCTTGGTCGGAGAAAGCTTCTTCTGCCGATCCAAGTTAGATGGCAAGTCCGGAATGTTTATTTCTGGCGACAACGCCTGAGTGCTCACGTGGGTATTCACCTCGGAATCACGGGGCAGCGCGACGGGTAAAGGAGAATGATGAGCAAGAGACAAGACCCACCGCGCCGCCTCATCCATGATTGTCGCGCCGAAGGTCGCTGCGGCGCTGTGTCGCGCCTCACCTCCAGGAGTGAAGCGGGTCCGCAGTGAACGGGAGGAATGCGCAGCCATTGGGCCTGTCACGGCGCTGAACGGAAGCCGTTTTTCGGCCGAGAGCGTGCGGGCTTCGCGTGCCGGTCACAGCCTGGCATTGCGCTCAGGGCGTAGAATCCTGTTTTCATGCTACATCCTGATTTTGCCGAGAGAAGGCTCATGGGAAAGCAATCCAAGAAAGGCCATAGCAAGACGTCCGCGGTTGAGACTAAGGACACTCCTGGCACGAACAACCAGGCCCCGACGAAGCTCAAGAAGGAAGATTACGAGCGCGAACTTTCAACCTGCAGACGGAGCTGGTAAAGCTCCAGGATTGGGTGAAGGAAACCGGTGCACGCATTGTCGTCTTGTTTGAGGGACGCGATGCCGCCGGCAAGGGCGGGGTCATCAAGCGCATTACGGAACGCGTGAGTCCCGGTGTTTTTCGCCTGGTGGCGCTACCCGCGCCAACCGAGCGCGAGAAGACGCAGATTTACTGGCAGCGTTACATCGCGCATCTGCCGGCGGCCGGAGAGGTTGTGATTTCCGATCGCAGCTGGTACAACCGCGCCGGCGTCGAACATGTGATGGGCTTTTGCACCGAGCAGCAGTACAAGGACTTCCTGAACTACTGTCCGGCGTTCGAGAACAGCGTAATCAGCGCCGGCATCATCCTGCTGAAGTACTGGCTCGACGTTTCGGAGAAGGAGCAGCACAAGCGATTTCTCGCCAGGATCGAAGACCCTTCCAAACGCTGGAAGCTGAGCCCGATGGATTTGGAATCGCATCGCCGTTGGTACGATTTCTCGCGGGCCCGCGATGCCATGCTGGCCGCCACCGACACCGCGACCGCTCCCTGGTATATCGTGCCATCGGACGACAAGAAACGCGCCCGGCTCAACTGCATTGCCGATCTACTCAGCCGCATTCCCTACCAGGAGGTTCCGTATAAGCCACCAAAGCTGCCAGGGCGGCAGAAGCCGAAAGGTTACGTAGAACCAACCATGAAGCATCAGGTGGTGGCACCGAGGTACTGAGGCGGCGGCCAATGACATATGGCTGGCGATCTCCGCGGATGGTATTCACTTTCAGCCGCCCGCCAAATCCGCCTTGCACTTCAAGGCACAGGATAGCTGAGGCATAAACTTGTATTGTCACCGTGGAGTCGCGAAATTGTAACTTCTTTGTGAAAGCCTGACGGCCCGCTACAATCGCCCGATGACCTCCGATCGCCTGGAACGCGTGCAGCAGCAGTTGCGGCTGTACGAGCATCCGCTGGTGGAGTTCGACGCGCGCCGCAAGGGCGAAGCCGTGGAGGTGATCATCCGGCCGCGTTTTACCGATCCGCCAGTCCACACCTATTACTTCGAGCTGCATCCCCGCGATCTGGACGACGCGCAATTCGAGTGGGCCTTTCAGCGCCAGCTCTTCGACTGCCTGCACGATTACCTGGTAGAGATGTTCGTGCGCACGCCGCAGCACCGCAAAGAGAACCAGCAGATGGAGCGCGAAGGCAAGCTGTGACCACCAGCCCCAACCAGCCCGCAAGCGATACTCGCGGCGAGTCGCGCCTGCGCCAGCGCATTGCCGACGAAATTCGCTGCTTTGGCCCAATTCCGTTCTCGCGCTACATGCAGATGTGTCTCTATGGGCCAGAGCTTGGGTACTATTCGCGCTCGCGGGAGCAGTTCGGCAAGGCCGGAGACTTTTACACCTCCAGCGATGTTCATGCCGTGTTTGGGCGGCTGCTGGCGCGGCAATTCGAGGAGATGTGGCGCGCACTGGATTCTCCGCCGCGCATTGACATCATCGAACTCGGACCCGGACGCGGCCTGTTTGCGCGCGATGTGCTGGATTGGTCGGCAAAACAGTTTCCGGACTTTTCGCGCGCGCTCCGTTACGCGCTGGTAGAGCAGTCTCTGCATTTGCGCGATCGATTGCAGGAACGGCTGGCCGACCATGTCGCAGCAGAAAGAGCGTACGTCCTCGACTCGATGAAAGCGGCGACTTCGACGGCGGGCGAAAGCATCATCGTTTTCGGCAATGAATTCTTCGATGCGCTTCCCGTCGAAGTAGTGGACTACCGCGGCGCGTTGCGAATTGGCCTGAAGAACGGGAAATTCGTGGAGACCTTCGTTCCGCCGACCGCGGAGGAAATAGAATTTCTCGATCGCTACAGCGTTCATCCGGAGGAGAGCGAACGCGTGGAAGCCACGCTGGTGGCACTGGAATGGATGGAACGCATCGCGGAGGCATTTCGAGGTAAGCGCGGCTTCCTTGTCGCGATTGACTACGGCTACACGCGCGAAGAGCAACTGGCGGGACGCCACCGCGACACCATCATGAGCTACTGCCAGCATACCGCCAGCGCGTCGCCCTACGAAGCGCCGGGAGAGCAGGACATCACCGCCCACGTGAACTTCACCGCGATACGCGCGAGAGGTGTTCAGCGCGGACTCGAGCCGGTGGCCCTTTTGACACAGTCGCAATTCTTGATCGGCATCGGGGAAGAGACGCAATTCGCGGACGCATTTCAGGATTGCAAACTCGCTCAAGAGCGCGCCAAGGTGGCGTTGCAACTGAAACACTTGATTTCACCCACCGGTATGGGCGAAACGTTTCAGGTGCTGCTGATGTCGGCGGGAGTGGCAAAAGAAAAGGCCGCGGCTTTGAGCGGATTGAAACTGGGGCGGATTCGAGGTTAAATGTCTCCCGGCGTCAGTGGACTGTGCCGTCTTTGAAGATTAGTGGGAACCTGATGTTTTTGTCTGCCACTCTTACTCGCCCCTCGCAAAGAGCTGTTCGATAGTTCCCATTGGCAGGAAAAGGCGCTTATTTACGCTCGGCAGTTCGATGAAGCCATACTTCGTGTAGAACGTAATCGCTGGTTCATCCTTCGCGTCCACAACCACGGCAGCGGATGCAATCTGTTGGCTCGAATCAAGGGCCCGATGCAAAGCGTCCATCAGCAATCGCTCCCCCAATCCCTGACCGCGGAAATCGTCACTTACTGCAAGACGTCCGAGTAGCGTGGTCGACACCATGGGATACTTGGGGAGCCGTTTGGCGACCTCCTCCGGAACACTTCCCAGATCAACGGCGTACTGCGAAAGCGTGTAAAAACCTGCAATCGTCCTGTGATCAGGGGTGATCACAAACGGGACCGCCACTCGTTTTTTCAAGTCTTGCCCGGCTTGCTTTTGCAGGTACGAATCCAGTTCTTCACTACCGCAAGAAAAAGCCGCCCGGTCGTGTTTAGCCCCGAGCCGCTCAATGACGAATCTGGGTCCCTGACTTTCGTCAGCCAATTACAATCCCATTTGTGTTCTGTAGCGCGCGGCAGCGGCACGAGCAGCTTGGTTTGGAGCAGGAGGATTGAGGACCGCACGGATGAAAGCTTCGCGGGCCTCATCCCGGATCGTTAGCGTCTCGAAATCTTTAATTGTGTTGGCCGCAGCCTGTTGCGCACTCACCACCACAAATTCCGTAATCGTCGTGCCCCGCAGCTCAGCGGCGCGTTCGATCAATCGCTTCTGGTCCGGAGTTACTCTGGCCTCCAACCGCTCCTGCTTACGCGAGCGTGAGCGGCGCCTCAATGTCTGTGCCATAACTCCTCCTCCATGCCAAGTGTACGGCGATTAGCCGGACACGTCCATAGAAATGTACGACTGTTAGCCGTACCTCAGATTAAAGCCTTTAGGATCTTTGGCTTGAACAAAAAATACTCCACCAGGCATTTTGCGAGATGGCTAGATGGCTCTTAAGCCAGCATCACTACATGCCCGGCTTATCCGTGCTCGGGGGCTGGTAGGGGGATTGCAAATATCTGCGCGCCTCATCGAGCGCATTCTGCGTATTGTCGTTGGTCTGCAGGGCCTGGCGATACTCGTTGGTAGCGCGCTCGCGCTGCTGCGTCAAGTCAAAGATCTTGCCCAGTTGGATGTGGCTCCAAACCTCGGTCCAGCGCGGCTCGCCATCGCCGTTGAGCGATTCGCGATAGGCGTTGGCGGCCGACTGATAGTTGTGCTGCAGGAAAAACACCTCGGCGATGCGGTAGTGGGCCAGCGAGCTGTTCTTGTTGATGTCGAGCGCCTTCTGGAATTCCTTCAGCGCTTCGGTCAGGTCGCCCTGTTCCACGTCCTGCTGGCCGCGCATGATGGAGGTGCGGACCTGCAATTCCTGCGAGTTCTGGAGGACATCATTGTTGGGATCGATCGAGATGCGGCGCGGCTTGCCGAAGGTTTCCACCGCATAGGCGGAGTTCGTGCCCGAAACTTCCACGCGCTTGGTCTCGGTCTTGCCATCCGTGTCGATTCTCAGCTCCACCGGCATGCGGAAGAGGTCCATGTCCTGTTGTATCTCGCCGACCACGCGAAAGCCCTTCTGCGTGCGGTACACCGTATATTTGTTCTTAAACTCAGGGGCGCCGGTGGAGTCCAGCCACTGGGTGAAGAACCAGGTAAGCTGCTGTCCCGAACTCTGCTCCGCAACCTTGCGAAAATCGTCCACCGAGGCGGTCTTGCCCGCGTACTGGGTAACGAAGGTGCGCATGGTTTTGTCGAAGGGGTTGTCGCCAATCACCCAGCGCAGCATTTGCAGGATCATGCCGCCCTTGTCGGCCGTCAGCGATTGGAACTCGGGTGAGAACGTGTCCAGCTTACCGACATCGGCCAGCGGAACCGATAGGTAAGCCAGCGCGCCAACCGACATGTCCTTGGTGACTTCCTGGAAACCAGCCCGGCCGGCAACGTGCTCCACATAAAGCGCCTCGGAATAGCGGGCGCAGCCGTCATTCAGCCACCAATCATTCTTGGTTGCCGGGCTCACCATGGTCCCGAACCACTGATGCGCAATGCTGTTGGCCAGCAGTCGGTAGTTGATCTTGCTGGCGAAGGCGCGCGAGGCCAGCGCCGCGATCTCCGGCGCCCAGGCGGAGGGGACCGTGTCATCGGGCAACTCGACCACGTTCAGGGTGCTGCTGAATGGAGGGCTATAGGTCGAGGTGTAGAAGAAGAATTCCTTTGTCGCGGTGTCGGCGTACTGGGTGGCCAGCGCCTTGTGCTCGGGCGTGGTGTACACCGTCACATTCAATCCGCCTTCGGTGCTCTTGGTCGGCTCCCACTTGCCGATCAAAATGGTCCCTGGAAAGCTGGGCTTATCTTCGTAGCTGAAGGTGACCGTCTTGTATCCGGCGGGAACAGCCAGCTTGCTAAGCGTCTCATGAGCTGCGCCGCCCTTGCGGCCGGCGGGTTCGGTTGCGATTTCAGCAGCCGTGCCGGAGCGCTGCTTGCCGCTGCCAACCACGGTGTAGTTGGAGGGGACGCTGATGCTGATGGTCGAAGTGAAGCGATCGACACCATAGCCGACCATGGGGAACCAACGTCCGGAGTAGAGCAAGTACGTGATGGGATCGCCAATGTAGGCCAGCTTCAGTCCCGGCACCGGGCTGTCGTCTCCCGACTGGATCGCGCCTTCGTACTCGAAGGTCAGAGTGTCGCTGCTGCCCTTGGTCAAGCCATTGGGGAAGGAGATGCGGACCGTCGAGTCCTGGCTGACCCGCTCCACCGACAGGGGCTGGCCGCTGGCATCGAGTACGAGCGTCGGCCGCAGCGCATTGTGCAATTCGAAGATGGCGATGGTGATGTCGTCGAGCGCCGTAAAGCGCACGCGAGCCTGTGCCTTGATCTGGTGGGTCTGCGGCGAGACGACTGCCTGGATGGCGTAGTCGTTGACCTGGAGGCGCTGCTTCTCAGCCGCGAAGCACGGTAAAACCAGACCGAAGACCGACAGCACCAGAACGACGCGCACCAAAGATCGCGCTGCAATTTGCATTAGGGAGGCTGCTCCTGCTCTTCTGCTCACTATAAATGATGGAAAACCAGCCGCAAAGATGCACACGGATTCACCACAGAGACACAGAGGCACAGAGAAATTCGATTCCTTTCTTATTGGTGCCCACATCCCTCGGCAAATACTGCCGTTATTCGATCGCTTTCCCGGAAACGAGCCCAGTTGCGGCTCACGAGGAGGATGGCTTTGCTCGCTTACATTCTGAATTGTTTTACTCTGTGTCTCTGTGCCTCTGTGGTGAAGTCGTTTCATCCTGCCGGTCCCAGCAATGCCAGTACGGCTTGGGCCGCCCGCTCGGATGCGGTGCCGCCCTCGCCGCTGGGACGCAAGCGCCGCCGCACTTCGCCAAATCCTGCGATCATGGTCTCCCGTGCTTCCCCTGCCGGAATGAGCCGCCGCAGCTCGGCGCAAACCCGTTGCGGCGTGAACTCGCTCTGCACCAGTTCCGGGACCACGTCCCGTTCCGCGATCAGGTTCACCATCGCGAAGCGATCCACCTTTACGAGACGGCGCCCGAGCCCCCAAGTGAGCGGCGCAACCCGGTACACCATCGTGAACGGCGTGCCGATCAGGGCCGCCTCCAGCGTGGACGTGCCGCTGGCCACCGCCGCCGCCCGCGCGTGCAGCAAACTGGCCTGGGCGTCGCGTGTAAAAGTAATCTGCGGGCCCTTATAGTCGCGCAAAAACGAAGCTACCCAGCCTGCATCGAGCGTGGAGGCAACCGGAACTATGTAAACGTAGTCCGGGCCGAGAAGTTGCGCTGCTTCTAACAGCGTGGGGAAAATGCGCGAGACTTCGCCGCGCCGGCTGCCGGGCAGCAAGGCAATCCATTGCCCGGCCGGATCAAGCTTATGTTGCGCGGCAAACTGTTCCCGGGTCACCTGCGGCGATGGCAGATCGGCCAGCGGATGGCCGACAAACTGTGCCTCACTGCCGCGCTCGCGATAGAAGCGCTCCTCGAAGGGGAAGATCACCAGCATCTTGCGAACGTATTTGCGCACCTGCTCGATGCGGCCTTGCTTCCACGCCCACAGTTGCGGGCTGACGTAGTAAATGACCGGCACGCCACGCCGGTGCAGCTCGCGCGCCAGGCGCAGGTTGAAATCGGGAAAGTCGATCAGCACCGCGGCGTCTGGCCGTCGCCGTTCGGTTTCGCGCACCACTTCGCGGAAGCGGCGATAGATGAGCGGAATGTGCTTGATCACTTCCACGATGCCGACCTCGGCGATCTCTCGCGCATCCACCAGAAGATCGCAACCGGCGGCGCGCATCTGGTCTCCGCCGACGCCGAAGAACTCGAGTTGCGTGTTCGCCGGGGAGACTTGCTGGCGCAGCGCTGTCATGAGCTCTGCACCGTAGAACTCGCCAGAGGCTTCGCCCGCGGAGATGAGGATTCGCACACTGGGATTATGACAGGAGGGGGCTATCGGCTGTAAGGCACCGATGCAGTTTCGAGTTTCCAGTTTCAAGCGGAGGGCTAGTCATCCGCCGAGACATTGACGCCGGTCGCGGAATATTCGTTCGCCGCAATTACCGCAGGCGTGGGAACCTCCTGATCTTTGTATTGCAGCTGGTACAGCTTCCAATAGATGCCGCGATTGGCCAGCAACTGCTGATGCGATCCGATCTCGCGCACCTTGCCCTTGTGCATGACGATGATCTTGTTGGCGCGCTGAATGGTGCTCAGGCGATGGGCGATGATGATCGAGGTGCGGCCTTCCACCATGCGCGTGAGCGCCTCGCGTACGCGGAACTCGGTTTCGGTGTCCACGCTGGAGGTGGCCTCGTCGAGGATGAGGATTTTGGGATTGTGCGCCAACGCGCGCGCAAACGAGATCAGCTGTTTCTGCCCCGTGGACAGCGTGCTGCCGCGCTCGCGCACTTCTTCGCCGAAGCCGCCCGGCAGCGAGCGAATGAAGTCCGCAACATTGACTTGCTCGGCGGCATTCTCGACCGCCTGGTCTTCAATCCAGTGCGAGCCCAGGCGAATGTTGTCGGCCACCGTGCCGGAGAAGAGGAACGGGTCTTGCAGCACCACGCCATAACGCCGCCGCAGATCGTTCAAGTTCATGTCGCGGATATCGACGCCGTCAATGCGGATAGCGCCCTTCTGCACGTCATAGAAACGCAGCAGCAGCGAGATGATCGTGGTCTTTCCCGCGCCGGTGTGGCCGACGATGGCAACCGTCTCGCCCGGCTCGATGGAGAACGACACATCGCGCAGCACCCAGTCGTACTCCAGCGCGAGATCGCCGGTTCCTTCGACAGCGGTCGTAAGCTTTTCCCCCTTGCTGGCGGCTTCTTCCGCCGCCTGAGCCAGGGTGCGATAGGCGAACCACACGTGGTCGAACTCGATGCGGCCCGCTCCGGCGGGCATCTTCGGCGATGCCGGGGTGACGATCTCCGGTGTCGTATCCAGTAGCTTGAAGATGCGCTCGCTCGAGGCCATCGCCGATTGCAGGATGTTGTATTTCTCGCTGAGGTCCTGAATGGGGCGGAAGAAGCGCTGCGCGTATTGCATGAACGCCACCAGCACGCCCAGGGTCACCAGGTTGCGCATGACCTGGCCGCCGCCGAACCACACCACGCAGGCAATCGCCGTCGCCGACAGCACTTCCACCACCGGGTAGTACACGGCGTGGGCCATGATCGCGTCTTTGAAGGCGTCCATGTGCGTGCGGTTGATCTTCTCGAACCGCTCGTAGGCTTCCTTCTCGCGATTGAACAGTTGCAGCACGACGATGCCGGTCACATGCTCTTGCAGATAGGCGTTGATCCGGGCGATGGCGATGCGAATGCGCCGGTAGCTCTCGCGCACTTTGCGGCGAAAAATCGAAGTCGCGTAGAAAATGAGCGGCAGCACGGCGAAGGTGATCAGCGCCAGCCGCCAGTTCATGTTCAGCATGATGACCAGGATGCCCAGCAGCACGAAAATGTCTTCGAAGATGGAGACCACGCCGGCGGTGAACATTTCGTTCAGCGCATCCACGTCGCTGGTGACGCGGGTCACCAGGCGCCCGACCGGGTTGCGGTCGAAGAAGGCGATGTGCAGGCCCTGCAAGTGGCGGAAAATCTGCGCCCGCAGATCGAACATTACTTTCTGTCCCGTCCACTGCATGATGTAGGTCTGGGTAAATTCAAGCAGAAAACTGAACAGCAGCAAGCCGATGTAGATGGTCGCGATCTGCGCGATGCCGGTCAGCGGCCGGGGGCTGAGAAAGCGGTCCAGCAGGGAGTGCGATTCGGTATGGCTGGCAAGATATTTATCGATTGCGACCTTCGTGAGATAGGGGCCGAGCACGTCGGCGCCCGCTTTCAGCACGATGGCGATCAGGGCGATGACGACCTGCATCCGATAGGGGCGCAGATAGGTGAGCAGGCGCTTCATCAGCCTGCTGTCGTATGCCTTGCCTAGTACCTCTTCTTCGTGGATGGAAGCCATGTCCCCTTGTGCGATTGTAAATAAATGCCGGAAGTCATATAGACGAGAACGGACGGCAAGAGGATGGAAAAGGTGGGGAGAGAAAAAGAGCAGGGACGTTGGCTTTCTTGAAATGCGGCGCCGTTGCGGAAGCACGGGCGGAGCGCGCTTCACTGAAGGTTCATGACTTTAGGACGCGCTCTTCTGCCTGTCATCCTGAGCGACGAGCGTAGCGAGGAGTCGAAGGACCCCTATAGCCGCCAGAAATTGCAGTGTGGTCAGTTGGCAAAGCAACTAGTCTCGGGATTACTGGTGACCATAGGGTTCCTTCGACTCCTCGTCCGGTCGCCATGGCGACCGGAATCGTCTCTCAGGATGACACCCCAAACTTCAGCTTATCTTCCGCAGCACCAGCGCGGAGTTCTTCGACCCAAACGCAATGCAATTGCAAACTGCGTGTTCGATCTCGGCGCGCCGACCCGCCTCCGGCACGTAATCCAGATCGCACTCGGGGTCGGGCTTCTCCAAATTGATGGTCGGCGGAATCTGCCCGTGATGCATGGCGACCAGGGTGGCGGCGATGCCGGCTGCGCCGCAAGCGCCCTGGGGATGCCCAATCTGCGACTTCAGGCTCGACATCGGCGTCTGGCGCGCCTTTTCGCCGAGCGCCAATTTCAACGCGCGGGTCTCGATGCGGTCGTTCAACTGCGTCGAGGTGCCGTGCAGGTTGACGTAATCGACGGCTGCGGCGTCGATAGCGGCATCCTCCATCGCCATTTGAATGGCTCGCGCCGGCTCTTCGCCGCACTCCTGCAAACGCACGCGATGGAAAGCCTCGCAGGTGGAACCATAACCCGCGACTTCGGCGAGGATTCGCGCCCCGCGCGCGCGCGCATGTTCGTACTCTTCGACGACGAACATCCATGAACCTTCGGCGACGACGAATCCGTCACGATCAAACGAAAATGGCCGCGAGGCGCGCTCCGGTGCATGGTTCCACGACGAGGTCATGATCTTCATCAGCGTGAAGCCCTTCATGATTCCCGGCGCGATGGGCGCATCCACGCCACCGACGAGCATCACCGGCAGAAAGCCGAACTGGATTTGCCGCAGCGCGTAACCGAACGCGTCGGTGGACGATGTGCAACCGGTGGTAATGACGTGGCTCATGCCGCGCAGCCCGAAACGCATGCTGACTTCGCTGGAGAGCGTGCCCATGGTCCCGCTGGGAATGCAGAACAGGCTCACCTGTTTCACTTTGCCGGTCAGCCACAGCCGGACCTGCTCTTCGGAAAACTCCTGCGCGCCGCCGCCTGAGCCCAGCACCACTCCGATTTCCCGTTGCTGTTCCAGCGAGAGTTTCGCGGGGTCGATGCCAGCCGTGGCCAAGGCTTCGGTGGACGCGGCCAGCGCCAGCGGCACGGCGCGCGAGACGTGTTTGCGCTCGTGCGCGTCAACCCAGGCCAGCTCGTCGAAATCCTGCACCTCGCCGGCAATCTGCACCGGCAGGTCGCTGGCATCGAAGCTGCGGATGCGCTTCACCCCGCTGGCCCCGGCCAGAACAGCGCGGCAGAAGGCTTCGTTGCCGATGCCGTTGGGGCTGACCACGCCCATTCCGGTGATGACGACGCGTTTTTTCATGACAAGCAACTAGCAATCAGCAACTAGCAATTAGCGCCCGAGACCTTCATTGCTGTTCACAGATGCCGTAAACACATTTGATGCTAACAGCTGGCGGCTGATTACTGACTGCTAGTTGCTAGTTGCTAATTGCTAGTTGCTAGTTGCTATTCCCTCCCTGCTACTCTAGTACGCGGAAGGTTTTTCCGCGAGCCAGTTGTCACAAGGAATTTACATTTCGGTGCCGTTCTGCCGCACGAAGTGCAGCTTCTGCAACTTCGCCTCGAGGGTATTTTCGCGCGCGCTGTTTGACCGCTATGTCGAGCAGGTGTGCGCCGGGATCGCGGCCGCTGATCAAATTGCGCGGCAACTCGGCGGACAGTTCGACCGCCGTGTGGACTCGATCTATCTGGGCGGAGGCACGCCGTCAGTGCTCGCGCCCGATCAATTGCAGCGCTTATTTCGGGCCGTCCGCGAGAACTTTGAGGTCGAGCGCACGGCGGAGATTACCGTCGAGTGCGCGCCCGGCACCATCTCCGGCGCGGTCATCGACGCGCTGCTGGGCTGCGGCGTGAATCGCGTCAGCCTGGGCGTGCAGTCGTTCGTGGACAAGGAGTCTGCGTCGGTCGGCCGCCTGCACACGCGGGCCATCACGCTGGACGACATTGCGCGCCTGCGCTCCAGCGGCATCGGCAACATCAGCATTGACCTGATCGCTGGCCTGCCGCACCAGACCGAGGAGAGTTGGCAGCTTTCGCTGGGCGAGACACTCGCCAGCGGCGTGCCGCACGTCAGCGTGTACATGCTGGAGGTGGATGAGGACTCGCGCCTGGGCACCGAGCTGCTCGCGGGCGGCAGCCGCTATCACGCCCACTTTGTTCCTGACGACGATCGCACCGCCGACCTCTACCTCGCGGCTTGCGAGCGCCTGGAGCAGGGCGGGGTGCAGCAATACGAGATCTCGAACTTCGCGCGGCCGGTCACCCATGGCATCGGGCTGCGCGACTCGAAACATAATCTGAAGTACTGGACGCGCCAGCCATATCTCGGATTCGGCGTGGACGCGCACTCCATGCTGGTGGCGGGAGATGATCTGTGCGCGAGGAGAGTCGAGGCGGTGCGCTTTGCCACTCCGGATTCGCTGGAGGGCTACTCGGCAGCGACCAACGCCGCGAATCCGGTCGCTGCTCGCGCAGAACAACTTCTGGCGTCGCGCACTCTGGTCAATGCGCAGGCGGCGATGGAGGAATCGTTCTTCCTCGGATTGCGATTGAACCGCGGCGTCTCGCTTGCGGCATTGAAGGGGCAGTTCGGCGACGCGGCGATCAGCAGCTACGACGCAGTGATCGCCGAACTCATACAGGATGGTTTGCTGGAAGAGGCCGGCGAGCGGTTGCGTCTCACATCGCGAGGGCGTCTGCTGTCGAATGAAGTGTTCGCGCAATTCCTGCGCGAAGAAACGATTCACCACAGAGACACAGAGGAGCATTTAGTTTCAAGTCGCGGGCTGGAACTAGAAGCTAATTACCGCAAAATAAATGTACGCTAGGTCCGGTGAAAGGGCACGGCTTATGACGTCGTATCGGAACGCGTCACCAACTCCGTAAATCTTGCCAGGTCAATGTTCCCGCCGCTGACCACGCACACAATCTTTCCTGGGCCGCATTTGCCGCTGAGGCCGGCCGCCACGGCACAGGCGCCTGCGCCTTCACTGATCACTCGATTGCGCTCGGCCACCAGGCGCATGGCCCTGCGGGTCTCCTCGAGCGTGCAAACAATGGACCCGGCCAGCAGATGATGCGCCAGCTCCCACATGCGGGGAAACACCGACTTGCCTCCGCAGCCGTCCACAAAACTCGCCGTCCAGCCGGGAAAACTCTGGGGCGATCCCGCGGCGAAAGACCGCGCCAGCGGGGCCGCCGTCTCCGGCTCGGCGGCAAACACCTTGGCCTTGTGTCCGCGCGCTTTCAAAGCGGCGGCGATCCCGCACGATAAGCCCCCACCGCCGAAGGCCGCCACCACGCAATCCACGTTGGGCAGGTCCTCCAGGATTTCCAGCCCTGCCGAGGCATTGCCCGCAATAAATCCGTCATCTTCGAACGGATGGATAAATGTGCCGGTCATCGCGGGATGCGCGCGGTCGGCCAGCGCCTGCCAGCACTGGTCGTAGGAGGCCTTTACGACTTCTCCGCCGAGACGGCGTACCGCATCGAACTTGGCTGCCGGGGCCTCGTCGATCATAAGGATTTTGCAGGGCACGCCGGCCTTGCGCGCGGCCAGCGCCACTCCCTGGGCGGCGTTGCCGGCGCTGACCGTCCAAACGCCGCGCCGCCGCTCTTCTTCCGGCAGAAGCCGGACCGCGTTGTACGCTCCCCTAATTTTGAAGGAACCGATGGGCTGCAGACACTCCAACTTCAGATAAATGTCGGATGGCCCGTCATAGTTGAGCCGCACCAGCGGAGTGCGTAGGGCAGCTTCATAGACGTGCCGGCGCGCGTCGTCGATGAGCGGCGCAGGAATGTTGCGCTGCTTCGCGTTGCCGCCGGATGCAAGATTAGTTGCCATAGCAGAATCGTTTACTCCTGATTACTGAGTGTCGCACAGTCTAGTGACAGCCCTAAGGATTTGTCATCACGAGCGTAGCGAGGGATCTGCTTCTTGCCCGTCCGCCGAAAAGCAGATTCCTCGCGCCCAAACCCAGGCGCTCGTAATGACAATTCACTCTGCTTGGGGTAGCTCCGTGTTTTCGCAATGGGTCACTATAATTTGCGACGCTCATTAACTTCGACGGAGCGAGATTGAATAGACTATAACCCATGGACACTTCTGATACCGATTCCGAAGCCAAGGGTTCCCAGCACTCCAGCGCAGTCATTGACCTGCGCAGTGACACCTTCACCAAGCCTTCACCCGAGATGCGCCGCGCCATGTTTGAAGCCGAAGTCGGCGATGACGTGTACGGCGAAGACCCAACCATCAACCGGCTGGAAAAGCGCGTGGCGGAAATCTTCGGCCGCGAGGCCGCGCTGTTTGTGCCCAGCGGAACCATGGGCAACCAGATCGCGATCAAGCTGCACACCCATCACGGTCAGGAGGTGATCTGCGAAGCGCGCAGCCACGTCTTCGAGTATGAGATGGCGATGATGGCGCATTTCTCCGGCGTGATGCCGCGCACGGTGTGGGCCGAAGGCGGGATTCTAACCTGGGAGCACGTGCAGTCGAAGATCAGGGCCCAGAACTACGACGAGGCGAAAACGGGCCTGGTCTCGCTGGAAAATACGCACAACATGGCCGGCGGGACGATCACGCCGCCCGACATTTTCGACGAAGTCTGCGACCGGGTGCATGCTGCGGACCTGGCGGTGCATCTGGACGGGGCGCGCATTTTCAACGCTTCCGTCGCCCTCGGCATTCCGGTGGCGCAACTGACGGCCAAGGCCGACACGGTCATGTTCTGCCTGTCCAAAGGACTGGGCGCGCCCGTGGGATCGCTGCTGGTGGGCAGCGCGGAGTTGATGGACCGCGCCCGCATCTATCGCAAAGCGCTCGGAGGCGGCATGCGGCAGGCGGGCATCCTCGCCGCCGCCGGATTCATTGCGCTGGAGCAGGGACCGCAGAAGCTGGCCGAGGACCACGCCAATGCAAAGTTTCTGGGCGAAGGATTGGCCCGGATTGGCGGCATCAAAATCGCTTCCGCCAGAGTGCAGACGAACATTGTGATGTGCGAAGTCTCCGGGACCGGAATGACGTCGTACGAGTTGGCGCAGAAACTTGTGGCGCGGAATGTTCTGGCCAGCGGCTTCGGCCCGCAGCTCATCCGCTTTGTCACCCACCTCGACATCAGCCGCGAACAGTGTGAGCGGGCGCTGGATATCATCGCCTCGACCTGTGGCGCCAAGGCGCAGCGCGCCTAGAGCAATCGGGCACCCACCCCGCCTACAGTTCGCGGTAGTTCAGCAGACCGACGCCGATCAGCGCGAAGCAGACCGGCCAGATCCAGGCGGGAATAGCGCGATCTTTGGGGGGAAGGCGAATTTCCAGCCAGCGCGCCCAGCCCGACAGGACCGCCAGAATTCCCATGGGCACGTGACTCATCTCCGCCAGGAATTCCTCCTGCAAATTGGTGGGAGAGTGAGAATGGGTCAGCAGCAGGGCCCCGCCGGCAGCGCAAAGCAGGGGGAAAACCAACGCCAAGGCACTACGGGTGGAAGGACGGCGGCGGACGCGCAATTCAAAAATGGCGAAGGCGATGCAGAGCAGCGCGGCCACTCGATGCTGAAACACTTCTGTTTTGGTCCAACTGATCCAAAAGCCTTGCGGTCCCAAGGGCCAGCATTCCGGATCGCCGCGCACGAAAATGAAAATCGCGATTCCGATCAGCAGTAGCGGCCAGTATTCGGCCCACCTGGCGTGGCCCGTCCTGGCCAGCAGGGCCAGCAGACCCATGGCGAGCACCAGCACTCCCATCCAGTGGTGGTTGTATTCCGACCACTGGCTGTCGGCTACCTGACCGCGGGAGAGCGGCGCCCCATCGATGGTGTAAGCCGCGGGCAACGTAGCGGCGGCGGGGACGTCGATGTTCTGCCGGGGAAAGGCGGAAGATAGTTGCGCGAGTCCCGGACCTATAAACCTCGGCCAGTGGGGCTTGAGGCGAGAAGCCGTATGGGCAAAATCGACGGTATCATTCACCAGGTCAACCGCCGGTGGCTGCGAAGTAAGCGAGGCGGCAGTGAGGATGATGGTGATACCGATTCCAACTTCGGCCTCGACCAGGTGGCGCAAGCGGGAAGTCACATCAGACGCGCTGTTCTGGCGCAGCAGCAGAAAGTTAATGCCACCGAGCACCAGCATGGCTGCCAGCATGATCGCCTTGGCTGAGACCATCACGCCGTAGGCGGTTCCGCAGAGCGCGCGTACCGAACCGATGTAGGCGAGGCTCATGGCCACACCGCTCAAGACAATGACCGCGACACTCACCAGCGCAACCTGAGAGAACCGCTTGGTTAAGCGCCATTGCTCGGCGCTGGCCTTGCCGGTCAATAAGCCGAGGAGCAGGAAGGGCAGGCCGCCAATCCAAAATCCGGTGGCTAATTCATGAAGGAAACTGAGGATGACCAAAGGCGCGCGGCCGTCCATCCGTGAGGCGGCGTGATTGGTCATGACCGAGGCCGCCAGGATGATGGCAACCAGCAGGCCTAACCAAATCACGGCGAACTTGCTGCGTATGCTGGCCAGCAACACCGCCAAAATTGCGGCAACGAAAACGATACTGCCAGAAATGAAGAAGTTCGCTCCGATAATGTCGCGCAAACCCATTTCCGACGAGGCGGTGAGCACTGCCGAATTTACATACAGGTAGAGTGCTTGCACGACGGCGAGTCCGATGGCCGCGATGCGAAACAGCCGCAGAGAAGAAGACTGTACCTTTTCAAGACTGTTGTCCTGGACTTCGGAAGACGGACGTGCAATCCAGAACGTGAATAGGACTCCTCCCAGCAGCAGCGACTGGAAGACCAGCGTTCCAGCCCGCAACAACACCGACAGATACCCGAAGAGGTTGATCAGCTTCAGCAGCATGGATGTCTACTCCACCGTAAAAGCGACTTCGCCACTGCTGATGTGTCCGTCGGAGGCCAACACTTGCCACTGCAACTTGTAGGCGCCCGGATTTAGTCCGGTGGCCTGCGATTGCAGGATGTCGGGAGTGGACTGTTTAGCCAGAGGAAGGGTATGTAACGAGCCGTCAGGCGCAAGCAAATGCAGGCGCGACCGACTGCCGTCGACGCGCACGTTGAAACGCAAGCGAATGGGAACGTCGGGGCCGGTGACCGTGGCATGGAGTTTGGGCGTCGATTCCATCAGGATCGCGTGGGCCCACGCCAGGTGCGAGAGCCCGGTCAACAAAAGAAGAGTTAGGAGCATCGACACCCATGGCCTGGGAAGCGCGCGAGGCAATTTGCATTCCTCCTTACGGAACTACGCTGGATTGCGGCGAAACTGATCAGGATTTTACTATGCCGCCGTCTTTATTTTTGTCATCACCAGTGGGCTCCAGCCCGCGAGGGATCTGCTGTTTCGTCCGAACGGTTGCTGCAGCGCTAACAAAAGCAGGTTCCTCGCTTCGCTCGTAATGACAAATCTGCGGGAGAATCGGCGCTGGAGAAGACGCGGCCGTCCCACCATTCCGCACCCATGTTCGACTTGCAACCGCTGGCTCCTGCCTGCTTACCTGTTTTGTCCTGAAATCGCCGCCGGAACCTTCCCAGTTAGCCCAAATTGTGGGGGCTGGAGAATCCGGCGCCTACTAGGAATTGTATTGGGTCGTTCCGAATCGGGCGGGTCGCAAAAAACCCCAAATTCCTCTTGACATGCAACAGTTTAGGAGTAGGATACGTCCAAAGTGGTACGAAGTGGGAAGTAGTGGTATGAAGGTTGCCCCTAGTGGGAGCAAGTTGCACGCAATGGCTTCATCGCCCAAAACGCCATGCAACCGGATCGTAGCTGCCCATTGGAGTCGTTAATGTTCACCTCCGTGGTGAAAGCCCCGCAATTCGGGGCCGAACGTTATGTTTCGCGGCACGCACACAACTCGACTGGACGAAAAAGGGCGCCTCAAGGTGCCGGCGGACTTCAAGCGCCAAATCGACGAGAACTATGGCGTCCAATTCTACATCACCAGCCGCACCGGGACTGTTGCCGAAGTGTATCCCATGCAGGAATGGGAGGAGATCGAGCGCAAGCTGGCGGCCGCCCCAGACTCGCATCCGGTCAAGAAGAAGTTCCTGAAGGTCACCAACTTTTACGGCCAGGTGGTGGAGATGGACGGGCAAGGCCGTTTGCTGCTCCCGGCCGCGCTGCGCGAGACGGCCAAGCTCAAAGGCGAGGTGGCGGTGATGGGCAGCCTCAAGCATCTGTTGGTGCGCAACGCCGAGGAGCTTCGCAAGGAAATCGCGGCCGAGCCGTTTACCGAGGAAGATGACGCGAGCCTCAGCAGCTTGGGTATTTAGAGCGACGCAGGTTTCGGGTTCCATTCGCGATCTCGGAATGGGAGTGAATGGACAACGGGTTTTCAGACGCGAACAGCGCCCCTGGGCGCGGACATGGCGAGAGCAAAGCGTTTGGCCATGTGCCGGTTCTTTTAAAACTAGCGATCGAATTCCTGGCCGTACGGCGCGGCGGGACCTATATCGATGCAACCCTCGGCTTAGGCGGGCACAGTTGGGAAATCGCAAAACGCCTGGGCCCAAAGGGTCATTTGATTGGCGTCGATAAAGACCCGTCAGCGTTGGAACGGGCACGCGAGCGGTTGACCAACCCGCCGCCGGAACTGGCTTCCGAGTGGCCGAAGGTGGAGTTGGTGCATGCCTCGTTTGCGGAGGTGGCGCAGCACGTGGCGTCGGCCAGCGCAGACGGGCTGCTGGCCGACCTGGGCGTCAGTTCCATGCAATTGGAGAACGCGGCGCGTGGATTCAGTTTTCAGGCAGACGGTCCGTTGGACATGCGGATGGATCCGCATTCCGGGCTGACTGCCGAACAAGTGGTAAATCGCTGCGACGAGCGCGAGCTGGCCGACGCGATTTACGAATTCGGTGAGGAAAGGAGGTCGCGGAGAATCGCCAGAGCCATTGTTCGGGCGCGGCCGATTCACACTACCGCGCAACTTGCGGAGGTGATTTCGGCCGCGGCCCGGCCAATGAACCAGGCTGAGCGGCGCATTCATCCGGCGACACGAACTTTCCAGGCACTCCGAATTCTGGTGAACCGTGAATTCGAAGACCTGCGGAAGCTGCTGAGTACGGGCGCGGCGCCGCAGGTGCTCAGACCGGGCGGCAGGTTGGTGATCATCAGCTTCCACTCGCTGGAAGACCGCATTGTGAAAGATGCGCTGCGAGATGGAGCGCGCGCCGGGGTCTGGCGCGTGCTGACCAAGAAGCCGATGACGGCCGACGAGGAGGAAGTCGATCGCAATCCGCGGTCGCGCAGCGCGAAGCTGCGGGCAGCGGAGCGGATTTAGAGCGGGATCAGTTAAATGGTTTCGAAAGTTCGCAACTCTTGAAATCGATGTTCATGAGAGCTGCGGAAAAAGCTGTGCAGAATGTGAATAACTGCGGGCCCTGAAATTCTGCTGGTGTCTAAAGAATGCAGGCCGGACAAAGGCCGATGACGTAAGGCCGTTCGGCAGGAGAGAGTAATGGCAGCCGGAGTTCTTTACCCGACCATGGCGCAAGTTGGCGAGTGGAATGGGCCGCCGGCGGAGCAACCGCGCGGCATGTTCATTGGCACGCCCGAAATCTATTTCGCCAAGCGCATCGACAACTCGCGGGTGGCCAAGGTGGCCGACCCCAAGCGCCGCCGCGAGATGATTTCGTTCGGCATCACCTTGAGCGTGCTTTTCCTCTTCGTGATGGTGTATCTGTGGCAACACTTCAGCGCGATCGAGTATGGCTATCGCATCGAGCAGTTGACGGTGCAACGTAACGCCATCACCGAGTCGAACCGCGCGCTGAGCCTGGAAGAGGCCTCGTTGAAGGACCCGGCGCGAATCGACAGGCTGGCCAAACAGATAGGTATGCAGCGGCCGGCGGGCGGGCAATTGCAGCCCATGGATACGGCGATCGCCGATCCCTCCACCCCGGTCATGGCGCAGGCCAACGGAATTACAGTGATTTCGGCGCAACCCTAGAATGAGGCCGGCTCAAGACACCACACGAAACCGGCTGAACCAGGCAAGGTGGAAGCAAAGCGGCGGTCCGCCAGTAACGGACCGCCTTCTGCATGTAAGCGCCAGCAGCAGACATGATCTTTGAGCTTCGGCGACGCCGGAGCAAGCACAGCGGAACGGAGTAAACAGGGAATGCGGGCCAGCGCTCCCAGGACGCCAAGTCGAAGGCTCTACATCTTTGCCGCGCTGCTTTTCATTTGGATATTTGCCATCGGCTTTCGCCTGGTTCGATTGCAGGTGGTGAAGTTCGGCTTCTTCGAAGACCTCGCCGAGCGGCAACGCACCCGCACCGTTCCCGTCGAACCGCGCCGCGGCAACATCTACGACCGCTATGGCCATCCGCTGGCCATGTCGATTGACGTCGATTCGGTGTTCGCCGTGCCGAGCGAAGTCCACGACAAGGAAACCACGGCGGCGATGCTCGGCAAGGTGTTGGACCTCGATCCCCAGGACATCCTGGTGCGGCTGAAGATGGCGCGTCCCTTCGTCTTCATCGCGCGCCGGATTGACGCCGAAACCAGCACCCGCATTCGCCAACTCAACCTGCGCGGAATTGCCTTTCGCAAAGAGCCCAAGCGCTTCTATCCCAAGCGCGACCTGGCCGCGCAGGTTCTGGGATATGTCGGCATGGACGGTGACGGGCTGGGCGGCCTGGAGCGGGGATTCGACGACGACTTGCGCGGTATTCCCGGCAAAGAACTGGTCTCGCTCGACGCCCGCGGCAAGTGGTTCAGCCGGGTGGAGAAGCCGCCCGATCCCGGACAGAACCTGGTGCTGACCATCGACCAGACCATCCAGTACATCGCCGAGCGCGAACTGCAGCAGGGGATGGAGGACACCAAGTCGATCGCGGGAACGGTGGTCGTGGAGAATCCCCGGACCGGCGAGATTCTGGCGCTGGCCAATCGCCCGACCTTCAATCCCAACGTGTTTAACAGCGTTCCCGCCGAGGCGCTGAAGAACCGCGCTGTGAGCGATATTTATGAGCCGGGTTCGGTGTTCAAGGTCGTTACCTATTCCGCGGCGCTCGATCAGCATGTGGTGACGCCGGACGACAAGGTCGATTGCCAGCACGGCTCGATTGACGTGTTCGGCATGAAGATCCACGACCACGAGAGCCTGGGCGTGGTGACCATCGCCGAGGCGCTGGCGCATTCCAGCGACGTGGCCGCCATCAAGACCGGCATGAAATTGGGTGACCGAGCGTCTCTACCACTACATTCACGACTACGGCTTCGGTCAGCAGACCGGCATCGAGCTTCCCGGCGAGACCCGCGGACTGGCCCGGCCGGTGAGCCGCTGGTCGAAGGTCTCCATCGGCGCCATCTCGATGGGGCAGGAGATCGGCGTGACCCCGCTGCAAACTATTTCGCTGCTCTCCACCATCGCGAATGACGGAGTTTATACGCCGCCGCGCATCGTGGCCGGCGAGCTGCCTCCCGACGGAACGCCCAAGCCGGTGGTGTTTCACTCCGCGCAGCAACACCGCGTGGTTTCGACCATGACCGCGGCCCAGATGAAGAAGATGATGGAAGGCGTGGTGTTGTTCGGGACGGCCAGGAGAGCGATCCTCAACGGCTACACCGTTGCCGGCAAAACCGGCACGGCGCAGAAAGTTGATCCGGCGACGGGCGCATATTCCAAGACCAAATATGTCGCTTCCTTTATCGGATTTGCCCCGGTGAACAGCCCGGCGATAACCATTGCCGTGATTCTCGATTCGCCGGTGGGACTGCATCAGGGCGGCCAGGTTTGCGCCCCGGTGTTCAAGCGCATTGCCGAGCAGGTGCTGGAATACATGCACGTGCCGCACGACGCCGATGTCAAGAACCCGCAGCGACAGAACCTGCGGGCCTCGGCAAAGGATGACGACTTGGCCGATGAATCGTCCGATCGTCTCAGTCCGCCGTTGCAGATGGCCGACGCGGATGCAACCACCAACGCTGGGTCGCAGACAAGTTCGCAGGCGAGAGTGGTGGGCGTGAAGGCGCCGGACGGAGCCGCTGCGGGCGTTCCGCCAGCCTCGGGTGAATGCAGCAAACACAAGCTCTCGCCTGGGACCGAGATAGCGCAGGCTTCGCCTCCGCCGCAGCCGCCCGAGCCCGGCCGAGCAGGCCGCCCCACAAGGCACCGTGGTCCTCGATGTGGACAGCGGAGTGATGGTGCCGTCTTTCCTGGGTAAACCGCTGCGGTCGGCGGTGGAAAGCGCTCAGCAATCTGGATTGGAGATCAACGCAATCGGCAGCGGGGTCGCGCGCCAGCAATGGCCTGCACCGGGCAGCCACCTGTCCTCCGGCCAGAAGATCACGGTGCGCTTCACGCATTAGAGGCGCCGAAAGACTGGGTGGCGTTACAGAAGCTCGAACCCTGGAAGCCGCAGCGCTTTGCGGTCGAAGGTAACGGTGCGTGAGCAACCGGCTTGGGCATTGATCGCACCGATGAGAGCGTCCGCAAATGATCCATAGCCCTCCCACAGCGCGATCAAAGCAGTGGCGACCTCTGCTTCGTGTTCCACGACCAGCATGTCGGCCTGAAGTATCCGCTCGATAACAATGGCAATTTCTTGCTTTTTGAGGCGGTAGGAGCGTTCCAGTACCCACACCGTCTCCGCGAGCGCAACAATACTCACGAACCCAGGGCTTTGCTCCGTCAGACGCTGTTCCATAACCACAGTGGCTTTGTGCGACTGCACTGGGTCGTCCTGCGCAAAGTACCGAACCAAAATGTTTGTATCGAGACCAATCATTTTCGCGTGGCGGCTCTATACCTTTCCGTAATCCCGGCTGCGATCGCCTCGTCCATTTCCTCAAGAGTTGCACGCCGCGAGCTTTAACGATGCCGCGCAAGGCCGAGACCGGTGCCTTGGGCAATAGGAAAACAGTGCCGTTGGGATGCACAAAGAATTTGACCCTGTCGCCCGGCTTGAGATGGAGATGTTCCCGAATGGCTTTCGGAATGGTTATCTGACCCTTAACCGTGATTGCAGATTCCATGTCGCCTCCATTACATTTTTATAAATGTAATACTATGTCCCGCTGGCGTCAAACTGAGCCAGCGGGATCGATCCGTAAATTTAGGCGGACGTCGACACCCTGATACGTTTCAGAACGATTTATGAGACGAGTGCTAGTTCCTTAGTAGGCACGTCGGCCATTCCGCCGCTCCCACATGCGCAGAGCGTAGCTATAATGCGGGTAGAATGAATTTTCTTCAGTTGCTGGATGGCGCCGAATATCTTGCGCAGCAAGGCAATCCGCAGATCGCCGGCCTCGACTACGACAGCCGGCGGGTGCAGCCCGGCTGGTGTTTCGTGGCCATGCGCGGCGAGACCAGCGACGGCAATCGCTACATCGATGCCGCGCTTAGTGCAGGCGCCGTTGCGGTTGTCAGTGACTCGTTACCGGCCCGGCCCGATGTCGCCTGGGCGCAGGTTACACATGGACGGCGAGCGTTGGCGCGGCTGAGCGCAAACTTCTATGGCCGTCCTGCGGAGCGGCTGTCGATTACCGGAATCACCGGCACCAATGGCAAGACGACGACGGCGTTCATCCTGAATGCCATGCTGCGCGCCGCCGGACGCAAAGCTGCACTGGTGGGCACGGTGGAATATCGCATCGGCGACGAGGTTCTTCCCGCCCCCCACACCACTCCCGAGGCGCTGGAATTGAATCAGCTCTTTGCGCGTGCCGTGGAGGCTGGCTGCACCGAGGCGGTGATGGAAGTGTCGTCGCATGCCTTGGAGCAGCAGCGGGTTTACGGAGTGCCGTTCGACGTTGCCGTGTTCACCAATCTCACGCGCGACCATCTCGATTACCACGGCACCATGGAACAGTATTTCGCTGCGAAGACGATCCTGTTCACCGGCCTGGGTACCGAGCCGCCGAGAGCGGCGGTGATCAATGTCGAAGACGAATACGGCCAGCGCATCATCAAGCTGCTTAAGAAGCAGCAGGAGTTGATTACCTACGGCATTAGTAGCGGCGATTTTCGCGCGAAAGATGTCAGCATCGAGAGAAACGGGACCAAGTTCACCCTGGTGACGCCGGACGGCCAATATCCCATTTGGAGTCCGCTGCTGGGGCGGGTCAACGTGCTGAACCTGATTGCCGCCTCCGCTGCTGCCTATGCGCGCAATGTTGAGCCGCGCGCCATGGCTCTGGCGGCTGATGAACTCGCCCAGGTGCCGGGGCGCTTCGAACGCGTGGATGCTCGGCCAGCCCTTCACGGTGATTGTGGATTACGCCCACACTGACGACGCGCTGCGTAACCTGACCGCGGTGGCGCGGGAATTTCTGGCGCAGCGTGGAGGGCCGGGACGAGTCATCACCGTATTCGGATGCGGCGGCGACCGCGACCGCAGCAAACGTCCGCTGATGGGCGAGGCCGCCGGCGCCGGCAGCGACTTCGTGGTGCTGACCAGCGACAATCCGCGCAGCGAGAATCCCCTCGACATCATGAACGACGCGCTCCCGGGCTTGCAGCGTTCCGGCACTCGCTACACCTTGGAACCTGATCGCGCCAAAGCCATCGCCTTGGCCATTCACGAGGCGCTGACCGGTGATGTCGTTCTCATCGCCGGCAAGGGTCACGAGAAGGTCCAGGTCTCGGCCGCGGGCGCCATCCCGTTCGACGATATCGAGGTGGCGCGGAACGCGCTGCGCGACACCGGTTACGCAACCTCCCAACCAACGCAGTCAACAAAATCATGAAGCTAAGCCTGTCGCGCGCCGCCGAATTCATGCAGGCCACCGGCGAGTTTGTCCCCAGACTCGGTCGCCAGCGGCTATTCCATCGATTCGCGCACTTTGCTGCCGGGCGATCTGTTCTTTGCGGTCCGCGGCGAGCGGCTGGACGGCCATGATTTTGTCGAGGCGGCGCTCGCCAAGGGCGCGGTAGGCGCGGTCATTAGGCAACGACCAGCGCGCGCGGTTCACGCAGACGAATCAGATCTTGGCGGTGGAGGACCCGCTTCTCGCATTGCAGCGGCTCGCTGCCGCCGTCCGCCGATTGTGGGGAAAGCCACTCATCGCCGTGACCGGTTCGGCGGGCAAGACGACGACCAAGGAAGCCATCGCGCATGTGCTGGCGGCAAAGCATCGGGTGCTGAAATCGCAAGGCAATCTGAACAATCATTTCGGCATGCCGCTGCAATTGCTCAAGCTGGAGCCGGAGCACGACGATTGCGGTGGTCGAGATGGGGATGTCGCATGCCGGCGAGATCACTGCACTCGCCAAGCTGGCCCAGCCGGATTGCGGCGTCGTGACCATGGTCGCTCCGGTGCACTTGGAGTTTTTTGAGTCGATCGCGGCCATCGCGCGTGCCAAGTACGAGCTGATACGAGTCGCTTCCCGCGGGCGGTATCGCGGTGTTGAATGCCGACGATGAGTACGTTTCGCAGTTTGGCCGCGACTTCCACGGGAAAGTCGTCACCTTCGGATTGCACAAGCCGGCTGACGTGTCGGCGCGAGAAGATTGAATCGCGTGGCCCGCTGGGCTCGGTGTTCGAAATTGTGGCCGATGGCGAGCATGTTCCGGCTGCGCTGCCGCTGTTGGGCGAGCACAGCATCTACAATGCGCTGGCGGCGGTCGCCGTCGGATTGCAGTATGGAGTTCCGCTGCGCATGGCCGCCGAATCGCTTGCGACCCTGGCGCCCGGAGACAAGCGCGGAGAAATCCTGAACTACGCGGGCGCGACTATCATCAACGATTGCTACAATTCCAATCCTAGGGCCCTCGACAGCATGGTCCGGTCGCTGGCCCAGATTCCTGCGCGGCGCCGCATCGTAGTTGCCGGCGAGATGCTGGAACTCGGCCCTGCGGCTGACGCCATGCATCGCGATTGCGGACAGCACATGGCCAGCTACGGAATCGACAGGCTGCTGGGGGTTCGAGGATTGGCGAAGTCGATGGTGGAAGCCGCAGTCCAAGCGGGGATGAACGCGGAGTTCGTCAACACGCCGCAAGAGGCCGCCGATTGGCTGCGGCGCGAGGTCAAAAGCGGCGATGTAGTTTTGCTCAAGGCGTCACGCGGAGTGCGCCTGGAGCGCGCGCTGGAAGCCTGGGTCGGCAAAACGACGGAGGCTGCACATTAGGATTGCAGCTCCGGCATAACGTTCAGAACGGGGAAGAATTTGCTCTATTGGTTGCTGTACCAGAAGGGTTTTCTCGTCTTTCATGTCGGCCCGTTCCGAATCTTTCGCTATTTGACCTTCCGCACTGCGTTCGCCAGCCTCACCGCGTTGTTCATCGGCCTGATCATTGGCCCGGCGGTGGTCCGCCGCCTGCGTGAATTCCAGATCGGCCAGTACATCCGCGAAGACGGCCCCAAGGACCACCTGAAGAAAGCGGGCACTCCCACCATGGGCGGCTTGCTGATTGTGGTGGGCATGATCGTCCCAACTTTGTTGTGGGCCGATCTCAGCAACCGCTTCGTGTGGATTGCCGTTTTGGCGACGCTGGCCTTCGGCGCCATCGGCTTCACCGACGACTACTTGAAGGTGGTGCACCGCCGCAACCTCGGCCTCACCGCGCGCGCCAAGCTGTCGTACCAGTTTCTGGCGGCCTTTGTGATCGGCGCGATCTTGGCTGGCCTGGAAACCCATGGACTCTACTCCACCCGCCTGATCGTGCCGTTCCTCAAGCATTTCCGGCCAGACCTGGTGATCAGCCGATTGCATCACGGCTACCTTTCGCCACTGGCGTTTCTGCCGTTCCTGGCGTTCGTGGCCATCATCCTTGTGGGCTCCAGCAATGCCGTGAATCTCACCGATGGTCTGGATGGATTGGCGATTGGCTGCACCGTGATCGCCGCCGGAGCGCTCACCGTCCTCACGTATGTCAGCGGCCACGCCGTCTTTGCCGATTACCTCGAGCTTTCCAAGATGCCCCAGGTTTCGGAGGTGACCATCTTCTGCGGTTCGATGGTCGGTTCCGCAATCGGTTTTCTCTGGTATAACGCGCATCCCGCGGAAATCTTCATGGGCGATGTGGGATCGCTGGCGCTGGGCGGCGCGATTGGGACCGTGGCCGTCATCATCAAGCAGGAACTGCTGCTGCCGTTTATTGGCGGCATCTTCGTGATTGAGGCGCTCTCGGTCATTCTTCAGGTGGGCTCCTACAAGCTGCGCAGGAAGCGCATTTTCAAGATGGCGCCCATCCACCACCACTTCGAACTGATGGGCTGGAGCGAGTCGAAGGTGATCGTGCGCTTCTGGATTGCCTCGCTGGTGTTTGCACTCTTTGCTCTCACCACCTTGAAGTTGCGCTAGAGGCGCGGCAAACGTGGCACAATGGCGACGCGAGCGGAATCTGTGATGGACGTTAAAGGCAAACGCGTGCTGGTGGTGGGGCTGGGCAAATCCGGCGTGGCCAGCGCGCTGTTCCTGGAGAAGCGCGGCGCGCGAGTTACCGTCTCCGACGCCAAGTCGCCGGATCAGCTTCGTCACGAAATTCCTCTGCTGCTCGATCATGGCATCACCGTCGAAACCGGACAGCATGGCGAACGCACCTTCCGCGATCAGGACTTGATCGTGATCAGTCCGGGCGTGCCCTTCGATGTTCCGCAACTGGTGCAGGCGCGCGCGTTGGGCATCCCTGTCATCGGCGAGGTGGAACTCGCCGCGCGCTTCCTGAAAGGCAAGATCGTCGCCATCACCGGCTCCAATGGCAAGACCACGACCACCGCGCTGGCGGGCGAAATCATTGCGGCTGGAGGCGGGAAGGCGCTGGTCGGCGGAAACATCGGAACCCCGGCAATTACTTTCGTCGAGAGTTCCACCGACGATACCTGGGTGGTGCTGGAGATCAGCAGCTTTCAACTGGAGACCGTCGAGAGCTTTCACCCTCGCATCGCAGTCGTGCTGAATGTCACCCCCGATCATCTTGACCGGCACCATTCGTTTGAAAATTACGCCGCCGCCAAGACTCGCATTTTCGAGAACCAAAGCGCGAACGATTTTGCCGTTCTCAACGCGGACAACGAGCCTTGCGTCGAGATGGCTTCCGCTGCGAAAGCCCCGGTGTACTGGTTCAGCCGGTTGAAGGAAGTCGCGAGCGGGGCATTCGTCCGCGCTGGGAAGCATAGTCTGGCGCGACAGCCATGGCGACCGCGAGATTATGCCTGCCAAAGATATTTCGCTGAAGGGCGCGCACAATCTGGAAAATGTGCTGGCGGCAGTCTGTGTCGGAATGTTGGCCGGAGTCGAACCGGCACAAATCCGGCGCGCGGTTTCCGAGTTCAAAGCGGTGGAGCATCGCCTGGAGTTTGTGGCCACGGTCCGTGGCGTCGAGTATTACAACGATTCCAAAGCCACCAACGTTGACGCGACCATCAAGGCGCTGGAGTCGTTTCCCGGCCGCATTCACCTTATTCTGGGCGGCAAGGACAAGGGCAGCGACTACAGTGTGCTGAATGCGTTGCTCAAGGAGCGAGTGAAGCGCGTCTATACCATCGGCGCGGCGGCGGCCAAAATCGAGTCGCAGGTGCAAGGAACTGAGATCGCAAGCGTCGGGACGCTGGAGGCCGCGGTCAAGCGCGCCAGCGAATCCGCCAGCGCCGGGCGATGTGGTGTTGCTGGCTCCGGCCTGCGCCAGCTTCGATCAATTTGACAGCTACGAACATCGCGGACGAATCTTCAAAGACCTGGTTCGCCAGTTGGCATCGCGGGAACAGCAGCGCGAGCAGGTGGGCAGCACGGCGCGCGGAGGCAACGAGTAATGGCCAAGCGGGTCAGCGTGGATAAGTGGCTGTTCACGGTTACGCTGTTGCTGGTCTTTATCGGACTGATCATGGTCTTCAGCGCCTCGGCGGTGATGGCGAAGGAGCGCTTCGGCTCGCCCTACGGTTTCCTGCTGCGGCAAATGGCGTGGGCGGGCGCCGGCCTGGCGGCCATGATCGTCATCATGCACATCGACTACCGCAAATACCGGCGGGCGTCGGTGGTCTTCACCTTTCCTGGGATTTACCTCGCTGCTGCTGATTGCGGTTTTCCTGTTTCGCGATTCCCACAATACCCATCGCTGGATCAAGCTTGGCGGCTTCTCCTTGCAGCCTTCGGAGCTGGCGAAACCCGCAATCATTTTTTATCTCGCGTACTTTCTGGAATCGCGCTGGCAGCAAATCACCGACTGGAAGAACGTGCTGCTTCCGGCCGCCGCCCCGGTCATCTTGTTCGCCCTGCTGATTGTGAAGGAGCCCGACCTCGGCACCGCCATCGCCTGCCTGGCCATCTCCGCCGCCGTGTTGTTCGTGGCGGGGATGAACATGAAATATCTGGGGTACGCACTTGGTCGCGTCGCTTGCTGCCGCTGTACTTTCTGGTGGTCCGCGTGCCGTGGCGCTGGGCGCGCATGCAGGCCTTCCTCGATCCCTTTAAGGACCCGCAGGGCAAAGGCTTCCACATTATCCAGTCGATGATCGCCGTCAGCACCGGAGGCCTGACCGGCTTGGGGCTGATGGAAGGCAAGCAAAAACTCTTCTACCTGCCGGAGCCGCATACCGACTTCATCTTCGCCGTCACCGCCGAAGAGTTGGGCTTGTGGGGCTCGCTGCTGGTGGTCACGCTGTTCGGCATTTTCCTGTATCGCGGCATCCGCACCGCGCTGCGCACCGATGACATGTTCGGGAAGTTTCTGGCGACCGGCTTCACCGCGATGGTGGTGGTGCAGGCCCTGTTCAACATCAGCGTGGTGCTTGCCATGATGCCGGCCAAGGGAATTCCGCTGCCGTTCATCTCCTACGGCGGTTCTTCGCTGTTCATCACTCTGGCCAGTGTCGGAGTGCTGCTCAACATCACCCAACAGACGGACTAGCCATGCGTGTGATCGTGGCTGGAGGCGGAACCGGCGGACATGTTATTCCTGCGCTGGCCATCGCGCAGGAGTTGCGTTCGCGCTACCACGCGCAGGTGCTGTTTGTCGGCACCCAGCGCGGCATTGAGACCCGGCTGGTTCCGGCGGCGGGATTCGAGCTGCATCTCATCCAGGTTGGCGCGCTGAATCGCGTGGATCTCGCGACCCGGCTCAAGACTTTGCTGGACCTTCCGCGCGCGCTTCATGGAGTCGGCGAAGCTGATCCGCGAATTTCGGCCCGATGTCATGATTGGCGTGGGCGGCTACGCGTCGGGCCCGGCGATGCTGACGGCTGCGATGATGAGCGTGCCCACGATTGCCTTCGAGCCCAACGTGGTCCCCGGTTTCGCCAATCGCATGGTTGCTCCCATGGTGAGTGCGGCGGCGGTGCACTTCGAGGCGACGTGCCACTACTTTCGCAATTGCCATGTGACCGGCGTGCCGGTGCGGCAGGAGTTCTTCCATGTTCCAGCGCGTCCCAAGCGAAGATGCCCGTCCTACGCTGCTGGTCTTCGGCGGCAGTCAAGGCGCGCATGCCATCAACCAGGCCGTGCTGGACGCTCTGCCAAAGCTGATGGAAGCGGTGCCGGGAATCCACGTCATCCATCAGACCGGCGAGAAAGATTACGTTCCGGCCCAGGCAGTTTATTTGCGCACCATGATTTCGGCGGAGGTGTCGCCTTTCATCGATGACATGCCGGGTGCTTTCGCCCGCGCCGACCTGCTGGTGTGCCGCTCTGGCGCCAGCACGGTCGCCGAAATCACGGCGGCCGGCAAGCCCGCCATCTTCGTTCCTTTGCCAACCGCCGCCGACGACCACCAGACCCAGAATGCGGCGACGCTCGCCAATGGCGGCGCGGCCCGCTTGCTGCCGCAGTCGGAACTTTCCAGCGATCGCCTGGTGAGCGAGATTGCCGCGCTGTTGCGCGACCGCCCGCGCTTGGCGGCGATGTCGGAGGCGGCGCGCGGCTTTGCCCATCCCGATGCAGCCGCCAGGATCGCAGCGCTCGCGGCGCGGGCCGCTGGCGTCCAAAGCCAGCACGCTGTAGCCTAGAGACTCGTCTCTCCGCATGTTTGCAAAAATCCAGCGCGTCCATTTTGTCGGCATCGGCGGCATCGGCATGAGCGGCATCGCCGAGGTGCTGCTCAACCTGGGCTACAAGGTCTCCGGCTCCGACCTGAAGCCGTCGGCGGTCACGCAGCGGCTGGTTGGAATGGGCGCCGTGATCTGCGGCGAACATCGCGCGGAAAATGTGGTTGGCGCCGAGGTTGTGATTACCAGCTCGGCCATCACACGCGACAATGCCGAAGTCGTGGCCGCGCACCAGCAGCATATTCCGGTCATTCAGCGCGCCGAAATGCTGGCGGAATTGATGCGCCTGAAATACGGCATCGCCGTCGCCGGCATGCATGGCAAGACCACGACCACGTCGATGATCGCGGCGGTGCTGGCTGCGGGCGGTCTCGATCCCACGGTCGTCGTCGGAGGCCGCGTGGACGCGATGGGCTCCAATGCGCGGCTGGGGAAGTCGCAATACCTGGTGGCGGAGGCCGACGAAAGCGATCGCTCCTTCCTGAAACTTTCGCCGATTCTTGCCGTGGTCACCAACCTCGACCGTGAACACATGGATTGCTATCGCAACATGGAAGACGTGGAGCAGACCTTCCTGAAGTTCATGGACTTGGTGCCCTTCTACGGGATGGTGGTCGCCTGCAATGACAACGATGATCTGCGCCGGCTGCTGCCCGCGGTGCAGCGGCGGATCCTGACTTATGGAACGCACGACCAATCCGACTTCCTGATTTCGAATGTGGGTTGCGGCCCGCGCAAAGATTCTGCGGCTCTGAGCAGCTTTCACGTCAGCTATCGCGGAAGTTCGCTGGGCGAATTCCATTTGCGCGTTCCCGGAGAACACAATGTGAGGAACGCGACCGCCGCGATTGCGGTGGGGATCGGACTCGACGTGCCGGTCGAGGACATTCGGCGGGCGCTGGAAAACTTCAACGGAGTGGACCGCCGCTTTCAGATGATCGGCAGCGCCGGTGGCGTTGCCGTGGTTGACGACTATGGGCACCATCCCACGGAGATTCGCGCCACGCTGGCGGCGGCGCGACAGTGCGGATTCGGCAAGGTGCATGTCATCTTCCAGCCGCACCGCTACACCCGCACCCAACTGCTGCTGGAGGAATTTTCCACCGCCTTCCGCGACGCCGATTCGGTCATCGTGCTCGATATCTACCCAGCGCAGTGAGCCGCCTATCCCGGGAATTACCGGCGAGATGCTGGCGAACCGCATCACGGAAGTTGGCGGGCAGGAGGCGCTCTATGTCTCTTCGTTCGCCGAAGCGGTGAAGCTGGCGGCGAGCGCGGCGATGCCAGGCGACATGATTCTGACCCTGGGCGCCGGAAGTGTTTCGCATCTCGCGCCGCAGGTGCTGGATGCGTCTGAGAGCAGAGCGCAAGTGGATACCGCTGCGCTCTCGCGCGGGCACCGTGAGTTTACTCTTCTGGTTCAAGTTTGCCGGCGAATCTGCCGCTTCCGATTCTCTCTTTCCGCAAGCTGAGCGAAAACAGTTATAGTGAGGCGAATGGCCGAAGTTCTGGGCGTTTCACCCGGTTTTCATGGCTCGGAAAAGTTCATCAGCAACCACGGAAGACGAACTCGAAGCGCGGGTCAGCGATGCCGCGGTGCGCTCGCGCGGCTTCGACGAATCGCCGCTCGACGCCCGCATGCTCGATCTCGATGACGAGGCCGAGTCGCCATTTTTGCGCGGACAGAAGCGCGTTCCGGTGCGCCGCGGGGCGCTGCCGCGCAAGGCCGCCAGCCGCATCAAGATCGCGCTCATCCTGGTCCTGGTCCTGGCCAGCGTCAGCTCTGATCTGGATCACGCTTCACCAATACGCCACGCGATCGTGGCGCTTTCGCATCGATTCCAGCGACAACATCCAGGTCTCGGGCAACAGCAATGTCAGCCGCTCGCAGGTGATGGAAGTGATGGCCAGCGACCTCAATCGCAACGTCTTTTTCGTTCCGCTGGAGTTGCGCAAGAACCAGTTGGAGCAAATTCCCTGGGTGCAAACGGCTGCGGTGCAGCGTCTGCTCCCCGACCGCCTGAACATTGTGGTCAAAGAGCGCACGCCGGTCGCATTTGTCGAAGTCAATTCGCACATTGAACTGATTGACGCCCACGGCGTGATTATGGATCTTCCCGCCGGCCAGCAGGCAAAATATTCCTTCCCGGTGGTGGTCGGAATGCCCGACACCGAGCCGGTCTCGACGCGCGCCGCGCGCATGAAGATCTACGTTCAGTTGATGAAGGAGCTCGATGCCGGTGGCGCGCATTACTCGCGCGACCTCAGCGATGTCGATCTTTCCGATCCTGACGATGTGAAGGCGACGGTCACCGATCCGAACGGGGCCGTGCTGGTGCATCTGGGATCGTCGAACTTTCTGGAGCGTTTCAAAATCTACGTGGCCCACGTGCAGGAGTGGAGAGCGCAGTTCCAGAAGCTGGAATCGGTGGATTTGCGTTTTGATCACCAGGTGATCGTGAATCCCGATTCCGCCGGCGGTAACCCAAAGAGTGCTGCTGCGCCGGACAGTGTGCGAGAGTGCCGACGAACGCGACGAACGCACCCGCGCCGCCCGCAGTGGTGCAAAGCAAATCGGCGGTGAAGCACAAAACGAAGAAGCACCCGTAACCATGGGAAGTCAAACGGAAAACCTGCTCACGGTGATTGACGTCGGTAGCGCCAAGACGTGCGTGATCGTCGCCGAAGTGAATGACTATGCCTTGCGTTATCGCGGCCACGGCATCGCCGATTCGCGCGGCATGCGAAAGGGCGTGATCGCCGATCTCGACAAGGCGGTCGACTCCATCCGGAAGGCGGTCGAAGACGCCGAGAACGTGGCGCAAGCTCCGGTGGAGCACGCCGTGGTGGGAGTGGCGGGCTCGCACATCCGCGGCGTGAATAGTCATGGCGGCATCGTGCTGGGACCGCGTTCGCGCGAGATCAGCCGCGAAGATGTGCGCCAGGCGGTGGAAAAGGCGCGCAGCATCGCCATGCCCGATGACCGCGAGGCGCTGCACCTGCTGCCGCAGGAATTCATCCTGGATGGGCAAGGCGGTGTCCACGATCCTGCCGGGCTGATGGGCCGAAAGCTGGAAGTGCGCGTGCATGTGGTGACGGCGGGCACCACGGCGACGCAGAACGTGGTCTCGGCCATGAACCGCGCCGGCATCCACGTGGACGACACCGTCTTCGAAGCGCTGGCTTGCGCCGACTCGGTGTTGCAAACCGACGAGCGCGAACTCGGCGTTTGCCTGGTTGACATCGGCGCCGGTTCCACCAGCCTCATCGTGTACTACGAAGGCGTCGTGATCCACAGCGGCGCCATTCCCATCGGCGGCGATCATTTCACCAACGATGTGGGAGTGGGCTTCCGCACGCCGATTCCCGACGCCGAGAACATCAAGAAGATGTTCGGCTGCGCCATCGTCACGCGCATTCCCGAGGGCAACGAAATCGAAGTGCCTTCGGTGGGCGATCGCCCCTCGCGGCTGATGCAGCAGCGCATGTTGGGAGAAATTCTGGAGCCGCGGGCGCGCGAGCTGATGGAATTGCTGCGCGATCACCTGCGCCAGGCGGGGGTTTACGATTTGCTGGGCGCGGGACTGGTGTTTACCGGCGGCGGCTCGCGGCTCAATGCGCTGCTGGAAGTTGCGGATGGCATCTTGCGGCGGCCGGTGCGGCTGGGATATCCGGTGCCCATCGCCAAGCTGCCGTCGAACCTGTTGGAGCCGGAGTTTGCCACGGCCATTGGGATGGTGCTCTACGGACATCGCGCGCGGCAGGCGCGCATGAACATCGATCGCGGACTGGGAGCAAAACTGAAAGCCTTGTTCGCCCGGCAGAACGCGTAATCAATTTTGTAGAACTGACCAGCGCCGTCGCGGCGGCGCACAGGGGAGTAGAGATGATCGAAGATTTCAACGACAAAAGCCAGCCCGAAAACGACATTCGCATTCACTTCAACGAAGAGCTGCTGAACGCCGCCAAGATCAAGGTCATTGGCGTCGGCGGCGGGGGCGGCAATGCCGTCAATCGCATGATCGAGTCGCACCTGGAAGGCGTGGAATTCGTGGTGGCGAACACCGATCTGCAGGCGCTCAAGCTGTCGAACGCGCCGGTGAAGATCCAGCTTGGGGTCAAGCTGACCAACGGCCTGGGCGCGGGCGCCAATCCCGACGTCGGCCGCAAGGCCGCGCTGGAAGATGCCGACAAAATCATCGAAGCGCTGGAAGGCGCGGACATGGTGTTCGTCACCACCGGTCTTGGCGGCGGCACCGGCACGGGCGCGGCGCCGATCATCGCGTCGCTGGCCAGCGAAATGGGCGCGCTCACCGTCGCGGTGGTCACCAAGCCGTTCGCCTTCGAAGGCAAGCGCCGCCAGAACCAGGCGGAGCGCGGCTTGCAGGAGCTGATCGACTCGGTTGACACCACGGTCGTGATCCCCAACGAAAAGCTGCTGGCGGTCGCCAAAGATGCGGGCTTCTTCGAATCGTTCCGCGTTGCCGACGACATTCTGCGCCAGGCGGTGCAGGGCATCTCCGACATCATCACCATTCCCGGCATCATCAACCGCGACTTCGCCGACGTAAAGACCATCATGGCGGGCATGGGCTATGCGGTGATGGGCACGGCCACCGCGAAGGGCGAAGGCCGCGCCACGCTGGCGGCGCAGGCCGCGATTGCGTCTCCGCTGCTCGAGGCCGGCGCGATCGACGGCGCGCGCGGCATCCTCATCAACATCACCGGCTCCAGTTCGCTGCGGCTGGCGGAGGTGAACGAGGCCTCCACCATCATCCAGAGCGCCGCGCATGAAGACGCCAACATCATCTTCGGCGCCGTGCTCGACGAGAAGATGAAGGACGAAGTCAAGATCACGGTGATCGCGACCGGCTTCCGGGAAGTTTCCCGCCGGCGCGAGGCCTCGAACCCAGTGGCTGAGGTGGTGCACCAGGCGCGCGCCACCGCAGCCAGCGTTCACGCGACCTACGAAGTGCCGAGTATGCGCGAGCCGCAGCCCACGCCGGCCAAGCCGGCAGAGCCCGAATCGCCGCGTGCGGCGGAGCCGCCGCGAGCCGATGCCATACATCCCCGACAATCTCGACGATATTGATTCCGAGATCGTGCGCCACGCCGAACCGATGGACGAGGCGCAAGTGCAGGCACGGGCCGCCGCTGCGGGTCGAGCTGAGCCGCCCACGATTGACACCGTAAGCAGCAGCGTCAACATCACCTATGACTCGGACGACCTGGAGATTCCGGCCTTCCTGCGGAAGCGGGGAGAAAGCTGATTATAACTAATGTTATAATCCCTCCATGCAGACCAAACTCCGCAAGATCGGCAATGGCTATGGGGTCCTGTTGCCCAAGCAGGTCATCGAGCGCCTTCGCCTGACCGAAGGCAGCGTATTGAGTCTTGCCGAGACGAGCGCCGGGATCGAATTGTCGCCCTTTGACGCCGATTTCTCCGAGCAGGTCGAAGCCTTCCGCCGGACCGAGCCTCGGCACCGCAACAGCTATCGAGAACTGGCGAAGTGAAGCGGCCAAAGCCCTGCGCTGGCTCACCGCGAAAGCCGTCGAGGCCATCCACGAGCAACTGATCGCGCGTTATGGCGGAGTCTCCGGCCTGCGCGACGAGGGACTGCTTGCATCCGCCGTGGCCAGGCCTCAGAACCTGGCGGCATATGGACGGAACACGTCGGTGGCCAGTCTGGCGGCCGCGTATGCCTGGGGGTTGCTGCGAAACCATCCCTTCCTCGACGGAAACAAGCGCACCGCGCTGGCGGCGATGGTTGTTTTTCTCGAGCTCAACGGATGGGAACTCAGTTGCAACGAGGCCGAAGAAACCGCGATGGTCCTCCGTGCCGCTGCGGGCGAGATCACGGAACATGCGTGGACCGAGTGGGTCCGACGGCACACGAGGAAGAGGCCCTGAGGGATGGTTCGAAGCCGCGGGCAGGACGTTCTCTGCCCCGGTTGGTGTCCCAAACAGGTCCGCGAACCTGGGAGCGCCATCTGCGGTTGAGTTAGAATGCTCGCCGGAGTTGCGTCCGCCGCTCCCTCACGGAGAACAAACATGCGTTATCTCACCTGCCTTTTGGTTGCGCTGTGGATTCCCGCCGGTGTGGTTTATGCTTCTGACCAGCCGAAGCTCTCGCCCGCCCAACAGGAAGTGGTCGATGAAACAGGCCACTAAATATGTATTGGGTTTATAACCTACCCAACTGGCTTTTTGGAGCGCTCACTGTCGGCGTTTTTGTGGCCTTCAGTCTGGCAGGGATCTTTTGCACCCGATCATGGATTCGTCGGATGCACATCCAGCTCTCCCACAACGATATTGTCGGCTTTTACCTGGCAGGGTTAACCGTACTCTACGGGGTCTCGCTGGGTTTGCTCGCTATCGGGGCCTGGACCATCTACACGGAGACCGAAGCCAAAGTGGCACAAGAGGCAGCGGCTCTATCCAGCCTCTATGGCAGCGTTAGCGGTCTTCCGGAGCCAACACGCAGTTTGCTGCAGAATGATCTCCGCGAATATACGCGGAAGGTGATCGACGTGGGCTGGCCTGCGCAACGGCGCGGCGAAATAGCAACCGAAAACAGCGCGACTCTGGATAAATTGCAACGGGATTTTGAGACTCTTGAGCCCGTCACCGAAGAGCAGAAGATTCTAATGGCGGACATTTCCCGGGAATTCGACGCTCTGGAGGAGTCGCGAAGTATTCGTCTAGACAGCGTGAATGAGGAATTGCCGCCACCGTTGTGGGCGTTGATCCTGCTAGGAGCGTTGGTCTGTATTGTTGCTACCTGGTTCTTCCACACCGAGAGCCTGAAAATGCATATCTGGATGACTGGGCTCATCGCAGCTCTTCTCGGGCTGATGGTCTTCATGGTGGCCTCGCTCGATAATCCCTATCGCGGAGAGGTCAGCGTCAGTCCTGCACCCTTTGAGCGCGTTTACCAGCAGATGGCCGGACCGGGTGAGTGATCCCGCAAGGACCAAACGCTTCACCATGACCAGGGTACAGAGCGCAGGTGTCCCCTCGCTACTGGTTGAAAAGTTCGCTGTGCGAGCCCATGCGGACAAGCCGCAAGGTTCTATCGTCCGCCGCCAGGCGCCAGGCCGTGCTACCGTTACGTTGCACGACGTGCTCCTATTCTCACCGGTGGAGGCCTATAATGCGGGGCATGAGCGCCGATCGATTTTCGCGCATGCTTCTGGGCGTGCAGTTTGTCGTGTGGGTGGTTTACGGCTTTCTTGCCGCCCTGCGACATTGGCCGGCGGGAGTAGCTTTCGGAGTTCTCGCCAGCATAGGCTTGTTGTTGCTGGAAGCCAGCCGTCATATTAAAGTCAAGCTGCTGGACTGGGTTTTGTTGGGCTACTTTGTCATCGCGGCGATCGCGACCTTTCTAATTCGGTCGGCCGCGTTTCCAGCCTACAGTTCGGTGGTTATCTGGGGGCTATACGCCGGAGTGACTTGGGTATCGATCATTGTGGGAGTTCCATTCTCCCTGCAATATGCGCGCGAATCGGCGCCGCCGGAGAGCTGGCATACGCTCGGCTTTCTCCACGCCAACTGGGTCATCAGCATGGTTTGGGGGCTTGCGTTTTCCCTCAACATCGTTTTGGCGTCCATCGCCCTGAATCCGCGCAATAAACCTCTGGTGGTTGGTGTCCTCGTTCCTCTACTCATTATGGGTGGCACCGGAATTTTCACCGCCCGATACACGAAGATCTCGCGCCAGCGCGCTGGGCGAGCCTAGCCGGGACTGCTGCGTCCGCATTCCTTGGCAGGAACTTGTAACCGGTAGACACACATCCCTGCTGCGTGGTGCCCCAGCACCAAGCTGCCAACATGAGGTCGGCTGTAAGGAGGAATTCAGAACATGACACAAGCAGGACTCTCCAACCCCGGCTCCGGAATGTCAATTGTGTGGGCGATTCTGCTCATCGTCTTCGGTTTTCTGGCCATCGCGATCCCATTCGCTACCTCGTGGGGTGTGGTTTTGGTCATCGCCTGGCTGATCGTCTTCAGCGGCGTATTTCAGTTCATCCACGCCTTTCAGTCGAAAGGCGTCGGGCACATACTCTGGAAGCTCCTGGTCGCGGTTCTGTATTTGGCCGCCGGTTGCTATTTTCTGCTGCATCCCGTGCTGGGGGTTGCCGCATTCACTCTGGCGCTGGCGATTTTCTTTGTCGTGGAGGGAGTGTTCGACCTGGTGGCTTACTTCCCAGCCCGCGCTATCCCAGGATCGGGCTGGATTCTGTTCGACGGCATCGTCACCTTGGTCCTCGGCCTGCTGGTCTGGCGCCAGTGGCCCTCCAGTTCGTTATGGGTGATCGGTACGCTGGTCGGAATCAGCATGATCTTCACCGGGATGACGCGTCTGATGCTGAGTCTGGCTGTAAGGCGTCTGGCGCGCAGCTAACAAGAGCGCAATGCCGGAGCCTGGCGCCTGAGGTTTGTTTGCTCACCAAAAGACGGACGCGAACCTGGGGCGCCAGGCTTCTCGCTTCTCAAGAGCGGGTCACAAACAACGGGTATACCCCCGAAGAGTAGATGTCAAGTAGAATATTGAACGCGTTCAAGTTGGAAGTTGAAACTCTGCCTTGATTTCGTTCCCGATCACAGTCCTACACCCTTGCCAGGTGCACTCCAAACCACTTCTTGCGGTCGCACCAGGTCTGCTCCAGGGTGAAGCCGCTGTCGCGCAGGATGGATTCGATCATGTCGTCGGTGTACTTGTAGCTGTTCTCGGTGTGGATGCGTTCGCCGGGCGCAAACGACAGGTCCATATCGAGCGCCGGAATAAATGCCGTTTGCGCGGTGGTGCTTTCCAGGTAGGCCTCGATGCGCGACTGGCGGCGGTTCCACACTGGGATGTGGCGGAAGCGATCGACCTCGAAGTCAGCATCCAACTCGCGATTCAAGCGCGCCAGAATGTTCCGGTTGAACTCCGCCGTCACTCCCTGCGAGTCGTCGTAGGCGGGCAGCAGGATCTTCGGACTCTTGGCGAAATCGGCGCCCAGCAGCAGAGCGTCGCCCGCGCGCAGCGTCCTGCGGATGCGGCGCAAAATCCGCACCGACTCGTCGGGTTCGAAATTCCCAATACTCGATCCGATGTAGAGCACCAGCTTGCGCCCATTGATGCGGCCCAGCGCCGGCACGCCTCCGGTGTAGTCGGCGACGATGGGATTGACCCGCAGCCCGGGAAATTGCCGGCCCAGTTGCGCTTCTGCTTCCTGCAACGCGGACGGCGAAACGTCAATGGGATAAAACAGCGCGCGGTTCTGCCGGCGCAGTAATTCCTCAATCAGAATGCAGGTCTTGCTGGCGGTGCCAGCGCCGAGTTCGACCAGCGTCAGCGACGTTCCGGCGTGCTGCAGGATCTCGCCCGCGTAGCACTCAAGGATCGAGCGCTCGGTGCGCGTCAGGTAGTACTCCGGCAACTCGGTGATCTGCTCGAAGAGCGCCGAGCCGATGTGGTCGTAAAACAGTTTCGACGGCAGCCGCTTGGGTGTCGCGCTCAGGCCCTCGAGTACTTCCAGGGCGATGGCGTCATTCGTCAGGAACTGAAGTTGCTTGCTAGTCGTTGCCATTGGCCAACCGTATGCCCATAAATTGCCAGCGCACATGGGGCGGAAAGAAGTTGCGATAGGTGGCGCGAATATGCGACTGCGGCGTGGCGCACGAGCCCCCGCGCAACACCATCTGATTGCACATGAACTTGCCGTTGTACTCGCCGACGGCTCCCGCGGCCGGCTTGAAGCCGGGATAGGGCGCGTACGGGCTGGCCGTCCATTCCCAAACGTCACCGAACATCTGCGACAACGGCTCCGCCGCCGCGTCCTTCAGCGCGTGCGCATGCAGATGCCCGCTCTCCAGCAGATTGCCCGCCACCCGGCACGATCGCGCGGCAACTTCCCACTCGAATTCGGTGGGCAGCCGCGCGCCCGCCCAGCGAGCGAAGGCGTCGGCCTCGTAATAGCTGACGTGGCAAACCGGTTCGCTCAAGTTCAACGGCTTCATGCCTTCGACGGTGTAGTGCCACCAATCGCCATCGCGCTGCTCCCAATACAACGGCGCGCTCCACTGATTGCTGCGCACGCAATCCCAGCCGTCGGAAAGCCACAGCTCGGCGGTGCCGTAGCCGTTGTCGCGCATGAATTCCAGATACTCGCCGTTGGTCACCAGCCGCGAGGCCAGGCGAAATCGTTCGAGATAAACATTGTGGCGCGGGCCTTCGTTGTCGAAGGCGAAGCCTTCGCCGGCAAAACCTGCGCTGTAAATGCCTTCGTCGAAACTGCGCCACTCGATGGGCGGAACGGAGGCAGACGCGCTCTGTGCCCGGTGACTTTCTGGCGTGGGGCGAAACGCCGGCCGCAGCGGATTCGTCCACAGCCCGTTCTTCACGTCGGTGACGATCAGCTCCTGGTGCTGCTGCTCGTGGTTGATTCCGAGCGTAATCAGCGCGACCAACTCGGGCGCAGGCTCGGTTGTGAGCACATGCACGATCGCATCGTCCACATAGGCGCGATAGGCATGTACTTCGTCCAGGCCAGGACGCGACAAGATGTGCCGCAAGGCCCGCAACGGCCGATCGCCCACCGCGTTGTAATACGAATTAAACAGATTGCGAAACGCGGGATGGAAGGGGCGATAGTCGCGCAGCTGCTCGGCCAGAAGAAAAGTCTCGAAGAACCAGGTGGTGTGCGCCAGGTGCCACTTGGCCGGACTGGCGTCGGGCATGGGCTGCAGGCCGTGATCTTCCACGCCCAAGGGAGCACAGATGTGGAGAGAAGTCTCGCGCACCGCCAGATATTTCTCCAGCAACGAGGCTTCGGCTTGAGGCGCCGGCATCGGCAGATCGCGATTTGGGCTGGTGCTGTGCATAACAGGTTGCAACCGTGAATCGTCTGTGAGATGCCGAAAGCGAGCGTTACGGCTAGGCCACGCTTCGGGGTGGGTGCCACGTTGCCGCTCCAAGAGCAGATGCCGAGATTGCACGAAGGCTACAAAATTTAAAGCAGTTCTGGACGGGGCGCTATTTTGCGATTTCGGCGGGGGCAGCCGGGCTGAATATGCGGCTCTTCGATGGTCGTCGAAGGATGCTCGTATAGCCCCCGCAGATCGTTCCAGCGGACCGCCAGCATCTCCACGCCCATCTTCAACCCGTCGCGAATAGGACTGATCTTGGAACGGTGATCGTGCGCCCACTCCACCGGGACCTCGACGGTGCGCAGCTTGAACTTGTTGGCCAGAAACAGCAGCTCGGGATCGAATCCCCAGCGCTCGACGCGTTGCCGCGAGAAGACGGTCTGGGCCGCCGCGCCGGGTAAACGCCTTGAAGCCGCATTGGGTGTCGCGATACTTCAATCCCAGAACGATGCGCAGCGCCAGATTGAAAAGCCGTCCGTACAACTGCCGATACCAGGGCTGGCGCTCGGTTTGCAGGTCAGCCTGCAGCCAGCGCGAGCCGATGGCGACGTCCGCGCCCTGCTCGATGGCCGCGAACAGCTTGGTCGCCTCGTAAATTGGCGACGACAAGTCCGCGTCGGTAAACAGCAGAACGTCGCCATTGGCGTGCAACATGCCGTTGCGCACGCTGTAGCCTTTGCCGCGATTGCCGGGATTCTCCAGCAATCGAATCTCGGGATATCGGCTGGCAAAGCTGCGCGCGATTTCGGCGGTGTTGTCGCTGGAACCGTCATTCACGACGATCACTTCCGCCTGGATTGCCGTTCCCGGATGTAGGCGAGAACTTTGGGAAGCGAAGTAGCCAGCCGCTCGCTTTCGTTGTAAGCCGGAATTATGAAGCTGTAATACATCTGCAACTTAGACGCTGGCTTATTGTATTCCAGTTGTCAGAGAGGAAATGTTTGTTCCGGGGGTCGCTATCTAATCGTGCGGTTGAGTGGGACATATCGTTCCGCAAAGGATAGTCTATGACGATTGCCTTCCCCGCTGAGACTGCCTTTACGGCATGTAGCGTATTCAGGTGGAACGATTCCGACCGAGCCGGGACCGGAGCGCTCGGTGACTGCAGCTGATCGTTATTTCCAGTTCTCCTTCAAGGATTTCCCAAACCTCTTCCTGCGGGTGGGAATGCTCATGGATCGAGGCCCCGGCGTCGAACTCGTAATGCCCAAATGTCATGTTGGCGGAATCGAAATAGCGGCCTCTCCAACCCGGCAAGCGTTCGATGGTCTGGCAGTTTACTGGTATCAATGAATGTCATGTCCACCCCTCAGGCTGCGGTTTGCTGATTTTACACCGGCAGGTCTGAGGGTTCTCGTGGATCGACACTTGCAGCGGCGGCAACCCGGGATTAGCCTTCCCTTAGCGATGCGCACCGTTCACGTTCTCGTGGTCCTGGTGATTTGAATGTTGCCGCCAGCGCTGCTTCCAAGCCCCACGTGGTAAGCCTGGGAAAGCCGCTGCCGGTCAAGCTGTTCATCGGCGCTGCGGAAACCAGAGACGATGGATATCGCGGTCCGTCCGCTCTTTGTGGATGCCAAGCTGAAGGAGTACACGACCGGCGAGTCCCACGACGTCACCGACCGCCAGTTCGTGGTGCGCCGGGCTTTTCGCATCAATGACGCGCTGCCCGACGAGGCCCGCAAGTCTCCCAAATGGCTTTGGCAACTGGGCGGGTGGCTGCTGGTGGACCGCAGTTCCGGAAAGATCACGCCCATCAAGTTGCCCGATTTCGACCCGTTCTACTCGGAGGTAAGCTGGTACCGTGACTATGCGGCGTACTGCGGCATCACCGCCAATGGTGAAAAGCTCGACGCCGTGGTCGTGCAAATTGGCGCCAAGAAGCCGCTGTATCGCAAAGAACTGGGGAAGGCGAATGGCGGAGACCAGCCCGATTCCGATTGTGCCGCCCCCCACTGGGAGCGGCAACCTGCGCGTGTGACCTTTCTTCCCAAAGTTGGTGACAAGCTCAGCGTGACCGTGCGGGGCCACTTTGTTGACGAAATGGCCGACGACGATTCCGACGAACCGTAATTCAGATCAACTTTGAGACGGAGTACGAGTTTCCATTGAAGACCCTTGACGAACTGCTGCGCGACGCTGAGGATAGCCCACGGACATCTCTGTGCCGGGCAGGTGCTGGGCGTTCGCCTGGCCATGCTCGGACTGGAACTGCTGGGCATCGACGATCCGCGCGGCAAAGATCGCAAACGACTCATCACCTTTGTGGAGATTGATCGCTGCGCCACCGACGCCGTTGCCGTCGTGACCGGATGCCGGTTGGGCAAGCGGGCGCTCAAGTTCCGCGACTGGGGCAAGGTGGCCGCAACCTTTGTCGATCTCGGCCTCGCAGCGCGCGGTGCGGGTCTGCGCCCGGGAAAGTTCGAAGGCGCTGGCGCGGCAGATGCATCCTGAAATCGAGAACAAGAACCTGCAGCAGATGCTGGCCTATCGCGAGATATCGAATGACGACCTGTTCACGGTGCAGTGGGTAAAGGTCGCGTTGCCGCCCGAGGAGTTGCCCGGCTACAAAGGCGAGCGCATCGTGTGCGAGCAATGCGGCGAGGGCATCAACTTCCAGCGCGAAGTGCGGCGTGAGGGAAAAATCCTGTGCCGCGCCTGCGCCGGAGAGAAATATTACGAAGAGATTTCGTAGGTTTGGAGATGTCATCCTGAGTGGAGCGCCCACAAAGGATTTCCGACCTGCTTCTTTTGCAGGTCGGGCGGGCGCGCAGCCGAAGGATTTGCGGTTATCCGCTCGCCAGTGGAACTGTCATCACGCTAGCCTATAGATTTGTCATTACGAGCGAAGCGAGGAATCTGCTGTTTCTTGCCCGGTTACCATTCCCGCCAGCGCATGTTCCGCTGCATGACCCACGCGCAACACCATGGGCTCGTCGAAGTGCTTTCCGAATATCTGCATCCCGATCGGCAAACCTTCCTTGCTCTTGCCGCAGGGAATCGAAATTCCCGGAATGCCGGCCAGGTTCGCCGTCACCGTGAAAATGTCGGCCAGATACATGGCGAGCGGATCGTCGGTCTTCTCGCCGAGCTTGAACGCGGGCGTCGGCGCGGTGGGGGTAACGATGGCGTCCACCTTGGCGAATGCCTGATGAAAGTCGTCGGCCAGCAAACGGCGCACCCGTTGCGCCTTCAGGTAATAGGCATCGTAGTATCCCGCGCTCAGAACGTAGGTGCCCAGCATGATGCGCCGCTTGACCTCGGCTCCGAAACCCGCGTCCCGCGTGCGCCGGTACATTTCAGCCAGGGTCTTGCCATCGGTCGCGCGGACCCCGTAACGCACGCCGTCATAGCGCGCCAGGTTCGACGAGGCTTCAGCGGTGGCGACCACGTAGTACGTCGGAATAGCGTATTTCGTGTAGGGCAGCGATATCGGCACGATCTCGCACCCGGCTTTGGCCAGCTCCTGAATGCCCGCTTCGACTGCGCTGCGAACCTCCGGATCGAGTCCCTCGCCGAAATATTCCTCCGGCACTCCGATTCGCAAGCCGCGCACCGGCTGTTCAATCTGGTCGAGATAGTTGGGCACGGGCACGTCCGCGGATGTCGAATCCATCGGTTCCCGGCCCGCCATGTACTGCAACATCAAAGCTGTATCTTTGACGCTCTTGCCAAACGGCCCAACGTGATCGAGCGACGAAGCGAAGGCGATAAGCCCGTAGCGCGACACTCGTCCATAGGTAGGCTTCAGACCGACGACGCCGCAGAACGCCGCGGGCTGGCGAATCGAGCCGCCGGTGTCGGAACCGAGGGACGCCACCGCGGTTCCCGCAGCCACCACCGCAGCGGATCCACCCGAAGACCCGCCCGGCACGCGCGCGTGGTCGCGCGGATTGTGCACGGGGTAAAAGCCGGAATTCTCGTTTGACGAGCCCATGGCGAACTCATCGCAGTTGGTCTTGCCCAGAATGATGGCGCCGGCTTCCTCCAGCCGCGTCACCACTGTGGCGTCGTACGGGGAGATGAAGTTCGCCAGAATCTTCGAACCGGCGGTGGTGCGTATGTCTTTGGTCGCGAAGACATCCTTCACCGCGATGGGAACGCCAGCCAGCGGCGGCAGCGCATCGCCTTTGTCGGCCAGCGCGTCAACCCGCGCCGCCTGCCGATACGCGCGCTCCTTGCACAGCGTGAGATAAGCGCCGATGGCGGCATCTTCGGCGTCGATCTTCTGGTAAAAAGCGTCCACCAGTGCAGTGGCCGTGGTCTGCTTCTCCAGCACCGCCGTGCGGGCGGAATCAACTGTCAATAGATCGATGTTCATGTCTATTGTCATCCCGAGCAGGCTTTATTGACCGCTGCATAAGCAATGGCCGATGATTTTGAGTTGTCATCACGAACGGCCTTCAGGCCGTGAGGGATCTGCTGTTTCCTTAAGCAGTCGTTTCATCGTTACCAAAAGCAGATTCCTCGCTTCGCTCGTAATGACAACTCCAGGGACGAATCGGCCATCCCGCATGGGACATTACTTACACAGTGATCTCTAGCACCACGACGTGTCGGCTCCTTCGACTCTTTCCGCCGCCTGTTCAGCCATCCTCACTCCCGCTCCAGTTCGTCCAGCATGGCTTCCATCTCCGCCAGCGCGTGCTGATTTCGGGTGCGACGGGCGCATTCGATGCCCTGCTGCAACAGCGACTGCGCTTCCTCTTTGCGCTCGGCGCGCGCCAGGGCCTGCGCCGCCATGAAGTATCCGTTGGTGTAATCGGGATGCGCCGCCAGCAAGCGCTGGAACTCGGCGAGCGCAGCGTCGGTTTCGCCCGCGCCGGAGTACTCCAACCCTAGCGCGTAGCGCGCAAAGGCGTCATCGGGATTGGCGTCCAGTATTTCTTTCAGCGCCGCCACGCGGCCCTCGTCGGGCATTATGTGTTCTCCAGCCTCGAACGCATGGTACTAGAGCAGCCAATGAGGGCTCAAATTCGATCAGGCTCGGTGCACTGAGGTGGCAGCGCTTTTGCACTGCCGTTACAATGGCGTTGAACTCTTGCCAGCCCGCCGCGGCGGACGAGGATTTTGTGGCCTGCCCCTTCTTCATGCCAGAACAGCGATTCGAGTCCGACTGGCCATTCCCGCAGCGGCTTCCCCTGGGCGCGGGATGGGCGGGCACGTGCACCGCTCCCGGTCACGAGGGCGCGCGCCCCGATGACGAAGAACTGAAGTCGGGCTGCAATCTTGGTTACGCCAACGCCTGCAACCGGCTTCCCGTCGACCGCCATGCCGATGCCGTGCGGTTTGTCTTGGGCGAGGAGCGCGACGGCGTTCTGCGCGTGCTCTTCGTCTGCGAGCGCGACTACCTGCCGGCCGGTCACGGAGAATTGCTGTACGAGACGGTGAGCGCATCGTGGCTCCAGCCGCATGACGACCCGCGGGTGCAACGCATGGCCGAGTGTTACGTGCAGGCGCAGCGTGCAAGGCGCGGGAACCCGTTTCCTGCGGACGAGATCGCGACAGCCGCAGCATCATCGCCGCAGGAAAGCGCGGCGGCAGGGAAGTAGAACCAACATTCCACAAGGAACGCCATGGAACAGAACGACGGCAATCTGCGACCGAAACCGGTGAGCGACTCCAGATCAGAAATGATCGAGCTCGTGTTGCCCAATGACACCAACCCGTTGGGCGCGCTGTTGGGCGGCCGCCTGATGCACTGGATCGATCTGGCCGGGGCGCTGGCGGCGCATCGCCACTCCCACTCCTACGCCGTGACCGCTTCCATGGACCACATCGACTTTCTGGTGCCGGTGCACGTTGGCGACATGGTGATCCTGCAATCGTCGGTCAATCGCGCCTTCAATACTTCGATGGAGGTTGGCGTTCGGGTGCTAGTGGAGAACTACATCTCCGCCTCGCGCCAGAAGGTTGCTACCGCGTATCTGACGTTCGTTGCCGTGGACCGGCACGGCAGAAGGCTGAAGGTCGCGCCCGTGGTTCCTGAAACCGAGGAGGAAAAGCGGCGCTACGAAGGCGCTCTCCGCCGTCGCGAGGCTTCGCAAGCCGAGCGCGAGCGTCGCAAGGCGGACAGAGGGGATCAGTGACTTGCCAAATGTTCTGTGGGCTGGCCTGAACCTTCCTCTGCCCTGGTTAGCGTGCAAAAGACGGATGCGAACCTGGGGTACCTGGCTTTTGGGGGAGACTCTTTGGAATCTTCCACCACAGAGGCTGTCGGCCTCGATAGATACGCCGGTGGAGAAACCATGAGAAGATTTTATTTGCTTTTGGTAGTCGTTCTGATGGCGTCGACTGTCGGCTATTCTCAGGAAAACGACATCTCTGGTGCGTGGGTGCTGCTCAAACTCCATTGGCAACCGGCTCCTGCTAAGGTTGATCGGCATCTTAAGTCGAGCCAGGCAGAGGTGCTCTATTTTGCGAACGATGGGCGTTTTTCACTGCTTGACTGCACAATCTACCAGAGAGACGCCAGCTTGACTGTGAGCAAGGGAGATGCACAGGGCATCTATCAGGGAAGCTGGCATTTGTCGGGATCAGACATCGCGGTCAAGTATAAGCTTGCCTACCGCACGATTGAGATTCTCGGCAAGCAATCTCAAGAAGAAGAACACAACGTTGCGCTGAAGCTACTGAACAAACGTGCACTTGTCTTTCAAGGAAAGACGTTCCGGAAGGAAGCTCGGCTCGACGTGAGCGTGGAGGATGATCTCCGTGGCATTCACGCTCCGGAGGGAACCCGCTAGCGGATCGCAGCCGGGGTGCCCCATCCTTTCGCCCGCCTTTGGCGAAAGGGTGGGAGGAAGTTACCGGCCCTGCTCAGCGCGCTTGCCCGAGAATCGGTAGGTGACACCGTTCCATTCGTAATCGAGAACCACGTAGTTGGCGTAGCCGTTGGAGGCGTCTGGCACCTGCGGCAAAAGAGAAATTCGTCGTCGACCTATCGGTCGATCGGCGGCCGCAAGGAGACGGCGCACTTTCAATCAAGATGGCATGGAGTGTTCATCGACGCGCCCGCGCCAGAGCGGTTCGCCGACCCTGTTCGCGTCCGGTGCGGGCGGCGGCCTCGCGGACCGAGGGGTCGAGCAGATTCCCGCCAACCGAGGCAAACGCCGCTTGCGAGGCTTCGTCGGGATGGACGACGTCTACGCGTGCGCCGCGGTGCCTCAGCATGTCGACTGCTGTGTCAAGCGATGCGACGCACAGCGGAGGTACGCGCGCTGGCAACGTGAGAATCAGTACTTGGTCGCACTCGACCGCGAGGTCTGCGTTGTCAATGGAATAGACGCCACCGTCCATGTAGCGGCGGCCGCCGAGTGCGACGGCGGGCCAGATCCCCGGCACCGCGCAGCTCGCCGCCACCGCGTCGATGAGATCAACCCCGCTCGAGCAATCGAACGCTCGCCGCTCGCCACTTTCCACGTCGACGGCCACGATCAACAGGCGGCGCTCGGGCCAAGTATGCGACGGCAGGCTTGCGGCGATCCTGTTCCGTCGCGCCTCCTGCGAATCTGTCGGCGTCTGCAGCGCCAGGGCGCCGAAGCGTTTCAGCACGGCAATAGTGTCGCCTGGGCCTTCTTTGGCACTCATGAAATCGGCGCGCCACCGCGTAAAGTCGACTGGCGGAGCGGGCTCCTTGGTCTGCAGATGCGGATCGGCCTGCCGGTGGAACAACTCCTCCAGCGTCAGATCGCTGGTGATTTGGACGCCTACCCTCGATCCGGCTGACGTGCCCACGATCACGTCAGCATCGCGAACTTCGGCACCGACATCCGCCATGCCGGTGATGACCCCGAGCTCCCACGCCATCGCGGCGTGTCCCCCTGCCCCGAGCACCAACGCTTTACGCTCCACATTTCCCTCCGTTACTGGCTGCATAGCTACGCCTACGTCGCCGAGCCGGGTGGCCCCCGTCCTTTCGTCCGCCTTTGGTGAAAGGGTGGGAGGCAATTACCGGCCCTGCTCGGCTCGCTTGCCCGTGAAACGGTAGGTGATGCCGTTCCATTCGTAGTCGTAAACCACGTAGTTGGCGTAGCCGTTGGAGGCATCCGGGGCCTGCGGCACGCGCACCTGGATCACGCTTTTCACAACATCGGCACTGGCGTTACCGAACGGACTATCGCAGAATCCCTGACCGTCGGGACCTTGCTCCACTGACCACACTTTGGAAAATGACGTCGCCGAGTATTGCCGGAAGACGGTGAGAGTCAGGCAGTTCTTCTCTCCCGTGTAGGTGACCAGCAGGACCTGATTTCGCTCGGCGAGACCCTCGACGTCCAAGTCGGCAATGCGCGAGTCATCGTCGTTCTCATTGGCGGCGTGCGAGGCCTGGCGCCACAGCTTATGGATGGTTCTGGGATCGAGCCCGGTGGTTTTCGCCCACTTGATCTCGTCGGCCCTGCGCACCTGTTTCCAGTCCTGCCCAATGGCGATTGTCGAAACCGCCAGGAAACAGAGGACGATGACGGCACAGAGACGCATGACAGATGATGATGCCGCAGAGATACGAACCGGGCAAGTGCCAAGTTCGCCGATGAAGTGTAGGGGTTTCCTAAATGCTAATTGCTTCTTTCAGTCATACCGCTCGAACACGATCTGCTTCCGGTCCCAGTCCATCTCTTCTTTGAGCAGCTTGCGATTGGCGTCCACCATCTGATGCAGGCCGCAGATGTACGCCTGCATGTCGCTGCGGCCGGCGACGATCTCGCGCACGTGGTCTTGCACGTAGCCGCGGCAGCCGGTCCAAAGCTCGCCGCCGCGGCTGAGCGTCGGCACGTAGTGGAAGTTCGGGTTGTCGCGCGCGATACGCTCGAACTCGTCGCGGTAGTAAATGCTGTGCTCGTAGCGCGTGCCGAACACCAGCCAGTATTCGTGGTCGCGATTGCGTTCCGGCTTCTCGAAGAGCCACTGAATGATGCCGCGGATGGGCGCAATGCCGGTCCCAGTGGCGATGAAGACCGCGTCCGTGCGCGGCTCGCGCAAGGTGAAAAGGCCGTGCGGCCCGTGAAACTGGACGGTCGCGCCTTCCGGCAGATCGCAGAGCCAGTTGGAGAGGAAGCCCTCCTCCACGCGGTTGAGGCACAGATCGAAGGTGGGGTTGTGGCGCGGCGGCGAAGCGATGGAGTAGGCACGGGTGTGTTGTTTGCCGTCGGGCCGGAGCTGCTTGATGGAGACAAACTGCCCGGGAACGAAGCGAAATTCTTCCACCCCCTCGACGCTAAGCTCCAGATGCTTGGCCTGCGGCGACAGCAGGACCGAACGGCTCACCCGGGCCGTGAACATCTGCCGCGCGACGGCGGTGCGCTCCTGAACTTGGGTTTCCATGATTAACACTCATATTGATGCAGCGAAGGCGCAATCAGCCTCTACAACCATGGAATGGCTTGATCTAAATCCAGAGCCCCAGTTGAAAGGGCCTGTTCACACTACTGCTCCGGCTGTACCACCAGATCGTCCGCCAGCTTGAAGCGCACAATCGCCTCCGCCGGTATGTCGATGTCCCGGTTGCCGGTCAATCCCGCGGCGGCGGTTCCAGCGCCACCACCCACCAGGCCGCCCACCACCAGGCCTACGCCGCCGCTGGCCACGCCACCCACCAGCATGCCCAGTCCCGACCCTCCGGCAATCAAGGCCGTGGAACGTCTGCCCTTGCCCTTCTTGCTGCGCGCCAGGTCCCGCGTGGTCAGCGGATACTGTGTCCCATTCAACGTCAATGAGGTCAACCGCAGCTCCAGCAGCGATCTGCCTTTGAAGTGTCCCCGGCGATGCGCCACATCCACCGCGCCACCCACCAGCGCACCCTTCGGCACCAGCACACTGTTGTCGCCGGCCAGCACCGGCTCCACCACCTCGCCGGTAAACGTGTCCCCCGCGCGGCTGGTTTTTACGCTGATGCGCTGATCGATCCGGATCGTCAGCGTCGTGCCCGCCGGAATGCTCACGCTGACCGGTTGCGGCACCGCGGAAACCGTCGGCCCCGAGGGTGCTGGAGCAGGCGCCCCGGCCGCGAGCGGTGTCACCGTCGTCGTTATCTCTCCGCTGGTCTGGCCTGCCGCCGGAGGCTGCACCACCGTCGTCGTCGTGGTCCCATCCTTGTCTACAGAAACCACCTGCTGCGCCTGGCCGGTTGCAGCCGCCTGCTTCTTGGCCTGCTCCAGCGCCTGTTCCTGCTTGGAACTGCATCCCGAAAGAATGGCCGCTACTACCAACACCAGCATCAGCACCGGAATCCGCCCGGTGCGAAGCAATGAGCCTGACTTGAACATAGTTGGTCCTCTTTCGCGCGTGCTTCAGTGACGCCGGCCCTCTGCCGCCGCTGGAGGATTCACGATTCGCGTGCCGACGTCACGGCACGAACACGATCGCGACGCGAACGCCGGGATAAAACGGGTTAAACAGGAAATACTCGCCATCGATGTAGTCAACGTAAACCTGATCGGTGTAATACCAGCCCTCCGGCCACGGCTCAGCAAATCCGAACCAATAGCCGCCGTACTGGAAGCGAGAGTATCCGCCGGCCATCACTGGTTGGTTGATCGCGAACCGGTGCCCTTCACCAAAACTGGCACGGAACCGATCGTCAGGTATGCGACCGCTGCTTCTGGCACTCAGCCGCAGTGCCGGCACGGCGCGTTGCCTCTGCTCTTCGGCCGCGCTCCGCTGATGAGCAGGTTGCTGCCCCGCGGTCTTACCGGGCTCCTGTTTTGCCTGCTTGGATTGTGGCGCCTGCTGTGCTGGCTTGTTGGCCTGCTTCTGTTGCTGTGCGGGCTTGGCCTCTTGCTTTGGCTGTGCTGGCTTGGCCTGCTTCTCTTGCTGTGCTGCGGGCTTGGCCTCTTGCTCTTGGCTGTGCTGGCTTGGCCTGCTTCTCTTGCTGTGCTGCGGGCTTGGCCTGCTTCTCTTGCTGCGCTGCAGACTTGGCTTGCTGCGCTGGCTTGGCTTGCTGCGCCGGCTTGGCCTGCTTCTCTTGTTGTGCTGGCTTGGCCTCCTGTTGCGCCTCCTGCGCGAAGGCAGGAACAATGGTTCCGAGGGACAGGAACAGGACTGCTACTCCAAGAGTTGTAAGTGCTTTCATTGGTGTTTTCCTCAACTTAGAGAATAGGTGTAGGAGCGACGATTAACTGTCTACTTTTGACCACTGAGAAAAGTTGCTCATGCGACTACTCTTGGCAGCATCGGCCCCACCCGCGCTGCTGAACTGGGCAGCGCGCTCATTTCGTTGTATCGGCTAGGTTTTTTCGCCGTATTTTCAGGTACAACATTCCGCTCGGATTGCTCCCACTTTTCCCCTTTCGGTCATGGACGGCGAAATTAGTCCACCGTGCTCTTTTCAAACGCTGGCGCGGCGCTCTATATTCGGATATGGGACCTTGCTCGATGGGCTCCCGGGGCCACAGTCTTCTTAATCCCCGCTTTGATCATGATTCCTGCGGCGTCGGATTTGTTGCGACCCTGCACGGCGCTCGCAATCACGACATTCTGCGGCTGACCCTCACTGCGCTGGGCACGCTTGGCCCACCGTGGCGCGGTCGCCGCCGATCGCAAAAGCAGCGACGGCGTCGGTGTCCTGACCGCGGTGCCTCGCAATTTCCTGCTCAGCCAGACTGCCATCACGCTGCCGCCAGAACGGCCGCTCGCCGTGGGCATGTTGTTCCTGCCGCTGGAAGGAGTAACCAGTCGCGACGCTCTGCGCTTCGAGGAATGCATCGCGGCCCAGGGCCTGCAATGGCTCGCCTGGCGCGAAGTTCCCATCCGCCGCGAAGTGCTGGGTGAGCTTGCGCTGGAGTCGCTCCCTGTCATCCGTCAAGCGCTGATTACCGCTCCCGATTCAGCGCAGTGGACCGAGGCTGAAGTCGAGCATCGCCTGTATCTCGCGCGCAAAGCCTTCGAGCGCGGTTCCGAGGGAAGCTACGTGTGCTCGCTCTCGACGCGCACGCTGGTGTACAAGGCAATGTGCGCCGGGCGACTGCTGCACGAGTTCTATCCCGACTTGGACAGCCCGGAATTCGTCACGCCGTTCGCGATCTTTCATCAGCGATACGCGACCAACGTACTGCCCTCATGGCATCGCGCCCAGCCGCTGCGAATGTTGGCGCACAACGGCGAGATCAACACCATCTGGGCCAATCGCGCCCACATGGAAGCCCGGCGCGCAACTCTGCCGCCCGAATGCGAGCCCATGCTCACCGGCGATGTCTCCGATTCGATGAGCCTGGACGAAGTTGCCGAGTTGCTGGCCAACCATGGGCGCAATGTGGCGGAGGCGATTCGTATGCTGCTGCCGCCCGCCACCGATGGCAACGAGACCGCCTTCCATCGCTATCACGCCGATTGCATGGAGCCGTGGGATGGCCCGTCGGCGCTGGTGTTCAGCGACGGCCGCCTGCTGGGGGCGGCACTCGATCGCAATGGCCTGCGGCCCTGCCGCTACGTCATCACCGACACAGGCTTGATCGTCGCCGGCTCGGAGGTCGGACTTGCCGATGTCAGTGCCGATTCCATCGTTCGCAGCGGACGGCTGGGGCCGGGGCAGATGCTTCTGCTCGATCTCGAACGCGGACACTTGTTGGACGGCGAACCTCTCGATCGCTATATTGACGGACTCTCGGCTTACGATGGGCTGATTTACGACATTCCACTGGAGCCGGCACCTCAGCCAGTACCAGTTTTATCCAAAGACGAAATCAGCCGACTGCAGCGCGGCTTTGGCTATACCCGTGAAGAAATCAAAATGGTGGTCGCGCCCATGGCGCTGGAGAGCAAGGACGCCACCTGGTCCATGGGCGATGACACTCCCATCGCGCCGCTGGCGCGCACGCCGCGTCCGTTGTATGGGTTCTTCCGCCAGCGGTTTGCGCAGGTTACCAACCCCGCCATTGATTCTCTGCGCGAGTCGTGCGTAGTTTCGCTGCGCACCCGCTTGGGACCGTGGCCGCATCTGCTCGACAAGCATGCTCCTCTGCCCGGCCTGGTGCTGCCCTCGCCGTTTCTGTCGCTCGGCCAGATGGAAGCGCTGCGCGAGGGCACTTATCCCTTGCGTGAGGAATTGCCGCTGGCCCGGATGTATTGCACCTTCGCGCCGGTGCACACTCTGGAAAGCGCGGTCGGAGCCTTGGGCGGACACCGCCATTAAATTGGTGCGCGACGGAGCTCGCATTCTGCTGATGACCGACCGCGGGGCCTCGGCCCAGTCGCTGCCGATTCCGATGGCGATGGCCACCGGGGCGGTGCATCACGCGCTGGTCAAAGCCGGCTTGCGTACCGAAGTCGGTCTGGCCCTGGATGCCGGCGACTGTCGCGACCTGCACCACGCTGCCGTGCTCATTGGATATGGCGCGGGCGCGGTTTGTCCCTGGCTGGCTTTGCAAACCGCGCGCGCCCTGGCCGGAGAAGATGGCGAAGCCGGGATGCTCAAGGCCTTGCAGTCGGGCCTGGCCAAGGTGATGTCGAAGATGGGAATCTCCGTGCTCGACAGTTATCGAGCGGCGCAACTGTTTGACATTCTCGGACTCGATGCGGATATAGTCGAATGCTGCTTCCCCGGAACTCCGTCGCCGCTGGGAGGACGCGGATTTGCCGAAATCGAAGCTGCCATTCGCGCCTCGTGGGCGGGCGAGCTGGACAACTCCGAGCTGCCAGATTACGGCTGGGTGCGATTCCGTCGCGATCGAAGGCGCCGAGCTGCACACTTGGGAACCGCAACGGACGCGCCAGCTTCAGATGGCCGTCGGCGCCGCGAAGCCAACCGCCCAAGCCGCGGCCACGGCGCCTTCCCACGCTGAAGCATGGTCCGCTTTCGCGGGAGCGGGGAGTGAACGCGAGCCCGGCGGTGCTGCGCGACTTGCTGGACTTCCATTCCGCCGGTCCGCAGTTGTCGGTCTATCAAGTCGAGCAGAAGTCCAGCCTGGCGCGGCGTTTCGTCTCCAGCGCCATGTCTCTCGGCTCGCATCAGTCCCGAGGCGCACGAAACCATCACCCTCGCCATGAACCAGTTGGGAGGCCGCTCCAATACCGGCGAAGGCGGCGAAGATCCCAATGCCTACCGCAGCGAGCCTGACGCTCCGCCCAATTTTCTGCCGCGCAACAACAAGATCAAGCAGGTGGCTTCGGGCCGCTTCGGCGTTACCGCCGAATACCTGGCGCACGCCGAGGAACTGGAGATCAAGATCGCGCAGGGCTCAAAGCCCGGAGAAGGCGGCCAGCTTCCCGGCCACAAAGTGACCGAGCTGATCGCGCGCTTGCGGCACGCGCAACCGGGAATCTCGCTGATCAGTCCGCCGCCGCATCACGACATCTACAGCATTGAAGATCTGGCGCAACTGATTTACGACCTGAAGCGCATCAATCCGCGCGCCGCCGTGGGCGTGAAGCTGGTCTCGCAATTGGGCGTGGGGACGGTCGCCGCGGGTGTCGCCAAAGCTTACGCCGACTACATCATGATCGCCGGGCACAGCGGGGGCACGGGCGCATCGCCCTTGAGCAGCATCAAGCACGCCGGCAGTCCCTGGGAGCTGGGACTGGCAGAGGCGCAGCAGGTGCTGCGGCACAACGGTCTGCGCGGCCGCGTGCGGCTGCGGGTGGACGGTGGCCTGTCCACCGCGCGCGACATTCTGATAGCGGCGCTGCTGGGCGCTGACGAATTCGCCTTCGGCACGGCGGTGCTGGTGGCGCTAGGCTGCGACATGGCGCGGCAATGCCATCTCAACACCTGTCCTACGGGAATTGCGACGCAGCGTCCCGATCTGCGGGCCAAGTTCCGCGGCAAGCCGGAGAACGTGGTCCGCTTCTTCCTGAATATTGCCGAAGACTTGCAGCGGCTGCTGGCGGCCTTGGGACTGCCTTCGCTGGAGTCGGCCATCGGGCGCACCGACCTGTTGCAGCAGGTTCGCTCCGACGGGAATCTCGATTTGCAGCCCATGCTTGCGCGTGCCGGCGATGCCCCACTGCATTGGCAAGGGCAACGAAATGCGCGTCCGGAAGATCATCCCCCACTCGACGATGCCTGGGTGGAACCCGCAATCGCCTCATGCGTCGCGGGCGAGCCGTTCGAGCACAACGCGGCGGTGAAGAACGAAGATCGCAGCCTGGGCGCGCGCATGGCGGGCGAGTTGGCGCTGCTGCGCCGCCGGCAACCCGAACTGAAGCCGGACATCCGCCTGCACCTGCGCGGTACCGCGGGACAATCCTTCGGCGCATTTGCCGTCGAGGGCATGGCTTTGACTCTGGAGGGCGCGGCCAACGACTACGTCGGCAAAGGACTTTCGGGCGGCGAACTCATTCTTCGTCCGGTGGGCAAACTGGCGCAAGCGCGCGAGGCGCAGGTCATCCTGGGCAACGTCGCCCTGTACGGCGCCACGGCTGGCTGCTTGTTCGCGGCGGGAAGCGCGGGCGAACGCTTTGCCATTCGCAATTCAGGAGCGACGGCGGTGGTGGAAGGCGTGGGTGAACACGCCTGCGAGTACATGACCGGCGGGGTGGTCGTCATTCTGGGAGCGACGGGCAGAAACTTCGGCGCGGGCATGACGGGCGGCGTAGCTTACGTTTGGGACCCGGATCGCAGCTTCGAAACTGGACGCAAGTTCCATCCGGAGTTTGTCGAGACCGATCTGCTGGACGATTGCAGCTACCAGGAGCAGGTGTTGGTCCGCAATCTGATACAGGAGCACACTCGCAAGACCGGCAGCCGCGTTGGACAACAACTGTTTGAGCGTTGGCCGGAAACCCTCGGGCAAATCCTGCGGGTCGCCCCCAAGGGCAGCGGCGCGGCATGAAAATTTCGCGCTGGGTGCCTTGTTCCAGCCGGGTTTTGGCTACGGCGGGACTAGTGCCTGCTGCCCCAGAGTGCGCCAAAATGGGAAAAAAGTGATTACTAAACAGAAACTCCCATCACACAGTCAAAGGCTGCTCGCAAATGCTATGGTCAGATTGAACTTTTAACCCCAACTGGGTTGCCCAGTGCGTCGATTCTGGCTGCCCTCGATTCGGATGCGCCTTATCCTGAGTACGAGGTGCCGCACCGGGTGACTATGGAGGAACTGTGAACAAACGCATCGTGATACTTGGAATCCTGCTTATCGCTGCCCTGCCACTTCTCGCACAAGACGACTTTCCACGCGGGCAAGTCTTTGGTGGGTATTCCTACGTGAGCGCGGATACATCGGGCGGCCTGTCCGGCCGTCAGAGCTTGAACGGCTGGAATGCACAGGGCAGTGTGAACTTCAACAAGTGGCTGGGATTGACGGCCGATTTTGGCGGCTACTACGGCTCGCCGTCCGGCGTTACAATCCATGACTACAGTTTCCTGTTCGGTCCCACCCTGACCATCGGACAGAACACGTTGCCCCATTCTTCCACGCGCTATTTGGTGGTAACCACATTAACGCGTCTCTCTTGGGAGGCTCGGGTAGCGACACCGCGTTTGCCATGGGAATTGGCGGTGGTCTCGACCTTCCGATCGGCGAGCATTTTGGGGTCCGGCTTGCCCAGGTGGACTGGCTGCGGACGCAACACTTCAGCACCAGTCAGAACAACATTCGGTTCTCGACCGGCATAATGTTCAACTTTGGCAAGTAAGCAGCATCTCAACCTAACCGCTTGGTGTCCCAGGTTCGCCCTTCTGTCGGGCTAACCTGGGATCAATGCGTTCGGCACTAGAATCCGGATCCCAGCGTCGAACCATGAACGCGCACGGTGCGCCGTTTCCTCATCTGCTACTCTGCAACATTGGAAATTCTTATCTCGAATGGAGCACTTCGCCCGATGCCATATCGATACTTGCGTGCCTGCTTCTCTCTCCTGATTGGTTTCGCTCTTACTCTCTCCGCCGCCGCAGCCAACAAATCGAAAACCGCGGCCGATGCGAACCAGACGTCCTACGATCAGCCTCAACCGCAGCGTGAGACCCTCGATTACGGTATGTATCAGCGCATTCGCGACGAAGGCATCGGCCACTCCCATGTGATGGAGTATGCCTCGGCGCTGGACGACGATATCGGGCCGCGCTTGACTGGCTCGGCTAACCTGAAACACGCCAATGAGTGGACGCGCGATCAGTTCACCGCGATGGGCTGCAGCAACGCGCACCTCGAGGACTGGGGCGAGTTCGGCATGGGTTGGCAGCAACTCAACACTTGGGTCCGCATGACGGCGCCTGACACCGCGGTGTTTATCGCCCAGTCAGCGCCGTGGTCGCCGGCGACGAATGGCGCGATCAATGCGCCCGCAATCTGGATCGATGTGAACGACGCCAAGGACTTCGATAAGTACAAGGGCAAGCTGGCGGGAAAGATCGTGCTGTACGGCGCCATGCGCGACGTGCCTCCCGTCGATAAACCGCTCTGGGCACGCCTGGACGACGCCGAGCTGAAGAAGCTGATGGAGTATCCGCTCAAGCCGCGCGGCCGGGACTTCATCGAGCAGTACATGAAGCGCCTGGGGCTGCGCCAGAAGGTCGGAGAGTTTCTGGCAGACGAGCACGCCCTGGCGGTCATCACCCCAAGCCGCGACGGCCGTGATGGTGGAGGCTCTGGCGGCACCATCTTCGACGACAGTGGCGCTGGCTTTGGCTGGGAGGCGTACAAGCGCGAGCACGCCAATCCGCTCCCCGTGGTGGTGATGGCCATTGAGAATTATGGGCGGGTGTATCGGCTGCTGAAGGCGCGTGTCCCGGTCGCCCTCGAAATAAACGTGGACACCAAATTGACCGGCGACCACGAGCACGGTTACGACACTGTCGCCGAAATCCCCGGCACCGATCCGAAGTTGAAAGACGAAGTTGTCATGGTGGGCGGGCATCTGGATTCGTGGGCTTCTGGTACGGGCGCAACCGACAATGGCGCAGGCACGGTTGTCGCCATGGAGGTGATGCGCATCCTCAACACGCTGCAGGTGAAGCCGCGTCGCACCATCCGCGTGGCCTTGTGGACGGGCGAGGAAGAGGGCGAGTTCGGTTCCTACGGTTACGTCAAGGAGCATTTCGGCAACGTGCCGCTGTCCACCGCTCCCGACCAGCTCAAGCTGCCGGAATGGCTACGCAAACCTGCCGGCCCGGTGCAGCTCAAACCCGACCAGCAGAAGATATCCGGCTACTTCAACGTGGACAACGGCACGGGAAAGATCCGCGGCGTTTACCTGCAGGAGAATGCGGCAATCGCGCCCATCTTCGCGCAGTGGATTGAGCCGCTCAACGACCTTGGCGTCACCACGCTGACCATGCGCAATACCGGAGGCACCGATCACGAAGCCTTCGACGCAGTCGGCATTCCGGGATTCCAGTTCATCCAGGACCCGCTCGATTACGGCTCGCGCACCCACCACTCGAACATGGACACCTACGAACGCTTGCAACCCGAGGACCTGGCACAGGCCGCGGTGGTGGAAGCCATTTTTGTGTACAACACCGCCATGCGCGACCAGATGCTGCCGCGCAAGCCGTTGCCGCATCCGGAATTGGAGGAGCAGCGTAGGGCGCCGCTAGCCAACATTATGCCCGGCGCCGAAGCGGCAGAGAAGGATGCAAAGGAGAAAACAGACCAAACTCCGCCCGAGCAGTAAACCCGCGGGTTTGCGGAGGCGGCGGTCGAATGTGACAATAGCTGGATGAAGAAATCATTTACCACGGCGATCGGTATCTTGGCGGCCGGAATGCTGCTTGCCAATGCATGGGGACAGCAGGCTGCGCCCACAAGCACGCAACAAACTCCGGCAACAAAAACTCAACACACTTCTGCGGCGAAGACCCCGCAAACATCTGCGGCGAAACCCAAGGCGCTTGTCCTCACGACGCAGAAAGACAAAGTCAGCTATGCGATCGGGATGAATGTAGGCACCAACCTGCACAAGCAGGCGGTGGACGTTGACCCAGCGGTCCTGCTGCAAGGTTTAAAGGACGGGATTGCCGGCAGCAAGCCACTGCTGACCGAAGAGGAAGCTCGCACCCTGCTTATGCAACTACAGGAAGAGACGCGCAAGAAGCAGGCGGAGAAGGCGCAGCAGATGGGCGCCGCCAACAAGACGGAAGGTGAAGCGTTTCTGGCCGCCAACAAAACCAAGGAAGGCGTCGTCACCCTGCCCAGCGGTCTGCAATACAAAATCTTGCAGGCCGGCACAGGCCCCAAGCCCGCGGCCACCGATTCGGTGGTTTGCAACTACCGCGGCACGCTCATCAACGGTACCGAATTTGACAGCTCCTACAAACGCGGCCAACCGGCGACGTTTCCGGTGAATGGAGTCATCAAAGGCTGGACCGAGGCCCTGCAGTTGATGCCCGTGGGATCGAAGTGGCAGCTCTTTGTTCCCGCTCAACTTGCCTATGGCGACCGCGGCGCGGGCGCCGACATTGGCCCCAACGCCACCCTCATTTTTGAGGTCGAACTGCTTTCGATACAGGCCAAGAGTCAGTGACGCAAACGTAAGGCCTGCGTTACTCAGACATCACATCCCGCTCACCGCGTGCGGAGAGATTTGGCGGTGTTCTTCAAGTCTCGGATCAAGAGTCCCATCGCCCGCCCGCAGTCCTCGTCGGTAGCTGCGCAAGAAATCGAGGAAGGATGCACCGTGGCAATGCGCCCGACGGAAGACGGACGCAACTCGCTGCGAAGTGCTGCCTTCTAAGTTGCTGGAGACTCATATGCCAGCTAAGAAAAAAGCTTCCAGCCGCAAGTATGGTAAAGCCGCAACTAAGACGGTCGCCAACGCGATGCGCCGCAGGAAAAAGGGTACGCTCAAGTCCGGCAAGGGCGGGAAAGGCGGAACCGTCAAGAGCCGCAAACAGGCAATCGCCATAGGCCTATCCGAAGCCCGCAAGAAGGGCGCCAAGGTCCCGAAGAAGAAGAGTAGTTAATCGGGTCCTTGGCGCTGATCGACGACGTGATCGTTCTAACGGAAAGTCAAGGGAAATCCGCAGACCCCGAAAGAAAAATTTCGACTTGGGACGATGCGATTTCGGATGTTAAGAGCCGGAACCAGGAGTTACGCTGTTGCTGAGGGTATTCGAGCAGAGAAAGAGTGGCACTCGCAACATGGAATTAACTCCGCTATGAACCCTTTCCCAATAAGTCCTGCCGATCTTCCGTGGTGGGGATGGCTGCTCTGCGCCGCCGAATGCTGGACTATTGCCCTCCTCGCAAGGTTCGTCCTAGACGATTACTTAGGAGATATAGCGGAGGTTCTAGGCTTCCTAGGCACAGCAGCCGGAGTTTTCTGTGCCTTGATGGGAATCGCCCGATTTGTCAACTTTGGTTGAGTCGGATGTCCCCTCAATAGCGACACACGATTAGTCCACTACCCGATTTTCATGTTCCTCACGCCTGATCTGCCGGGTTAAGATTCCCAAGGGTGGGCCGCAACGATGCCGTGCCGCAAACCAACTCGCGTCTTCCTGATGGTGCTGCTGGGGACAGCGGTGCTGTATTCGCAAGCACCGCCAGCGCCGCAGGGCAACTCGCCGCAGCCGGCTCCAACCTTCAAGTCCAACAGCCGCCTGGTGCTGGTTGACGTTGTGGTCAGCAACGGCAACGGGGAAGCTGTCCACGATCTGAAGCAGCAGGACTTTACCGTGCTGGAGGACGGCAAGCCACAAACTATCGTTGGCTTCGATGAGCAGCGTCCCGACGCAAAGGCAACGGAAGTGCCTGCGCCGCTGAACCTGCCGAAGGACGTTTACAGCAATTACGAGGTGCGCACCGAGGCGGGCGCGCTGACCGTCCTGCTCTTCGATCTCATGAATACCGACCGTCAGCACCTGGTTTACGCGAAGAATGAAATGCTGCATTTCCTCAAGAGGCTTCCTCCCGGCAAAAAGGTCGCCTTGTTCACGCTGGGGTCGCAACTCAGGATGGTGCAGGGCTTCACCGAAGATTCCGATCAACTGATTGCAGTGGCGCAGCAGATCTCCACCAAACCAAATCCGGCGTACACCAATCGCCAGGAGTTGTCGGGAACGATAGGTGAGTTGAAGGAATCAGGCCTGTTGCACAGTCCGACAGCTTTTCGCAGCCTGGTGCAGTTCTTAGGCGAAGACTACGAGGGCAAGCTGGAGTTGCGTTCGCAGGACACGCTGGACGCACTGACGCAAATGGCGCGCGCCCTGGCGGTGTTGCCGGGACGCAAAAACCTGATCTGGATTTCGGGCGGCTTTCCCTTTGATACCAAGAGCAACGCGCCCCAGCTGCAGAAGGTCGCCTCGTTGTTGGCGGCCAACCGCATTGCGGTGTACCCGGTCGATGTGCGCGGCGTAGTGATGATGACTGCCACCGGCGCTACCCGTGACTCGGAGATCTTCGCACCGGTGCAGACCCAATCTTATGAAACGCTCTCCGGGCAGTATGGGGAAAACATCAGCATCGTAGAAACCCTGAAAAACATGGCCGAGCTGACCGGCGGCCGCGCCTACATCAACCGCAATGATCTGGATTCGGCCATTGCCGACGGGGTGCGGACGGGAGCCAGCTATTACAGCCTGGCGTACCGGCCGGTGAACCAGAACTGGGACGGCAAGTTTCGCAAGATTGCCGTGAAAGCCGCGCCGAATCTGAAGCTGCTTTATCGCTCCGGCTACTACGCCTTGCTCGATCCTCTCGGTTCGAAGGAGGATCCCGATCGCATGATCTCGCTCGCCATGCAACCCAATGTGCCGGTTTCGACCCAGCTCATCATGAAAGCGCGGGTGGCGCTGCCGCAGGAACCGGGCCAAGCCACGGCCATCGAAATGTTCATCGACGCCCACGATCTAACGTTCACCGAAGGCACGGAAAAGCAGAAGACGCCTCTGGTGCAGTTTGTCGCGGTTGCCTACGACGGCAGCGGCAAGCAGTCGAACAGCTTCTCGCTAGGGTTCCATCCTACGCTTGCGCCAGCACAGATGGAGGCGCTGCTGCGCAGTGGTCTGGGGTTGCATCGGGAATTGTTGCTCAAGCCGGGTTCCTATCAGCTCAGGCTGGGGGTGATGGATCGCCTCTCCGGCCGGATTGGAACGCTGGATGTTCCACTGACCATTGAAGCGAAAGCTGCGGCGAAGTAGGCGGAGCCATGCCGTCGTCAGTGGTTCCTCACAGGTAAAAAACCCGGGGCCCACGCTTTTTCTCCACCACGCAACAACATACCCATCATTTTCCTCATCCAACCCTCTGCCGTGGCGTCTGAAAAAGAATTGCCGGTCAGCAGTTCCTTGCATCCCGACTTTCCTGAACTTCGTGTCCTCTGTGTCTCCCTGGTTCATCTTCGTTTCTAAAATTCACGCAACTCCGGGCGGTCCTGTTTCATCTACCGATCCAAGCCAGAAGTCCACGCTGCGGGGTGAACCGATGCGTAACCCGTCGAAATTGACCTTGTCCCTCCTGCTCCTCTCCGGCTTGCTAATTCTGGGTTGGGGAGCCGTAACCGCTTCCTCTTTCCGTTCGCCGTCACCTCATGCCACCGCCGCAGCGTCGGCGCCATCCCCACCGAAAGATCCAGGACGCTTAACTCTGACACGCCCCACGGATGTACTTACCTACCACTATGATATTTCCCGTCAAGGCATGACCTCCCAGGAAACGACCCTAACGCCCGCCAATGTTAATTCCGCCTCCTTCGGAAAGGTTGGCTTCTTCTCAGTGGATGGCAAAGTGGACGCCCAGCCTCTGTACCTGAACCCGCAAACCGACACCATCAGCGGTATTCGTGACAGCACCGTGTTCGTGGCCACGGAGAATGACAGCGTCTACGCCTTCGGCGCCAACAGCGGCGTGCAGTTCTGGAGAGTTTCAGCGCTCGGTCAGGGCGAGACGACAAGCGATAATCACGGTTGCGGCCAGATTTCCCCGCAAATCGGAATCACTGCCACTCCGGTGATCGATCGCCAGCAAGGACCGCACGGCGCCATCTACTTCGTAGCCATGTCGAAAGACTCTTCGGGACAGTATCACCAGCGCCTCCACGCTCTGGACCTTAAGACCGGAGCCGAATTGTTTGGCGGACCCAAGGAGATTACGGCAAGCTATCCCGGCACGGGCGACGGCAGCCAGGGCGGGCAGGTCATCTTCGCCCCCGGACAATTTGCCGAACGCGCCGGGTTGCTGGAGATGGGCGGGACCATTTATCTCGCTTTCACCTCGCATTGCGACCAGCGTCCCTACACCGGATGGGTGATGGCCTACAATGCGCAGACTTTGGCGCAAACGTCGGTGATTGACGTGACTCCCAATGGCAACGAGGGCGCAATTTGGATGGCCGGCGCCGGACTGGCTGGCGATAACCAGGCCCTCTATTTTCTCGACGGTAACGGCACCTTCGATACCACGCTCAACGGCCAGGGATTTCCCATAAATGGCGACTACGGCAATGCCTTTATGAAGATCTCTGTCGCGGGTCAGCTCGCGGTTGCCGACTACTTCACCATGTACAACACGGTACAGGAATCAGACAGCGATGAAGACCTGGGCTCGGGCGGAGCCATGATATTGCCCGATCTCACCGATGACCAGCATCAAGTGCACCACTTGGCCGTGGGGGCAGGGAAGGACACTAACATCTACGTGGTGGATCGCGACAACATGGGGAAATTCAATCCCAATAACGACAGCGCGATCTATCAGGAGATCGATGGGGTGCTCCCTGGAGGCGTGTGGGCCATGCCCGCCTACTTCAACAACACCGTTTATTACGGTTCCGTGGGAAGCCCGCTGAAGGCGTTTAGCATTATGAACGCCAAACTTTCCACTTCTCCGACCAGCCAGACGGCAACCTCGTTCACCTATCCCGGTACCACACCCAGCGTATCCGCCAATGGGACCTCGAATGGAATTGTTTGGGCAATCGAAAACACCAGCCCGGCGGTGCTGCATGCCTACGACGCCACCAATCTCGCGCACGAGCTGTACAACAGCAACCAGGCTGGATCGCGCGACCAGTTTGGAGCAGGCAACAAATTCATCACGCCCGTGATTGTGAACGGCAAAGTTTTCCTGGGTACGCAGAACGGAGTGGCCATGTTCGGAATGCTGCCCTAACGAAGGAATATTGAGCCTTTGACTAAAAATGGGGTAACGTACTCCGAGATAAGAGTTAGGAGCAGCGGTGTTGCGAATCATAGACAATGCCAAGGGAAGAAGTTATGCTGTCCCAAGCTAAGGAATGGAGAAATCATGCTTCGAATATTCGCGAGAATCTCTTTATGGATGGTTCCCATCCTATTTGTGGGTTTAACTGCGGCGGCGCAGTATGGCGCAGCACAAATGTCGGGCGACAAAATGTCCGCCCAGCAGACTGTAATTGGTTGTCTTCAGAAGGGTCTTGAACCTGGGGGATTTTTTCTCATCGCCGCCAACAATCAACATTGGGAACTTTATCAGAACGACAAGGTCTCCCTTGCCGATCACGTCGGCCAGACGGTTGCCGTGAGTGGCATCCTTCCCAAGCGATCGGCAGCGCAAGAGGAAAAAAGCCAACCGTTCGAAAAGAAGGAAACCGGGAACAGGAAGCACGGCGACTTTGAGGTCTCCGGCCTGAAGGTGGTAAGCCCGACTTGCAGCAAATAAGGGAGTTTGGCAGGCGGCTGCCCCTCCCTTTTTCCTAGTACCCCCTACGAACGTGGGTGCTCGGTCCCCCTCGGCTGGGCTCCAGGGCAAGCCCTTTTACGGGACATCTCAGCAGCCCCTTAAGCCCTTTCCGCTTCTGCCGATTTACCTCTCAGACTCCGCCTTCGCGTGGACGGGAGGCCCTATGCGCTACATCTTCGGCGCAATCCTGTTCGGTAGTTTGCTCGGAGCTCAAAGACAAGGCATCTGCTCCGCCCCTCTCTCCGCGTGAGGACGGGATCTTCTACATCGACGGGATTGACTATCACTTCCTCTCCGGAACGAACTACACCGTGGTAGTGGCGGCGCACTCCGTAGCCAATCGCAAGTTCCTTGGGGTTAAGGTGCGGATCCTGAACAACGGCCAGCATTCGGTGACGGTACGCCCAGAAGATGTGAGGGTTGAGGACGCGGTTGCGGGCCGCGAGGTGGCAGCCATCTCGGGAGCGGAACTCGCCAACAAAATGCGCCGCCCCTATAACTGGTCGCGCTATGCGGTGAGCGCCGCGGCCGGACCGGCGCCTGCGGCAGGCGACGGCCTTGAAACGGCGGACCGTCAGCACAGCGATCTCATGCGCGCCATGCGGCAGATGGCCAGCCAAATGGACAATGCGCCGCCCGTCCTTTCTACCCGGTCGTTCACCGAGACGGACGGAGAGCCGGACTCAGCTATCGCACCCCAGGCGATGCTCTCCGACGAAGTCTCCCACCTGCGCGTGAAGGAAGCCTCCCGGCCTGACGTGCTAATGCAACTCCAGCGCCAGGTTTCTCCCGATTACGTGGAACGAACGTCGTTTCTGGCCAACACCATTCCGCCGCGGGCCGGTGTCGATGGCGTCTTCTATTACCCGATGGGCAAGCTGGCACGCAATCCCGCGACCGCGAAGAAGGCGGCGAAATCCCGCATGGTGCGCGTGACCGTACCCGTTGGCGAGGAGAACTTTCAATTCATACTGGCCGTGGAATAACGCGCAGGCCGCCAGTCATACTCCCCAATCACCCACTATAATGGTTCGTGTCATGCGTAACTTGGTGGCTTGTTGCGTTGCGGTTTTCGCGTTGGCCGCCCCTTTCACCACGCATTGGCAGAGTTCCGCCGCCAACCAGCAGACCGGGCTGGTCATCACCGCGCAGCCTCCGGCGAGCGCCCTGGTGGGGCGTAGCTTCAACTTTCCCTTGACCGCAACCGGTGGGGCCGCACCCTATTCGTGGCATCTTGTCGACGGACAGCTTCCTCCAGGTCTTAAGCTGCACGCGCACCCTGGAGTGATCTCTGGCGTGCCCGCGACTGCGGGCGAGTATCGCTTTACGGTCGCAGTGGCCGACTCCAGCGTGCCCCCGTTGCAGGCCCAGCGCACCGTCACCATCAGGTGGTTGCCGGACTGACGATTGACTGGAAGCAACATCCCAGCGTTCAGGGCAACACGCTTTCCGGGTCTGTGGTGGTTACAAATCAAACCGGGCAGGACCTCGATCTCACCGTCATTGTGATTGCGGTAAATGAGATCGGCAGGGCAACCACGCTGGGATATCAACACTTCACGCTTACCGCCGATCAGTCCGGCCTGGTGGTTCCGTTCGGTTCATCTCCCGGACTCGGCACTTATGTGGTGCATGCCGATGCCATCGCCCATCATCCGGGCAGCCACCACATTTACCGCGCTCGCAAACAAACCTCGCAGCCTTTGCCCATAAACCAGCATTAAAGTGGAGAAAAATGGCGTCTTACAAAGGGCGTGGCGAGGAAATGGCTTATCCCAATATCGCAAAAAATTGCACTTGGGGACATAGCAGCTGAACCAACCGGATTACTTTGCGTGACTTACCGAGAGCTGCTTTGGCAGGGGAATTGCCTCAAGACTGACAGGTCTGGCCTACGCCACTTTGTACGTGGGAAAGTTGCGGTTCGCAGGCCACACAGCTCAGGATGGGTTTGGAGGGAGTAAGACTATGCAAAGCAAAGGGTTGTCAGCGTTGTTGGTAATTGCGTGTGTCGCTTTGTTGTCAGGCGTTGGATTCGCCAGTGCTTGTCAAACGGATAGCTATGCCAATTATAAGCTATTAACGTCTGGATGCGTCATCGACGACAAGACCTTTAGCGATTTCCGGTACACGTACGGTCCGCCTAATTTGGGAATTTCGCCCCAAAACCTAACCGTCACCCCCCTAAACGATGCCTTGGGTCCCGGCTTTCAGTTTAGCGCGGGATGGTACGCGTCAAATCCCGGCGGCCTAAACTCAATGGATTCTCTCATCCAATACACCGTCAACGTCAACCCGGGTGGTAGGCCAATCACCGACGTCAGTCTTAGCATTGGTGGGTCAGGCTGGAACACAACTGGCGGCGTATTCGTTGACGAAACCGTTTGCTTGGGTGCCGTGTTTCCAGCGTGCTCCGGAGGAACAGAGGAGCAGCTGCATGTTTACGACAGCGCTGCCGGAACCAAGCTATTTGACGAAATTAGTTTCGCGGGAGTAACCGAGGTCGATGTAGAAAAGGACATTTTGGTAGAGGCTGGCTCGGACGCGAACGGATCCGCCAGACTTTCGCTGGTAACGAATCAATTCTCCGAACAAGCTCCCGAACCCAGCAGCATCCTGCTCTTCGGCTCCGGGGCTCTGGTTTATGCAGGCTTGTTGCGCCGCAAGCTGAGCCGCTAATTCCTTCTCGTCCCCCTGGGGTTGTGAAAAGGCCGGAGCCAAAAGCTCCGGCCTTGTTGTTGTGTGCCGAGCATGTTTGACAGCTTGGAGGTGAAAGTCCTCTTCACATCCTGATGGAGGAGAAGTGATAGCGAAGCGCAAGGGCGACGCTGTGAGGTGTGGTCTGAAAGAAGCGTGGAGCAAAAATGCGAGCCGATGAACAAGAACCAGATACGAGGCATACGGTGCCGGACGAGCGGGCTATTGATCGCGAAGTCCATATCCATCAAAGGCGCTGGTTGTAAATCTGGCGGTTGCGCGTGGAAGGCGGTGGAACTTACCTCGGGAGATCTGCTGCATGTCCCGGAATCGGGACTGAGAGGGGAGCGATCCACTCGGAGCGTGCGGCAGAAGTCAGCAGCGGGCATAGTAGCTGCGCGAGCGGCGAAGGCCCAAACGGAAGGAAGCGGCCAGTAGGCGGCGCGACTCGATGAGCGACAAGCGGCAGAAGAACCAGCTACAGCTAGCGCTGGCCTTCGGCGGCGAGGGGAGGAGTGAAGCTCCGAAGGCTCGGCGGGGAGGGACCGACCACGGGCGTGCCTCCCGCCAGGCGATACCCCGGCGTGGATTCGTGGTGGTGGATTCCGGTGTTATACTTCGGGGCTATTGTTCCGATATGACCCGCACCGTACATATGGGCCGGGTCGCCGGGAAGAGCGCCGGTGGTACGAAGCGGTGCTGGAAGCCCAGTTAGCGGGAATCGCAGAGGTAATTCCGGGCAAAACAGCGGGCCAAGTGGACCAAGCCGCTCGCCAGGCGCTCCGCAGGGCCAAGCTTGACCGCTACTTTACCCATTCGACGGGGCATGGAGTAGGCTTGGAGATTCACGAGCCGCCACGTCTCGGCAAAGGGCAATCAGAGCGGCTGGAGCCGGGCATGGTAATTACCATCGAGCCCGGAATATACATACCGGGTAAGGGCGGCATTCGAATCGAAGACATGGTGGTGGTCACGGACAAAGGATGCCGGGTGCTGACCCCGGTCAGCAAGGAACTGGTTGAGATTTAGGGCAGTCGTGGCGCACACGGCAGTGGCATCACCGCCCGGGATGGATTGTCTCCCGTTCTGCCGATACAAGCCGGATATACCAGCTCTGGAACTGCTCTAGAAAGAACATCTGTGCCGGATACTTCCCACTCACCGTCAGAGACAGCCGCGGAGGCCACCAGCACCCCCCGGGCTGGTTGGGTGGGTAGCGTCTTCTCTCGCCCGGTTATGTGCATGTTTCTACTGGCAGCGGTGATCTTTCGAGATTCTCCACGAGGGATTCCGGAACCCGACATCTGGTGGCACCTGCGCAACGCCGACTATCTCTTTCAATACCACTTGTTCCCCCGAGTGGACACGTATTCGTTGGGGGCGGCAGGGTCGCCACGGTTGAACTATGAATGGCTGTCAGAAATCCCCTTTCTATTAGGCTTCAATGCTGGGGGATTGCAAGGACTTCTAGGGGTGTATTTCGCGCTGTTCACGCTGATTTATATCGGCGTTTATTACCGCTCATGCCGCGGTGGCGCCAGTTGCCTGAACGCTTCCCTTACCACGTTGCTGGCTATTTTGCTGGGAGTGGTGTCCATCGGCCCTCGCGTGCTGCTGTTTGGCTGGCTGTGCATGGTGGGGCTGCTGCTGGTGCTCGACCATTTTCAAAGGACCGGGAAAGGCCTTTGGCTCTTGCCGCCGTTGTTTGCCCTGTGGATCAACCTCCACGGTTCCTGGATCTTTGGCCTGGTCGTGCTTGGGCTGACCATTGCCTCCGGCCTGCTGCAAGGGGAGTGGGGCCTGGTGGTGGCGCGACGCTGGTCTCCGCAGGAGCTGAAAAAACTTCTGCTGGCGTTGGCCGCGTCCCTGGCCGCGCTCTTCGTCAACCCTTTCGGCTACACGCTGGTGCGCTACCCATTTGATTTTCTTTTTCGGCAGCAACCTAATATGCAACACGTGCAAGAGTGGCAGTCCGTGGACTTTGGCAAAAGGAGTGGCGAGCTGGCCCTGATCATGATCTTCGCTTTGCTGGCAACCACCTTGTTTTCCCGGCAGAAGTGGAAGCTGGACGAGGTGCTGCTGATGGCGTTTGCTCTGGGGGCCGCGTTGTTGCATGTGCGCTTCCTTTTTTTCGCCGGCCTGATCGTGGCGCCCATGCTTGCGCTACGTCTGAAGCTGTTTCCGCCCTACCAGCGGGAACGGGACCAACCCTGGCTCAATGCCGGCATTATGGCAGCCATCGTTGGGGCGATGATCTTTTTGTTTCCGTCAGCCGCCCATCTACAGCGGAAAGTGGATGCAGAATTCCCCACGGCCGCGCTGGAATTCATGCAGCAGCAGCACCTTAATGGAAGGATCTTCAACGATTATGCCTGGGGCGGATACATGGAATGGTATGCGCCCGAGCTGAAGCCTCTGGTTGATACGCGCACGGATATCTTCATCTACAACGGAGTTTTTGACGACTATCTCAAAGTTACAGCCAATGATCATTCGTTCCAGATTCTGGACAGATACCGAATTGACTATGTCTTGTTGTCGCCGCAACGGCCGCTGATCTACCTTCTGGAGAACTCTCCGGCTTGGCGTGAGATTTACGCCGACAAGGTTGCGGCGCTGTTCGAGCGCGTGCGATGAAGCGATGCAACGGCAAAGCTGCGAGGGGCACAATCGTACTAAGGCTTACCGACTAAGTTAAGATAAAAGGCCGAAGTCTCTGCCGGCCGAATGGAAGACGATGAACCAGAAAGAAATCAAAGAACTAATCGAGTTTTTGGTGGAGAAGGACATCGCCGAGTTCGAGCTGCAGCGCGGCGATATGAAACTGCTCATCAAGCGGGGCGCAAGCGCCCAGCCGGCGCAGGTGGTGCAGGTCGCGCCGGCGATGGTCCCGGGGCATACGGTTGCGGCAGCGCGCCCCCGGCCCCGCCTTCATCCCCAACCTCGTCCACTAGCCGATACCGGAGAAGCCGGCGGGCGGGGCAGCCCCGGCGCTGTCCGTCGCGGCGGCGTGAAGCGGATTTGTTTATCCTGAAGTCGCCGATTGTCGGGACCTTCTATGAAGCTCCATCGCCCGGCGCTCCTCCCTTCGTCAAGCTTGGCGATGCGGTGAAGGAGGGCCAGGTGCTTTGCATCATTGAAGCCATGAAGCTGATGAACGAGATTGAGGCGGACGTGTCGGGCGTGATCGTCAAAATGTTTGTCGCCAACGGAAGCCCGGTGGAATACGGGATGCCGCTGTTCGGGATTAAGAGAGGCTAGGAAAGGCGGTTGAGCGAATATGATTCTAAGGTGTCATCCTGAGCGAGCGCAGCGAGTCGAAGGACCCCTATTCCCGCAGAAATCACGGAGTGACCACCTGGTGCAGATGCAAAATTGGGATTGCTGGCAGTCAAAGGGTTCCTTCGACTCGTCGCTGCGCTCGTCGCTCAGGATGACACTTCCGTCCATAAACAATCCAGCTGAAGGCGCGCCCTTCAAGGCGTGATCCGCAGCAGGTTCCCAGGCAAAGGCCCGCACACTTTATTTCATGTTTAACAAGATCCTAATTGCGAACCGAGGGGAAATTGCCCTGCGGGTGATTTGCGCCTGCAAGGAGTTGGGCATCAAAGCGGTCGCTATCTACAGCGAGGCCGACCGTAACTCGCTGCATGTGAAATTCGCCGACGAAGCCATCTGCATCGGTCCGCCGCGCCTGCACGAAAGCTACCTCAACATCCCGGCGGTCATCAGCGCCGCGGAAATCGCCAACGTTGAGGCCATCCATCCCGGCTACGGCCTGCTCAGCGAGAATGCCAACTTCGCCGAGGTCTGCCAGGACTGCGGAATCAAATTCATCGGCCCGCCGCCGGAGGTCACCCGGCTAATGGGCGAAAAGGAAAAGGCGCGCGCCACCATGAAGAAGGAAGGCGTGCCCATTCTGCCGGGCTCGGACGGCATCATCGCCACCGCCGACGAAGCCCTGGAGTGGGCGCGCAGCGTGGGATTTCCCCTGATCGTGAAAGCCTCGGCGGGCGGCGGCGGACGCGGCATGCGCATCATCCGCAGCGAAGACGAGCTGCCCAACCTGTTTCACGCCGCGCAATCGGAGGCGGCGGCCGCCTTCGGCAACGGCAATCTCTACATGGAAAGGTTCATCGAGCGGCCGCGCCATATCGAGTTCCAGGTGCTGGCCGACGAGCACGGCAACGTCATGAGCCTGGGCGAGCGCGAATGCAGCATCCAGCGCCGCCATCAAAAGCTGGTGGAAGAGGCGCCCTCGGTGAAAGTCACTCCCGAGTTGCGCGAACGCATTGGCGGCATCCTGGTAAAGACCCTGAGCAGCATCGGCTATATGAATGCCGGGACCGTCGAATTTCTGATGGACGAAGACGGCAGCCTGTCCTTCATCGAGATGAATACCCGGATTCAGGTGGAGCATCCGGTTACCGAGATGACCACCGACGTTGACCTGGTGAAGGCGCAGATCATGATTGCCGCGGGCGAGAAGCTCAGCAGCGTGATCAACTACCCGGTGGTGTTTCGCGGGCACGCGATCGAGTGCCGCATCAATGCCGAGCATCCTGAGCGCTTCACTCCTTCGGCGGGAAAGATCACCGCCTTCAACATCCCCGGCGGCACCGGGGTGCGGGTGGACACTGCGGCCTATGCGGAAGGCGTCATTCCGCCGTACTATGATTCCTTGATTGCCAAGCTGGTAGTGCGGGGACGCGACCGCGCCGAAGCCATCTCGCGCATGTCGCGGGCCCTGGATATGTTCGTAGTCGAGGGCATTTATACCAGTATTCCGTTGCACCGCCGCATCATGGCCGACCCGGACTTCCGCGCCGGCAACTTCGATACCAGTTTCATGGAGCGCTTGCTCAGCCAAAATCAAAGGAGGCCGCGAAGTAAGTCTCCATGGTGAAACGACTCTCACAATGCACTCACAGATGAAATTACCGAAGTTGTACGCCATCCTTGATGTCGCCTGTTTCGCGCCGCCGCTACGCACCATCGCTGCCATCGCCGACTATGCCCGTGAACTCGCGGCCGGCGGCGTGACCTGGCTGCAGTATCGCAACAAGGTGGGCCATACCCGCGAGATGCTCAGCCACGCCCGCGAGCTTCGCCGGGTGCTGGGCAATGGCGTGACCCTGATCATGAACGATCGCGCCGACATCTGCATCGCTGCCGGTTACGAGGGCGTGCACGTCGGGCAGGACGACTTGTCGGCGGAAGGCGCGCGCACCGTGATCGGTCCCGGCCGCATTCTGGGCGTCTCCACCCACAATCTCGAGCAGTTGCGGGAGGCCGATGCCGGTCCGGCGGACTACATCGCCTATGGCCCGGTCTTTGCGACCCTCTCGAAGCGGCGCCCCGACGCCCTGGTCGGCCTGGACGGAATTCGCGCCGCGCGGGCTGCAACCAGGAAGCCCCTGGTGGCTATTGGCGGCATCACGCGCGCCAACGCACGCTCGGTCCTGGATGCCGGAGCCGACTCGGTAGCCGTCATCTCTGATCTTCTGAGTTCCCCGACCAAAGTTGCTGAGGAATTCTTGCGCCTGTTGGTGTAAATTCTTGCGAGCGCCCTCTCCACCAACACGAGGTCCCTTGGCTACAGAAACGAAGACCGTATCAATCGCCGGCGAAAGCGAATGGATTAAAGGCCTCGGCCTGACCAGCGCCACCACCCTGGTCATGGGTTCCATGATCGGCTCCGGCATCTTCATCGTCTCGGCGGAGATCGCGCGGCTGGTCGATTCGCCGGCGCTGCTCATCGCCGCCTGGGTCGTCACCGGGTTCATGACCATCACCGGCGCGCTCGCCTACGGGGAGCTGGCGGCCATGATGCCGCACGCCGGCGGCCAGTATGTTTACCTGCGCGAATCGCTGGGCCCGCTGTGGGGATTTCTCTACGGCTGGACCCTGTTCCTCGTCATCCAGACCGGCACCATTGCCGCGGTTGGGGTGGCCTTCGGCAAATTCCTGGGCGTGTTTTTCCCTTCCATCTCTTCGACGCATTGGATTTGGCACATCGCGCACGTGCCGCCCATTCCCATCGGCCCGATGGTGTTGGGCAACATGGATGTCGGCCTGAACACGCAGAACCTGATGGCCGTCCTGATCGTGATCTTCCTGTCGGTGCTGAACATCTTCGGCGTGAAGACCGGCGCGGCGGTGCAGAACGTGTTTACCTTCGCCAAGACCGCGGCGCTGCTGGGCCTGGTATTGCTGGGAGTTTTCCTGGGACGCAACGCCTCGGCGATCGCCGCCAACTTTGGCGCAAACTTCTGGCGCAATGCCGGATGGGGCGCGCTGCATCCCGTGCAGGTCGGTGTGGGAGGCCCGATCGCGCTGGTGGGGACGATCACCATCATTGCGGTGGCGCAGGTGGGCTCGCTGTTCTCGGCCGACGCGTGGAACAACGTTACCTTCACTGCCGGCGAAGTCCGTAATCCCCAGCGCAACTTGCCGCTGGCGCTGGCGCTGGGAACGGGCGCGGTCATCCTGCTCTATGTGCTGGCCAACTTCGTGTACTTGAGCGTGCTGCCGCTGGCCGGCATCCAACACGCCCCCGAGGACCGCGTGGCCACCGCCGTGGTGCAGCAGATCTTCGGAGCCGGTGGCGCGCAGATCATGGCCGTTCGCCATTCTGATCTCAACCTTTGGCTGCAACAATGGACTGATCCTGGCGGGCGCCCGCGTGTACTACGCCATGGCGAAGAATGGCCTGTTCTTCCGCAGCGCGGGACGGCTGCATCCCAAGTACCACACTCCGGCGCACTCGCTGCTGATGCAGTGCGTCTGGACTTGCATTCTGTGTATCTCGGGCAGCTATGGACAGCTACTCGACTACATCATTTTCGCGGTGCTGGTGTTCTACATCCTGACCATCGCCGGCCTGTTTGTGCTGCGGGTGAAGCGTCCGGACGAGCCGCGCCCCTATCGCGCCATCGGATATCCCGTGCTGCCCGCAATGTATATTTTGATGGCCGTGTTTATTGATGTAGTCTTGTTGCGCTACAAGCCGCAATACACGTGGCCGGGCCTGATCATTGTTCTGCTGGGGATTCCCGTGTATTTCCTGTGGTCGGGCAATGATGATTCGCAACGCCGTTACGCGATCTATGCGCAGGCTGGGTAGCGAGATGAAAGAGCCATTCAATCGATTGTTGAAGACCATCTTCGGTGGATCACAACGAGGCAAAGCTGAATGACAAATCTGCTGAAGACCAAGCCTCTTGACGTGCTGATGCGACAGGCGTCTGAAACCGGCGAACATAGTCTGAAGCGGGCTCTGGGCCCCGTGAACCTTATTACGCTGGGAATCGGCGCCATTATCGGCGCGGGCATCTTCGTGCTCACCGGCCAGGCGGCGGCGCAGTACGCCGGCCCGGGCATCATGCTCTCCTACGTTCTGGCGGGCACGGGCTGCGCCTTTGCCGGACTCTGCTACGCCGAGTTCGCCTCCATGATCCCCATCGCCGGCTCGGCCTACACCTATGGCTACGCGACGCTGGGCGAGATCTTCGCCTGGATCATCGGCTGGGACCTCATTCTGGAGTACGCCTTCGGCGCCGCTACCGTCGCCTCCGGCTGGAGCTCGACGCTGGTCGCCTTCCTCCAGGACTACGGCATCAACCTTCCGCCGCAGATCTGCGATGTCCCGGGCGCGAAGTGGTCGATGGTCGACGGCCGCTGGGCGCCAGATTTGACCCTCAGCATGGACCAGATGATGCGCGCGACCCAGCACACCACCACCATATTCAACTTCATGGCGTTCTTCGCTATCATCGCCGTCACGACCATCCTGATCGTCGGCATCAAGGAGTCGGCGAACTTCAACACGACCATCGTCTTCGTGAAGCTGATCGCGGTGATCGTATTCATCATCGTCGCCGGCATGTATGTGATCAAGCAACCCGACGTCGCGCACGCGAATTGGGCGGTGTTCCTGCCCAAGAACACCGGTTCTTTCGGCTCGTTCGGATGGTCCGGCGTCTTGCGCGGTGCGGGCGTCGTCTTCTTCGCTTACATCGGTTTCGACGCAGTGTCGACCGCGGCGCAGGAGGCGCGCAACCCGCAGAAAGACATGCCCATCGGCATCCTCGGCTCGCTCGTCGATCTGCACCGTGCTCTACCTCGTCGTCTCCGGCCTGCTGACCGCGACGGTGCACTACTCGCGCCTGAACATCGGCGCTCCGGTTTCTCTGGCCATCCGCGAGACCGGCGTGAAGTGGGGCAGCTACGTGGTGAATGCCGGCGCGCTCGCCGGTCTCTGCACGGTGATGCTGGTAATGTTGCTTGGCCAATCGCGCGTCTTCTACTCCATGGCGCACGACGGCCTGCTGTGGAAGTGGGCGGGCGACATCCATCCCAAGTTCCGGACGCCGTGGAAGTCCACCGCCGTGACCGGTATTCTCGTCGCCTTCACCGGCTCGCTGGTGCCCATTGGCGACCTCGGCCAGATGGTCTCCATCGGCACGCTGATGGCCTTCGTCATCGTCTGCGCCGGCGTCTGGGTGATGCGCCGCAACCGGCCTGACGTGCATCGGCCGTTCAAGACGCCGTGGATGCCCTTCGTACCGTTAATGGGCATCATCATCTCGCTCGGCTTGATGCTCGGCCTGAACGGCAAGACCTGGATCCGCCTGATCGTGTGGCTGATTCATCGGCATGGTCATCTACTTCACCTACGGCCGCCACCACAGCAAGGTGCAGAAGATGGTGCCGGATGAGGGGAAGGCCGGGGGCGATTAGACTCCTCGTCCCCTTCAGTTATGCCGCCCTTCCTGAATGGGAAGGGCGTTTTTCTTGCGCTGCGCGCCGCCAACGCGACACAATGGCTGCTGTGAAGGCCCTGTTCAATCTGAAGGTCCTGTTCCTGGCGCTGCTGGCGTTGATCGCCATCGGCGTCGCCGGCTTCCATTTCCTCGAAGGCTGGCGCTGGTTCGACGGCTTCTACATGGTGCTGACCACCATCACCACCATCGGCTACGGCGAGATCCATCCGCTCTCGCACGCGGGCCGCATCTTCAACACCTTCATCATTGTCGCCGGGGTTGGGCTGGTGCTGCTGTTCTTCGGGGCGCGACCCAGGCTTTGCTAGAATTCGAGCTGCAATCGGTATTCGGCAGGAGACGCATGGACCGCGAGATCAGCCGATTGTCGGACCACTACATCATCTGCGGCGCCGGGCGCGTGGGCCGCAGCGTGGCGCGCGAACTGGCGCGCAAGCCGTTGCCTTTTGTGATCGTCGACAGCGACCAGGCCAAGCTGGCGCGCTACTCCGCCAAAGGCTGGCTTACCCTGGTGGGCGACGCCACCCAGGAGCATGTTCTGCGCGAGCTCCACATCGAGAGCGCCCGCGGACTGGTTGCCGCCACCACCACCGACGCCACCAACATCTACATCATTCTGACCGCGCGCGGCTTGAACCCCAAGCTCAACATCATTGCTCGCGCCAGCGAAGAAGATGCCGAGAAGCACTTGCTCACCGCTGGCGCCAATCACGTGGTCTCGCCCTACAACTTCGCCGGATACCGCATCGCGCAGACCTTCATGCGTCCGCACGTGGTCGATTTCTTCGACACCGCCATGAACCAGCACAAGCCGCTGGAGATCGAAGAAGTGCAGGTGCTGGCGGGCTCGCGCTTCGTCGGCGCAACCCTGGAGGCTTCGCGCATCCGCCAGGAGATGGGCGTCATCGTGCTCGCCATCAAGGGTGAAGATTCTCACATGCGCTTCAATCCCCCGCCCGAAGAGGTCATCCACTCCGGCGACCATCTCATTGCCATGGGCGAGCCTGACGGCCTGCGGCGGCTGGAAGACTCGGCCACGGAGCGCGCATGAAAATCACCACCGCCGACGAGATGCGCGAGATCGATCGCATCACCACCGCGCGTTTCGGAGTGCAATCCATCACCTTGATGGAGAACGCCGGGTCCGCGGTGGCGCAATTCATCCTGGAGCACTATCGCCATGCCAACCGCATCGCCGTAATTTGCGGCAAGGGCAACAACGGCGGCGATGGATTTGTGGTGGCGCGCAAACTGCACCGCGCCGGACGAGTGGTTGAAGTGCTGCTGCTGGCCGCTCCCACCGAGTTGCACGGCGACGCGCTGGCCATGTTCGAGCGCCTGCCGCTGCGTCCCACCGTGCTGCGCAACGCACAGGAGTTGCAGGCGGAGTGGTCGCGCAGCCTGGCGAATTGCGACCTGCTGGTGGACGCCGTACTCGGCACCGGTTTCCACCCGCCGGTGAAGGGCTTCTACGCCGATGCCATCGCTGCCATGAACGACAGCGGCAAGCCGGTGGTCGCGGTGGACATTCCCTCCGGCGCAGATTCCGACTCGATGTCGGCGCAGACTGACAAGCACATCGCGCGCGCCGATGCCATCGTCACTTTTACCGCGCCTCGCCCGGCGCACGTCTTCGGCAATCTGACGCGCGGCCCCATCGTGGTTGCGCCCATCGGATCGCCGCCGGAAGCCATCGTCGAGCAAGCTGGCGCTCGAACTGACCACCGCGCGCGACTTCGCCGCGCTGCTGGCGCCGCGTCCTGCCGACAGCAACAAGGGCATGTACGGACATGTTCTGATCGTGGGCGGATCGCTGGGCAAATCGGGCGCAGCCGCCATGGCAGGCATGTCGGCTTTGCGCGCCGGGGCAGGACTCAGCACCGTCGCAACGCCAACGCGTGTGCTCGCCAGCGTCGCGTCGTTTGCGGCGGAGCTGATGACCGAGCCGCTGAGCGACACCGAAAGTGGCGGTATCGCAATGGCGGCCATCGAGAGCGGCCGCTTCCAGAAACTGGCGAAGACGATGACCGTGGTGGCTCTCGGTCCCGGCATTGGCCGCGATCCTGAAACCGTGCAGTTCGTCCACCAAGCCGTGCGCCAGACCAAAGTCCCGATGGTCATCGATGCTGATGGGCTCAACGCCTTCGCCGGCCACACCGAGTCTGCTTGATGGCCGCGAGCGTCCGCTGGTGCTGACGCCGCATCCCGGAGAAATGTCGCGGCTGGCGGGTATCACGATCAAAGCCGTGCAGGCCGACCGGCTCAACGTTGCGCGCAGTTTCGCGCGCGAGCATCATCTCGTGCTGGTGCTGAAGGGCAACCGCACCATCGTCGCGTCTGCCGGACGGGACGGCGTGGGTCAATCCCACCGGCAATCCTGGCATGGCGACCGGCGGCACCGGCGACATCCTGACCGGCATGGCCGCGGGCGTGATGGGACAGATGCCGAACAACATTCCGCTGGCCGTCGTCGCCGCAGTGTATCTGCACGGACTGGCCGGGGACGTGGCTGCGGAAACCATGGGCGAACATTCGCTGGTCGCCACCGATCTGCTCGCGGCCCTGCCGGAAGCGTTCCGCCGCGCCGCGTCCTGGGCGAAGGAAAGCACGACGCAGATCGGGGGGTGAGGCGATGCTCGCCTGTCGTCCTGCACGGTCGAACAGAAACCCCGTCCTGCTAAAATTGCCCTTCGTTCCGCGATGAACCCCCACGAGCACATCACGCACTCGGCCGAAGAGACCATGGCGCTGGGCCGCAAACTGGCGCCCACGCTGAAGGCGGCGCGCATGGTCATCCTGCGCGGCGATCTCGGCACCGGCAAGACCACGCTGGTGAAGGGCATCGCCGAAGGTCTGCACGCCGCTTCGCAGGACGATGTCACCAGCCCCACGTTCACCCTCATTCACGAGTACCGCGGCCCCGAGGTCAACCTGTTTCACGTCGATCTTTACCGCATCGACACGCCGCGCGAGCTCGACACGCTGGGCCTCGACGAACTCTTCGCCGAGCCCGGCAACCTGGTGCTGCTGGAGTGGGGAGAAAAGTTTCCCCGCTTCGAGAAGGAGCGCGACGTGGAAATCTGCCTCGAGCGCCAGGGCGACCAGGAGCGCAAGATTGTTGTGAAGAAGAAGTAGGGAGCAAATCGAGCGGATACGTCCTATTTCATCCGAAAGATATTTCTTCGTTGATTAGCGACTGCAAAAGGTCGAAACTGGCTACCTGGGAACTCCTGCAGGAGTGGGCGCGATGCACTTGCATGCGATTGACTACGTTCTATGGTTTTCCGGGACCGCTCTCCAGATCGGGATACTGCTGACGATATATGCGCGGGGCCTGTATCGCGAATATCCCTTTTTTGCCCTTTATCAAGTCGTGCAAGTGCTAACTGAACCAGTACTGTTTGCGATACAACGCCACTCGTATCTCTACTATTACTGGGGTTATTGGATCTCCGTTGCCCTCAGTGCTCTGATCTCGGCGGCAGTTCTCTATGAAGTCGCACGGGCCCCCTTTCGCAGGGGCGCGCGGCTTCCCGAACGAACAGCGTTCGTGTTTACCACCTTATTATCAATGATGGTAGCGGTGGCGGCGGTGGCAGTGATTCTGTGGGTTATTACTTCTCGCCACGGAGTTATCAGCAGCTTCAGCTTCATGGATGAGTCCACAAGCGCGATTCTGCTAGCGCAGCGTAGTGTTCGCGTGTTGCAGATCGGCTTGATGCTTCTGCTTATAGCGTCTTGGGAAAACTTGCGCATGCCGCGTCGCGACCCTCTGTTCGGAATAATGTTGGGTTTTGCGGTGTCTGCGATCGTGAGTATGATGTTCGCCGCCGCTGCGTCGCATGGGACATTTGTTCATATATCCATGCTGCGAAAGATTAATAGCGCCGCTTATTTGGTCGCTTGCGTTATCTGGCTAGTGTCTGTGCTGAGAGCGCCAGCCCAGACGAGGTGGGCCGAATTCCAGATCGCGATCTGAGGGAATTAGCCGGGCAATCTCGAAACTCGAAACTTGAAACTCGAAACTGCATTTCAGAATCCCATAATGTTGTACCCGCAATCGACGTAAATGGTTTCGCCGGTGATGCCGGTGGCGGCGTCGCTGGCGAGGAAGACGGCAGTCGCGGCGACTTCTTTCACATCCACATTGCGTTGCAGGGGAGCGCGCTCGGCCTGGGCGCCCAGCATGTCGCCGAAGCCGGAGATGCCGCGCGCAGCCAGCGTCTTGATCGGCCCGGCGGAGATGGCGTTCACGCGAATCTTGTTCTTGCCCAGATCGTAGGCCAGGTAGCGGACGCTAGCCTCCAGCGCGGCTTTGGCCACGCCCATCACGTTGTATCGGGGCACGACTTTTTCCGCGCCGTAATAGGTGAGGGTCATGATGCTGCCGCCCTCGGTCATCAGCGGCCGGGCGGCGCGGGCCAGCGCCACCAGCGAATAGACGCTGATGTCGAGCGCGATGCGGAAGCCCTCGCGGCTGGTGTCGGCGAACTCGCCCTTCAGCTCTTCGGCGGGCGCGAAAGCGATGCTGTGCACCAGCGCGTCGAGCTTGCCGTAACGCGCCTTCAGTTGCTCGAACAGTTGCGCGATCTCTTCGTCGCGGCTGACGTCGCACTGAAAGGCCTGCGAATTGGGCAGCGCCGCGATCAGGTCGTCGGCTTCCTGCTTCAGGCGCTCGTTCTGGTAGGTGATGGCCAGTTGCGCCCCGGCCTGCTGCATCTGCTGGGCAATGGCCCAGGCAATGCTGCGCTTGTTGGCCACGCCAAACACCACCACCGTCCGGCCCGCTAAACAATTCGACATTCGATCCCATTCCTCCGCGCACAATAACGCCAAATGGTTGAGGATATCAGCCACGGCGCGAGATGTCTCGCGTTTGAGGCCGGTAGGCCTGCGGCGTCAAAAAGCCTCTCCAGAGCCGGATTTTCTGCTCCTGCGGCCCAAATTCCGCTTCACATCGGCTTGACCTTCGGAATATACTCGCTTCGCCCCACGCTCCCCAGGGCCGGGCTCGCCCTGGGAACCGGATGGAAGGTCGCGGCCTGCGAATTCACCGGCGTCGGAGAGCCAGCAGTATTGGTCCGTCGAGCACACGGAGAGTAAGGCTCGCCGGGGCATGACCTTCAAGGGAGGGCACTATGGCGACCATCCGGGACCTGTTGAGCAATCGCACCATCCACTACGTCCAGCCTGACCAGACCGTCTTTGAGGCCGCCCAGTATATGGCGGAGTGCAACGTGGGCGCCGTTCCGGTCCTCGACGGCACGCAACTGGTCGGCATCTTCTCCGAACGCGACCTCATGGTGCGGGTGGTGACCGAGGGGCGCAACCCGCTGTCCACCTATATTGCCGAGGTGATGAGCACCGATCTGCACGCGGTTGCTCCCAGCACCAGTTCGGAAGCAGCCATGTGCCTGATGCAGACGCACGGCATTCGACATTTGCCGGTATGCGACGGCCCCATGCTGGTCGGCTTTCTCTCGCTGCGCGATCTGCTGCGCTGTCATCTCGACGAGAAATCCGTTGAAGCCGACTCGATGCGCGCCTATATTCAGACGTACTCCAGCTGAGAGTAAGATTGTAAGAGCGCTCGAAGGCGGCGCTACTCTTGCCTGTGAACTTGCCCGGCCTGGTCGAACATCTCCGCGAAGATCGCCGGACGCGATGCCGTCCTGGACCGTCCCGAAGACCTCATGCTGTATGAGTACGACGCCGGCATCCGCAAGAGCACGCCCGGCGCGGTTGTCTTCCCGCAGAATACGGAGCAGGTTTCCCAAATCATGCGGCTGGCCACGGCCCTTAACGTTGCCGTGGTGGCGCGCGGCGCGGGCACCGGACTCAGTGGCGGCTCGATTCCGCAAGAGGGCGGCCTGGTGATCGCCTTCTCGCGCATGAACCGCATCCTCGAAGTTGACGTCGAGAACCAGCGCGCGACGGTGCGCCCGGGCGTGGTCAACCTGCAACTCTCCGAGCACGTGTCGCACCTGGGGCTGTACTTCGCGCCCGATCCCTCCAGCCAGAAAGCTTGCACCATCGGCGGCAACGTCGCCGAAAACTCCGGCGGGCCGCATACCCTGATGCACGGCGTGACCGTGAACCATGTCACCGGAGTGGAGGTGGTCATGCCGAGCGGCGAGATCGTGCATTTCGGCGGCAAGGCGGCCGAGTCCTACGGCTACGACATGACCGGCTTCATGGTGGGGTCGGAAGGGACGGTCGGCATCGTCACTGCGATTACGGTGAAGTTGCTGCGCAAGCCGGAAAAGATTGCGACCCTGCTCGGCGTCTTCGAGTCGGTGGACGACGCGGCGCTTACGGTTTCTGCCATTACCGCTGCGGGCATCACTCCCGCCGCGCTGGAGATGCTGGATGGTTGGACCTTGCGCACCGTGGAAGCCTTCTGCCACGCCGGCTACCCGCTGGATGCGGGCGCGGTCCTGCTGATCGAATTGGAAGGACTGCGCGAAGCGGTGGAAGAGCAGGCAGTCGCGGTGACGGAGGTGTGTTTCGCTCAGAAGGCGCGCGAGGTGCGGCGCGCCAAGGACGACGAGGAGCGCGCCCTGCTGTGGAAGGGGCGCAAGATGGCTTTTGCCGCGCTGGGACGGGTGACACCGTCGTACTACACCCAGGACGGCGTGGTGCCGCGCAGCCAGATACCCGCGGTGATGCGGCACATCGGCAACGTCGCCAAGAAATACGATCTGACTATCGGCAACATCTTCCACGCGGGAGACGGCAATCTTCATCCTCTGATTCTTTTCGATATGCGTAACGCCGAGCAGTTCGAGCGCGTCCTGTCGGCGAGCACCGAGATCCTCGAGTTTTGCATTCAATGCGGCGGCTCCATCACCGGGGAGCACGGCGTCGGGATGGAGAAGCGCGACTTGATGTCGCGGCTGTTCACCGACGAAGATCTCGACGTGATGATCAGCCTGCGCAATGCCTTCAACGGCCGGGACATACTGAACCCGCAGAAAATCTTTCCCACGCCGCGCATGTGCCGCGAGATCACCGGCCCAACCCAGAACCCGGTGCTGATGCAGGAGGGACTGTGAGCACCGCGACCATCCCTACTCGATTTGCCGCCGACTTCCGCGCCATTTGCGGAGCGGAACACGTCATGGAAGATCCGGCGGAGTTGACGGCGTGGAACATTCTGGGCGTTGCGCCGGCACTGGCGGTCACCCCGGCTTCCGCCGACGAGATCGCCGGCATTTTGCGCTTCGCCAATGAGCATGGCCTGAGTGTGGTTCCCGCCGGAGGATTTACCCAGCAGCAAGTTGGAAATCTGCCGCCGCAGATCGATGTCCTGCTGTTCACCACGCGCCTCACCGCAGTGGAACATTACGATGTCGGCGATCTCACGGTCGGCATTGGAGCGGGTTGCACAGTTGCGCAACTGTCGGCGATGGTCGCCAAAGACGGCCTGTTTTTTGCCGGCGATCCTGCGCAGCCGGAGCGCTCGACCATCGGCGGACTGCTGGCCACCGGGCTGTATGGACCGCTGCGCCACGGTTACGGCGGGCTACGCGATTACTGTATCGGCGTGCGCTTTGTAACTGGCGACGGGCGCAAAGGCAAAGGCGGCGGCCGGGTGGTAAAGAACGTGGCCGGGTACGACATGATGAAGCTGCTGATCGGCAGCCAGGGCACGCTGGGAATCATCACTAGCGCCAGCTTCAAACTGTTTCCCGCACCGCGGCAGACGCGGACCTTCGTCGCTGTTTTCCCCAGCGCTGCCGAGGCGCTTCAGTTCCGGTCCCAGGTGCTGCGCTCGCCGCTGGATCCCATTTGCCTGGAGCTGGTTTCTCCCCAGGCGCACGAACTGCTGGCGCCAGGTTCGCTGGCTGCGGCGGGGTGGTCCATTTGCCTTCGCGCCGCCGGCAGCGAAACAGTGCTGGCCCGGTACCGCGCCGAGCTGGGCACCGCGGTGGTCCGCGAAATGGAAGGCGCGAACGAGCAGGGTTTCTGGCGCGCCCTGACAGATTTTTCGCCGCTCGCCGCCGAGCGGCATCCGCGGTCTCTGTTGATCTCGATGACGCTGCCGGTGCGCGACGTTCAACCGGTCCTCAAGCGAGGTGTCTACGGTTGCCGAGTCGAACCACTTCTCGTTCGCAGCCATCGGCAGAGTGGGAATTGCTCACTTGCTGGTAAGCCTGTGGCCGGCGCCCGACGCTGAGGACTCGCTGGTGAGTTTCGTCGATACGGTTTCAGGATTGCGCAACCGTTTGCCGCGTGACGCCAGCATGGCGGTGCTCCATTGTCCCTCCGAGACGCGGCAACAGTCAGCGCCTGGGGGCCGATGCCAACTGACCTGGAAAGCATGCGCGCAGTAAAAATGGCGCTCGATCCCAAAGACATTCTGAATCGCGGGAGGTTTCTCTTCTGACGGTCACGACTCCAGTGGTGGAAAAGCCGGTCTCCAACTTCTCCTCGGGCGAGAAACCTACCTGGGACCTGTACTCGAAGTGCGTCCATTGCGGACTGTGCCTGGACCAGTGCCCCACGTACCGCGCGCTGGGTACCGAGATGGATTCGCCGCGCGGCCGCATTTATCAGATGGTGCTGGTTGACCAGGGCAGGCTGGCGCTGGCCGATTCCTTCGTCACCCATATTGACCGCTGCCTGGGCTGCCTGAATTGCCAGACGGCTTGTCCCTCCGGCGTGCCCTACGGAAGCCTGCTGGAGCGCGCCCGCTCGCAGATCGAAGAGAACTACCCGCGTAGCTGGCTGCAGCGCAAAGTGCGGTCGCGCTTCTACGGGAAGGTGCTGCCGTCGTTCAGCAGCCTGGCGCGCAATGCGCGGCTGGTGCGCTTCTATCAACGCTCGGGCCTGCGAAGCCTGGCGCGCGGCAGCGGATTGCTGAAGCTACTGGGAGTCGCCGAACTGGATGCGCTTTCGCCGCGTATCGAGAGCGATTTCTCGTTCGCCGATCTCGGCCGCGTGTATCCCGCCGAAGGGGCGCAGCGGGGACGCGTGGCGCTGCTCATCGGCTGCATCAGCAGCGTGGCGTTTGCGGAACTGAATCGCGCCACGATTCGCGTTCTCACCAGGAATGGCATCGAGGTCCACATTCCCAAGAGCCAAACCTGTTGCGGAGCGTTGCACCTTCATGCCGGATATCTCGAGCAATCGCGCACCATGGCGCGCCACAACATTGACGCCATGCTCAAGCCCGAGTTCGACGCCATTGTCACCAACGCCGCCGGCTGCGGTTCGACCATGAAGGAATATGCGGCGCTGCTGGAGCACGATCCTGCGTACGCCGAGCGGGCGCAGCAGTTCGTGGTCAAGGTCCGCGACATCAGCGAATATCTGGCGCAAGTTGGCCTGGTCGAGCCGGCGCGCAAGCTGAAAGCGCGCGTCACCTATCAGGACCCGTGCCACCTGGCGCACGCGCAGGGCATACGCAGCGCGCCCCGGCAGTTGCTGAAGTTCATCGGCGCCGAGGTGGTGGAGTCGCCGCGTGCCGATTCCTGCTGTGGCAGCGCGGGGGTTTACAACGTCACGCAGAACGAAATCTCGATGAAGATTCTCGACGAGAAGATGGGCTACATCGCCAGCGTCGAGCCTGAGATCGTGGCCACCGCGAATGTCGGCTGCATGTTACAGTACGCCGCGGGAATCAAGCGCAAGGGAATGAACGCCCGCGTGGCCCACGTGGTGGAGCTGCTGGACGAGGCATACTGAAAGAATCGGGAAAGCAGTACTGCCATGAGCAGTTTCACCTTTGGTGTATAGGGTGGGGCACCGCTTCAGCGGTGGAGTTACGGTTCGGAAATGAGCTGGCTTTAGCCGCTGAGGTGACCGAAACATTACCTCAGGCGCTAAAGCGCGATGAAGGAACTGACGGCAATTATGCACGCCTGAAGGCGTGCTCCACCCTACCCACGAGATGTGAAACTGCTATACCCCCCAACTACTTCCCGTTGATCCTGATGGTCCGCAAAATTTCAGCGCCCACCCGCGGCTCTTGCGAGCGCGGCGGCAGGCTGCTGTTCAAGGTCGCCAGCAGCAAGGTGTCTCCGTTGGTGAGGACCTCGATCTGCCAGTGATCACCTTCGGGATCGCGGAAGCGCGATTGGGCGCGCGAGGAAGCGCTTTTCCCGGCATCGGCCCGCCCTTTCATGGACGCGCTCTGCAGAAAGTGCTCCAGGTATTCGCGGGCATCAAGTTTTGCCACGCCGTTCTCCCGCTGAAACGCGGTTACAATCACCGAGGTCTTGCGCGACGGACTTTCCACCTCCAGATCATCGTTGGTCTGGCGCAGCGTCCAGAAGGCGGGAATCCCGATGGTCACGTTGCCTTTCGGCGTGACGTAGCTGCCGCCGTGAAAGCCGCCGGTTTTCTTTTCGCTGCCGGTTTTCGAGGAAGCAGCATTCTTCTTCGGCGACCTGGCGGAGCTTTTCTTGGTCGCGCTGTGAGCGAGGAAAGAGGTGCGCAATTTCTTAACGGCGCTAATGGTTTTGGCGGATGTCTTATTTTTTAGTTTGCGAGGCAAGATGGTTGTCCTGAGGTTGGCATGATAGGTAGATGATAATAGAAATTGGCGGGCGACACCGTTTGGTGCCGCCCGCTCGCTTGGCTTAGCCGTGCGCCGTTGCGCCCCCGACTGAGTCAGCCGTGCGCTGTGCTACGCGCCCCCAACGGAGTCAGCCGTGCGCCGTCGCGCCCCCAACTGACCCAGCCGTGCGCTATGCTATGCGCCCCCGGCTGACTCTCCCCGCTGCTTCTTTATCGGCAACGCTTCCACAATCTTTAGGCTCCCGAAATTGCCTCTCGTAACATCGCCGCCAATTCCTCTGCGCTGTCCACCGGCGGGCGGCAGGCAAAATTGGTGCACACAATCGCCACCGCCTGTTTGGCCTTCAACGCGGGAAGATTCGGGATGGTTTCCGCCAGCACAGGCGGCAAATTTTGCGCAACCGCTTCACTGTCGGTCAGATGGACCACCGACTTGTTGACCGCGAACGGCGCAGCGGCGGCCTTCAGAAGCTCTGCCGCCTTCTGGTCTTCGCCGACGACGACCGCCTGGGTGTGCGGCCGCGACATCCAGGTGGCCGCAATTCCATAGGTCCCGGCGTAAATGCCGAATTGCTCCGCCATAGCGGCAAAGACCTGGAGCGTGTCTTCGGCTTTGTCGCGATACTTCGCATCGTTGGTGTAAGCGTGCAAGCGCAACAACGCAATCACCGCGCTGGGATTACCGGCCGGAGTGGGCGCATCCTGAAAAGGCTTGCGCCGCGCCGACAGCGCTCCCAGCTGCAGACGGTCTTCCAGCGTGGCTTCGGTATCGAAGAAGCCGCCCGAGGTAGCGTCGCCAAAGCGGCGGACCATCTCATCGGCAATCTGCTGCGCGAATTTGAAGTAGCTCATGTCGCCGGTGACCTCATAAGCATCGAGACAGGCCAGTGCGGTGAAGGCATAATCGTCGAGCAGTCCCTGCACGAAGCGCGGCGCCCCTTTGGCGCCGGAGTAGGCGATGACGTGCGCCAGGCCGCGTTGCGTGTCCCAAGCCTCCGACAAAATGCGGTCGAGCGAGCGCAGCGCAAACTTGCGGGCGTCCTCGAGGCCGAGGACCTGGGCGGCCTGCAAGTACGCGGAAACGCACATCGCGTTCCAGTTGACATACACGGTCTTGTCCACGAAGGGCGTGGGCCGCTGCAGGCGCGCGGCATAGAGCTTGGTCTTCGCCGAGGCCAGCAGGTCGAGCGCTTGGGCGACGCCGATGCCCATGCGTGACGCAACTTCCTCCGGCAGCGCGCGTATCCACAACACGTTCTTGGCCACATTGTGATGCATCTCGCCCGTTTCCTGGATATCGAAATGCAGCGCGGCCGCCGGGAACTCTTCGTCGCTCAGGACCGCCTTGGCTTCCCCCAAGGTCCAGGTGAAGTAGTCGCCATCGTCGTCGAGATTGATGTCGGCGTCCTGCGAAGCGTAGAAGCCGCCGTGCTCGCGATCGCTGAGCCACTCGTCCATCCAGCGGACGATGTCGCGGGCCACGTGCGCGTAGAACTCATAACCGAAGACCTGGTACGCGTGGACGTAATTCTTCAGCAGCTCGGAATTGTCGTATGACATTTTCTCGAAGTGCGGGACGATCCAGCGCTCGTCCACCGAGTAGCGATGAAAGCCTCCCGCGAGCTGGTCGTAAACCCCGCCCTGCGCCATTTTCGTCAGCGTAGTGGTAACCACGGTGGCGACGCGTTCCTCGCGCGTGCGCACGTACCAATCCATCAGCAGATCGAGCGAGGCGGGATGAGGAAATTTCGGGGCGCTGCCGAAGCCGCCGTTCTTCTCGTCGAAGATAGGCAGCGCCGACTGCACCATGATGCCCACAATGCGTGGCGAAAGCTCGGTCTGCCGCCCGGCATAACCTTCGGCGGCGGCCAGCATGTCCATGGCTTCGCCGGCCGACTTCAGCACCTCGTCGCGGCGCTCACGATAAGCGTCGGCAATCGCCAGCAGGGTCTTCTTGAAGCTGGGACGGCCCCATCGGTCGTCGGGCGGGAAATACGTGCCGCCGTAAAAAGGATGGCCGTCGGGCGTGAGAAAAACCGTCAGAGGCCAGCCACCGGTGCCGGAGATGGCCGACACCGCGAGCTGATAACGGCTGTCCACATCGGGCCGCTCGTCGCGATCGACCTTGACCGCGATAAAGTGTTGGTTGATGATCTGGGCGGTGTCGGCGTTCTCGTAGGATTCGCGGTCCATGACGTGGCACCAGTGGCACCAGACCGCGCCAATATCGAGCAGGATGGGCTTGTTCTCGCGCTGCGCCGTGGCGAACGCCTCTTCGCCCCACTCGTGCCATTGGATGGGCTGATGCATGGCCGAGCGCAGGTAGGCCGAGGACGCTTGCGACAATGAGTTGGTCGCCTCAGACATGAGTCTTGAGTCTAGCAGGGATGAGCGGAGCGCGGGGTTAGGGCAGATTGCAATTGTGCGAGAATCGGTTGGCGTCCGGGAAGTGGCTCGGATCAATTTTCGATGATGGAGCTGGCATGAAGAGTCAGGAAGCCTTGGTAAGAATCGTAGAGGGGGTGAAGAAGTTTCAGACCGAGGTTTATCCCGCTGAACGCGAGATGTTTGAGAGGTTGAGGGGCCAGCAGCAGCCCATGGCGATGTTCATCACCTGCGCTGATTCCCGGGTGGTGCCCAACCTGTTTACTCAGACTGGCCCAGGTGATTTTTTCGTCGAGCGAAACCCCGGCAATCTGGTGCCTCCTTATAGCGAATTTGTCGGTGGCGTTTCGAGTGGCGTCGAATATGGCATGCTCGTGCTGAAGGTGCCGCTAGTCATCATCTGCGGACACACCGACTGCGGGGTGATGAAGGGCCTGCTGCACTCGGACCAAGTGAATGGCCTGCCGGCGATGCAAGAATGGATGCGGCATGCGTCCGATGTTCAGCACCGGATCATGCGCGATCACAGTAACGCTACCGACGAGGAGAAGCTGCGCCTGATTACGGAGTATAACGTGCTGGCGCAGATCGAGAACTTGAAGAGCCATCCCAGCATCTATTCGCGCCTCACTGGCGGAGAGGTGGAGATTCGCGGCTGGGTCTATGACATTGGCGATGGTTCAGTCTGGTCAGCCGATCCCGAGACCGGAAGATTCAAAAGAATCGGGGAAGAATCAGAGCTCTAAGGCCAGCCCCTTACTTGGCCACGAAGATGGCCACGCTGTGGGCGCGCACCAGATAGCTCTCCTGCGACAAGAGCGGGAACTCCAGGCCCTCTTCGGCAATATCTTGCGGAGAAGCCAGTGCAGTGTCGACAAAACGGAACCATTCGCGCTCGCCGATGTGCGGCAGCTCGAACTGGAGGTCGCCGGAGTACGCGTTGGCGATGAAATGCAGGTCGTCGCGCGAGCCGTCGGCGTGCAGTTGCGTCAGTTGCATCGCCACCGTGCGCGATTCGTGTCCCCAGTCGGCTTGCGCACGTTTTACGCCATGCCAGGTGATGTAGAAGCCGCTTTCGCCATGAAACTGAAAGCTGTTGCGGCGCAATAGCGGACAGCGCTTGCGGAAGACGATCATCAACTGGAAGAAGCGCAGCAGATCAGCGTGGCTGGCCATCATGCGCCAGTCCAGCCAGCTCACTTCGTTGTCCTGGCAGTAGGCGTTGTTGTTGCCCTGCTGGGTGCGCCCGACTTCGTCGCCCGCGAGAATCATGGGCACGCCGTGCGAGAACAGCAGAATGGCGGCAAAGTTCTTGCGCTGCCGCGCGCGCAGCTGGCTTACGGCGGGATCGTCGGTCGGGCCTTCGGCGCCGCAATTCCAACTGAAGTTAGCGTCGGAGCCGTCGCTGTTGTTCTCGCCGTTGGCGAGATTGTGCTTGTCGTTGTAGGAAACCAAGTCGTTGAGCGTGAAGCCATCGTGGCAGGTCACGAAGTTGATGCTGTGGTAAGGTTCGCGGGCGCTGGTTTCGTAGAGGTCGGGACTGCCCAGCAAACGGGTGGCGAGCGCCGAGGTCATGCCGGCATCGCCCTTCACGAACTTGCGCACATCGTCGCGATAGATGCCATTCCACTCCGCCCACCGTCCCCAGGAAGGCAAGGTGCCGACCTGGTACAGCCCGGCGGCATCCCAGGCCTCGGCGATCAGTTTGGAGTTGGCAAGCACGGGATCATAGGCCAGGCTCTCCAGCAGCGGAGGGTTCTTGAGCACCCGGCCATCCATGCCGCGGCCGAAAATGGAAGCCAAATCGAAGCGGAAGCCGTCCACGTGCATCTCCAGGACCCAGTAGCGCAGGCAATCGACGATGAAATCGCGCACCACCGGGTTATTGCAATTCACGGTGTTGCCGCAACCGCTGAAGTTCACATATTTGCCGGTCACCGGATCGAGGATGTAGTAGGTCGAATTATCGATGCCGCGGAAGGACCACGTCGGGCCGTTCTCGTCGCCTTCGGCCGTGTGGTTGAACACCATGTCGAGAATGACCTCGATGCCGGCCTGATGCAGGGCGCGCACCAATTGCTTGAACTCGCGCACCTGTTCGCCATCGGCCCGGTTTGACGAGTAGGCGGTATTGGGCGCGTAAAACGCGGTTGGCTGATAACCCCACAGGTTCAGCAGACGCTCGCCGGTAAACGGGTTGACGCGGTCGGTGTCGCCTTCCTCGAACTCGTTGACCGGAAGCAACTCGACCGCCGTCACACCCAGTTTCTTGAGATAGGGAATCTTTTCGATAAGCCCGGCATAGGTCCCGGGATGCGCGACTCCGGAAGAGGCGTGCACCGTAAAGCTGCGGACGTGGGCTTCGTAAATGATGCTGTCCACCAGGGGAAGGTTGAGCGGCTGATCGTCTCCCCAATCGAAATCGTTGTCCACCACCACCGCGTTGCGATAAGGCCGCTGTCCCGGCGGATACTGTCCCCAGGCTCCGCCGTGGGAGAGCACACGCGCGTAGGGACCGAGCAGCACGTTCGAGGGGTCGAAGCGATGCACGTTGGGATTGGGATTGGGCTGCATGTCGAAGCGGAAACCATATTGCATGCCGGCGTCGAGCCCTTCCACGAAGGCGTGCCACACCTGTCCGGTGCGGTTGGAGCGCGGATCGAGGGGGAACTCGACGAAAGGCTGCTCGGCGCCGGGCTGGAGGAGAACCAGCGTGCACGAGGTCGCGTGCTTGGAGAAGATGGCGAAGTTGACGCCCCTGCGCCGCAAGGTTGCGCCCAGGGGAAGCGCAACTCCCCGCTTAACGCGATAGCCGGGGACCGAAGTGGTGGACGATTTTGCGGCTGGCTTCGGGTAAGCGATTTAGGCGTCATGCGCGGCGGCCCTGGACGGGCCAACAGGATGGATAGCAGAAAGCGGCAGGAACAGCAAGCGAAAGCGGCAACGATTAATTCACCACGGAGGACACGGAGTTTTTAGTTTCTATCGAGTTTTCTCCGTGATCTCCGTGCCTCAGCGGTGAAATTTGGTTCCCATGGCAGGTGCGGTCCTGAACGCCGCAAGCTACCGTGAAAGCAGCTCGCGGGCGATGCGCGCGTACAGATCAATGGCCTCGAGCAACTGCACCTTTTCGATGTACTCGCCTTCGGTGTGGGCCACGTGAATGGAGCCGGGACCGATGAGCAGCGGCTGGCCCCAATTCGTCAGCGCGGGAATATCGGTGGTGAAGGCGGCAATCATGGTCTCGATTCCGGGCACGGTGGTGAACTCCATGTAGGGAATCTCGAGCTTGAATTCGGCCTCAGCTTTGCCGGCAACCGCGTTGGTGATTTGTTGGCGCAATTGCTGCGCCGGCCCGACAAGGCGAAACAGCAGATGCGCCCGCGCGTGGTCGGGAATGACGTTGGGCGCGCGGCCGCCTTCGATCAGGCCGATGTTCATGGTGCAGGGGCCGGCCTTGGGATTGTTGGGCAGATCGAGCTTGCGAACGTTGTCCAGGGCATCGAGCAGCTTCTCGATCGCCGACTCGCCCAGCTCGGGATAGGCAGAATGCGCCATCTTGCCGCGGGCCACCAGCTCGACCCGCAGCGTGCCTTTCGACGCCACTGCCAGCTTGTTCTCGGTAGGCTCGCCGTTGATCAGGAACTTCGCGCCGCGCGGCTGCTGGTTGGCGACCTGCGCGCCCTGGCTGTCGCGCTCTTCGCCGACCAAGAAAAGCAGGCCCACGTGGATGGCTTCGCGCTTCAGCTTCTCGGCGGCCGCGATCTGCGCCACCATGATGCCCTTGGCGTCGCAGGAGCCGCGTCCGTAGATGCGGTCGGCGGTCTCGGACGAAGGCACGAACGGCGGCACCGTGTCCATGTGGGTGGAAAGCACCAGCTCCGGCTGGGGATGGCCGGGATGGGTCGCCCAGAGGTTGCAGCGATCGCCTTCGACCTTCATGCACTCAACCACGTAGCCAAGCTGCGTCAGTTCATGCGCGAGTGCCTCGGCCACCGCGCCTTCCTGGCCGGTGGTGGACTCGATGTCAATCAGCTTGCGAGTGAGGGCGAAAACATCCATCTCCGAAGGATACGCTGGATGGCCGAGGTTGAGAGCGTTCGCCCGGAAGAGAAATTTGTGAAAAGAGCTTTAGTACAGTAGTTCCATGAAGCGACCTCGCACCCCGAAACAATTTCTGCAGAAGCATTCCCTGAGCCTGGCCGCGCTGGGAGTCGTGATTTTGCTGATCGTCCTCTATTGCCTGTCGAATCCCGAGACCCATCTGGGCTCGTTTTTCGGCAACGCCATCGCGGACTGGACGGGCGTGGTGGTGACCGTCGTCATGACCAAGTACCTGTACGAAAAGGGCTCTGCCGAGAGCAAGCAACCCAAAGGCAAGCTGCCATCGGCGCTAACGGAATTCATGCGCGCGCACTCGCTGACGTTGTTTTTGCTGGTGACCGGTATCGGCTGGGTGGTCGCGTTCCGGGCCATGCGGCCCAACAGCCGCTGGGGACAAGTCGTGGGCAACATTGTTTCGGAGTGGACGCAGATCCTCGGACTGGTGCTGATGACCAAGCGGCTGCTGGAGGTCGGCTCGAAAGAGAAGGCGCCGCCCCATCCGTCCGGGCATACGGAGCAGGAGTAAACTCATCCCATCAGGATCGACGGAGGACCGATGCGCCCTTTAGCTTGGATCGGAATTGTCGTACTGGTGCTGGGAATTCTGTCGTTTGTCGTGCCGATTCCCACCAGCCATTCCCATGACGTCAAGATCGGAGATGCTTCCGTGGGCATCACCACACGCCACGATGAGAAACTGTCTCCCATTGTTGGAGGCGTGCTTTGCGCGGCCGGAGTGGTGTTGCTGATCGCAGGATCGCGGAAGGCTGCGGCGTAACCGTTATCCGGACACGCGGCAGAAAACACATCGCACCCGATTCGTGCGGGCTGAAGCGGCGCCCGAGTGGCTGGAGCGCGGCAGCGTGGCTCGATCAACGCCCGGTGGTGAATTCCGTGGTGTTGGTTATGTAGAGTTCGTGGACCTTGTGGTTGACCTCGTCGGGCGTGAGGCCGGCTGAAACCATGTAGTTGCGCAATTCATTTCTTTGATTGGCGTCAACTGTCACTTTGGGTATTCCATCGACAAAGACCTGTACAGCCGAGCAATCTCTCACCAGACGATAGTTGTGCATGACTCATTGTAGCGGTAATCGGTAGCGCGAGTCGCCGTGGCAGTGGTTCCGCCTGGACAGGCCCCGTAATTTACCAGACGGGTGATTGCCGAAGAAAAGTTGAGGCACCCTCCAGCGGGTGCCTCAGAAACAAATCGCAGCAGGATGATTTCGCGTCGACGTCGGGCGCGATCCGTTCGCTGTGTCTAACGATTCGCCTGGAACTTCCTGCGAATCACTCCACCGACGGTCAGCAAACCGCTACCCAGCAGCAACAGGCTGCTCGGCTCCGGGACTACCTGGCTCGGCGAAACTGAAATGTTGTCGAGGGCCATCCACGACGGATCATCTCTACCGTTGAACGTGATGGTATCGGTACCGGTTCCAACCTCATCGAACGAGAACAGTGTCCAAACGCCACCCGTATTCGGGTTGGTCTGGCTGTACACTTGGGTACCATCCCACGAAGCGCTGAAGTCGCTGGGGTTGTCCCCAACTGCGGCGAACCAGAAGCTGAAGGTGTAGTGGGTGCCAGGGGTGTCGCTGAAGGACTGGCTGATACTCCCATCACCGCCAATATTGCCCCAAACGCTGTAGAAGTTGCCGTCTTGGGCGCCAGAATAGACGTAAAATGGACCAGTGACCACTTCCTCTAAGCCACTTTGGTTCCAGCCAGTAAAGTCACCGGTTTCAAAGCTGCCGTTGGTGAGAAGATTGGTAGCAAAGGCTGTTGGCGCTCCCACGAGCAAAACCGCTAAAAGAGCAGCCACAATCAGCAGGGCTTTTTGTCGCATGTTACCTCCGGGGGTGGGATCTGGGAATCCCCTACTGCGTAACCAACTTCACTTCTTTACTGGCAATTTGACTTCCATTTTTCGCGCTATGGATTCATCAACTTAGCGGGGGCAAAGAATGCAGAGTTGCACACTCTTGCGGTATTGTGGGAAACAGGATGGCCAACGCCAGCCAAACCGGGTCTAGATTCACGGTCTTGAGCAGCGGTTTCTGCAAAGGTAAGTGGGATGGCACCCGCGCTTCCCGCAACCGGGCAAGCACTTGCACCATCCCCAGAGGCAACATAGAAGACGACCTCGACCGAAGGTCGCGCGGAATCCGTCTTCTGCGTTTAACGATTCGTCAACTTCCGGCGAATCACTCCACCGATGGCCAGTAAACCGCTGCCCAGCAGCAACAGACTGCTCGGCTCCGGGACTACCTGGCTCGACGTAACCGAAACGTTGTCGAGCGCGATGTACGCCGGATCATCTCGGAACGCAAACGAGATGGTGTCGCTGCCAGTGCCCGTCTCTTGGAAAGAGAACTGCGTCCAAACGCCGTTGGTATTGGGGTCGGTCTGGCTGAATACCTGGGTGCCATCCCATGAAGCGCTAAAGTCACTGGGGTCGTCACCAATCGAGGCCATCCAGAAGCTAAAGGTATAGTGCTGACCGGAGACGTCGCTAAAGCTCTGGCTGAGCGTCGAATCGCCGCCTACCGGACCCATGGTGGCGTAGAATTGGCCGTCTTCGGCTGCAGTATAGACGTAGAACGGACCACTCACGACCTGGACAAAACTGAAATCACCGCCTTCAGTCCAGCCAGTGAAGTCGCCGGTTTCAAAACTGCCGTTGTTGACAAGGTTGGCCGCAAAGGCCGTTGGCGCTCCTACGAGCAGAACTGCTACGAGAGCGGCCACGACCAGCAAGGCTTTTTGTCGCATGTTTCCTCCGGGGATGTAATCTGGGAATTCCCTAACTGCGCAACGAACTCATGGTTCTATTGGCAATTTGAATTCCATTATTCTCGCAATAGATTCATCAACTTAGCAGATGAGGTTTACCTAAAGTGCAGATTCTTGCGCTGTTTTGGGAAACACCCTACAGTCACCGAATCGTAACGTTGGGTATTGTCGATGTAGCTAGGCATAGCACACCTAAGGAGGTTCCCTCCATCTTCTGGAGGAAGCCCACGGGGCGCTGGCGCTTTAGTGCTATTCGGGGTCGGGCGGGTGGCGGCGCACCGCTAACTTAGCGCCCAGCGAATACCCGATGCAACACAGCGTTGGCAGGGTGTACAAAGGCCAAGCCAATCCTTCATCGCAATTGGTGCGGATGTCGAATGCGAATTCGTGCAGGAAGTACTGCGATCGTGACAGGCCGCAGGTCTGGCCGGTATAGCTAGCCACGTCGGGCAGCACGACCAGCAGCCACAGCGCAATCGCCGGAAGCCAGATCCAGCGGGCGACAGAATGATGGAACTTGCGCGCCACCAGGTATCCCAAGCCGAATGCCGGCAGTAGAGTCGTCACATCCTGGATACAGGCGGCCACGACAGATGGAAAGATACGGAACAGCAGCAGGCTGATGGGAGCGGCCAGCAGCGAGCCCGCGAGGGCCGCAAATACCAGGTTCGGAACAAATGCCAGGCCTTTCAGCAGCGTGTGCAGGGCGCGCCGCTTGGGACTCTCGCTCTGGCTTTCGATCGAACTCTCAGGCATGGCAGAAGAGTAGTCCAAGGAAACGGTAATTGACTATCCCGAAGTTGCGCGATGATAGCCCGGTCATACGCCGGATCCGGGCGGTTTCTTCAATTGGAACGCTGCAAGACGTAAATGACCCAGGGCGCGATGCGCGTCTCGCTCACCCATCGGTAGGGCTCGTCACCGTTCGCCAAGGGCTTGCGCATTTCCACTATTTCCAGTCCGGCGCGGCCATAGACTTCGAGGTAAGACTCGTGGGGCCAGAGAATGTCCACCGCAGGCGACCGGTCCTCGAAATCCGTGGTAATGATTTTCACGGGATCGCCTGGTTTGGCGTTGCGGTTTTCCGGGAAGCCTTGGGTCGAGAACGAGGCCCACTCGTTGCAGTAAATTTCTGGCGCGGAAACTATATTCAGGATGATGCCGTCCGGTTTGAGCAGCGCGCGCAGGTCGCCAAGCAGACGCACCTTCGCGTCCATGCCGGGAATGTTGTCGAACGTGAATGCCGATTGAACGAGAGAAAAACTTTGGCGCGGCAGACCGCTCATGTCGTCGCCGGGGATAACGCGGTAGTCGCCCTGCGGATCGATCTCGTACGCCTTCGAAACCATCTCGGGCGAGATGTCGACGCCAACCGCCTCAAATCCGAGCCCACGCAGGAAGCGGGTCGAGCGGCCCGCCCCGCAACCGAAATCGAGTGCCGCGCTTCCCTTCACGTGAGCACGAAAGATCTGCGGCAAGTCGCGGAACGCGAGATGGTAGGTGTTGGAAAATTCGAGTTTCGAGTAGGCTTCCGCGCGGGTGGCGTTTTGGTAGCAATTGACGAAGCCCATGAACAATCACCTGTCCTTGACTATCCCGAACTTAATCGGCGGCGACCAAGGCCCGGGCAGGCTTGCCCAGTTTGCGCGGGCGGAATGCCTCGCTGTGGAAGCTTTGGTTCTCCATCCAATTGTCGAGGACGCTCTTCTTGAACTTCCAGCGGTTGCCCAGCTTGAACGCCGGAATCATTTCCTCGGAGACGTACTTGTAGAGTGTGTCGGGAGAAACTCCCAAGTAGTGCGATGCCTGCCGAATGTTCATCACTTCGCGCGCGTCGGCTAACATAGGTCCTCTCTGGGCGGTGGCTGGGGTGGGCTGCGAGGGTGGCCTCGGCGATGCTGTTGGCTTCGTCCGGTCCGCTTTGGCGTGGCTGCTGATGGCAGGTTCTCCCGGGTGGTCTACGGTTGGCAATGCACCGCTTGCGCATTCGCCAATTGTTCGCCTTGCAGCATAGTGGCAACAGCTCCGTAATGCAAGCTATTGTAGGGCCCGCGAAGCGGTTTCACCATAGACTCTGTGTTGACCCGCGCGATACCCGAGTAGTGGAAACGCCAATAGCAGAGAGAGAACCGGGCAAATTGCCGGTTGCTTTGTGCGGCGGCGCCGTGCTCTTGGCCAGCATAAGCTCGTAGAGTTCGTGTCGGCCTATGTGCCATGCCACCCCCGGCACCGTGTTCTCATCTGACTTGGAAAGGCCTTATCATTTAGGATGTTCTCGGCTAGGAGGAGGCGTTCGTGGTCTGTAGCGCGTGTGGATATGAGAACCAGGTTGGCAACCGCTTTTGCGGGATGTGCGGCATTCCGCTACCTCACCGGCCACTGACCACTCCTGGTGCGCAGAGCACGGCCAGCCTCACACGCCCGCTGGCGGAAAACGCTGGGCCTCTCGGACCCCGCGCCCCAGTGTCGCAGGCCCGCACTGGCGTTGCCAACGAGCCGCCATCATCCGGCGACCTGTCGTGGCCTTCCCAAGATCCAGATGTGGAGCGCGACACTCCCGCTGCGGAGGCAGCGTCCCAACATTTCAAATTGGTGCCGGAAATTCCGCTGGACGAGTATGTTCAGAATTTCCGCTACGTGCCGCCCAGCGATCCGGAAGAAAGCACCATGCGCGGCGAGACTTCCGTATTACGGCCCAAAGAATTACGGCCCGAACTAGTACGACCCCAACCTCCCGCCCCATCGAATGGCACTTCCGGTCCTCCCGTTGAGACAGAGACGGCGACGGCTACAATCGAGGTTCCGCCCCCTGCCTCCGCCGCCGATGTGCGCGAGCGGCTGGGATTGGAGTTCGATGGCCCGCTGGAAGAGCGCAGTGACCGCCCGCGCTTTCTGGATTTCAACCAGTCGCCCACGCCAATTAAACCAGCGCGCACTACGCGCTCGATCGCCGGTCCATCGTTCCTGGGACTGAACGATCCGCCGCCAATGGAGGCCGAGACCGGCGACGAGCTTGACGAGTTGGAGATCGACGAGCCTAAGCACGGAATGTGGCGGCGGCTCTTGCTGGCCGCCGCCGTGGTCGCGGTGTTCGGCTGGCTCGGAGTGCTGGAGTGGAAAGCGCAAGTGGGCCAGGCGAACAACGGTCCCGTCGAAGTCGTCAAGATGAAGATGCGGGGCATGGCTCCCAGCGGTTCCCTGGAGATTGTCAAGGCCAAGATGCGGAGCCTGGTTCACGGCGTGGCGGCGGAGATTGCCAGCCCGGCACCGGTGCCACTTGCCACTTCTGCGGATTCCGCGTCCAAGCCGGAGATGAAGGTCGAGTCGCCGCCCAAGCCGCAGAACCAGAATTTCGCTGCCGACACGGCGACTTCTCCCCCAGCGGAGGACGCCGCTACTGCGCACAACACAAATCCTGCAACCACGCCACCCGCCAATTCCGCGCTGGACACGACCGCGTCCGCTCGAAATCAGCCGGCCGCCGCACAGCCCGCTGCCGCGCCAGCGCAAAATCCGGAGCCGAATGCCTCCGCAACTTCTGCTGAACAGATCGCGGCGTTAGCGAAAACCACCACCGCAACGAGTACCGTGGACAAATCGAAAGCGACTGGGGCACAGCCGCCGGGCCCGTCGGCCAAACCTACGGCGGGCAAGCCGAAGCCGTCACCGCCAGCCGCAGACGATGACCAGGAAGTAATCGTTAGAAAAATAGTTCCTGGCGCCGAGGAGTTGGCCAAGGCCGACAATGCCAGCGACTCGGCAGCGGAAGCGGCCTGGCTGTGGAAGGCGACCGCCAAAGGCAATCCCACTGCGCCGGTGCGGCTGGCTGCCATGTATGTCAAGGGCGAAGGCGTGCCGCGCAGTTGCGAACAGGCCATCGTGCTGTTGAAGACCGCGGCCGAAAAGGAAAACGCCGTGGCCCGCAACCAACTGGCTTCCATGTATGGCTCGGGAGTTTGCGTGCCCCGCAACCGCGTGGAAGCCTATCGCTGGGCCAGTTCGGCATTGGCTGCCAATCCCAACAGCGAATGGGCGCAGCAGCGCCGTGACCAGCTCTGGCAGCAGATGACTCCAGACGAGCGCGCCTTGGCGGAGAAGTACAGGTAGGCCGCTCTTCGCTCTTCGCTAGTCCTGATCCCTAACCCCTAACCCCGCGAACCACTATAATGATCTTGGGTGAGGCATCGCGCTTCGCTCGCAGTTTTGAAACCACTATCTGTTCCCCTGCATCAACCGCCAACTGGAGGAAAGAATCAGCATGGCACACGAAGTTCCTGCGCTGCCCTACGACTACTCTGCCTTGGAACCCTACATTGATACGCAAACCATGCACCTGCATCACGACAAGCATCATGTTGCTTACGTCACCAATCTGAATGCCGCGCTGGAGAAGGCCCCGGAGCTGCAAAAGTTGAGCGCCGAAGAACTGCTCAAGAGCCTGGCGAACGTGCCCGAAGCCATTCGCGCCGCGATGCGCAACAATGCTGGTGGGCATGTGAACCACACCATGTTTTGGACCATCATGGGTCCGAACGCCGGAGGAGAGCCCAGCGGTGCTATCGCCGATGCCATCAAGAACACCTTCGGCGATTTCAACAGCTTCAAGGAGAAGTTCAACGATGCCGGCCTTAAGCAGTTCGGCAGCGGCTGGACCTGGCTGGTGCGCGACCGGGGCGGCAAGCTGCTGGTTATGGCCACGCCCAATCAGGACAGCCCGCTGAGCCAGGACTTCTGGCCCATCATGGGCAACGACGTCTGGGAGCACGCCTATTACCTGAAGTACCAGAATCGCCGCGGCGACTACCTGAAGGAATGGTGGAACGTGGTGAACTGGTCCGAAGTGAACAAGCGCTTCCAGAAGGGCCAGAAGTAGTAGCCCGAAGTAATAACGGTCCGCGAATTTCCGGCGGCGAAAAGGGTGCGGCAATCGCACCCTCTTGTCGTCGGCCCCGAAGAACGCCCCACGGGATCCAGGGATGCTTAGCTCACCGGTCTTGCCAGCCAATTTCAGCACAAGCGAAGCGGCGATGGCTACTTCTCAGCTCGGGCGACGCTGCTTCCTGGTACTAGCCGCCATCGCCCTTGCGTATGCGTTTTTGGCCGGCCTGCACACCCTTTCGGAACCGGACCTGGGCTGGCAATTGGCGACCGGGCGCTGGGTGGCGCAGCATCATCGTATTCTGTCGACGGACGTCTTCTCCTACACCGCTTACGGCGGACCGTGGATCTATCCCGTCGGTTCGGGGCTGGTGTTTTATGCCGCCTACCTGCTCGGGGGCTACGCCCTGCTTTCCTGGATCGGGGCCGCAGCGTGCTTGGGCACGGTCGCTTTGCTGCTCCGGCGGGGCTCAGCGGTCAGCGCAGCCATCGCGATCGTCGCCTTACCTCTCATAGCTGTGCGCACCGCTCCGCGCGCCGAAGTGTTCACCATCGTCCTCTTCGCGGCGTACCTGTCTATCCTTTGGCAGAATTATCAGACTGGCTGTGCTCGCCTCTGGTTGTTGCCGCTGCTGATGATCGCGTGGGTCAATTTTCACCTTGGCTTCGTAGCCGGCCTGGCGCTCATCGTGGCATTTGCCGGCCTGGAACTGTTGGAAATGTTGTTTCCTGGCCCGCGGCGGCGTGAGGCTGTCGAGAGACTCAGGCGCACCGCTCCGTGGTTTGTTGCCAGCGCGGTGGCTACCTTGGTAAATCCTTGGGGATGGGGAATCTATCGGGCGCTGATTCGCCAAAATCGCGCCATGGCGCTGCACTCGGGGTGGATTTTTGAGTGGGGCAGCGTCCCCTTGAACCGGGTTGCAGCGGCAAGAGCTTTTTCGCTGAGGGGCGCACATCCGTTCTATCTGCTGCTGGTGATTGTTGCCATCGCTGCCTTGGTTGCATTGCTGCAACGTCAACCGGGGGCAGCCATCCTGCTGTTGGGAGCCGCCTACCAGGGGGTGCGGCACCTTCGACTAGAGGCGCTAACTGGGTGTGTAGTCGTGGTGGTGGGAGGGGCGATCCTATTTTCGGCAATGCCTCAGCTTGGCTCGCGTATTGGCAATGCACGAATACGTTCGATTCTGGCCACGTCCGCGGTTGCATTGTTTGCGGTGCTGGCCTTCACCGGCTCCGCCGCGCTGGTAAAGATCAATCAAGAATCCCGTTCGACATTCGGCACAGGATTGAGCTGGTGGTTCCCGCAACGCGCAGCCCAATTCATCGAACGCCAGGGCCTGCCGGGAGAAATCTTTAACAGCTATGTGCAAGGCGGCTACCTCGCCTGGAGACTCGGCCCTAAACGTCGCGTCTACATCGATAGCCGGGCCATCCCGTTTGGGCCCGAAGCCTTCCTGCATCTATCGGATCTGCTGCAAGCGTCACCGGATTCCGCACTATGGCAACAGGAAGCCGACCGCTACAACATCAACACCATCATTCTTCCCCTCGATCGCTTTCAAAGCGAGTTGGAGGTGCTGAGGAACTTCTGCAACAGCACCGGCTGGCGGCCGGTTTATCTGGACGAGGCCGCCGGGGTCTTTGTGCGCCGTAAGCCGGAAACCGAAGATCTGATCCGACGCTCACAAGTGGATTGTGCAACCGTATCTCTGCCCGCCGGACCACTGCTCTCTTCTTCGGCCGGGCGCTTCAATCAATGGGCCGACGCAGCCAGTGTTCTGGCCGCGCTTGGCCGCAATTCTGAGGCGCTGGCCGCGGCGGACCAAGCGCGCCTGATTTTTCCCAACAGCAGCTTCGTGCCCTGGCTGCAGGGCAACGTTTTTTATGCCATGGGCCTGCGCTCCGAGGCCGAGCAGGAGTACGTCGCAGCCATCTCGATTGAACCTAACGTGCCTCTCTTCTGGTTCTCGCTCGCCAACCTGTACAAACACGAGGGGCGATTTTCCGAGACCATCCATGCCCAGCGACAAGCCATCCAGCTATCGACAATGCCGCAGCCATTGCAGCTGGTTAAGCTGGCGCAACTTTATCTGGAGATGCAGCAACCCAAGGCTGCCTTGGAGACATTCGATGAGGCGGTGCGCAGCGCTCCTCCTGACATCCTCGCCGCAACCGGAGGGCGCAGCTTCAAGTTCCAAGTGGACCAGGGACGTGCGGCCGCTTGCCGGTCACTCGGCGACATGAAACGGGCCGCGTCTTTTGACGACGAGGCGGTCCAGGACCTTCTTCCGCAAAAGTAGGGATTTACCATCTTCGTGTACTACTAACAATCACATGGATGTTACTTTCGTTTAGAGAACTCCTATTTCCCCATTTCAGAATTGCCGTCGCTAGTCCTATAGTGAAACTGGAGGACATCACTTTAGGCCGATATTGGAGATCTTTCTGACCTATTCCCCTGGCAGAAGGCAAGACAAATCGCCGCAGGGGAACGATGCGGAAGGCGGATCAATATGCGCTCTCCAGCACGGCAACTAGGTCGCGTATCCGGGGCCCCGACGAACGCCGCTCTTGCGCTTATTGGGGTGGTCGAGGACGGCACAAGCTTTCACGCATCCTTTAAAGGGCGGCTCTGCCCGGAAGCGGATTATTGGGGATCTTTCCTTAACATTGCGGCGACCCAAGACGGCACTATTGCGATTCCCATTTCGGCACTATTGCGATGCCCAACTTTCTTCTGCGGCTGCTTTTTCCCCTTGACACGCCGCCAGAAGTTGATAAAGTGGAGACGCGAGGTATCTCGGCAAGGGGAAAACTCGTTCCGACTAGCACGTTGAGACACTTGAAGAAAGCGGACGAAGGACAAGCTAAGGACAAGCTCTGGTGCTGGCCGCCTAGGCGTTCGTTGTTCTGATGCCCATGGCCGATCATGGTGTCGATGTCGGGTACCTCTGCTATGAGAAGCAGCAGCCGCAGAAAGCGGCTGACGCAAGGCGCCCTCCAGAGCTTTACGATTCACGATAATTAGACTTCACTCCCCAATGGAGCGTCTCCGATTCATCCTTCGGCCCTGGCCGAATGAGTAGGACAGGTGGCTGCGGAACGCTTTTCAATATGGGAGAGGCCCCTGAGGCGGATTTTATCCGCAACCCTTGGATTGAAGCCGATAAAGGAGGGTCCTGACAAATGACAAAAGCAAATGATTCCGGTCAAACGCTGGTAGAGATCGCAATCTCATTGGCGATTTTCTTGCTACTCGTAATGGGGACCGTGGACTTTGGGTATCTGCTCGGTACGAAGGTAACCCTCCAGAATGCAGTGCGGCAAGGGGGACGGTATGCCATCACCGGGCAATGCATAACCGGCAGTGACGGTACGTGCTCCCAAACGAGATACAACTCAATCGTGCAAATCGTCGAAAATACCTCACTCGGCGTAGCGAAGGGCTCCGAGATCGTTCTACACTGTACGGATCAAGGCGGAGGATGCCCCACCCAAGCTGGTGGGCCCGGTGACAACGTGACCATCACGGTAACCCACCCCTATCACTTTATGACGGGGCTCGTCGGGGCGTTCTTTCCGGGCAAGTCGTGCACGTTAACGGTAACTTCGACTTTCACCAATGAAATCTTTCCACCCAGCGAAAGTTAGGGGGGGCATATGAAGACAAGGATAAGAAGGATAAATAGGGAAGAGTTGGGTCAGGCGTTGGTAGAGTTATCGCTGGCGGTCGTCGTTCTGTGTGTCTTCGTCTCTGGGATCGTTGATTTCGGCCGGGCCATCTATGACGTTCAGGTAATGAAAAACCTCGTTGGAGAGGGTTCCATGATGGCTTTGCGCTCAAGCAGTGTGGCGACGACAGTGCAAAGCGTGACTAACTACGCAGGATCGGACATCAACCTAAGCACCAAGGGATGCGTCATTGTCACCGCTGTGACCAACCAGGGAGGCGGTGTTTACCAGATCACAGACCAGGCTTCCCAGTGTGCGATCTCAGCTAGCAGTAAAGTGGGTTGCCTCAAAGGACAAGGAGGCTGCCAAAGTTCGAGTGCCGTTCTACCCCCAGCGGCAGTTGCGGCGCTGACCACGGAACCCGCGGGGTCTACCATTTATGTGACCGAAATCTACTACGCTTACAATACCGTCACGCCTATAGCGGCTCTGTTAGGACAGAGCATGCCATCTCAGTTCTACAGCGTGGCGTATTACTAAGGAAGGGGTATGCGTATGTGCAATACCAGCATTGTAAAGGGAAACCGAGGGCAAACCCTTGTAGTTTTCGCTCTGGTTCTGCCCATCCTTATGCTGTTCGCTGGGTTGGCCATTGACGTGGGACGTCTTTATGTCACCAAGGCCCAGCTATCGACGTCTGTGGATGCGGCATGCCTTACGGGCATGAAAAACTTGACGTTAGGGCAGACGGTTGCTGGGCAACTGGCCACCGATATGTTTCAGGCCAATTTCGGGCCTGGTGCGCCTGTCCCAGCCGTCACGTTTCCAAGCGATACCTACGGCGACCAGCAGGTCAAGGTCACGGCCACTGCTCACGTGAACACTCTTTTCATGCGCTATCTCGCGCAATGGGCCACGGTACCGGTGAGCGACACCGCGGTGGCAACCCGGGGCAAGCTGGTCATGTCCATCGTGTTAGACCGATCAGGTTCAATGACCACGGATCTAGGGGAAACGGCACTAAAAGCCGCCGTTCCAATCTTCGTTGGTAACTTCGATAATACAAACGACCAAGTTGCGATGATTACCTTCGCTGACAACGCGACGGTGGACTTTCCAATCAATTACAACTTCATAACGCCAATTGATAATGCGGTCGCAGCGATGAACCCCGGGGGTGGTACATTCGGCACGGGAGCAGGATCCAATCCAGTCCTTCTGACCGATCCCAATGCGCCCCCACTGTCGATGGCTCAAAAGCAAAACGACAGTATTACCATAAACCCGGGGCAGAACGTAATCAAAGTTGTCGTGTATTTCACGGACGGCTTGATGAACACCGATCAGGACAAGTTTCATTGCGGGGGTAAGAACAATAACACCTTAACGCTTCTCAACTATGGAGGGTTTGACACAGGATCGAACGTCGACATCTTCGATCCCACCAGTGCAACAAATATCTTCCAACAAAATTACACCGGGAGCGGGGGCTTCGAATACGGCAACGGAAGCGCCCTTTGCACGGATGCTTCTGGAAACCTCGTAACCAAGTTTCCCTCTCAGAAATCAGGAACACAGGTGACATTTTCACGGTCCGCTGTCACCGCTGAAGCCCAGTACCGTGCCATTCAGACTGCCATTGCGATGCGGACTGAAAGCCCTGTCCCCACCTGGATCTTTACTATCGGGTTGGGCACCGACACTACCGCTGATGATCTCTTGAAGCAACTTGCAAATGACCCTAGTTCTTCAAGTTACGTTAAAACCCAGCCAGCAGGGGAGTTTTTTTATATAGAAAGCTGCACGGGCAGCGGTCTCGCGGCCTGCAAAACTCAACTAAACACCGCCTTCCAAACCATTGCGGCCAAGGTCCTTTTGCGGTTGACGCAGTAGCATCGCCATCGGGCGGCATAAACCAGAGGGGACGGAGGGTGGACGTCCCCTGAAGTATCGCGCCGGGGCCCCATCCAGATACACCAAGCTGTTAAACTGCTTAAGTTGTGCCCGCCTCGCCAGTAGAAATCTCAATTGACGACACCATCCTGACGTACTATGGCGTACAAGAATGTCGAAGCAATGGCAGCCAGAGCATAATTTTGCGCAACAATCATGGAGGGCGAATGAAAACTCGGATGATTCTAGCGATGGCGGCGGCACTGCTGGCCATAACCATCGTGGGCCACAGCGCTGCCGCCCAAGGCAAGAGTGGCTCCAAGCAACGGCAGATCGCGCACGGCGAGTATTTGGTGAAGGCCATCGGCCAGTGCGGCGATTGCCATAGTCCGATGAACGCCAAGGGAGAATTCATCCCAGGCCAGTGGCTGCAAGGTAAGAAGCTGGAATTTGCGCCGACCGTGGCGATGCAAGTCTGGGCCGACACTTCGCCCAACATCGCCGGACTGCCAGGCTGGGACCACGAGAAGGCGATCGAGTTCTTCATGACCGGGCTGGCGCCCAACGGACAGCCGGCGCGTCCACCCATGCCGATGTACAAGATGAATCGCGCCGACGCCGAGGCCGTGGTGGCTTATTTGGAATCGCTGAAATAGGCTGGCAGACGTTCGCCTGTGCCGCCCCTAAAGGGGCTCGGAAAATCAAATCACCGGTTACCCACAGCTTCCGCTGTGGGCTAACTAGTTTCGTCCCGCGGTGCGGGACTCGCAGCTTCTCCCGCGGCAGCTCAGTAATCCCCCCAGAGCCGCAACAATCCCCCCCATAACCGCAATAGTCCCCAGCAGACCAGTGATCCCCGCCAGAACCGCAATAGTCCCCAGCAGCGCAATAATCCCGCCAGAAGCGCAATAGTCCCGCAGCAGCGCGATAATCCCCCAGCCGCGCAATACCCCCCCAGAACCGCCATAGTCCCCCAGCAGCGCAGTAATCCCCCCATAACGGCCATAATCCCCGCGTCGGCGCAAATAAAACGGGGCGCTCATCGCGCCCTGCTCGGGACTAAAGTCCCGACTAGTTCGTTTCCCTTTGACTCGGGCCTGAAGGCCCGCTCTACCTAATCGTGCACTCCGTCCATGAATGCCCGCAGCTTGCGCGAGCGCGACGGGTGACGCAGCTTGCGCAGCGCCTTGGCCTCGATTTGGCGGATGCGTTCGCGGGTGACCGCAAACGACTGGCCCACTTCTTCCAGCGTGTGCTCGGAGCCGTCCTCCAGGCCGAAGCGCATCTTGATCACCTTCTCCTCACGGGGCGTGAGCGTGCGCAGCACCTGCGCCGTCTGCTCCTTGAGGTTGACGTTGATCACCGCTTCCGCCGGCGAAACCACGGCGCGGTCTTCGATGAAGTCGCCGAGGTGCGAATCTTCTTCTTCGCCGATGGGCGTCTCCAGCGAGATCGGTTCCTGCGCGATCTTGAGGACCTTGCGCACCTTGGCCACCGGAATGTCCATGCGCTTGGCGATCTCTTCCGAGGTCGGCTCGCGCCCGAGTTCCTGCACCAGTTGCCGCGAAGTACGGATCAGCTTGTTGATGGTCTCGATCATGTGCACTGGAATGCGGATGGTGCGCGCCTGGTCGGCGATGGCGCGGGTGATGGCCTGGCGGATCCACCACGTCGCGTAGGTCGAGAACTTGTAGCCGCGGCGGTACTCGAACTTGTCCACCGCCTTCATCAGGCCGATGTTGCCTTCCTGAATCAGGTCGAGAAATTGCAAGCCGCGATTGGTGTACTTCTTGGCGATGGAGACCACCAGCCGCAGGTTGGCTTCGATCAGCTCGCGCTTGGCGTACTCGGCATCCACGTCGCCCTGCACGATTTCGCGCTGGGTGCGCTTCAGTTCGGCGAAGTTGGCGCCGGCATCGTGCTCCATGCGCTCCAGATCGGCGCGGATCTGCCGCACCTGCTTGCGCAGTTCTTTGCGGGCTTCCTCGGCGCGCGTCTGCTCGGCGCGTTTCTCGAAGTTCACCGCCTGCTTGTCGAGGCCGCGCATGCTGTCAACGGTCTTGTTAACCCGGTCGATCAGGCGCTTGCGTTCGCTGTTGGTGAAGCCCAGCCGGCGAATGACTTGCGACAGCGCCACCTGCTCGCGTCCCAGCGCCCAACGGTAGCGGCGGTGCTCCTTCGGCCGTTTCTTCTGCGGAATGCCGTCCAGCCGTTCGATCAACTGCATCGACTTCTTGTAGTGCTTGGCGAGATCGTCGATCCTGCCGGTGATGTCCTTCAGACGATTTTGGACCACTTCCTCGGTGATCTCCTCTTCGTCGAAGAGCACGATCTCCTTGACCGAACGCACGCCGCGCTTCAAGTCCTCGCCGATGGCCACGATTTCGCGAATTACGATGGCCGAGCGCGACAGCGCTTTCAGCACCCGCAACTGCCCGCGCTCGATGCGCTTGGCGATCTCGACTTCGCCCTCGCGGGTGAGCAGAGGGACCGTGCCCATCTCGCGCAGGTACATGCGCACCGGATCGTTGGTTTTTTCCAGCGCGCCGGGGGTCAGGTCGAGTTCCACGTCCTCGCCGGCTTCCAGTTCGGGATCGAATTTCTTGTCGAGCGAGCCGGGGATCTTGGGGCTTTCGAGGACGTCAATTCCCTGCGTGCCGATGGTGGTCAGCAGGTCCTCAAGGTCATCGGGCGAGTGCAGGTCGTGCGGGATCAGGTCGTTGACCTCGTTGTACGTGAGGTAACCTTTTTCTTTTCCTGCATCGATGAGTTTCTTGATGTCGTCGAACTTATCTTCAAGAGCCAAAGCGGATTGTCCTCTAAACGGCGCCAGTTGAAGGGCGCGCTGCTTCCATGCACACTACGGCGGGAGCGGTACGGCAGTACAGACATGCGTGTAAACTTATAGAGTTTATCATAAGCCGAACCACCCGCCAAGACTTATTTTGCAAATCACGAACTGCCAGTAACCACCGAACTGAATCGCTGCCCAATTCGGGCATCGCTGACACGTCCTGAAAATTAGATGTTGGCCGCCCGGCGTTAGGTTCATCCTTTTGCGTCAGTCAGTTAGCAACGGATTTCTGCGGATGAGCCCCCAATCCGCAAAATCATTCACCACAGAGACACAGAGGTCACCGAGGATTGGTTCCCATAGAGCATTCTCCGTGCTCTCTGTGTCCTCCGTGGTGAACTTTCATTCCTATGGGTGGGGCGAAGGTCCATGCGGATTGTCGCCATTCCCTTGAAACTAATGGCGCAGCGCGCCCGTATATACTCCTATCGACTCATAACGAGGTTGCTTTCCTATGTTCTCCGGGATGCGGACGAATTTCGCCTTGTTCCTACTTGTCTTCTTTTTTCTTGTCTTCGGCCTGGGTTTGGGACCGGCTTCGGCGCAGTCGGCGCCGCCTGCCGGCAGCAACGCCGCCAACGAAATGCCTTCGGTGACGACGGTGCCTCCCGAAGCCCAGCCTTCTGCCAACTTCAGCGCGGAAGCGGCCACCGACGCCTACATGGCGCGCATACCGGCCAGCGCGCGCACCCGCAGCGACGCCTATTTCGAGGGCGGCTATTGGCTCATTCTGTGGGACTTCTTATATGGGGTGGTGATCGCGCTGTTGTTGCTGAACCTTCGCTGGTCGGCGCGAATGCGCGATCTAGCCGAGCGCATCACCCGCTTCAAGCCGCTGCAGACCTTAATCTATTGGACGGAGTATTCGCTGATCACGTTTGTTCTGGGCGCGCCCCTGGCGATTTACGAGGGCTACACGCGCGAGCATCAATACGGCCTGGCCACGCAGACCTTCGGCCCGTGGGCGTGGGACCAGACCAAAGGCCTGATGATCGGCATTGTGCTGGGCGGAATCCTGGTCATGTTGCTGTTCGGCATCGTGCGCCGCCTGCCGCGCACCTGGTGGATTTGGGGAGCGATCGTGACCTCGGTTTTCCTGGTCTTCTTTGCGATGATCGTCCCGGTCTTCATCATGCCCATCTTCAACAAGGTTACGCGCCTGGACGATCCCAAAGTGACGGCGCCCATCCTAAGCCTGGCGCGGGCGAATGGAATCCCCGCGAAGGACGTCTGGGAGATCGATGCCTCGAAGCAGACGACGCGCATGAGCGCCAACGTCAGCGGCTTCGGCAATACCCTGCGCGTCACCTTAAATGACAACCTGCTGCGCCGCGGGTCGCCGGAAGAGATCCAGGCGGTGATGGGACACGAGATGGGGCACTATGTGCTCAACCATATTCCCAAAGACGTGCTATTTTTCTCGGTGCTGATCGTGATCAGCTTTGCGTTTTTGAACTGGTCGCTGCAGTGGTCGCTGCATCGCTGGGGAGAGAGGTGGCAAATCCGCGGTATCGGCGACACCGCCGTGCTGCCGCTGGTCATTTTGCTGGTCTCCATCATAGGATTCGTCGCCACGCCGCTGCTCAACACGCACACGCGCACCACCGAGCACGAAGCCGACATGTTCGGACTGAATGCCAGCCGCCAGCCCGACGGTTTCGCGCAGGCCGCGATTCACTTGGGCGAGTATCGCAAGATGCATCCCGGCCCGGTGGAGGAGTACATCTTCTTCGACCATCCCAGCGGTTACAACCGCATCCATGACGCGATGACCTGGAAGAAGGAGAATCTGCAACTGTTCGCGCCCCAGGCGGGCCAACAGTCTGGAAGCAGCGGCGGAACGGTGCCCTAGGGTCAATCATCAGCCCGAAGGGCGTCGCAATCGTAGCCCAGGACGTAAGTCCTGGGTAAGCGTTTTAGTGAAGTGAGTCCCGTCAGGGACGGCACATCAACGAGGAGTCTCCGCCCGGCTAACCGAAGATGAAATCAGCAGCGTGGCCGCCGCGCCCAGGAGCAATCCGAAAACAAACCGGATTGCCAGCCAATTGCCGTGCAGGCCGGCCAATTCCGTCATCGCGTCGAGAAGATTGACGGCAGCCGCGGCGATGAGCAGGCGCAACGCGATCCTGCGCGAGGTGCGAAACAGCAGTCCCACGGCCGCCCCCAGATAGATTCCCAAACAGCGCGCGCAGACAGCCATCTCGGCGCCGAGAATCCAGAAGGAGCGCTCCGGCCGCTGGTGGCAGACGATCGCGAAGCCCCGCTCCAGTGCCAGTCCCATCGCCAGCAAACCGTGCGTCAAGAAATAGGGAGCAGCAATGACGGCGGCAACGAATGTCAGCGGGACAAGGGTCCACCAGGTCCAGCGGAGAGCGGTGCCGCCTCGGAAATTGGCTTGAAGGGGCGCAGCTTTAGCTGCGCCGTTAGGAGATGGAGAAGAATCGGGCTTTAGCCCCGGCGGAGGCGGTCTGAACGGCGAGGTCCCTCAGCGGCTAAAGCCGAATTCATTGTGAACCTTTACGGCGCGGCTGAAGCCGCGCCCCTTCAAGGCGATAAGTATCGAACTTTCCCAACCTATGAGGTCGTGCCCCTTCAAAGCTAGCCAATGCGAGTTGTCATGACGAGCGAGGCGAGGCATCTGCTTTCCTCTTGTGCGTGGGAAGTGCCGTCAAAAGCAGATCCCTCGCTGACGCTCGTGATGACAATTCAACAAACAGATCACAATTCAAGACCAACAACCATCCGAGCCATCACCCCAGTATCCCCATCCGCTTGCCGACGCGCTTCAGCGTCTCCAGCGCCTGGTCGAGTTCCTCGCGCGTGTGGGTCGCGGTCATGATGGTGCGGATGCGCGCCTTGCCCTCGGGCACTGTGGGGAATGCAATGCCCGTGCCCATCACGCCCTCCTTAAACAGCTCGCGCGAGAAGTCCATGGTCAGGCGGCCTTCGCCCACGATGATGGGCGTGATCGGCGTCTCGCTGGCCGGCGTGTTGACTCCGCCGATATTGAAGCCGAGCGCGCCCAGCTCCTTCTTCCAGTAGCGCGTGTTTTCCCAGAGCTGCTCGATACGCTCGGGCTCCTGCTCCAGCACGTCGAATGCGGCGATGCAGGTGGCCGCGACCGACGGTGGATGCGAGGTGGAGAACAAGAACGGCCGGCCGCGATGATAGAGGAACTCGATGAGATCGCGCGTGCCGCAGACATAGCCGCCGAGCGCGCCGATGGCTTTCGACAGCGTGCCCACCTGCACGTCCACGCGGCCGTGAAGTTGGAAGTGATCGACGGTGCCGCGCCCGTTGCGGCCCAGCACGCCGGAAGCGTGGGCGTCATCCACCATCATGATGGCGCCGTATTTTTCGGCCAGCTCGGTGAGTTGCGGCAGCGCGCCAATGTCGCCGTCCATGGAGAAGACGCCGTCGGTGATGATCAGCTTGCGGCCGGGTTCGTTCTTGATCTCGTGCAGCAACTCTTCGGCGTGGGCGCTGTCCTTGTGGCGGAAAACCTTGATCTTGGCGCGGGAGAGGCGCGCGCCGTCGATGATGCTGGCGTGGTTGAGCTCGTCGGAGACGATGAAATCTTCTTTGCCCAGCAGCGCCGAAACCGTGCCCGCATTCGCCGTGAAGCCCGACTGAAAGACCACGCAGGCTTCGACATTTTTGAAGCGCGCGATCCTCTCTTCCAGCTCCATGTGGATCTTCATGGTGCCGGCAACAGTGCGCACGGCGCCGGAACCGACGCCGTACTTCTTGGTGGCTTCGAGGGCAGCTTCGCGCAGCTTGGGATGGGTTGTCAGGCCGAGATAGTTATTGGAGGCAATGTTGATGACCTTCTTGCCGTCGAAGGTACACACCGGCGCCTGCTCGTCGTCGAGCACGCGCAGCTTGAAGTAGGTGCCCTTCTGCTTCAGTTCGTTGAGTTGGTCGGTGAGGTAAGACAGCGGATTGGTGCGGGTGGTCGTGGTTGCCATGAAGGTCTCCGGGTGCGAAGGGATATTCTATCCCGGCGCGCGGGGTCGTTGCGGGTCGGCCATACTTCGCATCGGAGTTTGGAATCCGGCGCTATAAGTCCTTCGGCCGCAGACCGGTGTGCTTGGCGATTCGCGCCAACATGTGGGGGCCAAGCTCCTCGTCATCGTGGAAAGCCCAAATAAAATCGGGGTATTTAGATATTTTATGGCGAAGTTTAATGTGCGATCCGTGCCTGGAAACGAATTGCCATCCGATCTTGAGGAGGGCCCTATACACCCGGCGAGCCTTGGTGCTGGGCCATTGGCTCACGGAGTGGTGGTAACCTCAATAGCTTTTGGAAACGTCTTGCGCTTTTCGGCACGATCGGCGATGACGCGAAGCGCCAAGGCGTAAGCGTTGGCCTTTGCGGCTTTCTCATTTGCGCCGTACGCTAAAACGCCTGGGATATCGACAATTTCGGCAATCCAGCGACCGTCCGTCTCGCGCTCAGTTTCGATATTAAAAATCACGTGTTGGCTCCCGAGGCTGCGAGGTGGCTTTCGAGTTGACATCTCAGTTTTGATGCGGCAGGTGCGGATATGCTGCCATGCTAGGCAAAAGCATACCCCATCGGCGAGACGGTTTCTACCGTTTTGTTAAGAGTGTCACCTGACTTCTTTGCCGGTGGAAATCAGACTGACCCACTACCGGAGGGACTCACAACTTCCTTGATCAGACTTTTCCCTCGCTGCCTTGCACCCCGGTTCAGCGCCCTGCGAATTGCCTCCGCCGTGCGCCATGTGATAACTTCCGCTCGTCCCCTGCTGTCGAACTTCACCCCCGGCAAGCGCAAACCCGACGCTTGCTGGAAAGCCCCGCCGGGAGGAAAACGGCATGATTTCTATCGTTATTCTTATCATCCTGCTGGCCGTGATCGCGTTCACGCTGATCGGCATTTACAACAGCCTGGTGCAGTTGCGGGTCCGCGCCGACAACGCCTGGGCCGATATTGACGTGCAGCTGAAGCGCCGCTACGACCTTATCCCCAACCTGGTCGAAACCGTGAAGGGCTACGCCGCCCACGAAAAGGGCACCTTTGAGAACGTCGCCAAGTTTCGCAGCGTTGCCATGGCTGCCAGCACTCCGGCGGAGAAGAGCGAGGCCGAGGGCCAGCTCACCTACGCCTTGCGCGGGCTGCTGGCGGTGGCCGAGGCCTATCCGCAATTGCGCGCCTCCGAGCAATTTCAGGCGCTGCAAGGCTCGCTGAGCGGACTGGAAGAGGCCATCCAGAACGCGCGCCGTTATTACAACGCCGTAGTGCGCGATCTGAACACCAAAATCCAGACCTTCCCGACGAACATTGTGGCGGGCATGTTCCACATCCAGCAGAAGCAGTTCTTCGACATCACCGAACCGGCGCAGCGCGAACCGGTGGCGGTGAAGTTTTGAGAGCAGCAGTTGGCATTTAGCACTTAGCATTTAGCACTTGGCATTTAGCAACTGGCATTTAGTATTGAGTGAGAACCAGACCCTCGAATGGCCGAAAGATTAAGGAGCCCCATGAAGGACTTCCGAGATTTGAAGGTTTGGCAACGCGCACACCAAATCACCCTGACCATCTATAGTTGCACCCGAAATTTTCCACGTGACGAGACCTATGGCATTGTGAGTCAACGGCGGCGGTGCAGTTCGTCTGTAGCGGCCAACATCGCCGAAGGTTGCGGACGATTCGGGAATGCTGAATTTGGCCGATTTCTGACTCTCGCTATGGGATCTGCCAGCGAGTTGGAGTACTTTCTCCTGTTGGCTCGTGATTTGGAGTATCTCTCGCGAGAAAACCATGAAGCAGTCGCCCAAGACGTCGTTGAAATACGGCGGATGCTGAACCGGCTATTGTCAAAAGTGCAGGCGGAACGAGGGAGCAAGCCGTTGCTAAGGGCCAAATGCTAACTGCTAAATGCCAACTGCGAACCTTCGCCCTTGTCATTCTCTGCCTTTCCCTGGCGATTCCTGCCTCTGCCCGCGACTGGCACATTGCGCGCTTCGAAAGCCACATCTACGTTGCCTCCGACGGGGTGACCACCGTCAACGAGCACATTGATCTGGTCTTCAGCGGCGAATATCACGGCATCTACCGCGACATTCCCATCGAATACCCAGGGCCGCGCGGCAGCAACTACACGCTGTTCCTCAAAGTCACCAGCGTTCTCGATGGCAGCGGCCACAAGCTGAAGTACGAATCGAGCACGCAGAACGGCAACCGCCATCTCAAGATCTACATTCCTGACGCGGTGGACACCACGCGCAGCGTGATCATCAGCTACAAGGTGACCAATGCGGTGCGCTGGTTCGACGATCACGACGAGCTGTATTGGAACGTGACCGGCAACGACTGGCCGGTGCCCATTGACAGCGCCGCGGCTTATATTACCTTCCCGGCGAATGCCGCCAACAACCTGCGCGCGCAGGCATTCACCGGCGAATACGGATCGCAGGAGCAGGACGCCACCGCCGAAGTCCGCGGCAACACGGTGGTGATCGAGACCAACAACCCGCTGTCGATGCGGGGCGGGCTGACCGCCGACGTGTACATCAGCAAAGGCGTGCTGACCCAGCCCAGCAAGTGGACCGCGGCGATGTGGTTTCTGCGCAGCAATCCGATTGTGCTGCTGCCGCTGTGGGCGTTGATCGTGATGTTCTTCTTCTGGTGGACTAAAGGCCGCGATCCCAAGCCCGACATTTCGGTCGCGCCCATGTACGAGCCGCCGAAAGATATGACGCCGGCCGAAGTCGGCAGCCTGATCGACGACGCGGTCCATCCTCGCGACATCACCTGCACCATGGTGGACCTGGCGGTGAAAGGCTATCTCAAGATCGAGGAGACGGAGTCGAAGGTATTGCTGTTCAGCCATCGCGATTACACCTTCCACTCGCTGAAGCCGCCCGGCACTTGGAGCTCGCTCGCGGCCCACGAGCGCGTAATGCTGAAGCACATGTTCCCCGGAGATGCAACGCAGGTGCGCCTGTCGGACCTGAAGAACCAGTTCTACGTCGCCATCCCCACCATCAAGGAAGACATTCTCGTCGAGCTGAAGAGCAAGGGCATGTACTCGGTCGATCCCGACTCGGCGCACGCCTATGTGCTGGCCGGAATCCTGTTTACCGCAGCGCCCTTCGTGCTGGCGCAGGTGCTGGGCTGGGGCCCCATGCTGGATTCGCCGGGGCTGCTGATTGCCGCGGGCATCCTCGCGGTGATTATCGTCTTCCTGTTCGCGCGCATTATGACCGCGAAGTCGTTGAAGGGCGTGCACACCAAAGTCGAGATACTGGGCTTCCAGGAGTTCATCAACCGCGTGGACGCCGACCGGCTCAAGCGCATGCCGCCCGACACCTTCGAGAAGGTCCTGCCCTACGCCATGGCGCTGGGCATCGAGAACCGCTGGGCCAAGGCGTTTCAGGGAATCACCCAGAACCAGCCCACCTGGTACGTGGGACCGACGCCGTATGTGGGCTTCAATCCCATCTTCTTTGCCGCCTCCATGCACGCCATGGCGACGGATGCGCACCAGGCGTTCGTGGCCGCACCGCGCGCCAGCAGCGGCGGCTCGGGATGGGGCGGCGGTGGCGGAGGTTTCAGCGGTGGCGGCTTCGGAGGCGGCGGTGGCGGCGCGTTCTAGGCGGCAGGGGTCTTTATGAAGAATACTTAGCCAGCGTTACTTGCGGACCCTCTTGGCGACGAACTCCACATAGGTTACGAAATCGTTCGGCTTGCCGGGTGGGGCAATCTCGAACTTTTCCGTGGCGGAATCGGCGCCGGCGCGAGCATAGGTCATGCGGCATCTTGTACCGCCGGGTGCAGCGTCGCTCAAGAACTCGATGGAGTTCCCGCCGGGCGCCACCGTTACCGCGTATCGGATGACGTGGTCCTCGTTGTCAAAGAAAATGGCGTGCAACGAGTTGTCCTGGGGATCGTGGTACAAATACAAAAGATCGTCATGGGCAAACGCCGCCCGCTCTTTCGTCGCGGGATAGTCGAGATGGGTTTTTCGGACCAGCACTGTTCCATCCATTTCGGCCGCGAAGGTTGACACACCCTTTCCCTGTCCTGGGTGTCCTCCCCCGACCCATGTCCATTCACCAAGTAGGAAATCGAAGTCCTTCCATGGGTTGGTGGAGTGAGGTTGCTGGGCTTGCAGTGTCAGGAAGGGGAGCAGCGTGAGTGCAACGAGCGTTGTTCGCAGGTTCATTTCGCGCCTCCGCAAACTCTATTTCGTTCCGTTGGGATAGACCAGAATCTTGCTGGCTTCGCCGGTTTTCAGCCGCTCCATGCCTTGCGCGAAATCCTTCATCGCGATGCGGTCGGTGATGACGGGATGCAGGTCGAGCTTGTTGGCCTTGAGCAGCGCAGTCATCTGATACCAGGTCTGGTACATGCGGCGCCCGTTGATGCCTTGCACGGTTGCGCCTTTGAAGATGACCTCTTCGGCGAGGTTGAGTTCGACTGGCTTGGAGGGAATTCCGAGGAGGGACATACGGCCACCGAGACGCAGGATTTTGAAGCCTGTTCGGATGGCGGCGGAGCGCCCGGCCATCTCCAGAACGACATCGACGCCGGTGCCGCCGGTGTTGTCCATCACGATCTGGTACACGTCGTCCTTGGTGGGATCGAGGACGAAGTCGGGCTTCATCTGCTGGGCGATCTTGCGGCGGTGTTCGTTCACTTCCAGCGCGAAGATTTGGGTGGCTCCGCAGGCGCGTGCCACCGCAATGGAGAACAGCCCGATCGGCCCGCAGCCGGTGATGGCCACGCTTTTGGCGGCGATGTCGCCGGCCAGCACGGTGTGCACCGCGTTGCCCAGCGGGTCGAGGATGGAGGCGTACTCCGGCAGGATGGAAGGATCGAGCTTCCAGATGTTGGACTCGGGAATGACGACGTATTCGGCGAAGGCGCCGTTGGCGTCCACGCCGATGATCTTCACGTGCTGGCAGATGTGCGACTCGCCGGTGCGGCATTGCAGGCACTTGCCACAGGCGACGTGCATTTCGGCAGAGACGAAATCGCCGGGCTTCACGCTGGTCACTTCGCCGCCTACGGCCTCGACCGTGCCACAGAATTCGTGGCCGGGAATCAGCGGGGGATGAATGCGGCGCTGTGCCCACTGGTCCCACTGGTAAATGTGCAGGTCAGTGCCGCAGATGGACGCCATCTTGACCTTGACCAGCACCTCGGTCAGGCCAAATTGCGGCTTGGGAACTTCGCGGATTTCTATGCCCGGTGCGGACGTGGGCTTAACGACGGCAAGCATGGTATTTGACATGAGGATGGCTCTTGGACTCGATTCCCACCCTGTCCGCAACTGCGGCGGACAAGGGTGGGGCACCCGTGCGAAAGGACGGGCACCCGCGTTACGTCAGCCCAGTATGAATAAGAAGCGGTGGGCAAACCAGCAAGTTTAACACGCCCAAGGAAAGGGATGAGCGGGACGGATGACGGCACTGATCTAATTCCGTGTTGCTGACAGTCATTTACTACCCGGTGGGAGTAACCCATTTGATAAATACGAACCCCAGTAGGAGGAAAGCGAATATCAGCAGGAATATCATGTTACGGCGCATCGCACGCCTCTGCCGTTCACTGAACTCGTGCTCTTTCTTGACCGCCCCCTCATGCAGCCTGTCCCTGAGTTCCTTTAAGTGCTCGTCATCGCTCATCGTTCATCTCCGAGCGTAGGTCACGCTGTTAGCAAGTCCCGCATCGTCCAGATCGTGTTAGTGACGCCCGCAGCCATGCAGGACGTCATTCGAATTGCGATGTTCACTCTCACGCAGTTGTACCACGCAACCGCCGTTCTCGCCCGATCTCCCACCCTGTCGCCAAATACGGGCGACAAGGGTGGGGCACCCCAAGTACAGATTCACGCCGAAAGGCTGGGCCACCCGCCGCAGGCGTATGTCTTCAACGCGACGGTCATCCCCCCAGGAAGCTTGGGCTACTTGACGCTGTGGCCCGATGGCGAGAACCAGCCAGTGGTTTCGACATTAAACGCCTCGGATGGATCGATCACCAACAACATGGCAATCGTACCCACCAATAACGGAAAAGTTGACGCCTATGCCAACGGACTCACGCAACTGATTCTGGACATCTCCGCCTACTTCGCACCGTAGGACTGCCCAGGTTAACGTCCAAGAAAACGGACGCGAACCTGACAATTTCATAAACGTTCACAAGCGGCTGAAGGCGTGCCCTTTCAAAGCGTGAACAACACTGGCGCCAACGCCACCCAACTGAGCCGAACAACTCCGGCGGCGACAGTTGAATCATAGTTGTGGCAAGACATAGGTCCGATGGATTCAAGAGGCAGGTCACGGAGCATGTTTTCCTTGCGTAAGGCGTGGTGGTTTGCGGCTGTGTTGGGTTTGAGCTTGACCGTTGCATGCGGCGGGGGATCTTCCAGTTCCGGGAGCAGCGGCAGCGGTGGCGGAGGCGGAGGCGGCAGCGGAGGTGGCGGCGGAGGTGGCGGATCCTCGGCACCCACCATCACGGGCTTTGCCGTAACCCCTGCGGTGACCGCGACCGGGCAGATCATCAACTTCGCTTGGAGCACGACCAACGCGACGATGTTTACCGTTACACCAAGTATTCTGGGGGAAGACCAGACTACCCTGCCGTTGAACAGCGCACAATATCCGACGGGCGCTCCCAGCTCGACGACGACCTACATGGCGCAGGCGACCGGCGCCAGCGGGACCACGCCGGCTTCGGCCTCGGTAACGGTGACGGTGGTTGCGATGACGCTGACGGCTTCTGCGACCACCATCCAAGCCGGACAATCGGTGACCCTGAGCTACTCCGGCCCCAATAATGGGAGCGCTTACGTCCTCACTACGCTGCCGGCCAACACGACTACTCCGCTGACTCCCTTGTGTAGCGGGACCACGTGTTTAGGAACCACGGTGCAAGGCCCGCTCAGTACCAGCGTAGGTTTCACGGTGACGGCCACCGGACCGGTGGGCGGACAAGCGGTCTCGCCGCAGGTGAACATTACCGTCATCGGGGCGATGACCTTGAGCTTCTCGGCGAATCCGCAGACGGTGCCGCCAGGTGGGGCCTCCACGCTGGCCTGGCAGACCACTAATGCCGTGCAAGTGTGTATCGATCAAGGCATTGGGTGCAATCTTCCGGTGCAGATGGGGACCTACGTGGTGCATCCGACCCAAACTACGACGTACACGGCCACGGCCACCGACGCCTTCAATAATCAGATACAACAGGCGGCCACGGTCACGGTCAGCACCGGCGGACTCTCCAACCTGAACCACATCATCTTCATGATGCAGGAGAACCGCGCCTTCGACAACTATTTCGGGGAGCTGGCGCAGTATCGGGTCAATCACCAGCCGCCAATTCCTGGAGCGCAGATGAGCGATGTGAATGATCTGCACACGCTGCCGCCCGGTTATACCATCATGAATCCGCAGGGGCAGGCGTTTGGACCTTATCATCAGCGCACGGAGTGCATCGAGAACCTGTCGCCGTCGTGGGATGAAACCCACTACGACATGGACCTGGTGGGCAACGACTGGCTGACCTTGACGCCCAGCTCGCAGTATCTGATGGACCGGTTCCTGGACACGACGCTGTCGGGGGGCTCGGGCGACCAATACGATCCGACGCATACCCGGCCCTTGGGCTATTACGACCAGACCGACCTGCCGTTCTATTACGAATTGGCCACGCAGTTTGCGACCAGCGATACGTTCTACTCGCCCATTCCGGCCAACACCATTCCCAATCGCATGTACCTGTTCGCGGCGACGTCGTATGGGCACGTTTTTCCGGTCAGCGACCGCAACGATCCCGTGTGGCAGCAGCCTACCATCTTCCGGGCGCTGAACCAGGCGGGCATCACGTGGCGCTATTACTACCAGGACAGCAGCGTGTTCCTGGCGAACTGGGCGGACTGGAACGATCCCCAGATTCAAAGCAAGGTGCGCAACATCTCGGAGTGGTACAACATCCTGGCCAGTCCGACGGCCGATCAGGACCTGCCGCAAGTGGTGTTCATCGAGCGCGCCAGCAACACCGGCCTGGATGAGCATCCCGACAACAATGTGCAAACCGGGGCGGCGCGGGTGCAGCAAATCCTGACGGCGCTGCTCACCAGCACCGCGTGGGCGGATTCGGTGTTCATGCTTACCTATGACGAAGGCGGAGGGCTGTTCGATCACGTGGGACCGATACTGGTGACGCCGCCCGACAATATATTGCCCGTCGATCTGGGTTCTGGCGACAGACAAGGACTGTTCAACGTGACGGGATTCCGCGTGCCCTTCACCGTAATATCGCCCTGGGTGAAGCCGCATACGGTGGTGCATCTGCAGGGCGACTACACATCGATGCTGAAGCTGATCGAGACACGCTTCAACGTGCCGGCGCTGACCCAACGCGACGCCACCGCCGCCGATATGAGCGACCCGAATAACGGCTTCTTCGACTTCAGCTCGCCCCACTTGCTGCAGGTGCCGCAGTTGCCCCAGCAACCCACGAACGGCACTTGCGATCAGAGGCTGGAGGGGCATCCGTAATTCGGCGCGGGGAGAGTGCGGCGCAAAAGGGAAAGGCCTCCGCGTACGGCGAGTGCGGAGGCCGGGTTTTGCGCAAAAGGAAAGCGAGGCCGATGCCTCGCAGGAACGGTTACCGCTTTTTCTTCTTGGCGGCTTTCTTCGTGGCCTTCTTCTTCGTTGCCATTGGGTAATCCTCCTTGTGTAACCTTCTCCCTTGAAGGTCGATTCTTGGGGCCGATTCCATACCCGCCCAAGATGCTGCATGAGCAGTATGTCTAACCCAAGATATTGCGGTTACTCGCGTGGAAAGTCAACAAAAATATTTGGAAAATGTCTTGCGCGGTTGGCCGTTTAGTGATCCGCGCCGAATGCAAACGGTGATTTGCGTCCAAAACTTTAGTGATCCGCGTCAAAACGAGGGGGCAAAGTGTCCCGCCGCCCGCGCCTGAGTTACACTCGCTCACATGCGCGCCGACCCCATCGAGCTCGAGGTCTTCAAGCATCTGTTTCACGCCGTCGCGGAGGAGATGGGCGCCGCGCTTCGCCGCACGGCCTTCTCGCCCAACATCAAGGAGCGTCGCGATTACTCCTGCGCGCTCTTCGACGCCGCCGGCAACGTGCTCGCCATGGGCGATCACATGCCCGTGCACCTCGGCTCGATGCCGATGTCGGTGCGCGCCGCCATTGCCGAGTTGCCGCTCGCGCCCGGCGACGTCGCCATGCTCAACGATCCCTTCCGCGGCGGCACGCACCTGCCCGACATCACCGTCGTCGCTCCGGTCTTCGTCGGACGCGCCCAGCGCAACACGCGACCCGCCCGGCGCGCGACCGGACCCAACTCCCACAATGTGGGATATGCCGCGTCCCACGCCGCTCCCGAATTCTTCGTCGCCGCTCGCGCGCATCACGCCGATGTTGGCGGGACCTACGCTGGCTCGATGGGCCCCTGTCGCGAGATCTACCAGGAAGGCTTGCGCATTCCGCCGGTGAAAATCGTGCGTGCCGGAACGCTCGACCGCGACATTCTCGCTCTGTTGCTCAACAATGTTCGCACTCCCGAAGAACGTGAAGGCGACCTCAGCGCGCAACTGGCGGCGTGTCACACCGGCAGCACGCGGCTGCTCGAACTCTGCGCGCGTTACGGCCTCCCGCGCGTGCAGCGTGCCGCGCGGGCCCTGCTCGATTACTCCGAGAAAATGATGCGCGCATTTTTGGCGACCGTGCCTGCGGGAAGCTACGCCGCCGCCGACGTGCTCGATGACGATGGCGTCAGCGACGCGCCGGTGCGCATTGCCGTGCGCATCACCTTTCCGCGCGCAACAAAAACTGCGAGCCGCAAGCCGCGCCCCGTCGTCATCGACTTCACCGGCAGCTCGCCCCAGGTGGAGGGCAGCATCAACGCCGTGGAAGCCATCACGTATTCCGCCTGCTTCTACGTTTTCCGCTGCCTGCTGCGCGAAGACGTTCCCGCCACCGCCGGATTGATGCGCCCCATTCAGCTGATCGCGCCCGAGGGCACCGTCGTCAATGCGCGTCCCCCCGCAGCCGTGGCTGGCGGCAATGTTGAGACCTCGCAGCGCATCGTTGACGTGCTGCTGCGCGCGCTGGCCCAGGCGCTGCCCCAGCACATCCCCGCCGCGTCGTCGGGCACCATGAACAACCTCACCATCGGCGGCATGGACGATCGTCACTCGGGCATGCCCCTTTCTACTTCTTTGGGGGCGCTCCGTTCTAGCCTTCCTTTGGCTAGGGCGGGACTATCTGACCTTCCTTCCGCTGTCATCCTGAGCGACGAGTCTGGTCGCGACAGCGACCAGACGAGGAGTCGAAGGACCCCTATACCACCTACAACCCTTCCCTTGGCGGAGCGGAGCGCAAGCGCGGCGCCGACCACCCCCTTCGCCTACTACGAAACCGTTGCCGGAGGCTCGGGCGCCAGCGTCGCCCACGACGGCGTCTCGGGCGTGCACACCCACATGACCAACTCGCTCAACACGCCCGCCGAAGCGCTGGAATACAGCTATCCTTTGCGAGTGATGAAGTATGCGCTGCGCGCGGGCAGCGGCGGGGACGGAAAGCATCGCGGCGGCGACGGCATCATTCGAGAAATGGAAGTGCTGACCGACGCCACTGTGACCCTGCTCGCCGACCGGCGCAAGTTCCGGCCCTACGGCCTCGCCGGCGGCGAGGACGGAGCGCCGGGACGGACAGAGATATTTCGCGCCGATGGTTCCACCGAGCTCATGCCTAGTAAGGGCAGCACACGCCTGCGCCGAGGCGAACGCGTCCGCATCGAAACCCCCGGCGGCGGCGGCTGGGGCCCAGCGCAACAGGACTGACGAGTCAAACGCCGTTTCGGGCGAAAAGACGCGGTGCCCCAGGTTTGCCCTGGAGATGTGGTGCCCCAGGTTCGCGTCCGTCTTTTGGACGCTAACCTGGGATCACTGCACTCGGTAGTGGTCAGGGTGTAGATTGTTTTCATGCCACGTGGTCTGCGCCGGTTTCACGAATCCGGACAGTCGCATTTCATCACCTTCAGTTGTTATCGCCGCCAGCCCAGGTTCGTCAACGCCGCAGTTTACGACCTGTTCCCACGTTGCCTCGAAGACATGCGTAGTCGCTTCGACCTGCGCGTCTACGGATACGTGGTGATGCCCGAACACGTTCACCTGCTGCTCAGCGAGCCGGAGCATGACACGCTGGCCGAAGCGATTCATTACTTGAAGTTGTCGTTCGCAAAACGCCTGCGCAGCCGAAGAGTTGGTGCCCCAGGTTCGAGAGTTGGTGCCCCAGGTTCGCCCCTCTGTTGGGCTAACCTGGGTTCAGAAAAACCGAATCCGTTCTGCCAAAACGCTACTATGACCGCAACGTAAGGGATGCGCGTGAGTTCTCGGTAAAGTTACGCTACCTACACCGCAATCCGGTGAAACGCGGACTGGTGAAGGAAGCAGGAGACTGGAAGTGGAGCAGTTTCCGGCACTATGCCTTCCGGGAGAACGGGGTGGTGGAGATCGAATCGGAGTGGACGGCCCGAGATCGTGAGTTGAAAATGTTCGGCGGGCCGGCCCGGATTTTCCTCATCCCAGGTTAGCGTCCAAAACACGGACGCGAACCTGGGGCACCAGGCTATTAGTCGGCATTATTGTAGGTGTCGCAGGCGATGAAGGTGGTCATAGTGCTGCGGTCAAGATAGCCACAAAAATCAGTGGTATGCGGTCTCCCGGAAACGTCTTCGTAGGTAAGTTCCCCGTAAGTGTAGAAGATCATAGTCCCACTTTTTATCGCGTCAACCTCCTCCCGCTCAAATTTTCTGCCCCGAGGCACAGTGTTCAGCATCATGTTTACGTTCGGCAAAATAACAGCAATAGTCTGCTTTGTCCCGAGAGGGAGCGCTTTATAATCAGCGAGAAATATGACGTCTTTCGGCGACTCTCTTGTCGTGAACTTAACCTTAAATTTGAGCGCCGGGGTCTTTCCGCTATTAATTATTTTCACCGCCACTTGCGGTTGATTGCCAACATCAATCGGAGGGGTGGGAGTGCCGAAACTAACTGGTCCAACCCAAGCCCTCTGATCGTCGCGGAACATGTCTTTGGTGGAACTGGCGGACTCAACGGCAGCATCGGCCGATTTTTGGCCGGAGCATCCCTGCCAGAAAGCCAGCCCAGCATAGATAATTACCGCAAACATAGTAATTACCTCCACGATAAACGTGTTGTGCTTATGGGTTGTTTCTTTCTCTTGGGCGGCTTTATAGTCCTTTACAAGGTCTGGTGGAAACTTAGTTTCGACTTCACCTCTAACATGAGTGTCCCCACTTACCTCGCGCTGATATTGGTCTCTTGCGTCTTGATTTGGATTGGCCAATGGCTTTTCCTTTTGTGGTTTGGGCCTGCGCCATTTGACATTTTTGGGCATAGACTGTGAACATGAAAGCAGAATACAAAGAAGGTCCGGAAGCAAGAGAAAACTTTGAGCGGCTGGCGAAGGCCCGGTGCCCCAGGTTCGCCCTTCTGTTGGGCTAACCTGGGATCGCAAAACAGTTGTCAGTAGCCAGTTGGGCAGGTTGCCACCCCCTTCGACTTGACCGGGCTTCTCAGACATGGGTGCCCCATCCTTTTCGCCCGCTTTTGGCGAGAGCGTGGGCGCTATTTCGTGACCACGTCATACCCACCCTGTCGCCCTAGGAAGGCGACAAGGGTCGGGCATTTCGCATCTACCAACGAAAATCCCTGCCCTAGCCAAAAGATGGCTAGAACGGGGCACCCAGATCATCTCACTCCCACGTTCCTTCCCAACTCGAAACTGGCAACTGACTACTGACTACTGACTACTGACTACTGACTACTGCCACCTGGCACTTTCGTAACTCGAACCCGCAACCCGCTTCTGTTACGCTCGGCCTATGACGAGGTTCCTGTTCTGGAATCTGAATCGGCACGACCTGCACGGCTTCGCCGCTCGCCTGGCGCGTCAGGAGAACGCCGCCGTGGTCATCCTGGCCGAGTGTCCCACGTCGTCGGCCCAGCTTCTGGAGGACCTCAACGCCGAGGCGCCCTACCACCAGTACGCTCCCGGCAACTGCGGCCACCTGCTCTTTTTCACCCGCTTCGAGTCGAGTTTGCTGACGCCGCTGTTTGAGAGCCATCGCGTCTCGATTCGCCGCCTGGAGCTGCCCGCGTGCCAGAGCATTCTGCTCGCCGCCGCCCATCTTCCCGCCAAGATGAACTTCTCCGAGGAGAGCCTGCTGGTTGAGTCGGTGCACCTGGCGCAAGCCATCGACCAGGTCGAGATTAGCGAAGGTCATCAGCGCACCATTCTTCTCGGTGAGATGAACATGAATCCTTTCGAGGCGGGCATGGTCATAGCCGGCGGCCTGCACGCCGTGATGAGCCGCCGCGTCGCGGCCCGCAAAACCCGCCTGGTGCAAAAGCAGAGGTACAAGTTCTTCTACAACCCGATGTGGAACCATTTCGGCGACCACGGCGAGGCGGGCGGCACCTTTTACTTCGAGGGCGCCGAGCACCTTTGCTATTACTGGAACCTGTTCGACCAGGTGTTGCTGCGCCCCGATCTGCTGGATGGCTTCGCGCCGGAGAACGTGCGCATCCCCACTTCGATCCGGGGTTTTTCGCTGTTGCAGGAGGACGGCCAGCCCGACAAGGACACGATGTCGGACCATCTGCCGCTAACGTTGGAGCTGAAGTTGAGGGGGTCCGGGTTTGATGTGTCATCCTGAGCCAGCGTAGCGAGTCGAAGGACCCCTATAGTGCTCCAGTTGCCTGTTGTTTGTGGTCCTCAGTTGGAGCGAGGGATTTGCTGTTACTGACACCTGGCCACTGGCCATTGTTCTTAGGAGGAGCCCATGCCTGACAGCAACGACTTTTGGCCGGCAAACATTGCCGACTTCAACCTAGTCACTCCGATCACCATTCTGAAGGAGCAAGCCGCCCTGCTGGGCGAGAAAACTCGCCAGTTGGTGAAGGGCGAAGTCGTGACCCAGGCCACGGGCGATATTTTCGTCCATTACTTCTATATTGCTGCGCCCACGCTCAACTACCGGTTCGAGTTGTTCAAGGTTTCTCACACCGTCAACTTTTATCCTATGACCCTGACCTATCTAAATAGTGCCAGGCCGATCAAGTCCGAGGAGGAGTTCAAAGAGATCCTGAAGCAAATCTTCGCCGCGCAGCACACCCTCAACGTGGTGCACTCCATCCTGGCGCAGGTCCGCTCCTAAGAAAGCAGTTGTCAGTGTAAATCCTCGCCCTGGCCAAGAGAAGGCCAGAACGGAGAACCGTTCTCTGTTGCTGCAAACAACCTGGAGCCATGTTTTTCTTGTTGACTGAGAAGCACGCTGGTGGCAAGATGTGCGCTATTAAGAGGCGCTTACATGCCACCACCCATACTCATTTGGATAACGCTGCTTCCGATTGTTCCAGCCATCATCCTGTTCAAGGCCTTGCCGGAAGCCAGTTCCGGGTCGGTTGGCGGGAAAGTTTACGGCGTAACCGTTAAGTTCGGTGGCCCCATAGCGCTCTACTTCGCCATCTTCTGGCTGGTGATGAACAAACCGAATATTTGGAATCCGCCCCCGCCTTACCAGTTGTGGGAAGTCTCGGGTCGAGTGGTCGGGCAGAATGGAGGCGGGCTGGACGCGTTGACTCCCGGGGACGTCCTGCTGGATCCACCCATCTCCCATATTGAGCCCAATGACGGGTCGTTCAAAATCAAGTTTGCCACCCAACCGGGACCGAATGGCGGCTTGATTTATCCGGACCTATACGTGTCTCACCCGGGCTTCATTGGCGCCCCTCCCCTTCATCTTGACCCAAAGAAACTTAAGCAAGCTGGGATGGACGTAAATGAGCAGACGCAGGAAATTGTCCTGAAGGAGATTACGCTCAGCCAGCCGCCGAGTTACAACACGGCGACGAATCAAGCAGCGCCCAAGCCCGTGGCTCCTGTTCAAGGCGGGCCGCAATGAAGGCGCGGCGGATTTTTTCCAGCCTTCGCAAGGCCCTGCTCATCGGCGCGTTCCTGCTCGTCATTACGCTGGCCGCAAGTGCTGCCTCGTTACGAGGGCAGTTGGTGCGAGTCTTCCCAAATGGCGCCCGGGCTCCTGCCCCGGGGATTACGGTAACGGTCTCCAACCGGGCGCTTGGAAGATCGATAGCGGTAAGGACCGATCAGAACGGAATGTATTACTTGCAGCTACCGGCAGGCGCCTATTACTTGGAAGTTTGGCTCTCTAACTCGCCTACAACCTATCCCATCCAAGTTAACGAACCTTACACCGATATTCCTCCCATCGCTGTGCCGTAGCGCCGCGGATCTGCTTCCCTGCGAAGGTAATGTTGCCTGGGCCACCAGCCTCGGTCCACACACACCCCGGTAAGCTTAGAATTGAGGGCACGCCACTCGCCGCCGAACGGAGACGCAACTTCTTATGCCCGGCATTGATGATCTCTACCTCGACGAAGCTTTCCGCAGCCTGCGCGGCCACAAGCGCCTTGCCGATGACGCCATCGCCCAGCTTACGGATGAGCATTTTTTTGCCGCGCCCGATGCTGAGTCCAACAGCGTTGCCGTTATCGTGAAGCACATGGCGGGCAACATGCGCTCGCGCTTTACCGGCTTCCTGACCAGCGACGGCGAAAAGCCCGACCGCAATCGCGACCGCGAATTCATCATGCACGCCGACGCCAAACGCGAAGAAGTGCTCAGCTCGTGGGAGCAGAATTGGCAACTGGTTTTCGAGACGATCAACTCGCTCCATCCTGACGACCTGAGCCGCACGGTCATGATTCGCAGCGAACCGCATTCCGTGCTGCAGGCCATCAATCGCCAGGTCGTGCACTACGCCTATCACGTGGGACAGATCGTGTACCTGGCCAAACATTGGAAGGGTGCGGCGTGGCAATCGCTCAGCGTCCCCAAAGGCCAGAGTGAGCAGTACAACGCGGAGCTGCTGCGCAAGCGAAGAGCTCCCAACTGAATCGGGCCGGACTCCGCAGGCCATCGAGTTGCATCCAAAACTTTGTAGGAGGGTATTCCTATGACGTTGCAGCTCGTTGCCCTGCTGGTGCTTGGCCTGATGTGCGGCAGTGAACTTAATGTGGCGCTGTTCAGCCATCCCACTCTGAATCGGCAACCTCTGGAGGCGCACATATTAGTGCGCTCATCGTTAGCTGCGTTGTTTGGGCGGCTGATGCCGTTTTGGATGGCCGGGTCCGTGCTTCTTAATGTTCTGTTACTGCTGTCGTTCGCGCACCTGGACCAGTCGGCGTGGCGCTGGGCGGCGATCGCGCTTGCTATCCAGGTCGTCGCCGTGGTGTTCTCGCTGGTCGCGCCAGTGCCCATCAACAACCGGATTGCCAAATGGATGCCCAAGTCGGTTCCTGCTGATTGGCAAGCGCAGGAGCACCGTTGGGACCTATACCATTGGTGCAGAACCGTTGGATTGGTGGTAGCGTTCGCACTTCTAACTCTCAGTATCAGCGCGAGCCGAGCCGGGTGAAAGCCGGGCCTCAAGCGGGTTCCTGGTAGAGTCCAATCACGTTGCCTGCCGGATCGCGGAAGCGGGCGGTGATCTCGGGCGCGTCGGCGCCGATCGGCTGTGCGATCTCTCCTCCGTTGGCGACAACTGCCTCCAGCGTCGCCGCCAAGCTGTCCACCATGATGTACACGAGAAGGCCGGGCTGTGAAGACGGAGGTCGTCCCAGTACCCAACTGCCGCTCACTTCACCGACCGAGTCGTCGAAGGCGGTGCTGCCGTTACCGCGTTGCCTCACATTCCAACCGAAGACCTGCCGGTAGAAGTCGGCCGAGCGTGCAATGTCGGTGGTGGGAATCTCGAGGTAGCAAATCTTGCCGTTCGCAAGTGTGGGAGGCATTTGTACCTTCTCCTGAGCGCCGTCATTCTAGCAAACTTCAAAGCCGTGCGACTCCCCCCGTTCGCCCGGCACCCCATCCGTATAGGTCAATTCCGGCGATTACTCTAAAATGAATCACTGGAAACCATATTCATGGACGTTCTCAAGCAACTTTTTGAGCAGCATTTCCACACCGCGGTGGATAAGGCGGAGCCGCTGCACGGCCAGCTCGGCGGCTCCGGACGTAGCATGGTCCGGCTGGCCAGCGATAAGTTCAGCGCCATTGGCGTGCGCTACGAGGTGCGCGAAGAGAACCTGGCTTTCCTGGAATTTTCCCGGCATTTTCGCCGTCACGGCCTGCCGGTGCCGGAAATCTATGCCGAAGACTTAGAGCACGGCGCTTATTTGGAAGAGGACCTGGGCGACACCACGCTGTTTGAGTTGCTGGCGAAAAATCGGGCAGGCGAGGCCATTGCTCCCCAGGCAGTTGAAGCCTATCGCAAAGTTGTGGCCGTGTTGCCGCGCTTTCAGGTCGAAGCCGGCCGCGATTTGAATTACAAGCTGTGCTATCCGCGCGCCAGTTTCGATCGCCAGTCCATCGCCTGGGACCTGAATTACTTCAAGTACTATTTTCTTCGGCTGGCCAATATTCCGTTCAACGAACAGGCGCTGGAAGTGGATTTCGGCCGCCTGACGAAGTTCCTGCTCAGCGCCGCCCGCGATTACTTTCTGTATCGCGATTTCCAATCGCGCAATGTCATGTGGCGCGACGGCAATCCATTTTTTCTGGATTACCAGGGCGGCCGCAGAGGCGCGCTGCAATACGATATCGCGTCGCTTTTGTTCGACGCCAAGGCCGACTTGCCGCCGGAGTTGCGCCAGCAATTGCTCGATCATTATCTCGACACGCTGGCCGGTTTCATCGAGCTGGATCGCGAAGGGTTCATGCGGCATTACTACGGCTATGTGTACGTTCGCGTCATGCAGGCGATGGGCGCTTATGGGTTTCGCGGCTTCTATGAGCGCAAAGCGCATTTCCTGCAAAGCGTGCCGTATGCGGTCAAGAACCTGCGCTGGCTGCTGCATAACGTCGAGCTGCCCATCGCGCTGCCGGCGCTGACGGACGCGTTCCAGAGCATTCTGGGCTCGGACAAATTGCAGGGCCTGGCGCCCGGAACCGGCAATGTCACAGTGCGGGTTTGCAGTTTTTCATTTCACCGCGGTCCGCTGAAGGACGAGACCGGACACGGCGGCGGCTTCGTTTTCGATGCGCGGAGTCTTCCTAATCCCGGACGCGAAGAGCGCTTCAAAGCTCTTACCGGCAAAGACCAGCCCGTGGCCGATTATCTGAATCAGCAAGAGAGCGTGCATCAATTCCTGGCTGGCGTCACCGCCCTGGTGGATGCCAGCGTGAGCGATTATCAGCGGCGTGGCTTTAAGAGCTTGACGGCGTCGTTTGGCTGCACCGGCGGCCAGCATCGCTCGGTATATCTGGCGGAACAATTGGCCAAACATTTGCGCGGCAGGGAAGGGGTGGAGGTAGTGGTGCAGCATCGCGAATTGGAGAATTGGGGCAAATGAAAGCGATGATCTTGGCCGCCGGCCTGGGCACGCGATTGCGGCCGCTTACCGACGATCGCCCCAAGGCGCTGGTGGAAGTCGCTGGGCGCACCATGCTGGAGATCACGCTGGCCCGCTTGCGCGCGATTGGAATTCGCGAGGTGATCGTCAATGCACATCACCTTGCCGGCATGATCGCCGAGTATCTGAAAACCAACGACAACTTCGGCATGTCTGTTGAAGTCTCTCGCGAGGAGATACTGCTTGACACCGGTGGCGGCCTGAAAAACGCTGCACATTTCTTTCTCGCGAATTCCAGCGAGCCGGAAGGGCCGTTTATCCTGCACAATGTCGATGTCATCAGCACCATCGATTTCCCGCGCATGCTGCAGTTTCACCTTGAAAATCGGGCCCTCGCTACACTTGCGGTACGATCGCGCAAGAGTTCTCGCTACTTGCTGTTCGACCACCAGTTGCAACTTTGCGGCCGGCGGTCCGGGGACGATGGCAAAACTGAATTGGTTCGACCTTCACAGCACACTCAGACGCTGGCGTTCTGCGGCATCCACATAATTTCTCCGCGCCTGTTTGCGAAAATGACGGAAGAGGGCGTGTTCTCCATCATCGACTGCTACCTGCGTTTGGCTGGCCTGGAAGAAAAGATTCTCGCCTTTCGGGCCGACGAATATTATTGGCGCGATCTCGGCACGCCCGACAAGGTGTTGCAAGCGGCTCAGGATCTAAAGCAAAAGCAATAAGTTCACCGCACCAATGGTCCAGAAGGAACCATCGCCCACACGGACGGTACTCATTCCTGGGATGAAGCCACAATGAAATCTTCGTAATGTGCAATTTTGACCATACAGGGGACATTCCAACTGCGGTAGAATCCCCTAATCCATCACGCCGTTGCGCTAGACATCTTTGGCCGTCGCGGGTGAGAGGTCAGACCTCAGCAAAGGCGGCATTCAGTGTCCAGTGCGTTTCTCCGCAAAATACCCGCTTATATCCTGCTCACCATGTTTCTCATGTCTTGGGTTTCGGCCCAGGAGAGAAGTGCGATCCCTGCCACATTGACCATTCCCGATGGGACCCCCATCAAGCTTCGACTTGCGGAAAGCGTTTCCTCTGCCCACGCCCGGGTTGGAGACCGCCTGGATTTTGTCGTCGTGCGGGATGTGAGCGTGGAAGGTTTCGACGTTATTCCGGCGGGAACCATCGCCCACGGCTCCATCACTGGAGTTAAGGGCAAGCGGTTGCTGGGGATCGGAGGCAAGGTAGCCCTGAAACTCGATTCCGTAGAACTGATAAACGGCGAGCGGGCCGGCTTGCGAGCACACCTGGAGGTGAGAGGACGGTCTCGTACCAAGCTGATGGCCGCTGCCATGATCACCACGGGCCTCATCTTCCTACCCGCTGCGCCAGTTTTCTTGCTCACCCGTGGCCACGACAGCACCGTCGTGGAGAGTACAGAGATCACTGCGCAAATCGACGGCGCTGCCTCGCTTCTATCGGCGGGGGTACCGCGTCCGCCAGAAAATTCCTCCGAACTCGGCGAGATGATGGATTATCTCCCGCCCCGGGTCTTCAGTGGTGAGGGACGCAAGGGCGACATGCTGAACCTGGTCTTTGTCGGCCAAGAGGAAGACCTGCAACAAGCGTTCGAGCGCGCCGGTTGGGTCAAAACTGACAAATGGAAACCGCTATTCGTCTGGCACTTGTTGCGCCATCGGACCAGCGACGCTCAGTTGCCCATGGCCAGGTTTTACTTGTTCGGAAGAGTGCAGGACTATTCGTACGCCTTGCCCGATCCGGGTGCGGTCATGTCGCGACGTCATCATCTTCGCATCTGGAAAACCGATTACACGATTGACGGGATGCCCATCTGGGCGGCTGCCGCCACGCACGACGTTGCCATTGAAATCGCCAAGCGAGGACGTTTGATCAATCACCGGATCGATCCCGCGGTGGATGCCGAGCGTGATTTCGTTGGAACCGATCTGACGAATACCTTGTCGGTGAGCCGGGAGGAATATTTGCATTCCGCTGATCCAGTTTTCCAGGCGCAAACTGCGTCCGGCGAGCCCTATCACTCCGACAGCAGAATTCTGCTCCTGGATCTCCACGAGAGTAATCCCGCTAAGGCCGGGGCGTCCGGTCAATCGTCCGCCCTGGTTCGGGCTACGCCGCAGCCAATCGCGGCCCCAGCGGAGTCGTTCCGGATAGCGCCTTTTTAACTGGGTCGTCGATCCGACTCGTGGTCTCAGTCGAGGTGAATCGCGATCACCGCCTGCGTCCTGCCCAGCAGCCTGCTGAAGAAGTCGCCGGCAATCTTGATCCAGCCATATTTGCGGCGCAGTAGCTCCTGCCCGTGTGCCGCCTCCGCGCCTTGGCAGATGCGCGCGCGCGCCTCCACCCATGCCCCGCGAAGGTTGCCGCGAAGGCTGCAAGGCGCAATCCGCACCTTGGAATTGTTGCGAATCCGCTTGATCTTGCCGGCGTCGGGCGTGGAATAAACGTAGAAAACGCAGCCTGCGTTAGGCGAAAAATCGGCGTCCGACGGCGAGCTCGAATCCTGCGCGAACCATACCGGAGTGCGCACCCCCACTCCGGTTTTGCGGAAGGTTTCCAGGTTCAGGTACTTGGCGTTGGCAAATTGCCCAATCGCATCCGGCATCGTCAACAACCTCTGCCATGAGCTTATCGCATCGCGCGAGCCCAGCGGCAACGCAGCCGATTTACTCTCGCGGTATAATTTCCGCGAATTTCCCTCCGTCCAAAGCGACTTATTGCTGTGAGGCAACGATGCAGAAGAAATTCAAAGCGAAAGCCGAGCCAGCCGGGCCGAACGGCGCCTGGTGCTTTGTAGCGGTTCCGTTTGATGTGTCCGAAGCGTGGGAAACCCGGGGACGCATTCGGGTAAAAGGCACGATCAACGGCTTTCCGTTTCGCACCAACATTCAACCCATGGAAGGACGCCATCTGCTGACCTTCAACAAGCAATTGCAGGCGGGCGCCAACGCCAAGCCCGGCGACACGGTCGCGGTCGTGATGGAGCGCGATACGGAAGAGTGGACCATTGCGCCGCCCGCCGAACTGGCCAAGGTCTTCCGCCAGAGCAAAGAAGCCAAAGCGCTGTGGGACAAGCTGGCTTACACTCATCGCAAGGAGTTCGCGCAATGGATCAGCGGCGCCAAGCAGGAGGAGACTCGCGAGCGCCGCGCCGCCAAAGCCATTAGCATGATCCTGGCGAAGAAGACGATCTCCTGAGGCGGTCCGCGAAAGGAACATAATGCGTTTGCTGCTGAATTGGTTGTTGAGCGCGATCAGCCTGCTGATCGTGTCGCATTTGGTGCCCGGATTCTACGTGCACGGATTCGTGGCGGCGCTGATCGCCGCGGTGGTGATCGGGCTGGTGAATGCCACGCTGGGTTTCTTTCTGAAACTCATCACGCTGCCTTTGACTGTTGTAACGTTGGGAATCTTCTGGTGGGTCATCAATGCGTTGATGCTGATGTTTGCCTCCACGCTGCTGAAGCCTGATTTCGTGGTCCGCGGCTTCTGGCCGGCCTTTTGGGGAGCCATTGTGCTGGCGCTGATCAACATGGTGCTGAAGTCGCTGACGCGCGAAGCCGAACGAGAGTAGCCGTCCAAGCCTGGACTACAGACGCCTGCGCGCAAAATCAAAAGGCCGCCATCGCTGGCGGCCTGGGCAATCTCAATGCCGTCGCACTAATTGTTTTCGCTGCTGGCGCGCTTCCACGACATGAACTCGCCAATGGTCGAGCCCGTGCCGGAAGAGGCGGCCGCCGGAGCTTTGTAGGTCTCGACCTCGCGGCGCGTGGCCTCTACGCCACCCACGGCACGAATGCTGAGTCCCACTTTCTTTTCGGCAGGGTTCATCTTAATGATCTTGAATTCGAACTCCTGGCCGGATTCCAGCTTGATGGGCTGGCCCTGAGGGTCCGCCGCTTCCGAGTTGTGGCATAGGCCTTCGATGCCATCGGCAATCTCGACGAACGCGCCGAAGCTGGCCAGGCGCAGCACCTTGCCGTGGATGACATCGCCCACGTGATGCTGCTCGAAGAAGGTGTCCCAGACATCGGGCTGAAGCTGCTTCACGCCCAAGGACAGGCGGCGCTGGTCGGGCTCGATGGCCAGTACGATGGCCTTCACCTTGTCGCCCTTCTTCAGCACTTCGGAAGGATGCTTCACCCGCTTGGTCCAGCTCAGGTTGCTGACGTGGACCAGCCCGTCGATTCCGTCTTCGATTTCGATGAACGCGCCGAAGTCGGTCAAGTTGCGGACTTTGCCTTCCACCACCGCGCCCACCGGGAACTTCTCGTGCAGACTTTCCCAGGGATTCGATTCCAGTTGCTTCAGACCCAGGCTGATGCGGCGTTCCTGCGGATTGACGTTCAGCACCACGGCCTCAACCTGGTCGTTCACGCTGACCAGCTTGGAGGGGTGCTTCATGCGCTTGGACCAGGTCATCTCGCTGACGTGTACCAGCCCTTCGATGCCCTGTTCCAGTTCGACGAACGCGCCGTAGTCGGTCACGCTGATGACCCGGCCGTGCACATGCGCGCCGATGGGATAGCGCTCGGCGGCGTCCAGCCAGGGATCGGGCGTGAGCTGTTTGAAGCCCAGCGACACGCGCTGTTTTTCGCGGTCGAACTTCAGCACCTTCACCTGGATCTGGTCGCCCACCTGCACCAGGTCACGCGGGTGGGTCAGGCGGCCCCAGGACATATCGGTGATGTGCAGCAGTCCGTCAATGCCTCCCAGATCGACGAAGGCGCCGTAGTCGGTCAGGTTCTTGACCGTGCCGGTGAGAATGCCGTCTTCGTGCAACTGGTCCAGGGTCTTGGTGCGCTTCTCTGACTGCTCTTCTTCCAGCAACTGTTTGCGGGAGGCGACAATGTTGCCGCGCTTCTTGTTCAGCTTGATGATGCGGACCTCGATCTCATGGCCCTTCAGTCCGTCGAGGTTACGCACCGGGCGCAGATCAACCTGCGAACCCGGGAGGAAAGCGCGCGCGCCCAGGATATCGACCGTCAGGCCTCCCTTGATGCGATCGATGACACGCGCCTTGACCGAAGCCTTGTCGGTGTAGGCCTTCTCAATCTCGTCCCAGGCGTGCAAACGCTGCGCCTTCTCGTGCGAGAGATGGATGTAGCCTTCTTCGGTGTGGCCGGGCTCGCGCATGACCGCGATCTCGTCGCCGCGTTTCACCGTGACGTTGCCTTCGGAGTCGGTAAATTCCGCGACCTGCACCACGCCCTCGGATTTGTAGCCGATGTCCACGACCACGTACTGCGGCGTGACCTTCAGCACCGTGCCGGTAACGATCTGTTCTTCGTTCAGCGCGGCTTCGGTCTGGGCCTGTTCCTGCTCGAAGGTTTCAAGGGCGGTGGCGAAATCTTCCATAGTCGGTTCTTTTTCGGAGCGGGGAGCGGCGACGGCGGTCCGCTCGACAGGTTGAGGGCTGGGCTCAGAGGCTGGCTCGAGGTGCGGATGCTCGGCAATCGGGCTGGGCTCCGAAGCTCGCTCTATGTGAGCCTGCTCGGAAGGAGCGCTGGGCTCCGTTGCCTGCTGAGTTTGCGGCTGCTCAGGAGCGCCGGAGTCTTCGGTTTGAGTGGTCGAGGCGTTGGGGACTTCGTCGAAAGACATGTGGTTGCGTATGTACACTCGCGCGTTTTGAAAACACGCAGAGAGCCTTAATAAGAAATAAAAGCGGACTGCTGGCTTGAATCTTCAGGTGTGATTGCCCGCCAATAGCGGGCTTGGACAACCCAGCGGCCGAATCCCATGGAACCGGTTTCGCTGCCATGGAACTCTTTGAATATAACAACCGTGCCCAGCAGTGTCAAACTTGTAAGTTCAATATTCGCACTGATTTTACAAGCTTTTTCAGGATAATTAACCTCCCTGTCAAGTTCGCCGGACACCCGCCGCTGTGACGGCGATGCGCGGACGGTTGGGGGGGTTTTTAACGCTGCGACGGTTTGTTACTCTGCTCATGATATGGATTATCTGTGGACCCCATGGCGTTACACCTACGTCACTGCCGGCGAGGCGCCGGCTTGCGTCTTCTGCGAATTGCTGCGCGCCGGCGACGACCCGAAGTCGCTGATTGTGTACCGTGGCGAGCACAATTTCATCATCCTGAATGCCTTTCCCTACACCTCGGGCCACGCCATGATCGTGCCCTACGAGCATGTCAACCGCCTGCATAAGCTGGCGTCGCCGATTGCCAGCGAAATGATGGCCTTGTCGCAGCGCCTGGAAACCGCGTTCATCGAACTGTATCGCCCGGATGGAGTGAATGTGGGAATGAATATTGGCAAAGCGGCGGGCGCCGGCATCGCCGAGCACATTCACATGCACGTGCTGCCACGCTGGGTGGCCGACGCCAACTTCATGACCGTAATCGGCGAGACCCGCGTGTTGCCGGAGTCGTTGGGAACCACCTACCAGCGGCTGAAGTCGAAGTTTTGATTAGCTGTCGGCAATCAGCTGTTAGCAGCTAAATCGAGCCGCGCCGCGGCGCAACTGATTAGCCCACCGCGGAAGCGGTGGGAACGCTGGCACAAATTTGCCCCCGAGCCCCTCACCGGGGCCCCCAACAAGCGCTGCTTTCGCGCTTGTTGGGGGTGGTTGAGGGGCGGCGCATCAACCGGTAACTACGGCGCGAAGTAGCTGGAGATGTCGAGGATCAGTTGGGTGAGCCCCGACGCATAAGCATCGACCTTTCCGTTGTTGGTGGGCATGATGGCCATGTTGTTGGTGATCGATCCGTCTGCTGCGTTCAGCGTCGAAACCAGCGACTGTTGCCGCCGTCTGGCCACAGCGTCAGGTAGCCCAGGCTTCCCGGCGGAACGACTGTCGCGTTGAACACATACGCCTGCGCCGCAGCCGGCGGTCCACAAGGGCTATCCACGACATCCACCGGAGGAGCCAAGGTTCCGGTGAAGGGCTGGCCGCTGCCCACGTGGCGGGTGTCGATGACCCGGCAAGGCGCCACCGCATACAGCCAGAGCCCACCCGGGCCCGCGGGCGCGAAGTAGCCGTTGATGTCAATGACTAACTCGGTGTCGTCGGTGGGGTAAACGGAGACCTTGCCGTTGGTACCCGCAGGCACAATCGCCGCGTTGGCGATGACGTTTCCGCCGACATCGTTCAAGGTGGAAACCGTGGGCCGGGGTCCACCCGTGGGCCAGACCGACAGATACCCCAGCCCGCCGCTTGGCACGACCGTGAAGTTCAGCGAATACGCGGCCGCGCTGGGGGGATCAGCGGAGCAACCACACCGTTGCCTTCGCCACCGGCAAAGCTGTGCAATATGGTCATCGTTCCGCTGGGCGTGATTTTGAAGATGACGCCGGCGCCATTGGCGCCGCCATAGAGGGTCGTCCCGCAAAAATTCCCGTCGCTGCCCTGCACCAGCGGTGCGCTTGGTTCCGCGCCGTCAGTGCAGTTCGTCTGTGAGCAGAAGTTGTACAACACAGTGGGGTTGCCGCTGAGCGTGATCTTGAAGACCGTGCCGCAGTAAGAAGGGCAGTTGGGGAGGCCGATGCCGCCGGCGGGGGCCACGCCGTACAGCTGTCCATCCCGGCCTTGCACCAAAGTCACACTCGGGAACACGCCGGGGCTACCCAGCTCACTGAAAGTCCAGCTAGTCGGTTGGAGTTGCCAGAGGGCGCCGTCCTGGGATTCTCCCCCGTTGCTGACTACTCCATAGAAGTTTCCATCACTGGCCTGCATGATCGAGGTGGGGTTGCTCCCATACGTGCATCGGAGGATTGAGCAAAAGGTGAACAGCGAGGTCTCTCTGCTGCCGGGAGTCAGTTGGAAGATGTTGCCTAGGCCGACGTCAGCGTCGGCGGTCACGCCGTAGAAGTTCCCGTCTCGGCCTTGAATCATCTGCATCGGGTGCAATCCGTCACCGCAGTAGGGCGGGGACTGGCAAAAGTTCCACAGCGTGGACAGGGTGCCGCCGGTAGTGATTTTGAAAGCCGTTCCAGCGTTACCGTTTGCTCCCTCGTTGGAGGATGTGCCGTAGAGGTTGCCGTCGGTTGCCAGCACCAGCCCCACGGCCGGGTTGGCCCCATCCGAGCCGGCGAAGTTGTGCAGCGTGGTCAAGCTTTGCGCGGGCGAGGCAATCACGGACGCGGCGCAAAACATAAAGACGATGCAAGCCATTTTCCATGCGCTGGATTTCTTCATACTGCCCCCTTTTAGGCTTAGCCCGGGTGCAAGACTGACAGCCCTCAAGTGCGCGTTTCTTGATTAGAAATCCGGAGAAGAGCCATGGGCCGGGATTTCCATCAAAAGGAGCGGGCGGCGTGAGGTCTGCACGGAGTTCCGCCAGGCGGATACGAGGCACTTTGCCGCACACGAACAGCAATATTTAATAACTGCAAACTGCCCGTTTGTCCGTGAACTACGTCACCGCTTGCGGTGACACGGCTGGGAGGCAGCGCTCGGCTGGATTGTCAGCGACCGAATGCACTGCATGATTGCCTCCCGACCTCAATCAGCTTCTCGCGACGGGGTGACGCCTGACAAGAAACCAAATACTCGGCACTTATGAATTGGGGATGCAGCCGGGTATCTGAGAACCTCGGCGAAGCTGAATGCGCTAACAGCCGATATTCCCCCCGCCACGATCGACCGTCAGTGACGGGGGTCACTGTGCAGCGTACAGAAACAGGAAAGGGAAGTCGGGCCACCGACAGGTGTCGTCAAGCCTATCTTGCGGGCTGGGGCCGGACTATCACTTGGCCTTCATTACTTCGAGAATGCGGTCGAAATCCTCCAGGGACGAGTACTCGATCAGGATCTTGCCTTTGCCATTGCGGTCGGTGATGGTGACCCGGACGCCCAGCGCCCGTTGCAGCTCTTGCTCGGCTTCTTTGACGTTTGGGTCGACAATTCGGACCTTTTCGGCGGTTTCCGGGGGGTGAACCAGATTAGTAACGGCCTGCTCGGTCTGGCGAACCGAAAGCGAAAGTGCGACCACCCGGTGCGCCAGCTTCTCGATGGCGTCGGGCGATTCCAGCGCCATCAGCACTTTGGCGTGGCCGAAGCTGAGCTCGCCCCGGTCGAGCATGGCCTGCACGCTGGCCGGCAGCTTCAGCAGGCGCAGGAAGTTGGCCACCGACGACCGTTCCTTGCCGGTGCGCTGCGCCATCTGCTCCTGGGTCAGGCCGAACTCGCGCGACAGCCGGTCATAGCCGCGGGCCTCCTCCATGGGGGTCAGGTCCAGACGCTGCAGGTTTTCGACGATGGTCATCTCCATGGCCTGCTCGTTGGAAACCGGGCGCACCACGGCGGGGATGGTTTGATGGTGGAGCATGCGCGCAGCTTCGCAGCGGCGCTCGCCGGCAATCACCTGATAGCGTCCGCCCGCCACGGGCCGCACCACGATGGGCTGCAGCACGCCTACGGCTTGAATGGAAGCGGCCAGCTCGTTGAGGGCGCTCGGATCGAGAGACACGGTGCGCGTCTGGTAAGGATTGCGGTCGAGGTGGTCGAGCGGAATCTGCCGCAGCGCCTCGCCGGGGTGATCGCCCGGCGCTGTGCTGTGCGCAGCGGGCGAAACCGCGGTCGAAGCATGAGGCACCTGTCGCGGTGGAAGCAGGGTCTCCAGGCCTCGGCCAAGTACTTTGCGCTTTTCGGTCATGGAAGTTCTTAGCATATCGCAAGTAGCCACTGCCAACTAGCAATTAGCAACTAGCAAAACGCGGGGTCGGACAGGAAGGGGGCTGCTGTTTTCTCGGCGATCGTTCCAACGCTAACAAAAGCAGATTCCTCGCTGCGCTCGTCATGACAATTCCAGCGCGGTCAGCGCAATAACAAAGCCGGACAACGTGTCCGGCTTTCGGTGCTGACGAGAATCTTAGCGAAGGTTGCGGCTAACCGGGACCGAAGCCGGCTCCGTCGCGTGCTGGCTCACCAGGTATGCAATGCCAAAGAAGGCCGCACAGAACAGCAGGTCGGACACAACTTCGGCGCGGAAGAAGGGCAAGCCGGCGACGTAGCACGTCATCAAGCCGTTGAAGTTCTTGGGATACATGTCGCGCCAGACCATCCACACCGCGAAGTTGCTAATCAGGAAAAACGAAACCGATGCCGTCAGGGAAGCCGCGCCGATGCGTAGCGCCGAGAAGCCCTTGATCAGCACTCCACCCAGCAGCAGCATGGCCGCATACCAGGCCCAGGTGACGAAATGATCGGCCGTCAGCGGGTAGGCGTAGGTCACGCGCGTGAGATACACGTCGGAGGCGACCAGCAGGGCCACCGGAATCCACATCTGCTTGCGGGGCATGCGCGCCCCGAAAAACAGGAGGGCAGCGGCCACCGGCGTGAAGCTGAAAGGCATCGCGAAAAAGCGCAGGTGCACGGCCACGGCAACAAGTACGAAGACATACGCCAGCATATTCACCTCGACCCTTTGATTCTGTACGTCGCGTCGCCGTCCGTCAAGAGGGGTCAGCGGGTGGCGACAAATTATGACGGCGGACAAGCCGGATCACTGCCGATCAGGGCCCTGCTCCAGGCTGTCCACCGTCGGCGAGCGGCTGGAGTTCATCCCCTGCTGCAGCACGCGCAGATCGGAGCTGAGCACGACGTAGCCGCCGAGCGGGGCCCGGCCGCGTCTGTCGGGGAAGGTATACCGCAGGTCCTTGAACTCGGCGAGATAGCCGCTGTTCTCGCCCTGAAATTCCTGCACTTCCACGACAGGAAATACCGCCCAATCCAGATACACCTGCCCAAAGTATGAAGACTTTGCCGCCCGGCTGGCGTCGGTTTCAGCCGGCTTGTAGAAAAGCAGGGCGCGCGAGTCATCGACCTCCGGCACCAGCGAATTCACCGGCACGGTTTCGAGAAAGTCGGCAGTTTCAACCACGCCATGCCAGCGGAATGGATTGATCATGTAGGGATACGCTGCCAGCCGCGACGGCGTAGCCCCATGGTAGAGGAACGAGTTCATGGCGGTGACGGCGCGGCGATGCTGATAGTCGCGGAAGCCCCAAATGAGCGCGAGACAGACCAGAGCGAAGATCGCTCCCGCACGGCCTCGCGGCCCTTTGCTGCGGGCGCCAATTTCCTGATTGATCAAGCCGAACAGCGAAGGCAGAACCAGCCCGGCGATGAGCGCGAGCAGCATGATGGGTTCGATGATGGCAACGATGTCCCAGGAGTACCAGCGGAAGTTGAACGGTTCGAACAGGCGAATGCCGTAGGCGGTCGTGTAGTCCAACAGCAAATGGCTGAGAGCGGCCACCACCGCGCAGAAATAGAGATATCCCCAGCGAATGGGCAACAGCGGCGGCGCTTCGGGGGAGCGCGCACGCGGGGGCCGCAGTCGCAGCTTGAGCCGATGGCCGAGATACACGAAGAGCAGCACCGCGGCGGCAATCAACGGCACACCCACGAAGCTGTGCGTGATGCCACGATGATGCTGGAGCGCTGCCGTGGAACTCTTGAGTGCCCAAAGCACGTCGATGTCGGCAGCCTCAGCGGCCAGCACCATTGTCAGTGTCGTGAGGGCGCTCTTGCGATTGAAGCCTGCGCGCCCCATGCACGCGCCCGTCAGCAAATGAGTGAGAGGGTCCAAATCTTTCCCCGGGTAGTTCTCGGCACAGCAAGAGAGCTATTGTACGCAGGCGCGTGATGGATTGAACGGAAGAGCTAGGTGTCGCGTGGCGGCTGGGCATCGTCATGCTCGGTTTCGCCCGCCACCAGATCGAGCGCATGGGGCAGAGTCTCGATCACGGCCAGTAGCGACTCCGAGGCGCCGGTTGGGCTGCCCGGCAAGTTGAGAATGAGTGTGCGCCCGCGCACGCCGCAAACCCCGCGGCTCAGAATGGCGTAGGAAGTATTGACCGTGCCCTCAGCGCGCATTCTCTCTGGAATGCCCTCGATCAGCTTGGAGCACACGGCGCGTGTGGCCTCGGGCGTGACATCGCGATCGGCAATGCCGGTCCCGCCCGTGGTCACAATCAATGGCACCTCGTCACTCAAGCGAATCAGCGCCGACTCGATGGTCGGCTGATCGTCGGGAACGATCTCCAGGCGGATGACATCGAAGCCTTCCTGGCGAAGCAATTCGACAGTGGCCGGCCCGGAGTGGTCGGCGCGTTTGCCTCGCGCCGAGGAGTCACTGATGGTTAGAACGGCAGCAGTTCTCATAATTCCTCATCTCCACATTATTTCATCCCACCTTGGACAGCGTCTCTTTTGAGGTGTCATTCTGAGCGAGCCCGCCGCGGCGGGCGAGTCGAAGGACCCCTATAGCTGGACGATCACAGTGTGGCCGCCCGGCACAACTCGTCTGAGATTGCTGGTGACGATAGGGGTCCTTCGACTCCTCGCTCCGCTCCTCGCTCAGGATGACACTCAAGATTTCTTGCGCTGGTAGTCGCCGCTCTTGCCGCCCGACTTGCGCACCAGCATAATCTCGCGAATCTCGATGCCTTTGTCCAGCGCCTTACACATGTCGTAAACGGTCAGCGCGGTGACCGAGGCCGCGACCAACGCTTCCATTTCCACTCCGGTGACGGCAGTGGTGCGGGCGAAACTGCGAATGGCGACTCCGTTCTTCTGCACCTCGATCTGAACATCAACCTTGCTCAGCGCAACCGGATGACACATGGGGATCAGCTCCGCCGTGCGTTTGGCGGCCATGATGCCGGCCACGCGAGCGACTTCCAGCGGATCGCCCTTGGGATTTTGCGGCAGGGCCCGCATGACCGCGCGGCCCATCGCCACGAAGGCGCGGGCCTCGGCTTCGCGCAGGGTGGGCTGCTTGGCGGAAACGTCCACCATCGTCGCTCGTCCTGCGGCATCGTAGTGCGACAGCTTCTTCGACTTGTGGTTCCGCTTTGCCATCGCGCGAATTTCAGAACAGCAGGACCGTCATCGTTTCTCCGGCAGCGAACCGCTCGCGATCGGGCGGTACCACAATGTAGCAGTTCGCGCGCGAGACGGCCATCAAGTCCCCAGAGCCCTGCCAGCGTACCAGTTCCACCTCCGGTTGCTGGTGCGTGCCGCCCAGGTTGGCGGGCAGAAAGCGCGTCAACCCTGTCTTGGTGGTGAACTCCTCCTTCAGCCTCGCTTGCGCAAACGGCAGCGGCTGGGGCGTCGAGCCGGCCAGCGCATCGAGCACCGGGCGCGCGAAGAGTTGAAATGTGACCATCGTCGAAACCGGATTTCCCGGCAGCCCAAAGAATGGTACCGTGCGGCCGTGCAGCGCAACCTCGCCGAACACCACCGGCTTGCCCGGCTGAATGCGAACGCCGGTGAACAGGAACCGGGCGTCGAACGAAGCCAGTACCTGTTCGACCAAATCGTACTTGCCCATGGAAACCCCGCCGCTGATCAGCAGCAGATCGCTTTGGAAGCCTTTGCGCAACAGCACGGCCAGTTCATGGGCGCTGTCCGGCGCGACCGGCAGAATCACCGCTTCGCTACCAGCGGCATAAACCTGGGCAGCCAGCGAGTAGCTGTTGGAATTGCGAATTTCGTTGGGGCCGGGCGGCAGGTTGATGTCCACCAGTTCGTCGCCGGTGGCGAGAATGGCAACGCGCGGCCGGCGATAGGCGGCGATCTCCGCGCGTCCCACCGCGGCGGCAACGGCCACGATGGCATGGTTCACGCGAGTCCCGCGCTCGACCATCGTCGCGCCCTGACGCGCTTCGGCCCCGGCGGGAACAATGTTCTCGCCTGCTCGCACCGCGCGACGAACGGTCACCACGTCGCCGTCTCGCTCGGCGTATTCCACCATCACGACGGCATCGGCGCCGGCTGGAACGGGCGCGCCCGTCATGATTTCGGCGGTCTCTCCCGCTGCAATTTTGATTGCACTTTCTTCGACGGTCGCTCCGGCCTTGATCTCCCCGCCATAACGCAAGCTCGCCGGCGTTGCAGCGACGTCGGCAGCCCTCACCGCGAATCCATCGCGCGTGGAGCGCGGAAAAGGCGGGAAATCGCGGTCGGCGCGCAAGTCCTCGGCGAGCACAAGACCGAGAGCGTCGAGCAGCGACAGCATTTCGGGCTGAGTCGGGCCGAGCGTGCAAGCGTACTGCTCAACCGTTTGTCGCGCTTCGGAAAATGACAGAAGCTTGGGATCGGGAGTCATGGCCTGACCGGATTTTACCGGAGCGCGGAGTTCATTCAAATGAGCGAGACTTCTCAGTTCACCCACGGCGGCGTGGAGTCGCCGTTTTTCTTGCGCACATCGCGGGTGCTGGGATCGCGGAAGTTGCCGTGCTCGTCGAAGTAGTCATCGTGCCGGTAGTCGCCGCGATCGTGTTTGCGCATATAGACCTCGAATTTGCGCGCCGCGCGCTTGCGCTTCCAGCGGTAGTAGGAGTTGCGCAGTCCGAATGCGCGCTCCGAGGCGGCGTAGCCGAAGCCGCGCCGGGGAATGAATTTCAGCCAGATATATCCGAAGAGGGCTCCGCCCAGGTGCGCCATGTAGGCGATCGACTGGCCTCCGCCCTGCGCCGATGACAGCGCGCCATACATCGCCAGAGCGATGATGCCGATCACGAAATACTTGGCCTTGATGAGGAAGGGAAGCGGGAAGAGCATCACCTGTGATTCGCCGTGCAGAATGCCGAAGGCCAGCAGCAGTCCGTAGATGCCGCCCGACGCGCCCACGGTGAGAGTGTGAGGGGAGACACCGAGCAGGCCCGTGAAGGAAACCACCACCGTGACCAGCGCGGCGCCCATCACACAGAAAAAGTAGAACTGCAAGAACAGGCTGTAGCCCCAATCCTGTTCCAGTTGCGCGCCAAACATCCACAGCGCAAGCATGTTGAACAGGATGTGCAGCACACCGTAGTGCAGGAACGAGTAGGTAACCAACTGCCAGATCTCGCCATGCACGACCGCCGCACCTTCGAGTCCGAGATGGACGTAGGCCCACTCCCCGAACAGGGCGGTGGCCGTAAATGCGCGCAGGAACCAGAACAGCAGAAACACGACGCCGTTGGCGATGAGTAGCTCTTTCACCGCGCGGGTGAAGGGCGGAAAACTCATGGACATGGTTGACGAGCCGCGTGGCATGGCTTACTCCGTTCTATGCAGGGCCGCCGGGCCTCAGCGTTCCGGCAGCGGTACGATCGCCAAACTGCGATGGCCCTTGGCATCGAGGGCGCGTACTGCAAAGACTACATTGTCCTTGGACAGCGGCAAAGTGGCCTTGGTGACATTGCCCACCGTCTTAGAATGTTGCCAGTCGGCCGCGCTGGTGTCGCGCCACAGGACTTCGTAGCCGGTGGCCAGCCCGCCGGGCGAGGGCTCCCAAGCCAACGCGGAATCGTTTTGCAATTCCTTGGTCAGGAGGCGCACATTGGCCGGCGGCGCCGGAGCTGACGCCAGCGACGCCAGGGTCGCCGCGTTCAGCCGCGCCACATTCGCGGTGTAATCGTAATTCACGAATTTTGGCAGATCACCGTATTCGATGCCATTCTCGGTGCGCACGTTCTGGTGCTGATGGTCGTAGTTCTCGCGAAATTCGGTAAGCCGCACCGCCGCAAACCCTTCGGCGTTGAATGAGAAATGATCCCCACCGCGCAGATAGCGATCGTGCCGGAAGACCAGCAAGGGACTCAGCGTAGTGGTGTGTAGATATTCTTTGGAGACCGACGCGACATAGCGCGCGAGTTGCCGCGAAGGGCCGTCGTTCTCGCCGCCCAGAGTACGAATCATCTTAAGCTGCTTCTCATCGGCGGTGCTGGGAATTCCTTCGGAAAAGACACGCACTACATGCGGGTCCTGCAAAGTGTTTCCCGGGGTGCGGTCTCCCCCAACGATATCGTTGTTCAACACCGCCTCAAGGTCCCAGCCGGACGCCTTGGCCATCTTGGCAAAATGGGCACTGCCGTATAGCCCTTGCTCCTCTCCGGCCACGGTGAGAAAGATGATGGTGGCGGGAAAACGATGCTTGCTCAGCACGCGGGCGCATTCCAAGCTGACCGCCGTGCCGCTGCCGTCATCATTCGCGCCGGGAGCGGCCCCCTTCGCGTCGTTGTTATCACTGTCACGGGAATCGTAGTGTCCGCTGACTAGATAAATGCGGCCGGCATTTGCAGCGTCGGTTCCGCGCAGCACCGCATAGACGTTGGTGATCTTCGTGGGAGTCGGAAGGCGTGGCCCGGGCTCTTGCGTAAACTCGTCAGTCTTCACCTCCAGGCAGCCGCCGCACGCTTTGGAGTAGCGCTCAAATTCGCCGCGGATCCACTCCGCTGCAGCGGTCGCGCCTTTTCCGCTAGAGGCCGGCATGTCGGAGGAGAGCGTCGAGCGGGTCTCGAAGCTGACCAGTTTTCCGATGGTTTGCTGAATGCGCGCGGGAGAGACCTCGTGCATGGCCGCCGCGATCTGCGGGGCCGGCGTTGCAGGGGAGATATTGCCCGGCGGCTGCGAAAAAAGAGCAACCGAGAGGACAATGGTCAGCATCAAAACCGCGATTCCGTTTAGGATTGAATGCAGAGTAGGCATCGGAACTCCAGGAACCTCAGGAATGCTTGTGCGTCCATTACTTGACGCTGCCAAGAGATTCTAAATATAAATGCAAGGACGTGCGGGCCTAATTTGATGGCGCGGCAACAGCAAGAAGCGGGAGGCAATCGTCGTGGTTATTTGTCCTGAATGCGAAAGCGATCTGGATATCGAAGAAGATGAGGTGGACGAGGGCGAAATCATTTCCTGTCCGGAATGCGGGACCGATTTCGAAGTCGTGGCCGTGGAGCCTCTGGAACTGACTCGCGTCGAGGAAGAGGACGAGGAGGAAGAAGAGGACGAGGAAGAAGAGGACGATGGCGATTACTGATCAGCCTCGACGCCTCAGACTTGGAGTGTTTGCCGGTTGTGCTTCCCTCCTGTTCCTGGTTCCGGCTGCCGCACTCGGGCGGCACGCGGTCCTGCCTGCTTTCCGCTTTGTTCCATCCCTTTCGCAAGCCAAAGAATGACCTCCGCCTGATTGACGGTTTCGTGTGGAATGCGAACCAGCATTCTGCAGCTGGCGTTCCCGTCACGAGTCGGCGGACCTGCTCCTCGATCGGTTACCCCATAGTTAGCACCCCATTTAGGGGATTTCCCAACCTTCGCAGTGGTGCTATTTCTAGCTTTCGCTTCTTCTAAATTGTTGGGTTTCGGCGACGGGCTAGCAGCTGGCCTGGGGATCTTTGCTGTCAACTGGGGGTGTGTGATCAAGAAAAAATCGAAGTCGAATCCGCACGACTACGAACGCGAGGCGGCAATCTGCAAGGCCTTCGCCAATCCCACCCGGTTGCAATTGGTGGCGATGCTTGAGCGCAGCGATCGCTGGTCCGCGGAGCTACAGGCGGGGCTCGGTATTTCCAAAGCGAACCTCTCCCAACATCTTGGAATCTTGAAATCCGCCGGCCTCGTAGGCACGCGACGAGAAGGCAAGGAGCTTTACTGTGGCGTTTCCATGCCGCAAGTGAAACAAGCCATGACGCTGCTGCGCACCATGACCAGGATTCACGCGCGCTAATCGCCGCATGATCCGGCACAACTCCAGAGTTCCTTTATCCCGCATCGGGCGAAGAACACTTGCGCGGCCTGCCATGGAAGCCCCAAACTGCTGACGTGCAGTTTAACCTCCGAAACTATCGCGCCGCTGACTTCGAGCGCTTGTGGCAAATCGATCAACTCTGCTTTCCGCAAGGCATCTCCTACACCCAGATGGAATTGAGCGGGTTCATCACCCGGCGTAACGCGATAACGCTGGTGGCTGATTTTGACGGACTGCATGATGAGCGGGAGAAACTCGCCGTCTCCGCGCTCCATTCCGGCAATGGAATGAATTCTCGCGTCCCTGGCGCTGTGCTGTCGGAAACTGCGACAGCGACACTGGTAACTGCCGGCTTCATCATTGCCCACCCGGTCCGTGGAAAAGCGGGGCGCATTCTGACCCTCGACATTATTCCTCAAGCGCGCCGGCTGGGACTGGCGTCCCTGCTGATGCAGGAATGCGAGCACCGGCTGCGCTGCTTCGGTTGCAACGAGGTGTACCTGGAAACCGCCGTCAATAACGAGCCTGCCTTGCGCCTCTACCGCGAGCTGGGCTATCAGATATTGCGCACCCTGCCCGACTATTACGTCGCCTCGCTGGATGCATTCCTGATGGGCAAACCGCTGTAGCAGCCGGAAGCCCGTGCTAAAATCGCGCTTCTCCACGCCCGCGTTCGCTCGACCATGTCCGCTTCTCGCCAGCACACTTCGAAGCCACTCTCCCGCATAGCCGTGGATACCGGCGGGACCTTCACCGACTGCGTTTGGATCGAGCGCGGACGGTTGCGCATGGTGAAGGTATTCTCCACCCCGGAAGACCCGTCGCAATCCATTGCCGAAGCGGTCGCGCGCAGCGGCTGCGCGGGCGAGATCGTGCTGCTGCATGGGACGACGGTGGGCACCAACAGCCTGCTGGAACGTAAGGGCGCGCGCGTGGCGTTCGTTACGACCGCTGGATTCGAGGACATCATCGAGATTGGACGGCAGGCCCGGCCCCGGCTCTACGACCTGTCGTTCCAGCGCGTGCCTCCGCTGGTGGAGCGGGCCATGAGGTTCGGCGTGCCGGAACGGGTAAGTTGCGAGGGCGAAATCCTGCAACGGCCCACGCCGCAGGACCTGCGACTGCTGGCGCGCGATGTCCATGCGAGTGGGGCGGACTCGATCGCCGTCTCCACCCTGTTCGCCTTCGCTAATCCCGACAACGAGCGTGCCATCGGCCGGGTGCTGGAAGAACTTGGCCTGCCCCTGTCCCTCTCGCATTTGATCTTGCCCGAGTTCCGCGAGTACGAACGCGCCAGCACGGTGGTGGTCAACGCATACTTGCAGCCCGTCATGCAGAGCTATCTGCAGCGCCTGGACACGCGGCTGCGGCGGCGCGGCCAGGCAGGCGCCAAGGCATCGCGGGTGTTCGTGATGCAATCCAGCGGGGGCATCACTGCACTGGAATCGGCGGCGCACCAGCCGGTGCGAACCGTATTGTCCGGCCCGGCCGGAGGAGTGGTCGGCGCTGCCGCCATGGCCCGTCGCAGCGGCTTCGAGCGGGTGATCACGTTCGACATGGGAGGAACCTCAACCGACGTCGCGTTGGTCAGTGGCGAGCCCAGACCCAGCAACGAGGCGGAGGTGGCGGGCTTGCCGGTGCGCGTGCCCATGCTCGACATTCATACCGTGGGCGCCGGTGGCGGTTCACTGGCGCGATTTGACGCCGGCGGAGCGTTGCGGGTCGGACCGGAATCCGCGGGCGCCGATCCCGGCCCCATCTGCTACGGGCGCGGAACTCGACCCACGGTGACCGATGCCAATTTGCTGCTGGGGCGTTTGCAGGCGGACTTATTTCTCGGCGGAGAATTCACTTTGGACTTGGAGCGCACCCAGGCCCTCACCCGCGAATGGCTGAAGGCCCAGGGCTCGCGATTGTCGCTGGAACAATTCGCGGAGGGCGTCATCCGGGTGGTGAATGCCAACATGGAGCGGGCGCTGCGCGTGGTTTCCATCGAACGCGGTCACGATCCGCGAAATTTCGCGCTGGTCGCATTCGGCGGGGCGGGCGGTCTGCACGCCTGCGAGTTGGCGCAGGCGCTGGGCATTCCCCAGGTCATCGTTCCGGTGATGCCGGGCGCGCTTTCCGCCTACGGCATTCTGGTCAGCGATGTGGTCAAGGATTATTCGCGGACTGTGGTCCAGGGTCTGGGCCCAAAACCTTCCACCGTACCCATCCGCAAGCAATTTGCGATTTTGGAGCAGCGGGCGAAACGGGAATTTCGAGACGAAGGCTGGGGCGGCAAACTGCACTTCGAGCGCAGCGCCGATCTTCGCTATCGCGGACAAGGCTTCGAGTTGAACATTGCTTTCTCGCCGGACTTCGTGAACGAATTTCATCGCCAGCATCATTTCCGCTACGGCTACAGCCATCCTGACCGGGAAGTCGAGCTCGTGACTCTGCGGTTGCGCGCCCGCATCAAGACGTGGCATGAATCTGCGAGGCTGATCTCAAAGGTGGATAACTCCGCCAGGAAAATGGAAAAGCGACCAGTCTGGTTTTCGGGGCGTTCGGTCGCAACTGCACTTTATGAGCGAATCAGTTTGCGTTCCGGCCAGAGATTGCGAGGCCCCGCCGTCATCGCCGAGTACAGCGCAACCACTTTCGTTCCTTCCGGATCGACTTTTTTGGTGGACCCAGCCGGGAATCTGCTGATCGAAAGCGCCAAGCAAAAGGTGCCTTCTAAACTACCGGTCTTCGCCCCGAAATAAGCTGGAAGATCAGCGCCACTAAAGCGAGCACGAGCAGAATGTGAATGAATCCTCCCAATGTGTAGCTGGTCACTACGCCCAGCAACCACAGCACCAACAGGATCACGAAAATCGTCCAAAGCATCCTTTCACCCCCTGAGTCTGTTGCTAATGCTCGTTATGCCGAGCTACTACGTTGGACGGCAATCGTGTGCGCGCGGTTGTGAGGGGACCGCAGAATTCCGGAGAGAATGCGCAATTTGAATCTTGCACTGCGAGGCAACCTTAATCACAGCCATAGCCTGTCCTCTCTGTTATGCTCTGCGCATTACCATGAAAGTTGTGATCCAGGGAGAACTCGGTTCGTTTAGCCACGAGGCTTCCACGGACATGCTGCCGGGAGCGACCGTGGTTGCATGCGCCCGGTCGGCGGAGGTGTTTGACCGGGTGGAGAGCGGCTCGGTGCATGCGGCAGTCATCCCTATCGAGAATTCGCTCGCCGGTTCGGTGGCCGAGCACTTCGACCTGCTGCTGACGCGGGAGGTGTTCGTGCATCGCGAATTTTATCTGCGGATCCGCCACAACCTGATTGCCATGCCGGGCGTGAAGATGAACGCGATACGGCAAGTGTTCTCGCATCCGGTGGCGCTGGACCAATGCCGGAAGTTCTTTCGCTCGCATCCGCGCATCCAGGCGGTGCCGTTCTACGATACCGCCGGAAGCGTTCGCCACATTGTCGCCGACGAGCTGCGCGACGCGGCGGCGATTGCTCCGCAACAAGCGGCCGGGCAGTATGGAGGGCGCGTTCTGCTGGCCGGGATTGAAGACGATCAGCAGAACTATACGCGCTTTCTGTTGATCAGCAAGTCCAAGAGAGTCGGCAAAGGCGCCAATAAGACCTCGATTGGTTTTGCCCTCAAGAATGTGCCGGGTGTACTCTTCAAGGCGCTGAGCGTCTTTGCCCTGCACGATATCAATCTCAGTAAGATCGAATCGCGCCCGCTGCGTGGCCATCCCTGGGAGTACGTCTTCTTTGTAGACATCCTTCGCGGCGATGACGAAGCGTCGCGCCATGCGTTGCGTCATCTTCGGGAAGTGGCAGAGTTTGTAAAAATACTGGGAGTTTATCCGGCAGCCACCTCCAGAGCAGGTCAGCGCGTAACATGATTGGCGGCCAACATACCGTAAGACCCTCAACCGACGCGGTGTCGCGGTCGATATTACGGTTTGGGCGACGTGGCAGCGCAGTATCCATCACCGCTTCCGTGGGCGACATCAAGCTTCGCCCAGTCACTACCGTCTTGGTCTGCATCTTTTGCAGAAGCCATTTCATCTAAAGCTTGAGCGTGATTGACTCAAGGAGTCATATGTCTAATGAAACAAAAGATTTAAAGGTAACTGATCCGGAATTGCGCGACGATGCCTCAGCCGCCCGTACTCTTCCGGTCTTGCCCGTGCGCGACACCGTGCTGTTTCCCCACGCCGTGCTGCCGCTGACCGTTGGCCGGGAAAGTTCGGTCCAGTTGATCAATTCCCTGGGCGAGGACAAGACCATTGTGGTGGTGGCGCAGCGCGAAGCTCGCGTCGATTCGCCGCAGCCTACCGACCTGTACGCGGTGGGCAGCCTGGCGGTGGTGCATAAGGTAGTGCGCATGCCCAACCAGAGCCTGTTTGTTTTTGCCGAAGGGTTGGAACGCGTCAAGGTGACGGAGTACACGCAGCTGACGCCGTTCATGTACTCGACGGTCGAGACCATTCCCGAAATACCGGCGCCCAAAAGTTCGGCCATCGAGGCCTTGCAGCGCAACGTATTGACGCTGTTCCAGCAGATCGTGGCGGGCTCGCCGACGCTTTCCGATGAACTTTCCACGGTGGCGGCCAACATCGATGACGCCGGCCGCATGGTTGACTTCATCGCGTCCTCGTTGCCGTCGTTGTCCACCCGCGATAAGCAGGACGTGCTGGAGACCCCCGACGTTAATGTGCGCCTGGAAAAGATCAACCAGCATTTGGCCAAGGAACTGGAAGTTCAGCAACTGCGCAATAAGATCCAGAGCGAAGTGCAGGACCGCGTGCAGCAGACGCAACGCGAGTACTATCTGCGCGAGCAAATGAAGGCCATCCAGAAAGAGTTGGGCGAGCAGGACGAAACCACGCGCGACGCCGAGGAGCTGCGGCAGAAAATTGAATCGGCGGGCATGCCCGACGACGTGAAGAAAGAGGCCCTGAAGGAACTGGGCCGGCTGGCCCGCATGTCGCCGATGGCTGCCGACTACGGGCTGACGCGCAATTACATCGAGTGGCTGGCGGTGCTGCCGTGGCAGAAATCCTCGGGCGTGGAAGTGGACATCCTGAAAGCCAAGGAGATCCTCGATTCCGACCATTACGATCTGGAGAAAGTGAAGAACCGCATTCTGGATTACCTGTCGGTGCGCCGCTTGAAGCCCAATATGAAGGGTCCGATCCTGTGCTTCGTGGGACCGCCGGGAGTGGGCAAGACTTCGCTGGGCAAGTCGATTGCGCGCGCCCTGGGGCGCAAGTTCGTGCGCTTGTCGCTGGGCGGCGTGCATGACGAGGCCGAGGTCCGCGGACATCGCCGTACCTACATTGGCGCCTTGCCCGGCCAGATCATGCAGGGCATCCGCCGCGCCGAAACCAACGATCCAGTCTTCATGCTCGACGAAATCGACAAGGTGGGACGCGACTTTCGCGGCGATCCCGCCTCGGCGCTGCTGGAGGCGCTCGATCCGGAGCAGAACTTCAGCTTCCGCGATAACTACCTCGACGTGCCCTTCGATCTCTCGAAGGTGCTGTTCATCACCACGGCGAACATGCTCGATCCCGTGGCCGATCCGCTGCGCGATCGCATGGAGATCATTGAACTGCAGGGCTACACGGAAGAGGAAAAGGTACACATCGCATTTCAGTACCTGATCCCGCGTCAGATCGAGGAGAACGGGGTTAGCGGCGATCAGATCGAGTTTCCCGAGGAAACGGTCCGCTTTATCATTCGCCACTACACCCGCGAGGCCGGTGTGCGCAGCCTGGAGCGCACCATCGGGACCATCTGCCGCAAACAGGCGCGCCGCATTGCCGAGGGCAAGCACGACAAACTGACGGTGACGCCGGAACTGGTGCAGCAGCACGACATGCTGGGTGGGATGAAGATCCGCACCGAGGGCGAAATCGCCGAGCGCACCAAGCGGTCGGGCGTGGCCGTTGGGCTGGCGTGGACGCCGACCGGCGGCGACATCCTCTTCATCGAGGCCAACAAGATGAAGGGCAAAGGCGGCTTTACCATGACCGGACAGCTCGGTCAGGTGATGCAGGAATCCATGCAGGCGGCGCTGACCTGGGTGCGGTCGAATTCAAAGGACCTTAACATCGACGAAGGGTTCTTCGCTGATCATGACATCCACATCCATGTGCCGGCGGGCGCCATTCCGAAGGACGGACCTTCGGCTGGTGTCACCATGGCTACGGCTTTGGTCTCGCTGCTCACCGATCGGCGGGTTCGTCCGCTGACCGCGATGACCGGTGAGATCACGTTAAGCGGTAATGTGCTTCCCATCGGCGGCATCAAGGAAAAAACGTTGGCGGCAAAGCGCGCGGGCGTGACGGACATTATTCTGCCTGCCGATAACCGCCAGAACGTCGACGAGGACCTGACACCGGAGCAACTGCAGGGCCTGAGCATGCATTACGTCAAGACCATTCAGGAGCTGCTCGACATTGCTCTGCCCACCAGTCGCGCGGAAGCCAAGCAGGACGAGGAAGTCCGCGAGCAGGTGCTGAGCACGGTCCCGGTTGGATGAGACTGACGTTCTCCGTGCAGCGTGATCGAACCTGATCGCTGTTTTCGGAGCCAGCGGGCAAGGGCCGTCCATTCGGATGGCCCTTTTTTCGATTTCTGAGTTGTCATCACGAACGGCCGAACCGGGGTCCCCAACGAGCGCCGCTTTTGCGCTTGTTGGGGTAGAGTTTAGGCCGTGAGGGACCTGCTGTTTCCCCCAGCCGCTGTCCAGTCGCATCAAAAGCAGATTCCTCGCTTCGCTCGTAATGACAATTTCAAGAACGACCGACAGAGGCGCTACTGGCCGATAGCTGTTGGACGCGCTCCGTCGTCCCGTACAATGATTTCCACCGTCAGCTGCTCTCAACAATGGAGCAGGCCAGTCCGTGCCGTGCCATGACAAGGATCTTTATCGTTCTCCTGTGCGCCCTGCCGCTCTTTGCCCAGAGCAAGACGGGTGAACTGCGCCTGCGAGTGACCGATCCGGCCGGACTTGGCTTGAAGAGTTCAGTGGAACTGGTGAGTGAGTCGAACCAGTTTCGGCAGACGTTTCGCACCGACGAGGCGGGCACACTCGACGCCCAGCGCCTGCCCTTCGGGGTGTACCGGCTGGAAGTGAAATGCGAAGGATTCACTCCGGTTTCACAATCGCTGGAAATCCGCTCCGCCGTTCCGCGGGAACTCAATATCAACCTGAGCGTTGCCGGCATAAATACGTCGGTTAACGTCAGTGACCAGAACACTCTCATCGACCCCGAGCGAGTGGGCGCCGTTAGCCAGATCGGTTCCGAGGCGATTGCCGATCGCGCCACATCTCTGCCCGGACGTTCGTTGCAAGACCTGGTGAACTCGCAGCCGGGATGGCTGTATGAAGGCAATGCGGTGCTGCATCCGCGCGGATCGGAATACCAGACGCAGTTCGTCGTCAATGGGATTCCGCTCACCGACAACCGTTCGCCCGGTTCAGGCCCGGAAATTGAAGCGGACAGTGTCGAGTCGATGAGCGTTTACACTGCCGGAATCCCCGCTGAATATGGAAGGAAGATGGGAGGCATTGTCGAGGTGAACACCGCGCGAGACAGCCGCGAAGGTTTTCATGGGCAAGTGGTGTTGTCCGGGGGCAGCTTCGACACTGCCGGCGTCTATACCATGCTGCAGTATCTGTCGGGCAAGAACCTGTTCGGCATTAGTGGCAGCGGCGCGATGACAAGTTATTATCTCAGCCCTCCTGTTCCGCAAAACTTCACCAACACTGGAACCACGGGGGACTTTGCCGGCCGCTACGAGCGGGACTTCACTCCCAGCGACCGCCTGACTTTGATGTTCCGCCACGAGCTGGCTCGCTATGACATACCCAACGAGCAGGTCCAGCAAGCAGCAGGCCAACGCCAGGATGGCGACAACTTCGAGAACATGGGAATCATCACCTACCAACACATTTTTTCTTCCAACATGGTGGGCGATGTTCGAGCCATGGTGCGCGACAATTCCAGCGGTCTGTCGTCCAATCCCCTGTCCACGCCAATCATCGCGTTCCAAGCCAACCACTTCACCGAGGGCTATTTCAACGCAACGGTCTCGATTCATCGCGGCAATCAGGAGTGGAAGGCCGGCGTGGAATCCGACAGCATTTTCCTGCACGAGCGTTTCGCCGATATCATCACCGACCCCTCGCAGTTCGATCCCGGTACGCCGACCCGGTTCAGTTTTGTGGGCAATCGGCCGGACCTGGAGCAATCCGCTTTTGTGCAGGACCTGGTCCGTTTCGGTGCTTGGACGGTCAGTGCCGGTGCGCGCTGGGACCACTACCAGCTCGTCGTCAATCAAAATGCAGTGAGTCCTCGTTTGGGAGTTTCGCGCTACTTCGCCATAAGCGAGCTACTGCTTCATGCCGCTTATGACCGGGTTTTCCAAACCCCCGCTTTCGAAAACATCCTGCTGTCGAGTTCTCCCGACGTTGCAGTCCTGAACCCCAACGTGCTGCGCCTGCCGGTCAAGCCATCGCATGGAAACTACTACGAGTTTGGCCTGACGAAGGGTTTCATGGGGAAGGTAAGCGTCGATGCAAATTCGTATTTCCGCGGCATGAACAACTTCGCCGACGACGACCTGCTGCTGAATACTTCGGTCAGCTTCCCGATCGCCTTTCGCAAAGCCCGGATTTATGGAGCGGAAGGAAAAGTTAATCTTCCACGTTGGGGACATTTGTCAGGGTTTGTGAGCTATTCCTACATGGTGGGCTCGGCCTATTTCCCGGTGACGGGAGGACTTTTTCTCGGACAGTCGGCGACCAATGCGCTCACCCAACTGGCTGGGCGTTTCTGGGTGTCGCAAGACCAGCGGAACACAGTGCAGACACGCTTCCGCTACCAATTTTTGCCTCGGTTTTGGGCGGCGCTGGGCGGGGAATTCGGCAGCGGTCTGCCAGTCGATTTCGACGGCACCTACGACCAAGCGCTGGCGCAATACGGCCAGCAAGTGGTCGATCGGGTCAATTTCAAGCGTAACCGGGTTAAGCCTTGGTTCTCGCTGGACGCTTCCCTCGGCGCCGATCTCTGGAAAAAAGATAACCGAGCGATGCGAATGCAATTCGACGTTGAGAACATGAACAATGGGCTCAACCTTATGAACTTTGCGGGACTGTTCTCGGGCAATTCCATTGCACCCCCGCGCAGCTATTCAGTCCGCTTGCAGACGATTTTTTAGGGATGGTCTTCACCGCTTTCCGAAGAGTTGAAAATAGAACTTCAACAGAGCAGAGCGTCCCGCGGGAGGCAGTGATCGCTGCCAGTCGTAAACCTGACGTTCCGATTCCCCTAGCTGCGCGAGAAATTCATCGTCCGTGATGCGACGATTCGCCACCAGTTGTCTATGCTTGCGTCTCATTCTGACGAGGCCCTGCAGTCCGGCCCACCCCCCGCGCAGGTACGCGCCGAGTCTCCCGCTGCGCGCGGCATACAGCAGCCAAAGACCCTGATAGACGACGATTCGCGGCAGCAGCCGCCACAATACCGAGCGGGGATAATCCTTGGCCAGCAGATAGATCTGGTTGCGCGTAAGGTATTCGACGATGCGCGGATGCAGTACATCGCCCAGTGTCGCGCTGCCGATGTGGTATGCAACTGCTTGCGGCAAGTAGACTCCCGTGTAGCCGAGCAGATGTGCGCTCAATGCCAGATCGAGGTCCTCAAGATAGACAAAGAACTCTTCATCAAGTCCGCCACAAAGTTCGAGGACCTCTCGGCGATATAGCACCGCGGCCCCGCAGCCGCTCAAAACCAACATCGGACGATCGTACTGGCCATTGTCCGGGTCGAAATGTCCGAGGCGGTAGGCGGCCCCGGCCATCAGCATTGCGTCTCCGGCGCCATCGAGATGGGTTCGCTGGGTTGCGCGTAGCAGCTTGCCGGTGGCGAATCCGAGCTTCGGGTCAGAATCGAGCGCCTGCGCCAGCCTTGCAAGGTAGTCGGGGTGCATCTCGACGTCGTTGTTCAGCAGCAGGACATAACGCGACTCGGTCTGCGCTACGGCTCGATTGATGGAGCCGGTCGTTCCCTCATTGGTCGAGAGTTCGATGCGATGCGTATTCGGTGGCAGGGGATCGGGAAGGATACTGTCAGGACGCGCCTCGTTTTCAATCACCACGACGTCCCAGGCGTCAGCCGGAAGCGTCTGCTGCTGAATGAAACTGAGGCAACGCGCGGTGAGGTCGGGACGATGCAGCGAGGGAATTGCTATGGTGACGGTCTTCACGCGGCTATGCTCGCGATTGTACACACCATGGGCCGCCTAAGACATCGCTGCCGGCCGTTCGTTCAACACCGACCGTATGCTCTCGGCGAACGCGTCAGGACTAAGTTCGTCGATCACGCGTTGCAGGGCGTTGGCGCGCAGGGTCTGCCAAAGGGCTTCATCGCCATATAAGCGGCTGCACTGTTGCGCGAATGTATCCGCATCGCCGGCGACAAGATAATCGATTTCGTCCCGCCACTGCATTTGTCGCGCAATGATGTCGGAGACCACCAGTGGCACCCCGAACGCAGCCGCCTCGTACGCTTTAAACGGCAAACCTGCAGCGTAGCGGGTGGGAACGACAAACGCCCGCGCCTCCTCGTAAAAAGGCCTGAGGTCTTCCTGCGCTCCAAGCACCTTGATCGTGGAACTGTTCAGATCGCCCAGCACCTGGTCGGTTCCGTAGCCCGCGACGATGAGGCTTGCTCCGGTCGCTTTCTGCACCGCCGGCCAAATTGCGCGACAGACGTATCGAATGGAGTCGGCATTGGGATTGTCCGAACCGTGTACTCCTCCGACAAAGAGAAAGGTACGGCGCTGCGCGAACCCAGTGGACGCAGGGGACGGAGAGAACTGAAATCCAACCACATGCACCGGCTGGACACCGGATTGAAGCATTGCTGTTTTGTCATTCTCGGAAACCACAACTACAGTGTCCGCCGACCCAGCCAAAGCGAATTCATGATAGGGTTCAACGGCGTCGGCGCTCGCTCCGCCCAATGCCTGCTTCTGTTGCGCTCTCTCCGAGAAAATCGCCTCCGCATCATAGATCAGGCGAAAGTTTCGAGCGCTCGCACCGGCCAGGCATTGCGTCATGAACACGTGGAGATTATGGGGACGGCTGACCCATACGACGTCGCTGCACCGGCAATAGTCCTTAACCAACGCCGCACGGTTGCGCAGGCCGTCAAACAACTCAATTTCGCGGGGTATATCGGAATACTCATCCCGCAGCAACGGAAATATAAATGTTGAACAGGTGACGTGATGACCGAGTGCCACCAGTTCGCGCAAAATGTCATTACTTCGCGGATAGCCGGAACCGAGATTCCTGTGGGGTATGCGGTCGTCGATATAGAGGATTCGTAAACTATTAGCGGCGGCTGCGATGCGTGCGGCGCTGATTTGCGATAAGCCAGGAGCATGATGCTGCTTGAGTACCGGCTCCCATTTATGCAGGAATTTCTTCTGATGTTCCGCCATGCGGGCCTGTGAAAATCCATTTCCTCCCGAGCTTGCCGATTCATAATGCCGAATGACCGCCAGCGGTTCATAAATAACTTGAAAGCCTTTCTGCCACAGGGTCATGCAATAGTCGGCATCTTCGTAGTATGCGGGCGCGAACTCGGAACTGAATCCGCCCAGTTCGGCGAACAATCGCCGCGGCGTCAGCAAGAAGACTGCGGAACAGTAGTCCACCGGCCGGCGAAACTCGTATGGCGGGGCCTGCGGGTCATCGCCTCGTCCGTAGCCCAAAGCGCTTCCGTCAGACCACACGATGTCGCCGGCTTCCTGCAGCGCGCCGTTGGGGAGCAGAATCTTTCCACCGACCGCACCCACGCTGCCTTTCGCGAAATTGGCCAGCGCCGCGCTGATCGCGGTGGGGCTTAGTAGCGCGTCATTGTTGAAGAAACACAGGTACTCTCCGGCAGCGCAAGCCGCAGCCTGCATGCAGGCCGGGCCGAATCCGACATTGGTTGGGTTGCGGATTACTTTTGCGCCCTGCAACCGGTCCAGCACCAGCCCGGTCTCGTCAGTGGACGCGTTGTCCACGACGATCAGTTCATAGCTGGTGTCAGTGTTTGCGATGACAGACTCTAAACTGAGTAGTGACAGGTGGGCGCGGTTATGCAGAACTACGATGAACGATACGGTGGGATTCTCAACTGTCGGACAGGCAAGTTGTTCGCCTGCCTGCAGAAGCTGACGCAGGCGCGCCTGTCCCCGCTTGTCCCATGCCTTCTGGGCCGGCCGAACGGCTGCGGGCCGCGCGCTCCAAGTGCGCCCCGTGATGCGGTCCAAACACCAGGACGACACTCGCTGTCTGGCTGGAAGCGGTAAGGGCAGCCGGGTACACACAGCCTGCACAACCCGGTAGCGGTCGTCCACATTCGCCCGCCCTAATGCGCGGATTAGCGTGCGGACCCGCTTATTCTGTCGCCGAATGATTTCCATCAGGCTTGGCATCAATCGCTGATTGAATTCGCCGGGGTAGTGTCGGAAATCCCAAGTTTTCCCTCGAGTTCGGCCACCCGCTCCATGAGACGATTGTCGTATCCCTTGAAGTTGCGCAGGCGAAAGAGAAATTCTCCGAGCAGCAGCAGTCGGGAACAGACAACCACCACAAACAGCAAAGCCAGCGTGATGTCCAGATTCGCGTGGAAGCGGCTGTAGGCGCCGGGATCTCCCCGATTTTCCACACGGATCGAAACCACCTCCAGGAAAATCCCGCCGATGAAAAGGCTGGTGAGCAGCAACACAAAGACTAAGAAACGGGAAATATAGACCAAAGTCGAGAATGCGTTGTTTTGACACTCACACAGATTGAACAGCTTGGAATTTACCGAAAGCAGTCTTGCCTTCAATATCCAGGTAGACAACTTCTGGGGAGGCAGGGACAGAAAATGCCGGAGAGTATCCGCATAGAACGCCACCAGGGCGCTGAGAATGACCAGGACAATCTCAAAGAACCTTGCGTGTTCGTGAAGCCAGCGAGCCAATGCGTGCAGCATAGATTGGCGCAAATATAACACGAATGCAGCGTGGCTGTGGGGAGGCCAGTTAACCCTGCCGCCAGCATCAATGGGCGCGCCGACCGCCTCCACCGCCAGCAAACTCTTGTACACCTCGATGACGTCTTCCGGCAGGCCGTCGGCCAGGATGCGTCCTTTGTCCAGAAGAATGGCGCGGTCGCAGTGGTCCGCGACTTGTGCCATGTTATGGGTCACCATAAGGATGGTTTTACCGGCGCGCCGGAAATTCCGGATGCGTTCGAAGCACTTGTCCTGAAATCCGGCATCCCCGACGGCCAGGATTTCGTCGATCACCAGAATCTGCGGATCCACCTCGGTGGCCACGGCAAACGCCAGCCGCATGTACATTCCCGACGAGTACTGCTTCACCGGCGAGTCGATGAAGTCTCCGATCTCGGCAAAGTCAATAATGCTCTGTTGGCGCGCGAGTATCTCGCGTTTGGAGTAACCCATCAGCAGACCGTTGAGCAGAATATTCTCCCGCCCGGTCAATTCATGATGGAAGCCGGCGCCCAATTCAATCAGCGGCGCCAACGAGCCTTGCACCTGCACCGTTCCGGCAGATGGCCGGTAGACGCCTGAAACGATCTTCAAAAGCGTGCTCTTGCCCGATCCGTTGCGCCCGATCAATCCCAGCATCTGGCCCTTCGGGACTTCAAAGGAGGCGTTTTTCACCGCCTCAAAGTCGTGAAAGCTGGATTGGCGCCGGAAAAACTTGGAGAACAGTTCGCGCACCGTATCGGGGCGCTCTTGGATCACTCGAAAGCGCTGCGTGACGTTCTGCAATCGAATTGCAACCGGGCTGGAAGACATTCCTGGCTCAGACATAGAAAACGAAATTGTCCTGGTACTTACGGAAGATGGCAAACCCCAGGAACAAGCTTAAGAAAGCGCAAACAAAGGAGGCCACGATGGAAGGCGCCTTGGGCAACATGCCGTAGTACACCGCGAGGCGAAACCCGTTAATGACATAGATGATTGGGTTCAGCTTGAAAATCCATTGATACCGCGCCGGTATCAGTTCAAGGGGATAGATAATTGGAGTCAGGTAGAACCACGCCGAGAGCAGGATCTGCAGGATGTGCGCTACATCGCGGTAGTACACATTGGCCGCGGCGAAGAAGAAGGTCATCCCCAGGGTGAAGATGGCCAGGGCCAGCAGCGGAACCGGCAAGTACACCCAGGTCCAATAAAAGGGGTGCCGCAAAAGTGGAACCAGCAACGCCAGGGGAATAAGAGAAAGCAGCAGGTTGATGATGTTCGAGACCACCGCCGCCATGGGAAACACCATCTTGGGTACGGCGATCTTCTTGATCAAATCGCCGTTGGCGACGATGGCTTCCACGGCATAGGAGAGCGATTGCGAGAAGAACGTCCAGGGAAGCAGTACGCTGAGCAGAAAAACCGCGTAATGCGGTATGGCGAAGCGCATGATCGTGGAAAATACCAGGGTCAGCACGACCATAAGCAGGGCGGGGTTCAGCAGCGCCCACATAAAGCCCAGGACGGACCGCTTATAGCGGACCTTGAGCTCCTTGAGGGCCAGCGCCCAAATCAACTCCCGATAGCGGTAGGTGTCGCGAACCAGTTCGATCATAGATAAACAGTTTTCGCCCGTCGTCCCGCTAACAGCAACGCGGCAATGGGGCGAAAGCTCGATGTTAAATTATTTTGCCGAGTGGTGCTTCCGATCGTGGCGAAGACGGGTGGGAGATACCTGGTCTTCGTCTTCGGCTTAGTGCGACGGCTCCACATTCAGATCGGTCATGCCGCGCAGCAGGTCCCGTTCATCATCCGTGTAGCCATTGCGAAACTCGTCCGAACTCAACAACTGATTCCGCGCCTGGGGCGGCATACCGCGCAACCTTCGGTAGGCTTGTGAAACCTTGCTCTTCTGGTCGTCAGGCAGATTGCGATACCGCTGAAACAGGCTGCGCGCAGCGGTCTGCTGCTCCGGAGTCATGTGCTCGAAGGTTTCCATCCGATTGAGAATCCTGGCCTTCTTCTCCGGAGGCTGACTGTTGAAGTTCCGCAAACGATCGAGCAGATGGTTCTGTTTCTCGGGCGGAAGACTGCGGAAACTGGGGTCTTGTTGCAGTTGCCTCTCCTGCTGCTGCGGCGGCAATGTCATATATTTTCGGAGCCAATCGCCGCGATGCGGACCGGGACCGTTCAGATGAAGCTGATTGCCTCCGTTAGGGCTCTGCGGCGAGGCCGGCGGTGGACCGTTCATGGGCCGGGAACCAGGCTGTGCTTGCTGCGCCGATCCTGATGGCGGAGCGTGATGCTGCCAGCGGGGAAAAAGCGCCAGCGCTGGAATTGCGCTGAACAGCAGCACCAGGCTTGCCAGGATGGATTTAGCGGCGCGCACCACTTCTAGTTACTCCGTTGAGGATTGCCCGTCATCAAGAGCGTCAAAATCCGAGAACAGATCGGCATTCTTGTCCAGGTACTGCAAATCGCCAACCGCGGTTCCGGGGCTGTAGTTCACCCGTACCACACCGGGCTGGTCATTGGTCGCCAGGGTGTTGCGGTTGCGATTCACGCGGCCCATCTCCAACAGTCCGGCGCCAGCCGCCACCAAAACCACAGCGGCCGCCACGGCCACCGGCCGGCGCAACCATGCCAGCCAGCCGCCAAGTTGCATTGCCGTTGCCTCGCGCATCCGCGCCCGCAATCGGGAACTGAAATACGGGGAAGGCTCCGGCGCCTGCCACTCGTCCAGAACCGACATGGTTTGCTGGAACGAAGCCAGTTCACGTGCGCAGGCCGCGCAACTCCGCAAATGTTCCTGCAATTGAGGCGAAGCCGTTTCCGGCCCGCTTAGCACCGCTTCCATAAAATCGCCGCGAAACTTCTCGCACATCATAACCGCACCCTACTTCCTACTTATAAAAACTGTTTCAATGTCTCCCGCAGCGTTTCGTATGCCCGGAACAGCAACGACTTGGTTGCCGACTCGCTTAACTTTAATACCGCCGCGATCTGCTTGTAATCCATGTTCTGGTACTTGTGCATGATCACGGCCATGCGTTGGCGCTCGGGCAACGCCTCGACCTGGCGGCGAATGGCCGCCAGCCTTTCCGTGCGCAGGATAATTTGCTCAGCATTCAAGCCGCCGTCCGCCAAGTCCACCGTCATGCCGGTATCGGCATCGGGTTCATCCAGATTCACCGTGTTCTCGGGGCGTTCGTGCTTGGTGTCGCGCGCGTAATTCACCGCCAGGTTGGTCGCAATACGATAGAGCCAGGTGGTGAACTTGGCGCTCGCCGCATAGCCCTGCCGCGAGCGATAGACCCGTAAGAACACTTCTTGCGCCAGCTCCTCGGCTACCGGCTGATTGTGGGTCATGCGGTACATGAAGCTGATCATCTGGCGGCGGTATTTCTCCACCAGGTAATTGAAAGCAACATCGTCGCCCGCGGCCACGCGTAGCATGACCTCGGCGTCGCTCAGCATCTCCAGCACGACAGGTTCGATCAATTCGCCCCGTAATCCGGCGGGTAGCTCCGCCGTCCCCTTAGCGGAGCCCCCGGCCAGCAAGAGCCGATCCAGTGCGATGCTGCTCACATCGGCTGTAACCCTTCTGCCTCCAGAAAGTTGCGTAGGAGCAGCACGGCTTTCCGCCGGTCCGCGAGGGGGCCGGGCGGAACTGCGATCGGAGGAGTCAGCAAGCTCCGATTCGCGTTTGGGTTTGCCCATCGCCATGTACCAGCCTGCTGCATCTCAGCAGGGTTAACAGTATTATGCATGAGTGGACGAATTCAGGCACCCGGTAATCCTTTGATGCAAAAGCGCATGTCGGCTATTGGCTGGCTTACACTGCTTCTCGGCGTTCTGCTGACTACCGGGTTGCAATGCGGCCTACTGGCACAGAATCAGCAGCCCCCGTCCCCGGGCCCGCGCCACCGCCGGCCGAAGAGAAGCTGGACCTCAGCGACCAGGTCATACGGGACGTCTTCGGGCCCCTGCAACGTGGAATGGAGGGCCACAATTTCTATCAGGTACTGGCCCTCTTCGACCAGCAGCAGACGCCCGACTACGCCCAGGTCCGCGACCAGTTGCGCGCCTTCTTCGCTCAGTACGATGCCATCCGCTTCCGTTACCAACTGCTGCAGGTCACATCCGATAAGAACGGCGGCTCCGCGGTCGCCGAGATCGAGATGGAGGCCACGCCCGCGGACCCCTCGCAGATTACCCTGCGGCGCGAGACCCAAATGCGCTTCCGCCTGACCTTGGGGGGCAAGGGCTGGAGGCTGGTGGGATTTGCTCCCGCCAATTTCTTCGCCCAATGACGCGAGAGCAATGCATTCCGCCTGATCGCCGGGGCCTGTTATGAAACGCGACTATCCCGACCGGCCCATCATCGGAGTTGGCGCAGTGATCATCCATGGGGACCGCGTGCTGCTGGTGCGCCGCGCCACCGAGCCGCTCAAAGGAGAGTGGTCTGTTCCTGGCGGCGTGTTGGAACTCGGCGAGAAGCTTTGCCAAGGCGTACGCCGCGAGGTATTGGAAGAGACCGGGCTCGAGGTCGAACCTGGCGACGTGCTGGATGTCTTTGACAGCATCTTCCGGGATGGGCAGGGACGTACCCAGTACCACTATGTCCTGATCGACTATCTTTGCCACTGCATCGCAGAAGACGCGAGAGCTGGGAGCGACGTCAGCGAGGTCAGATGGGTGCCGCAGGACGAGACGGCGGCGATGGGGTTGCGAGATTCCATTGAGCAGGTGGTGCGTAAAGGGTTCAGGAGGGTCGAACAAAATATCAGTTGACGCCATGCCAGTCGCGCAGGAACATGCTTCTAGCGGAGGAGTTAATGTCGCGGACCTTCGTTGGCTGTATCGTAATTTCGCTTCTTTTTTTCACGGTGGTTTCGGTTGAGGCGCAAGATACGACGGCGCCAGATACCACGAACCCATCGGAGCAAGTTCCTAGGGTAAAACGCCCGAAGCAAGTACCCAACCCACCCGACAAGCCACCCGACATGGTTTGCTTCGGGGAGGGGCCCACGTTCAGCATTCAGTTCGTCTCGTGGGGCGCCAGATATCTCGGCATCAATCAGCCCGATAAAGACTTCCCGGGCAGCTTTTTCTGGGTGCCGGATCAGAAGGTCTGGCTGTGGCAGCAGGAAAATAACCTCGCGTCGGTGGGCGGCGGAGATGTGCTGTTGGCCAGGGTCCAGAAGGCGTTCTGCACCGATCCTGGGCGCAAGGGAACGTTCCCCTTCGCCGTGGTGGTCACTTTGCCGCAGGGCGACATGCTAAGCGGCTGCTGCCGTACACTGAAGCCTGAGGAGGTTCCGGCCGGACCAAAGCGCGTGTCCTCCAACAACAGCCCGCCGAAGTGATGCCGTCCGCCGGGGATGGGCACGGCCTGACTCTCGCGATTGCGTGAGTAAGTTGACTGGGGTGTGGCTGATAGATGATGCCGCGTCCGAATTCGGATTCTGCCGGCGTTACTTCTCTCGTGTGCCAGTCTCGACTGCGATTACCTCATACGTCCAGTGCATTCCCAATTTCGGCGGCGTCACCTGAATTTGCTGCCTAAAACTGCGGACCTCACCCCCCGGCACCACGGACTCGACATGGAAGTCGTTTCTATCGACTTCCTTACTTTCCTTGCGAATGCTGATTCTGATTGAGACTGCGGTAATGTCACTGGGGGAATTGTTTTTGATTCGTCCCTCGATGGTACATATCGGCCGCGAATGCTTTCCCAAAGCTCTTCGGGCGTAGCTTGGAGTCAGCACCATGTCTTGCAGTTCCACCGAGTTGGGCATGCGGGATTGAGATTCTTCTTTGAGTGGGGCAACTTCGTCGGAGGTAGGCTTAGGCTTACAGGCCACAAGGAGCGATTGCGACAGTGCCAAGAGCATCACGAAAACGCTAGCCAGCAAATCAGCCTTGCCGCGAGAATTCCCTCTGGACATTGTTTCCTCACTGTTCTGACGCGGGATTGTACTACTGGGGCTGCGCTGCGATCCGGCCGGCCAAATAGCGCTGGAATCTGGCCCTCCCAATAGAAAAGACCCGCGGTGCGTGGCGCCAGCGGGTCTTTCCGGTTAGCTGTTGGGATTGGCCTGAGGCTGTCCACTCTACGTGGCCCCAGCGGCAGACTTCACAGCGATGCGAGTCTTGCGAGGATTTAGAGCGGAAGCCCTAAGCCTCAGCCACCTCACTTGGGATACTACTCGGACAATCAATCTTCATATATTTGGATCACCCTCCTTTCCAGTGTAGAAGCAAAATAACACTGATGGAAGGCGTCCGTCAAACACAGAGTTGCGGGGAGTCTTCAGGTTGCAAATCCCCGATCCACTTCACAAACTCGTTGTTCGGTCCCAGCAGGATTTGTTTCGGCGCGACCGACCGGTCGGCCAACTCGAAGCCCATGATGATGATCTCTTCACCCTTCTTGACCAGGTGAGCGGCCGCGCCGTTCATGCAGATGACGCCAGAGCCGCGCGGGCCCGGGATGGTGTAGGTTTCCAGTCGCGCGCCACTGGTGTTGCTGACCACCATCACTTTTTCGCCAGGCAGTAGTCCCACCATTTCCATCAGTTCCTCATCGATCGTGATACTTCCCACGTATCGCAGATCGGCATCGGTAACTGTGGCTTGGTGAATTTTCGAACGTAACATCCACCTCATGTTGTCCTCCGTGTCCCGTGCCGCAAACGCGGCTGCAGGCACTTGCCAATATCCTAGCATTTTTGGGTATCAGAGGGTAACGTAAGAGATGACGTGAGAGGTCTGTGACCAGCCCCCATCGTCTGGGGGAGTCGGATCAATTCACCACAGAGACACAAAGGCATCGCTTACAACAGTAATTGAGTGAAGAGATTGCATGACATATTTCCGACGATCTTCTAAGAAGACATTCATGCAACGTCTGGGAGCCACAGCTATTTTCTTCGGACTTCCTGCCATGTGCCTTGAACTGGTCGGTATACCGAGACAGGGGTGGAGCTTGATATTGCTTATTGAGGTCCCCGCAACCATAGCGGGAGTATTCATCTTTACTCTGATTGAATACGGTGTAGTGCGCTACATTCAACGACATTGGATGGAAGATCAGCACGTCGCCAAATAACAAGGTCCCGGCAAACCCCTCTGAACTGACCCCTAGCGCCTAACCTCCGCCTACTGCCTCGGCGCGTAGTATCCCTTGCGGGCGCGCACTTTGTACTTCTTGTTGTCGGCCATGATCTCGATCTTGCGGTACTGGCCATTGGAAACGAAATCTGCGGGCTTGTAGGCCACGGCGTACTGGCTGCGCAACTCGTCCTGAATCTGCGAGAAGGCGTCGGCCACATCCTGAATCTTGAATGGGAAGAAAGCCTTGCCGCCGGTTTCGTCGGCGAAATGTTCCAGGATTTTGTCGCCGCGCAATTTCAAGCCGCTGGTATTGGTTGAAATGGTATAGATGATGACCTCGGCGCGTTGCGCCATTTCCACGGCTTCCTCGCGGGAGACGCGGCTCTGGTTGTCCTCGCCGTCGCTGAGCAGGATGATGGCGCGCCGGGTAGCCACCTGACTCTTGTCCTCCTTCATCAGCTTGTCGCGGCAGGCAAAGTAGATGGCGTCGTACATCGCGGTGCCGCCGCCCGGCCGCAGCATACGCACCCCATGGGAGAGTGCCTCGGTCTGGTCGGTGAAGTCCTGCGTCACCTCGGGCGTAGTGTCGAAGCCGATGACAAACGCCTGGTCGAACCTCGGCCGGATGATCTGGTTCAGGAACTCGATGGCCGCTTCCTGTTCAAACTTGAAGCGATCGCGCACCGAGTTGCTGGCGTCGATGAGCAATCCCACGCGCAGCGGCAGGTTCGTCTGCCGGCTAAACGAGCGGATGCTCTCTGCGGGCTTGCTGTCGTCAAGGACCCTGAAATCGTTCTGCGTAAGGTCTTTTACGAAGTGGCCGCGCTTGTCGGTGACGGTAAAGACCACGTTGACTTCGTCCACCCGTTTGCGGATGACGGTGATCTCCTCGTCGGGATTGTCGGCCTTGCCGGTTGAGCTGCCGGCAGAACCCCCCGGCGCCGTGGTGGATTTATTCAACGCGCTGGAAGTGGCCGGCTGCGATGGGCTGTTCTGCTGGGCCGTTGCGGGTGGTGAAGAATTTGCATTGGCAGCGGTCCCTGCATTCGGGTCCGACGCTGGCGCAGCCGGTGATTGCGCCGGTGTTGTGGATTGGCCGCTCCCGGACGCTGGCGGAGCGGACTGCTGCGGAGGGAACTTCGTCGCCGATGGCGCGGTAGGAAGCTGCTGCTCTGTAGAGTTCTGGGCGGCCAGCCCCCACGGCAGTGCCACCAACAAAACCATCATCACCCAAGTTTTCATTCCGAAATTCTATTATAGCCGCTTGCGGGCTTCGCCACCGACTCCCTCGGGCATCACCACGGAGAACACGGAGGGCACGGGGTTTCTATTGGAATTTCCTCTCCGTGATCTCCGTGCCCTCCGTGGTGAATTCTTGGGTAGAGCCAGCCTTTCAGGATCTTCCGGTTTGAAATCCTCGAATTCGCTCCAGAAAATACGTCAATTCCCGAGGCAATGGCGCGCTGAAGGAAAGCGGCTTTCCGCTTCGGGGATGACGTGAATTCGACGGCCGCCGCGTGCAGAAAGTTGCGATTGAGGGCGAGTACGGTGGGCGGCTGCGCGGCTTCCGCCCGGCTTGTTCGAGAGGCTGCCTTGGTCGAGGCCTTTAGCGGAGCCGTAGGCCGGCGCAGTTCTTTCGGCGCGCGGTACAGCGAGTCGCCCACGACCGGATGGCCAATCGACGACATGTGCACGCGGATTTGGTGAGTGCGCCCGGTCTCGATTCGGACATCCACCAGCGCAAACTTGCCAAATGGCGAGTCTATCCGCTCGCGAACTTCATAATGAGTGATCGCCGCGCGGCCTCGGCTGCCGCGGGTGGTCATGCGAACCCGCCGCACTACATCGCGGCTGATCTCGGCAGTGATGGTGCCGCGGTCTTTCGCGGGCCAGCCATGCACCAGCGCCACGTAACGCTTCTTCACCTCGCGCCCGGAAAATTGCTGGCCCAGCTTCCGATGCGTCACGTCGTTCTTGGCGACGATGATCAGCCCGCTGGTTTCCTTGTCGAGACGGTGCACGATTCCGGGGCGCAACTCGCCGCCTACCTCCGACAGCTTGGCGAAGCGATGCAGCAGGGCATTGACCAGCGTTCCGCGATTGCGTTCGCTGTCGGTGGCGCCCGCACCGGCGTGCACCATCATTCCCGCCGGCTTGTTGATGACAGCCAGGTCGTCATCTTCATAGATGATGTCGAGAGGAATGTCCTCTGCGATCGCGCGTAACGGCGGCGGTTCGGGATCGCCAAGGATGGTGATTTGTTCGCCGCCGCGCAGCCGCAGCGACGGCTTGGAGACGCTGCCGTTGACCAGCGCTTTCTGCTCCGCCAACAACTGCTGCACGCGCGCACGGCTGATGTCGGGGATGTGCGCGGTGAGAAATTGATCGAGGCGCTGGCCGGCAGCGTCGGCGGGAACGGAGATGGTGATAGGAAACAAGTGTGGGAACAAGTTTCGAGTTTCGAGTTTGAAACTATCTTGTGGTTTTGACCGGCACTGCCGGAGCCAGCGTCGCCCGGCGCATCCACAGCAGGCCGCCGCCGACCACCAGGCACAGCGCGATCGCCTGCGTGCCTGACATGAATCCCATGAATTCGCCGCGCCCGGGATCGCCGCGGAAGAACTCGATGAAATACCGGGCCACTCCGTAGATGATCATGTAGGTCCCGATGATTTCGCCTTCGAACTTCTTGCGCCGGATGAGCCACACCAGAAACAGGCAGTTGCAGAGTTCCACGACCATCTCGTAAAGCTGCGTGGGATGCAGCGGCACGTTGAGCGGCGTCCCGACGATTTCATTGGCCAGAGGATTATGGAAGGTGACAGCCCAGGGCACGTGAGTTTCGCGGCCCCAGCAGCAGCCGGCGGCGAAGCAGCCGACACGGCCGAACGCGTGTCCCAGCGCCAGCCCGGGGGCGAACACGTCGCAAGTTCGCAGCACCGGCATATGGTTGCGGCGCATGTACCAGATGCACATCGCGAGCGCGAGCACAAAGCCGCCAGACCACACGCCCCCGGCCTGAAAGGTTGACAGGCTGAAAATCTCTGCCGGGTGCTCGCGGTAGTAGCCGAGATCCACGAGGATCATCAGGACCTTGGCGCCGACAATGCCGGACAGGATGGCAATGAGGCCGAGGTTCCAAAGCTTGTCGGGATCGAGTCCTTGCTCGCGGCCCAGCTTGACGATGAGCATGAGGCCAAAGATCAGGCCCAGGGCCGCCATCAACCCGTAGGTGGGCAGGTTAAAGTTGCCAATGTGAAATAAACGGGGAAGCACGGTTCCATTTTAGATGCATGAGGGCGGTTGCTGGGCTGCAAGACTTGGCATTTCGCAGTTCGCACTTGGCTACTTAGCATTTAGTCCGGTCTTTGGGACGACCGTCAACCCGCAAGTCTTGAGCTAAAGTGAACTAGAGTGCGAATAGCGAACTGCGAACAGCGGAGTAAAAAGCCGACCCGCGGGGCCGTGTTCAGTGGGCCGTCAATGAACCCGTCCTATACGGTGGGAACCCTCCGCAGCTCTTTAGGCATTTCCGCATGGCGGAACGTCGCACACCGAGCCAGATACGAGTAGAGTCCCCTGTTCATTGAGCATTGGTTCAAAAAACGGTTGCCACCAACACCAACTTTGCAGGCCGGCTTTCTGGTCAGATGCTATGGAAAAGTTGAAGGGATGACAAGGGCTGGGAAGTAAATAGTTGGCGAATAACGTGCAATATTCTTGAATCAGGGTGAGCAGGGAGGGCGTCGAGTTTCCGCAATTAGGAGCGGCAGGACATGAGTGTCTTGAGTGCGCGACGCCGCGAGTCAGCGGTCGGCTTTATCCCGCTCGACGCGGCTCCGCCAGGACCTCGTCCAGCGCGCCCGCCAGTTGCTCGGCCCGCTCGTTGTAGTCGGTGGCGATGGAGTCGTACTTCCGCTTCAGCATGTGGAACTCGTCGGCGATGTTCAGCGCGGCCAGCACGGCGACGCGCAGGGAATCGACCGTAGCGGCCTGCTTGGAGATCAGTCGCATCTTGCTGTCCACGTAGTCGGCCAGCTCGCCAATGTATTCCGGGTCGGAACCCCGGAGATGGTAGGTCTGATCATAAATCTCGACGCGAACGCTGCCCGCGCCGTTTCCGTTGCCATTCGACTGACTCAAGCGCCGCCTCCTGTGCTCAGTGGATAGTGGATAGTGGATAGAGAACCCGTCGTGTGCTGTTCCATCCACTAGCCACTAACCACTGCCCTCAATTATCCTGCCGATTCTTCCGCGTTCAAAGCCTCAATTTGGTCCAGCATCTTTTCTACTCGGGTACGTACCTCTTCGCGCTCCCGGCGCAGGCCGACCATTTCCTGGCGCATGGTGTCGATCTCCTCTTCGCGCTCATGCAACTGCTGGCGCAGGCGGGAGGCATCGCGCTCGGCGGCGGCCTTGGCCTCGCGGGCCGATTTCAACAGCTCGATGGTGCGCAGGATTTTTTCTTCCAGGGACTTGAAATCGGCATTAGAAGAGGCGGAGACGGTTTCGACTGCATTCGCGGGCATATAAAGACTAAACCTCAAAAAAATTTGATATCGCGAGCGCAGTATATCGCAGAAGTCGGTGTGCAAAACCGTGGAACGCACGATTGCGTCGTCATTTGTCGCCGGCGAACCCGAATGTGCAACGTTGGCGGTGCAGAGGGTCCCAAATTCGCGGATCTGTGCTTATGGTTGTGCTCTATTGCGCGCGCAGCACGCCGCCCAGCGATTCCAGTTTCGCGACGATCTTCGCCGACCATTGCGCCACTTCGTCGTCACGCAGCGTGCGCTCGTTCGACTGGAACTCGGCGTGGAGCAGCACCGAGTACTTGCCCGGGCCGACCTTCTCGCCGCGAAAGATCTCAGCCGGGACGAACTGCTGCAGCTCGCCCAGCCCCAACTCTTCGATGGCCGACCGGATGCGCTCGAAGGTGACCGCTTCATCGAAGATGAACGAGAAGTCACGCTCGACCGTGGGGAATTTCGAGATTCGCTGATACCGCGGCTCGCGCAATGAGTGGCGATACAGGCGGTCGAGCATCAACTCTGCGATGTAAACATCCTGGCGGAACTTGCGTGCTGTTGCCAGATCAGGATGCAACTGCCCGAAGCAGGCGACGGTCTCGCCGTCCATCAGCGCGCGCGCCGAGCGGCCGGGATGAAAATACGGCGGCGCCTGATCGTCGAAATGCAGCTTCTGATGCTCGAAGGCCGCAAGCAGTTCTCTCGACATCGCCCTTCATGTGAAAGAACGTGTACGGCTGGGCGGGTGAATGCACGCTCTTCGCAAGCGCGTCGCCGGTAGCGACAAAGCCCAGGTGGCGGCGCTCATCGTGACCATCGCCCAGCTTCTCGAACACTTCGCCGGCTTCGAAGAGGCGCACGTTGGCGTTTCCGCGATTCAGGTTGTAACCCACCATGTTCAGCAGGCCGGGAATGAGCGAGGTGCGCAGGTATCCCGCCTCTTCGCTCAGCGGATTGGCGATGGCCAGCGGCTCGGCGGGCGCGCCACCCAAGCTGGCTGTTGCTTGAGTGGGAGTTTCCGAAGGTTTTCGCCTCCTGCTCGGAGACGAAGGTGATCGAAATGCTCTCGTCGTAACCGAGCGCGAGCATGGTCTCGCGGACCTTGGCATTCTTCGGCTCGTCCGGCAGCGTGACGACTGCCCCGGTGAACGCGGGCAGCGTGTTGGGAAACTTGTTGTAGCCGTGGATGCGCGCCAGCTCTTCCAGCAGATCAACCTCGCGCTCCACGTCGAGACGCCAGGTGGGAACCTGCACGCTGAAGCCACCCTCAGCGTCACGTGTGACGCCGAAACCGAGCCGGCCCAGGATGCGCTGGATCTCATCTTCATCAAAATCGATGCCGAGAATACGATTTACCTCCGAGCGATGCAACGCGATGGGTGCACGCTCTGCTCTGCGGGCGACAGTGTCGATCTGTTCGCCCTGCAATTCGCCGCCGGCGCTGGCGAGAATCAGCTCGGCTACGCGATCGCAAGCCAGCGGCGTAATGCCCCAGTCGGCGCCGCGCTCGAAGCGATGCGACGCGTCGGTGTGCATGAGGTGGCGCTTGGCCATGCTGCGCACCGTCGCCGGGTCGAACCATGCCGACTCGATGAGCACGTTCTTCGTCCGCTCGGTGATCATGGAATCGAAGCCGCCCATGACGCCCGCCAGCGCGACCGGCTTCTTCCCGTCAGCGATGACGAGGTCGTCGGTCGTGAGCTTGCGGTCCACGCCGTCGAGGGTCTTGAGCACTTCGCCTGCACGCGCGCGCCGGACGATGATGGTGCCGCCTTCCAGCAGGTCGAGATCGAAGGCGTGGGTGGGATGGCCAAGCTCGTTCAACGCATAGTTTGTCGCGTCGGCGGCGTTGTTGATGGGGCGCGAACCGAGCAGTTCGAGCCGCTTGGCGACCGGCTGCGGCGATGGCCCGATCTTCACGTTGCGAACGATGCGCGCCGTGTAACGCGCGCAGCCCTGGGCGTCTTCGATGACGATGGGGAAAGCGTCAGTATCAGAGCGTAGCTGCCGCAGCTTCCATCTGCTCTGTAAGGCTCGTCATGCCGATCGGTCCCGAAATATTCGGCGGCGCTGTGCGACGGACTTTAAGCTTCGGCAGTTTCGGTTCGACCTTCTTCAGATCGACGTTATAGATCGCCGACGCCTCGCGCGCCACGCCGTAGTGGTTCATGGCGTCCACGCGATTGGTGGTCAGGTCCATCTCGTAGATGGTCGCGCCGTTCTCTTCGCTGGACGGACTCCACCGCGATGCCCGCCGAGGTCAGGTCCTCGGCGAGTTGGCGGTCGTCAGCCGCAACGTTGACGAACTCACGCAGCCATGCGGGAAGGATTCTCATGCGAACTGCTCCAAAAACCGCACGTCGCCCTCGTAGAACAACTGAATCTCTTCCACCTCGTACTTCAAAATGGCGATGCGCTCCACGCCCATGCCAAAGGCGAAGCCCGAGATCTTCGACGAGTCATAACCGTTCTGCTTCACGAAGTCGAAGACGTTGGGATCGACCATGCCGCAGCCCAGCAACTCGATCCAGCCGCTGAATTTGCACTTGCGGCAGCCCTTGCCGCCGCAGAAGATGCAGCTCACCTGCATGTCGGCGCTGGGCTCGGTGAAGGGGAAGAACGACGGATAGAAGCGCGTCTTCACCGACGAGCCGAACAGCGCCTTCATGGCGTGGTCGAGCGTGCCCTTCAGGTCGCAGAAGGTGATGTTGGTGTCCACCGCCAGCCCTTCGACCTGGTGAAAGACCGGCGAGTGCGTGGCGTCGAGCGGATCGTTGCGATGCACCTTGCCGGGGATCACGATGCGCACCGGCGGCGGCTGCTGCTCCATGGTGCGAATCTGCACCGGCGAAGTGTGGGTACGCAGCAGCAGCCGATCGCGCGCGGGCTTGCTTTCCTGGCCGGCGATGAACAGCGTGTCCTGGGTGTCGCGCGCGGGATGATTCGGCGGGAAGTTGAGCGACTCGAAGTTGTAGTAGTCGGTCTCGACCTCGGGGCCTTCGCCGACGGAGTAGCCCATCGCCTTGAAGACGGCGACGATCTCGTCCATCACGCGCAGAACCGGATGTTTGACGCCGATGGGGCGCTGGATGCCGGGGAGAGTGATGTCAAGGCGGTCTCTGAGGTGAAGCTGCGCGTATCGCGCTAACTCAGCCGCAGGCACTTCGATCCCGGAATGAACGACTTCAATTGTTGGCTGCTCGTAGCAAAAGACGCTACCTTCCAGCTCGTTGCTCAACGAACGGCCTAACTCATTAATGCACCTTCCGACTTCCTTTCTTGCCTCGGGAGCGAGCTGTCTTCAGCCAGAGTTCATTGACTCTGTGTGAGTATGCCGTTCTTACGACTCAGCCACCTGTCGCGAAACGATTTCCATTCGATCCTCGGTTGTCACCCGACGGATCTCATCGTTCAAGCGCCGCTTAAGTTGATCTGCGGCAGCCTCTAGCGCTTCTGGTGAGTAATCATCGAGTTTGGGGACGGTGTACATGCTTCGTGGCGTCTTTGTGCCGCCGCTGAAGGGGCTCGGATTTCTATATGCACTTTACCCAGGACTTACGTCCTGGGCTACGATTGTTTCGCCCTCCGGGCTCTTGTTGTTCGCCGGACAGATGGCAATACCGGTGCCAAAAAATCGGTTTCAGCCGTTTTGAAGGGGCGCACCTTCGGTGCGCCGGTCAGACGCTCCTCAAATCCCGAGCCGGCTTCAACCGGCGGCAGGTTTTTTGTGCCGCCCCTGAAGGGGCTCAATCTCAAAATCGCAGCCTACCCACCGCTGAAGCGGTGGGCTATCCTCTTCCGTCGCGCAATGCGGGACTGGTCTCCTACCACTTCAATTTGCCCCGCCACCACCAACATCATCGCGGACGGCAAAGGCCGTGAGGCCACTCAACTGCTGAACATGAAGGCAAGAAAACGCGGAATCAATTTTCCTAGTTTTCTCTTACTCTGTGTCCTCTGTGCCTCTGTGGTGAACATCGCTTGCTTTGCAAGCGCAACGGGCGGCCGCGCGGGCCGCCCATCGGAATTCTACTGCAAGGTTTCTGGGATGGGCGGACTACGCCGTGGCGGCTTGCGCCTGCTTGCACAGCGCCGCAAATCCGGCGGCATCGTTGACCGCCAGATCGGCCAGGATCTTGCGATCCAAATCGATGCCGGCCCTCTTCAAACCATGGATGAACTGGCTGTAGCTGGTGCCGTTCAACTTAGCCGCGGCGCCGATGCGCACGATCCAGATGGAGCGATACTGCCGCTTCTTCTGCTTGCGGCCGCTGTAAGCAAACTTCAGGCCGCGCTCGACCGACTCTTTGGCCGAACGGTAGAGTTTGGATTTTGTTAAGTAATAACCACTGGCGCGCTCAAGTATTTTCTTGCGGCGCGCGCGGCGCTTAGTACCACGTTTAACGCGAGGCATGTTGCTCCTTTTGCAAATTGCTAAGCGGCTGGAGGCAAGGACTTCGACCACGCTCGCCTTCCCGATCTCGGGTTAGCAGAGGGGCTCAGAATGGCCTCTTCACACGCTGTTGGCCGTCGTGGTCTAGTGACACGCGCCGGGTGCCGCACCATGCGGCTGGTTGTGGATCAGGCGTAAGGAATCATACGCGCAATGCGCTTCTGGTCCGCCTTGTCCACCATGGTATCGGTATCGAGCTGGCGCTTGCGCTTGGTCGCTTTGGAAGTCAGGATGTGACGCTTCATGGAATGGCCACGCTTGATCTTGCCGGTTGCGGTCTTCTTGAAGCGCTTCGCCGCTCCACTATGGGTCTTCATCTTTGGCATAACGTCTTTCCATTACAACATAAATGCGCGTACTCGGCCAGTGGAGATGTATTCACCACGGAGACACAGAGGGCACAGAGGAAGCAAGAAATTTTTAGCCACGGATTCTCGCGGATGGAACAAGGATCGAATAAAGCACAAAGTGGTAATCCGCGTTTGTCCGTGAAATCCGCGCCTACGAGCTACTGCGGCGGTTGCTGCGGCGGCGCTTGCGGAGCCGCCGTCTTTTCTGGTTTGGGCGAGTGCGGCTTGTCAGCTTTTGGCGGCTTGGCGGGGGTTTGTGCTTTCGGTGGCGCCAGGATCAGATGCAGCGTGTTGCCTTCCTGCCGCGGCCGAAACTCCACGATCGCCTTGTCGCCCAAATCCTTGATCAAGCGTTCGAGAATGCCGCGTCCCAAACTCTGGCGGGTCATCTCGCGTCCGCGGAAAAAGATGGTGGCCTTGACCTTGTCGCCTTCGCTGAGAAAGCGCAGCACGTGGTTTTTCTTGGTGTCGTAGTCGTGGTCGTCCACGTTGATGCGGAACTTCACTTCCTTGACTACGATCTGATGCTGATGTTTCTTGGCTTCGCGCTCGCGCTTTTCCTGCTGATACAGGTATTTCCCGTAATCCATGATGCGGCAAACAGGAGGCTGGGCGGTGGGCGAGACTTCTACCAGGTCGAGGGTTTTCTCGCGTGCGATCTTGAGCGCGTCGAAGGGGGTCATGATGCCTAACTGATTGCCTTCGTCGTCGATCACGCGAACTTCACGGACACGAATGCGTTCATTCGTGCGGATAAAACGTTTATCGATACAGTCCTCCGCAACAACTGCAGTATTTCAAAAGTATAGCATGGGAACTAGGCGGGAACCGCGGCGGGAATTGTCAATCCCGCGATTGCGACCGAGCCCACCAGCGTATCGGAATGCATCGATTCGATGGTGCCCGGCACCCACTGATTCGCTGGGTGCTCGCCGCGCAGACGCAACTTCAGATAATTGTCCGTCAGGGCTTCCGTAAACTCGCCGTCGTAATGCGTAAGCATGATCGCTTCCAATTCGCGGCCGACGAATGACTGCATGAACTCGCGCTTCTTCTGCGTCGCCGACCCCCGCAGCACGCGATTGCGTTCGCGAGCGATGTGCACCGGAACCTGTTCCGGCATTTCGGCGGACGGAGTTCCCGGCCGCGATGAATACGTAAACACGTGCAGATAGGTGAACGGCAGGCGCTCGATGAGGGCGCGCGTCTGCTCGAAGTCGTCGTCGGTCTCGCCGGGGAAGCCGACCATCACATCAGCGCCAATCGCGGCATCGGGCATGGCGCGGCGGATGCGCTCGATGCGATCGGCGTAATGCCAGGGGCGATACTTGCGGTGCATCTTGCGCAGGATGCGATCGCTGCCCGACTGGAGCGGCACGTGCGCGTGCTTGGCGATGCGCGGCGACGACGCCACCAGGTCGATCACCTCGTTGCTCCAGTCCATGGGCTCGACCGAGCTGATGCGGAGCTTCTCGATCGCTGTCCGCTCGAGAATCGCGCGGAGCATGGCGGCGAAATTCATTCGCGGCGTCAGCTCGCGTCCCCAGCGCCCCAGGTTGATGCCCGACAGCACAATCTCGCGATAACCGTTGGCGACTAGCCCGTCCACTTCGCGAAGTACCTGCTCCAACTTCAGCGACCGGCTGCGGCCGCGCACCGACGGGATGATGCAGAACGAGCAGCGATTATTGCAGCCGTCCTGGACTTTGAGGTTGGGGCGGGTCTTCTCGAAGGAGCCGGCTGCAAAGACGGGCGCGGCCATCAGCTCGGTGTGAGCGAAGATGTCGCCGACGATCACGCTAGACCGAGCCAATGCACCGATTTGCGCCAGCGGAACAAAATTCTTGACGGGTCTCCCCTCAGTGCGAACCATGTCCCACTCATCCGAAAACCGCGGATGAGTGGGACACCCGGCCAGCGGAGCGACGTAGTTTGCCAACTCGTGCTTGTGTGAGTTTCCGACGACCAGACTGACACCGGGCAGCGCCGATAACTCGTCAGGCGCGCGCTGGGCGTAACAGCCGGTGACCAGGATTCTGGCGGCGGGATTTTCGCGATGAATTCGGCGGATGGCAGCACGCGCATCCTGATCGGCCGAGGCGGTGACGGTGCAGGTATTCAGGACGACGACTTCGGCCTCGACGGAGGCGGAGGCGCGCTCCAATCCGCGGGCGAGCAGTTGGCGTTCGATGGCGGCGCCATCGGCCTGGGTCGCGCGGCATCCGAAGTTCTCGACATGATAAGTCGCCACCAAGCTATTATAATGGGCGCACTTTGGGGCTGGGGTGCGTCCGCCGTGGTGGCAACAGGCGAGGAGGACGCGCCACCGAATCAGAATTCGATTCTCAGCAACTTAGCGGCGGGAATTTGCATCACACCAGCCGCACGTCGATGACGAGACTTTCCCCTGGAGGTTATCCGATGAAACGTCGCATCCTGTTAGTCGATGACGAACTAGCCATTCTGCTCACCCTGCGCGCCATCCTGGAAATGAACGATTTTGAAGTGGACACCGCCTCCTCGGCCAAGGAAGCTGCGCACAAACTGAAGAACGGCGTCTTCGAGATGGTCATTACCGATATGCGCATGGAAACCGAAACCGCCGGTTACGACGTGATTCGAGCGGCGCGGCAACTGCCTTACAACCCGGCTACCGCAATCCTGACCGCGTACCCATCTCTGGGCAACGAATGGCGGAGCCACGGAGCGCATTCGTTACTGGTGAAGCCGGTGAATACGCAAGAACTGCTGCACCAGATTGAAGCGATTTTGATCAGCCATCAGGACCACAAGACCCGGGCAGCCGCTGCGAATGTCATAAAAACTCTCAACCCCAACAATGCCAAGAAAGGGAGTCCGGCTGGCGCGGCGGTCGAAAAGGCGCTCTAGGGGTTGGCCGAGTTTGCCGGCATCCTGACAAACCGGCGGCTACCCACCTCGGTCGAGACGCAAAATTCCACCACGCGTCCAGAGCACATTGTAGCTGGCGCTAGCGGAGGGCTGGGATTCGGCAGCTCAGGCAGTGGCGGCGGTGGTGCGCCGCAGCTGGAAGCACTCCCGACAGAAGACTGGCCGTCCTTGCGTGGGCTTGAATGGCACGGTGGTTTCCTTGCCGCAACCCGAACAATTGGTGCGAGTTTCCACCTTTGGGTAATTGCCGGCAGGCGCAGCTCCTACGGAGGAGGCCCGCTTGGCCTTACAGGCTTTGCAGCGTTTGGGTTCGTTCTTGAATTGTTTGTCGTGGAAGAACAGTTGTTCTCCCGCGGTGAAGACGAAGTCGGCGCCGCAGTCAATACACTTCAGAACCTTGTCCTGGAATTCCATGGGGAGTTGCTCCTGCAGTCCGCGATCCCCGCAGCTATGGACAAGGGTCAAGTTGCAAGCGGCCAGAGAACCGGACTGAATATTCTTGCTGCCGGTTGCAAATTCCAAAAGCGCGGGCACATCCCCGGGGTTCGGCCCACCATGCTACGCATGGTTTACTACCTGTAAGACTGCGGTCCTGCTAATGAAGAACTCCCCACCAGGATTGGGGAAAAGCAAGGGCCGCCATCGCAACGGCGGCCCTACGTTGAATTAGTCCTGCTCTTTGCGAGCCTTCTTGCGGCTACGCTTGCGCGCCAAAGCTTCCTTCACGCGCTTTTTTTCGCCCGGCTTGAGGTAGAAGGAGTGACGCTTCACTTCCTTGATGATGTCCTCTTGCTGGACCTTGCGCTTAAACCGCCGCAGAGCGTTTTCTAACGACTCGCCCTCTTGAATGCGAACTTCCGCCAAACGGGAAACACCCCCAAACTCGTCCATACGGACAGTAGTAGTTATCCCAATGTTTGTAAGGGAAGTCAAGGAAAGAGTACGAAGTGGGCTTGCGCGAAAGGGTGGGTTGGGTCAGACACCAAAGTGCTCTATGTGGTATGTAGCTCAGAAATTGAGCCTTAGCGCGATCTGGATCTGCCGTGGCGCATAGGCATTGGTGGGATACAGATAGGTGTTATTCACCTGATATTGGCCGGGATAGTATTTCCCGTTCGCCTGGATCAGGGTGGAATAGGCAACGAATTGGCCGGCGGAATTGAAGAAGCCATCGTCGCTGATCTGGACCCGTTTGTTGGAACGATTGGTCACATTGAACGACTCGGCGAGAAGATCCAGTTTCACTCGCCCGCTGAGTTTCAGGTTGCGCGTCAGGCGAAGATCGGTGCTGAAATAATCGGTGCCAATGAATGCATTCCTGCTGTTGGTGGGCAGGCGATCATTGTAGATGTTGCCGTCGCCATTCGGGTCGCTGGCGATGGTGGCATTGAGCCGCCGCCCCGATCCAAAGGTGACGATGCTGGAGAATTTCCAGTGGTTGACCAGAGCGTTAAGCCACGCTTGGTTCAATTCAAACTTCTTGGGCTCAGCCACCCATGCGGCCACGAAGCGGTGTCGCTGATCGTCGGTACTATAGCCCCGTTCCGCCCTGGTGTTATAGGAATCCTGCACGTTTCCGGGGCGGCCAACCACCAGCGCGTCGGGGCCATCGTCCAAGGCTTTCGCTAACGTATAACCAACCCTGAAGTACATGCCATAGCCGACTTGCCGCTTCAGCGAAACCGTCATGCCGTTATAGACGCTGCTGGAAGAACTCTGGAAAGAATTGATGACGCCTAATTGCGGAATTGGCCTTTGCACGGGATTGATGCACGGAGGATAAGGACAGGTCACCGACGGCGTGGTCTGCCAGGTGGCGAAGGATGCGATGTCATAAAAGGTGCCCAGGAAGACGGAACCGTTATCGTTGTACACCGGATACTGCAGCATGGTTGGCGGCGGCAGGTTGGCGTCGAGCGAGCGCAGCAAGTGCACCCCGTGAACATACAGATAGGTGACGTCGGCGACGACCTTGGAGCCAAACTGGCGCTCCAAGCTGAGGTTGGCTTGCTCGGTGTAAGGCGTCTGGAAGTTGGTCGCGAAAGCAGAAATCTGCGTAGTCACCATTCCCGCTATCGATGGCGGCGGCGTGCAGACCAGGGTACCCGATGGGCAATTCACCAGTGGAGTCGGATATTTGGGGAAAACCGCCGCGTTTGAGGGAATCATGTTGTCGAGAAAAACTTCGCGCTGGGTGATTCCGTTGTCGGTGGCCACCTGCGATGCGTACATGGACGGGATCTGCATATAAAACACGCCGAAGCCTCCGCGAATCGCGAGCGAGCGATGCTCCCCGACGGCGTAGGCGAAACCGAATCGGGGCGACACATTATTCGATACGGTCGGAATTTTCCCGGACGGAAGATACAACGGATTGGTTACGTCAGGTTGCCTAGCCCTTCAAAGGTCTGCAGGTCGTGAGCGCAGATTGGGATGGGATATGGCAGTTCCGAAGTCCTGCATGTAATAGCGGGGCACTTCGTGGGCGTAGGCGCGCAGCGGCGTCAGCGGCTCGCCGTACTTCATCGGCTCGGAGGTCCACGGGTTCACTTTGATGTTGTCGAAGTAATATTCGCTTCCGAACATGGACGGAAAGTAGTTGTAGATCCATGCCTGAATGAAATCGCCGCCGAACTTCCAGTGCACCCGCCCGGTGTCGTAGCTCAAGGTGTCGGCGATATGCAGCTTGTGCTCGTTCGTGTTGCGCGGCAGGATGCTGGAGCGCCCAAAGCCAGCCACCAGGTCGTAGATTTTCGTCAGCGGCTCTTCGGTGTTGGCGTACGATTGCTCCGCGTCACGCGAGAATTGCACCCGCAGCGTGGTCGCCAGTTTGCTGGTCCACATACTGGTGAGCGATGCGGCCAGGCTTTCGGTCTTGACGTCTTCGGTTCCATTGGCGCTTTCCGCGTAGGTGGTTATGGGACTGGAGGGATCGAAGAACACGTTGTTGGTGCCGGTATAGCGCGAGGTGCTCAGCCGCAGGAACGCGATCTGCTTGGGGGAGATCGTGAAGTCCAGTTGGCGAATCCGGCGTTGCCCTGCATGGTGGTGGGAAAGGCGCCGCCCATCGCATTCAGTTGCTGTGCCGCCGCGGTCACCAGTTTTTGGTCAGTGTAGTCGTAGTCCGCGGGGGTCACCACCACGGAACTGGCGCCATTGGCAAACTGCATGACCGAAGGCATAGTGAGCAGATGCTGGTCGAAGCCGGCGTAAAAGAACAAGCGGTCTTTGCGAATCGGTCCCCCGATGGTGCCGCCAAACTGTTGCTGGCGATCATCGGGCTGGCTGGTGACGTAGGACTGTTGGGCGTCGAAGATGCGATCGCGCAGGTAGTAGAAGGCGCTGCCGTGCCAATCGTTGGTCCCTGATTTGGTGACCACGTTGAAGACCGCGCCTCCCGCCTTTCCGAGTTCCGCGCTGTAGGCGTTGGAGGAGACCCGGAACTCCTTGATGACCTCGTCGCTGAACTGATAGGGCGCGCGATAGCGGCCTCGCGCCTGGGCAAAGAAGGAGTTATTGTTGTCTGCGCCATCCACCAGAAAGCTGTTCTGGAATCCCCGCGTTCCGCCAAACGACAGATCGCCGTTGGAGTCGGAGGTGAGACCGCGCGGGTCCTGGGTCACTCCCGGAGTAAGCAGCGCCAGATCGGTGAAGCGTCGTCCATTCAGCGGCAAGCTCTGAATGGCTTGCTGAGGGATGACCTGCGAAACATCGCCGACTTGCGTCTCCACCGCCTCCGGCTGTTCGCTCACGGTCACCGTTTCCGTGACTCCGGCCAGCGCCAGGCGTACTTGCACCACGGCCACGCCGCCCACACAAAGCTCCACGCCGGGCCTTGTCTTCGTGGTCATGCCGGGCGCGGAAGCGCTCATGTCATACCGTCCTGGCGACAGCATGGCGAAGACGAATTGGCCTTGCGCATCGCTCACCGCTTCCGAGCGAAAACCTCGTGCCGGATCCAAGACGGTGATTCTCGCGCCGGCGATGCGGGCGCCGCTGACATCTTCGACCACGCCTTGCAGGGAGGCGGACCCGTCCTGCGCGATTGCGCAATGCGGAAGAGCCAGACCCAGCAGAAGAAATAGTCCGGCGCAGAGGCGAGTGAGGCGAGTCGAGAGGTGCTGTGAACGAATTCCCCGATGGGGTGACGTTCCCATGGTGGCGCGACCAACTTCTAGCTATAGCGGGGTTGCGCTCGGCAGTCTGTGATGGGGAGTTCACGAAAGGCCAATACCAAAAGGGGAATGGATTGTACTTTCGTTTTGGGAAAGAAACTTGGCAGGATGAAAAACGGTCGGCGTGTCAATCTCGCGCCAGGCGACGAACGACCAGGCGCCCGCCGGCGCCACAGGATGGCCGCTTATCTTCCGAACAGCAATCGCTCCAGTACGGGGCCGAGGGCCAAGGCGGGAAGGTAGCTTAGGGCCACGATCGTTATCAAACAGGTTGTAAGCAGTACCCCGAACGAAAAGGAGTGGGTCGGAAGAGTTCCGGAGGAAGAAGGCGTACTTCTCTGACGGCCCAACAGAGCTGCGAGCGCCAGCGCCGGAATCGCCAAGCCAAATCTACCTGCCATCATCGCGAATGCGGTGGTGAGGTTGTAAAACGGCGTGTTCGCACTCAAACCGGCAAAGTTTTGGCCGTTGTTGGCCAGACAGGAAGTGTAGGCAAACAGAATTTCGGTAAAACCATGCGGGCCGGTATTGGTCGTCAGCCCGGATAGTCCCGAGCCGGGTGCTCACGGCAATCGCGGTGAGTGGCAGGACGAACAGAGGCGCGGCCAAGGCGTACAGCATGATCATTTTGTTCTCCGCGGAACCGATCTTCTTTCCCAGGTATTCCGGCGTGCGTCCAACCATCAGTCCGGCCAGAAATACGGCGATCGCAGCGGCCATGACCATGCTGTAAAGACCAGTCCCCAGGCCTCCGAATACGACCTCTCCGAGCAACATGTTGACCAGCAAGACCATGCCGCCGAGCGAGGTGTAGCTGTCGTCCATCGAGTTGTAGGATCCGGTGGCGGTGTTCGAGGTAACGACGGCCGTGAGGGTGGAACCGCCGATGCCGAAGCGCACCTCCTTGCCTTCCATGTTTCCGCCAGACTGGACGCGACTATGGCGGAAATCCACGCCCGCGAGTTGGCGATCTCCCCGTTGTTCAAAGTGATGTACGAAGACCAGTCCGCAGCCGAAGAGAAGCAGCATCACGCAGTACAAAAGCCATCCCTGTCGAGGCTGGCCAACCATCCTGCCGAAGGTGTTCGTCAACGCCGCAGGCAGAAGCGACGATAGCCAGCATTTCGATAAAGTTGGTCAGCGGCGTGGGGTTCTCATAGGGATGGGCCCCATTCGCGTTAAAGAAGCCGCCGCCGTTGGTGCCGAGATTCTTGATGATCTCCAGCGCGGCGACCGGACCTTGCGGTATGACCTGCTGGGCGCGCTCGACGGTGGTGGCGACCGCATAGGGGTGAAAGTTCATCGGAACGCCCTGGCCGACCAGCAGCAAGGCGCCTAGCAATGCTCCGGGCAACAGGACCCAGAGCAGAGCGCGCGTCAGATCAACCCAAAAGTTGCCGAGCGTATCGGAGAGTTGCCGGGCAAGACCGCGGATAAACGCAATGCCCACGGCCAACCCCGCAGCGCCAGCCAGAAAGTTTTGCGCGCACAGGCCCACCATCTGGCTGAAATAGCTCATCGTGTTCTCGCCCGCGTAGGCCTGCCAAGTGGTGGTCGTCGAGAAGCTGATCGCCGTATTCGCGGCCAGGTCTGGAGACAACGGCGTCGTGTGGTAACGGGGAAAATACCAGGGAAGAAATGCTGCATTCGGAGAATGGCATACAGCAAAAGCGTGCCGGCCAGGCTGAAGAGTACGAAACACGTCGCGTACTGCTTGAAGGTCATCTCCACATCAGGATTGACCATAGTCAGGCGATAGATCAGCCGCTCAACCGGGAGACATAAGCGATCAAGGAGGGTGCGTTTCCTGGAGAAGACCCGTTCCATGTATCCGCCCAAGGGCTTCACCAGGATGGTGACGATGGCCAGCAAACAACACGTATTGCAATACGCTGTAGAGATCCACCAGCCCTACTCATAAGCCCGCTCCGGCGTGCAAGTCAAGCCGATGCCGCACGACTCGCGCCGCGGCCGTGTCCGCGTTGACCGCTCAAATGGCGCGTGTTACCGTACTTAGTTACACCAACCTCATTAGCGCGATCTGTGCGCCAAAGGATTCCCCCTTGTCCTCAGAGACCGTGGCGGCCACGCCCATCCGCAAAACTGCTTTGAATGCTGTCCATCGCCAGATGGGCGCGAAAATGGTCGATTTCAACGGCTGGGACATGCCGGTGGAATATCCTCCCGTGGGCGGGCTGATGAAGGAACACCTGGCGGTCCGCAACGGGGTGGGAGTTTTCGATGTCAGCCACATGGGCGACATCCGCATCGCAGGGCCGCAGGCGCTCGCCGCCGTGCAGCACATCACCATGAACGATGCCGCCGGGATGGCAATCGGCCAGTGCCGGTATTCGGCCATGCTGTATCCGCAAGGGACGTTCGTCGATGACGTGATCGTGCATCGTATGGGCGAAGACGATTACATGCTGGTGATTAACGCCGGCACGCGCGAGAAGGACGTCAACTGGGTGACCGAGAACACCCGCCAGTTCGACTGCAAGGCCGAGAACCTGAGCGACAATTACACCCAGATCGCGATTCAGGGACCGAAGGGCGTAAACACGTTGCAGAAGCTGACCGATGCGGACCTGTCGCAAGTGAAGTTCTATTGGTTCACGCACGGCACGGTTTGCGGGCTGCCGAACATCCTGATTGCGCGAACGGGTTATACCGCTGAAGATGGTTTCGAAATTTATGTTCCCACCGACGAGGCGACCAGCGCCCGCGTTTGGTACGCCGTGATGGACGCGGGCAAGGAATTCGGCATCGTTCCTTGCGGGCTGGGCGCGCGCAACACGCTTCGCCTGGAAGGCAGGCTGCCGCTGTACGGGCATGAGATCTCCGACACGATCAATGTGTGGGAGGCGGGCCTGGAGCGCTTCCTCAAGATGGAGAAGGGCGACTTCACCGGCCGCGCGGCGCTGGAACGCGCGAAGGCCGATGGCATCAAACGCACACTGGTGGGGCTGGAGTCGGTGGACCGCGGCATTCCGCGTGACGGCTACAAGGTGCTCGATCTGAATGGCAAGGAGATCGGCTACGTCACCAGCGGTTCGTACGCGCCGTTCCTGAAGAAGAACATCGCGCTGGCCTACGTGCCCATTGAGCATTCCGCCATCGGCAGCGAGGTGGCCGTGGAAATCCGCAACCAGCCGGTAAAGTGCAAGGTAATTCCGACGCCGTTTTACAAGCGCCCCAAAAAGCAGTCCTGAAAGAAGAAGCAGGCGTGACAAGATATGGAGGGCCGGTGCTGATCAGCGAATTGTTGTTGCCGGAATTTGATGAAGAAATGAAAAAGACGCGCACGATGTTGGAACGGATTCCAGCCGATAAGCCGGATTTCGCGCCTCATCCCCGCTCCACGCCGCTGGGGCGGCTCGCGCCCCACGTGGCCCAGCTTCCCGGCTTCGGCTTAACCGTCTTGACGACGCCCGAGTTCGACTTCGCGCACGGGCAGCTACAAGCCCATTCCCCTGGAGTCGGCAGCCCAACTGGTCAGCGTTCTCGACGAAGGCGCGGCCCGGACGCGTAACGCGCTTCTCGGCACGCCTGATTATGCGTGGGAGCAGAATTGGAAGCTGACGATACAGGGTAAGACGATCTTTGAAGGCTCGCGTTTTCTGGCGTACCGGCAAATGTTCCTCAATCACATTGTGCATCACCGGGCGCAACTGGGAATTTATTTGCGCCTGAACGAAGGAAAAGTTCCGGCCATGTATGGGCCTTCGGCGGACGAGCCTCTGGGTTTCTAGGACGGGCTCCAAGAGAGTCTGAAAAGCAGGTCCCTCGCGGTCTAAAGCCCGCTCGGGATGACAAAAATGAAGGACCCGCGGCGGCGCACCTAAAGGTACGCCCCTTCAGTTGGCTGGTTACTCGTTAGAGGAAAATGATTTAATTCGCATTTAAATTTTCGCCCGTGCAGGCGCTCAGTGCTGAGGAGGCAATTCATATGGCTTATCCCGCGGACTACAGGTACACCAAAGAACACGAATGGCTGAAGGTGGAAGGCAACACCGGAACAATCGGCATTACCGATCACGCGCAGGAGTCGCTCGGCGACATCGTGTTCGTCGAGTTGCCGAAGGTGGGGACCGAGATCACCGCCGGCAAGACCCTCGGCACGGTTGAATCGGTGAAGGCGGTTTCGGATATCTTTGCGCCGGTTTCCGGGACCGTGACCGAAGTGAATGAAGCTCTCAACACTTCGCCTGAGCAGGTGAACAAAGACGCTCACGGGGCGTGGATGGTCAAACTGAAGCTGAAGGACCCGAGCGAGGCGAACCGGTTGCTGTCAGCCGCCGATTACGAGAAGTACGTCGCCGCCGAGGGCGGGCACTGAGGGATGAGTTAACGGTTCGCGCGCGGGGGGCGGCGATTCTGAGGCCACAGAATTTCCGTTTGGCAGATTGAACGCGGGATTTCCAAACCAGCGACCGCAGGCGCGGTAGAGCTTAGCCGCCGAGCGCTTCCCGGGATCCCCACACCGCACCGCTTTTGTGCGGGTTGGGGTGGTTGAGCGCTGGGTAGGTTTTGTAACGAATGCGAGTGCCGTAAGGCACGGCAGCTTGAAGTTCGTTCGTGCCGTCCCTACGGGACCCATCCCGAACTAACGTCGACCCAGCGCGGAAGCGCTGGGCTAAGCTCTTTTGTCCCGCAAGCGGGACTCATGTAATGCATTTTTTGGCGTTCGGGCTCAACGTGCGAGCAGTCCGATAGAACCGTGTATTCTTGATATTAACTGATCGCGACCAAGCGTCCGAATTTATTAACAAGAGCAAACGCTGTGCTTACGGCTCACAATCATTCCTTCATACAGTCGCCCAAGAAAGCTACAGGTACCCATGCGCTATCTTCCTAAGTCTGAATCCGACCGCGAGGTCATGTTGCGCCAGATCGGCGCCAAGTCCATCGACGATCTGTTCGCCGCCATTCCACCCGAGTATCGCCTGAAGCGGCGATCTGAAGATTCCGCGCGCCTATGCGGAAAGCGAAATCGTGGAGTTCTTCCGCGAGTGCGCCACCGGGAGCGCGCAAGGTTATGCCACGTTCCTTGGCGCCGGCGCGTACTCGCACTATCGTCCGGTGGTCATCGACTCGCTGGTCTCGCGCGGCGAATTCTTTACCGCCTACACGCCCTACCAGCCGGAGATCGCCCAGGGGACGCTGCAATCCATCTTTGAATTTCAGACCATGATTTGCGAGCTGACCGGCATGGATGTGGCCAACGCCTCCATGTACGACGGCTCGACCGGCGCCGCCGAAGCGCTGATGATGGCTGCGCGCCTGACCGGCCGGCACAAGTCGGTCGTCGCCAGCAGCGTCCATCCCGAGTATCGCGAGGTCATCGCAACGTATGCCCGCTATCAAGGGTATGCCGATCTCGACCGTCGCTTACGGGAAGAATGGACGGGTTGACCTGGGCGCGCTCGAGAAAGGCATCGATAACGAAACCGCCGGAGTGCTGATCCAGTCGCCAAACTTCTTCGGCACCATCGAAGATGTTGCGGCGATCGCCGACCTGGTGCACAAGAATGGCTCGCTGCTGATTGTTTCCATCGCGGAAGCGGTTTCGCTGGGCATCGTCAAACCGCCGGTCGAGGCCGATATCGTCAGCATGGAAGCGCAGTCGTTCGGCGTGCCTCTGGGATTCGGCGGCCCCTACTGCGGAGTGATGGCGACGCACGACAAGTTTGTGCGCCAGATGCCGGGACGGCTGGTCGGCCAGACCCTGGACCGCAACGGCAAGCGCGGGTTCGTGCTGACGCTCTCCACGCGCGAACAGCACATCCGCCGCGAGAAGGCGACCTCGAACATCTGCACCAACCAGGGACTGGTCGCGCTGATGTGCAGCATCTTCATGACCGTCTATGGCCGCGAGGGACTGAAGGACCTGGCCAAGCAAAACCTTGCCAAGGCGCATTATGCGGCGGGCGAGTTCAAGAAGGCGGGGGCGACGCTGCTGTTTGAGGGCGCGCCACGATTCAACGAGTTTGTGGTTCAGACGAAAACCGATCCCTACGCCATCAACGACAAGCTGCTGGGGCAGCGAATTATCGGGGGCTTCCCGCTGAAGAAGTTTTATCCCGACTTGGGGAATGCCTCGCTGTGGTGCTGCACCGAGACCACGGCCAAGGCGTCGATTGACGCGGCGGCCAAGGAGGTGGCGCTGTGAATAAGAAGATCCGCAAAGTTAGCACCCACATCAGCCAGAACGAAGTGCTCCTCTTTGAACGGTCGTCGGCGGGCAAGAAGGCGTATGAATTGCCGCCGCTCGATGTGCCCGAGGTCGATCCCGCAAAGCTGCTGGGCGCGCAGGCGCGCGAGGACCTGGGCCACATGCCCGAGGTGAGCGAGGTCGAGATCATCCGCCACTTCACTCGCCTCTCCACCTGGAACTATGCCGTCGACCATGGCATGTATCCGCTGGGCTCGTGCACCATGAAGTACAACCCGCGGGTGAACGAGACGGTGGCGCGACTGACCGGCTTGGCCGAGGCGCATCCCTATCAGCCGGAGCGCATTTCGCAGGGCGCGCTGCGCATCCTGAAGATGCTAAGCGAGCAGCTTATCGAAATCACCGGCATGGATGCGATCACCTTGCAACCCGCGGCCGGCGCGCATGGCGAGCTGACCGGAATCCTGCTGGTGCGCGCGTATCTGGAATCGCTGGGCAATCCGCGCAAGAAGGTCCTGATCCCCGACTCGGCGCACGGCACCAATCCGGCGACGGCGGCGATGGCGGGCTATACGGTCGAGAACCTCAAGTCGAATGCCGCCGGCATGGTGGACATCGCCTCGCTGGTGGCGCAGGTCAACGAAGACGTAGCCGCGCTGATGCTGACCAATCCCAACACGCTGGGCGTGTTTGAGCAGGAGATCCACAAGATCGCCGAAGTGCTGCACGCCAAAGGCGCGCTGCTGTACATGGACGGCGCCAACATGAACGCGCTGGTCGGCAAGACGCGTCCCGGCGACTTCGGCGTCGACGTGATGCACCTGAACCTGCACAAGACGTTTTCTACGCCGCACGGCGGAGGCGGTCCCGGCTCGGGCCCGGTGGCGTGCAAGAAGATTCTCGAACCCTTTTTGCCTGCTCCGGTGGTTGTCGCCAAGCCGGATGGCACGTTGGGCTTCGACTACAACCGGCCGCAGTCCATCGGACGCGTGCGCATGTTCTACGGCAACTTCGGAATGCACATCCGGGCGCTGGCCTACATCATGGCCAACGGGCCCGACGGCTTGCGGCAGACGACCGAAGACGCCGTGCTCAACGCCAACTACATCCGCAAAGGGTTGGAGGGCAGCTACGATCTGCCGTACAAAACGCCGACCATGCACGAGGTGGTGTTCAGCGACCACATCCAGTCGCAAAAGGGGATCAAGACCGGGGACATCGCCAAGCGGCTGATTGACTACGGCTTCCATCCGTACACCGTCAGCTTCCCGCTGGTCGTGCACGGAGCAATGATGATCGAGCCGACGGAGAGCGAGTCGAAGGAATCGTGCGACATGTTCATTGACGCGATGAAGAACATTGCCGAAGAGGTCGAGGAGCATCCGGAGTTCGTCCTCGAAGCGCCGCACAACACGCGCATCTCGCGCCTGGATGAGACTATGGCGGCGCGCAAGCCGATCCTGCGCTGGAAGCCGCAAAGCGAGGCGGCAGGGAAGTAGCTCTTTCACCACAGAGGCACAGAGACACAGAGTTGTGGAAACAAGAATTCCCTCCGTGTTCTCCGTGCCGCCGTGGTGAAAGCAAGGTCTTCAACAAGCGACCGGAAAACCGGGTGTCATGCTGAGCGGAGCCTGCCCTGGGTTTGGACAGGCGAAGTCGAAGCACCCCTATTCCTGCAGAGACGTGAGGAGATAGGGGCCCTTCGACTCGCGGCAAAAGCGGCCGCTCGCTCAGGATGACAGGTCTTTGATGTGGCGGCAACCTCGCGCCGTATCGTTCGCCGACAGGCTGAGCTCAGGCCACGAAAATCTTGTATAGCATCAGGTAGATCACCACACCGGTCACCGAGACGTACATCCAGATGGCGAAGGTGTACGGCGCAATGGCTTTGTGCCGCGCAAAATTGCCCTTCAACGCGCGCGCAAGAGTGACGAGGATGAACGGCACAACCACCACGGCCAGAATGGTGTGCGAGATCAGGATGGTGAAATACAAAGGCCGCGACAATCCTTGACCCTGGAAATGGGTGATGCCGGCCCGCAGCACCAGATGGTAGTAAAGGTACGAGATGAGAAACAGTGTGGAAGTGACGAACGCCGCGATCATCACTCGCTTGTGTGCGTTGCGGCGGCCACGCTTGATGAGATAGAGGCCCGAGCCGATCAAGACGGCGCTGCTGCCGTTCAAGACAGCATTAAGGGCCGGATAGAAGGTCAGGCTTACTTGCATCAGGCCGCAGGCTTGGTGGTACGGCGGTTGGCCACCAGAAATGAGAAGGCGAACATGATCAAGGTGAACAGGGCCAGCACTGCAAAGTTGGTGCCGAGTGAAAGGCCGGTTGAAGCCGAACCGGGGAAGAGCAGCGAGCGCAATGCCTCGGTGCCGTAGGTCAGTGGGTTGATGCGCATCAGCAGGCGAATCCAGATGGACGCGCCGGAGAGCGGAAACAGCGATCCCGATAGCAGCCACAACGGAATGAGAAACAGGTTGATGACGGCGTGAAACCCAGCGGTTGAATCCATAGGCCAGGCGATGATGAAGCCCAGCGCCGTCAGCGAAAACGCCACCAGGAAGATCGCCAGTACGGTCAGTCCAAAACTGGCGAACGTGAAATGCACGCCCAGCGCGGGAGCGAAGACCAGGAAAATCAGTCCTTGCGCCGTCGCCAGGGTTGCCCCGCCGAGCACCTTGCCCAGTACGATGACGGAGCGGCTCACCGGCGCCACCAGCACGGAAAGCAGGAAGCCTTCCTTGCGGTCCTCAATCACCGACATCATGGTGAAGATGGCGGTGAAGAGCACGATCATGATGAGAGCGCCAGGAAAGAAATAGTCGAGATAATGTTGGCCACCGACCGCCCCGTTGGAGCGAAACGAGGTGCCGAAGCCGGAGCCAATCACAACCCAGAAGAGCAGCGGCGAAGCGATGACGCCTACCACACGCGCGCGCTGCCGGTAGAAGCGCACGATTTCGCGCCACCACAGCGAGGACGATGGCAGCAGCAAACCCGCGCTGCTGCCGGAGGTGGTCGTGGGGAGAGCCGCAGTTTGGGTAGTTGCCATGAACTGGTTTCAGGGCCTGCAAATGAAGATCAACCGTGACGTTCAATCACAATCAGGCGGCCTGCAGGAAACCCTATTCTAACAGGAGTAATTTGCAATCTTCTCTATGCTACGATGACTGGCAACTAAGCGCATGAGTGCCCCAGTCGCAGCAGTGAGCTTGACCACGGCAGATACCTCGACGGCGGGTACTCCTCGACTCGACCGCCGCTTGTTCCTGATTGTCGCCGCAATAGCCCTCATTTATGCGTTCTTGGCCGGCCTGCGCACGGTTTCCGATTTCGACCTGGGCTGGCAGTTGGCGACGGGACGCTGGATTGTCCAGCATCACAGCGTGCCTTCGACGGATGTGTTCTCCTACACCGCGCAAGGAGAGCACTGGATTTATCCCGTCGGCTCCGGCCTGGTGCTCTATGCCGTTTATCTGCTCGGCGGCTATGCCCTGATCTCATGGATTGGGGCCTTGGCATGTGTTGGCACCGTCGCCTTGCTATTGCGCCGAGGCTCTGCGGTCAGCGCCGGAATCGCCATCGTCGCGGTGCCACTCATAGCCTGGCGCACCACGCCGCGCGCCGACATGTTTAGCGTCGTGCTGTTCGCAGCGTTTCTGTTTCTGCTTTGGGAGAACTATCAAACCGGCCAGGCGCGCCTCTGGTTGTTGCCACTCCTGATGGTGGCGTGGGTCAATCTCCACTTCGGTTTTGCTGCAGGCCTGGCTCTGATACTCGCCTATGTGGGTGTGGAGCTATCGGAAACGATTTTCGGTGAAGTCCGCCGGCGCGCGGCCCTGCAGCGACTTCGGCGCGCATGGGGATGGCTGTCGGTTACGGCGCTGGTAACGCTGGCAAATCCTTGGGGCTGGGGGATCTATCGGGCGCTGATGCGGCAACAGCGCGCTGCGGGGCAGCAGCAACTGAACATCGGCGAGTGGAGCAGTGTGCCCGTGACTTGGACCGCCTTCAGCACTGCACTTTCACTGAGGCAGACCCAAGGCGCCATCTACCTGCTATTGGTCATCGCGGTCATTGCTGCCGGGCTGGCGTTGCGAAGGCGTCAGTTGGGAGCGGCAATGCTGCTGCTGATCGCAACCTATCCGCCGGTCCATCATGTGCGCATGGGAGCGGTATTTGCATGCGTGGTGGTGGTGGTTGGCGGACCAGTTCTGGCTGCGGCGATCGTCGAATTTGGCGCGAAAATTAGGCAGGCGCCGATGCGATCCGCCGCCGCATGGGCCGCGGTTTGCTTGCTGGCAGTGCTCGCCTTGCTGCGCTCTTTCGACCTGGTCACCAACCGTCACTACGTTCGAGTTGTGGAGGAATCGACATTCGGCGCCGGGTTGGGCTGGTGGTTCCCGGAACGTGCGGCCGAGTTCATTGAGCGCGAACACCTTCCGGGAGAAATTTTCAACACCTACGACGAAGGCAGCTACCTCACCTGGAAGCTCGGCCCCGAGCGCCGCGACTATATCGACGGCCGGGACACCCTCTTCGGAATCCCACGGATGCATAAAGCCGGTCAGTTGCTCCAGTTGTCGCCGGATTCCGAGACTTGGCAGCAGGAAGCAGACCGTTACAACATCAACACCATCATTTTTCCGCTGGGGCGCATTGATGGCGTCCAGTTGGTGCAACTCAAGGGCTTTTGCGACAGTCGCGACTGGCGTCCCGTTTATCTGGACGAAATCTCCGCAGTCTTCGTGCGTCGTAAGCCCGAGACGGAAAGTCTGATTCAGCGCTTTCCAGTGAACTGCGCAACCGCGACTTTGCCGGCGCCTCCGCTCGATTATTCTGCCGCCGGTTCCTTCAATCAGTGGGCCAACGCCGCCAGCCTGCTGGCCGCTCTGGGCCGCAATTCCGAGGCGCTCCTGGCAACCGACAGCGCACTTCAGGATTTTCCCGACAGCCCCTTCGTGCATTGGCTTCGCGGCCACCTTCTCTACGCCATGGGGAACCCCTCCGAGGCCGAACAGGAATACCTTGCGGCTATCTCCCTGGAACCCAGCGAGGTTACCTGGACCGCACTGGCCAACTTGTACCAGCGAGAGGGGCGAATCCCCGAAACCATCCATGCCTGGCAACAAGCCGGCAAACTGTCGTCCCGGCCTGATCTGGCGCAGATCAAGCTGGCGCAATTCTATTTGCATATCCAGCAGCCGAAGCTGACCTTGCAGGCGCTCGATCAGGCGATTCGCAGCGCTCCCGCTGACGCCGTCGCGGCCACCGGAGAAGGCTGCTTGCGATTCAATGTAGCGCAGGGTGGCGCAGCCGCCTGGACGGTCCTCGGCGACCTGAAGCAGGCCACTTCCTTCCAGGAGGAGGCGATCCAGCTTGCGCCGGAATCTGCCGATGCTTGGTCGCATCTGGCGAAACTGTACCAGCGGCAAGGACAGGTTGAGAACCAGTATCGGGCTGAAGAGCGCGCTGCAAAACTCGCGAAACCCCCCGCTCAATGATCCCTCCAAACTATCCTGCCCGCGACGGCTATTTCGCGTCGTCTTTGCCGCTGCCGTCGTTCTCTTCGGTCCAGAAGCGGTGTCCGGTGCGGCGGATGAATACATCTTCCAGGCTCGGCTTGTGTACGGAGACGCCTTCGATCTCGCCCGGAAATGCCTCGACCACATCGGTCACGAAGCGGTGTCCGGCCTCGATCTCCAGCCGCACCCGATGGTCCAGCACCGTGGGGCGCAATCCGAAGCGCTGTGCGATGCGTTGCGCCAGCGAATCGGGCTGCTCCGACTCCAGCAGTATGACGTCGCCGCCGATCTCGCTCTTCAACTCGGCGGGCGTGCCCAACGCGACCACGCTGCCGTTGGCATAAATCGCCAGCCGATCGCAACGCTCGGCTTCTTCCATAAGGTGGGTGGTAACCAGCACGGTCACGCGCTCTTCGTCGCGCAGAATGTGCAGGTACTGCCACAAATCGCGGCGCGCGCCCGGATCGAGTCCGGTGGTGGGCTCGTCGAGCAGCAACACTGAAGGATGGTGCAGCAGTCCCTTGGCCAGTTCCAGCCGCCGCTGCATGCCGCCGGAAAAGGTCTCCGCTTTTTCTTTGGCGCGGTCGCCGAGCCCAACCCGCCCCAGCATTTCGCGGACGCGCTTCTTCAGGGCGGCGCCGCGCAAGCCGTAAACATGGCCGATCAGCATCAAGTTCTCTTCCGCCGACAGCTTGATGTCGATGCTCTTCTCCTGGAAGACGACGCCGATCGAGCGGCGCACCGCGCCAGGCTCGCGCGCGACATCATGACCCATGATCAGGGCGCGTCCGCCCGAGGGCACCATCAGGGTCGAGAGAATGCGGAAGGTCGTGGTCTTGCCGCTGCCGTTGGGGCCGAGCAGGCCGAAGATCTCGGCGGCACGCAGGTCGAAGGAAACGCCCGCCAGCGCGGTTCGATCTCCATACTGGTGGCGGAGGTCCTGGAGTTGGATCACCGCCGCCGCTGTATCGCTAGCGTTGGTCGCCGCCGAATGATCGATAGTTTTAGAAGTTGCCATGTGGGAAGCCCATGTGGGAAGCCAAAGACGATTGTATTACGGCGGGAAGAAGCGGGGCGAACAGGCGGCCGCGCAGTTTTCCTGGCCGAGATTTGCGGCGACGAGTGTGGCCAGGCCACCTCAAACGCGGACGCCTGATATTCATTACGGGGCCACCTTAGCGTTCCCAAACGCGGACGGGTGATGTAGGTCACGGGAGCCGCTTGATCCTCGGGGCTACGATGCAAATGCAAGTCCCGCGCAGCGGGACGAAACTATTGAGCCCACCGCGGAAGCGGTGGTAGTCGATGTTTTTATTATTTGAGCCCCTTTAGGGTCGGTACAGGCGAACCATGGCCCACAGTTACGTCAGTTCCCTTTTCCACATTGTCTTCAGCACAAAACAACGCATACAACTCATTCCCCCCGACCATCAATCCCGACTGTGGAACTACCTTGCGGGCATTGCGCGCAATTACGGTATGCAGGTTCTGGCCGTCGGCGGCACTGAAAACACGTCCATATACTCATGGTCCTCCCGGCGGACACGGCATTGTCCGACGCGGTACGGACCTTGAAGGCGAACTCCAGTCGATGGGTGCGAGAAATCGACCGCTTGTTTGCTTGGCAGGAAGGCTACGGCGCGTTCAGCGTCAGCCCCTCGCAACTTGATCGCGTCAAGGGATACATCGCCAATCAGCCTGCCCACCATGCAACTAGTTCGTTTGAAGACGAGTTCCTCGCGATGTTGCAGGTCGCAAATATCCATGTCGAGGCGAATCAGGTTTTCCCTTGATTTGTGCCGCCCCTGAAGGGGCTCCGGTGTAATTTGAATCGGTTACCCACCGCTTCCGCGGTGGGCTAATCAGTTTCGCCCTTCGGGCTGGCGACCTGGTTGCCAACCCTCAAGCGCCTCCAACCTGACTGGGTGCACGAACCAGCCGTCAGGGCGGAACAAAAATTAGCCCAGGACGGAAGTCCTGGGGTGATGGTTGTGCGAATCGCGAGCCGGCTTCAGCCGGCGACACTATTCCGCGGCGTGATTCCGCGCGGGACTCTATCGTCCCCTTCCATCCTCTCCGCAAAAGAGGCGAGGGGTCAGTTGTCAGTCAGGCAAAGGAGCGACATGGTCGAGCAATGGCTGTAGAGCGAGAGTTGAAGGGACGACATCGTAATGAGCAATGACGGGGCGCTGACACCTGATAGCTGACGGCTGATAGCGGACCGCTCTTCGCTACGCGCGGTTGAGCATCATCAGCGCGAACAGGAGCGGCAGGTAAATCACCGAGGCTTGCAGCACGTGACGGGCGCGCGGCTTCGACGCGGGAGCGGCGGGCGTGAGCTTCATCGTCCACATGCGCAGGCTGAACCACAACATGCCGCCGCCGAGCAACAGTGCGCCGGCGAAGTAGGTCCATCCGGCCATTCCCATCAGGGTGGGCGCGAGCGATACCGGCACCAGCGCCACCGCGTACATCATGATGGCCAAAGCGGTGGAGCGGCCATCGCTCTCGACGACGGGCAACATGCGGATGCGAGCGTTCTCGTAATCCTCGCGGTAAAGCCACGCGATGGAATGGAAGTGCGGGAACTGCCAGAAAAACAGGATCGCGAACAGGACGAAGGCTTCCGGGTCGAGGCGTCCGCGAATCGCGGTCCAGCCCAGCACCGGAGGCATGGCTCCGGGAAATGCGCCGAGAAACGTGCAGATGGGATGCACGCGCTTCATCGGCGTGTACACCGTGAGATAGCTGATCGAGGTGAGCGCTGTCAGCACCGCGGTGAGCCAGTTGGTGGTTGCCCACAGATAGAGCACGCCACCGATGGTCATGCCGAAGGCGACCACGGACGCGTGCACCAGGCCCATGCTGCCGGTGACCAGCGGGCGCCTGGAGGTGCGACGCATCAGCGCATCCAGGTCGCGCTCGACTACTTCGTTGATGGCGGCGGTGCCTCCGCTGACCAGGCCGATGCCGATGAGCGCGTGCAGCAGCGTCCACGACAGCGACGACGCGCCCGACTTGGCGGCAGCAAAATATGCGCCAGCCCACGCGGTCATCACGATGAGCGTGGTGACCCGCGCTTTGATCAGGACGGAATAGTCGCGGGCGAGCGCGGCAAATCCTTCCCGCGGAATAGCCAGCGGCTGGGTGGCGCTGCTCATGCCGGGATCGCCTTTCGCGATGCGGACTGGACCGCCGCTTCCGCAGCGTGGACGTTGATCATGCGCCGACTTTGGATGGCCAGCACCACGCACGTGGCCAATACCAGCGCGCCGCCAGCCACGTGCGACACCGTGGTGATCACAATGCCGGTGATCGGTTGCGGCGGATCGATGCGCCATTGCAGCCGAGTAAGGTACGCAGCGAAGCCGAGGCCGAGTTGGACCATCAACAGCGCCAGCAGCAACTCCGCCGGCTTGCGCAAGTGCGGGACATTGCCGTACCGCGTCAGCAGGCGAACGATCATCCAGCAGAGCACGGCCGTGACGACGCACGCGCCGACCAAGTGCGGCAACAGCTTAATGCCGGAGTGCCGAAACGCAGCTCCAAGAATCAATTGCACCCACACGCAAGCCGCCGCAAGTGTCGCCAGAGTCGGCGTGCTGGACGCGCGATCGCATTCGGGAAGCGGCGGTTCGTCCTGCAACCAGCTTCGGCTGGTGAACAGGGCCATCGCAATCACGATGCAGAAGATCATCTGCGCGAGCGTGGCATGCGCTGTGGAGACGGCCCAAGGCAGAAGATCGAGCACCGTGATGCCGCCGAGAATTCCCTGGCCGACGACCGCCGCCAGCGCCGTCCAGCCCAGGACGCGCATCCATCGGCGCTTTTCGACGCGCTGCGTCCAAACCGCCATGACGATGATCAGCAGGCCGGTGAGCTCCGCGATCATGCGGTGCGTGTGCTCGTACTGCACTCCGCCGACCATGGGAGGAATCTTGTAGAGCGAACCGAAGGAGGTTGGCCAATCCGGGACGGACAAGCCGGCATCGTGGCTGGTGACGAGCGCACCCGCAACGATCAACAGAAAAGTGGCGCACGCCAGAAATATGGCGAAACGGTGGTGCGCCGGATTGTAGGTAATCAGACCAGGTCGCGACGTCAGAGCTAGCTCCTGTCAAACGTTGCGTCCACGCAAAGTGACGGGTCACTGGTGGAGCGGATGTTCATGTCGAGTTCAGTAGGAGGTGCGGCTCAAAGCTGCGGCGAACGCCCAATCCTCACGTGGCGCTCGTGGCAACATTGTACCAAACCGGCTGCAAAGGAGCGGGCTGCGATCCACCAAGAGGCAACTACTGCGCAACGCCGCAACCTACGTCTGCACTTCCTGCAATTCCGCTTTGGGCGGCGGAATGGTGTGCAGGGCCTCGATCATGGCGTCGGCGAACTCGCTGGTTCCGGCGGCGCCGCCCACGTCGCGGGTAATGTGCTTCTTGTCGGTGTACACCTTCTCCAGCGCCAGGCGGATGTGGTTGGCGGCGTTCTCTTCACCGAGGTGGCGCAGCATCAGAATGCCCGAGCGCAGCACGGCCGTCGGATTGGCGATGTCTTTGCCGGCGATGTCGGGCGCGGAGCCATGCACCGCTTCGAAGATGGCGCACTGGTGTCCGAAATTCGCGCCGGGCACCAGGCCCAGCCCGCCGACGAACGCCGCGCACAGATCCGAGATGATGTCGCCATAAAGATTTTCTAGCAGCAGCATATCGTACTGGTAAGGATTCATGACCAACTGCATGCAAGTGTTGTCCACGATGTGTTCGCCGTAGGTGATCTCGGGATACTCTTTCGAGATGTTGCGCGAACAGCGGATGAACAGGCCGTCCGACAGCTTCATGATGTTGGCCTTGTGGATGGCGTGGATCTTCTTGCGATGCATGCGGCGCGCGTACTCGAAAGCGAACCGGGCAATGCGCGTGGAAGCCTTCTCGGTGATGATCTTCAGGCTTTCCACCACGCCGGGCACGACTTCGTGCTCGATGCCGGAGTAAAGCCCCTCGGTGTTTTCGCGAACAATGACCAGATCGACGCCGGGATAGCGAGTAGGTACCGCGGGCAGATTGCGGATAGGCCGGAAGTTGGCGAACAGCTCAAATTGCTTGCGCAACGCCACGTTGATGCTGGAAAAGCCGCCGCCGATGGGTGTTGTCACCGGGCCTTTCAGGCCAACATGGGTGCGCTCGATGGACTCTGTGAGTTCTTTGGGAATGTACTCCTGGTACTTTTCGAAGGCTTCGGCGCCGGCAGCGAAACTTTCCCATTCGAACTTGACGCCAGTGGCTTCCAGGATCCGGACGCTCGCATTCACCACCTCGGGACCGATGCCATCGCCGGGTATTAACGTGACTTTATGTACCATGCGTTCTCATTACTAGGTATTGCGAATTATAGTGACACGGCTTCCATGAAGCGGGATGGCCGTTATTCAAGAATTGTCATTACGAGCGACCTGATTTTGGGCGCGAGGAATCTGCTTTTCAGGAAACCAGCAAAAAGCAGATCCCTCGCTTCGCTCGTGATGACAACTCATAGGGAGTACTACTATATTTTGCGACTCAATAACTGGCCGGAATCAGTCTCCGGACTTGGCTTTGGCGGAAGTGTTGTCCTTGGTGTCGAGCAGTTCCTTCAACTCCGCCATGAACTCGCGCACGTCTTTGAAATCGAGATAAACCGAGGCGAAGCGCACATAGGCGACCTTATCAAGGCGCTTCAGGCGGTTCATGATCAGCTCGCCGACCTCGCTGGTCTTGCGCTCGCGATCGGGCGAGTCCACCACGAAGCCCTCGGCGTCATTGACAATCTGCTCCAATTTACTCATGGAGACAGGGCGCTTCTCGCAGGCCCGCAGCAGTCCATTCAGAACCTTTTGGCGCTCGAACTTTTCGCGCCGCCCGTCTTTCTTGACCACCATGTAGGGAATCTCGTCGATCCGCTCATAGGTGGTGAAGCGCTTCTCGCACTTCAGGCATTCGCGGCGGCGGCGGATGGATTCGCCTTCCTTGCTTTCGCGCGAATCCACCACTTTGTCGTTTTCAAAGCCGCAGAATGGACACTTCATGGATTAGAAAAGGTGCGGGCAGACAGCCTGCACTTTGATTGTAACAGTGAGAACCGGAACGGCCGGCTAGGTGATCCAGCCGCCGCCCACAACCACGTCGCCGTCGTAGAACACCACAGCCTGACCGGGAGTGATGGCGCGCTGCGGTTCGTCAAACGTCGCCAGTACCTCGTCGTGGCCGGTCTTCTCGATGACCGCATCGGCGGCTTCATGGCGGTGACGAATCTTGGCCTGCACGCGCATGGGCCCGCGCAGATCGTCAATCGCGATCCAGTTTACTGCCCTGGCGCGCAACGTCCGCGAAAACAACTCGTCGCCACTGCCCACCACGACCTGATGCCCGTCTCCGTGAATTTCCAACACGTAGAGCGGCGAGCCCGTGGCCACGCCCAGTCCCTTGCGCTGGCCCACGGTGAAGTTGTGAATGCCGCCGTGGGTCCCGACAACCTCGCCGGTCGTAGTGACCAGCTCGCCCGCGGTGTCGGGAAACTCTTCGCCCTGCTCCGCAAGATAGGCGTCGAGGAACTTCTTATAGTCGCCGCCCGGAATGAAGCAAATCTCCTGCGAGTCGGGCTTTTCGAACAGCCGAAGTCCCGCGCGCCTGGCCTCCTCGCGGACCTCGGGCTTGCGCATCTCGCCCAGCGGAAACAGGGTGCGGCTCAGCTGCTCCTGCGTCAGGCCGAAGAGGAAATAAGTCTGGTCCTTGGCGCGGTCGGCAGGGCGCTTCAACACCCAGCGTCCGCTGCCCCCGTCGAACTGGTTGCGCGCGTAATGTCCGGTGGCCAGCAGGTCCGCCCCAATCTGCCGCGCGGTGATCAGTAGCTGATCGAACTTCAGATGGTTATTGCACAGGCTGCACGGGACCGGCGTACGCCCGGAAAGATACTCGGAGACGAACGGACGCACCACGTCTTCCTCAAAGCGCTGCTCCTGATTGACGACGTAGTACGGAATACCGAGCGTCTCCGCCACGCGCCGCGCGTCATAGACGTCATCGATGGAACAGCAGCGCCCCTGCACTGACTCCGGCATGCCCTCGTGCCCGGCCAGGCGGCGCTGGTTCCACAACTGCAGCGTGAGGCCGACGACGTTGTAGCCCTGCTCACACAACAACGCGGCGACGGCGGAGGAGTCCACTCCTCCGGACATGGCCACGGCGATGGTCTTGGAACTTGGCATTTGGCACTTAGTAGTTAGCAATTAGCCGCACTTCGGTCAAGCGTGCGCACCTTTGTAAACCGGACTCAGATCCCTCAGCCGCGCAACAACTTCCGGCACCAGCGACAGCGCGAACTCCACATCGTCCGCTGTGTTCGGCTTGCCCAGGCTGAAGCGGATGCTGGCGCGCGCACGGTCCGGCGACAAGCCCATCGCCGTCAAAACATGCGACGGCTCGATCGCGCCTGACGAACATGCGGCCCCGGTCGAAACTGACAGCCCTTTGAGATCGAGGGCGATCACCATGGCCTCGCCTTCGATGCAATCGAAGTAAATGTTGGTCGTGTTGGGCACGCGTGGCGCGCCGACGCTGTTCACGCCAATCTGCTCGACACTCTCGACGATCCCACGCTCCAGCCGGTCACGCAGTGCGGCCATTCGCTCGACGCCGCCGTCCGCAAAACCTTCGCGAGCAATCTCCGCCGCCTTGCCCAGTCCGGCGATGCCCGCCAGGTTCTCCGTTCCCGCCCGGCGCGAACGCTCGTGGCGCCCGCCATACATCATCGGTTGCAGCAATGTTCCCCTGCGCACGAAGAGCGCCCCCGCGCCTTGCGGGCCGTGCATCTTATGGCCCGTGATGGTCAGTAGATCGCAGCCAATCTGCTTCACATCGAGCGGCACTTTGCCGGCAGCCTGCACGGCGTCGGTGTGGAAGTAGACATCAGCTTCGCTGGCGATCTTGCCAATCTCGCACACCGGCTGCAGCACACCGGTTTCGTTGTTCGCCAGGATAATGCTGATGAGTCTGGTCGCGGGACGCAACGCCCGCCGCACATCATCAGGATCAACCAGCGCCCGGCCGTCCACCGGCAAGTAGGTCACGGCGCAACCCAACTCTTCGAGACGCTTGCACGCGTTTAGCACCGCGTGGTGCTCCACGCTCGAAGTGATTAGGTGATCGCCCGGCTTCATCAGGCCAAACAGCGCCAGGTTGTCGCCCTCTGTGCCGCCGCTGGTGAAGACGATCTCCGCCGGACGGCAGTTCAGCAACTCCGCAACCTGCTCGCGCGCGTGCTCCACCGCGGAGCGCGCCTGCTGTCCCTGCTGATGAATGGACGACGCATTGCCGAACTTCTCGAAGAAGTAGGGACGCATGGCCTCGAACACTTCGCGAAGAAGCGGAGTGGTGGCGTTATTGTCGAGGTAGACCCGATGCATTTCTGGCTCTATTCTAACGTTTTAGTTAGATTCTGGGCGGGGAAGCGGCGATTCGGAGAAGAGGCTGCTGCCCCCTTAGTTCTCACCGCTCGACCCACCGGAGCTTGCCATGAAGATCGCGTTCTTTCAATCGGCGTCTGACTTTCGAGAATGGTTGGCATCGAATCACCGCAAAGTCCACGAGCTCTGGGTTGGGTTCTACAAGAAAAAGTCGGGCAAGGGTGGCATTAGCTATCAGGAGGCGGTGGATGAAGCACTCTGTTTCGGCTGGATCGACGGGTTAAAAAAGGCGGTGGATGATGTCAGCTACACCCACCGCTTCACGCCGCGAAAGCCGAAAAGCTTCTGGAGCGCAGTGAACATCAAGCGCGTTGGCGAACTGAAGCGGGCCGGACGCATGATGCCCCCGGGCCAGAAGGCATTCGCAAGACGCGACGAGCAGAAGGCAAGGCAGTATTCGTATGAGCGAAGTACCTGCAAACTGGAGGGCGCGCACGAGGAACAGTTTCGGGGCAGGCGAAGGCGTGGGAGTCTTTCCAGGCCCAACCTCCCGGTTATCGGCGGACCGCAACCTGGTGGGTGATTAGCGCGAAGCGGGAAGAAACGCGGGGCAAGCGGCTTGCAAAGCTGATTGAAACCTCAGGGCAGGGGCGCAGGTTGGATATGCTGGTCTCCCCAAGCAAGAAAAAGCCGGCGCGAACTAGGTTCCGCAAGCGGGACTGGTTAGTTTGGCCTCGATCTTCAAACTGACTACTGGCTACTGACTACTGCCTACCGCTCCTACCGCTTCTCCATCGGCACGTACTTGTTCGGATAGAGCGGGCCCTGATACTCGGCGCGGGGTCGAATCAAGCGATTGTCATTGAGTTGCTCGATGACGTGCGCCGTCCAGCCGGAGACGCGTGACACGGCAAATACCGGCGTGAACAGATCAATATCGATGCCCAGCGTGTGATAGGTGGAAGCAGAATAGAAGTCAACGTTGGCGTTGAGCTTGCGATCCTCGACAATAAACTCCTCGATTTTGCGCGAGATTTCAAACCACTTGGTGTTGCCACTAGATTGCCCGAGATCGCGCGACATCGTCCGGAGATGGGTGGCCCGCGGATCTTCCGTGTGATACACGCGATGCCCGAAGCCGGGGACCTTCTTCTTCTGCGCCAGCATTCCTTTCACGTAATCGACCGGGTCCGCCCCCGATGCGTCCACCGCTTCCAGGATGCGGAAGACCGCCTCGTTGGCCCCGCCGTGCAGCGGACCTTTGAGCGCGCCAATAGCGGCAGTCACGGCCGAGTGCATGTCGCTGAGGGTCGCTGCCACCACGCGCGCCGCGAAGGTCGAGGCATTCAGTTCATGATCAGCGTGCAGGACAAGCGCGATGTCGAAGGCATGCTCTGCCGTCGCGCTCGGAATTTCGCCATTTAGCATGTAGAGAAAATTGCCGGCATGGGACAGCGAACGGTCGGGCTCGATCAGCGGCTTGCCTTTGCGGATGCGATCGTAGGCGGCAACCACGTAGGCGAGTTGTGCCGTCAGTCGAATCGCCTTGCGCACGTTCGCTTCGTGGTCGTTCACTTTCTCGTCGGGGTCGTAATACGACAGCGCCGAAACGATGGTGCGCAGAACGTCCATGGGCAGCGCGTGCTTGGGGGCCTGCCGCAGCAGGCTGATGATGGAGGCATCCAGTTTGCGCTCGCGTGCCAGGCCCAGCTTCAACTCCTGCAACTCGGCGCGGTTGGGCAGGCGACCAAACCAGAGCAGATAGCAGACTTCTTCAAAGTTCGACTGATCGGCCAGTTCGTGGATGTCGATGCCGCGATAGGCGAGGACGCCGCGATCGCCATCGATGAAACAAATGCCGGAATTGGCAGCGGTAATGCCTTCCAGGCCCTTGCCGCTGTGCGCCGTCGTGGACATGAATACCTCTTGCGGCTTACTGCGCCGCCGTGAAAAACACAAAGGTGAACTGCGCGGTTGACAGGGCGAAAAGCCGCGCTGAAGTGCTTATCTTTTTATACTCCGGGACTTCCGGAATCGTCCATCATGCCGCCATCGGTTCAAATAGCAGCCGATCACTTTCTGTCACTCGGGCCCGCGGTCCAGCAGTTGATTGCGGTATATTCGTCCCGCCACTGCTTACCTTGAGGCCGGTCCCACGTCCAAGGGCAGCGTCATATCCGTGGCGCCGAATTGCCATGTCTGCAAGGCCCGATTCTCCTGGCAGAGTCCGCCATCGTAAGAGGAGGGTTGTTCCATGTACAAGCTTCGTTTGGTTCTGTTGCTCGCTGTCCTGATGTTGGCTGCGGGGTTTTGCAATGCGCAGTCCACACTGGTCGATTTACCACGTCAAAGCCAACACGCAATCGTGATGCAGCGCGTTGGTGTGACCGACATAACCATCAACTACCATCGCCCACTGGTGAATGGACGCAAGATCTTCGGCGGCCTGGTGCCTTACGGAGAGGTCTGGCGGGCCGGCGCCAATGAGAATACGACCATCACCTTTCCCGACGCGGTCACCATCGAAGGCCAGCCTCTGGCTGCGGGGACCTACGGTCTGCACATGATTCCCACCGCGGACCAGTGGACCGTCATCTTCTCGAAGATGCACACCGCGTGGGGAAGCTTTAGCTACAACCAGGCAGAGGACGCTTTGCGAGTTACGGTCAAGCCCGAGGCGGCCGAGTTTCATGATGCCCTGGCCTACGACTTCGACCAACTCAAGCCCGATTCTGCCGTGGTGACCATGCGCTGGGACAAGGTTGCAGTCCCATTCAAGGTCGCAGTCAATGTAAACGAGGCGGTCGAGGCGAGCCTGCAAAAGCAGATGCGCGGATTGGTGCAGTACACCTGGGACGCATGGAACGACGCCGCGACTTACCTGGCCGACAACAAGATGGACCTGAATGAAGCGCTGAGCGACGAGGACAAGTCGATCCAGAACGAGGAGCGCTTCGAGAACCTGATGGAGAAGGCCAAGATACTGGATGCGCTGGGCCGTAAAGATGAAGCCACTACCGCGCGCAACAAAGCTCTGGGAATCGGCAATGCGCAGCAGTTGTACGGCTATGGCCGGCAACTGCAACGCGAGAAGCGGGCGGACGAAGCGTTCGCACTTTATCTCTCGACGGCGAAGAAGTATCCCGATTATTGGCTTTCGCATGCCGGTTTGGCGCGGGTCTATAGCAGCAAGGGTGACTTCGACAATGCCACCAAGCAAATGGAGATGTGCCTTACCGGCGCGCCCGATGGAGCCAAGACCGGCGTGCAGGGCTTAATCAAGCGGCTGCAGGCGAAGCAGGACATCAATCAGTGAGCTTGGACTGCCGCTTCGCCGCAACCGTGCGCGGTGTTGTTGTCGTTGTCGGAACTCGGGTTGACAGCAGTGGGCTGGATCGAGGCCTGGCCACTACCTGTTTGTTTCCCGCTTCCTCGCGGGTTATAGTTGAGAGTTTGCTTGTCCCATCCGGAGTTCCCTGTACCGGACAATAACTGACGCGGGTCTCGCGTTCGGAGTCATCATGATTAAACGTTTGGTTCCGCTGCTGTGCGTCCTCACGCTCGGCTTGGGCAGCTTCGCCTTTGCCGACGAGGGCATGTGGTTGTTTAACGCTTTCCCCAAGGACAAAGTCCAGGCCAAGTACGGCTTTTCCCCCGACCAAGCCTGGCTTGACCATGTGCGGCTTTCCTCGGCTCGCGCTCCGAACGGCTCGTCTTCTTTTGTGTCTGCCGACGGACTGATCTTTACCAATCATCACATCGCGCAAGAGTGCATCCACGACCTCTCCACCAACGGCAAGGACTACATGAAGAATGGGTTCTACGCGCCGACCAGGGCGGAAGAGCCGAAGTGTCCCGGGGTGGAATTCATCGTACTGGAAGACATGCAGGACGTTACTACCCAGGTGAATGCCGCGGTCAAGCCCGGTATGTCAACCGCCGATGCCGGCAAGGCGCAGCGCGAAGAAATGTCGTCGCTGGAAAAGGACTGCTCCACCGGCAACATACGCTGCGATGTGGTCACCTTGTATTCGGGCGCCATGTACAACCTCTATAAGTACAAGAAGTACGACGATATTCGCCTGGTTTTTGCCCCCGAATTCGATATGGCGTTCTTCGGTGGCGATCCCGACAACTTCGAATATCCCCGCTACGATCTCGATATTTCGTTCTTCCGTGCTTATGAAAACGGGGAGCCGGCCAAGATCCACGATTACCTGAAGTGGTCGCCGGTGGGCGTGAAGGAAGGTGACCTGGTTTTTGTTCCGGGACATCCTGGCCGGACTGGCCGTTTGCTGACAACAGACCAGCTCGGCTTCCTGCGCGATTACCAATACCCTATGCAGCTCAACTCCTACAAACGCCGCATCGCCATGCTGGAGAAATTCAGTGCAGCGTCGGACGAGAATGCCCGCGAAGCCGAAAGCGACTTTTTCGGATTGCAGAACTCCTTTAAGGCCGTTACCGGTTATGAGGGCGGATTGCAGGATAAAGATCTGATAGGCAAGAAGGCGGCCGACGAGAAGGCACTGCGCGACTTTATCAATGCCGATGCCAATCTCAAGGCTGAGTTCGGCGATCCGTGGGCCGAAATTGCCAAGGCGGTCGAGGTCCAGAAGCAGATTTACAAGCCCTTGAGCTACCTGGACAGCCTGGGTGGTTTTCGTGGCGATCTCGCTCGCTTCGCCCGCGACATCGTGCGGGCGGCCGAGCAGAAGCAGAAGCCCAGCAACCAGCGGATCCGCGGTTTCCAGGACTCGGCTTTACCCACCCTGGAGCAGCGATTGTTCTCCACCGCCCCCACTTACAAAGCGCTGGAGCAGGCTTTGCTGGCCGAGAGCCTGGCCGAAATGCAGGACGTCCTTGGCGCCGACAATGCAGACGTGAAGAAAGCCCTGGCTGGTAAGACTCCGGACGAGCGCGCCAAGGGGTTGATTGACGGAACCAAGCTCGACGACGTGGCCGTTCGCAAGCAGCTCTACGAAGGCGGCGAAGCTGCGGTGGAAGCCAGCAACGACCCCTTGATCGCACTCATGCGCCAAATCGAGCCGGACGCTGTCGCCATCCACCAGCGCGATGAAGATGAAGTGCAATCGGTGCTGCGCCGCGATGGCGGGTACATCGGCAAGGCCCTGTTCGCCAAGGAAGGGCTCAAGGTCCCTCCCGACGCGACCTTCACCCTGCGTCTCAGTTACGGTCCCGTGGAAGGCTACAAGCTGAACGGCAAGAAGGTGCCGTGGTTTACGACCATGGGCGGAGCCTACAAACATGCCGCTGAGCACGGCAGCAAGCCGCCGTACCAGCTTCCGGAAAGCTGGCTGAAGTCCAAGTCGTCGATTGACCTCAACACACCATTCAACACGGTTTCCACCCCCGATATCATTGGCGGCAACTCCGGCAGCCCGGTCATCAATCAGAACGCCGAAGTGGTGGGGATCATCTTCGACGGCAACATTGAATCGCTGCCTTGGGACTTCGAATACAGCGACAAGGTGGCGCGTTCGGTCGAAGTGGATTCGCGGGCGATCCTCGAGTCGCTCCGAAAGATCTATCACGCCGACGCTTTGGCCAACGAGATTACCGGCGCCGAAGGTGCGCCCATGAAGCCAAATCCGCAGAACAAGATGCGGAAGCCAGTCAACAAGCAGCAATAGCCTGGCGCATCGTGAACCAGGAAAGGCGCGGCCAAGGTCGCGCCTTTTCTGCAGTGGCATTTTCTACGTGGAACAATTCCAGGGTGGCTTGTAGCCTGGGTGGTGCGGGCCTTTAGGCCCGCGTTAAGGGTCCGCACAATTTCTGTCTTCAGCCGCTGAGGTTGTTGACCTCAGCGGCTGAAGCGGTTCTTCTTTCTGCCGCTGTATGCGGGCCTGAAGGCCCGCACTACCCGTGCGGGCGGAGACACCAATCCCTGGAACCGCTCTAGATGGGTCGCTGCCAATCCTGCGACCCTGCCCTCTCCGCGACATCCAATGTGTTAGCCTTCTACGTGGGTAGAGTGTGCTGGATGGGCCTGTCCAGGCCCGTCGAACCAAAGTCCAAGCAGGTCCCTTTCAAGGAACACAGCGTTGATCAACAAGCTTATCGCCAAAGTTTTTGGCACTAGCAACGAACGGGAAATCAAGCGGATTATGCCGCTGGTAGAGCGCATCAATGCGCTTGAGCCGGAGACGAAGCAGCTCAGCGATGAGCAGCTCCGGGCCAAGACCGAAGAGTTCCGCAAGCGTATCCGCGAGCGCGTGGATGCAGTCGAGGACCCCGACGAGAAGGACCGTGAGCTGAAGCTGGTGCTGGACGAGGTCCTTCCCGAGGCATTCGCGGTGGCGCGCGAGGCGGGTTGGCGCGTGCTGAAGATGCGCCACTTCGACGTTCAGCTCGTCGGTGGCGTGGTTCTGCACCAGGGCAAGATCGCCGAAATGAAGACCGGCGAAGGCAAAACGCTGGTTGCCACCTTGCCGGTTTACCTGAATGCGCTTTCCGAGCGCGGCGTCCACGTGGTCACGGTCAACGACTACCTGGCCAAGCGCGACTCGGAATGGATGGGCAAGCTTTACACCTTCCTCGGCTTGACGGTCGGCGTCATCGTGCACGATCTCGACGATCGCGAGCGGCGCGAAGCCTATGGCGCCGACGTTACTTACGGCACCAACAACGAGTTCGGCTTCGACTACCTGCGCGACAACATGAAGTTCGACCTCACCGACTGCGTGCAGCGGGGACACAACTATTCCATCGTTGACGAAGTGGATTCGATCCTGATCGACGAAGCGCGTACGCCGCTTATCATCAGCGGCCAGAGCGAGGAGTCCACCGACAAGTATTACCGCGTGAACCGCATCATTCCTCAACTGGAGATGGGTGAAGAGATCGAAAAGGGTCTCGGCGAAGACAAAGTCCTTACCGGCGATTTCGTGGTGGACGAAAAGCACCGCACCATCACGGTTACCGATGTGGGCTGGGAAAAAGTGGAACGCCTGCTGGGCATCGGGAACATCGCCGATCCCGAGAACTGGGACTTGAAGCACCACGTGGACACCGCAATCAAGGCGCACGCGCTCTATCGCCGCGATGTCGAGTACGTGGTGAAGGACGGGGAAGTGCTCATCGTGGATGAGTTCACCGGGCGCCTTATGCCCGGCCGGCGCTGGTCCGACGGACTACATCAGGCTGTCGAAGCCAAGGAAGGGGTGAAGATCGAGCGCGAAAACCAGACGCTCGCCACCGTCACCTTCCAGAATTACTTCCGCATGTACAAGAAGCTGGCTGGCATGACCGGTACGGCGGAAACGGAAGCGCCTGAGTTCGACAAGATCTACAAGCTCGAAGTTGTGGTCATCCCCACCAATAAGGTTTTGGTGCGCATCGAAAACTCCGACGTCGTGTACCGCACCGAGAAGGAAAAGTTCTTTGCCTCAGCCGATGAGATCCAGAAGCTCGCCGAAATAGGGCAGCCCATTCTAGTGGGCACGACCTCGGTTGAAAAGTCGGAGCGCCTGTCGGACCTGCTGAAGAAGAAGGGCATCAAGCACGTGGTGCTGAACGCCAAGTACCACGAGAAGGAAGCCGAGATCGTTGCCCAGGCAGGCCGCAAGGGCGCGATCACAATCGCCACCAACATGGCCGGCCGCGGTACCGACATTCTGCTGGGCGGCAATTCCGAGTTCATGGCCAAGCAGGAGTGCATCAAGAAGGGACTGGCGCAGCCGCTCAAGGTGGTGGCCGGCGAAGTCACGGCCAAGCCCGACGATCCCAACCTCTCCTACTTCTATTACGGCGGCAACGAGTACCAGGTCCCGACCGCGCAGTGGAACGAGACCAACGCTCGCCATAAGGTAGTCACCGACGCCGAGCATGATGAAGTTGTTTCGCTGGGGGGCCTGTTTATCTTTGGCACCGAACGCCACGAGGCCCGCCGTATCGACAATCAGCTGCGTGGCCGTGCTGGCCGCCAGGGCGATCCCGGTGCATCGCGTTTCTACCTGTCGCTGGAAGATGACCTGATGCGCATCTTCGCCAAGGAGTGGGTGTCGAACCTGCTGCAGCGGCTGGGCATGGAAGAAGGCGTGCCCATCGAATCCAGGCTGATCACGCGCCGCATTGAGGCCGCGCAGAAGGCGGTCGAGGGCCAGAACTTCGAAGCCCGTAAGCATCTGCTCGAATACGACGATGTGATGAACAAGCAGCGCCAGGCGGTTTACGGATTGCGCCGGCAACTGCTGGAAGGCATCGATCAAAAAGAGCTCATCCTTGAGGATTACGTTCGCGACATTCTCGGCGGGCTGCTCGACAAATACGCCGCGAAGGAAAGCCACGCCGAAGATTGGGACATCAAGAGCCTGAAGAACCAGGTCTTCACCCGCTTTGGGGTGGACATCGCGGCTGAGGGCATCCAGGCCGAAACGCTGAACCGGCAGGAACTCGGCGACACCATCTTCGACAAGCTGAAAGAGCGGTATGACGCCAAGGAAAAGCTGATCGGCCCCGACGCCATGCGCCATCACGAGCGCATCATCATGTTGAGCGTGATCGACCAGCAGTGGAAAGACCACTTGCTCAGCATGGACCACCTGCGCGAAGGCATTGGTTTGCGCGGTTACGGGCAGCACGATCCGCTGGTGGAGTACAAGCGCGAGTCGTTCGATATGTTCGAAGCCATGATGGAGCGCTTCGAAGAGGAGACCGTCCGCTACTTGTACCTGATGCAGGTGATCGAAGCCCCGTCTCAACCGATTCCGCAGCACGCGGTTTCCGCGGGAGATTTCGATAGCAACGATCAAGCCGTCTCGGCGTTCACCACCGGCTCCCGGCGCAATCGCGCGACTACGTCGATGGACGACATGGAAGAAGCCTTCCAGCGCCGCAAGCGCCGCGAACTGGAACAGGCGCGCATGGCGGGCGCTGGCGAAGCGGGCACCGTGCAGCAGGTGGTCCGCGGAGAGAAGGTCGGCCGCAACGATCCTTGTCCGTGTGGCAGCGGCAAGAAATACAAGAAGTGTTGCGGGGCGTAGGTCAGCGGCAGTTCGCTTTTCGCTCGTCGCTGAACGTGTGGAAAACCGCAGGTCGTCTTTCGCTTGTCGCTGAACACCTTCCGATGTCGCGTTGAGCGACAACCGCCTCGAGCGACGAGTCGCAACCTTTCTTACAGAGCGTCCCCTTCTGTGCCTGCACCTTTTTCCGGTTTCGGGTTCCCACTCCGGTAGTGCGGCTATTATTGCTTTGCGTTCCAGCCGGGACTCTGTTATTGTTCGCCCCAAATAGAGGCCTTTAGGGGTGCCTGTGGGCTTGGGTTTCGGCTCGCGTAGGGAAAGGCTCACCGCTTCGACAACTCAGGAGGTCGTTATGGCATTTTGTGCGTCCTGCGGTACTCAAATGGCAGACAATGCAGCATTCTGTCCCAACTGCGGGAAGGCCGCGGGTCAGGCCAGCGGTGCAGGTGCGTCGCCTGCTCCGGCTCCGGCTCCGCCTGCCAGCTATGGCAGCACTGCCGCCCCGTCCACGCCGATGGAGGAGAACATAGCCGGCATGCTGGCTTACTTCACCATCATCCCGGCGATCATATTTCTGCTGGTTGAGCCCTACAATCGCAATCGCTTCGTGCGCTTCCACTCGTTCCAGTGCTTGTTTACCGCCGCCGCGCTGATTGTGCTGCACATTGCCCTGTCGATCTGCAGCTACGCTCTGCCGCTGATCATGTTTCCCATTTGGGGGCTGCTAGGACTCGCTGAGTTTGCGCTATGGATACTGCTGGTGATCAAGGCCTATCAGCACCAGATGTTCAAGTTGCCCATCGTGGGAGACTTGGCCGAGAAGCAGGCCGGCGCATAGAGGCCGGTTCCCGGAACATGTGCGGGTGTACACATGTCGTGGACACCCGCGGTGAATCTAGGACAGGGAACGAGACCGGGCGCCGCCAGAGTGGCAAGAAGAAACAAGAGAGATGCTCGGCCGGACCGTCTTTCGCTCGTTTTGTTATTGACGAATTATTGACGAACGTTGTGATGGGACGAATGGCCTTGCCCAACTCTCCCGTCTCAAGACATTTCTGTTCGGCGACCTCTGTTATACTGAGTGCGATCCATCGCTCCACCTTCAGAACCCATGCTGCGTGAAGGGTACTCTTTAGGGCGGCTTGCTTCGGGCGAGCACGAGACTGCATGGTGCAGTCGCACAAGTTTTTGATTCTGCTTGTAAACCCACTTCGGGCGCGTAGCTCAATTGGCAGAGCAACTGACTCTTAATCAGTAGGTTGAAGGTTCGATTCCTTCCGCGCTCACCAAAATCCCTATTGCCAACAACTTACATGAGTTGCTCCGCTTTGGGTGTTCGCCAAAATACCCACTGATTGTGGGGTATTGATGCCTGTTGATTTTGAGACATTCGTCACCGAGAGGCGCTACCTCAAAGGTATCAGCGAGCGCACCGTTGCGTACTACCGCGAGTGCTTCCGTCAGTTCGGCGACAATCCCACGCCCAACGAGGAAGACCTGAAACGGTTCGTTATCGGAATGCGGGAGCGCGGGTTTAAGGAGACCACCTGCAACGCCTACATTCGTGGCCTGAACGCTTATTTGAGGTGGGCTGCGTGACAACCTCGATCTCAGCACCCCCTCTGGCCGCTTAATGTTCCAAATAATCGGTGCCATGGCGGAATTTGAAAAATCCCTCATTCAGGAGCACGTCTGCTGCGGCCTAAAAAACGCTCGGGCCCATGGCAAGCAACTTGGACGCCCGCGACGGATCGTAGTCCGTGACCGCATCGTCCGCATGAAAGCGAAGGGCATGAGTCTGCGGGACATCTCCGACAAGCTGGGGGTCGGGTATGGCACCATCCGCTCGCGGTTGCGGCTGGTGAGCTAAAAACCCCCCATCCAGCCAGCCCATCCCAACCATCAATCAAAAGGATTTACTGGAACAGTTCTGGCGGGCGGTAAACACTTGTTTTACGCTCTGGCGCAGGTGGGAGAACCTCTGCCACATGCAGGAAGGCTCGGCTTGTTGGTTATGCGAAGTGTGTTGGCTGGCAAATGGATGGGGAGGGTCGGCGAAGACAGCGACGGCGAATTACCACACCAGACTGGCTGGTCTTTGCGACGTTGCCAATCCGGACAAGAAAGTACCTGCAGCGAACGGAGAAGCACACAGCACGAGCGTTGCTAGGGGCGACTAGCTGAAGGGTTTTTCGGTTAGCGGCAGGGTCTCTAAGCGAATCGACTGAGAAATCTGAGGGGCAAACACTCGCCGCAGGAGACTGTATACCCGCAGGAGCGGACAGATTCGTAGACACTGGCCGACTTCCCGTTCCTAATCCGATTCGGAGCCACTTGGACGGCTTGCCGACTATACGTCCAAGTGGTTTCCGTGACCGGGCGTACCACGGGAGTGACAGGTCGGGCCGGCAGACTTCCCACAACCAGACTTCGGGCCCACGGGGATAGGCTGTCGTGAACGCCGCCTCGCGACCTAACCTGAAACGGGCCACCCAGTAAGGATTACTTACGGCTTGGCGATTTCTCACTCACTACTCGTCTAGGTCGGGTTTGCCGTAGTGTTGTCTATGTGGCTGAGTTCATATCACGTCGCCACATCCGGTCGCTAATGACCGCGTACGCTGCCCAAACGAAGATCAGCCCAAATGCCGGTTGGGAATAGGGAAGGACAAAGGGAAAGGTATTCATTCCTGCGTGAAAGAGGGCTGTTGCCTGGATTGACCTCCCTGAGCGCCTGTAAAACCAGGTCAGGATAATCGCAAGCGGGATCATAAAGACCACACGGAGAAGTATCCAGACCGTCAGCGTAAATCTAACCGGCCTGTAGTAGTCGAGTGGCCAGTGCCACAGTGCCCAGGGGAGCCACACCAGCATAGTCGCTACAATCGGGGAGAATTTGCTTTGCAATCGGTCAAGAAGGAAACCGCGCCATCCCGGTTCCTCTAGAACTGCCACAAACAACAAGTTGTAAGCAAAGAAAATCGAGGCTCTCGCTACACGGGCCGAGATGGTTGCAGTACTGGACGGGTGGACAAGATGCCCACCCAGCAAGTGGACCACTGCCGCTGGTATCAGTAGAAACGCGGGGAAGGAAAGAAGTGCAAAGAGTGACCACCGATTCGGAGTAGGCACCAGTTGTCCCAATAGAGCGCGGACGCCTAAGTCCCTGGAGAATGCTCCGAAAATAATCCAGGCGGGCAACAATGCTGGTCCGATGAGCAGAGGATCGAGATGCAGCGGCAATCCATCGGCGCTTCGCCACAGGTAGTGTAGAGAAAGAACGGCCCAGCAAACTGGAAGCAGTCCCACAAACCAGGCAATTCTCACTGTTCTCGAGGCAGAGAAATCCGTCTGGTGTCGGTAACACAGAACCGTGGCGGCGAGGGCTGAACCGCAGGTTCCATAATTCAGAAATGCCTCCCTCCACTGTAGCTTGATCGCCGCAATCCACATCGCCCAAGACAGTGCACAGGCGATCACAACGTAGGCCAACGCTTCTCGTTTGAGCGTGCGCGGAATCTTCTCCAGCATCTGTGTTGGGTTTTCCATGGCCGCCTCCTCTGCCTTGCGGTTAACGTCGCCTGTGCGGACCTGTCCCTTGTCTGCGTAGAGACACGTATCCCACAGTCTTTTTAGCTGTCTTTTTCTAGCGTGAAATCGCTCGGAACAATCCCAAGAACAAGGCCGATGAAACAATGAACGACAGCGCCGCTGCAATGACCGACGGCTGGCTCAACCTGAGAGGCACAGCAACGCTTACGACTTCCCAGGTTGCAGTAAGCCAAACCCGAGTCACGCCCGAAACTCCGTACTGCTTCCACTCCCCTGCAACCTGGTCGGCGAACACCTGCACCATCTCCGCGCCAAAACGGCGACGCAGTCCAGATGGATATGCAGCAAGCAATGCGCGATAAGCGAGACAGTTAATGTGAGAAGCCGTAGGCATAGAATTACCCTGCCCCTTTCGGCAACAGCTTTTTCTGACGCGCCAGCCGCACAACTGACTCCATGCGGCTCACCTCGTGGCGCAGGAGCGTCTTTCCAGTGCCGGTAAGCCGGTAATATCGCCGCCTGCTCTCATGGTCTGAGGCTTCGCCCGAACCTTGGCTTTCTTCGATTAGGGACATATCCAGCAATCGCTGAACGGTCGTATAAAGCGTGCCGGGCCCCATTCGAACCTTATTCTCAGAGAGAGAGGCGACATCTTGCATGATCGCGTAGCCGTGCTTCTCACCATCGGCAAGAGAAAGGAGAATAAAAAACACTGCTGGGCTGAGCGGGAGCAGCTTCTGGAGGTGATCGGGAACGGGAGGGAGTTTCGGAGGCATTGTCGTGTATCTGCACCTGATATATCACCAAGTGATATAGCGCGTCAACAGAAAAAGAGCGGGGCATGGCTCTGTGAGGAATGGCCATCGGAGAGGATAGAGCGTTGAGAACAGACCATTGCGTACCCTATCCGACGGGGGACCAACTGGGATTACCTACGACATGGCGATTTCACGACAACTACTGAACGGCACTCGAACTTGAGCCCTCAATATCAATCACGACGGCCGCATGTTCGGACCGCAGATGCACCTGCTCTGGCGGCGTACTGCCGTCTCCGGCGTACGTGAACATGTACAATCCGCCTGTCTTTTCGTGCTTTATTTTGGGGCAGAAATCAGTGCGACAAACGAAATCTTCTGGTTGGTTTACGAACGCTTGAAAAGGCGTTTGAGAGCCATGAGGGACAAGCACGCGGACGGAGCGTTGCGCCCATGCTGTCAGTGAGCCGTTGAAGCGGACCGTGTTCAGCTTCAAATTGACCTCACCTTCGGCGCTTAGATTAACCGTTCCCCTTGACCCGGCAAAATCGACAACCGAACCAGTAGCGCCCACTTTGCCGGTCGTATCTAAGATTTTCGCCCGACCGTGTGTTGCCGTCACTCGGACCGGGCCGGTCATGTCTCGGATTTCGACTGCCGCGAAGGAGGCATGGATAACCAGCGGTGCATCTGCGGGTGCCTCAACAAGAAGCTTGCCTCGCGCTCCGACCGTGTTACCCAAACCGGAGCTGTTCAGTGAAACGGCACTTCCGAGACGACTCATCGAAATTGATTGAAGATGTTCACGGGCTTCGCCCTCGCTGTTCCCCTCGCCCTGAGCACAGAACCGTAGTGACCACTCGTCGCCTTTCGCTCCGGTGACCTCGACAAAATTGGACGGGTCAGCAGTGATAGTGAGTGCCGGAACCTCGGCACGCGAAAGAGTAAGGGTCTCAGTCCGAGTGCGTAAATAAGGCGCCTGTGGGAACATCACAACCCGGACCCCAGGTTCCATCTGGCCGGGTGTTCTGTCGGCGCACTGAGCCCCGAAGGGACTTCGGTCGAACAAGAAACCTGGTGCGGCCTGCGTGTCGTATTGACGCTGCGAATCCGAGGCATTTGCTGTGAACAACGCGCCTAGGGAGAGCAAGAAAGCGGGCCACTGAAATCGCATCGCAGTCCTCGCGTTTGTCGCGGTCACGACACTTAATACTACGCTGATACAAGGAGTTAGCTTTATCTCGCACCGCGAAGTCGAGGGTCTTGACGGCATAACTGTCGAAATCAGGCCAACTGACACGTAATGCCGGAACGGGCCTCATCCGGCCATCGTCATCGGACTTGCCGCGATTACGTACCAGTCGGCGATTTCTCGTCAACAACCCTCTTTCGATTTCGCCAAATGCGCGTCTTTCATTGACTTGCCCTTCCATCCCTCCTAGCATACCGTCACTAAATGATCGGCCAAACCATCTCGCACTACCGCATCATCGAGAAGCTCGGTGGTGGCGGCATGGGCGTGGTTTACAAAGCCGAGGACACCGAACTTGGCCGCTTTGTCGCGCTGAAATTCCTGCCCGACGAACTGGAGCGAGACCCACAGGCGCTGGAACGTTTCCGCCGTGAGGCGCGCGCTGCTTCCGCCCTGAATCATCCCAACGTCTGCACCATTCACGAGATCGGTGAACACGACGGCCGCTCGTTTATCGTGATGGAGTTTTTGGACGGGCAGACACTCAAACACCTCATTGCCGGCCGTCCGGTGGAACTGGAGCAACTGCTGGAGATTGGCGTCGAGGTGGCGGACGCGCTCGACGCGGCACACGCAGAAGGAATCCTTCACCGCGACATCAAGCCCGCGAACATTTTCGTAACGAAACGCGGGCACGCCAAGGTCCTCGATTTTGGCCTCGCCAAGTTGACTAACCCCAAAACGGATGCTGGCGCCTTTGCCAGTTCCGGGCCAACCGTCACGATACAACGGGAGTTGACCAGCCCGGGCAGCCCGTTGGGCACGGTCGCGTATATGTCCCCCGAGCAGGCCTTGGGGAAGGAACTCGATGCCCGCACAGACCTCTTCTCGTTCGGAGCGGTTCTCTACGAGATGGCTACTGGCACGCTACCGTTTCGCGGAGAAACGTCGGCTGCAATTTTTGGCTCAATTCTCAACAAAGCGCCGGTGGCTCCAGTACGGCTAAACCCCGATCTCCCAGTCGAACTGGAGAGGATTATCAATAAGGCCCTGGAAAAGGACCGTAATGTGCGGTACCAGCACGCCTCTGACGTTGGTAGCGACTTGCGGCGTCTCAAGCGGGACTCAGATTCGGGGCAGGGTAACTTGCTCTCTACCATGGCCCACCGGCCGCCCACCGTCGAGGGTGAGCGTGGTTTGCCTTGGAGGGGCGTGGCGGCTGCGTTATTTCTACTGGCCCTCTTGGTTGCGGGTGGTCTGTACTGGCGCTCGCGCCGAGCGGCGAAACTTACCGAACGCGACACCATAGTTCTCACTGACTTCGACAACAAAACCGGCGATCCCGTCTTTGATGACACCCTCAAGCAGGCGCTGGGGGTACAACTCGAACAGTCGCCATTCTTGAATGTTCTTCCCGAGCGCAAGGTGGCTGCAACGTTGCGATTGATGGGAAGCCAACCTGGTGCGCGCCTCACCGAGCAGTTGGCGCGAGATTTGTGCCAGCGCACCGGGAGCAAAGCGGTATTGGCGGGCTCCATCGCAAGCTTTGGAACACAATACGTCATCGGTGTGCAGGCCATCGATTGCAGCACCGGAGATTCGTTGGCGAAAGAACAGGCCGAAGCGAGCAGCAAAGAACAGGTGCTAACGGCGCTGGGAAGGGTGGCAGCGGACTTGCGTGGCCGCCTCGGCGAATCGCTCAGCTCGGTCCAGAAGTTCGGCACTCCGGTGGACGAGGCCACCACTCCGTCTCTTGAAGCACTGCAAGCGTACAGCCTGGGTCGCAGGACCACTTTGGTCAAAGGAGATGCCGCCGCGCTTCCCTTCTTCCAGCGCGCGGTGGAACTGGATCCGAAGTTTGCCACGGCGTATAACGCAATGGCCTCTATATACCACAACCTTCGCGAGGCTGCACTTGCACGGGAGAACGCGCAGAAGGCATACGATTTGCGCGGCCGGGTAAGTGAACAAGAGCGGTTGGCCATCGAGTTGCAGTACTACACCACGGCGACAGGGGAGCTGGAAAGGGCCGTTGAGGCCGCACAGGTGTGGAAACAGACCTACCCGCGAGACTTCGTGCCCTACGCCAACTTGGGCCTTCTTTTCATTAACCTGGGCAAGTATCAGAACTCACTCGAGGAAACTACCGAGGCATTGCACCTGGAACCCAACGTCAGCATCCTGTTTGCCAACCAGGCTTACGATTACGAATGCCTGGACCGCGTTGACCAAGCTCAGGAGGTGATGAAACAAGCCGAGGAACGCAAAGTAGAAAGTACGCTGCTGGTGGGGATCCACTACCTGCTGGCGTTTCTGAAAGACGACTCGTCCGAAATGACGCGGATATTTTCCTCGGCGAAAGGCAAGCCGGGGATGGAAGACTTATTGCTCTACACTGCGGCAGATGCCGAAGTGTGGCATGGCCGGCTGGCGACGTCGCGGGAGCTGACACGACAAGCCGAAGAATCCGCTGAAAGAAATAATGCGAAGGAGACGGCTGCAACTTATCTGGCCGCGGCGGGCATGCGGGAGGCGGAGGCGGGCAATCGGGAACAAGCTCGTGCAAATGCCAATACAGCACTGAAACTGGCGGTGGATCGCAATATCACTGCGATGGCGGCGCTGGGACTGGCGCGGGCCGGCGAAACCGCGAAAGCGGAAGCGCTCGCGACCGAACTTAACCGTAGCTTTCCGCTGGACACACTTGCGCAGCGCTACTGGCTACCAACCATCCGGGCGGCGTTGGAACTGCAACGCGGCAGCCCGAAGCGGGCAATTGAACTGCTGCAGGCAACAAGTGCCTACGAAATGGCTACCCCCATGCCGCTGAAGGTAGTCCTCTACCCGGTTTATGTCAGGGGAGAGGCGTACTTGATGCAGCGCAACGGCAGTGCGGCCGCAGAAGAGTTCCAGAAATTCATTGACCACCGCGGCCTAGTGGCGAACTTTCCCTTAGGTGTGCTCGCCCGTCTCGGCCTGGCTCGGGCCTACGTTCTCCAGGGCAACTCGAACAAAGCACGATCCGCTTACCAGGAGTTCTTCATTCTCTGGAAAGACGCCGATCCTGACGTCCCTATTTTGAAACAAGCCAAAGCCGAGTACGCAAAACTGCAATAGCGACAGACATGTAAATAAGATCAGATACATTTCGTGCAGAGGCAGAGCATCCTCCTGCGGATCGGAATCTATAGTTGGCGGATGACGGGCACTACGGAAGTTGGCTGTCAGTTGACGAAAACAGGCGACAGCACAACCAATCGTGAAGCCGGGCCTGTGTTGGGATCTTGTATTGTATTTCGGTCGCGTAACAAACGAAACACGGAGTGCGGTGTCTAATGCTTGAGAATGCACTCCCAGGAAACGCCTGCCATTTCTCGCCGCTTTATCCTTGCTCTGCTAGTTCCTGCACTGCTGGCCGGCGTCGCATTCGCACAAGAGCAGTTCGATTCCACGGGAGCGAAGCAATTGGTCGAACTGATCAACCAGGAGCGGGCGCACCAAGGATTGCCGCCGCTGGCAGTGGATGAGCGTCTGAATCAGGCCGCGCGCAGGCACACGGATCTGCTGGTGAAACACAGGGGTCTGTCGCACCAGTTTGGCGGTGAGCCGTCCCTGCAGGTCCGAATCGCGGACCAGAAGCTGCGCTCTGACAGGCTGGGTGAAAACGTTGCGCTTGAGATGGACGTGGCCGGCATTCATAACGCCCTTATGAACTCACCGCTCCATCGCGCAAACATCCTCAGTCCCAACTACAACGCGGTTGGAGTCGCGCTGGTCCTAAGCGGTGAGCGAATGTACGCGACCGAGGATTTCGCGCATCGCCTGCCGGATTACTCCGAGCGTGAGGCCGACACGGTCCTGCAAAAAGCGATCACCAACTACGTAATGTCACGGCGGCTTGCCGTGCCTACGCGCAAGCCTCAAGCTGCGATACGTCAGATGGCTTGTAACATGGCGCACATGGATGCCTTGGACACGGTTACTCCGAAAGGCATTGCCGGCGTGCGTCGAGTGTTGGCCTGGACGGCCACCGATCTCCAACGACTTCCCGATGGCGCCAAGAAGTCGCTCTCACAGCCCCTACGCTCCGGGTATTCGCTGGGAGTTTGCTTTGCTCCCAGCGTGAGCCGTCCTGGAGGAGTGTACTGGATCGTGATGGTCGCGTATTAATTGGAAATTCCGTTTTAGCCCCCAAGAGCCCCACTTAAGAGACTTGGTCGCTCTGGGGTTCGAGGTTCTCTATTTGCCGGATCGATTGGCAGTCTGGCGCGGAATATGTGCTGGGATTGAAGGTGGGGACGCATTGCTGGCGAGAACAGATGGGATGAGAAGGCCGGTCTCCGGACGGGATGCTGTACGCTCCCAAGTTATCAACGCGCTCGAAGCGCAAGAGATAAAGGAGACCGGCAATGAAAAAGAGTAGCACCGCAAAGGCAGCGAGCAACAAGAATTTCGAGCGGAAGCTGACAATCGGTTTAGACCTAGGCGATCGATCAAGTTGGTACTGCGTGCTGGACGAAGCTGGCGATGTGATAAGCGAGCAGAAGCTGGGCACAACTCCGAAAGCAAGGAAGAAAGTCTTCGCTGCTATTCCACGCAGCCGGATAGCTCTGGAAACGGGGATGCACTCGCCGTGGGTAAGTCGGTTGTTGGGCGAGTTGGGCCATGAAGTGATCGTGGCGCATGCCCGCAACGTGCGTCTGATCGGAGAAAGCCGACGCAAAGATGATCGGCTGGATGCCAGGACCCTGGCGCGGCTGGCGCGGATCGACCCGCAGTTGCTGTCTCCGGTGAAACACCGCAGTGCGCAGGCACAGGCCGACCTGACGGTGATTCGAGCGCGAGCCAGCCTGGTGCGGGCACGGACGGCGCTGGTGAACACAGCGCGTGGGCTGACGAAGTCGTATGGCGAGCGGCTGCGGGGCTGCAATCCGCGCAACATGGACATAGAGAAAGCTCAGGCCTTGAGCCCTGAACTACAAGTCGCGCTGGGTCCGCTGCTGCAGGCTCTGGAATCGCTGAGTGAACGCATTACCGAATACAACCAGCGCATCGAAGCCATCGCGCAGCATAGCTATCCGCAGACTGCGCTGCTGAAACAGATCAAGGGAGTAGGCACGCTGATCGCGTTGACCTACATGCTGACCCTGGAAGATCCGCATCGTTTCCGCAAGAGCCGGGACGCGGGTTGCTACCTCGGACTGCAACCGGGACGAAGAAACTCGGGGCAGAGCGAACCGCAGATGCACATCAGCAAAGAGGGTGATCCCTATCTGCGAACCTTGCTGGTGCAGGGAGCGCACCACATACTCGGCCCGTTTGGAGCTGATAGCGATCTCCGAAGATGGGGTCTGAAGCTGGCCGAGCGTGGTGGCAAGAATGGAAAGAAACGGGCCATCATTGCGACGGCTCGCAAACTGGCAGTGCTGCTGCATCGGCTGTGGGTCAGTGGAGAAGTCTATGAACCCTTGCGCAATACGAAGCGAACGATGTTGGCAGCAGCATAGCTGAGCGAAGTATCGGAGAAGCCCAAAGCCGAGTTTCGGTGACTGCGCAGATGGCCTGGCCCAACTTCTATCCGCAAGGACGGAAGCCAAGGTCGCCGAACAGGTGGCAGCACCGACTGAAACGAGAACACCCAACTTGCACCGAGCGATAAATCGCTCATCAAGAGTGCGGATGGAAGGGTAGCGACAGGGCTTAACTCGGCGGAGAAAAACCTTGCTTATAAATAGGGATGGATAAAGATTCTGCTTGACTACGACCGGCCTTCTCATGGAAGGCCATCTCACACTCTATCCGTTCCGCACAAAATGATCAGAGAATCCCCCGCTTGTCTTAATTGTCCAAACGAGGTTCGGGGAAGCTTCGCCGGGCCGCTCGTGAAGTCCACTTGCGTCAATTTGACGTAAAACGGCCAACCCGTGCTGTTGAAGAACTCCACCAGGTCGCTGCCACAAGGACGGAACGCCGACAACACGTCCAAGTGACTTCCCCGAACATTCCGCAGGCGGCGAATTGGAGCAAATTCAGTTCCTTCTGGGCCACGTTTCCGTGCAGACAACCGAACGGTATCTCGGCTGCAAGCAGCGGATTCAAGGGGCCGTGAATGATCAACTCGGCATCGAACCATAATGTGCGGCTGCTTCGGACAGGAGCGCGATGCCGACTACACGCTCATGTGGGTTTCTGTGGACGTTTCCGAGTAAGCCGCCCTATCAGAATTAGGCGTCTGAAAGAGTAGCCCAGCGTGTGCTGGGGCTCAACCTATCCGAAATCCGGACGGGCTGGCTGATCCACAACAATCAGGCGTCCATCCGTTAATGCTCTGACGGAGTGACGGCTGTTGGCGGGCACGATGGCAACGACACCTGGCTTCACAATCTGGGGTTTGTCGTCGATGGTTACTTCGAGTTCACCCTCAATCACTTCATACACCTCCTCCTCCGGATGGAAGTGCTCATGAATCGACGAACCTACTGCGAACTCGTAGTGTGCGAACGTCATGTTGGCCGAATGAAAATAGCGCCCTTTCCATCCTGGTAGGCGTTCGATGACCTTAAGTCCATTCGTGTCCACAAAGGGCATGGGAAACCTCTCTTTTCGATCTAATGCTCCGTAATGCTAAAGCAACTCTGGAAAGATCGCTGTTGTAAGAAGGCCTTATCATAAGCGATCCGCGCCGAGGCCGATCACTTACCGCAAGGCGACATCTCACAAGTAACCGCCCCACTGGCTGTCTTCCGAGTATGCTGTCGCGGATCGATTCCTGAAATGTAAGGCATCTCCCGTAAGTGAGGACACGAATGCCCCGGTCACCGCGCCTATCGAGTACGACCTGAGAAGGCCCACCTGGAGTACCATATCCGCGCTATGAAAATACACAGCAAAGTGTTCGCCCTTCTCCTTTTCAGTGCTTCCATGCTGTATGCGCAAGGTCAGGCGCCCGCCGCGGCCACGGGAGGTCCGCAGGCCCCGGAGCGGCTTGCGGCCGACACCCCAAAGACGACGGTGATGGGAAACACGTTCATCGCTCCAAAGGACTGGACGGTGACGGTGAAAGGTCCGGCGACAATTCTGGAAGCTCCGGAGGGAGGTTCGTGGGTTGCGCTGGTGGACGTTGCGGCCAAGGACGATGACGAAGCGCTGGAAGAGGCATGGAAGGCGTTCAAGCCGGAGGTGAGGTGGCCGGTAAAGGTCAGCAACAATCTTCCCGACCGCGACGGCTGGAGTAAGCGCCGCCAGTATGAATACCTGACCTCGCCGAATGAGAAGCGCGCTGTGGCCGCGCTGGTCCTATACTCCGGCACAGGCTGGACGGTTGTAATCGAAGACCTGGCCGACGCTGTGGCCGAGAAGCGCGGCGGACAGCTGGGCGTGGCGCTGGGAAGGCTGTTGCCGAAGGGTTATTCGCGCGAGTCGTTCGCCGACAAGAAGGCGAACCCGCTGGACCAGGCACGGATCGCAGAGCTGGGCCGCTTCATCGAGCAAGGACAAAAGGAAACGGGAGTTCCTGGAGTCGCGCTCGGACTGGTACAGGACGGGAAGGTGATCTTTGCCGATGGTTTTGGCGTCAAGGAGCTGGGCGGCACCGCGAAGCCGGATGGCGAGACCCTGTTCATGATCGCATCGAACACCAAAGCGCTCACCACGCTGATGCTGGCAAAGCTGGTAGAAGAGCACAAGATGAACTGGGATACGCAGGTCACCACGCTGTATCCCGACTTCAAGCTGGGCGACGCAGCGACGACCAAGAGCGTGCTCGTCAAGCAGCTGATCTGTGCCTGCACCGGAATGCCCCGGCAAGACCTGGAATGGCTCTTCGAGTACGGGAAGATGACTCCGCAGAGTTCCATGACGCTGCTGGGAACGATGCAGCCCACGTCGAAATTCGGCGAGCTTTTCCAGTATTCGAACCTGATGGCCGCTGCCGCAGGGTACACCGGCGGACACGTACTGTTTCCCAACATGGAAGTTGGCAATGCATATGACAAAGGGATGCAGATGCTGGTGTTCGATCCGCTGGGGATGAGCGAGACTACATTCGACTTTGGGAAGGCGGAGAAGGCAAATCATGCCGGGCCGCACGCGCCGGACATCGACGGAAAGCCCGCCAAGGCGCTGATGGCAGCAAATCACTCGGTCATTCCGCTCCGTCCGGCAGGTGGGGCGTGGAGCAGCATTAACGACATGCTGAAGTACGTTTCGATGGAACTGGCCGACGGCAAGCTGCCGGACGGCAAGACTTACATCGATCAGGAGCCTCTGTTGGAGCGTCGCAAGCCGCAGGTGTACATGAGTAAGGACGATTCGTACGGCATGGGATTGATGGTGGATAAGACGTACGGAGTTCCGGTGGTCCATCATGGTGGAGACCTGATTGGCTATCACAGCGACATGATTTGGCTGCCGCAGCAGAACGTCGGAGCCGTGATCCTGACCAATGGCAACCCCGGGTGGCTCATCCGGAGCCGCTTCCGCCGCAAGCTGCTGGAGGTCCTCTTCGATGGACGTCAGGAGGCCGACAATCTACTGGCGGCGGATGCAAAAAGCTATTTCGCTGAGATCGCGGCCGAGCGGAAGCTCCTGACAGTGCCGGCGGACGCCACGGAAAGCGCGGAGCTGGCGAAGCATTATTGGAATGCGTCCTTAGGAGATATCGATATGAGCATGGCGAGTGGGAAGACGTACTTCGACTTCGGCGAATGGAAGAGTGAGGTCGCGACCAAGAAGAATCCCGATGGGACGATCTCTTTCGTGACCATCGTGCCAGGAATGTCGGGATTCGAGTTCGTAGTCGGCGCCGGCGCGAAGAAGACGCTGATCACGCGAGATGCTCAGCATGAGTACATCTTCGAGGAGAAGTAGCCGGGATAGATCCAACAGTTCCCACGTCGCGCGCTTGCAGCCGAAGAACAGGATGCGCTGGTTCTTGTGAAGCCGCGCGGGAGCACAACTCAGCGAAGCATTTGGCCGGCGGGGTCAAGTTGACGAGTAACGCCCATCCCATCGTTTTGAAGAAGTCCGCCGGCTTAGCGGCCACCAGGACGGAACGCCGACTTACCGTTACTAATCCGTGGAGTCTCGTAGGATTACTTACGTGTGGCCGACGACCCGCCCGGAATGCGGCGGCCGGGGATGGCCAGCATCTCTAGTACAAGCCCGTTACACGGCGTTTGCAAGATCCTTGTTGACCGAACTAAGATCAGCGCGGAGCTGAACAATCTCTAATCAGCCAAAGTGCTCGCATGCGCAAAGTAGGATCGCGGATCGCTATAACACTGACCCTAGTCGCGATGACTTGGACGGTATCGGGCCAGCAGATCAAGCGACCTACTGGGAGCGACGCACCTCGGATCCAGCGTGCAGCACCAGCCGATGCAACCACCCTCGCGACGCGACGGCGCTTCTTAGAGATGTTTGCTCGGGCATACTTCCCGGGACGAACCGGCCAACTCCTGATCGTGCCGCGCGAAGGCGACTTCATCACGCGGCCTGACGTGGCGTACATGCACGGTTCGCCGTGGACGTATGACGTCGCGATTCCGCTTATGTTTGTGGGCCCCGCGGTGAGAACGGGAACGTACTCCACTCCGGCCGTGCAGCAGGACGTTGCGCCAACCCTTGCGGCTGCACTTGGCGTGCAGATGCCTCCCACGACGACAGGCCGTGTATTACCGGCTTTACGCACGGGTTTCGCTCGACCACGAGTGGTCATTCTGCTCGTCCTGGATGGCATGCGCCGGGATTACTTCGACCGCTACGCCGCGTCCATGCCAACGCTTACCGCGCTGCGCCAGCGTAGTGCCTGGTTCACTCAGGCGCGGGTTAACTTTCTTCCGACCAACACAGCCGCGGGGCACTCGACGCTCTCGACCGGGGCCGATCCTCGCGTGCACGGAATCACCGGGGTCAGCGTGTACGAGCGCCAGCAGCGCCGACGCCACGACTTTTTCGCTGGAGAAACGCCCCAAGACCTCATGGCAGTGACACTGGCTGACGTCTGGCAGCTGGCGACGGCTGGTCGCGCGATCATATTGGCACAGGGCAGCGTCAGCCGAGCGGCGACGCCGCTCGCAGGGCATGGAGCGTGTCAGTTGAATGGAGCGCCAGTCGTTCTCGCAAGCTACGATCAGGAGACGGGCAACTGGACCACAAACCCCAACTGTTTCCGGCTGCCTGCCTATCTGAAGGATCGCAATTCGAAAACACTGTGGCCGGCGAGCGGGGAGTGGATGGGTCACAAAATCGACTCGACCGAGGCGGTGCGATATTCGGCTCTGTTTCCAGCATTCGAGGCCGATGCGATGACCGCGATGATTGAGCGAGAGCCGCTGGGCGAAGACAACATTCCAGATCTCATTCTGCTGAACTACAAAGGCGCGGATTTCGTGGGCCACAAGTACGGTCCGGATTCGGACGAACTGCGCGTCACGCTCGGCGAGATGGATCGTCAGTTGAAGCGGATGCTGAGTGCGCTAGAAGCAAAGGTTGGTAATGACTATCTCCTTGCGGTGACCGCGGACCATGGCATGCCATCGGAACCATCGTCGCCGGATCGCCGGCACTTTGCACCCACGATCGTAAACCTCTTGCACGAGAAGTTTGATCCAGAGGCGAAGCAGCTGATTACGTCCTTCGAACCGGAAAACGGCCAGATCTTCGTCGATGAGGACCGGCTGTCGTCTCTTGGTCTGACGTTGCGTGACCTGGTTCATTTCCTCGAATCACAGCCGTTTCTTTTTGCGGTGTTCACAAACGACGAGGTGCGCTCAGCAGCTAACGCGGTGAAGTCTGCGCCGCCGACGCGCAGGCACTCGAAGTACAAATAGAGTCGGCCTGACAACGTGTCGCAACCGAGCGCGGGCAGTTCCCTTGTCACCAGTTTGCACGGTTTCCCCTGAGAGGTTTGTTTGCGCTCGCTCCAGCTCAACACGAGTGTTAGCTACCCGGAATGCCCAGATCGGGGGCCGACTCACACACCGATGGCTGCAAAATCCCCTATCGATGTCGCGAGCGGAGCAACTGGATCTTGTCCCAGGAGATGCGCGGCAACATGCAGAAAGGGCCTCCGATGGGGCAAATCAGCCTTACCGCGTGGACTCGACGGGAATTAAGGGGTTAGCCTGGCACATGCTGCCACGAGGACCGGCTGATTCCTTTCGGATGACGGGCAAACAGGAAGTTATCGGTTCGTCCGTCGGATTAGTAACGGTAAACGCCCATCGCGACCGCTATCGTTGGCAGCTCGGTTCGTTTTCCGGATCACAACCCGTATGCCGACTTGCACTAGGATTTCAGGGGACTAGTTTCGGCCCGGCGGGACTCCCACTTGTTCGGGATGGCGACTAACCGTCCAAGTGGATTCCCGGACACTGGGGCGTTTCTCGTTCCTAATCCGGCCAGATCTCCCATAAGCCGGCTTCTGGACAATATCGGGAATTCAGACTCGCCGATTCGGTTGTGCTCAGGGTTACTTGTGCAATGCGGATGTTACGTCAATTTGAAGCGACCTACCCCACTATTGCCGTGGCCCAAAGTGAATAGCTGACTTCGATTGTGGCGACCGTGGGCTTTCCGCCAACCAGTTGAGGCTCGTAGACGAATTGCTTCACAGCATCAACCACAGGATCGACAAACTGACTATCACCGCCGATGACCTTGACCTGTTGTACTTTGCCATCTGTGCCGATCACCACTGTCAGGTAAACAGAGCCAGCCTTGCCAGCTTGCACCGAGCGAACATCGCTCAACCAGAGTGCGGATGGAAGGGTGGCGACAGTGGCAACTCGGCAGAGGAAAACCTTGCCTGTTAAATGGGAAAAGAACCTACTTGACTCCGACCGGCCTTCTCATGGAAGGCGATAGCACAACCAATCCTGACCGTCGGCCTTCGGCGTGGTACAGATCAGTAGCGAATATAGGGATCCTTCGACGCGCTCCGCTCGCCCCGAATGACAGCCGGACAATCCCTTGCATCCTGGGTTGGAGTATTCTGCGAGGCAATCGTCACCCAGGAATGAGACGGTTTGATATGCTGTCTGGCGCCTCGGAACTCGCTGACGGAAATCCCGAGAGCCACGGTTCTATCTAAAGCCTCACGGAGAAGAACATGGACCAAGCTGCTCGCCTCAGGTACTTGCGCATTGCATTGGTGGTAGTGGGTGTGATCTGCATAATCGGGATTTACCCCCTCACCATTATTTGGCCGTCTGGCTGGGCATGGCACCCGGGCCAGTCGGATTACCTGCAGATGATTCTGGGTATTTATGCGACCCTGGGCGTATTTCTGTTGATGGCCAGTCGCAACCCGCTCGCAAACTTGAGCCTCATTTGGTTCACGGTGTGGTCTAGCGTTGTGCACGGCGGGATTATGGCGGTTCAGTCGGTGGCAAAGCCCGAGCACATCGGACACCTGTGGGGCGACGTCCTCACGCTTTTTGTTGTAGCGGCTATCCTTGCGCTTCTGACGCCTCGAGGTATGGTGGCAAAGGCCGGCTAAATTATGGTTCCTGCTCCGTTGATCGAAGAGCGGAATCCTAGAGCTGGCTTGAGCGGCCCATTACACAACCAATCCCAACCGCAGGTGAGCCTGAATTGAACATGTCGGTCCTCTTTAGCGGGTCTGCAAAGACTTATTAGTGTAGGGCGATCTAGAGCCAGCCTGAGGGCTGGCTCCACAAGGTCTACGCCATTCTGAAACTACTCTGGAGATCAGCTCTACCAGAGCGTTTCTCTTCATCACTTCTCCGGCAGCACCGGCAGAATCACCTTGGTTACCGCCGTTCGATCTGCGTAGCTTGACGTACGACTCGGCTCCAGTGGGATGTGCCACGGTCAATGTCGACCCAGCGAAACCATCGGGCACCGGGGTGCTCTGCTGAAACTGGGCGTCAGTTGAGACGGAGTCCAGCAGATACAAAGCCGTTCCCCGCAAAGTGCATTGCTTGTCCGGAGCGTCGGGGCAGCGCAACTCTTTCAGGATCGGCAGCCGGACCAAGGTCATCAGCGGCTGCCAGTCTCGGCGGCCCCCGAGGATGTCGCCTTCGCGGAAGATAGTTGCCCCGATCGAAGAAAAAATCGGATGGACTGCACTGTCGGCTCCTGCGTTCTGGGGCTCGGCCATCGTCATGGCATCGGAACGATCGCTTTGGGGAGTGGGTGGTTCGCCCGCGCCTGACAAAGTAACGTCCGGGGGGTTGACCCCGGCTTGGGTCTTTCCCTCGGAGCCGAGCGCGGGCTTGGGTGTAGGGGCGGAGCTATCGCCGCTGGAGACACCTATCCCATCCTCTGCTCTTCCCGCTGCGCTTTCTTCTGGATCCCCAGCCATTTCCTACGCTTCCCTGGGCCGTCCCACGTGTGGAGGCGCCCCCCCACTTCAGAGCCGGTTGATTACGGAGTATACCTTTGACCCATAAGGACGCAACCCAGGGACGAATTCCCATTCTGAACTGCGCGGCGGACACGATTGTACATAGCGCATGCTCAGTGCGTGACGTGTCATAGGATTCTGGACGTATTGACAGCAATGTGGAAGTTGGCCGGATCGGTACCGGGAAGTCGGCTTCCCGCCAGCAATCGGTTGATCACTGCTAGGGCGTTTCTCGGGGGCAATCTGGAGGCATTACTTCCGGATGGCCTGTGACTCGGGCACAATCCGGTGGGCGCGTGACTTAGGACCGTCTAAGCCACTCTCGCTAAGAGCCCAGTCGAACGGCAAACGGCTTTCCGCAACCTGTTCAGAAAGCGGTGACGTGTTTTGCCATGTGCATTTCTTGCCACCCTATATAATCGGCCCTACCCATGACCCTCACCGCTGGTACGAAACTCGGTCCCTACGAAATTATCGCGCCACTCGGCGCGGGCGGGATGGGTGAGGTTTATCAGGCGCGGGATACGCGCCTGGACCGTACTGTCGCCATCAAGATTCTTCCATCGCACCTCTCAGACGATGTGATCCGCCGTCAGCGCTTCGAGCGCGAGGCCAAGGCCGTCTCCAGCTTGAATCATCCCCACATCTGCACGCTGTACGACATTGGCCAGCAAGACGGCGTTGACTTCATTGTCATGGAATATGTGGAGGGTGTGACGCTGGCGGCGCGGTTGGAAAAGGGGCCGCTGCCAACGGCGGAGGTGCTGGAGTACGGGATCCAGCTCGCGAGCGCCCTCGACAAGGCGCACCGGAACCGCGTTACGCATCGGGACCTTAAGCCCGGCAACATCATGCTGACGAAGTCCGGCGCCAAGCTGCTCGATTTCGGCTTGGCGAAAGCTGGGTCGCTGCCGACCGCCGCCGCGACGCTGGCCGATGCGGCTAATCCGGTCACGCTCGAGGGAGTGGTCGTCGGGACTGTCCCCTACATGTCGCCCGAGCAGGTGGAAGGAGGGGAAGTGGACGCCCGTAGCGACATTTTTTCGCTGGGCGCCGTGTTGTATGAAATGGTGACGGGTGGGCGGGCCTTTCAGGGCGGGACCGATCTTAGTGTCGCCTCGGCCATCCTGGTGAAGGATCCGGAGCCAATTAGCACACTGCAACCGCTCACGCCGCTGGCGCTCCAACGTACCATCCGCGTTTGTCTGGCCAAGGACCCCGACGCGCGCTGGCAGTCGGCGGGCGATCTCTGCAAGGAACTGCGGTGGATCGCGGAGGGCGGCTCGCAAAGCGGAATGGAAATGCCGATTGCGGTCGCCGCACGGCGAGCCATCCGTCCGCGGATCGCGTGGATTCTCGCAGCGGTGTTTGCCGCGGTGGCACTGGCTGCGCTGCTGCGCGCTGCAATGTTGGGGCGTGATCCAGAGCCGCTTGCTTTCCACCAGTTAAATTTCGGGCGCGAAGCCGTTTTCCAGGCTGCCTTCGCGGGGAAAGACACCGTGGTGTACAGCGCCGCGACATCGGGCAATACGCCGCAGATTTTCGCGGTGCGCCCCGACTATCCCGAGCCGAAACCGCTCGGCCCACCGGGCATGCAGTTGCTCGCAGTCTCATCCAAGGGTGAACTCGCGGTGCTGATCGGCGCCAAGTACGTGTGGTTCCGTCTCTTCACCGGCACGCTGGCGCGCATGCCGCTCGACGGCGGCGCGCCTCGAGAAATCCAGGAGGGAGTACGGCAGGCCGACTGGTCGCCGGACGGCTCGCAGCTCGCCATCATTCGCGAGGTCGGGAGCAAGGACCGGCTCGAATATCCCATCGGTCATGTGCTCCGCGAGGTCAGTGGCTACATGAGCGATGTACGTGTTTCCCCGCGGGGGGACCGGGTCGCGTACTTCGAACATCCCCTCAAATGGGACGACCGCGGCTCGGTGAACGTCATCGACCTTGCCGGAAATAATTTGGTGCTTTCGGAAGGTTACTGGAGCGAACGGGGGCTAGCTTGGTCGCCGAACGGCGACGAGGTTCTGTTTTCCGCGAGCCAGAGCGGCGGCAGCTTCACCATTTATGCCGTGACGCTGCCGGGTAAGAGGCGTATCGCCTACCAGGCGCCCGGCGGGCTCACCATCCAGGACGTGGCCCGCGACGGACGCTGGCTCGCCACCCGCTTGGACTACCGCTATGCAGCGATGGTCCATACTATCGGCAACGTCGCAAGGCGAGACCGAGGTCAAGATGATGATCGCGACCTCTCGTGGCTCAACACATCGCATGTACGCGCTCTCTCGCAGGACGGGAACACGCTTCTGTTCGCCGAAACGGGGCTCGGAACCAACTACGGAGTGTGCCTGAGGAAGACTGATGGCTCGCCGGTGGTGCGACTCGGGGAGGGACAGCCCGAAGACCTGTCCGCGGACGGCAAGTTGGTGCTCGCTGTGGTGCAATCCCGTCCGCCTCAGCTCGTGGTCTATCCCACGGGGGCTGGCGACACGCAGCAACTCAAACGGGGCGAGATTGAGAACTATGTAAGCGCCCAGTGGTTCCGGGACGGCAAGAACGTCCTCATCAACGGCAACGAACGTGGAAAGGGCGCGCGCTTCTATGTACAGGAGATCGGTCAGACCGGGGGGAGCACTCCGCGGCCGGTGACTCCGGAGGGCACTCGAGACGGGCGGCTCTCCCCGGACGGGAAGCTCGTTTTGGCGCGCGGACCAGAGGGAAAATACTCCCTTTACCCGATCGTGGGAGGAGAGCCGCAGCCTGTGCCAGCGCTCACGGAGGCGGACACTCTTGCCCAGTGGAGCACGGACGGTCGATCGGTGTTGGTTTATCGCCGCGCCGAGATTCCCTGCCGCCTCGAGCGCGTTGACCTCGCGACCGGACGCCGAACGCTCTTCAAGGAATTTGCGCCGGCCGACCGTGCTGGACTGCTGTCTATGCGAGAGATCTTCGTCACTGACGACCTGCGATCGTACGCGTACACGGCCTACTACCAGGTATCGAGCTTGTTCTTGTCGGAGGCCAAGCAATGAAAAGAGCACTCAGTTTGAACAGGCCTACCTGAAATCTTGTGTTTGTGCGAGGCCGATGACGTTATCGTCATCCTCCCCGGAAAAACGGCGTGGTCTGCGCAATTTCCGGATGGTCGGCTATCCGGAAGTAATCCGGATTGGGACATGCGGATCGGTACCGATAAGCGTGCAACTGGCGTTTGCCAGACAGGATGCAAAGGAACAGGGGGAGAGCGATCGAGTTCTTTCGACGTATCACTCGGAAGCTCGGCAAACCCCAAGCAATCACCGCCACAGCTCATAAACTCGCACGCATTGTGTATCACCTGCTCAACACTAAAGAAGCCTACAACGAAACCGTCTTTCACCGCTGCGACGAAGAAGTTGTAAGACGCGCGCAAATTCGCCTCCGCAGACAGGCCGCTCAACTCGGGTTTCAAGTCATCCCCCTACAGAACGGTTGATGTTCCTTGGGAGTCGGCCAGTGTGTGCGCCGGGATAAACCGGCATGAAGGAGAGGATGAAAGAGCCTTACGAGAAAGGTCTAGCGAACCGCTCGGCCCCGAGTTTTGCGCCGCGCTCCGTGAGGGGTGAGGCGAAGCGTAAACAGGGGATAGGTGGGCTGGGTATTGAGCTCCGAAAAGACGCAATCAGGATGCTGACGCCTTACACTGGTGCGGAAAGCCACATGGACGGGAACGACAACGCGAGTCCCCGGACAATCCTGCGTAGTCAAAGACCCCAGAGCACGCCTAGAAACTTCATGCACGAGAACCGGGAGACCTCGAAGATATCTGTGATCGAAGCTGACCATAGGACGGCGGGAGAAGGCCAAGGCCGTACTGCCCGCATGCACATCTTCGAGGAGTCGGACAGCGGGGTAGTACCGATGAATCACTCGAACAAAGATGGGAGACTGTCGGCGGAGAGTGAGGAGGGAAGACCGCTGATCAAGGAGAACACTCATCAACCTCACACGTTCCCGACACAGAGCGGGGTATAGCGTGTCCCAGGGGCTGGCGAGTGTGCGGAAAGCAGCACGGAAAGATAAGAAGGTGCGGTTCACCGCACTCCTCCACCACCTGACCGTCGATCGGCTACGGGAAAGCTTTTATGCCCTCAAGCGAAAAGCCGCACCCGGGGTCGATGGCGTAATGTGGCGGGAGTATGAGCCCGATTTGCAGGAACACCTGATTGACCTGCACAGCCGGGTGCATCGCGGCAGATACCGGGCCAAGCCATCGAGAAGGGTTTACATCGAGAAGGCCGATGGGCGGCTACGTCCGTTAGGGATTGCGGCGTTGGAGGACAAGATCGTCCAGCAGGCCGTGGTCACCGTCCTCAATCAGATATACGAGGAAGACTTTCTCGGTTTCTCGTATGGTTTCCGCCCGGGGCGCAGCCAGCATCAAGCGCTGGACGCGCTGTCGTACGCGCTGCGATACAAGAAGGTGAGCTACGTTCTTGACGCCGACATTCGAGGATTTTTCGATAACCTCGACAAAAGCTGGCTTATCAAGTTTGTCGAGCATCGCGTGGCCGATCCCAGAATCCTGCGTCTCATCCAGAAATGGCTGAGCGCCGGGGTGATGGAAGAAGGCATATGGTCGGAGACGAAGTCAGGTACGCCGCAAGGATCGGTGGCATCACCGATGCTGGCGAACATCTACCTGCACTACGTCTTTGACCTCTGGTTGGACAAGTGGCGCAGACAGTGCGCACACGGAGACATGATCGCCGTGCGATACGCGGACGATCTCGTCTTGGGTTTCCAGCACCGAGCGGAAGCGGAGCGTTTTCGGAAGGACCTACGGGAACGACTGTCTAAGTTCGGACTGGAACTTCAGCCAGACAAAACGCGTCTGATTGAGTTCGGGCGGTTCGCCGAAGAAAATCGAACGCGAAGAGGGGAAGGTAAGCCGGAAACGTTCGATTTCCTGGGCTTCACGCACATCAGCGGAAAAGACAGGAACGGACGTTTTACTGTAAAGCGCATGACGATCCGCAAGCGTATGCGGGCAAAGCTGCAAGAGATTAAGCAGCAACTCCGCGCACGCAAGCACGACGCTACGCCGGACACCGGCAGATGGCTCCGTGCAGTTGTGCAAGGCCACTTCAACTACTACGCAGTACCCGGGAATCTGGACAGCCTCGGCATGTTCCGGGAACGGGTGCTTAGCAGGTGGTGGCACGTTCTGTGCCGTCGCAGTCAAAAGCGTGGGGTGACGTGGGCACGCATGATCGCGATTGCCAAGCGGTGGCTTCCTTCTCCACGCGTGCTCCATCCTTATCCCGCGCAACGCTTCGCCGCCAATCATCCGAGATAAGAGCCGCATGCGCTAGCGAGCGCTCGTGCGGATTCTGAGCGGGGGGTATCAGGCAACTGATATCCCTACCGCGACTTACAAATTCAGTCCACTTGGACGTAACACGCCCCATGCGCGGATGTGATGCGGCGAACGCGCGAGCCCATTTCACTTCCGCGCCTAGCCGACAACCCGTCAAACTGGATTACTTCCGAGTAACGGACAGCGGGGCGCTGTCCGTGGTACCAGAAACGGAATCAGAGTGAGATGCTGACTGCGACGTACCCGGCAGTCAAGGCCGCGGCAAATATGGTGCCCCTGTGCCCGTTTCCGAGTATGGCTCCGGTTTCTGGCGATCAGAGAGTTGGTGGCAGTCGGCTGACTTTGATCAGCTGGCTCGACCCCGTTGGAGAGATTCATAAACCGATTCGCAACCGGGCCGGGTCCGTCTGACTTCAGTTGGAGGGATCACTCTATGCCGAAAGGCCCGAAGCAACCAAACAAGCGAAAGACGACTGCCGGGAAAGTGGATCCGACCGAAGGACTTCCACCACTGAATGTAAATGCAGCGGGGATCGATGTGGGAAGCGCAGAACATTACGTGGCCGTACCCACAGACCGCGACGCAGCACCGATACAAAGTTTCGGCAGCTTCACCGCCGACCTCCATCGGATGGCACGCTGGTTAAAGAACTGCCGAATCCAGACGGTAGTCATGCAGGCGACCGGCGTGTACTGGACAGCCCTGTACGACGTGCTGGAAAGTTACGGGTTGGAAGTGAACGTGGCGCATGCTCAGCACACGAAAACCCTGCCGGGACGCAAGACGGATGTCCAGGAATGCCAGTGGTTACAGAAGCTGCACACCTTTGGGCTTTTGAACAAGGCATTGCGACCGGCCGAAGAGATCCGCGTGCTGCGCAGCTATCTGCGCCCGCGAGAGAATCTGGTGGCGGCAGCGGCGATGTGTGTCCAACACATGCAGAAGGCGTTGACCGAGATGAACATCCAGTTGGCCAATGTGATCAGCGATATCAGTGGTACGACTGGAATGGCCATCCTGCGAGACATCGTCCGGGGAGAACGTGACCCCGAGAGATTGGCGCGACATAAGCACGCGCGCATTCGCGCCAGTCACCAGGAGATCGCCCGCAGCCTGGAGGGAACGTGGCGCGAGGAGTTGCTATTCGTGGTGGGGCAGAGCCTGGAACTCTATGACACCTATCAAGAAAAGATACATTTATGCGACCAGAGAATTGACGAACATCTGCACAGGATGGAGGCCAAAGTCGATCCGGCCAGCGACCCAATACCGCAACCCACTCGTCGCGGGAAAGGTTCGCGCCCGCGCCAGCCGCACTTTGATCTGCGGGGGCATTTGTACCGTATCACCGGGGTGGACCTGACTCAGATCGACAGCATCGACGTCCGGATTGCGCAGACGGTGATATCGGAGGTGGGACTGGACATGAGCCGATGGAAAACAGAGAAGCACTTCGCTTCGTGGCTCGGCTTGTGCCCGGACAATCGTACCAGTGGCGGCAAGGTGCGCAAGCGCGGGACCCGGCGCGTAGTGAATCGGGCGGCCACCGCTTTGCGACTAGCTGCCTGGAGCCTGATACGGAGCCGAAGCGCACTGGGCGCAAAGTTTCGTCGCCTGCGATCCAGACTCGGGGCACCCAAAGCGATCACAGCGATGGCGCACACCTTGGCTCGACTTGTTTACCGCATGCTCAAGTTCGGCCAACAGTATGTGGATCAGGGCATCGAGTATTACGAAGCTAAATACCGACAGCAACAGCTACGTTGGACAGCCAAGCAGGCCGCAGCCCTCAACATGCAACTCGTTCCACTTCCAGAGCTTGCTAGTTGAGTTTCTGGAGAGTGGCCGACGATTCGCCAGCTGCATGATCTTGGAATCAAAAGCCGAGTACAGTACGAAGCAACAAACTATGCGACTTCCCATTGTCGAGCCACTCTCCGGGCGATGGTGAAGAGCACGATGGCAACCGCTACGAGAACCAGAACCTGTGGCCAGAGATGAGAGATTGGCTCGTCCCGCCAGAAGATCTTGGTGAATCCGTCAATTGCCCAAGCGTTGATGGTCAGCAACCCAGCCTTCTGCATCGCTTCCGGCATCAGGAAGCGTGGAAACATGCTGCCGCCAATGGATGACATAATCAGAATGACCAGGGTTGAGAGTGCGCCCAGTTGCGCGCGCGTGTGGCAGATGCTCGCCAGCAACATGCCGAAAGCGGCCACGGCCACCGCTGTGCAGACGCCCATCACCATGAATCCCGGAATATGCGACCAAAAGTCGAGCTTGAATATCGCCCATCCCCAAAGAAACATCACTACGAGTTGCGAGAAGGCCAGCAACGAATTGTAAGTAAGCTTGCCCAAAAGCAGCGAGGTCATAGTGACGCGCGAACTGAGCACGCGGTCGAGCGTGCCGCTCTCGGCCTCGTCAAGCAATGCTCCTGCCGAGCCGCTTGCAGTAAAGAGCAGGAACATGACGCCAATCGCAGCGGCATAGAACGAGACCATGGGGTTGTTCTTGTTTTCCCCGACAACGGGGCGGGCATTGACTGCAATAATTCCGCCGCTCTCGTTACTGGAGGCGGAAGTGGACGAGTCGCTCTCTTGCCGCTCGCGCAATTGACGGATGCCTTGGTTCAGCCGATCGCGTTGTTCATGCGTGAGGCCGCCGCTAAACTGATCGAAGTATTTTGACCCCTGCTCAGCCATGAGGTCGGGCATGGAGGTCACGGCAACTTTCTGAAGTAGCCCGGTGACCATCTGCGGAGCAATCTTATCGCTGCGGTCTTCAAGCAGTTGGACAGTTGGGCGCTTGGTATCTGCGGGGCCAAACGAAATTGGGTTCTCTCCGAACCCATGGGGGATGATCACGGCAACTGGCGCAACCCCCTCCCGGACGGCTATCTCCGCAGTCGCCGCGGTGTAGTCAGGTTGTTCGGCGCCCTTGACGGCCTCAGGCCCACTCGTCACCACCAGTGAGCCTTCTTGCTTCAGACCCTTAACCAGCCGCTCGGAGGCGGGGCTGTGGTCTTCATCCACAACCAGCACATGGACTTTGGGCGTCGTGTCGCGGCGCCCGCCGAAGATAACAGCGAAGATGCTGAAGAAGACAACAGGCAAAAGGAAACTCAGGGCGAGCCCGCCCCGGTCGCGACGCAGGGAGACCATGGCGGTGCGAATAATGGCGAACATTAATCGCGTAACTCCCTTCCCGTCAATTGAAGAAAGACCGATTCGAGATTCGGCTTGCGCAGCGACACGTCAACCAGTTCGAGTCCGGCCTTTGCCGAGTCCTCAAGCAAACTTGCAATCTCAACCGGATGTGAGATCGTGAACAACGCAATGCCATCAGTAGTCTGGCCGCCGTGCGCGGCAACCCAGGGGACGACGCGGTCGGGCGAACCGCCAAAACGCGCCAGCACTTGACTGCGCGTGCCAAATGCGTTGCGGACGAGGTCGTCGTTCGTGCCCAGCTCGATGATCTTGCCATGATCGACGATGGCGATGCGGTCGCACAGACGCTCGGCTTCTTCCATGTAGTGGGTCGTGTAGATGAGAGACATGCCTTCGTCTCGTAGTTTCTCAATCATTTCGAAGATATGGTGACGCGATTGCGGGTCTACGCCCACGGTTGGTTCATCCATCAGAACCAGCTTGGGCTGATGAATGAGGCCGGCTGCCATGTTAAGGCGGCGCTTCATGCCTCCCGAAAGGTTCTTGACCAGCTCATGAGCGCGGTCGGTCAGGGTGGACCAATCGAGGCATCGCGCCACGGCCTGCTCAAGTACGATACCCTTTAGCCCGTAATAACGACCGAACGCCCGGAGGTTTTCGAAGCAAGTGAGCCTGGGGTAGAGCGCCAGTTCCTGCGGGACCCATCCCAGCGTTGATCGTGCGGCAGTCGAATCGGCCTTCGCGCCGAAAATTAAGATCGTGCCGGCGTCGGGGATCACGCGGCCAACGATGCTACGGATGAGAGTGCTTTTGCCGGCGCCGTTTGGGCCAAGCAGTCCCAGACATTCTCCGCTGCGTAGTTCGAGCGTGATGCCGTCAACGGCATTCAACTGGCCGAAGCGCTTAACTAAACCCTCGATGCGCAACGGCAGGGATGAATTGCAGGTCGCATTGGTTGGGAGGGACAATAGTCGACCTTCCTCTTTGCACCCCATGTTAACAGTCGCGAGGATTCTGAGTGGTTGACGGGCCACCCGGAAGTTGGCCTGTTCGGATTCAACTTGACGGGAAACGCCCATCCCGGACTTCTGGCGGAACCGGATATGTACTGGTAAACGCCCTAGCATCCATCGACTTTTAGTTTCCTACTCCATGCGTTGTCCACATTCGAGTCAGTTGATGCAATATCGCCTTCACATCAGCTGCGACTCGATGAGCGATCGGTTCCCGAACTGTTCGTCCCGAGTCACGAGCAAACAGGAAGTTGCAAATGTGGCGTAGCATACCTGACGCGCTTGACCGGTTCCAACAGGGGTGTCCCATACTTCCATGACCCGCTAAGCCCGAGGAGCGACCTCCGTGGTGAAGTTTTTCGACTGGTCAAAAAGGGGTGGCGCAGTGAGGGAGCTATGTGCTTGATTCCAGAGACTCGCACGAGGCTGGATCTAGGGGGTCAATAGACTATAGTTTTTTTGCCGCTTCTGCCAGACGGCAAATCCTGACCATGGGAGCTGTAGTATTGGATTATAGAGCCTGTCCATGAACCGTTCTCCCCAAGAGCAGTCGGCAATGGGGATGCCCCGGCAGCCGCCGCAATTGTCAGGCCTTTAATTGCTGCCGTAATCGCACTCTTGGCAGAGAGCTGTTGATTTAAGGTACGTCGACTATTTCTACTGCGCAACAGAGCGCAATGGCTTTGCTGTTGCGGTGACGATTGAAGGCGAACGACTGTTGAAGAATTTGGGCCTTAGCGTCGGATGTGAAGCTGGATGTCGCCGGGATAAGCGCACGCTCTACTAAGGTTACCCTTTCTCGCGATGAATTCGGGTTTTCATTTGCCATTGCACTCCTCGCCCTTCAAATTGGGAGCAGTAAGAAATTCCTGTGCGATTTCGCTGCGGCCTGTCGCAAAATGTCTCCGCTGGTGGAATCACGACGAAGGCTCTTGGCCAGAATTCAAACTAGGAGCGTGATTTCTCTAGCCTCACAGGTCTCAGCTTACGCACGACCTTGTCCGATGCGATTAGCCTACGCTCCAAGTGAGATTGCGGACGGACGCCACCAATGGCACGCTCGCACCGCGAATGGGGGACCAGCGCCACATGTGGGACAGCGCACTGTCAAGGCTTGGGTTTCAATAAGAGTGCCGGATATCATGCCAATATTATTGATGCGGCAGAGCATGGAGTCTGGTCAAAATTGAGCAATCTCGAAAAAACTGGCAGCACCATGGAGGAGCGGGAATTCGAAGCGATTGAGCAAAATCCAGAGAAGCCGAGCAGGTGGGGAAAACTCGCACGAGAAGGGCATCAGGTCGTCCAGTTCAAGGACGTGGGAACCAACAATTTTGTGGCGGTCGCGGTTGATGGGGAAGTGACCGAGTATGGGTCTGGGCACAAGGCGCGAAAACGATGAGACGTATGAGGCGCAATTTTCGCCGCACCACCGTGCGACCGATGGGTAGTACTCGCCGTGAATGATGAGGCAAACTCGGGCGACAACAGCTTCAGCAACAGCTACGAACACGAGCGAACGCGGACCCCAGCCTTCCATCCGTGTTAGCGCGTGATATTGAAAAACAGCAAGGGGAAAATGGGGGCACTCACCTGCCACTTGCATTGTTCTACATGTACTAAGATCGTCTAAATTGCCGTCTGTTGCTCTGTATCTTGTTGAATGTACACTACGTTGCGGATTCGATTCCTTCCGCGCTCACCATCTCACTGCCTGCAGCCGTAATATCTGCTGGCTGTTTCTCGCCTGCGGCGGGTTGGATTTGGCCGGACGTATGGTTTTCACCCCTTGGCGATCAGGCGGCCTTCCGAACCGTCTCCTCCGCCAGTCTTTCCTGCTCCGTTGCGCCAGTCTTCAATTCAAGAACAGGGTAAATGCGGTTGCAGTCCACGCAATAAATCTCTCCATGGCTTGCATCCGACGTCCTGTCGCTACCGCAGGCGGGACAGATCGGTATCACTAGGTCTGCGCTCATGATTTGCATCTTTCTCTTAAGAGCAGTTCACAGGCCAGCGTTCCGGAAGTGGGCAGATCGACGACGTGGCAGATTGATACTGATGATGACAATCGCCAGGTAAAAGGTTGCAATCTTTCTTAGTGCGCGTCGCGCAATATAGTGACAACCTTAAAGATTTGTCATCACGAGCGCAGCGAGGGATCTGCTGTTTGCCCGTCCGCCGAAAAGCAGATTCCTCGCGCCCAAACCCAGGCGCTCGTAATGACAATTCACTCTGCTTGGTCGGCTCCGTTTCTTGTAATGCGTCACTATAATTTGCGACGCTCAATAGTGCGCGTGGTGTCCAGATGGCTATTTGTCAAAGGGTAGTTATTTGTCCCGGCATGCAACCTCAATCGTGAACTGCAGACCGGACAAAATCGGAGTCGGCCCGCGCAATTACCCTGAGCTTGCGCACCCGCCGTTCCGGCAGTGCGAATCGGGTATACTGCCTCGCAGAAAACAAAACAGGAAATTGAATATCGGGAGGAACGAATCCATGCCGGGGAAGTCGTCCATGCATCCATTCTCGTATCACAATCGCGCGCCCAAAATCGCCTGCTTCAACAACGCCAAGACGCCGATGGGCGTGGACTTCGATGCCCTCATCGCCGCCATGCAGAAATTCGTGGACGAGCACTTTGCGCCGGTCTGGGGAACGCCCGCCGAACTGGTGAAGTCCACCGGCTTCCTCAAGGGCGCCTGGGCCATGGCGTTTCTCGACAGTGCGAGCGATGCGAACCTGGAGGGCTATCACGACGTGACTCCCGAGGGGCTGCCGATGGCGAAAGTGTTCGTCAAGAACATACTGAAGCAGAAGGACCAGGTGAGCGTCGCCGCCTCGCACGAGCTGGCTGAGATGCTGGTCGATCCCGCCGCCAACCTCTACTCCACCGGCCCCAAGAAGAACCGCCTGTATGACTACGAAGTGGCCGACCCGGTGGAGGAGTTGTTCTTCAAGGTGGACGGAATCGCCATGACCGATTTCGTGTATCCCTCGTACTTCGAGACCTTCCACAAGAAAGGATCGACCCGTTTCGACTACATGGAAGTGCTGGATAAGCCGTTCGATCTGCACGAAGGCGGCTACCAGAGCTATTGGACCCGCGGCAAAGAGGAGACCGCGTGGGGTTCGAAAGCCAAGAAGGTCCGCTTCCTCCAGGAGGATCGTCGCGGGCATCGCAGCACCTTCCGCCATAAGCGAAAGAGAAAATTGTCGAAGGTGGCGAAAGCTTACGCCGCCGCTGCCAAATAATGATCGGGTCGAAAGGCCTTCAGTTCCGATTCGGGAATCGCCTCCGCGTTTCTTAGTCCCTCCTGAATTGGAGCCTTCCAAACGAGAATATACTGTTCCCAGGAGCGTATGAGAAAGCCGCGCTTCGCTCTCATCCTTCTCGTACTTCTGGTTTTTGGCGTCTCTCTGGCTGTTCCCGCCGAAGATTTGGGGGAAACCGCGTATGACGAGTCAGAAACCTTGCCTTACGAAAGCACTCCTCTCTTTTCAAACCTGATGTCCCCAGCGGCTGCCTCAACCGTGGCCGCAGGAAGCGCTGTATGCCTTCGCTCTGGCACGCCATTTCATGGTGTCCTTAAGCGCATCACCGATCGAGATAGTCATCGATCGGCTAAGGCACGAGTTGCCCGAGCGTTGCTTTGTACTCTCCTCTGCTAGCGGACTCGCCCTCCACACTCCTGGTTCTCTCCCTCTGACTACGATCCGAGGACTTTTTTCTAATTAAGGAGGAAGCGCGCAAGCGTCTTCTGTCACACGCTGCTCAACGGATGTTGAACAGGAAGGAATTGGAGCAGAAATATGACCTACCAAATCAGATTCAGAATTGTCGCGGCATTGTTCGTCGTCGTGCTCGTCGCGCCGGCAGTGCTCGCACAGGAAAGCCTGATCGTGCCGGCGAAGGGCGGTACCGTCAGCGTGCTCGATTTCGAGACCCTCAACCTGGAGCAAACCCTCAATGTTGCCGGATACCAGGCGTTCGCGGCGGTGGGCAACAACCCCAGGCTCGCCTTTGTTGGAGCGAGTAACGGCAGTTATCTCTCCGTGGTTGACTTCACCATCGGCCGCGAAATCAACCGTGTTTATGACATGTGTCCTTTTGCGATGCCGGCCTTCACCCCCGACCGGGAGTATTTGCTGGTCGAAGACAACTGCGACTCCACGCTGAAGGTCGTGGACACGTCCGCGCAGAAGGTGGTGCGCAGCCTGGATCTCGCCCCTTACATGGGCACCGGTACGCAATTTACACAATTTGGGTCCATTGTTGTGGTGGGGCAAAAGGCGTATGTCACCACAACCGGCCCCGATCCCATTCATCCTGCCATCGCGATGGTTGACCTCAAGAAATTCAAGGTCAAAGCCATCACAATACCGGCCGGCTACTTCGAAGACGTGGGACTATGGAGTCCCAACGCAGCAGCAACCCCCGATGGCAAGTATGTAGTGATGGTCCAGAGCAGCCCGGACTTGACCACCTATCATCTCCTCTTCATCAGCACCGCAACCGATCAACTCATCATGGACAAGGCGTTGGATTTCGATCCCTACGGGTTGCTCATCACGCCGGTGAATTCTCCTGGAAACGTCTATGGCTATGTGCTGGGGTTTGGTTACGAAGGGTTTTCAGTCATGCTGGTTGATTTGAATGAGGGATCGCCAACCTTCGGCCAGCTCCTGACGGAAACTGAAGTTGTGCTTCAGTCTTACTTCAATTACGACTTCAGTGCGGTGCTCAATCACGACGGGACCAGACTCGTGGTCGGGGCGGGCAGAAACGGACAGTCCTCTCCCAACCCGAACGTGGTTGTGATTGATACGACCCAGATGCTGCACAACCCCGGCGGCGCCATCAAGGGCACGGCCATCGTTGCCAACGGACTGAATACCCATGGCATGGCGATCGCCACCATCACCAGTACACCTCCTCCCACGGTACCGACGGTGACCAGCGTCACCTCCAGCATCATCAACGACAGGGACAGTCTCGTCCGAGTAACCGGCACCAATTTCGCCCACGGCGCGCAGGTGCGGGTGGGGAACACACCTCCTTTGCCGGCAAAAGTGGATGGTTCGACCACGCTGCACGTCACGGTGCCCGAGAATTGGCCGGCCCAGGCGAAGCTGGATGTGGTCGTAACCAATCCCAATACGAAGATGCCTCCCGCCCAGCAATACCAGAGCGGGCTGCTGGCCGAGCAGTTCACGATTCTTCCAACCTCAGACTTCCGGCCCCAACACCAGTTTGCTGCTCTTGCGGTTGGCGATTATTCGGTCGCCGTCTATGAGCCCAACCAGCAGACCATGATCGACGTGCCCAATACGGTGCTCCCCTACGGCATAACCTTCAATCGTGATGGAAAGGAAATCTACAGCGCCGGCTTGGGCACCCGCGGGTTGGCCACGCCGGCCGAGACAGCAGCCTGGAACCCGAGCGACGACACGCTACGAGCTGAGACTCCATTTTCGACAGGCTCCAGCATCAGCGTCATCGACGAACTCATACTTGCTGCCAGCGTCAATCCCTTTACCGGGAAGCCTGTAGTCTTTGTGCCGGTCAGGACCCGCTCTGGCAATACGAACGACATCGCCGTGGAGGTAGTTGATACCGACGCTTCCTCGCCGACCTTCAACCAGGTAATCCTGACCATTTCTGCCGGGTTGGGGTTGAACAACTCAGCGCAACTGACCGCCTGGGGCGGGACTGCCACCTCGGACGGCAAGTACGTCTATGTCAATTACTACTATTTGCAGTCGGGCGTCTGGGTTTATTTCGTCGGGATTTTCGACGTGGTACACGGGACAGTGACCTCCATCTCGACGGACAGTCTGGGCGTTGCGCCACAACAGAGTGAAATGACCGTCACGCCCGATGGCAAGTCCTTGCTGATGATGGGCATTAGCCTGAACGGCGCAGGTCCGATTGGCGTATTCGATATCAGCATCAACCCGAAGAACCCGACGCTGCTGACTACCATTTGTGGGAAGGCTCCTAAGAAGAAGCCTTTTTATTTTTACAGTTGGAAGGTCGTCGGTAATCGGCTGTTCGCACTGGATGGCAATTTCGGCGACGTGGTCGCCTTCAACTTTGACCGCAAGAACCTCAACTTCAGCCAGTTAGGCCTGTACACGGTGGGTAATCCCCAGAACCTTGGCGGGTATATCGGCGTCTCCCCTGACGGCGCACTGATCTACGTTCCCATCATTGGATACGATATGCTCGCCGTACTGGATGCCAGCAAGTTGGTCCATGGGCATTCGCCGCTGATAACCAACATTGGCGCTTTCCGTAGCCCTTATCAAGTCACGGTAAGCCCGGCAGCGATTTATCCTGGGCAATGACAAATCACGAACCCTTCCTTGCCCTCGGGCACAGAGAGCGTACGGAAGAACTGAGCGGACAGCACTTAGCAACGAAGCTAAGTGCTGTCGTCCGTCTGAATTGGCTAAGAACGCCATCGGTTGCGAAGATCGCTTCTCCATGTAGCCGGGCGAACAGTCGAATAACTATTGGCTTTTAGGCGAAGAGACTGTGTGAGGACCGTGCCGTCCCTATTTGTGTCCGCCCGTAGAAATCGCCCCAGCAAGTACCGCTGCTGCGCGGCGTGATCCGTGCCACGTTTGGCATTCTCGCCACCGCAGGTTCCCGATTCGAGTTATCACACAGACTCGGGAGCGCAGTTATTGTAGCTTCGCGTATTCCGCCTTGGCTTCCTTCAGGATAGGAACATCGGGGTCGGCGTCTTTCCAGAGCGTGAGGAAGTCCTGATAGGCGGCGCGGGCACGGGCCTTATCACCCTGCACGGCGTAAGCGCGAGCCAGGCCGAGGCGGGCCAGCGCTCCCCATTGAAAGTTCACCACCGCTCCCCGGTGATCGATGAACTTCTGGAATTCCGCTGCCGCGGCATGGCCGTCGTGCAGCATGAGATAGGCTTCTCCCCGCAAATAAACCGGGCATAGGAATACAACCACTTGCGTGGGTTGGCCCAGTTCAATACCGCTCGCCACGCGCAATACTTCGATGGCCCGGTTCGAATCTTTGCGCTGCAAGGCGATGGCCGCCTGAATGGTGGGCAGCCAATACCTCTGGACCAGCGTGTCCAGCGGGAATGTCCGGTCGAGCTCAACCGCCAGCTTCTCCGCTCCCGCCGTATCGCCTACGCGCGCCAGGGCCACTGCCGCCATTGCGCGTACATCGCGGTTGGGAGCCAACTTCACCGCTGCCGTGGCCTCGGCGACGGCCTGATTGCGGTTGCCGGATTCCACCTCGCGCAGCGCCGCCGCTGCCTGATACATTGCGGCCGCCTCTTTGGCGTCGTCGTGCTGGGCTGACTCCATCGCTTGCAGGGTCACCTCGCGCGCCTTTTTCAATTTGCCGTACCAGGCTTCGGTGTCCGCCTGGTAGGCCAGCACCAGTTCTTCGGCACCCGGCTTGCCCATGGCCGCCGCGAGCAATTGCGCCATCTGCGCCGCATCGCCTTTGAGGAAAGCTAGTTGGTACCGGTTGGTCAGCAGGAATTCGCCCTCCAGCTTGTGCTCCTCGGCTTGCTTGTAAACTGTCTCAGCCTCGTCCAGCCGGTTGAGGTTGGCGTAGTCGTTGCCGAGGTTGAGATAGTTGTTCTCATCATTGGGCTCCAGGCGGAGCGCCCCGCTGGCTTCCTGCAATGCCTTTTCCCAGTTTCCCAGGGTGCCGTAAATATCGCCCAGGTTGGTGTAAGGTAAATAGTCCCGCGGGTAGGTTTGCTGCCACAGCTCGTAGGCCTGCGCCGCCTTCTCCAATTCCCCGGTTGTGTAGGTATAGTAGATGGCCTCGATGGCGAGCCGCTCCCGCTCGCTCACCTTCTCCCGCAGATCGTAAGCCTTGCGCGAATTCTCCGCCGCCCGGCCCAACTGGTTGAGATTGCCGTACACCACGGACATGGATCGGTAGGCCACGGCAAAATTCGGGTCCAATTCCACCGCGCGTTTGTAGAAGGGCAAAGCTGGAACGTCCCCTTTTGCAGCCTGCATCTTTCTTCCCAGGCTGTAAGCTTTCAGGGCCTCCAGCGAGGGCGTGGTCGCTTCCTCCACCGGGGTGGCATATTTCTGTACCGAGCTGAGCGACTCGCCCAGCTTGGCGCGCAAGATGACGGCCGCATTGTCCAGGGCCTTGAGCACCGCTTCCTTGCCCGCCGCCTGCTCTTGCGACTCGGCCAATAGATCTCCTGTGTTGCAGTCCGCCGCCTTCAGGCCAATCACGTATTGGCTGCCCAGCGCAGCAATGGAGCCTGTCAGGATGGCTCGGCTGCCCCTACGCTGGCAAACTTCGCGCGCCAGTTCCGGCGTCAAACGGTCACCCGCTGGGCGGCCCATCAGCCGCAGAGTCTCGTTCACCTTGCGCTCAGAAACCAAGGCGAGAAAGGGGGATTGCTCAAGTTGCACCGCGAGTCCCTGCTTGAGCGTGTCGTCAAAAACGCTGTCGCCGGTGGTGTTGTTGAAATCGGAAAGGACAATAGTGTCTTTGTCGGTCAGCGGCTTGGCTTGATGCCCGCGATAGTACAGCCCGCCCGCGACCAGCGCCGCGCTCAGCAGAACCAGAAACGCAATCCTCCAGAGCTTGCTGCCGTGGGCAGCAACCGCTGGTGGCACGGCCAACGCGCTCGAGCTCGCCGCAGAACTGAGCCCGCTCTCGATGTCCCGCTTTGCCCGCTGCAAGTCGGCGCGCATTTCCGCAGCGTGCTGGTAGCGCAGATTGCGGTCCTTCTCCAGGGCTTTGTTGATGATTCGTTCCAGCTCGGGCGATATGTCGGGATTCAACCGCACTGGCGAAGTGGGTGCGCCGTTCAGAATTGCCTTGGAGATGACTCCCGAACTCTCGCCGCGAAACGGCATGAGGCCCGTGGCCATTTCGTACAACACCACTCCAAACGAGAACAGGTCCGAACGGTTATCGAGGTCTTTGGCCCGTACCTGCTCGGGCGACATATAAGCCACCGTGCCGACCGCAGAACCGGGGCTGGTCGGGTGCAGTTCAGCGCGCGTCTCTGCCATCGCCTCGGCGGGTGAAATCTTGCTCGACGAACCGGCTTTGGCCGCGATCTTGGCCAGCCCAAAATCGAGAATCTTCGCGTGGCCTCGCCAGGTCACAAAAATGTTGGCGGGCTTGATGTCGCGATGGATGATCCCTTCCGAATGCGCGGCATCCAACGCGTCGGCAATCTCAATGGCCAGGCTAAGCAGAACATCGGTCTCGATGGGTTTGGCGGCGATGCGATGCTTCAGCGTCATGCCGTCGAGAAATTCCATGACGATGAAGGGCTTACCGTCCTGCTCATCGATTTCATAGATGGTGCAGATATTGGGATGGTTCAGGGCAGAGGCCGCCTGCGCCTCGCGCTCGAAGCGGGCCAAGGCTTGGGGGTCTTTGGCGATTTCATCCGGCAAGAACTTCAGGGCGACAAACCGGTGCAGGGAAACGTCCTCGGCCTTATAGACCACACCCATCCCTCCGCCGCCGACTTTCTCGATAATGCGGTAATGGGATACGATCTGGTCAATCATTACGAGGTAGCTGAACCTTAGGAGTGAGATCATCTTAAGGACGCAGCATCGGCGCGTCAACCAAGAACAGGGTTAGCAGGAGCAGGGGAATAAGATTCGCTCTTGCTTAGCCCACGCCTCGCTTGGGGGCCTTGGCGCGATTCCTCGGCATTTGCAGGCAGGGACCTGCCAAATCGAAATCGTGAGTCATATGAGTGACGGGCTGGGTCGGATAGAACGTCACCCTGGCGTTGCACACCCGACAGGCGGGAAATTCCTCGCCACGAATCGCCAGGACTTCGTGGTCTGCCCGATGTGCGACGTGCACCACGGTGTACATACCAGAAATGGGGACCAGTTGTCCGGGTTTGCAGGCATGAGCGTCGCGCCTTGGTTCAATCACCATCAGATAGCCTTCCGACAAGGTCGAGCGGATGTAATTGTCTTTGTCGTAGCCGTAGGACTGCCAAGAATTTGGACGCAACTGTGGCGCACACACTTGCTCTGGGTACTGATGAGCGCTGAGTGGCACGGGTTGTCACCATCGCTGCCAACCTTGCGAGCGACTGCCCCAGTCCGTTTTGACCGCCCGCCGCCTTGGCGAAGCTCCCGAGGTTGAACAGAGTGCAATCCCGCTCTTAAACTGGAGATATGCACGTGCATGCCAGCAACGCAAGGAATGGGACCACCTCGCGTGTGTTGCGGATTTCGCTGGTCGTCACGCTGGCCTACATCGTGCTGCTGGTCCTGGCCGGGCTACGCGCCCATAGCCTTGCGCTGCTCTCGGAGGCCGGACACAATCTCTCCGACTTCGTCGCCTTGCTGATGTCGTGGGGTGCAGTCTATTTGCAAGGCAGACGGCCCAGCGCGCGCAAAACCTTCGGCTACAACCGCGCGGGAGTGCTGGTGGCCTTTGTTAACGGCCTGTCGCTGGTCCTGATTGCCTTCTACATCCTCTACGAAGCCTTCCGCCGTTTGCAATCTCCGGTGGACGTGCACGCTGGCATCATGATCTGGGTGGCAGCCGCCGGGGTCGTTATGAACGGCGCGATCGCGCTCCTGCTGATGCGCGGCCATCGCGACATCAACCTGCGCAGCGCATTGCTGCACGAGATTGGCGACACCTTGTCCACGGCGGCGGTGATCGCCGGCGGCATCATGATTGCCCTGACCGGCGAGCGCTGGATCGACCCCGCACTTTCCGTGGGCATCGGCGTCATGATCCTCTGGTCTTCCATCGGGATCATCCGCGAGAGCCTCAACATCCTGCTGGAAGGCACTCCCAGCGGCATGGAGTTGCAGCGCATTGAGGAGATCATTCGCACCATTCCGGGGGTGAACGATGTGCACGACCTGCACGTGTGGAGCATCGGCAGCGATACCCATTCGCTGTCCTGCCACGTGGCCATCGCCGACATGCCCGCGTCGGAGAGCGAGGGAATTCTGCGCCTGATTCGCGAGCAAGTGGACAAACGCTTCCACATCCATCACACCACCATCCAGTTCGAGTTGGCGGTTTGCGAGGTGGCGGACGGCTGCGTCATCCCTATCAGCCCGGCCCACGAACACGGCCACTCCCATTGAAGCGGAAGCGGAGAACGTGCTTGTCGATTTCTGTGCGTTGCCTGGCATGTGCGATTTTCACTGCGATTTTGGCTTTCACTCTCGGCTGTAGCCAGAAAGCGACCGCGCCGGCAAAGCAGCAACAGACTGCATCCTCGCCTGCCTCCGGCGAGGCAGGCTCGTGGCACATGGACTTGAAGGTTTCTCCCGACCATCCGCGGATGGTCAAGCCGTTGACTTTCACGCTGCATATCACCGACGACCATGCGCAGCCGGTCAACGACGCTGAGGTAAACGGCGCTCTTAGGATGAAGGAGATGGATATGGGCACAACCCAGATCAAGTTCGCGCCCAAGGGCAACGGCGACTACGAGGCTGCGATGCCGAGCATGGATATGTCGGGCCAGTGGAACCTTGCCGTGGACGCCTCGCAAGGCCCGGTCCACGCCAAGAAGAACTTTGAGTTCACGGTGGGCAACTAAGAGTCCTCATGAATTGTCATCCCGACCGAGGTCGCCCAGCGACCGAGTGGAGGGCCCTGCTTTTATCGTTAGAACAGCAGGTTCCTCTACTCGCGGCTGAAAGCCGCTCGGTCGGAATGAGAACTTGATGTGAAGGGCCGCTGCTGCAGACAGCTATCCCTCGCCTCTCCCATGCTGCCTTGCATAAATCTTCTCCACCGTCTCGATGGTGTCGATGTCCTTGGGCAGCTTGTCGTGGCGCACGCGCACGATGCGCGGAAAGCGCAGTGCGAATCCGCTGTCGTGGCGGCCGGACCGCATGATGGCGTTGAACGCCACCTCCAGCACAATGTTCGGCTCGACCTCGCGCACGTGACCGTGGTCGGCCGTGGTGTGCGCCAGAAGCCACTCGGTCAACTCGGCAATCTCTTTGTCGGTCAGCCCTGAATACGCCTTGCCGATGTTGACCAGTTCCTCTCCTTTGCGCACTGCGAAGGTGTAATCGCTCAGCACATGGATGCGCTTGCCATGTCCGAACTCGGCAGCGGTCACCACCACATCAAGCGTGGCCAGTTCGCGCTTCAGTTTGAGCCACCAGCGGCCGCGGCGTCCCGGCATGTAGGGCGATTGCAGGTCTTTGATCATCAGCCCTTCATTGCCCCGCGCCACGGCTTCGTCGAAGTACTCTTGTAGCCGCTGGGCAGAATCGGCGCGCAGGGCGGGCGCGCGCAGGATCCATCCCGAAACCGCGCCGTCCTCCTCGATCTCCGGCTCAAACAGCAGGCTGCCTTGCGCATTCACTACCGGGCGCGGCGAGACCCGCTTCGCGCCCGTAAACACACGCTCCAGTATCTTCGCGCGCTCGGAAAGCGGCCGGTCGAGCGTCAGTTCTCCCTCGGCGTAGATCACGTCGAAGACAACGTACGCCGCTGGAACCTCGGCCATCAGCTTCTGGCTTACCTGTTTGCGGCCCAGGCGCTTTTGAATCTCCGAGAAGGGCATCGCGTGCCCACCGTCTTCGTTATCGCGCCAGGCGACGATTTCCCCATCGAGGATCACTTCGCCTGGAAATTCGCTCAGGCCTCCAACCAGCTCCGGAAACGACGGCGTCACCTCATCGAGCGTGCGCGAGAAGATGCGCACCTGCCCGCCTCCGCAATGCGCCTGAGCGCGGATGCCGTCGTACTTGTCCTCGACTTGCGCGTGCTCGAAGTATTGGAAGGCCTCGGCCGCGTCGGCCGCTGGGCTGGCCAGCATGAAACCGATGGGATGAAACAGCCGGATGCGCGCCTGGTCCAGGCGATGCTCCGCCGCCAGTTGCAATGTCCCGCCAATATCGCCCAGCAGCATGTTGGCGCGCTGCACGCGCTCCAGCGGCTCGTCATAGGCTTTGGCAATGGCCTCCTCGACCAGGCTCTCTTTCAGGCCGATGCGCAGTTCGCCGGTGATGACCTTCAGGATGTATTTGGCTTCCATCGCCGTGGCGCGTTCCAGCAGCGACTTCAGCACAGCAGCCTTCGCTGCGGCAGTGCGGGTCTCGGCGATTCGATCGAAGATGGCGCGGACATCTTGCAACGTGATCGTCGCGGAAGTCGGTGCTCTCACGAGCATCACATCATAGGCCGCCGAGCCCAGATCGCCGCGCTTGCGATAAGCGGCGCGCAGGACGGCTTCGCTTCCGCCAGCAAGCTCGGCCACCAGCTTCCACAAAAGCGATCCGCCAATCTGGAGCGTACGCTCGTCGAACGCCGGAAAGGCCCGGCCAGAGAGGAAGACCGCCGAGATTGCCGCGTCCTGCAGGTCCCGCGATCGAAGATACTCGGCCACCATCGCGGTCTTTTCCAGCTTCTTGGTGGTCGCGGCAATGCGTTCACAGAGCTCAGCCAAATGTCGCATAGAGTGCGCAGCGGACTTGGATGCGGCAGGTTAGGAGCACGGCGCAGACTTGATCTCCACCAAATCTCTGGCCGTTTCGGAGTGCCGGCGCTGGTGTACAGTATTGTTCGGAGTTTTGGAGGATTGGCGTGCCATCTTGGTTCTTCCGTCGTCGCGGCGCCGCGGCGCTTTTCGCAGCCCTCTCCATTTTTCTAACCTGTGTGGTGTATGCGCAGGACTCAGGCGGCCCACAGCCTGTGCCGCTGCCTCCGCCCATTACCGCGCCGGCAGACACGTCGTATCCCGGCACCATCTTTCTGAGTGTTGATATCACCAACATCACTGATCGTGTGTTGAATGTCCATGAGACGGTACCGGTAAAAGGCCGCGAGATTACACTGCTCTACCCGGAGTGGCTTCCCGGCACGCACTCCCCATCGAACCGGCTGGAGAACATGGCCGGTCTCGTAGTTACGGCGAATGGCAAAAGGGTCGAGTGGGTCCGTGATCGCGTGAATATGTACGCCTTCCACATCCAGGTACCGCAGGGCGTAAGCCGCCTGGAAATCAATTTTCAGTATTTGGCTCCATTGGACCCAAAGCGGGGCCGTATCTCGTCCAAGTTTGCCGACGTTACCTGGAACAGCGTACTGCTTTATCCGGCGGGCTACTTCTCGCGGCGCATCCTGTTTGATCCCGCCATCCGCCTGCCGGAAGGCTGGAAATTCGCCACTGCGCTGGAGCTGGGATCGCAGGATGGAAACCTGATTCACTTCAAACCGACTCCGCTGAACACTCTTGTGGACTCGCCGCTCTACGCCGGCGTCAATTACAAGCGCGTCGACCTGTCCACCGGCGCAGACAATCAGGTATTCCTCGATCTCTTCGCCGACAAGCCTGCCGATCTCGAAATCACGCCGGAGGAGTTGCAATACCATAAGAACCTTGTGATCGAAGCGCAGAAGCTCTTCAACTCCCATCACTACGATCACTATGATTTTCTTTTTTCGCTCAGCGATACCGTTGGCGGCGAGGGCCTGGAACACCATCAGTCCAGTGAGGACGGTACCCGCGCCAACTACTTTACCGACTGGGCTGCAGGGGTTGCCGGTCGCGCTCTTCTGCCCCACGAATACACCCATTCGTGGAACGGCAAGTTTCGCCGGCCTGCTGACCTGTGGACGCCCAACCTCAACGTGCCGATGCAGAACGACTTGCTGTGGGTTTATGAAGGCCTGACCGATTACTACGGCAACGTCCTGGCAGCTCGTTCCGGAATGCGTACCGCGGAGCAGGCCCGCGACGTGATCGCGCAGATCGCTGCGTCCTTCGATATCAGTCCAGGACGTACCTGGCGCCCCTTGGTAGATACCACCAATCAGCCCATCATTTCGTCTCACGGCGCCGACCGGGAGACCTGGCCAAGCTGGCAGCGTTCGTACGACTACTATCCGGAATTAGACCTCATCTGGCTCGATGCCGACACGAAAATCCGCGAATTGAGCGGCGGCAGCAAGTCTCTCGACGATTTCGCCCAGCTCTTCTTCAGCGTCGACAACGGTAGCTACATCACCAAGACCTATACCTTCGACGATTTGGTCGCGGCGTTGAATAAAGTTCAGCCGTTTGATTGGACCGGGTTCCTGCGCGCGCGGGTTTACGACCGGGCGCCGCAGACTCCGGAAAACGGGATTACCCAAGGGGGTTATCGGCTCGTCTACAACGACGACCAGCCGGAGTGGATGAAACATCAGGGCAGCTCTCGCGGGACCAGCTTTGCCACTTCGCTGGGGTTCTCGGTGAACAAAGACAATGGCATTGACAATGTGTGGTGGGACAGTCTGGCATTTAAGGCGGGCATCACGCCGGATATGCAAATGGAAGCCATCAATGACCAGAAGTTCACGGTTGAGGGCCTGCGCGAAGCCATCCTCTCTGCAGAGAAGAGCAAACAGCCGCTAAAGCTTCTGCTGAAGCGCGGCGATGAGTTTGTCACCGTGACTCTGGACTACCATGGCGGGCTGCGGTACCCGCACTTGGAAAGAGTAGAAGGAACGCCCGACCGCCTTGATGCAATCCTCGCGTCGGCGAAATGAAAGCAAGCGCTGCCGGCTGCACACAATAGTTGCCTATTCCGGCAACGCCGAAGTCGTCCCGGTGGCCAATGATCGCCATGGTCCCGCATTGACATCTCTCGCTGGCCTGCTTACTCTAAACCAGCGCAATTGTGCGCCGAACTCCCTTCGAGGAACATCCAATCACCATGCAGTCTTTGCGTCAGCGCCTACGTTTTTTAGCGGCCGTCCAACTCTTGCCGGCTTTGGAGAGCGGTGAGGAAACTCTGGTCGGCGGGCAAGCCGTGCTGGAAGGCGTCATGATGCGCTCGCCCCATGCCTGGGGCATCTGCATCCGCAGGCCCGATGGCACCCTGGCGACGCACTCGGAGCCGCTGGAACGGCCGTCGGAGCAGCACAAGTGGATGGGCTGGCCGGTGGTCCGCGGCGTCATGACGCTGGGCCAGGCGATGGCGCTGGGCTTCCGCGCGCTACGCTATTCGGCCAACGTCGCCATGGGCGAGCTGAGCGCCGAAGACGAGAAGAAGACCGAGGTGCCGGGCTGGGCCCTGGCCCTCAACGTCGTGGTGTCGCTTGGGTTCTTCATCTTCATGTACAAGTTTGTGCCGCTGCTCGCCGCGACCAAGCTGAAGAATGTATATCCGGCTTTCGGCAATCGAATCGCGTTCAACGTTGTGGACGGCGTGATTCGCATCGCACTTTTTCTGCTCTTCATTTGGGGCATCTCGCTCTGGCCCGACATTCGCCGGGTGTTTCAGTATCACGGCGCCGAGCATAAAACCGTCTTCGCCTTCGAGGCGCACGGCCCGCTGACCGTCCAGAACGCGCAGTCCTATTCGACGTTTCATCCCCGCTGCGGCACCAGCTTCCTGATGACCGTGATGCTGATCGCGATGGTCATCTACATGATGGTGCCCGCCACGACCTTCTGGGCGCGCTTCGCCTTCCGCATCGCACTGTTGCCGGTTATCGCGGGGCTGTCGTACGAGTTGATCCGCTTCGCCGCCAAACACGGCTCGTCGCTGTTCGCGGTGCTGACCAAGCCCGGACTGTGGTTGCAGCGCATCACCACCCAGCCTCCCGCGGATGACCAGGTCGAGACCGCCATCGCCGCCTTGAACGAGGCCATGGAGTTAGAGAAACAGCGCGGCGGCGAACTGGTGATTGCCTAGCGGCAGCCACCCCAGCAAGCGCAAAGGCGGCGCGTGTTAGGGACCCGGCGCGCCCGCCGCGACGAACTGCCCTCGTGCTCGATGCTTTGGGAATTGTCATTACGAGCGAAGCGAAGAATCTGCTTTTTTCCGCTCGGCGCCACGGCTAAGGGAAACAGCAGATCCCTCACGGCCTGAAGGCCGTTCGTGATGACAACTCGTCGATAGCGAAAGCGGATTCGAGTTCCCGTACAATAATCTTTTCCGCCGTTGTGAACTCGGCACTCATTGAGATCTCATGTTTGAACGCCTTGACCAAACCGAACTGAAATACGAAGAGCTCAATAAGGCGCTGTCTTCGCCGGACATCGTCTCCGACTCGGCGCGTTTCCAGAAGACCGCAAAGGCCCACAGCGAGCTGGCGCCCATCGTGGAGAAGTATCGCGAGTACAAAGACCTGACTCGCGGCATCCAGGAGAGCAAGGCCATGCTGGCCGACGAGAGCGATCCCGAGATGCGCGCCTACGCGCAGGATGAGCTGACCCAACTCGAGGCGCGAGTTCTTCAGGTGGAAGCAGACCTGAAGCTGCTGCTGCTGCCCAAGGACCCGAACGACGAGAAGAACGTGGTGCTCGAAATCCGCGCCGGCACCGGCGGCGACGAGGCTACATTGTTCGCGGCCGAGATTTTCCGCATGTACACTCGCTACGCCGAAAGCCAGCGCTGGAGAGTGGAAGTGCTTTCGACGTCGGAATCGACGGTCGGCGGGCTGAAGGAAGTGATCGCCATCATTGAAGGCCAGGGCGTGTATTCGCGCATGAAGTACGAGAGCGGCGTGCATCGTGTGCAGCGGGTGCCGCAGACCGAGACTCAGGGCCGCGTACACACTTCCGCGGTGACTGTCGCAGTGCTGCCCGAAGCCGAAGACGTGGACATCAAGATCGAAGCCAAGGACATTCGCATCGACACCTTCTGCTCCTCCGGGCCGGGCGGTCAGTCGGTGAACACGACGTATTCTGCCGTCCGCATCACGCACCTTCCGACCAACACGGTCGTAAGCTGCCAGGACGAGAAGTCGCAGATCAAAAATCGCGAGAAAGGAATGCGCGTACTGCGCGCCCGCTTGTACGAGATGGAGCAGCAGAAACAGCAGGACGCGCTGGCCAAGGAGCGCAAGGCGATGGTGGGCAGTGGCGATCGCAGCGAAAAGATCCGCACCTACAACTTTCCGCAGAACCGTGTTACCGATCACCGCATCGGCTTTACCGCGCATCAGTTGCCGGAATTCATGGACGGCCGCATTCAGCCCATGATCGACGCGCTGATCACCCATTTCCAGGCCGAGAAAATGAAGCAGGAGATGGAGGTCACGGCCTGACCCCGTGCAACTGAAACTAGCGCTCGCGTCCGCGGTCGAACGTCTCGACACTGCCGACGTGGGCTCCTCCCGCATGAACGCCGAGGTGCTGCTGATGGTTGTCCTCGGCGCCGATCGCGCCTACCTGTACGCGCATCCCGAGCGCGAACTCACTCCGCAAGAAGCCGCGCGATATGAAGAAGTGCTCGCCCAGCGGGCCACCGGCATGCCATCGCAGTACATCACCGGGCACCAGGAATTCTGGGGCTTGGATTTCGTGGTCTCGCCCGCGGTGCTGATTCCGCGGCCGGAGACCGAGCATCTGGTCGAAGTTGTGCTGGAGCTGGTGCGCGGAATCCAGCATCCCAAGCTGGTGGATGTGGGTACCGGTTCGGGATGCATCGCGCTGGCACTCGCACACGAGTTGCCCGACGCCGAAGTCTATGCCGCCGATCTCTCGGCCGAAGCACTGGAAATCGCGCGCGCCAATTCCGCCCGGCTGCAGCTCGACAAACGTGTGCGGTTCCTGCAGTGCGATGTCCTCGAGCCGGTGTTGGCTGAACCCTCCGCTGTCATCCCGAGCGAGGACTTCAGTCCGAGTCGCGAGGCTGCCCGGAGTTTGTCGAAGGGGACCTGCTTTTCCGAATTTCGCGACTTCGATTTCGTGGTCAGCAATCCGCCGTATGTCGCTTTCAGCGAAGCCGACAAGGTGCAGAAGTCAGTGCAGGAGTTCGAGCCAAGGATGGCCGTCTTCGCCGGCTTGCACGGGACCGACGTGATAGCCCCACTGATTGAGCAGGCGCACGGCGTGCTGAAACCTGGCGGCTGGTTAGCGCTGGAGATCGGCTACTCCATGCGCGATGAGGTCGTTAATTTACTGAGTCCCACAATGTGGGAGGACATCCGCGTCGTGCCAGACCTGCAAGGCATTCCGCGGGTCGTGGCGGCGCGCAAGCAGTAACTAGACAACCGAATTGCGGTTGGTTCCTTCCGTTAGGAGTCCTTTACTTCCTGGGTTTTGCCTCCGCAATGACCTCTTCCAGAAGAAGTCCTGCTTTGACTTTAGTCACGCGCACGCTCTCGCCCTTGAATTGCAGCTCCTTCGGTAGCCTGACGTACTGATAGACGCCATGGCGAACCAGTTTTGCCGTTGTGCTCATTTCAGTTCTCCTCGCTCAATGGCGGAAATGCCTTACGCCAGTAAATACCATGGCCAGCCCGAGCTTGTTGGCGGCCTCAATCACTTCCTGATCGCGCACTGAGCCGCCGGGCTGAATGATGGCCGTCGCGCCCGCCTTGGCAATCTCCTCGACGCCGTCAGGGAACGGGAAGAACGCGTCGGAGGCGGCAACCGATCCCTTGGTACCGAGCGCCGACTTCATGGCGCCGATCTTCGCCGAGTCCACGCGGCTCATCTGCCCCGCGCCGACGCCGGTGGTCTGGCCGTTGCGCGCATAAAGGATTGCGTTGGACTTAACGTGCTTGCAGACCTTCCAAGCGAACAGCAGGTCGCGCATCTCTTGTTCGGTAGGTTTTCGTTCGCTGGCCACTTTGAGGTCCGCTTCGGTCAACGGGCGCACGTCGTTGTCCTGTAGCAGGACGCCGCCGGAGACGTTCTTGAGCACCCACTTCTGCTCCATCGGAACCACTTCAACCAGGCGAAGATTTTTCTTCGCGGCAAAGATCTCGCGTGCCGCCGGATCGAATCTTTCCGCAGCAATTGCCTCCACAAACAGCTTCGCCATCTCAGTTGCTGTCTCGCGATCGACCGGCCGGTTTACGCCAATCACGCCGCCGAACGCGGACACCGGATCGCACTCCAGCGCGCGCTTGTACGCCTCCGCCAGCGTAGCGCCCACGGCGGTCCCGCACGGATTGGTGTGCTTGATGATGGCGCACACCGGCTCATCGAATTCCTGCGCCAGGTCCCAGGCTGCCTGCAAGTCAACAATATTGTTGTAGCTGAGTTCCTTGCCCTGTAGCGGCTTGCCATTGGCGATGCCCTTGCCCGAGCCGTCCGAGTACAGCGCCGCCTTCTGATGCGGATTTTCGCCGTAGCGCAGATCGAAGGCCTTATGAAAAGTGAGTCGCAAGGTTTCGGGAAAACCGGCGCTGCCGGCGAGTTCAAACTTTCCGCTGTCGCCCGCTGAAGCGCTGATGCGCTCAAGAGTTGACGCAATCGCGGAGTCGTAGGCCGCCGTGGTGGCAAATGCTTTTTGGGCCAGTCGCCACTTGGTTTGCAGAGACAACTCGCCGCCAGATGACTCCATTTCTCTCGCAATCGCTTCATAGTCAGCCGGAGAGGTCACGATGGCGACGTCCTGAAAATTCTTGGCTGCCGATCGCACCATCGACGGGCCGCCGATGTCGATGTTTTCGATAACATCCTCGAACTCGACGCCCGGTTTCGCGGCGGTCTTCTCGAACGCATAGAGATTTACCACCACCATGTCGATGGGTTGAATGCCGTGCTGTTTCACCGCGGCGAGATGCTTTTCATTCTTGCGGACGTGGAGAATGCCGCCGTGCACCTTGGGATGAAGCGTCTTGACCCGTCCATCCAGCATTTCCGGAAAGCCGGTGAGTTCCGAGATGTCCTTCACCGCGATACCGGAATCGCGCAACAGCTTGGCCGTGCCCCCGGTTGAAATCAGTTCCACGTGGAACGCTGAAAGTTTGTGCGCAAACTCGACCAGTCCGGTCTTGTCGGTGACGCTCAGAATTGCTCGCTGAATTCTTGCCATGAATGCTCCTAATCCTTGAAGAAAGCGGAATATGGCCGGCAGGCTCTTGCTGACGTTCTTATCAGTATTGTTGTGCCCATCCAGAATAACGCAACCCAGACCCGCTCGCGATTGCATCTAATTGGCGGAGATATGCCGGGCCCCATTGCCATCGTGATGGCCGATGACCACGCCGTGTTGCGCGAGTCGCTGGCCGCCTTGCTGCAGTCGCAGGCTGACTTTGAGGTGGTGGGCGCCGCCGCCAATGGGGAGGAGGCGCTGCAACTGGTTCAGGAGCACCATCCTGATGTGCTGGTGCTCGATCTGTTTATGCCCCAGAGCGACGGCTTTGAGGTGCTGCGCACGCTGGACCGCGCGGGCAGTCGCGTGGCCTCTGTGGTGCTGACCGGATCGGAGAGCCATGACGACTATGTACGGGTGGTGCGACTGGGGGCCCGCGGCCTGGTGCTGAAGGGCGACGCTCCGCAAAAGTTATTCGCGGCCATTCGCATGGTAGTCGAAGGCGAGCTGGCGTTCTCGAACGAAATAGCCGAGAGCGTGCTAAACGCGATGGCCACGGATACGCCGGCAGGGCCAGCTGCAATCGGGCGCCTCTCCGAACGCGAGCGCCAGATTTCCTACCTGGTGGCGCGTGGCATGAAAAATCGCGACATCGCGGCGCACTTGAAAATCAGCGAAAACACGGTCAAGCGGCACTTGCAAAGTATTTTTTCGAAAACCGGCTCGCGCGACCGTTTGGACTTGGCGCTTCTCACCTTGGGCGAGATCAGCAGGGCTGCATAACAGGAGAATTCCGCAGCGCGCGACGGCGGTTGTTGGCCGATGGTTGGGTGAGGATTGCTTACTTGCCGGCTCCCGCAGCCATCTTCTTGACCATCGCGATCACCAGCTTGCGATCGCTGTCGTTCAAGTTGGGTGAGTAGCGGCGAATTTGTGTCAGGAACCTTACCTCATCCTCCGCCAACTGGGGCGTGTTCTTGTGGCCGTTCTCACCGGAGCCGCCGCTGAAGAATTGCGCCAGCGGGATTTCCATTGCCGTCGCAATTTTGGCCAGGGTATCGAGCGAAGGAATGGTGTGGCCGTTCTCCACCCGTGACAGGTAGCAGCGCAACAAACCGGTGCGCTTTTCGATATCGCCCTGAGACATACTCTTCTGCAGCCGGAAATTGCGGATGGTTTCGCCGATGTTCATGAGGGGTTCACGTCCTGGAAGGAAGCGGCCATGGGGTTTACTGCATGGTAATTAGGGGGCAGGGCGCTGGCAAGTGAATTTTGCAGATTAGCAAAATTGTTGAGCGGAACGTCCTAAAATGGGTCAGTAACGTGACCGTAAAAGTTACCCTCCAGTTACTAAGCTAACTATTTCACGCGTCCCGATTGGCATCAGCGGTTTGAAAACTGGCCTGGCCAAGTGCCGGGTCAAGCATGGATTTACTAAGCTGAATGAGGTTTTTGAGGATGGATCAACAGGCAGGCGGAGGCTATAACAGCAGTTCCAGATATAGCAGTCCTTCGACTGGTTCCACCTGAGAGACTTCCTGAAAACCGAGCTTGCGGTACATCCTGACGGCGGCTTGCATGGTCGGAGGATGAGTGTCGAGCCGAAGCCGCCGATAGCCGAGGGCGCGCGCCTCGTGCAGGACGCACTCAGCCAGCTCTTTTCCTAATTTGCTGCCGCGAAAGCCGGGCCTCACGTAGAGCCGTTTCATTTCACACGTAGCTTCCTGCGCGAAGCGACGCAGCCCGGCACAGCCGACCGGTTGCCCCGATACCATCGCCAGGAGCAACTTGCCTTGCGGAGGTCCGTACTCCCCCGGCAGCCTCTCCACCTCAAACGAGCGGAAGCACAACTGCAACGGCAACTCGGCCTGGTACTGCCGAAACAGGCTGCGGACTTGCTCGATTTGCTCCGCGGTGATCGCTTCTACAATCTCGCTCACGGTACGCCCAGGGAAATTGTTTCAGCCACACTTCATCCCATCAGGATGCCGCCGTTGATCTTCAGCACCTCGCCGGTAATGTAGCCGGCCTCTTCCGAGGCCAGGAACTTCACCGCGTGCGCCACATCGAGATCGGTGCCGCCGTGTCCCAGCGGAATGTTCTTCCGGATATTCTCTTTCAGTTCAGGGGAAAGCACGGTGGTCATGGCGGTCTCGATAAATCCCGGCGCGACGGCATTGACGGTGATGTTGCGCGAACCCACCTCGCGCGCCACCGCCATGGTCAAGCCAATCAACCCCGCCTTCGAGGACGAATAGTTGGCCTGTCCCACCTGGCCAATTTGGCCGAAGATGCTGGTGACGTTGATGATGCGGCCCCAGCGCTGCTTCAGCATGGAGCCGATCACCGCCTGGATCAGCAGGAACGGGGCGGTCAGGTTGGTGTTGATGACGTCGTCCCAGTCGGCGCGCTTCATGCGCATGATCAACTGGTCGCGCGTGACCCCTGCATTGTTCACCAGGATGTCGATCTTGCCGAAGCGCGCAATCGCGGCCTTCACTCCGGCCTTGATCTCTTCTTCCTTGATGACGTCCATTTTAAAGACCGCGGCCTCACCGCCCTTGTCAGCGATCTCTTGGGCCAGTTGCTCGAGCTTTTCCTGATTGCGCGCGCACAGCGCGACCTTGGCCCCCGCCTCTGCAAGGACCAGCGCGCAGGCGCGTCCGATCCCTTGCGACGCACCGGTGACCAGCGCGACCCGGCCTTCCACTCCTGCCATGAATCCTCCCTGTTGAAGCAAGGAGGATTATAACCACCATCGCTGGACGCCAGAGAGATTCGCTCAGGCGGAAGGCCGGGAGACGTGCAGAGGAGTCCGACTGCAGGGCAGTCAAATCGTCAGGCCATCACAGCAGTCGCTCTGGCGCCCAGAACAGGACCTTCAGCTCGCGGGAAAAATGGACCAGCTCCGGCAGTGCGGGAAGCTGGATGCCCGCTGGTTGGGCCATGGTGTTCCGCTCCACTTCAACCGCAGCTTGCTGCAAGTCCCATGGCAGATGGTGAATTTCGCCCCGGTAGAGCCGTTTGCGGCTGAACGCGTAAAGGCAATAACGCTCGGTGAGAAAGTGCTCGATCGAGCCCGGCCGTGCATGGAAGCTGTCCGATGCGGGTCCGTAGGAGCAGCGGAGTTCTGCGGGCTTAGGTCCGTGCTGCCGCTTCGAAACATATTCGAGCCTCGGGCCGCCTCGCCCTTTCACCTTCATGGAAGCCTGCCAATAGGGCAGACGATAAAAAACGCGCGCCCCCCAGACCGCCGACAAATTGCTGACGTCGAGGCTGAAAAAATAAATGCCCGGCTTGCCGTCGTAGGTGACATAGGTCCGCACGTTGATTTCGGAAAAATGTGAGAGCCAGGGCAGCGACGGAACTCCCGGCGGGCGCAGATGGTTGATCCAGAAGGGCGTGACGGTGACCCACGCGCGCTGCTTGTAGGTGTCGAGGGTCAGCACATCGGGGACTAGCGGCCGGAGCGCTTCCGGCGCCACCGGGTAGTGCAGAAAAAGCAAGTCATTCCAACGCTGCGTCATGATCCACGGCGCCATGGGCGCAGGCCAGGGACGATGCGCGGTGGCAAAGAGAATGGAACCAGCGCCCACCCACTGCGTCCGGCTCTCGTCCTGTCCGGAGCGGCGGTTGGTAGTCGACCAAGGAGTGTTTGTCGGCATGGCCTCGCCGTCAATCATCGGGCGATCCGGATTTTTCTGCGATTCCCACAAGTACCCGGTTGCCCATGAATTCCATACCGCATATGATTCACGGCAATGTCATCCAGCTCCCAACCCAACGATAGCACGGAGGTTCCGGCGCGCCACGGGCCCAGCACTGACGTCTATGCCGTGCACGGGGCCGACCCGGAAGTGCTCGCCTATGGCATGGCAAAATATTCGCGCTCGGCACTTTCCATGCGCGAATCGCTGGCCGAGTTGAATGAGCAAAAAGCCGAAAAGTTTCTCAACACCTTCTATTTTCAGTACGGACATCGCAGCATCGCGGATTTGGCGCACTTGGCTTTTGCCGTGGAGCGATTGTCGATTCTTGCCGCGACTATAGCGGTGGATGAGCCTCGCTGGGATGGCCAGGAACGCTCCACCCGGTATCAGGATTTCCAGAAGAGCGGATACTTTGTTCCCGATTTTGCGGAGGATGCCGCGGCGCGCACCCTCTACCGCGAGACCGTTGACCTGCTGTTTGCCGAATATCGGCACTTCTCCGGCGAGATGTTCGGCTATCTGCGGGAGCGCACACCCAAGCCGGTTGAAATGAAGCAGGACGCTTACGAGCGCACTCTGCGCGCCCGCGCTTTCGACCTTTCGCGTTACCTGCTGCCGCTGGCGACCAACACTTCGCTGGGCCAGATCGTCAGCGCGCGCACTCTGGAGACGCAGGTGTCGCGATTGTTGTCGGACACGCACGCTGAGGTTCGGCGGCTGGGCGAGCTGCTGAAGCAAGCTGCGCGCGATGCGTCTTACAACGTCAGCCACGCTGGGGCGCGTGAATTGATGCAGGAGATTCAGCGCGAGTGTCCGGCGGTTGCCGAGCGCGCCGGTGAATTCCTTCTGCGCGATGTCCGGGTGGCGCCGACTTTGATGAAGTATGCCGAGCCCGGCGCCTACGAGATCGAAACTCGTCGCGCCTTGACCGCGGCGGCGGCGGACTTGCTCGCATCGATTGCCATTCAGCCCGCGCCTCTGGTTGATCTGTTGGACGCCGATCCGCTGGAGGTCGAGCTTGCTGCGACGTTGCTCTACCAACACTCGCATCATTCGTATCGGCAGATTCGCGAAGTTGTTGAAGCTCTTCCGGAATCGCAGCGCCGCGAAGTGATCGACCTAGGTCTGCGTCATCGCGGCCGTCACGACGAGATTTCGCGGGCTTACTGCGCCGGTCAGCAATTCCGCTTCGACATCCTGATGGACATCGGCGGCTTCCGCGATATGCATCGCCACCGCCGCTGCGTCCAGATCGTGCAGGGCTACACGGCTGCCCACGGCTATGACGCGCCACCGGAGATCGGCTCGGCGGGACTGGCTGCCCGCTACGATTCCGTGATGGAGCGCGCCCGTGATGCCGTTGCCCAGCTTGCGGCGCGCGCTTCGGAGGACGCGGAGGAGCAGTCGCAATACGTGATCCCGCTGGCTTATCGCAAGCGCACGCTGTTCAAGATGGACCTGTCCGAAGCAATTTACATTAGCGAGCTGCGAACTGGGCCCGCCGGTCACTTCTCCTATCGCAACGTGGCGTATGCGATGTACGAAGCGGTGGCGCAGCGTTATCCCGCGCTGGCGAAATACTTCCGCGTCACCGACGTCCGCGAGCCGGTGGATCTACTGAAACGTTGACGCCGGGGATTCTGCGACGGTTTCCTACAGTCTGTTTCCGCGAGCGTGTATTAGAAGTCATAGGAATGCTCTCAGCGTCACCAATGTCTGTGACACACGAAAGGTCTAGTACCTTCGTGCGCACAGATTCGCTATTTGTTCGCTTTTTATGTTTAGCCCGATGTATAATTCACCGTCGGGACCCATGCGCCTCTCATCGCGAAACTCTTATTTCACGGCGCCTGCCTCACTGACCCATCGTACTTTATCTCAAGCGGCCCACCCGGATTCTTGCTGCGCCGGGACGGGGCCGCCAAGGAGCGGCATTCATGGCAGACGAAAGAACTGAAAAAGGCAAGGCCATCGACCTCGCCATGTCTCAAATCGAAAAGCAATTCGGCAAGGGTTCCATCATGAAGTTGGGGAGCAAGGGTGCGGTCGTTCCCATTGCCGTGATCTCCACAGGAGCGATTTCGTTTGACGCGGCGCTGGGCATCGGCGGCTTTCCGCGCGGGCGCGTGGTCGAGATCTTCGGGCCGGAATCGTCGGGCAAAACCACCATTGCGCTGCAGGTAATCGGCGAAGCGCAGAAGCAAGGGGGCATGGCCGCCTTCGTGGATGCCGAGCACGCCCTCGACCCCATCTACGCGGCCAAGTTGGGGGTCGATGTGGACAACCTGCTGGTCTCGCAGCCCGACTACGGCGAACAGGCACTGGAGATTGCCGAGGCCCTGGTGCGCTCGGGCGCAATCGACGTGCTGGTGGTGGACTCGGTCGCCGCACTGGTCCCCAAGGCCGAACTCGACGGCGAAATGGGCGACAGTCATGTCGGCCTGCAGGCCCGCCTGATGTCGCAGGCCTTGCGCAAACTTACCGCCATTGTCGCCAAGTCGCACACCTGCCTGGTATTCATCAATCAGATCCGCGAAAAGATTGGGGTGATGTTCGGCAACCCGGAAACCACAACCGGTGGCCGCGCGCTGAAGTTTTACTCTTCGGTGCGGATTGACATCCGCCGTATTGCCGCCATCAAGGATGGCGACCAGGTGATCGGCTCGCGCACCCGCGTGAAGATCGTGAAGAACAAGACCGCCGCGCCGTTCCGGGAAGCCGAGTTCGACATGATGTACGGCGAAGGCATCTCGCGCGAAGGCGACTTGCTCGATCTGGCAGTCAATGGAAACCTGGTGGAGAAGTCGGGTTCGTGGTTCAGCTATAAGGGCGAACGCATCGGCCAGGGCCGCGAAAACGCCAAGCAGTTCCTGAAGGAAAATAAGGACATCGCCGTGAAGATCGAGACCGACGTGCGCAAGTCGCTCGGCCTGATCTCGGTGGAGGACAAGGCGCAAGCGGCGGCGGCCAATGCAGAAGCGGCACCGCACGCCACTCCCAAACCTCCCGCCGGGCGCAAATAGGCATCGTGCGGTGGAACGGCCCTCTTCTCGAGGGCCCGGCGTTCTATTTCCCTGATTGCCTCCAGGCGCAAGCCAGAATAAAATCATCCCGCATAGACTCCCGCCCTCCGAGGTCGCTTGAAGGATATCGTCGCTATTTATCCCGGATCGTTCGACCCGGTTACGAACGGGCACCTGGACCTGATCCATCGCGGCAGCAAGCTCTTCGACCGGCTCATTGTGGCGATTGCCCGCAATCTCGACAAGGACGAGGCGCTGTTCGATATGGAAGAGCGCAAAGAGATGCTGGAGGCGATGACGTCGGAGCTGGACAACGTCACGGTCGATATTTTTGAGGGCCTGCTGGTCGCCTACTGTATCCGGAAGAATGCCAATGCCGTGCTGCGAGGGATTCGCGCGGTAAGTGACTACGAGTTCGAGTTGCAGATGGCGCTGATGAACCGCAAGATGGAACCGCGGGTCGAGACCGTATTCATGATGCCCGCCGAAAAATATTCTTACCTCAGTTCGCGCATTGTGCGGGAGATAGGCAAGTTTGGCGGCCCCTTGACCGGGCTCGTGCCCGAGTTGGTCGAGGAACGGGTCCGCCACAAGGTTGCAGAGAAACATTCGTTCGCCACGAAAACTCATCTCTCATGAAGGGCCAACCCATGACTGCTGCCGGAACCCAGCTCTCGTCGTTTCTGACCAACCGGATTCAGCGCATCGAAGTTTCTGCGACCATGGCCGTGGTCGGCGAGGCCGAGAAGCTGCGCGCCCAGGGCGTGGACCTGGTGGACTTCGGGGCCGGAGAACCGCACTTCGCGACCCCTGCGCACATCAAGCAGGCGGCCATCGAGGCGATTCATAACAACTTCACCAAGTACACCGCGGTCGGCGGCACGGCCGAGCTGCGCGATGCCATCGTGCGGCGCCACGCCGAGGATTTCGGCTCCGACTACAAGCGCGAGGATTGCATCGCCTCGGTGGGCGGCAAGCACGCGCTCTTCAATGCCATCCAGGTGCTGGTGGACCACGGTGACGAAGTCATCCTGCCGGTGCCGTACTGGGTTTCGTTCAAAGACATCGTCCGTTATGCCGGCGGCGAGCCAGTGTACATTCCCACCGATGAGAAGCACGACTTCGACCTTACCGCCGACATGGTCGAGCGCGCGATCACGCCGCGCACCAAGGTCATCGTTCTGAACTCTCCCGGCAATCCGTCGGGCGCAGTGATGAAGCCCGAGCACATGACCGCGGTGCTGCGGCTGGCACATGATCGCGGCATCTATGTTGTCTCCGACGAGTGCTATGTGTACTTGAACTTCACCGGGCAATTGTTCTCGGCGGGTTGCGTTCACGAAGTGAAGGAGCGGCTGATCATCATCGGCTCTTTGTCGAAGACCTACGCCATGACCGGCTGGAGATTGGGTTACGCACTGGGGCCTGCGCCGATCATCAGCGCGATGCAGAAGCTGCAAGGCCAGAGCACCTCAAATCCAACTTCGATCGTGCAGAAGGCTGCGGTGGCGGCCTTGACTGGCTCGCAGGAATGCGTGCGCGAGATGCTTACTGGCTACATTTCCCTGCGCGATCAGGTGGTCGCCGGCCTGCGCGCGATTCCCGGACTCACTTGCGCCTCGCCCAATGGGGCGTTCTACGCGTATCCCAACGTCAGTTATTACTTCGAGCACGGCGGATTGAGCTCGGCGTCTGACGTGGCGCGGAAGCTCCTGCATGAAGCGCACGTGGTTGTGGTCCCGGGCGAAGGGTTCGGCACGCAGGACCACATCCGGATCTCGTACGCGGTTTCAGCCGAGAACCTGGAGCGCGGTCTGGAGCGCATGCGCAAATTCTTCGCCAACGTGTAGGCTGATGCCCGAACTTTACCCACTCCTGTTGATGCCTATCTTCGACGAGCGGCCCTGGGGTGTTCGCGATCTTCGCCCCATTTACACCCGAGTCGTGAAGGAGTCGATCGGCGAGAGCTGGCTGACTTGGGAAGACAACCGCGTCGCCAATGGGCCCTTGGCGGGTCGCACGCTGGGCGAGCTCGCGAAGCAATATGGCCGCGATCTGGTCGGCAAGGCCGCGCGTCTCGACGATCGCTTTCCGTTGCTGGTGAAATTTCTTTTTCCCGGCGACAAGTTGTCGGTGCAGGTCCATCCGGACGATGAGCAGGCGCGCAAGATCGGCCAGCCGTGCGGAAAAACCGAATGCTGGTACGCGTTGCGCGCCCAGGCTGGCGCTCAAGTTGCGCTGGGATTGAAGCCCGGCGTGACGCTGGAGCAATTCAAACAGGCAATTCAAGATACGCGCGCGGAAGAGTTGCTGAACTGGGTCGATGTTCATCAGCGGGACATGCTGTACGTTGCTGCGGGGACCGTGCATACCATCGGCGGCGGAATGGTGCTGGTCGAAACGCAGCAGACATCCGATACGACCTATCGCCTGTACGATTACGGGCGCGGCCGCGAACTTCACATCGCGGAAGGATTGGCGGCGACAAGACTGCCCACGAATGCTGGTAAAGTGATTCCTCGCGCAAGCGATGGCCCTAATGTTCTGGTGCGCTCGCCGTTCTTTGAAGTCGAGAAGATCAGGCTACGCGAAGCGATCCACGCGGAGACCACACTCGCCTCTCCTCACATCCTGGTCGCGGTGGACGGGGCAGGAATCCTAGAATCGCAAGGCATGGAGCCCATCACTTTCGCTACCGGAGAAGCGGTGGTCGTTCCCGCCTGCGTGCCGGAGTACACACTGCGGCCGCAGTGGGAGCTCGAAGTGATGCGTATGTCTCTGCCCACGAGCGCGGTCGCTGAGCCGGAGACGAGGCTTGCGCCATCGCTCAGCGCAAAGTAGGTATTCACCACAGAGACACAGAGCAATACGATTGGAGCACGCCTTACCTCTGAGGTAAGGAGCCCTCAGAGGATTTGTTGAATCAGCTCACGTCGGCATTGGTGACGGTCGCCTGTGATATTGATTCCATGACAATGTCGGCTCCCAGACCCGAGTAAAGTTGGTGGCGCTAACCAACCAACAGGCTCGGGAGAAAGGAGCCGAACCATGATCATTATAGGAGTAGATTTTCATCCCGAGTTTCAGCAAGTCGCTTGGGTAGATACAGAGACAGGTGAGTTGCAGGAAAGACGCCTGCAGCATCTCGAAGAAGGCGAGAGCTTTTATCGGGAGCTTGCGGGGCGAGCGGTGCAGGTGCGGGTGGGGATGGAAGCCAGCGGACACGCCCGTTGGTTCGAACGGTTAATGAGCGAGTTGCAGTTTGAGTTGTGGATCGGCGATGCAGCCGAGATCCGAACCAAGCGGGTGCGCAAGCAGAAGACGGATCGCCAGGATGCACAGCTGATTCTGAAACTCATGCTGAAGGATGACTTTCCGCGAATCTGGGTGCCGAGCTGGGAGAATCGCGATCTGCGGCAACTGCTATGGCACCGGCACCGCATGGTACAAGCCCGCACGCGCATCATGAATCAGTTGCAGGCCGTGGCACTGAACGAAGGTCTGCGCTGCAAGAAGAGGCTGTGGCGCACCAAACGACCACAACTGGAATCATTCCAGTTGGCTCCGTGGGCGAGCCGGCGACGGCACGATCTGCTGGAGTTGCTGGATCGGTTGAACCCAACCATCGCGGAGCTAAGCCAGGCGGTGGAGCAGGAAGTGGAACGAAGTCCGGAGGCTCAACGGTTGGCGACCCATCCTGGTGTCGGTCCACTCACTGCGCTGGCTTTTGTGCTGATCATCGGGAAGGCGGAACGCTTTCAATGTGGGAAGCAAGTCGCCAGCTATCTCGGTCTGGTTCCGGCCGAAGAATCCAGTGGGAACCAGCGCCGGCTAGGTCACATCACGAAACAGGGCAGTTCGATGCTGCGCTTCTTGCTAGTGGAGGCAGCGCAGGTCACGGTGCGCAGTCTTCCGGAATGGCGCAGCCGATACTTTCACCTGATGATGCGGCGGGGACGGAAGATCGCCAAGGTCGCCATGGCCCGCCGTCTGGCGGTCCGTCTGTACTGGATGATGCGCCAGGGATCGGAGTATCAGCGGTCGAGCAAGTTCGGTTCGTACGCGGGGCAGCCCGGACATCGCCATGGTGTGCAGTAGAACACCGAGCATATTGAGTGGGCACCCTGCTCCTCTTCACGGAGGAGTTCGAACTGGTAATCATGATCGGAGTAGCGATCGAAGAGATGCTTGGGTCGGACCGAGTTTCCTGACCTGAGGGGATTACAAGGCGAGCCGTGGCTGGTTGGCACGGAGTTTTTTCAACTAGAGCGAAGTGGCGCTTTGTTTAAAGCGGATGCCGAACTACGCTCTTGACAACGCCGACATTGTCAGAGAGGCGATGTTACGCCAGCGAAACGTTATTTCGATGACGGTGGGCGCTTTACGACAACGTGAGAAGCGGACTCAATGCAGACAAATTGCATCGCGCCTTTCCGCTGTGGCGTGAATGGGCATACCTCGAAGTCGCCATAGTTGTCCTCGTCGCCGTGTGCAAATCCGAGGCTTTGTGGCCAAATGGGGAAGCCTGCGTCGTCGAGGGTTGGCCCTCCGGTAACGCCCAGCATCCGTTTTGTTCCCACGGGCCAAAGCCGTACAGCCACCGTGTCCGCCCCCGGCGAGAGCCTTCCATGAACTGTGTAGCAAGCGCCGACTACCTTAGGGTTCCCCTTGCATTTAGCCGTCGCAGTAAACGCTGGGATTGATCCGATACCGACAATGACTAGAACGTTCAACATTACGCGAGCGATCATGGACATACCTTCGCAAAAGGAGCACTGTTGAGCAAGATAGCGCAGTCCCGACGCGGAAGTCTGTGATCATTGGCGAAATCAGGCGTTATCATAACTGACCCCGGGTCACTGACGGGATACGCAGTCATGCACACCCGAGAGCGCGCCAAAAACCCCCGTGCATCGCGTCCTGTGTCGTTCTTCAGTAGAATCGAATTCAAGACTCTGTGTCCTCTGTGTCTCTGTGGTGAAAAGACTTGGCTAATAACTTTTGTCCCGTCATTCTCGCTGGGGGACGCGGCACGCGCTTCTGGCCATTGAGCCGCAAGCGGATGGCCAAGCAACTGCTGCCGCTGAACAGCAAGAAAAGCATGATCCAGGAAACCGTCGAACGGCTGTCGCCGCTGGCGAAGGCAAAGCAATTCTGGATCATCACCAACCAGGACTTGCGCCCCGCTATCATGCGCCAGCTCAAGGGTCTTCCCAACAAGCAGATCATTGCCGAACCTGTCGGACGGAATACGGCGCCGGCAACTGGACTGGCTGCCTTTCTGTTGGAGAGGAGCGACCCCACTGCAGTCATCGGAATGTTTCCCTCCGATCACGTGATCGTGGACGAGAAGCGCTTTCGCGACGACATTAGTCGGGCCGCCCGGATCGCTGCCGCCGGCGAAAACATTGTCGTGATTGGCATTTCTCCCACGCGCGCGGAAACCGGCTACGGCTATATCGAAGCGGGTGATTCCTTGGAGAAGGGCGTACTTCAGGTGCGGCGCTTCACCGAGAAGCCCTTGCCCGAGGTCGCCGAGCAATTCGTCAAGGCCGGAAACTTCTTCTGGAACAGTGGGATGTTCATTTGGAGCGCGCACACCCTCGCCAACGCGCTGCGTGAACATCTGCCAAACACGGCGCCGCTGCTGGAGAAAATTGCGGCGAGCTACGGCACGAGCAGCTTCGAGAAGACCTTCGCCAAACTTTATCCCAAGTGCGAAAACATCAGCGTGGATTACGCAGTGCTCGAACCACGCTCCGCCAAGGGCGAAGGCAAGTCGCACATCTACTGTATTCCGGCAAGCTTCGGATGGAACGACCTGGGCTCCTGGACCGCGCTTTACGAGCATCGCAACGTGGGCAAGAACGACGCTGATAATGTCATCGTCTCTGAGCAGAGCTTTACCCTGAATGCTGAGGGAAACTTTGTTCACTCCAAACGGAAGTTCGTCGCCGTTGTTGGGGTGAAGAACCTGATTGTCGTCGAAACCGACGATGCGCTGCTAATCACCACGCGCGAGCACGCGCAGGACGTCGGCAAAGTGGTCAAGCACCTCGACGAACAAAAACTCAAACGGCTGGTTTAGAGCACCGCTAGCGGATACTCACAGTTGAAGGCAAATATTGATGGCGGCACAGATCAAGTTCGGCACGGATGGATGGCGCGGCATCATTGCCGACGATTTCACCTTCGATAACGTTCGCCGGGTCGGCAACGCGATCGCGACTTATGTCCACAAGAACGAGGACGCCGGCAAGGGGCTGGTCGTCGGCTATGACACGCGCTTTGCATCCCAGCGCGCCGCTGAGATCGTCTCGGAAGTGCTGGCGACGTCTGGCATCGCGGTGCGCCTCTCAAACGATTACACCCCCACTCCGGCGCTCTCTTACGCCGTCAAGAATCTGGGGGCAACGGGCGGCGTGATGATCACCTCCAGCCATAATCCGTTCAACTGGAACGGCGTGAAGTACAAGGCGAGCTATGGAGGATCGGGAACGCCGGCCATCATGAAGGCGATTGAAGAGGAACTGGATTCGCCCCGGCTGGAGCGCAGTGGCGGCAGCGTGACTCTCGCCGACTTCAAGACACCTTACATTACGGCGATCAAGAACTTTGTCGATTTGAAGTTGATCCATAAGGCAGCTTTTAAGTTTGCGATTGACGTGATGTATGGCGCCGGACGGGGCGTGCTGAAGGGAATCTTTGCCGAGAGCGGGATCGATCACCTGGAGATTCGCGGGGAACTCAATCCGTTGTTCCCGGGGATCAATCCCGAGCCCATCCCGCCGCACATTGCCATGCTGCAGGAAACCGTCGTGCGCGACCATTTCCAGGCAGGCCTGGCGACCGATGGCGATGCGGACAGGCTGGGTGCGGTCGCCGACGATGGCAGCTTCGTGGATGCGCACAAGTGTTTCTGCCTGATTCTGGAGTGGCTGCTGAAGCGCAAGCAATGGCCCGGCGAGATCGTGCGGGCATTCAACACCACGCGCATGATCGACCGCATTGCCGCCAAGTATGGCCGCAAGGTGAACGAGTGCGGTATCGGGTTCAAGTACATTTGCGATCTTATGCTGGAGCGCGACATCCTCATCGGCGGGGAAGAATCAGGCGGAATCGGCATAACCCGGCACCTGCCGGAGCGCGATGGCATTCTGAATTCCCTAATACTGGCCAACATCATGGCAGAAGAGGGCAAGGCGCTTGGCCAACTGGTGCGCGACCTGCAACGGGAATACGGCGAGCATCACTATGGGCGCCTCGACCTGCACCTGAGCAACGAGGTGAAAGATGAGGCGATGCGCCGTGCCAACGCGAAGCCCGCAACGATGGGAAGTTTCCATGTGCATAAAGTGGAAACACTCGACGGGGTGAAGTTTTTCCTCGACGCTCCGACGTACGGCAACGGCGCCGAAGCCTGGGTGCTGGTGCGCGCCTCCGGCACCGAGCCGCTGCTGCGCATCTACTGCGAAGCTGCATCGCCGGAGTTGGTATCGCAGATTCTAAAAGAAACACAAGCGTTTGTCGGGGCTGGTCCTCATGCCGGCACGCCAGTCCTGTCAGAGGCAGGTGCGAAGTAAGCCATTTCATCTGACGTGCGCTTCCCGCGGCACTTCTGGCATACTGGAAGCAAGCATCGAGACAACGATTGCGCGCATCCGGCTCTCTTAACTAGCTCCAACTGAATGGCAACCACTTCAATTCCGCGACCGGCCGACTCGCCGGAGGTACGCCGCTATAACCGCATTCAGCGCTGGCTGAGCCTGACGGACGCGGTCATCGGTTTCGCCTTGCTGGTGGTGTTGCTGGTCACGGGATGGACCGGCAAACTCCGCGACTGGTCTTACCTCGGTGCACATCAGTATTACTTTCTTGCGGTCTTCCTGTATGTTCTGATGTTCTCGGTCATCGCCAAGGTGCTCAGCGCGCCCTTCGACTATGTCGGCTTCCGGCTAGAGCACCAATATCATCTTTCCAATCAAAAGCTGCGGGGCTGGCTTTGGGACGAATGCAAGGGATGGCTGGTAGGCCTGGTTCTGGGCGCCATCATGGTGGAAATCGTTTACGCGATCATCCGGATTGCGCCGCAGCGCTGGTGGATCATAGCCTGGGCCGTCTTTGTCGGGCTGTTCCTGCTGATGGCGCAGCTTGCGCCGGTGGTGCTGATGCCCATCTTCTATAAATTCCAGCCGCTCGAGAACGATGCCCTGCGCGAGCGGTTGACCAAACTCGGCGAGCGCGCCGGCACCCGCGTGCGCGGCGTGTATGAATGGAAGCTGTCGGAGAAGTCGAAGAAAGCGAACGCCGCACTCACCGGATTGGGTTCGACCCGCCGCATCATTCTGTCCGACACTCTGCTACAGCATTACAGCGACGACGAGATCGAAGCGGTCCTGGCGCATGAACTCGGGCACCACGTGCACCGTCACATCCTGAAGGGCATTTTGATGCAGGTGGGGATCACGTTCTTTGGGTTCTGGCTCATCAATCAGGTGCTTCGTTTCGTTATCGCGAAGGAGTGGTTCGCTGCGCTCAGTCCCCGGCTCTACGATTTCGCCAACTTGCCGCTCATCGTGCTGGTCGCGACGCTTCTGGGATTTCTGCTGATGCCGGCCTTGAATGCGATCTCACGCCGCCATGAACGGGAAGCGGACCGTTATGCATGGGAGAATATTCCCGCCATCGCGTCCTTCATCAGCTCGATGCAGAAGTTGGCCGATCAGAACCTGGCGGAGCGCGAACCCTCGAAGTTCATCGAGTGCATCTTCCACTCGCATCCGTCGATCGGCAAGCGAGTGGCCGCGGCGGAGGCGTGGGCAAAGCGGCAGCCGCAGCCGGAGAGTCAGATCCTCAGCTAGTTGTATTGCTCCAGCAACTCCTGCAACGCTGTCACCTGTCGCTGCGTCAACTTTGCCCGGAGCAACTCAGCGTCCATCGGATAGATGGAGCCGTACTCGGCCGCTTTGTCCTTGGCCGGGTACATCGCGTCCATATACGCATCTCGGTAGGCGATCCAGGCCTTTTCGGCCGCCTTGATCTTCGCAACTGCTTCCGGCTCGTCGGCGGCCTTTGACAGCAGTTCGCGATAAACGTTATTCAGCTTCGCGTCCACGCGCGCTGCTTCGCCGCGGGCGCAAGCGTTCATATCGAACTGAGTCTTAGCTTTTTCATTGCAAGCGAGATACTGTGCAGAGTCCTGCGCAACAGCCGAAAGTGAAGCAACAAGAAAAACAATTGCCAGATATCTCATCGGGTTTCTGTCTCCTCTCCAGGCAGGTCATGTACGCCGCAGAATTTGAGCGACGCGACGCAGATCGTCTTCGGTGTCAACTCCGATGGTGTCGAAGGGCGTTTCAGCCACGTGGATTGCCATGCCATGATCGAGGAACCTCAACTGCTCCAGGCGCTCGCTGCGCTCCAGTCCCGACTCGGGCCACGCGCAGAATGCGTCGAGGGCGGCTTTGCGATAAGCGTAGAAGCCGAGATGCTTGTAGCAGCGCACCTTCCCGTCGCGGTCGCGATCGAAAGGAATGGTGGCCCGCGAAAAGTAGAGCGCCCTGCCATCCAACGCGGTGACCACCTTCACGGCATTGGGATTAGCCAGATCCTCAAGTGAGCACGGAGTTTTGAGCGTGCCGACTTCGACGCCGCTGTTCTCCATCAGCCCGAGCAGGACGTCGAGATGCTCGCGCCGGGCCAGGGGCTCATCGCCTTGCAAGTTCACGTAAACGTCAGCTTGAATGGCGTGCGCCACTTCGTGGAGGCGGTCGGTGCCGCTGCGATGTTGCGGCGATGTCAGGCGACACTTCCAGCCATTCTGGCGGCAAACCGTGGCAATCTCTTCTGCATCCGTGGCCACGATGACGTCTTGCAGTTGGGAACAGGCTCGCGCGGCCTCATAGACATAGCTGAGCAGCGGGCGGCCGCCGATTTCGCGCAGGACCTTCCGCGGCAAGCGAGTGGACGCCAGGCGGGCAGGGATGATTGCGATTGCTTTCACACAGCTAGTCTCAAGGGACGGGACGCAGGATGCAAGTGCGAGTTACTGGCAGCGTCTCGAGGCCGGTGAATTGACCGCATCCTTCTGCGAAAAATAGAATCAATAGCTGAGACAGAGATCGTTGGGGACTTCGCGTTGCCTCTCTACGAATACCAGTGCAAAAAGTGCCATAGCCTGATGGAGCGGATTCAGAAGTTTTCCGATTCGCCTTTGACCGTCTGCCCGCACTGCGGAGGCGAACTGGAGAAACTGCTCTCGGCGGCTGCTATACAGTTCAAAGGTTCCGGATGGTACGTAAGCGACTACGCCAGGAAGTCGTCCGGCGCCGCCTCTTCGAAGCGCAACGGTTCGGCATCGTCCTCCACTTCCGAAGGCAAGGCGGAAACTCCCCACAGCGAGACCGCCTCCGCCAAAGATACGTCCAAATCCAGCAAAGACACGTCCAGCTCAGGGAAAGACAAGGCCCCCGACAGGAAGTAGGGTTCGGCCCTGTGTCTTCCCGTCCGGTCATCCATCACACACCCATGTGATTTTCGTCTCAATTGCATGTATTTATCGTAGTTTCGCGGGCGACCCCGCGTTAGAATAGAGCGGACGAACACTCGTTCGCAGTACTGTTCTCTAAATCTCATACGCTTATTTAACAGGAGGTACAGGTCATGCCGAAGAACGTATTGACCCTGACGGACCAACGCACCGATAAGACTTATGAAGCACCGATCGACGAGCACGGAACCATTCGTGCCATGGATCTGCGGAAGATCAAGACTGATCCCGAAGACTTCGGTCTCATGACCTATGATCCCGCACTCATGAACACCGCTTCATGCAAGAGCAATATCACTTTCATCGACGGCGACAAGGGTATCCTGCGTTACCGGGGGTACGATATCGAGACCCTCGCCGAGCATTGCACCTATTTGCAAGTGGCTTACCTGCTGCTCTACGGCGAGTTGCCGACGCCCCAGCAGGACAAGGACTGGACCTGGGAAATCACGCATCACACCATGCTGCACGAGAGCACCAAGCATTTCATCGATGGCTTCCGCTATGATGCCCATCCGATGGGGATCCTGGTGAGCACCCTGGCGGCATTATCAACCGTGTATCCGGAGGCCAAGAATATCCATGACCCGGAGAACCGGCAGAAACAGATTGTGCGGTTGATCGCGAAAATGGCGACGCTGGCGGCGTATTCCTATCGTCACCGGCAGGGCCAACCGTACGTCTATCCCGATAACGATCTCAGCTACCCCGAGAATTTCATGAACATGCTGTGGAAGATGACGGAGCCGAAGTACGTAGCAAGCCCGGTCATCGCGCGCGCGCTGGATGTGCTGTTCATCCTGCACGCCGACCACGAGCAGAACTGCAGCTCCACTACCATGCGTGTGGTGGGCAGCTCGCAGGCCGACCCCTATCTCTCGATGGCAGGAGCAGCGTCGGCGCTGTCCGGCCCTCTGCATGGCGGCGCTAACGAAGAGGTGCTGCGCATGCTGGACGAAATCGCCTCGGTGAAAAACATTCCTGCCTACATCAAACGCGTTAAGGCAGGCGAGTTGAAACTGATGGGCTTCGGGCATCGGGTTTACAAGAACTACGATCCCCGCGCGCGCATCATTAAGGCCGTCGCTGACGAAGTGTTCGAAGTGACCGGACGCAACACCAGGCTCGACATTGCTCTGGAACTCGAACGCATCGCGCTGGCAGACGATTACTTCGTTACGCGCCGGCTCTATCCCAACGTGGACTTCTACTCGGGAATCATTTACCAGGCCATGGGCTTCCAGCCGGAGATGTTTACCGTGCTGTTCGCGATTCCGCGAGCGGCCGGCTGGCTGGCGCAGTGGAACGAAATGATCCAGGACCCGGAACAGAAGATCGCGCGTCCGCGGCAGATTTACACCGGAGTGGAACATCGCAAGATTCAAACCACGCGGGATGAGAAGGCAGCCGTGAAAGTAGGCGAGTAGTTGGAGATGTAGATTTGGAAGACTTGGGGCGGAATGATCCGCCCCATATTTTTTGCCAGCGGAAAACTCTCATGTTGTTCTAATTGATTCCAACTGGAAAGATGTCCGACTAAATCCGGTCAGGGCTCAAAATCGGGTGATCGAATCCCGCAAATCTGAGTTGCGTGGCATCGCTTTGAAACCTTCTTAGTACGCTGACGCAAGCTATTGAAAAATAACATGTTACAGCCACCTGAGGTGATCGCGGCCGGAGGGAGTTCTGTGCTATAATTAAAGCGTACCTTTAAACCATTAAGTTGTTGACTTTTATAGTAGATAAGGGTGACCAGAGAATATAAACGGACCCTTTGGCGGAGTCCGGGTGTGAGCAACGGAAACGCGCCTTGATGCGTCGCCGTTGGAATGGAGCAGGATGGCCCCGAAAGATTCCGAGCCCGCCGCGATGGCGGCGACCGCGAACAACAAACCTATCGAAGTTCCGAACGAAAAAGTCGCCGAGAAAAACGCGAAGAATGGCAATGGCAGATCGGAGGGAGAGTACACCGCCGATTCCATCAAGGTGCTGGGCGGCATGGAAGCGGTGCGCAAACGCCCGGCCATGTACATCGGTTCGACGGGTGAGTTGGGACTGCACCACCTGGTTTACGAAGTGGTCGACAACTCCGTGGATGAGGCCCTCGCAGGATTTGCCGACCACATCGATGTCACCATTCACATCGACAATTCCATCACGGTTGTGGACAACGGCCGCGGCATTCCGACGGAAGAAATGGACGTGGACGGCGAACGCCTGCCGGCTGCGCAAGTGGTGATGACGGTGCTGCACGCCGGCGGAAAGTTCGATACTTCGACGTATAAAGTTTCAGGCGGCCTGCACGGGGTCGGTGTTTCCGTTGTCAACGCGCTCAGTCATCTGCTGGAACTTGAGATCTGGCGCGAAGGCTCGGTGTGGGAGCAGACTTACTCCAAGGGCGAGCCAACTTCGAAGCTGAAGAAAACGGGCACCACCAAAAAGCGCGGCACCAAGGTCCACTTCCTGCCCGACAAGGAAATCTTCACTACCACGGAATATAACTACGACACGCTGGCCCAGCGCTTGCGCGAGATGGCTTTCCTGAACAAGGGGCTGCTCATCACCCTGACCGACGAACGCACCACCGACCAGAAGACCGGCGAGCCCAAGCGCGCCGAGTTCAAGTACAACGGCGGGATCGCCGAATTTATCAAGCACTTGAATCGCGGTAAGAGCGTGCTGCACGACAAGCCAATCTACATGGAAGCCGAGCGCGACAATGTGGCCATGGAGATCGGGCTGCAGTATAACGACGGTTATTCCGAAACGGTCTTCAGCTTCGCCAACAACATCAACACCATCGACGGCGGTTCGCACCTATCGGGTTTTCGCACCTCTCTGACGCGCACCGTCAACTATGCCGGCCAGCAACTCGGTTTGTTCAAGGATGTGAAAGAGAACCTTACTGGCGACGACGTTCGCGAAGGCTTGGTGGCAGTGGTGAGCGTGAAATTGTCGCAACCACAATTCGAAGGCCAGACCAAGGGAAAGCTCAATTCCGATATCGCGGGTACGGTGCAGGCGTTCGTAAACGAACGCCTAGGGGCCTTCTTCGAGCAGAACCCGTCGGTCGCCAAGAAAATCATCAACAAGGCCGTCGAGGCTGCACGTGCTCGCGAGGCCGCTCGTAAGGCCCGCGATCTCACGCGCCGCAAAGGCGCTCTCGATGGCGGAGGCCTGCCGGGCAAGCTGGCCGATTGCTCCGAGCGCGATCCCGAACGCTGCGAGGTCTATCTGGTCGAGGGTGAGAGCGCCGGCGGCACCGCCAAGCAAGGCCGTGACCGCCGCTTCCAGGCGATTCTTCCCCTGAAGGGCAAGATCCTCAACGTCGAAAAAGCGCGCTACGACAAAATGCTAGGCCACGAAGAAATCCGCGCCATGATCACGGCGCTGGGCACGGGCATTGGCACGGACGATTTCGATGTTTCGAAGTTGCGCTACAGCAAGATCATCCTGATGACCGACGCCGACGTGGACGGCTCGCACATCCGCACTCTGCTGCTCACCTTCTTCTTCCGCCACATGCAGGAGCTCATCAAGCGGGGCAACATCTACATCGCGCAGCCACCGCTGTATCGCATCAAGAAGGGCAAGTTCGAGCAATACATCAAGAACGACGCGGAATTCGTGCGGGTCATGGTGAAGCGCGCCGCCGATGGCATCGTAGTGCGCTACGGCGAAGGCGCAGCGGTGCTGGAAGGCGGTCCGCTGACCAAGTTCATGACCACCCTGAACGACTTTCTGGGTTTCTTCGACAAGGTGGACAAGCGCATTCGCGATGAGAAGATTAGCGAGGTGTTGCCGAAAGCTGACCTGTTGAAGCGCGTTGACTTCGAGGGTGACAGCAAGAATCCTCCCAAGAAGATTGTCGCGTTGGAGAAGGCACTAAAGGCGATTGCCAAGGAGCGCGGTATCAAAGAGGTGAGGTCGCATTTTGAGGAGGAGCACAGCCTTTGGGAGGTGAGGTTCGTCAACTCGCAGGGTGCTGAGCACGTTGTCAACTGGGAACTGGCGTCCGCGCCCGAGTATCGGCAGATGATGTCGAAGTACAAGCAGATCGAGCTGTACATGCTGCCGCCGTACTACATCGAGACGGTGAAGAAAGACGCCGGCTCCGCCGCGAATGGCAAGGAAGAACTCAGCGACGCCGAGCGCGCCGACCAGGAGAAGGCTGAGCAGAAGAGCCCCAAGACCTCCAAGCGCAAGACGGAGGCGGAAACCGTGGAGAAGGCCTCGGCGCGTGAACTGTTCGACTACGTGCTCAACGAGGGCCGCAAAGACTACACCGTGCAGCGCTACAAGGGCCTGGGAGAGATGAGTTCGCAGCAGCTTTGGGAGACTACCATGGACCCCGAGCGCCGGACGCTGCTCTCGGTGAAGCTCGAGGACCTGACCGAGACCGAAACCATCTTCACCACACTGATGGGCGAAAACGTTGAGGCCCGCCGCAAGTTCATCGAAGACAACGCGCTGGAAGTGAAGAACCTGGACATCTGAGCTCGCCTATCAAGAAGGCCGGGCTCCCGTCCGGCCTTCCCAACGTGCAGTGTCCGAGGATTCCCATTCCGCGGTAAGGCAGTCAATCGCCCGCAACCCTTAAATTTTGTCCCAAATACACAGTCCACAAACCCCGACGTTTGTAGCACAATAGAGTTTCGCAGCACCATTTGTTCTTTGGGGGCACCATGGCATTCGCGCAAGACCGTGGCACTAATCAACCGTCTTTGGAGCTCCGACCCCTTGACCGCCTGACCCTGGCCTTGATTGGGATGGGAGTGATATTCGCTTCTCTGGGCGCAGGCGAAGCCGTCTATCGGCTGGCCTTCTTCGATTTCGATGGAGCGACTGACCGTCTCCCCATCGAAATGTTGTTCGGACTGGCGTTCGCCTGGATGACCACCAAGGTGGTCAGAAAGATCTATCAGCACCGAATGGAAACTTCCGCGAGGATCAATTTGATCTGGGACCGGAACCACAAGATTCGGCACGCGGTGGAAGCCATCACGGCGGTGCCGCATCCCGCCAACCACCAGGCGATCCGGGTGATTCGCGAAGAGGTGGATCGCATTGAAGGCGCGCTGACCGACCTGCTGCCGCGATAAGCGCAGTCCTCAGCCGCCTGCTGCATCGCAGTGGCGGCGCAAGTCGTCACGACGTCTGCAACGCACGCGCCGTTATTCGGAGCACGCGGTGTATTGTTACCAAGCTCTAAGCTTTTTAGCTCGTTAACCTCAACGCGATTGGCCGCCGTTCTTCCCGTCGCCAACCACTCTTCGCCACCAGCAGCACCGGCGTGTTACAACAAAAGCTCATGTCCATTTCGGGTATCCGCCAGCGAGTTGGTAGGCCGCAGATCGTGGCGCTGTTCCTGCTGCTTATGTTTCTCGTGCAGTGTTTGTGGTTCTCCGCGCATGTGCGGCTATCGGCCGTGGAAGGCAGCTACGTTGAGGCCGGGTTGCTTCATCTGGAACGGCTCTCGAGTGCCGGCACGAGTGAGCGCTCCCCATTGGCGCCACTGCTGGCGGCAGTTGCGGCGCGGACCAGCGGCGCAGAAAGTCATTACCTGCGGCTTAGCAACTACCGCTTCTGGATCCGCCTGCCCTTCTTGTTTGCGGGGCTAATGCTGGGCGCTTCGCTGTGGTACGTCGCGCGCCGTCTGTACGGGAATATTGGTGGATACGTAGCGCTCGGGCTGTACTGCTTTTCGCCGCTGATGGTGGGATGGGCAAGCCAGGCGGACGCCGTGATCGTCGGCGCGTGGGGGGCCTTCGGTCTCATTTTTACATCCATCGCAGTGGCGCACACTCTGTACGCGCCGCGTGAAGTCGTGCTGTGGAATTGGCGGCGGATTCTTCTGATGGGGCTTTCCATGGCCATCTGCATTGGCGCTCAGTTCTCGCTTTGGATTTTGCTGGTCCCCGCGCTCGGCTTCATGCTTTGGGTCGGCCACGTGCGGCGCAGCGCGGCCCTGGCCATCTTCGCCGCCGCGTGTCTCACCGGGCTGGTTTTGTTGTGGGCCCTCTACAGTTTCCGCCCCGTGGTTTTCGGCCAGGTCCTGCTCAACGCAGACTGGCTGGAAATGTCCTCGCGGACCTTCTCGTGGAGCGGGATCGCTCCGGAGATGGGGATTTTTTTCCTGCAAAACGGGTTCGGCCTGGTCCTGTTGCTGCTGGTCACGCTGGTTACCTTCGTCGTTTGGAAGCGCTCGCGGTTCTTTGGCACGGCCGCGCCGTTGTTTATAGGCGTCCTGCTGGTGGTTCTGGCCTTGCGACTGCACTCTGCGGGCTTCACCTTCCTGTTCGTCGCCCTCCCATTCCTGATTTTGTTCATGGCCGGCGTGTCGGCGGACCTGCTGCAAAGCCGCTACGCAGTGCTGGCCAATGCCGTAATCGTGGGCGTGCTGATCGCCAACGCCATGATCGACGTTTACAGCCTGATGCATTTAACATCCCGAAGCTAATAGAAACTTCCCAGCATCTAACGGGTTGGATTAGACTGAGGGGCAAATGAGGGGCGCAAGCCAAGTCGGGTGTCCGAGGGGCTGCAAGTCCTTCAAGGGCCTGGCGCTGATATTGGGGTCGTGCCTGTTGCTTGCGGCGCCCTTATTCGGACAGGCGCGATTCGGACAGGTGCGCGGTGGCGGTTACCCGCTGCCCTCGGTGAGCTCGATGGGCGGGTACCCACGTCCTAGCGTTTCGTCGGGCCGAAACACTGGTTTTGGAAACCGCTTTCACAACGGAGCAGGTTTCAATCACGGTGCGGGTTTCAATCATAATCGCCGATACGGCAGCGGAGGCTACGCCTACGCCGCCCCTTACTACATTCCGCTAGGCGATTACGGCTACGGCTATGACTATGACTATGACTCCGATTACGTAGGCGATCCCAATACGTATTCTGGTCCGTCCACCGTGTCTTCTGGCGCGCCCAATATGTATTCTGGCCCGCCAATGGGTGCTAACGAATCTACGCTGCACATCATTGTGGAGCAGCCGCCAGCGCAGTCATACCGTCCCCCAGCCGATGACGCGCAGGCGGAAGTAGCGCCACCTCCGCCAGTGGCACACGAGCAACCCTCCACAGCACGGGATGCGACGCCGCGCGAGCCAACCGTCCTGGTTTTTCGCGGTGGGCATCAGCAAGAAGTTGGCAATTACGCCATCATGGGTCAAACGGTTTACGTCCTGGATGAGCGCACCAAGAAAATTTCTCTCGCCGACCTGGACGTGCCCGCCACCGTCAAGGCCAATGACGATCGCGGTATGGAGTTCAAGGTCCCGGCGCAAAAACCAGCACCGAAGAAAGCCGATATTGAATTGAAGGTCCCTGCCCAACCGCAAGCAACGGACCCGGCCAACATCGCTTCGGTTGCGCCCTAAGCGCCGCGCTGCGGCCCCTTTCCGGATGCCTTCTCGCTCCCCAGCTCAAGCGCATGTAAGCAATTGAAAATAAATAGATTACCGCCTACCACCCGCAGCGTTTCGATGATATAATTTGACGTGCTATTCATCGGGACGATCACTCGAAACTATCAGCTTCAAGCCTGTCCGATTATGGGTCAACCCACGCACTCTTGCCCTAGTCTCGGCTGATAGCTAAAGGCAATCATGGCAGACGATCCCAACCAGCAACTACCGCTCGGCCCCGGGGGACCCACCGGTGGCAATGTACAACCCGTCAACATTGAAGAGGAGATGCGGCGTTCGTATCTCGACTATTCAATGTCGGTCATCATCGGACGCGCTCTGCCCGACGTGCGCGACGGCCTCAAGCCGGTGCATCGTCGCATTCTGTATGCGATGCACGACATGGGCGTGCTGCACAACCGCAAGCACATGAAGTGCGCTGGCGTCGTCGGCGAGTGTCTGAAGAAGTACCACCCTCATGGCGACAGTGCTGTATATGACGCGATGGTGCGCCTGGCGCAACCCTGGAGCCTGCGCTATCCGCTGATCGACGGCCAAGGCAACTTTGGTTCTGTGGATGGCGATCCCCCCGCAGCTTACCGGTACACGGAATCGCGCCTCACCGAGCTTGCGGAAGAGCTGCTGTCAGACATCGACAAAGACACGGTCGATTTCGTCGCCAACTTCGACGACACCACGGTCGAGCCGCTGGTGTTGCCGACCAGAATTCCCAACCTGCTGGTGAACGGATCGAACGGTATCGCCGTCGGCATGGCGACCAACATTCCTCCGCACAATTTGACGGAGATCGTGGACGCCTGCATCACCCTGGTGAACAACCCGCACGCCACGCTCGCCGACTTGCTGAAACATGTGCAGGGCCCGGACTTCCCGACGGCTGGCTTTATCTACGGACGCAGTGGCATTACCGAAGCCTATCGCACCGGGCGCGGGCGCTTCATGATGCGCGCCAAGGCGGCCATCGAGCACCTGACGAAGGACAAGGACGCGATCATCGTCACCGAGATCCCCTACCAGGTCAACAAGGCCAAGCTGGTCGAACGCATCGCCGAACTGGTGAACAACAAGGTGATCGACGACATCAGCGATGTCCGCGACGAGAGCGACCGCGACGGCATGCGCGTCGTCATCGAACTGAAGCGCAGCGCCGAAGCCCAGATCGTGCTCAACCAGCTCTTCAAGCACACCTCGATGCAGGAGAGCTTCAGCATGATTTTCCTGGCCATCATCAACGGCCAGCCCAAGGAGATGGGCTTGGTGCAGGCCATCCAGTACTTCGTCGATCACCGCATCGACGTAGTGCGGCGCCGTACCGCCTACCTGCTGATGAAGGCGCGCGAGCGCGAGCACATTCTCGAGGGCTATCAGGTCGCGCTGGACCGGGTGGATGACGTGATTCGCATCATTCGTGGCAGCGAGAACCGCCTCGAAGCCCGAACCAACCTGGTTGAGTATTTTTCCGGCAAGACGGTAAGTGTGTCGGAAGGCAAGTCGGGTAAGACGGCTTCGCTGAAGGGCCTGGTGCCTTCGCAACTCACGCGTCCCTTCGACACCGTGCAAGCCGACGCCATTCTGGAATTGCAGTTGCATCGGTTGACCCGCTTGTCCATTGACGAAATTCTTAAGGAATTGGCCGAGGTCTGCAGCCGCATCGCCGAGTACGAATCGATCCTCGCCAGTGAAAAGAAGCTGCGCAATCTCATCGTCAAGGAGCTCGAGGAAGTCAAAAAGAAGTACGGAGACGCGCGCCGCACGGTCATTCAGGACGAAACGGTCGAGATCAGCCTGGAGGACCTGATCGCCGACGAGCAGGTCGCGGTCACGGTCAGCCACTCCGGCTACATGAAGCGCACTCCGATTTCGACCTATCGGCAGCAGCGTCGCGGTGGCACCGGACGCAAAGGCATGAGCACGCGCGAGGAGGACTTCGTCGAAAATCTCTTCGTGGCCTCGACCCACGACTACATTCTGGTGTTCACCAACAATGGGCGCGTGTACTGGCTCAAGGTGTACGAAATCCCAGAGCTGAGCGCTGCCGGCAAGGGCAAAGCGATTGCAAGTCTCGTCTCCCTACAAGCGGGCGAGAGCGTACGCGCGCTACTCGCCGTGCGCGATCTGGAAGAAGAGGGCAAGTACGTTTTCTTCGCCACCCGCAGTGGCACCGTGAAGAAAACGCCGCTGAAGGACTTCAGCAACGTGCGGTCGAGTGGTATCAACGCCATCGGCATTGAGAAGGAGGACGAACTCGTGGCCGCCAGTTGTACCGACGGCAACCAGATCGTTTTCCTGGCGACGCACGACGGCAAGGCCATTCGCTTCGATGAAGACGACGTACGGCCGATGGGTCGCCAGGCCTATGGCGTCCGCGGTATGAGGCTGCGCAAAGGCGATTACATTGTGGGCATGGCGGTCACTCCCATGGAGCGCGGGAAGGCCAAGAACGGAGATGGGCAGCAAGCAAACCTCATCCTCTCGGTCACCGAGCAAGGCTACGGCAAGCGCACCGACGTGGATGAATACCGTCTGCAGGCGCGCGGCGGCGGGGGCGTCATCAACGTGAAGACCACGTCGCGCAATGGCAAGGTCGTCTCCATCATGCTGGTGAACGAGGAGTCGGAGGTGATGGTGATCAGCCAATTCGGCAAGATCATCCGCATTGGCGCCAGGACCATCCGGGAATGCGGACGCTCGTCCCAGGGCGTTCACCTGCTGCATCTGGAGGAGGGCGACCGGGTGGCCGCCACTTCGGTCATTCCACCGGAAGAAGTGGCTGAGAATGGCAACGGCGAGGGCGGATTGCTGCTGCAGTAGGAAAAACCCACCCAAGCAAACCCAGCTTGGGGGAGGCGCACCCGCTTCCTCCTGCTGCAGACCGACGTGCGATAAAATCACGTGACCTTCACGAATGATCTAAGTTTCCAGCAAGAAGTACTTGACAGCCGTCTTCGGCCATATTATAACCATCTAGTTTTATAACTAATAAGTTATTAATATGCAGACCTCGCAGCGCCTCGATGCTACTTTTGCCGCCCTGGCTGATCCGACGCGGCGGGCCATTCTCACCCGGCTGGTTTCGGGCGAGGCATCTGTGATGGAACTCGCAAAGCCATTCAACATGAGTCAGCCCGCCATCTCCAAGCACCTACGGGTATTGCAGCGCGCAGGGCTGATCTCCCGCAGTCGCGATGCGCAAAGGCGGCCCTGCCGCATTGAAGCGCGTCCGCTAGAAGAAGCCAACCGGTGGCTGGAGCGCTATCGCGAGTTCTGGGAGGCCAGCTTCGACCGCCTCGACTCGCTGCTGGAAGAAATGAAGGCCAAGAAGACAGTCCCGAAGAAACGAACCAACAGGAGAATTCAGCGATGACAGATATTGGCAAGATGACAATCGACACGCCCAGCGAGCGGGAGATCGTAATGACGCGCGTCTTTGACGCTCCCCAGCAAATGCTGTTTGACGCCTTCACTCAGCCCGAACTGGTTCCGCGCTGGCTCACTGGCCGGCCGGACCACACCATGCCGATCTGCGAGATCGATCTGCGGGTGGGCGGCGCGTACCATTACGTTTGGCGCGGTCCGGACGGACAGGAGATGAGCAGTAAGGGCATCTTTCGCGAAATCGTGCCGCCGGAGCGCGTGGTCGCCACGGAACGGTTCGAACCGTCCTGGTATTCGGGCGAACTGGTCAACACGACAACCTTCGTCGAAGCGTACGGCCAGACCACTGTGACCCTCACGATGCAATGCGGCTCCAAGGAAATCCGCGACGGCATTCTAAAGAGCGGGATGGAGCGTGGCGTGGCTTTCAGTTTCGATCAACTGGAAAAACTGCTGGCCGCATCGCCAGAATCGAAAGGGTCGCAGCTGCCAGCGTGAAGGGCAGCGACTTGCCGCAAGACTGGAGAATCATGGCGAATTGCCCCACCCAATCAAAGACCAGGCTTGGGCGTGCGCCTAGTGAGGTCGCGCCTTGATTTCAGCGGATAACGTGTACTCGGACTCCAAGCTTCAACTTGCTCCATACCTTTTCCGCTGTGTAGATAGGCGCTTTCAACGCGATCCCCAGCGCCAGGCACGCGCAGTCTCCCAGCGAGAGGCCCAGCGGCCGCGTCAGGGCGGTCAGGCTGCCAGCAATCCGGGCGTGCTCCGCGTTGAAAGGCACGGCTTCCCGAATGGGACTGGTGGCATCTTCCCAGGCTTCATCGGGGGACCACCCTCGCTGCACCAGCTTGGCCTGCACCTCGGCAAGATTGACGGTGCTACTAACGGCGCCGGCAAGCAGCTTAGGAGTCAGTTTCTCGTGCCCCGGCTCGCCATTGATAAGTGCAAGAATCGCGGAAGCATCGAGCACAGTCCTATTCATTTTTGGTCGCCTCGCGGCGTTCGGCAAGCAGTTCGTTGACTAGCGATGTACCGAGTTTTACATATTGCCGGGCGCGGCGACGCGCCCGCTGAATGCGCCGCTGCTGCGTGGTGATTCGCAACTCGTCGTCCTGGATGCGCAGAACGACTTCGTCCCCAACCGCAATGCCAAGCGCTTTGCGGAATGCCGCAGGAATGATGACGCGACCGTTCTCATTTACCCGCTGTCGGATTTCCTCTTCCATGTCATGTTTCCTTTAAAATGACATAGTACTTCAATTTTGTCAGGATTGTCGATAACTGTCACAATTTGTTACAATTGTCAACGAAGGCCAATTCTCCTGTTCGGGTAGAATCTGGCATAAGGTCAAGATTTTGACTCGTGGGGTTAGCATGGACAAAGTCAATCTGGCGCAGAAACTGTCGCTGTTCACCGATCACTACAGCCCAAAGATCGTGGGCGAAGTAAATGACGCATACGTAAAGCTGGTGAAGTTGCAGGGCGACTTCATGTGGCATCACCACGACAAGGAAGACGAGTTGTTCCTCGTGGTGAAAGGCGCGCTGCGCATGAAGGTGCGCGAGAAAACGGAGCGCGAGTTCATGGTGAATCCTGGCGAATTCATCATTATTCCGCGTGGCGTCGAGCATTTTCCTTCCGCCGACGAGGAAACCCATGTCATGCTGTTGGAGCCGAAGACCACGCTCAATACGGGCAATCTAGACAGTGAGCGCACAGTGCGGCAGCTACAACGAATCTAAGGGAGGATGCGTTGAATCTGTGGTCGTCTTTCTTAACCGACGATGGCAGGCTGATCCACAAGTGGAAGCATTATTTCCCCATTTACGAACGCCACTTTCGGGACTTCGTTTACAAGCCGGTGACGTTCATCGAAAATCGGCTGCGGCCGGGGCGGCTTCCTGCAAATGTGGAAGAGATATCTTGGCCCGCACGCGCGCATCGTCGGGATTGACATTCTTCCCGAGTGCAAGCAATTCGAAGAAGACCAGATCGAGATCCGCATTGGGGCACAGCAGGATCGGCAATTCCTGGAGAACGTAATCGCTGAGTTTGGAGCGCCAGACATTGTCCTGGACGATGGTAGCCACGTTATGAGTCACGTCATTGCAAGCCTCCAATTCCTTTATCCACGGGTCGCCAAGAACGGCATTTACATGGGGGAAGACCTTCATACGGCGTACTGGGAGGAGTATGAAGGCGGTCTGCGGAAACCGACAACCTTCATCGAGCTGAGCAAGAACCTGCTCGATGAGTTGAATGCGGACCACACTCGAGGAGCGCTGGCACCTACCGAATTCACACGGACCACGCTATCGATGCACTTTTACGATAGCGTTACTGTATTTGAGAAGGGTGTTCACACGAAAAAATGGGCGCCGCAGATCGGCAAGCCCTAGACCTCTTGCTCCTAACCGCCGCTGACCTTTCTGACTTGTCCCACATTGTGGAGGAGCGCCTGCAGCATCTCGCGGACGGTGCGCTTGAAGATGGGATGCCGCACCTCGGGCGCGATCTCAGCCAGCGGTTCCAAAACGAATCGCCGTTCGTGCATGGCGACGTGGGGCACATCCAATTGCGGCGTGTGGATCACCGAATTTCCGAAGAGCAAAATGTCGATATCGATGCTGCGCGGACCCTTGGGCTGGATGCGACGGCGGCCCATTTGCTGCTCAATGGCCAGCGTCTTTGACAGCAACAGCTTCGGCATCAATTCGGTGCGCAGCGCCACCACACAGTTCAAGAACCACGGTTGCGCCGTAAACTCCATCGGCTCGGTCTCATAGAACGACGACACCGCAATCACTTCGCCGAGTTCGGCGAGCTTCTCAATCGCGGTACGCAGGTTGCCCTCGCGGTCGCCCAGGTTGGAGCCCAGTGAAAGATAGACGGTCTTTTCCACGCCTGTATGTTAGCGCGATTGAATCTGCCGCATAGTTGCACGCAGGGTTCGCGGTGTATGCGGAAAAGCGCCCTGGTGTGTAAAATCCCCGGAACCTTGGCGCTGCGGCCGGTCATCTTAATAGCCCAGGGGCACCTTCCCTGGTTTTACGGTCCCGATGGCAACACCATCGGACTGTTCAGGGCGCTGAAGCAGGTAAGCCATGCAAATCCTCAGTTACAGACCGCTGCCGCCGTTGGCGGATTTTGTCGAGCGGCTTTGGCTGTCGCAGGGGACTGCGCCCGCTCACCCAATGGAGCGGCTGCTGCCGGATTGCACAGTGGAGCTGGTGATCAATCTTCACCAGGACCTCATTCACCTTTATGACCGTGACGATTATCACCGTTGCGGCAGCGTGCCGAGCTGCATGGTCTCCGGCCCGCGCACCCAGTTCTTCGTCATCAATACGCGAGATCAGGTGGCGGTCATGGGCGTGCACTTCCGTCCCGGCGGAGCGTTCCCCTTCTTTCGCGTGCCCGCCAGCGAACTTGCTGACCAATCCATTGCGCTCGACGCACTGTGGGGTCCGACGGCATCTGAGCTGCGCGAGCGCCTACTCGCGTCGCCAACGCCGGAAGGCAAGTTCCGCGTCCTGGAGACCTGTCTGCTGGAACAGTTAGCCAAGCCGCTAGAACGCCATCCCGCGGTCAGCTTCGGCATTCAGCAGTTGCGCAGCCGAGGGCAGCCGTCGGTCGCGGAGGTGGTGGACAAAGCCGGCTTCAGTCAACGCCGGTTCATCCAGCTCTTCGGCGAACAGGTCGGGCTCACGCCAAAGGTGTTCGGCCGCGTGAGCCGTTTCCAACGAGCGGTGCGGACCGCTCACGGCGCCGGGGAAATCGACTGGGCCGATCTGGCGCTGGACTGCGGGTATTACGATCAGGCGCACTTCATCCACGACTTCCAATCGTTTGCGGGAATCACGCCGGCAACCTACCTGCTGCAGCGCACCCCACATCTGAACCACGTTCCCCTGGCCGAGTAGGTCAAATTTTTACAATACGTGCATGTCACCGAGTGCCAAAATCGGGCAGAATATCGGCAACGGTAATCTAACTTGGTGAGGAGAAAAAATCATGACAGCCAAAGCAATTCCAGACGGCTACTACACGGTCACGCCCTACCTGACGGTGGCGGACGCCGAGGCGCAGATTGATTTCCTGAAGAAGGCCTTTGGCGGCGAAGAAAAATACCGTCACAACGATGACAAGGGCCACGTCAGCCATGCCGAGGTGCGCGTGGGCAACTCGATGCTCATGATTGGTCAGGCGCGCGACCAGTGGAAGCCCATGCCGGCGATGTTCTATCTGTACGTGGGGGACGTGGACGCGGTGTACAAGCGCGCGCTCGAAGCTGGGGCAAAGAGCATTCAGGAGCCCACGAACCAGGCGTATGGCGATCGCAGCGGCGGCGTCGCGGATTCGCAGGGCAATCAGTGGTGGGTCGCGACCCATGTCGAGGACGTCTCGCCGGAGGAGATCGAGCGCCGCTATAGCGAACTGGCGAAGAAGCAGGCCGCGGGAGCCGACAAGGCGAAGTAGTTCAACGACACTGCCGAAATGCTCGGCCCATTTTCCAGGCTGCGCGATATCGCTCATCGCGCAGCTTGCTAAAACCACGGGGTTACTGGCTTGACCGCGGAACAATTTCGACGAATTGCGCTCAGCTTTCCCGAGACGGCGGAAGGCGCTCACATGAGGCATCCCGACTTTCGAGTGGGTGGCAAAATCTTCGCGACCCTCAATTATCCGGATGCTACTTGGGGGATGATCAAACTCACGCCACAACTGCAGGAGAGATATACCAAAGCCGATCCCCGTGCCTTCATCCCAGTGAAGGGCGCTTGGGGAAAAGCCGGTTGCACCAGTGTCTGCCTGAAAGCGGCCCGAGTTGCTCCGGTGCGGGCGGCGATGGAGGCCGCCTGGGGCTATGCACAAATGAGCCGTCGGCTGCGTGGCGCAGACAAGGCAGCAGGACGTTAGCTTCCCACCCTTCCCAAACGTGGCGAAAGGATGGGACGCCCGGTATCGGCGAGGTCGGCGGGCTGTGATGATCTTTTGCATGCCGATGCTTCAGTCCCGCGAAGCGGGACGGAAGAAGATAGCCCAGCGCTTTAGCGCTGGGTGGCGAGATAAATGGACCGAGTCCCCCTGGGGACGACAGAACCGCAGATCCCTCGGTTCGGACGAAAGTCCTCGCTCGGAATGACGACGTCGGAGGTTTTCTACCCTTTCGCAGAAGAGGCGAAAGGATGGGCCGCCCGCTTGGCGCTAAGGGTGGCAGCGAACGTTGAACCGGACCATCACAGCGCGGCCACGCGCCGTTGCACCAGGAGAAAGTACAGCGCCATCCCAATCAGCAGCATTCCGTTCACGCTCAGCACCAAAGGCGCGGTAAATACCGGCACGAGCCAGCCCGACAGCAGATTTCCCATGGGCATGCCTCCACGGAACGCGCAGTTGTACACGCTCATGACGCGGCCACGCATTTCGTGGGTGGTAATCAACTGCACCAGCGACGTTACAGTAGCAAACACAGCCATCATGGAAGCGCCCACGATCACCAGCATGCCATAGCTCAGCGGCAACGATCGCGAGAGGGAAAAGACTGCGATTGCGGCGCCCAGGCAAATGAGCCCGGTGATGGCAAAGCGCCCTTTATGGCGCATGTTACCCATCGCTGCAACCCCCAGCGAGCCGCAGATCGAACCCACTCCCATAAGCGAAAGCAGATTGCCGTAAGTGCCAGGGCCGCGATGGAAGATGTCTTTCACGAACACCGGAATATACGTGCGCATCGGCATGGCCAGCGCGGTCATGCAGAACGCCAGCACGATCAGCGCCTCCATGGAGCCCTGCTTGCGAACGAACTTGATGCCCTGCTTCAGGCTGGTGAACATCGACTCGGTGGTAGGCGCCGGCAGAAAGCGGGTTGTGATCAGCAACAGCGAAACGATGGGCGCCAGGAAAGAAAGCGCGTTCAACCCGAAGCACCATGTCTCACCCAACTTCGCCAGAGCGATGCCGGCCAGCGCAGGACCAATCGTTACCGCCAGGTTGAACTGAATCGAATTAAGCGCAATGGCGTTCGGCATGTCGTCCCGCTCCACCAGCGTGGGAATCAGCGCCGAGTACGCTGGGCCGCCAAAAGCTTGCGCGAAGCCGGACATAAACGACAGGCAGAGGATGGGCCAGACGTGAGTCAGCCCGTTGGCGACCAGAACGGTGAGGATCGCCGCGCTTGTCATCTGCACGTACTGGGAGGCGAGCAGGACCTTGCGCCGCTCGATGCGGTCGGCCACCACTCCGCCGATCAGCGAGAACAGGAAAATGGGGATGCCGCCGAGAAACTGGTCGAGCGCGAGCAGAAAGGCGGAATGGCTCAGGCGATAGATGAGCCAGCCCTGCGCCACAATCTGCATCCAGGTGCCAATGCTGGACGTGCAGGCGCCGAACCACATCAAACGGAAATCGCGATAGTGAAATGCTTTGAAGATCCTGCGCAAGGTTGACAGTCTGCATGTCCTCCGCGTGTGTATGGCGCCCGGTCTCTATCTTCGCACGGGAACCGCTTTCAGCATTCAGCAATAACGCTTGTCATCCTGAGCGAGGAGGTCGCCGTGGCGACCGACGAGTCGAAGGACCCCTATGGGCGCGAGGATTCTCCGCAGAGTAGGGCTTCTTCGACTGCGCTCGATCGTCTGCCGTGGCGGACGACCTCGCTCCGCTCAGAGTGACACCTGCAGGGGAGGATCACTTAACCGGTGCCAACGCATCGCGCGCGGGTTTGGCTTTGTTCCCACCTTTTCGCGAAAGAGGCGAAAGGATGGGCATCCGGCGATTAATGAGGCCCAGATAGGCTATAGCCGACGTTCAAGTGTATTTCCGCTTCGACTGAGTGATTTAGAAAAGTCGGCGGTGTCCAACGCGTATCCTGGGCAAGCTTGACTGCCGCGCCCGTCAACATCGGGTGGCCCGAAATAATTTTGGCCTGAGACACGTGCCCGTCCGGGCAATGACTACGTCGAGTTGAACTATCCCTTGAACTCGCGCGTCACGCGCAGCGGAGGGGTAGGGAGGATTTGGGGCCGTGTCGGGACGCAAATCAAGATCGAGTTCCCGGCCTGACTTCGCCAGCGATCTGGTTCCGGCTGTGTAAATTGGAGTGGGGATAGTCTGAGCCGTATAGTCTTGCAGCTCGCCTGGAGGCGGGGCACATGGTAAAAACTTCGTCCATCCCGGCGAATAGCAGATTCCAACGAAACTCCACCATGCTGTGCGCGAACCGCAGTTCTCAACCGGCTTGAATCGCCAAGTCTTCATGACCTCGTCCGCGTTTGGTTGCAGATCTCGGATCTGAGTGATCGGCTGCGACCGCAGGAGGTTGCCATCGCTGTCAACGAAGACCTGGTAAATCATCATCCCCCGGCAGTCGTCTTCCCGCCTGCAGGAGCTTGCAACGCTGCCGCGTCCATGATGAGTGCCGAGAGTGCGGTGAGGGACGGCAATTTCGGTATCGGCCTCGAAGCTCGGTTCTGCTCATCGGTCTGTGGCGCAACGGAGAGAGCACAGGTAAGAATTGCAATAGCGACGCCAAGCATGAGTTTCATTAGAGATGAGACCCTCGAGTGAATTCTAGCCGGTTCTGCGTTAAAACTGCTTTAGTTTTGCGGAGAAAGCGGACGAACAGGCTATTACACCAGCAATCCAGAAAACGGGGATGTGACCGTGATCACCGGCGAGGCTCAAACTTAGGCTACGCCGGACCGCTATCTCCCGGAAAACGGCACTGTTGCCGGTGATATAATTTCAGTTTGCCTGCTCTTTCTCCGCCCGATTTGAAGCGGCAGCATCGCTTGGTCTGCGGAATGGGCGGGGGCTCCATTGGTACTCATCCGAAGATATTCAAGATCTGAGGTCTCTCCATGTCCGGCCATTCCAAATGGGCAACCATCAAACACAAGAAGGGCGCGCTGGATGCCAAGCGCGGCAAGATCTTCACGCGCTTGATAAAGGAAATCACCATCGCAGCCAAGAGCGGTGGCGATCCTGAGAAGAACCCCCGGCTGCGCGGCGCGGTGGCGGCGGCCAAGGCGGAGAACATGCCGGCCGACAACATCAAGCGCGCCATCCAGCGCGGTACCGGCGAATTGCCCGGCATCTCCTACGAGGAAATCACCTTCGAGGGCTACGGTCCGGGCGGCGTTGCCATCCTGGTGGAAGTCTCCACCGATAATCGCAACCGCACGGTCAGCGAAATGCGGCACGCCTTCTCCAAGAACGGCGGGAACATGGGCGAAGCCGGCTCGGTCTCTTGGATGTTCCACAAGAAGGGCGACATCATCATCCCCAAGGCGGCGGCCAAGGAAGACGACTTGCTGAATATCGTTCTCGAAGCTGGCGCCGACGACCTGAAGGACGATGGCGACAACTGGGAGATCCTCACCGATCCCGCGGCGTACGAGACGGTGCTGGAAGCGGTGAAGGCCGCCGGCATCAAGCCCGAGGTGGCGGAAATCGGCATGGTCCCGCAGACTTACACCAAGCTCGAAGGCCATCAGGCGGGCACCATGATTCGCCTGCTGGAAGCGCTGGAAGACCAGGACGACGTGGAGCACGTGTACTCCAACTTCGATATCGATCAGAAACAGTTGGAGGAAGTGGCGGGGTAGGGAGCAATTAGCAACTAGCAAAACAGATCCCTCGCTGCGCTCGTGATGACAAATCTTGAGATCGTCAATATGTTGTGCGAATCTCAATAAGTAAATTCACGGCCTCCCCATTCACCCGTTCGGATTCTCCGTGGCCTCCGTGGTAAAAAGGGTCTCTCTGTGACTCTGTGTCTCTGTGGTAGATACGCCCCGCCATTTACAATGTTGGCAACATGAAGCCCCGCCGAATATCTTTCTCCCCACTCGCCCTTTGTTTGCTGCTTCTCGTCGCTGGGGTCAGCACGGGATGCAACAAGCAGACACCGTCAGCGGCATCTGCCGAGATCAAACCAGCGGCGACGACAAATGCTCCGCTGGCGGCTCCAGCGGTCACTGCGCTCACCGACTCCGGCAGCGCTGCTCCCAAACCTGACATCAACGGCAACCGCGTGCTGCAGTACGTGAAGGAGATCGTTGCGTTCGGTCCGCGCCCGCCCGGCAGTCAAGCACATGCCAAGCTGGAGCAGTACATCCATTCAAAGCTCAGGGGAGTTGACGTCGAGAACGACACCTTCACCGCGAAAACTCCGGTCGGCGCGTTCCCCATGAACAACATCATCGCGAAATTTCCGGGGAAGAAAGACGGCATCATCGTGGTCGCCGGTCACTACGATACGGTCTATCACCTGAAAAACTTTGTAGGCGCCAACGACGGCGGCTCGTCGATGGCGCTGCTGCTCGCGCTTGCCGACCAATTCCGCGGCAAGACTCTCGACGGCTACAGCGTCTGGCTGGTGTGGACCGACGGGGAAGAGGCCTTCGTGAAATGGACCGACAACGACAGCGTGTACGGCACTCGACATCTGGCGCAGAAATGGCAGCAGGATGGAACGGCGAAGAAGATCAAAGCGTTCATCCTCGTCGATATGATCGGCGACGCCGACCTCGACATTCAGCAGGAAACCAATTCGACGCCGTGGTTGAGCGAACTGGTTTACCAGGCGGCCAGCAACTTGGGCTACCAGTCGCATTTCTACCAATACAAGGCTGGCATTGACGACGACCACATGCCGCTTTTGAAGATCGGCGTGCCTGCGGTTGACATCATCGACCTCGACTACGGTTACAACAATGTCTTCTGGCACACTCCGCAAGACACGGTGGACAAGCTCAGTCCGCAATCGCTGGCGATTAGCGGCGATGTGGTGCTGGAAACGATTCGGCTGGTGAACGCGCGCTAGTCAGCGCAATTCATGAACGTTGTGGTCCTGGGCCCAGCGCTAGAACTTGCCGATGTGGATGCTGCCGTCGCCGGTAGTGATCTCCAGCAGCGGTCCGCCGCCGTTTAACTTGCCACGAATGCGTGCCCGCTCGATGGACCCGTTCACCGTAACCGGCATGTCCAGTTGGATGTGGCCGTCGCCAGTGTGAGCGTAAAGCTCGGCGGCAAAGTCTTGCGGAAGTCGAGCCTCCACCCCGCCGTCGCTGGCGTGAATCAGCCATCCATTGTTCATCTTCGAACCCGGCCGCACCGTGAGGTCAATGTGTCCATCGCCGGTGCGCAGGTCAAGGTCGGTCAGCACGCCATCAATGGTCATGCGCCCGTCGCTGGTGTGGGCGTGCAGTCCGCCATTGAAGTTGCGGACCTGAATGTGTCCGTCGCCGGTATCGATGCGGGCCTGCCCGGAGATGCCATCGACCCCGATGTGTCCGTCGCCCGAGTGCAGGTCCAGAGCCGTTTCCGGGGGAACCTGCACTTCGATGCGCACTCCTCGATGGGTGCTGATGTGGATGCCCCAGTTGTTGGGCACGTGGACTTGCAGGTCAACCTTGTCGGCGTCCTGGCGCTCGGTGACGCGCACGCCGCTCCCTCCCATGCTGTGGCCCTCGGCAATCACCCGGGCTGAAACCGTGCGGCTGGCTCCGCGCGTGATTTCAACCGAGGCGTCGTTGGTGTCCACACGCAAGGTGGGTTTGTCGCCGACCTGATAGGTTTTGTTCCATTCCTCGGCAAAAGCAGAAACACCGAGCACTGAGAGGCACAGGAGAATAATTTGGAAGGTTTTACGCACAGAACTCCTCCTCGTTGCTTGGTACGAGGAGGGCCCTGCGTTTGTTCCGTGGTTGCGAATCAGGAGATACGGAAAGGCAGTTTGCGGTGCCCGGGGCATACGCTACTTAGCGGAGTGGAACTTCGCGCACGCCCCTCACGAGCATCGCTCCCTGCTTGCTAAAATAGACGCTTGGGCAGCGAAAAAGTTAGCGTTACCGGCCGTATTGGTTCTGCTTCTTCTCCGCGTGGCGCTCCAGGCCGAGCTGGATCAGCCGGTCCATCAATTCTGGATAATCGATTCCCGTCGCGGCCCACATCTTGGGATACATGCTGATGGAGGTGAAGCCGGGAATGGTGTTGACTTCGTTGACGTACACCTTGCTCCGGCGCGGATCCAGGAGAAAATCCACGCGCGCCATGCCGGCGCAGTCCACCGCCTTGAAGGCCGCGATCGCGAGTTGCTGCACTTCCTTTTGTTTGGCTTTAGGGAGCTTGGCCGGGATGATCGACTCCGATCCTTCGACCAGATATTTGGCGTCGTAGTCGTAAAACTCTTTCACAGGCACGATCTCGCCGGGAAGGGAAGCGATAGGGTTGTCATTGCCCAGCACAGAGCATTCGATCTCGCGGGCCTTGTTTTTTGCGCCGCCGACGCCCTGCTCGATCACCAGCTTGCGATCGTAACGCGCCGCCTCGTCCATGGCCGCGGCCAGCTCAGTGCCCTTGTGCACTTTGCTGATCCCGACCGACGAGCCCAGATTTGCCGGCTTCACAAACACGGGATACTTCAGCGCGGCTTCGATTTGCTTGCGCACCTTCTTTGGTTGTTCCCGCCACGCGCTGCGCAACACGGTGACGTGCTTCACGATGGGCAGGCCGGCGTCGCGGAAGAGGCGCTTCATCACGTCTTTGTCCATGCCGGCGGCCGAGCCTAGCACCCCTGCACCGACATAGGCGATGTCTGCCAGCTCCAGCAAGCCCTGTATGGTGCCGTCTTCGCCGAAGGTGCCATGCAGAACTGGGAAGATGATGTCCACTTCAATCGAATTGGGCGCCGCGTGCAGTCCGGTAGAGTGCGTCTCAAACGGCATTAGCGTGGAATGGTTTTCGCCTGGCATGGGCGGCACCACCACGGCTTCGCCTTTGGCCAGGACTGCAGCGGCGGAGGTGGTCTCGGGATCGCCGGCGCGCAGATGGCGCGGCTCGGCGGCTTCTGGAGGGTTGCCGCGCAACAGGCGCTCGGCGTGGGCCGCAGTTACCCATCGGCCTTCCTTGGTGATGCCGATGGGAACAACGTCGTATTTCTTCTTATCGATGGCGTTCAGGACCGAGGCCGCCGACAGGAGCGAGACTTCGTGCTCGCCACTGCGCCCGCCAAACAGGACACCTACCCGGAGTTTGGTCATGCTTCGATCTTAACGCCAGAAAGTCTTGTGAATAGTAATTAGCGATAGACCTTGCGGCGATGTCGAACGTCAGGCCCCGACACCTATGGATTGGCCCTGCCCCCCGGTGCCGGCTTCGGCAACCACGGCAACCACGGTGTACGTGGGAGCCAACATCCCCGCGTTGTGTTGCAGGTTGCCGGGCTTGTAGGAGGCATCATGCTGCAGGCGTATGTTGGCGCTGTTGCTGATGCACGCGTTGCTGGCAATGCCTCGCGGGCAGGGAAACGCCCAGCCCAGGTTCCACGACTCGTGCTTCTGATCCAGCGAGTGCTTCGCATCGAGGCGGGCGTACTGCTGGTACACAGCGGGATCGAAATCCACGCCGAGCGCCTGCGCCTTGCCCATCATCCAGCTCAGGGTAATGTCCGATAGTCCGGTTTCGGGATATCCCCCGCCGACATCGCAATGCACACCGGTGAAGTACACCTGCTCAATCACCTGCCCTGTCGCGGGTGGCCCGGACCACAGCGTCGCGGGAAATTCGCGGCGACGCTCATCAATCGATACGGCATGATAAGCGTGCTTGATGTCGGGGTGCAGCGTGGTGTCGAGGAATCCATACTGCTTCGGATCGATTCCACCGAAGATAGCGGGAATGCCGAGGGAACCGACTGTGTCCCATACGCCCACCATGGCGATCGGGGCGTCGTCCATCGAATATTTTTGCTTCAACGCCGCCAACTTTTGCGGCCGTTTGCTCAGGTCATGTTCGCGATAGGCATCGAAGGCCTGCTCGGTCTGGTTATCATCCACGTTGAGCGTGGGCAAGCCGCAAACCGCGCTCATTCCGGCAAGGCTGCGCGCGGTGTAGGCACCGCGGCTGAAGCCGAACAGAAACAATTCGTCGCCCGGCGAGTACAGATGAGCGATTCGCGTGTAACCGTCCTTGATTTTCTGATCGAGGCCATCGCCAAAGGCGCCCCCGAGTAACTTCAACAGGGTGTTGCCGTCAGAGCCCACGCCGTCGTCGTAGATGGGACACTGCTGGGCGGTGAAGTTCAGCGCCTTGAAAAGCTTGTAAACGTTGGTGTTGCTGGCGGCGTCGTTCCAGGTGCCATCAGCACAGAAGATGATTCGTTTTGCCATGGTTTTCTCCTGCGGCCTCGCGGGGCCGGTGCAAGGCGGCAATCCCCCAACCGTCTTAGCTGGATTGCAGGTTTTTCGAGGGAGCGCCTAGCGCAGAACTGGAGCGAAACTATAGCACGGTTTTACATGGGAGGGATGCAGATCAGCGGTAAATATCTCGACGATGTCCGAGCGCTAATACCACCACGACCAAGCGATCATCTTCGATTTTGCAGATGGCGCGGTAAACGGTCGCGGCAGGTGCAGATAGCGTTCGTTTTCTCTACCGGAGGAATTCCAGGACCCGCCGCGTGAACTCGGCAGGTTTTTCGAGGGCGGGGAACTGTCCGCATTCCGGAATGATTTCAAGGCGAGCGCCGGTGATGAGCCGCTGGAAGTTGCGCGCCAGGGACAACGGAGTGAGCGCGTCTTGTCCTCCCCACAGGACCAAAGTCGGAGCCTTTAGCCCGCTGATATTGTGGTCAAGTTTCTCGTCGGGACTGGAGAAGGTTTCCAGAACACTACGAATCGTAGGGCCGTCGCCACGCTCCAGATGCAGGGAATAAGCCAAGTCAACCAAATCGTCCGTCACCAGGGTTTTGTTGTAGAACATGGACTCCAGCATCTCGCGCATATGCGCACGCGTGGAGATGTTCAGATCGACAGGAGGCTTGATAGCGCCGGAGGCGATCCCTGCGGCGTCATTCAACACGAGGCTGTCCACCTTGTCGGAAAACTGCAACGCGAATGCGGCCACGATCCACCCGCCCAGCGAATGGCCGAGGAACGAAGCCCGCCCGATTCCGAGTGCCTTAAGAAAACCCTCCAGCACCTCCACGAATCCGGCGATGCGGTAGGTTATGTTCGGTTTGTCAGAGCGGCCAAATCCAAGCAAATCCAATGCGACTGCGCGTTGTGTAGCGGAGAGCGCTTCAAAGCAATAGGCCCACTGGTCGGCGTCACCACCAAGCCCATGGACGAGCACAAGCAATGGCCCACTGCCGATATCGTAGTAACAGATTTTCCGCCCAAAGACAGTCGTGCTCTGCAACTCGGGGAGCGGCGGCAAGACAAACTGCGTAGCCGGCAATGGAACAGCGCTCATGGCATGCACCCAGCTCACAGTATTTTCTTGCCAAACGCTGACAGCGCTAACTCGACCGCCAGCTCCGCTGTCTGGTTGCGCTCATCGAGGACCGGGTTCACTTCCACCAGTTCGAAGCTGAGCATGCGCCCGTGGTCGGCGATGATCTCCATCGCCAGGTGTCCCTCGCGATAAGTGGCACCGCCCCAAACCGGAGTGCCGACGCCCGGCGCATCTTCGGGATCGATCCAGTCCAGATCGAGCGAGACGTGATAGCCCACGGTGCCGCGCCCTGCAAGGCGGAGGGCCTCCTCCATCACCGAGCGCATGCCGCGTTCGTCAATGTCACGCATGGTAAAGACGTGTACGCCGGACTTCCTGATGTTTTCGCGCTCGTGATTGTCGACGTCGCGAATGCCCACCAGCACACAGTTGTCGGGTTGTACTTTCGGACTGAAGCCATACAGGTCGGTAAGCGGAGATTCGAACAATCCCATGATCGCGCCCAATGGCATGCCATGCACGTTGCCGCTGGGTGAGCTGCCGGGTGTGTTGATATCGGTGTGCGCGTCAATCCACAACAGACCGATGCGCTGGTTCTTGCGGCGATAAAACTCGGCCACGCCAGATACCGTGCCGGCGGCAATGGAATGGTCGCCACCAAGAACGATGGGAATTTTTCCAGCTTCCAAGGTCTTCACCACGAGTTCGGCTTCTTTCGAGCAGGTCTGGGTGATTTCTTTCAGGTACTTGGCGTTAGGATCGCCTTCCGACTTGGTTTCGGCCAAAGCGACGGGTATGTTACCGCCATCCTCGACTTCGTAGCCGAGGGCTTCAAGTTTGGCTTCGAGCCCGGCGACGCGCATTGCCGAGGGGCCCATGTCAACGCCGCGACGCGACTGACCGAGGTCGAGCGGCACGCCAATAATCCGGATGTGCTTGGTTTCGACGTTTTGTAATGGCTTGGTAATCGGGCTGCTTGCCATAAAGATTCTCTATCAAACTTAATCCCACATTGTCGTACCACAATGTGGGATACGACAAAATCTACCGTCACGGATATAAGCGGTGCAGCGTACGCGGGAAGGGAATGGTCTCGCGCACATGCTCCAGTCCGCATATCCAGGCCACAGCGCGTTCAATGCCCATGCCGAATCCGGCGTGCGGAACGCCGCCGAACTTCCGCAAGTCGAGATACCATTTGAAGGCCTCTTCTGGCAGTTCGTGCTCGTGAATGCGCTTCAGCAGCAGATCGTAGGACCCGATGCGTTGCGAGCCCCCGATGATTTCCCCGTAACCCTCCGGCGCCAGCACATCCACGCAGAGGGCAAACTCCGGCCGCTGCGGGTCGGGCTCCATGTAGAACGCCTTGATGGCCGCCGGATAGCGGTGCACCATCACCGGCCGTTCGAATTGCGATGAGATGTAAGTTTCATCCGGCGAGCCGAAGTCGCCGCCCCATTCGAACCTGTTCTCGACCAGTCCCTTGGCGTGGCCTTCCTGCAACATCTGCACGGCCTCGTCGTAGGAGATGCGCGGGAAGGGCGTGGCAATTTTCTCCAACCCGCTGAGGTCGCGCCCAATGGTTTCCAACTCCGGCCGCCGCTTCTCCAGGCACCGCTTGACGATGAAGGAAATGAACTCTTCCGCCAGGACCATTAGATCGTCGAGCGTGGCGAAGGCGACCTCCGGTTCGACCATCCAGAATTCGGTGAGGTGGCGGCGCGTCTTCGATTTTTCCGCGCGAAAGGTCGGGCCAAAGCTGTAAACCTTGCCCAGAGCCATGGCCGTGGCTTCGATGTAAAGCTGTCCCGACTGCGTCAGGTAAGCCTGCTCCTCGAAGTAATCCACCGGAAACAGTGTGGTGGTGCCTTCGCAGGCTGCGGGCGTGAGGATCGGCGGATCGGTGAGGGTGAATCCGCGGTCGTCAAAATAGTCGCGCGCGGCCTTGATGATCTCGGCACGGACCCGCAAGATGGCCGCCTGACGGGGCGAGCGCAGCCAAAGATGGCGGTGCTCCATCAGAAAATCGACGCCATGCTCCTTCGGCGAAATGGGATAAGGATCGTCAGGGTTGACGCGTTGCACAACTTGTGCGTCCGTCACGTCCATCTCGTAGCCGCCGGGGGCGCGTTTGTCGGCGCGCACTTTGCCGGTGACGATCACGCTGGACTCCTGGGTCAGACCCTTGATCGAATCGAAGAGTTCGGGGGAGACGGCATTCTTAGCGACAACGCCCTGAATGACGCCGCTGCCATCGCGAAAAATGGGGAACAGTAGTTTGCCGCTCTCGCGCAAGTTGTAGAGCCAGCCACGAAGGGTGACGGTCTGGCCTTCGTGCCGGCCGATTTCGCGGATCGTAGTGACGGGTGTGTCCAGTTTTTCCGATAGTTCCATGAGTTCCTAATCTCGCAGATATCTCAAAGATACAGGCCCCAAGGCCAAGCTGCTCAAAATCCGAAAAGCAGGTCTCTTGTATCTTACTTGGACTCACTGCGGGCGGCGAGTTCTAGCCTACCTAGCCGCCTCAAGGGGCTTTTTCATAATGGGGAACGACAGAAAGGATGAGAATCTTACGAATCGGTGGGCGGAAGTTCCGCCTCCAGCATTCCCATTTCTTGCAGGAGCTTGTAGGTGCGGTCGGCTTCGATGCGATCGACGACGCTTAAAGCGAAGCCGACGTGGACCATCACGTAGTCACCCAGCCCGGCCTCGGGAACAAAGTCGAGGGAAACTTGGCGCACGATCCCGCCAAATTGCACGCGGGCGGCCCGCATGGTGCCCTGCATTTGAATTTCAAGGATTTTTCCCGGGATCGCGAGGCACATAGCGGCTATCCTCGACAGCCAGTACACCATCGCTTTGTTACAAGGGGCTGTGACACCGGACACACCTTAGCGTGATGATCACCGCGGCCGCATTGAGTTGCCGCGGTGAAACGAGCACGCAAACTCGGACCCCGCCGGGTTTGCGGCGATAGTCCATGTCGGCTAGGGTGGCTTTTTTCAGGCGTAGCGCACATAGCTCTGTGACGCCATTTGCCGTGGGTTCGACTGTGCCCAAATCCGCGCCCAGCAAGAGTTTCAAGAAAACAAGCCAGCCCGCTCCCCGTCCGGCTCTGCTCTCGGGCGGACTTCCGCTCACGGCGATGCGTGACCTGGATCACTGACCTTCGGTACAGGTTGGACGGATAAGTAGCAGTACGTTTGCAACTACGGCGCGCCGGGCCCAGCGGCTTCCGTTTGCCGACGCACGTCAAACATGCCGAGAGTGGCTTGTGGAAGTTCCCCTGACCGCCGTCTGCAAAAACCCGCCAGCTCTGACCCGCCCCGAAAGACTTATCGCCAAAAAGCTGCTTTCAGGGCTGGAAGCGGAGCGTTTTCGGCTGGAGTGGGTCTCGGCTTCTGAAGCGCAACGCTCGGCACCAGTGGCAACAGGGAGGGTGGAGCAGGGCAAGGGACTTGGGTCCCAGTCTCTAGCGAACCCAGTAAGAACAGATCGTGGGAAACGGGAATCTAGCAGCACCAATTCACGCGTGTAAGGGAGGAACAGTATGGCAGCTCGACTTGCCGAAGAATGGTTCGCCATATGCGGAGGTTGCGAAGTAACCATCCTCGACATCGGTGAACCGCTCCTCGACGTACTGAAGCAGGTAGAAATCGTGCACATGCCCGTCCTGATGGACCACAAGCTCTTTGGTCAGACTGGCGAAGGTACGGAGATGGAAATTCCCGCCGCGGATGTCGGACTTATATCCGGAGGAATCCGCAGTGAGGAGCACAAGAAACTGGCGCAGGAAATGCGCAAGAAGTGCAAGATCCTGATCTCGCTGGGTTCTTGCGCCTGTTTTGGCGGCATCCCTGCACTTGCCAACCAGTTCAGCACGCAGGAATTGCTGGAGAAGGTGTATCGCGACAGCGTCACCACCGAGAAAGATGGCATACCCAACGAGCAGATTCCCGCACTCACCGACCGGGTGTATGCCGTCCACGAGGTTGTACCGGTAGATGCCTATTTGCCGGGATGTCCCACCACGCCGGAGATGGTGGCCGGAGCGCTGGTTGCACTTCTGGAAGGCAAGCCCCTGCCCGTGCTGCCGACCAAGAGCGTGTGCGATGAGTGTCCCACCAAGCGTGAGAAGAAGGCGGTCTCGACGTTGAAGCGCCGGCTGGATGCGCCGGACTTCGTGCCGGGAGCGCCGCTCAGCGAAATGCGCTGCCTGATGGAGCAGGGCATCCTGTGCCTGGGGCCGGCGACGCGTGCCGGCTGTGGTGGCAGTGAAGGCACGCCACGCTGTGTCCGCGCCTACATGCCCTGTGAGGGTTGCTTTGGCCCCATGTCGGACAAGGCCAATCCTATGGTGGACATGATGGGAGCGCTCTCCTCCATCGGTCTCGATCCCAAACAGATTCCGGATCGGGCCGCAACCTTCAACCGTTTTGCTGGCGCGGGCCGTCTGCGGCCGCTGCCCCGGAGGTGATCCATGTCAAAGACACTGGTCATTCAACCTGTCACCCGCATCGAGGGCCATGCCAAGATAACCATTCAGCTCAACGATGCCGGCAACGTGGACACCGCTCGGGTGAACGTCATTGAACTGCGCGGCTTCGAGAAGTTCTGCCTGGGACGCCCGGTAGAAGACCTGCCGCGCATCACACCGCGCATTTGCGGGGTCTGTCCGTGGTCGCATCACCTGGCCTCGGCCAAGGCTTGCGACGCGGTCTTTGGAGTCGAGCCGCCGCCGGCCGGTAAGAAGTTGCGCGAGCTGTGCAATAGCATTGCCTTCATGGAAGAGCACATCCTGCACTTCTACTTCCTGGCGGGAGCCGATTTCCTGCTGGGGCCGGATGCGCCTTACTCGGTCCGCAATGTTATCGGGGTGCTGCAGGCAGCTCCCGACATTGCCAGACAAGTGGTGAAAGTGCGGCACATGTGCGCCAAGATGCTGGAAGTCCTGGCGGGCAAATCGATCCATCCCCAGGCGGCGGTTCCTGGCGGATTCAGCAAACCGTTGGCTGCGGGCGAGCGCGACCAATTGCGCAAGCAGGCCGATGACGCGCTGGAACTCGCCAAGTTCTCCATTGCTTTTGCCAAGGAGAACGTCTTCCCCAAGTATCTCGACGTGGTGAAGTCGCTGGGAGTTATCACGACCGGCTTTATCGGCACGGTCAAGGAAGACGGGGCGCTCAACCTCTACGACGGAAAGCTTCGCCTGATGACGCCCACAGGTTCCTACCAGGACTTTCCGTATGACCGCTACACGGAGTTCATCTCTGAGCATATCGAACCGTGGAGCTACTTGAAGTTCCCCTATGCCAAACAATGGGGTGAAGGGTTCTCCATGGATGTCGAGAATCCCAAGGGCGTTTATCGTGCCAACACCTTGGCGCGCATCAACACCTGCGACTATATCGACACGCCGCTGGCGCAGGCCGAACTGGAGGAGTTTCGCGCCAAGTTTGGACGGCCGGCACAGCTCACCCTGCTCTATCACTGGGCGCGGCTGATCGAGCTGCTCTACAACGCCGAGAACACCGTGCGCTTGCTGGACGATCCCGAAATCATCAGCACGGAGACGCGGGTGAAAGTTACGCCACGGGCAGCGAGAGGCGTAGGCGTCACCGAAGCGCCGCGCGGCACGCTCATCCACGACTACACCACCGATGCCGACGGCATGATCACCAACGTCAACCTGATTGTGGGTACTACCCACAACAACGCTCCTATCAATATGTCGGTCACACAGGCCGCCAAGAGTTTGATCCATAACGGCGTGTACGACCAGGGAGTGCTGAACACAGTAGAAATGTCGATCCGCGCCTACGATCCATGCTTGTCCTGTGCGACCCACCGGCTGGACGGAAAGCTGTCGGTGAAGCTGGATATCTTCAGCGCGGACGGCAAATTGCTTGACTCGCTTGCCAACTGAGGGCAGCGAGATAGGAGGTAGCACATGCGGGAGGTCGATCCCTGCGATCTTCCCGAGTTCTGCCGGAAGCCGACCCTGGTGCTCGGCTGTGGGAATATTCTGTTTGGAGATGACGGCTTCGGGTGCGCGGTAGTTGACTATATCGAGTCACATTACCAAGTGCCCGAAAACGTTTGCTTGCTGGACGTCGGCACGGGCGTGCGCAAGCTGTTATTCACTCTCTGCCTGAGTTCCGCGCGTCCGCAGCGGTTGCTAATCCTCGACGCAATCGATGCCGGACGCACTCAAGGCGAGATATTCGAGATTGATCCTGCCGAAATTCCGGCAGTCAAACTCGACGATTTCTCGCTGCACCAGTTGCCCACCTCCAATCTGCTGCGCGAGTTGCAAGAAAGTTGCGGGGTCGAAGTGCGGGTGCTGGCCTGCCAGACAGGGCCACTGCCGGAAGAAATCTCCCAAGGTTTGTCGGAGGCCGTCAGCGAGGCCGTGCCGCAAGCGGCGCAGTGGCTGGTGAGCGAGTATTTTCCCCGCACGACAGCGAGGCGAGGTGACCTATGCCAATGCCAAGCCAGCGCGTAATTTTGCGTCGGAGTTTGAATCTATGAAGCCAGATGTTTCCCTGGTTCGCGACGGCAAGAAGTTCATGTGGGACGGTCGGCCGTACGTCAGCTCGGAGGAAGCCCTCCTGGCGGCGGAGGCGTATCGCAACGACAAGTTCGAGATCTGCTTAGCGGAAGTAGAAGGACAATTCTTCGTTTACACGCGGAGAGTAGTGACCGCAGCTGCAGTGATGACGCAATAGCTGCAGCTCCGCAAGCAAGGTGATCTATGGCAGTGGAAACCCTTTCGGTTAGCGATCCCACGTTGTTAGCCGACATCCGGCGGTATGGAAAGTTCGACCCTACGGGCTGCTACCAATGCGGGAGTTGCACGCTTACCTGTGATCTGGTCGACGATAGCGCGAGTTTTCCCCGCAAGAGCATTCGCTATGCCCTGCTGGGACTGAGGCAGCCGCTGGTCAAAAGTCTGGACCCGTGGGTCTGCCATGACTGCGGTGACTGCTCGGGTGTCTGTCCTCGTCAGGCAGAGCCCAGAATCTCCATGCTCACACTGCGGCGCTTCCTCAGCGCGCAGTACGACTGGACGGGCATCGCCCCCAAGCTGTTGCAGTCCACGGCGTGGTACCTGGGTTCGTTGATCTTCGTGGCGGCACTCACCTTCCTGCTGATCCTCGGCTATCACTTGTGGTACGTGAAGATGCCGGCTGCACAGTTTGTCACCACGCCGCTTGGCTTGGAACACATGTTCCCGCTGATGACCTACTACACGCTGACGGTGATCCTGGTTCCGCTGCTGTTGTTGCTATCGCGGGTCTTCCGCATCTGGCGATTCACCATGAATGGAGAGCAGCGTGCGCACATTCCATTTTCCAGCTACGTGGCCGAATCCTGGACCTACGTGTATCAGTCGATGACTCATTCCCTGTTGCGGAAGTGCCCAGACCAAGGCCGGTGGTTCAGCCATTGGTGCCTGGCTTTGGGCACAGTGATGATGCTCGCTATCAAGGTGTTTGGACTGAAGTGGTTTCAAACCGACAACCTCTACCCCTTTTACAATCCGCAGCGCTGGGTTGGATACCTCGCGACGGGCCTCATCCTCTACGGCCTGGGAGAGATTTTCTTAGGCCGGCTGCGGGCACAGAAGGAGATCTACAAAGAAACGCGGTTTCAGGACCTGGTTCTTCCCGTTTTGCTGGTGTTGACCGTGCTCAGCGGTTTGGCGGCACACATTTTCCGCTATGCCGGCTTTGGGCTCACCTGTCACTTCTTGTACGCCCTGCACATTGTCATCGCCACGCCCATGCTGCTGGTAGAGATGTCATTTGGAAAGTGGTCTCACATGGTTTATCGACCGCTGGCCCTGTATTTCCTGGCGGTCAGGCAGAGAGCCGGGCGGCAAGCGCCGGCAGCGGAGGTTGTTCCCCATGCCGTCTAAGGATTCCAAGACCCAGCCGGTGGGCGCAGCCCTGGTCGTAGGCGGCGGTATCGGTGGTATGCAGGCCGCCCTGGATCTCGCGGGAGCGGGCATCAAGGTTTATCTGGTTGACTGCAAGCCCGCCATCGGCGGGGTTATGGCGCAGCTCGACAAAACCTTCCCCACCAATGATTGTGCCATGTGCACCATGGCGCCGCGCCTGGTGGAGATCGGGCGCCACAAGGACATCCAGATCCTCACCCTGAGCGAAGTGGAAAGCATCACCGGCCAGGTGGGCAATTTCACCGTCCGCATCAAGAAGCAAGCGCGCTATATCGACGAGACGAGGTGCACCGGTTGTGGCGCCTGCGTTGCGGAGTGTCCGGTGACACTCCCGTCGGAATTCGACCAGGGACTGGCAGAGCGCAAGGCGATCTACCGGCCGTTCCCGCAGGCCGTTCCCAACGTGTTCACCATCTCTCGTCGCGGCACCGCCCCTTGCCATAATGCATGCCCCATCCATCAGAGCGGACAAGCTTACGTGGCTCTGATCGCGCAAGGGCGCTTTGATGAGGCGCTGCGGGTCATTTTGCGCGACAATCCACTCCCCTCCATATGCGGTCGTGTCTGCACCCACCCTTGCGCCGCCGCCTGTACTCGAGGCACCGTGGACGACCCGGTGAATCTGCCGGCGTTGAAACGCTTTGTCACGGACTATTATCCCGATTACAAGCTGCCACAGCCCGTGGTTCCAGACCGCGCGGAGAAAGTTGCTATCATCGGTTCCGGACCGGCAGGACTGGTCTGTGCCTATCAGCTCCGGCAACAAGGCTACCGTCCAACCATCTTCGAGGCGCTCTCGACTGCCGGGGGAATGCTGGCCGTCGGAATCCCCGCGTTCCGCTTGCCGCGCCGATTGCTGAATGCAGAAATAGACAGGCTCCGCGCAATCGGGATCGAGATCAAACTGAGCACGCCCGTGGGCCGCAGCCTCGCCTTCGACGAGCTGCGCAAGAGCTTTGCCGCCGTTTTCATTGCCATCGGCGCCCACGTCGAACGGAAACTTCGAGTTCCCGGAGAAGACCTGCCCGGCGTGATTGGGGGCGTTGACTTCCTGCGCCGAGTCAATCTGGGAAAGGCCGTGACCCCTGGTCAGAAGGTATTAGTCATAGGCGGGGGCAACTCGGCTCTCGACGCGGCGCGCACGGCCCTTCGCAGCGGGGCAGGAGAGGTCACGATCGTTTATCGCCGCACCCGCGCAGAGATGCCGGCCGATCAGCGTGAGGTCGAGGATGCGGAGCGCGAAGGCATCAAATTGATGTTTCTCGTTGCCCCCAAGTCTTTCAAGGCTGGGCGCGGCGGTCGGGTGGCCGGGCTGGAGTGCCTGAAGATGAAACTGGGCCCGCCCGATGCCAGCGGGCGGCCTGCTCCCGTATCGATTCCCAACTCCGAGTTCGTTCTCTCGTGTGACGCCGTCATCGCCACCATCGGCCAGTCTCCCGATGTGGGCGCTTTAGGAGAGCGCTTGGGCCTTGAGACCACCAAGTGGGGAACGCTGGCCGCCGACCCGCTGACGCTCGAAACCGGGTTGCCCGGAGTATTTGCGGGTGGGGACTGTGTAACCGGTCCTGACGTGGTGATCCATGCCCAGCTGGCCGGCAAGAAAGCTGCAATATCCATCGACCGCTGGCTCAATCACCAGGACCTGCGCGGCGGACGCGAGTTGGAAGGGCCCTATCACACCGAATACGAAGTGGACACGCACGGTGTGCTAATGCAGCGCCAGATACCCGTGCCATCCCTTGACCCCGCGACGCGTGGAAAAACGTTTGCCGAGGTCCACGTGGGTTACACGGCGGAAGAAGCCATTGCCGAGGCCAAGCGTTGTCTCGCCTGTGGAATCTGCTCCGATTGTCATCTCTGCGAGACCGCCTGCCAGGCGCACGCGATTGACTACTTGCAGCGGGAGCAGAAGATCGAGCTGCAGGTCGGAGCGGTCGTCCTCGCTCCCGGCTATGAGGTCTTCGATGCGCGATTGAAGAAGGACCTTGGCTATGGACGCTTTCCCAATGTGATCACCGCGTTGGAGTTCGAGCGGGTGCTGTCGGCGTCAGGGCCCTATTCTGGCCACGTGCTACGGCCTCATGATGGCAAAGAACCGAAGCGCATTGCGTTCTTGCAGTGTGTCGGATCGCGGGATTTCGAACATGACTACTGCTCCTCGGTCTGCTGTATGTACGCCACCAAGGAGGCGATCATCGCCAAGGAGCATCTTGGCGAGGGGCTGCAGTGCGACATCTTTTTCATGGACCTTCGCGCCTACAGCAAGGGCTTCGAACAGTACTACCGCAGGGCGCGAGAGCTGGGCGTGCGCTACTTCCGTTCCCGGGTGCCGAGCGTGGAGGAAGTTCCCGAGACGCGGAACCTGGTGGTGAAGTATCTCGGCGAGAACGACAAGAAGCTCTCCCAGGAATACGACTTGGTTGTCCTGTCGGTAGGCATGCAGCCGCCGAAAGATGTCAAGGTGCTGGCCGAACGCTTCGGCGTGGCTCTCAACGCCTTCAACTTCTGTGAGACTTCGCCCTTCCAGCCGGCGGAGTCGTCGCGCGAAGGAATCTTCGTGGCCGGCCCATTCGCCGAGCCCAAGGACATTCCGGAAACGGTCATGCAGGCCTCAGCGTCGGCGGCGCAGGTGCTCACATACCTGAGCCAAGCCCGCGGCTCGCTGATTACACAGAAGGTCTATCCGCCTGAAAAAGACGTGGCTGGACAGGAGCCTCGCGTCGGCGTCTTTGTCTGCCACTGCGGGACCAATATCGGCGGGGTGGTCGACGTCCCGGCCGTGGTGGGGTACTCCAAGACTTTGGCCAACGTGGTGTACGCGGAGAACAATCTCTACACCTGCTCCAACGATACCCAGGATCTGATCAAGCAAAAGATCATCGAGCATGACTTGAACCGCGTGGTGGTTGCCTCCTGCACGCCCAGGACCCACGAACCTTTATTCCGGAACACCCTGCGCGAGACGGGGCTGAACCCCTACCTCTTTGAGATGGCGAATATCCGCGACCAGTGTTCCTGGGTGCATATGCACGAGCCGGAGAAAGCCACAGAAAAGTCCAAAGACCTGGTGAGGATGGCTGTGGCCAAGGCCCGGTTGCTGCAGCCCCTCACCCGGCGATCGGTCAAGGTCAACAAGTCTGGCCTGGTTATTGGTGGCGGGATCGCCGGCATGACCGCTGCCCTGGCGCTGGCCGAGCAGGGCTTCGACGCTTACCTGGTGGAAAAAGAGGATGAGCTGGGCGGGAACTTGCGGCATATCCACTATGTGCTCGCCGGCGAGGACCCCCAGGATGAGCTGAGGCGCGTGCGCGAGCAAGTCCGGCAGAACGGCCGCATTCATCTCTTCACCGGGGCGACTATTGAAGGCATTGACGGCAACGTTGGCGACTTCAAGACGAAGATTTCAGCCAAAGGCACAACCTCGGAGATCGCACACGGGACCGTCATCGTTGCCACCGGCGCCAAACAGTACGAGCCGAAAGAGTACCTGTATGGGCAGGATGACAAGGTACTGACCCAGCGGGAGCTCGAGCAACGTCTGGCTGCGGGAGACGGCTTCCTCGCGACCAACGGGAAGCCAGCGCCAAAGACGGTGGTCATGATCCAGTGCGTGGGCTCGCGGGACGAGGGGCGGCCCTACTGTTCGCGCGTGTGCTGCACCGTGGCAATCAAGAACGCTCTCATGATCAAGGCGCTGTTCCCAGGGACAAATGTCTACATTCTCTACCGGGACATCAGGACGTATGGCTTCAGGGAGAGCTCCTACACCGAGGCGCGGAAAAAGGGCGTCATGTTTGTACGCTACGAGGAAGACCGCAAGCCCGAGGTATCACGGAACTCCCATGCACTTCAGGTCACCGTCTTCGACCAAACCCTGGGTATGCCAATGTTGATTCCTGCCGACCTGGTGGTCCTGGCGGCGGGCATTCATCCGAACGAAGGCAATAAGGAGGTCGCGCAGTTCCTGAAGGTCCCGTTGAACAGTGAAGGATTTTTCCTGGAAGCTCATATGAAACTGCGCCCCGTAGACTTCATGACCGACGGCGTGTTTCTCTGCGGACTGGCGCACTCGCCCAAGACCATCGATGAATCCATCCTGCAGGCCCAGGCGGCGGCCGCCAGGGCCGCCACCATCCTGGCTCAGGACAGCCTGGAGATGGAGGCCAACATTTCCCAAGTAGTGGACGAGAACTGCGATGGCTGCGCCTACTGCGTGGACACCTGTCCGTTCAAGTCGATCACCCTGGTCGAGTACATGTGGCAGGGGTCGATTAAGAAAATCGTCGAAACCAACGAGAGCACCTGCAAAGGTTGCGGATGCTGTCAGGCGACCTGTCCCAAGAACGGCATATTCATCCGGGGATTTACCCTCGATCAAATCAGGGCCCAGATTGAGGCTGCCCTGGAGGTGGCGTGATGGAAGATAGCTTTCAACCTCTGATCCTCGCTTTCTGCTGCAACTGGTGCTCGTATGCCGGCGCCGATTTGGCTGGTGTTTCGCGCATCCAGTACCCGCCCAGCATCCGCATGGTTCGCGTGATGTGCTCCGGCATGGTCCATCCCAACCTGGTGATCGAGGCGCTGACCAAGGGCGCCGACGGCGTTCTCATGTGCGGCTGTCATCCCGGCGACTGCCACTACCAGGATGGCAACCTGAAGGCTGAGAAGAGGGCTGAGGCTCTCCGCTTGATGCTGGCCGATTTCGGACTCGAAGAAGAGCGCTTTCGCCTGGAATGGGTTTCGGCAGCGGAAGGCCCAAGATTCGCCGAAGTTGTGAGCAGCTTTACCGAGCAAGTGCAGAAGCTCGGCCCCAGCCCCTACAAGTCATAAGAACTAGTTCGTCCTCAACGTCGCCCGGAGACGCCGACCCTGGGTCCCATAGTTACGCGCCTGCACAGCAGGTTCACTCCTCACATTGCGGAGTGATCAGGCTCACTGCGTCCTTGTTTATAGGGTCCATACTGGAATTGTTTATGGCTGCCCACAGCCCGGCGTGGGAACAGAGCCCATGCCGCTTGCGAAGGCCAACGGCGAGCTCTTCCTGCGGCTTGCCTTGGTACTTGCGGCTGGCAGCATGTCCGCATCGGAGGTGTCAGCAATGCCGACCGTCATTGAACCGAAAACCAACGAGGAAGCAAAGGCGCAACCCGTTCCTCCCGTCTCCAATGAACCCGAACTGTTTGCCGCGGAAGTCGCGATGGAAGGCAAGAGCTCCGGCTTCATACCCTTAGTGTTGATTGCCGGATTGATCCTGGTGGTTGGCGGGACCATTTTCTACTTTGTGAAAGGCGCTCGTGACGTTCTTACCGTACCGCTTGCGAGCAGCACGGTCACCAGGATATTGGACGAGCAGGGCCCGGCGACCATCCGTTTCAGCACCGGGACTGTAGTCTCCACCGTCAACGAAAAGCCGCAGGATCCGCACTACAAGCTGCTGGCCAAGACCGGCGTCATTGTGACCAAACCGAAGGCGAAGGGTTCCAGTTCGTTGCTCGTCGCCCTGACGCCTGAGGGCGAGAAGTTGTTCAGCACCATCAAGGGTGTGCAGAAGGCCAGCAACAATGACGGGACGATGACGTATGTGGTTCCCTTGGCTGAACGCAAGCTGGTGGACGTGGCCAACGTCACCATGATCAAGCCGCATCTGGCGCGGGTGGAATATAGCTGGAAGTGGGATCCCAATCGCTTGGGAATCGAGTTTGACGCCTCCGGCAGCCTGGTGAAGAGCTTCTCCAGTTGGGACCGCAGCACTCTCATCAAAACCTACGGCGCCGATTTTTACGGCGCGCCACCGACCAAGGCCAGCATTGTTCTGATGGAATCGGATAACGGCACCTGGAAGCCCTACGTGGAGTAGGGTGCGACGGAACGTTCGTGCAGGGAGGGGTATCCCCCTCCCTTTCTTTATTCCTCACGTCAGCGAGCGCACTCGATCCCTTAGAAAACGTTTACCACGGAGACACGGAGGACACGGAGTTTATGATTTCTATCGAGTTTTCTCCGTGATCTCCGTGCTCCGTGGTGAATTTTCATTCCCAGGCGCGGGCCGAAGACCCAAGGATACTCAGTAAGGCACGAAGCGCAGCCACAGCAGACCGATCGCCAGCGCGATCAGGCTCACCGGCACACCGATTTTCATGTACTCCACGAAGCTGATGTGAGCTTCAGTTCGGGCTTTTTCCACCACGATAATATTGGCGACCGAGCCGGTGATGGTCAGATTCCCCGCCAGCGTGCTGGACATTGCCAGCAGGAGCCATGCACTGCGCGCATCGTGAAACTGCGGCACCAGCCCTTTCAACAACATCACGGTCGGTACGTTGCTGACGATGTTCGACAGCAACGTCACGACCGCCGCGAAGATCACAGGGTTGTGCAAATTCAGGCGCTCGGCAGCGGTGAGTAGTTCCTGGGTAATTCCGGCTTGCTCGGCGCCGCCAAGAATCAAGAACAGGCCCAGAAATAGTACAAGCAGCGACCAATCGACATCGCCATAGATCGCTCTTGGCTCGCGGTGGCGCTGCACTAGCAACAGTGCTCCTCCCGCGGCGGCGACCAGCGGCGGAGAAAATCCCAATAGAAACCCGGCCAATACAGCGAGCGTCACCGTCAGCGGCCATGCCAGATCGGTATCGGGTGCTTGGTTCTGTACCGCTGTTTGGGCAGGCAACGGGCGCGGGTCTGTGGTATCGCTCCGCAGGTGGATCCAGTGCAGCAGCGCCCAATCCACGAACAGGCCAATGAGCGCCACCGGTCCGAGGTGTGCCACGAAGGCGCGGTAGGAAATGCCTGACACCGACCCGATCAGGATGTTTTGCGGATTGCCGGTGATGGTGGCTGCGCTGCCGATGTTGGAAGCCGTCGCCAGCCCGAGCAGGTAGGGCAGTGGATGCAGCTTCATGCGTTTGCAAATGCCCAGAATCAGCGGAGCCATCACCAGGCACACCACGTCATTCACCAGAAACGCCGACAAGACGCCTCCGGTGAAGATGACGCCTGGCAGAAGGTGTTGCGGCGAGAGATGCTCGATCACCAGATGCGCAACCCACTGGAAAAAACCGGCCAGGTGCAAGCTGGCGACAATCAGCATCATGGAGAAGAGCAGCACCAGGGTCGAAAAATCGATGCTGGCAACGGCCTGCGCTGGCGTAAAAACGCCGAAGACAAACATGAGCACCGCGCCGATGACAGCCATTGCCGGCCGGTCGATCTTGGTGCCCGGCAGGCGGCCCACCGCGAACACGAAGTAGCTCACCAGGAAGATCGCCCAAGCGATGACCATGTGTTCATGCGTGAGCGCCCGCGCAATTGACGCGATCATTCGGCTGTGGTCCTCATTAATCGTTCAATCGTGGCGGCCTTGGCGGCAGGTGTTGCTCTCAGGCAAAGGGGAAGCGGCGGCGCGATTGTGCTTTCGGTTGACAATTTCTCGGCGAGCGATCACTCTCATGCCGCCAGCGATTAAGACTTTATAACAGAAAGAAGGCGTCCTATGACTCGCATCGCGATCGTCGTCTCGGCCTTACTGCTTTCTTCTTTGATGCTCGTCGCCCAACCGCCGCAATCGCCCGGCGCTCAGCAGCAGAGCACCCCCTCCGCGATCGCCATCACTGATCAGGATGACGGAAAGGATATTGACCTTCCTGCCGGCGACACACTAGTGCTCCGGCTGAAGAGCAACCCGTCAACCGGTTACAGCTGGGCGATAAAAGGCGATCCTTCGCCTCTCAAGCTGGTGAAGAACTCCACCAAGAAGAATGACCAAACGAGTGATGTCCCAGGCGCGCCGGTCACGCAGGAGTTCCGTCTGACCGCCGTTTCCGCGGGGATGGCATCGCTCACCTTGGAATACCGCCGGCCATGGGAACACGACGTGGCCCCAGCGAAGACGTTCCAGGTCAGGGTGAATGCGCACTGAAGCCGGAGCGGGCCTGGCCAGTGGCCGACGTCGGCCATTTCGGGGGCGTGGAGTCGTTTTTTCCCGATGTTCGCGCGTCACAAACGAGTGTGACTTTGGTCGTTGCCGATCCCCGGGAAAGAGTTAGAATACAGTTGGAATTGAAAATGATTTTCAACTTCATATTCGGCCGTCCTAAGAAACATCGCAAGCGCCCGGCCGGCGCCCTCGCCGATCTGCACGTCGGAGAAACGGCCATTCTAGCCGAGTTGGAACTCTCCCCTCCAATAGCGGAACATCTCATGAACCTGGGCTTCGTGCCCGGCTTGGAAGTCACGGTGGCGCGCAGCAGCCCGGGTGGAGATCCCCGCGTGTACCGGGTGGAAGGCACCGAAGTTGCCATGCGCCGCGACCTGTCACGCCACATCCACGTGGAGTTGGCTGGGGCGCCCGTGTTCGGAGACTAAGGCATGGGCGCCTCGACCATGAGCTGCCATGCGGTGGCGCGGCCCAGGGATGAATCCCTCAGCGCGTCGTATCACACGGTGGCGGTCGTTGGCCCTCCCAATTCCGGCAAGACCACCCTCTTCAACCGGCTCACCCGTCTGCGTCAGAAGGTCGGCAATTTCCCCGGCGTCACTGTCGAACACCACACCGGATACGTGCGCGACTTCGAAGGCCATGAGGTCGCGCTGATCGATCTGCCCGGCGTCTATAGTCTGACTCCCAAATCCGAGGATGAAAAGGTAGCGGTCGATGTCTTGACCGGACAGATGCCGGGCACGCCACGCCCGGACGCGATCATCGTGGTTTTGAATTCCACCAACCTGCATAGCCATTTGGTATTGGCGGGCCGCGTCATCGCGCTGGGCCTGCCGACGCTGGTGTTGCTGAACATGGCCGACGAGCTGCGTAAGCAGGGCGGTCATGTGGACGTGCTGTCGTTAGCGCGCCAGTTGGGCACGCCCGTTGCGCTGGTCAGCGCCACAACCGGCGAAGGCATTGTCGCGGTGCAGAATTTTCTATCCTCGGCGGCAGCCAGCCCCGAGCCCTTGGAACTGCCCGTAGTGGGAAGCACGCGCGGTTATCGCGAGTGGGCCGTGAAGGTGGGCACGAATGCAAGGTACCGCCGTCCGGCAACTCCGGTTTGGACGCAGCGGCTCGACTCCATATTCCTTCACCGAACTTGGGGCGCGGTCATCTTTGGCGTGGTAGTCGTCGGCGTCTTTCAGACGATCTTCGCGATTGGCCAGCCTCTCTCGAACCTGCTGCAGCATTTCCTCGATGTCAGCGGCTTGCAGATCGGAAATCATCTGCCGCACGGGATGTTCAGCTCGCTCATCGTGAACGGCGTGTGGAAGGGAACCGGTTCGGTGCTGGTCTTCCTGCCGCAGATTCTGCTGCTGTTTTTGGTCATCGGAATTCTCGAGGACTCCGGATATCTTTCGCGCGCTGCGATCATCGCCGACCGCACCATGTCGCGGGTTGGCTTGAATGGCAAGAGCTTCATACCGCTGCTCTCCGCTTATGCCTGCGCGGTGCCGGCCATCATGGCGACGCGCACCATCGAGAACAAGCGCGATCGCATTGCGACCATCCTGATTGCGCCGTTCATGACTTGCTCGGCACGCCTGCCGGTTTACACCATGGTGATCGCGGCGTTCCTGCCGAACCGGCCGGTGCTCGGCGTCTTCCTGGGAACGCGAGCACTGGCGATGCTGGGGCTGTACGTTCTCGGGTTCCTGATGGCGGTGTTCACGGCGCGGCTGCTGAAGTCGTCGGTTCTGAAGAGCAAGGACGCGCCCTTCATTCTGGAGATGCCGCCCTATCGCTGGCCCACGCTTGTGTCCCTGGGATTGCGGCTGGTGGATCGCGGCAAGGCATTCCTCTATCGCGCGGGTACGGTGATCATGCTGGTTTCGCTGCTGCTATGGGCGGCGACCAACTTCCCCATGCATCATGGGCAACCGCCCGCAGTGCAAGACAGCGTCGTTGCGTGGGTGGGTCACGCCATCGAACCTGCCATTCGTCCGCTTGGTTTCGATTGGAAAATCGGAGTTGGACTGCTGACCTCCATCGCCGCGCGCGAGGTGATTATCGCCACGCTCGGCACCTTGAACGGAATCGATCCCCAATCCCACGCTGTTGACTTGCAGGCGGCGTTGAAGCATGAGTTGACGCCCGCGGGCGCCGTCGCCCTGCTCGTCTTCTTCGCGTTTGCCATGCAATGCATGTCCACCATTGCCGTAGTGCGTCGCGAAACCAACGGATGGAAGTGGCCGGTGTTGCAGTTTGGCTACATGACTGTGGTGGCCTACATCTCGGCCTTCGCGGCCTACAATATCGTCGGACACTTCACTCACTGATCTTGCAGCCTGCCGATCTGTAGAGCGAGTTACAGGCGAATCACTGATCAGGAGCCGCAGGATTTCTCACTCAACTACGTCAACCGCTAGAGCATTTTCAGCGATAGTGTATACTACGGGTGGCGATTCTGCGCTCCACCCGATGGCACGACCCTATGCGAACGATTTGCGACGAAAGTTTTTGCAGGCCTATGAGCAAGGCCAAGGGACCCTGGGGGAGTTGGCGGAACAATTTGGGGTAAGCGAAGGTTGGGCCAAGAAGATCTCCGCCACCCGCACGCGGACGGGGCAGATCGAACGGCCCCCGTGGCGACGTGGTCCGGTGAGCCGGGTGACGGTGACGTTGCAGCAGTGGATGCGGGAGCAAATCCGCAAACAGCCGGATATGACCCTGAGGGAGTTGCAAGAGCAACTGCAAGAAGTCAAGAGCGTGGGCTTAAGCATCGGGCGGCTGTGGCTGGCCTTACGTGAGATGGGACTGCGGCTTAAAAAAAGTCACTCCACGCCCAGGAACAAGACACGCCGGCAGCGCAGCAGCGCCGGCAAGCGTGGCGCGAAACCCTGAGCTGGATCGACCGCCAGCAGTTGGTGTTTCTGGACGAGAGCGGGGCCAGTACGCAAATGACGCGAAACTAGGGCCGGGCTGCGCGTGGAGAACGGGTGCCGGAAGGGACGCCTAACAGTCACTGGCATACCCTGACCATGCTAGCAGCCCTGACCAGCAAAGGTCTCCAGGCACCCATGACTATCGAATCGCCGACCGATGGAGATGTCTTCCTGGCCTATCTGGAACAGGTGTTGTGCCCGCAGCTCCAGCCCGGACAGGTGGTCATCATGGACAATCTGGCGGCTCACAAAGTAGCCGGAGTGCGGCAGCTCATTGAGGCCCGCGGAGCGCGGCTGCTTTACCTGCCGCCCTATTCCCCCGATTTCAATCCGATCGAGCAGGCCTGGTCGAAGATCAAGCAGTTGCTGCGCTCGGCCAAGGCCCGCAGCGTGGACGCTCTGGACAACGCAATCAAGGAAGCTCTCGCAGCCATTACTGCCGAGAACGCCTCAGCTTGGTTCTCTCATTGCGGATATGGTCTACAATAACTTTGAAAATGTTCTAAGTTCCTTCACCAGCCCTGGCAACACCTCTCCCGCCTTGCCCAGCACCACCTCATCGAAGAACTTGCTGTTGGCGGGCTCTTCCGGTCCGATGTAGATGGCACGGGCGCGATTGATGCGGGCCATCCGCACGAAGCTGGCCGCCGGCTCGACCACGCCCGAGGACCCAACGGTCAACAGCACGGTGCACACTCTAAGCTGCTCGAAGATGCGATCCATGGCAAAAGGTACTTCGCCGAACCAGCAGATGTGCGGTCGCAGTAGCGCGCCACATTGCGGGCAGGTGGGAATTTCGGCTCGCGAAAGATACAAACGCTCGTCGTCAAAAGGCGCGATGTGGCAGGTTTCGCGCGAGCAGCGGGTCTGCATCAGGCGGCCATGCATGTGAACCAGGCGCTGCGAGCCGGCCTGTTCGTGCAGCGAATCGACATTCTGCGTGCAAAGAAAGAAGCGCTCGTCCAGGGCGCGCTCCAGCTCCGCCAGGGCGCGGTGAGCGGGATTGGGGGCTACCGTTGCCGCCCGCTTGCGCCGCTCGGAATAAAATTGCCAGACCAGTTCGGGATTGGCGTGGAAAGCTTGCGGGGTGGCTACTTCTTCCACCCAATGTCCGCGCCAAAGTCCATCGGCGCCGCGAAAGGTCGGAAGGCCGCTTTCGGCGCTGACGCCAGCACCTGTGAGAACGAATATCCGATCCTGCGGCGACAACGGTTGAGTCATTGTCCTTTTTGCGTGCCGGTCGCCAGCCACTGCGCCTCCCTTGAGGTCCTCGTCGAAAAATATGATCGCAGCAGTGCCCGACGATGCTGCGATGTGCCCCACTTGGTTACATAATCCTACCGCGTTTCTATATACTGAGTGGTTCGGTCGCCATCGGCTTTCGGCCTGAGAATCGGCGGTCGCATCCGTCCCGGCCGCCAGCGAATCTATAACTTATACATCCGATAGGCGAAGGCCGAGGCTACAGTTCGCGGGAGCCCGGCCAGGGAGTTCGTCATCTCTTGTCCACCCTAACGATATCGAACCAGACCACCGGCGTTGACCGCGAGAAGCTGGAACGCGCCATGGACGCCTTCCGCCGCTGGGGCTACCTGCAGGCCAATCTTGATCCCCTAGGGCACTTCGGCCCGCTTTCCCATCCTGAATTGGACATCTCCGGCGAGGGCGTCGATCGGGCGCGGCGTATCTACTGCGGCAGCATCGGTGTCGAGTTCATGCACATTCCTGATCCGGAGCGGCGCCAGTGGATCCAGGAGCGCATGGAGTCGCCGCAGCCGGAGCCAGTTGACCGCTCAAGAATTCTCGATCAGCTGGTGCGCGCCGACGTCTTCGAGCAGACGATTCACTCCCGCTACATCGGGACCAAGCGCTACTCGCTGGAGGGAAACACGGCGCTCATCCCGCTGCTCGACGAAATTCTGAACACGGCCTCGGCGCAAGGCGCCGAGCAGGCGGTGCTGGGAATGAGCCATCGCGGGCGCCTCAACGTCATCATCAATATCGTGAGCCGTCCGGCGGCGGAGATTTTTGCCGGGTTCGAGGATGTCGATCCACGAAGCGTGCTGGGCGGCGGCGACGTGAAATATCACATCGGCGCGACCGGGATTTTCACCGGCGCCAGTGGCGGTCAGGTGCGCATTCACCTGGTCTCCAACCCGAGCCATCTCGAAGCGGTCGATCCTGTGGCTCTAGGGCGCGCGCGGGCCAAACAGACGCGAATCGGGCGCGAAGGCAAGACCAAGATCCTGCCAATTCTGATGCACGGAGACGCCGCTTTCGCGGGCCAGGGAATCACGGCGGAAACCTTGAATCTTGCCAACCTGCGCGGCTATACCGTCGGCGGTACGGTACATATCATCGTCAACAATCTCATCGGCTTCACCACCAACCCGAACGATGCCTATTCGGGCCGCTTCTCCTCCGACCTTGCCAAGCGGCTACCGATTCCAATCTTCCACGTCAATGGCGAGGACCCCGATGCGGTGGTGCGCGTCGGCCGCATGGCGCTCGAGTATCGCTACGACTTCGGTACGGACGTGGTGGTTGATCTCATCGGATTTCGTCGCCACGGCCACTCCGAGGTGGACGACCCGACCATCACCCAGCCGATCCTGTACCGCAAGATCAAAGATCATCCCTTGCTGTATCAGATCTACGCCCGAAGCGTCGGCTTGGATGCGCAACCGCACGTCAAGAAATTTCAGGCTGAACTTGATGCCGCCGAGAAGGCCGGCAAGAGCATGGTCAAGAAACCGACGATGCGCCAGTTGCCCAGCTATTGGTCGCCATTTCACGGCGGCCCGTACAATCCCGCCGATGAAGTTGACACTGGACTGACAGCCGAGCGCGTGCACCAGATCACTGATGGCCTGGTGAAATACCCCGAGGACTTCCACATCCATCCCAAGGTGCAGAAGTTGCTGGAGCAGCGCCGCGAGATGGGCTATGGCAAGCGTCCGCTGGATTTTGGCATGGCCGAGGCGTTGGCGTTCGGATCGCTGGCGCTGGAGAATGTGCCGATCCGCCTCAGCGGTCAAGACAGCCGCCGTGGCACCTTCAACCAGCGCCATTCCGTGCTGATCGACATCGTTGACGAGAAGGAATACGTGCCGCTGTGCCATCTGGCGCCCCAGCAGGCCCGCGTCGAGATCTACAATTCCGAACTTTCCGAGGCCGCGGTCATGGGTTTTGAATACGGATATGCGCGCGATTATCCGGAAACGCTGGTCGCCTGGGAAGCGCAGTTCGGTGACTTCGCCAATGGGGCGCAGATCGTCATCGATCAATTCGTCGTCTCCGGTGAAGACAAGTGGGGCCTGCTCAGCGGCCTGGTGTTGCTGCTGCCGCACGGTCACGAAGGCCAGGGGCCGGAGCACTCCAGCGCGCGCGTCGAGCGCTATCTGCAACTGTGCGCGCGCGACAACATGCAGGTCTGCCAGCCCTCGACGGCCGCGCAATACTTCCATCTGCTGCGCCGACAGGTGTTACGCAAATGGCGCAAGCCGCTGATCTGTTTCACCCCGAAGAGCATGTTGCGCCATCCGGAAGCCATGTCGCCCTTGAGCGAATTAGAGCGTCCGCGCTTCCAGAATGTGATTCCCGATGAAACCGCTCTTCAGGCCAAACGCGTGTTGCTGTGCACCGGAAAGATCGGTCACGAATTGAGGATGGAGCGCAGGAAGTTGAAGATGCAGGGGCCGGCGATCATCTCGCTGGAGCAGATATATCCCTTCCCGGAAGATGAACTGAGGGAACTTCTGGGCCGATACAAGAATGCCGCCGAGTTCATCTGGGTGCAGGAAGAGCCGGCGAACATGGGAGCGCTGACTTTCGTTACTCCTCGCCTGAAGCGGTTGGTTGGCTCCAAGTTGCGCAGCATCAAGCGCGCTGCTAATGCGACTCCGGCAACCGGTTCCGCGAAGGCCCACGAACTGGAACAAAAAACCCTTCTCACGCTGGCCTTGGGCAAGGGAGAGTAAGCTCAAACCTGCTGATTCGACCCCGACTCGCCGCGACCCTTCTTCCGGCGAGTGGAAGTCCTCTCCGCCCGCGACCACGCCACCCAGCGAAGATGTCCGCGACGGGGCATTTTGTATTTGCTACTTGGTTATATTACTAGTCGTAAAATAACTCATATATAAATACAGGAAACGAGTGGGCCAAGCCAGTCTTCTACAACTTTAGTTGTACGAGAGTGCGATCCCATTCCCGCCAATTCTACGGAATCCGGAATACCGGGGCTGGCGTTTCTACAAAATAGAATAGACGCAAGGGCTAGATAGACGTAACTTGCGTGTAATCAACGTGTATGTAATGGCCAATCTCGTGCACAAAGAATGGTAGGGCGAATTCCTAAATTCCCCTTTCCAGACAATTTGTTGCGGAGAGTTGGGTGAACGATCAGACGACTGTCAGGACAGCTTGTTAGGAAGTAAGCGGAGATCCAAATTCTGTATCGATATTGTGCATAACCACCTAAGGAGGGGAGCGGAATGCGAAACCTACTAAAGAACCTTCTGATACTCGGACTGATATCGCTGTTGCCAGTCGCCGTATGGGGGCAGGCAATCAGCGGCGATATCGTCGGGACAGTGAGGGATTCGAGCGGCGCGGTTGTTGCCGATGCAACAGTTGACGCGACGCAGATCTCAACCAACCTAAAGTCCACCACCAAGACCAACGCCACCGGCGAATTCCACTTCGTCAACTTGCCGGCTGGCCGCTACACGATATTAGTGACAACCGCCGGTCTCAAGGGCGGCTCTGAAGTCGAGGTGAAGTTGAACCAGACGGCAACCGCCAACATTACGGCGAGTGTTGCCGGTTCGGCCACCACGGTCGAAGTGAGCGGCGCAGTGGCTACCATCGACACTACGACACCGCAGATCCAGAGCACGTTCGAGTCCAAGCAGGCACAGGATATTCCTTGGGCCTCGAATAATAGTGGTTCTGGAGTGCTCAATCTCTCGCTGTTGGACGCCGGGGTGGCGTCAGGCGGCGGAATCGGCGCTGGCACCGGCCCGTCCGTTTCGGGTCAGCGGCCGCGCAACAACAACTTTACGATTGAAGGCGTCGACAACAACGACAAGTCGGTGACCGGTCCTCTGGTGACCGTGCCCAACGACGCGGTTGACCAATTCACCGTTCTGCAGAACCAGTTCGCGCCCGAGTTTGGTCACTCTTCCGGCGGGCAGTTCAACCAGACCATCAAGAGCGGCACCAACCAGTTCCACGGCCGCCTTTATGAGTACTTCGAGAACAGGGACCTGAACGCGATCGACACCAGGAATGCAATCGCACAAAGGGCCAATGGTGAGACGCCGTTCAACCCCCGTTACGACAATAACCGCTGGGGCGGACAAGTCGGCGGGCCGATCATCAAGAACCGGCTTTTCTTCTTCGATAACGCCCAGTACAACTCGGAGGGCCAAGCTGGTACCACGGGCACGGTGATCTCGCCGACTGCGGCAGGCTATGGGATGTTGAGCAGCCTGTATCCCGGATCCGCCAATCTTGCGACGATGCAAAAGTATGTGCCGGCGGCCAACAGCCAGTCGGGTTTCATCTGCGCAGTGCCGCTCATTGGCACAAACTGTCCCGCTGGCCAGCTCACGATTCCCGCTGGCAATCTCTCGTTCTCGGGTCCATCGTATTTCAACACCTTTAGCAACACCGCATCGATTGATTTCAATATTTCCTCGGCGGACCAACTGCGCTTCCGCTACGTGTATGAGAAGCAGAATGGAATCGATACCTCGGCCGCGATCCCGACATTCTGGCAAACCATTCCCTACCGGTATCACACGGTAGCACTGAGTGAATACCATACCTTCACTCCCTCGTTGACCAACGAGTTCCGTTTCGGCTACAACCGGTTTTACAACACAACGCCGTCGGGACCTTTTGCGTTCGGCAGTTACGACTTCCCCAACATCACGTTGGATGATCTCAGCGGCCTCAATATCGGACCGGACCCCAACGCTCCCCAAGAGACCATTCAGAATACCTATCAGGGCGTGGATAACGTGAGTTGGGTCAAGGGTAAGCACAACTTCAAGTTCGGCGCCGAGTATCGCGAGTACATCAGTCCGCAGTCGTTCACGCAGCGCGTTCGCGGCGACTACGAATGGTCCTCCACGGCGCTGTACGCCCAGGACCAGGCGCCGGATGTATTCGGCGAGCGGTCCGCGGGCAACATTATTTACCACGCTAACCAGCAGGCGGTTTACCTCTATGGCAACGACGAGTGGCGCATCACGCCTAACTTGTCGTTAAACCTGGGGTTGCGTTATGAGTTGACGACTGTGCCCCTGGCGCAGAGTGAATTCCAGCCCCTCAACGCAATTTCCAACGTGCCGGGGTTGATTACCTTCGGCGCTCCGCAGAAGCAAACCAAGAACTTCGCTCCGCGCGTAGGCTTTGCTTATTCGCCGGGCAGCTCAGGTGATACGTCCATCCGCGGCGGCTTCTCGATGGCCTACGATGTGCTTTACGACAACCTGGGCATCCTCTCGCTGCCACCGCAGTTGTCGCAGACGTGCGACATCGGCAACCCCGCGTGCGCTTATAGCCAGAATGCATTTCTGGCCAATGGCGGCATGCCGGCGATTCTGCTGCCCATTACCGACCCGGCGGCGGCGCGGGCACAGACCGCTGCCTTCGTTCCCAACCAGAAGCTGCCTTACAGCGAAACCTGGACCCTTGGGATACAGCACACCTTTGCCAAGAAGTACGTGGCCGAGGTGCGTTACGTAGGAACCAGGGGCATCCACTTGCCAGTGCAGCAACGCCTGAACATTGTGCCCGGGGTCACTCCCTCGAACGCCCTGCCGACCTACCTGTCGGCCCCCACACAGGCGCAGCTCGATGCGTTGCCGAACACTCTGGACGGCCCGGGCGGGCTGCTTGATCAGTCGGCCTTTTATGGTAACGGCACTGGAGGCTTCGTGCCCGCGTACTTTAACGCTGGCTTCTACAGCAACGTCGTATCGTTTCAGCCTTGGGGAGCTTCGAGGTACAACGGCCTACAAACCCAGCTAAGCCGCAGCTTTAGCAACGGCCTCCAGTTCCAGGCGGCCTGGACTTGGAGCCATAACTTCGACAACTCCACGGCTGATGTATTCTCCACCTACCTGACGCCGCGCCGTTCACAGGACTTCCAGTGCTACTCTTGCGAGTGGAGCACCTCTGCGTTGGACCGTCGTCAGCGCGTGACGTTGGAAGCCATCTACGACCTACCCTTCCTCAAGAACGCTAACTGGTTCATGAAGAACGTGGTCGGCAACTGGGAATTCGTCCCGGTGTACACCTTCGAATCGCCTGAAATGGCCACCGTGCAGGACGGCGTCGATGCCAACCTGAACGGAGACTCGGCAGGCGATCGTGCCATCTACAATCCCGCGGGCATACCTAACACCGGATCCGGTGTGACGGCGCTGCTCAACTCGTCGGGTTATACCGTCGCCTATCTGGCGAACAATCCGAATGCCCAGTACATCACGGCGTCGTACGGCGCCTTGGCCAACACCCCACGCAATACGCTGGCCATGCCGCACATCAACAACTGGGACATGTCAGTAGTGAAGCGCTTCAACATCACCGAGCGGCAGTCGATTGAGTTCCAGGCGCAAGCCCTGAACATATTCAATCACCCGCAGTTCACTCCTGGGTATATCAACGATATCGCGTCGCTTGGGCAGTCAGGATCGCTCATCCGCACCATATTGTTGCCTGACAATGCAAACTTCAATCAACCGAACCTGGTGTTCTCTTCCAACCCCCGCACTATGACGCTGGTGTTGAAGTACATCTTCTAGTTGCGGTTGTTGAGCTTGTAGTACTCGGGGAGCCTTCGGGCTCCCCTTTTTGTGCTTCCCGGCGTCTCAAAAGAAAGGCGGGCACGGCCTTGGAGGGTTCCGGAAAAAGCGGGGATCGAATGCTGGGCGGCTATATCTCCCCGCACAGCTGGAGGTCAGTCTGGCTGAAATCATCTCCTTTGGCCAACAGCGGTTCCCCGGAGATCTTTGCCAATGCATAAGCGAAACAGTCTCCGAAATTGAGGGCCGCAGGATGGCGTCCTTTTCCGTACCTGCGCCACGCCAGCCGTGCCATCTCGACCTGTTCAAAATCCACGGCTACGACTTCGATCTGGGCGCGTTGCAGAAAAAGATCAAACTCTCGTCCCGCGGCTTCTCCGCGCTTCGCCTCCAATACAATCCCTGCCTCAAGCGCGTTGGCTGCCGAGATCAAGCGCCTCTCAGCTCCGGTAATCAGATCGAGAAAACGTTTTCGCTCCGGCTCTCCCATAAAAATGGCGAGCAAGGCAGACGTATCAATCACCATCAGCGCGGCATCCCATGTTTGTCATACCCCAGAATCTTGTCGGCTGGCCGGCTGTCAACGGTTGGTAGCGCATCTACCCGCCGCAAGATGTCTTCCAGCTTCTCCGTCATAATCCGGCCTTGGTGCCTGCCCTGCAATCGCTGCAGGCGTTCCCGTAGCGCTCTCTCAATCGCTTGGGTGAGAGACTCGCCTGCTTCTCTCGCCACTAGCCGCGCCAGGCGTTCGGTCTCGCGGTTCTTGATGCTTAATCCCATAATCGTGACCCGTGTAGAGATTCTAGCATTAAGTATAGATGTATAGAAAGCGAAGGGCAACCAGGGCAGCCCGGAGCCCCTGCCGGCATCCAACCATGTCATGACAGCAAAAAGCACTCGTCTGTCGGGTATCGTTGCCGCCATCATCGCTCTTTTCCTCGCGCTCTCTATCGCCAGTTGCGGTAGTGGCACCACGGGTGACAACCCCGGCGCCGCAACCTGGGACTATACGGCACTGGGCGACTCGCTGGCTTCCGGGGTGCTGGCGCAGGAAGGCTACGTGGCCCGTTATGCCAGCTACGCGAACCAGGACACCGGCTCCAACATCAACACGATCAACCTGGGCGTGCCCGGTTGGCACAGCGGCGATCTGCTGAACGCGATTCAAACCGATCCGGTTCTGCGCGACCACATCGCCAACTCGCAAGTGGTGACTTGGGACATAGGTGGTGACGATGTGGCCAACGCGCATGACCATTACACGCAGGGAACCTGCGGTGGCGCCGACAATCTGGACTGCGTCCGCAATGCGGTCACCTCCTTTGAACAGAACTGGAGTGCCATCATCACTGAGTTGCTGACTCTGCGCGGCACCAGCGACACCATCATCCGCACCATGGACATCTACGATCCTTATGTCGCGTCCGACATGCAGAAGGGGATCTTTACCACTCTTGAACCGTATCTGGACGAGGTGAACAACTACATCCACACTACGGCCACGGCCAACGGCATTCCAGTCGCCAACGTGCACCAGGCGTTCAACGGCGCCGACGGCACCCAGGACCCGGTCGCCCAGGGACTGATCGCGGCTGACGGTTTGCATCCCAATGATGCCGGCCACAAGGTGATCGCAGACCAGCTTCGTGCGCTGGGATACGCACCCTTGCACTAAGCCGGGTCAGAGGCGGATAGGAACGTTCCCCTGGGGCAGAATGAAAAGCAAGCACAGGATTAGCGAGCTTCTACCCCAAATGCGCAGGTGACGGCTTGCTTTACGGGTTGAACCCAGGAAGGTCCACCCGCCTCGCGATGTGATCCTTAATCCAGTGTGCGTCCCACCATTCCTTCGGATCGATCTGGATGCCGTCGAGCTGCATCGCGAAGTGGATGTGGTCGCCTCCGGCCATGCCGGTCTGGCCGCTCACGCCCATCACTTGGCCTTGCTTCACCGTGTCGCCTTCATGGACATCAATCCTGCTGAGGTGGCCATAGATCGTCTGTAGTCCATAGCCGTGGTCGAGGACGATGCAGTTGCCGTAAATTCCCAGAGGAGCCGCATAAACCACCTTGCCGTCATTCGATGCTTCCACACCGACGTGCTGCGTAACCGCCAGGTCGTATCCCAAGTGAACCTGCTGATCGATCTTCTGGCTGTGATAGATGTAATTCCGCACGTCGGCAAAGTTCGACTCAGCCTGGGAGTGAGGCTGCCGGATGAAAGGCCGGGACCATAGAAACCTGTCGGCGGTCTTGAACTGCAGATCGGAAAGTGTTTTGTTGTTGTCGCGGCGCATCTCGCTGTTGATCTTCACGAAGCGCGTGACCGGATCACCTGTTCCGTTCGGGTCAAGTTCGTCAATTACCTTCTGCATGAAGGCGTCGCTCACCTGTAGATCATGAACCTTATATTTCGGCTGCTCCTTCTTCGGAAACACGACCACGAGGGGGCTGGTCACGTCGTTTCCTGCACCGTTCGCAGCATAGACCAGCGGCACGGTATCGGTCGGCATGTTCCAGGCGAACGCAAACATGGAAAACAGACCCGGCTTGCCGCCAGGCATGGGCCAGGCGCGAAATTTCTCATCGCCGACGCGCACTCCCGCTTCTGTCCAGCTCCCCGAGACATTGAACGTGGCGAGGTCTGCCATTCCCAGATACAGGTAGTGCTGCTCTGAATCAACGCTGACAATTGGCGGTTGCGTAACGACGGTCAGGTCGCGTTCGGCGCGGCCTGTCTTTCTCAGCAGGTCGTTCGAAGTCGCTTCGACGATCAACTTCGCATTGCCGGCCTGCAACTGGGGAGTGGTCTTAACGCCAGCCGTGAAGTTCCAGGTACTGTCGGGCGACTTCGACGGCTGCGCCATCGCAAAGACCTGGTACCGAGCACCATTCTGCTCGACGAACGCTTGCAGCCTGCGAATGCCACGCGGATCGCGTACGTGAACAGTGATGGGAGTGGCTTGGCCCAGCGAAACGACTGCAGACGGGAGCTCGACAAAGGGTGTCGCTGATCTTGCCAGTAAGAACCCGAGCAACAACAGAACAACCGCAATGACGACAACAATGAGTTTTCTCACATCCCAGTTTAGCTCCCGACAAGCAAATTAGCAGGTCGCCAGGGATGCCCAATTGGGTTCCTGCAGGTGGCAGCAAGAAACTTGAATGTCACCATTTTTGCTGGCCGCTATTCCGGCCGCTTGTACACTGGGCCGCTCGTCATGACGAAGTTCACCTTTTGCTCTGGCTTGCTGATTGCTGATTCGGTCCCCGGTTGCTCCCAGCCCCCAAGGTACGCGCTCATGGCCCGCTCCGCGCTTGTCGCTGAAGCCGCGCGATCGCAGCCCTCAACACCGCCAAATCTCTCGGAATTGACAACCTGAAGAACGGACTGCAAGTGTGTCAGAGCGATTAGTTTTCGCACGCATGCCGAGGGCCGCACGATTCGCAACGCCTTCTTCCGATATCTTGCCCAGCATTGCAACTCGACCAACAACCCCAGTCCCGCAGCATCGATTGTGCGAATACTATTCAGATCAAGAGTGAGGCAGTTCTCGGTCCGCGACGTCGCCATGCAGCGCAGCGTTTCCAGCTCAAGCCCAAGCACAATTCTGCCCGAACAGCGCAGCGTCACGTTCGGGTGTGCAGCGTGGATATCAATTCTCAACATGATTCCATCCTGACCAGCTTGTCGTTGCGGCAAGAGCCTTGCAATATTCCTTATTGCTAAGTGACGTCGGCAGTGGTCGGTTAGTTAGCTGCAGTATGCATGAACTTGATTGCAACAAGATGAAATCCGAGATAAATGACTTGCGGTTTGCGACAAAGTGGATGTGTTGCAACTTTCAGAGTTGACTGCAATCCAAAGTTGAATGGAGCCCTCGGAACCTATGGAAAATTCTGCCAAATCCGATTTGAGAGCTGGATTTCCGGTCGACAACCTTCCGGATGACGGGATGATTTTGGGACAGGTTGAGGGCGAGGACGTAATCCTGACGCGCCGCGGCGAGGAACTCTTCGCGGTGGGTGCGTCCTGTACCCACTACCACGGCCCGCTTGCCGACGGTCTGGTTGTTGGTGAAACATTGCGGTGTCCGTGGCACCACGCCTGTTTTAGTCTCCGTACTGGAGAAGCACTGCGCGCGCCCGCGCTCGACCCGATTGCATGTTGGCGCGTCGAGAAAATTGGCGACAAGGCCTATGTACGAGAGAAACTGGCCGAAAAGCGTCGGAAACCAGCACTGAGTTTACCGAATTCGCGGAGCCTGCCAGCCTCGGTCGTGATTCTTGGAGGTGGCGGCGCCGGGCTGGCCGCTGCGGATATGCTCCGTCGCGAAGGGTACGATTGCCCGCTGACCATGATCAGCACAGATGATTCCGCGCCTTATGACCGGCCCAATCTCTCGAAGGACTTTCTCGCCGGAACAGCATCGGACGACTGGATCCGCTTGCGATCACCTGACTATTACAAAGACCGTCGAATCGATCTTGTACTCAATTCGCGCGTGTCGGCCCTGGACCCGCTGCAGAAGCGAGTCCAGCTTGAAAACGGTAAGACATACCAATTCGACGCCCTTTTGATCGCGACGGGTGCCGAACCTGTCAGATTGAAGATCGACGGGGCCACGGATTCCCAGATTAACTATCTGCGGACGTTTGCAGACAGTCGAGCGATCATAGCCAAAGCGGCATCTGCGAAGCGCGTCGCTGTCGTCGGCGCGAGTTTCATTGGGCTTGAGGTTGCAGCATCATTGCGTGCACGAGGCCTCGAAGTGGACGTGATAGCTCCCGAGAGTCAACCCTTGGAACGTGTGATGGGGCCAGAGGTCGGTAGCTTTATTCGACGACTGCATGAAGCCCACGGTGTTGTTTTTTACTTAGGCGAGACCGTCAAACGGATGAACGGGCATACCTTAATGTTGAGCGGGGGAACCGCACTTGAAGCAGACTTCGTGGTTTTGGGCGTGGGTGTGCACCCCCCATTGACGCTAGCCGAGCAAGCCGGCTTGGCCATCGATCGCGGCATCGCCGTCAATAAGTATCTGGAAACCAGCGTGCCCGGCGTCTTTGCTGCCGGCGATATCGCCCGGTGGCCCGATCCGCATTCTGGGGAACGAATCCGCGTCGAGCACTGGGTCGTGGCCGAGCGTCAGGGCCAAGTCGCGGCCAGGAACATCCTAGGCTATCGCGAGCCATTCAATGCGGTGCCGTTCTTTTGGAGCCAGCACTACGATGTCGTTATTAACTACGTCGGCCATGCGGAGAATTGGGATGCTATCGAGATTGACGGAGAACTCGACGCGCGCGACTGCGCCGTAACCTACAAGAGGGGTGACCGTACTCTGGCAGTGGCAACAATTTCGCGGGATTTGCAAAGTTTGCAGATTGAAGCAGCAATGGAAGCCTCGCTGAGGCGTTAGTTGTCTGGCTAGCGCTCCCGACGCTTTGCTTTTATTAGCACGTCCACCTCATCTGGTCGTCCATTCCAGAAATCCAGACGAATGCGGCCATCTTGCAGCTGTGTGATCTTGGCCGGAATTGAGCTGGCCGTCAGGTACCATCCTTCTGGCAGCACCACGGCGTTGCGCGGACGTCCCAGGCCCCGATCAAAAACCAATTCGTCTCCCTCCAATCGGTAGCTGGCAGGCGCCGTGTACGTCTCAGAAATTCGCAAGCGAACGCTCTGCCCCGCTTTCACCGGAGAGAAGGGAATCACCACAACTTGCCCCGCGGCGTCAACCAGCTCACCCGCGTCAATTCTTGCGGCCGCCAGCTCCGCGCCGGTCATGGTTTTTGTGGCGAGTTTTTCCCCCGTGTCGAGCACGTAGGCCGATGGATCCGAAGCTTTGCTACCGGTGCGGACGACGTTCAAGTATTTGTCCGCGCCCGGGCGCGACTCCGTGTAGTCGTGATACAGACGGAAGGCGTGCGTTTCCGGCTGCTGTAGGAAGTAAACAATCTCGCGATCCTCATGCGCCCGCTCCGAAAGACGCTCCTGTTCGGTCTCGCCCTCAAACGGCGACTCCCAGCTCTTTGCCAAACCCGGAGTCCGTGGCGCGGACGCGACGCCGGTCCGTGCGCCCAACCTGCCTTTCACGATCAGGGGCGCCTCCGCCCCGCTGCTGTTTATAAAGCTGAGGACAATCCGTCCGTCCGACTCGGCCAGAACTTGCGAAGGCACGTTGCACGCTACCAGTTCATAGCCAGCGGGCAGCACCACGCTGTTCCGCGGGACGCTCAGCGGCCGGTTGAAGACGATCGCGTCACCCTCGCGAAAGTAACTTTTAGCATCCTTGTACGTTTTCAAGATCAGCAGCCGCGCCTGTCCTTCGGGCGGCACCGGACGCGCCAGATACACCTTGATGTAATCCTCTGATGCGTTCTCACCCTTCATTAGCGGGTCCTTCACCGCTTCCTGACCGCTGACGACTTCAAATCGCAGCGGCTGCCCGGTCATCACGTCCACCACCGACTCGCCGCTGGCCACGCTGCCCTTGCGGATCGGATTGAAGTAATACTTCGCCCCGGCAGCGGTGGCCGTCACCTCGTAGTGGATCGCGAAACTTGCGCTCTCCGGTAACAGCAGTTCGTAGCGCGTGTATTCGTCCGTTTCGGTTTGCAGGGCCGCGGCTGCCACCTGCCCGAATGCCGTTCCTGCTGCACACAACACAACCAGCCACGCAATTACCTTGACCATAAACACCCCTGTTTCATCGCAAGCACTCTATCATCGTTATCCGGGGAAACCTCCAAACGCGCACTACGCCAGATTTCCCATCCCGGACAGGTGTTTATCCCCGTAAGGTCTAGACGATTGCCCGATCACGAGCAAAACCGAAATTGACCGGATTAGGGAACGTGTGCCGTCCAACCGGGAGCAATCTGCTGCTAGCTCTGGACAGGCAGCAAACGGGCCAGTTCATCAAATCATGAGAAGCCCTGTTCGAGTCAGGTGATATTCCAAGTAGATCGTACCGTTGGAGGGGCACACATTCGTAAACACTGGCCGACTTGCGGGTACTTAATCCTGCGAAAACGGAGTGGAGGACTTCCGGATCGCTGACATCCCCCCAGAATTCCTGTGCCAACTGCACAAAGTGGGAATGAGTGTGTCACCTTGAAAATCGAAAGTGGATGCTATGCCGTATTGGTGTTGTAAGCTTGCAACTCCATGCAATCACGCCATTGCGATATTCAGAAATCAAACAAGCCAATGGAATCATGGAGCCGGCCCTCTGCCAATCATTTGTCACAGAAACAAAGAGCCGATGCTGATTCCTTATCAAGTTATGCGCGCCTGAAAGCTGGGTACTGAAAATCAATTCCGCACAAGTAGGTCCGAATTGGCGGAGCAGATGGCGCTCGAAGAGTGCTTCTTACCCGCGAAAAACCGCGAGAATCCGCCATATTCCGCGAAAAACCGCGAAACGGGTTTTACTGCAAAACACCTCACAGACTCACATAGTTTGTATTGTTGGGATTCCGTGGCAGTAATGTTTGAATTGAGTTGCAGCCGAGTTTGGATTAGATTGCAGTGAGTCGGCAGCGACGATGGGAAGATGCGCCAACACCATCCAACGAGCGGCATGCCTCTCAACGGCTTGCGTTCTCGCGTGCCTCGGCGCTAGTCAAAACTCGGAAGCGACGTCGCCTGCATGCTCGAGCAGCAGACCGTTGTAGAAAGATGTGGCCAGCAAGTGTCCCTGGTAACTCAAGGCGTCACGAATCGAAACGCCCGCCTCGGGTGTGCTCTGCCAATTCTTGCCGCCGTCCCTGCTTTGAAAAACAGCACGGGAGTGTAGGGCGGTGGCCAGCAGTCGCTGTCCGCCGACGTCGTAAGTCACCGCCAGCACATCGTTTTTGGGAAGGCCGCCCAGCATGTATTGCCAACTCTGGCCGCTGTCAGTCGAGCGCAATGCTCCCTGGCGGGTACCCAACCAAAGCGTGGGACCGGGTGTCAACGTCAAGTTGTAAACCCCGCTCACATACTTCGGAAGCGCCACCGTGCTCCATGTTTTGCCCCCATCCCTTGAGAGGTAGGCACCCTTTACGCCGGCCAGCGTCACTGTGCCGTTCTCGTAGCAGTTGACGACACTAAACTCGCGCTCTCCCTCGACTGTTTGTCCATACCACTTTTCTCCCTGGTCCACGCTGATAAACAATCCATCGTCGGTGGCCGCAAACCAGGCCGTCTGTCCCATCTGCAGCGACCGCACCCGCGGGGCAGTAGCTAGTGGGATCGATGGCTCAGGCGCGACCTTTGCCTTTGCCAACGGCTTCGGCTGCCCTTCTGGCACCGGCCCCCAAATCATCTTCATCGGCACCCATGAAGCGCTTAAAGATGTCAGTTGGAAGATGCCGTGATTGGTACCGCCGAACAGCGCTCCGTTCTCCGCCTGTTGCAGGCTCAAGATGTCGCGCCCGGCCAGTCCGCGACTGGACTGCCGCCAGTTCTTGCCCACATCATCGGACATAAACAAGCCGCCCTGCTCCTTGTCATTGGCCACTCCCACATAGAGCCGGTTCGGGTCCTTGCGATCCACGATCACCGCGCCAACCACGCGATGGGAGAAGCCTCGGTTCGAGCTTGCATAGTGCGCGAAACCATCGTTGCTGACTAACACTCCACGGAGGTCGGTAGCCACCAGCACTCGATTCGGATCGCGAGGATCAATCAGAACGTCATTGACAATGATGTCAGGTGAAGAAACCAGCGACCACCTGGCGCCACCGTCAGTCGTCTTCCAGAGTCCGCCGGTAGTGCCGGCGTAAACGATCGAGGGACGCTGCGGGTCCTGGCGCAGTACCCGCGTGCGGATTGCGGAATGGGGAAGCCCTTGAACGCGGTGAAAGGTTTCGGCGCCATTATCGCTCCTGTAGATGCCCGAGCAGGCACTGGCATAAACCCGTGACGGCATCTTGGGATCCACAATGATGCTGAAGACATCAGAATCGTCTAGGATTCCTTCCTTGAGGTTGTGCCAGCTCGCGCCCCCGTCAGTGGTCTTCCACGGCAGGTGTCGCGTCCCGGCATAGATGACATCGGAATTCTTCGGGTCGATGGCGACGGAGACAAAGTTCCGCAGCGAGGAGTGGTTCTCGATTGCAGCGTGGTTCTCCGGCGAAATACGCTCCCAGGTCGCTCCGCCGTCGCGGGAGCGAAACACTCCGTCTAACGCGCCAATCACCAGCGTGTCGTGGTCGCTGGGTGCCATGGCCATAGCGCGAATCGACTTGCCGTGCGCCCCCATTAGCTCTCGCCAAGTCCGGCCACCGTCATCGGAACGGAAGACGCCACCATCATTGTCGTTGAACAATCCCCACGCTGCCGCATACAGCGTTGCCGGGTTCGTGGGGTCGAAGACGATGTGGTCGAAAACATAATCGTCGCCCGGGCCGAGGTGGGCAAAGAGCGCCCAAGATTGTCCTCCGTCTTTAGAAATGAAAAGCTGTCCGGCACTGGTACCTAGCAGGATGCGGTTGGGATCGCTAGGATCGTAGGCCAAGCTGCGCACGTTGCCGCCTTCGGGCCCGATCAATTGCCAGCCGGACGCAAGGGAAAACAGGTTAAATAGCAACCCGATGGACAGAAACAGCTTGGCAACAAATTCTGCTCGACTACGCATAGAAAAAGTCCCGCCTGCCTTGCTTGCCTGAAGTGGAATGACAAAGGAATGTCTCGGGGATCATAACTCCGAGTTGCCTACGCGCGCACAGGTCCAAGCCGCGAACGTATCTTCTCCGCAAATTTCCATGCAGGATTGCGTCAACAAGGCTCAGAAAAAAGCCGGCAAGAGGCATGCCTCTCACCGGCCTGAGTGGAGCCACGGCACTTCAGTTAGTGCGCTGGAGGAGCCGCTGTCTTAGCCTTGTGGCGTTTCTTCACAGGTGCAGGCGCATTACGCGACTGTGGCTGCACCGCGGTTTCATCAACCACCGTACCCTCTTCCAGTTGTCCGCCGCACAGGTTGCCTTCGGAAACAAAGTAGAAGTGAGTAGCCTGACCCTTGGTACCGCCCTGACGAGGCGTGACGCGGCTGGCGTCAGCCTTGTTCGGGCCGTCCGTGGTCAGGTAGTACTTGACGTTGACTGAGCGCTGCGAACCCAACGTCTGCTGGTTGACGGACTCTTCCTGGTTGGTGTAGCCAACGATGTCCAGTTTGCCATTGGGCATCTGTTGCAACCGCAGGGAAAGTTTGTCAAGTGTGTCCTTGCAGTCGTTGTCCACGCGCCACGGCTTCTTGGGATTCTTCTCGAAGGTACACTCGCCCCAATCCTCGATGTTGGTGCATTTGACGACCGCAGGCACGTTGATGTTGGCCGTGCAACTCGCGCTCAGGTTGGCGCGTGCGTCCGTCGCCGTTCCCGTAACGGTGATGGTGTTACCAGCGTCCGCATTGGTTGCGGTCACCGTGATAGATGTGCCGGTGCCGCCCAGCATGCCTCCGCTGTTTGACCAGTTATAGGTCAACGGCCATCCCTGTGGATCGCTGGCTGTGATGGTGGCGGTGGCCGGCTCGCCGATGGCAATAGTAGTTGGAGTGGCCGAGCAGCTTACCACTGGCGGCTGCGGCTGCTTTATGGTGAAGTTCGCCGAGCACGTCGCCGAGTTGTTCTTCTTTTCCTTGGGATCGCTGATAGTGGCGCTGGCCGAGTAGCTTCCCGGCGTCAGGCCTGTGGTGTCGAGGGTCGCGGTCTGGGTATTAGCGCTCGACAGTTTGCCAGCATTGCCGGTCCAGGCGTAGGTAACGGTATGCTTTGGGTTAAAGTTAGCGCCGTTGGCTGTGACGGTCACCGGATCGCCAGACCAGACCTCAGCGGGTGACGTTGAACAGCTCGCGCTCACCGGTACCGGCGGCGCGCCGCCGAAGTTGTACGTGAATCCCGCGATCGCGCCACTGATGGCGACATTGTAGACGAACAAATGATTGGTGGGACGATAGTCCTCATACAAGTAACGCCAGCCCACCGCCATCCCGAACTTGGGGGTGAGGTTGTAATTGAGCAGGCCCAGGACCTGGTAATCGAGGTTCGCTCCGCCTGCGCCAGCATCGCCCGCCACTGTGACGGCCGCCTTTTCGCCCATGGGCAGTATGAACCGGGCGCCGCCCAAGCCATCGACCCAGTTGGTCGACCGCGAATGGCCCAGGCCCGAGGGTTCCAAGGTGTTGTTCAGGCCCAAATACCAATACCGAATTCCGCCGAGGGCATCGACCTTTAAGTGCTCGCCGTCATAGAGCCTGTACCCCAACTTCGGCGTCAAGATCGACTGTGTCAGATGGGTATTGATCGATGTCTGGCCGAAGTCGTTCTCTGGGATCCCATTGTCGACACCAAGTTTCATCCATAAGAAATCCACTGGCATCACGAAGCGGCCTTTATCGGCCTCGACTGCGATCGGGATTATCCCTTTTAGGGTATGAAAGACATCGGAGAAAGGGACGTGGACGCTGGCATTATGGCCGAGCGCTCCAACGGTTCCGTGCAATCCGGGAAACCACCCGTAAATCGAGATTCCGACGCGCCAATCGCCGCCGCTGTTGGATCCTGTCGGGTACTGCTGTGTCGCCGGAGCAGGAGCATCCGGGACGGCGGGCGCGTCTGCGGTAGTTGCCGGCGTTGCGGCTATCAACTCCGCCGGTCCTTGTGCAATCGCAGACATGCTGAGCAGCAAGCTCAATGTGATTCCTGCGAACACTGTGAAAAATGCTTTTCGACATAAATTCATCGCGTCTCCTTGCATCGGTCATCTCCTCTCATTGCATGGGTGAGACAGAGGATTAAATCTATGATTTACTCGTTACTATCTCCGTCTGGCACCACCCTATCCGGCAATCGTCGGTTTCTATTCAGTTCACTCCCGATTGCGGCTGCTGGGAACTGTCACTTGCGACAGGGGCGGAAAAATAGAAGATGAAAGAGGTGGCTCTCGAAAATGGACTGCAGATTCGTGTGCCACTGTTTATCGCCCCGGCGGGTTGCGTGTAATCCAAATCTCCACGCCAGCGTCTTTAACTGGAATCTTGATCGGATTGGTGGGTGGCTCTTCGCTACCGTTTGACTGCTGCCAATATAAATGTGCCTGTTCCTTGAACCGTTGCGCTACACTGACTCGTTTGCCCAGTGGTCACGCTTGTCTTCGTACACGGAGCCGTGACTGATGTGATGGTGGGCGATGAAGTACTCCCGCTTCCGCTACTTCCGCTACTTCCGCCACACCCCGTGACAAACAGCACATACGTAATGATTCCAAGAATCCAACCAAAGAGACTTGACGACGACTTGCAGAAGTGGGTCATACTATTTTCCCATGTTCCCTGTGAGCGGTTGCGCTTCTGTTTATTGGTCTGAGCTGACGGCAACAAGTTCTACGGCTCGGAACGTCGCGTCTGTGTGGGTCGCGTCTGGAGAACTATCTCACAGACGCACCAATCCCGCAATAGTGGGTCGAGGCCGGTAGCAGGATCTAGAGTTTCTTCTGGCAGCCCTTCCATGCGGCGTAGCAGCCAAGCCCAGAGCCTTGCGATGCTGCCTCTTGAGGGTGGGTGGCTCGATATGCCCACTCGTTGCAGGGTGGTGGCTGCAAGGGGCAGCGGCGCAATAAGTGGAAGCCATTTCGGGCTTGCCGCGACTTGAATGCGAGGAGAGCAGACACTGGCACATCAATCTGGCTGGAAATCGCAATCGAACTGTGACCTGCAATTCGCGCCAACGTCCATGCGCCACACTGCTCTTGGCTTGAGAGGCCAAGAGTTAATTGGTTGGGGCGAGAGGATTTGAACCTCCGACCCTGCGCCCAAGACGGAACGACCAAAGATCTCTCGTGCCAAACTCCAATCGGGGAATTACCGAATAATCCTCGAGGATTCCACGCGGGCTCGGGGCCAGAGGAGAATGTCTCCGGTCAAGTCGCGATCGACCGGGAGCTCATTACACGGGCGGAAGCGATCGATCACAAAAATCACCGGCCCCCACCGTTATCAACTCGCTCGCAACCGCAGGCTGGAAAGCCATCACAGCCATCCTGAGTGTGCTGCGATCTACCGTGTGCCAACCGATACCGGTGGGGGCATGAAGGTCTTCGCGGGCCGAAAGATTTTAACGGTTAGCAGATAGGCTGGGTCCTTTCACGCAGCCGGTGTCGACAGCACCGGGGTATAATCGGGTTCTTGGTTCGAAACTGAGGGCAGTCAGGCTGACTGTGAGGACAGCGGAACACTCGATGCGAATTACACCGGCGGTAAAGGGAGAATCGACTATCCAAGGCCTGCGGGGGCCCAAAGAAACGATTCCCGCTCTTGGGCTGCCGCAGCCCAGATTTCTTCCGCGACGCTATAAGCCCAGAAACGTGGGCGAATGGTCCGGTCACCTGGCGTTCGCGAGCGACCTCATCGTAGCCACGCAACCTGAAATGATCGTGGAATTAGGTACCCACTGGGGCGAAGCCTACTTCACCTTCTGCCAGACGGTGGAAGAACACGGCTTGAGCTGTTTGTGTTATGCCGTGGACCACTGGTTAGGCGACGAGCATGCCGGCCGATATGGAGAAGAAGTTTTTGACGAAGTCCAACGGTACAACGAGCGCTACTATCGGCACTTTTCATACCTGATTCGAGCCAGCTTCGACGACGCAGTTTCACAGTTTAGCGACGGTTCCATTAGCCTTCTCCATATCGATGGATTGCACACCTACGAGGCCGTCAGTCGCGATTTCCGAACGTGGTTGCCCAAAGTGAAGCCGGGCGGGATCGTCTTGCTACACGATATCTGCGTTAGGCATCAGGATTTTGGGGTCTGGCGTTTGTGGGAAGAAATCAAGGCTGAGTTCCCCAGCACGTTTGAGTTTCACCATAGCTGGGGGCTGGGGGTAGTACGCAAGGAAGGTGAAGCAGCAAGCTCGCCCTTCATGGAATTTCTGTTCAACGGCTCTCCAGCCGTTTGCGAAGAGGTTCGCCGTTACTACGTTGTATACGCCTCCCATCTGGAACATCTTCTGGGCCAGCTCCCTCGTGTAGCCGCGCCCGTAACGGGCGTTCAGACTCCGCCGGAGATCAGGGTGCAAGTGTTTCCGTTTGGCGCGACCGGGCCATTCCGAAGAAACCAGCCTGATCCACAAGATGACAGCCGGCGCATGGAATACCTTGACTTTTGAGTTGCCTGAGGGAAATGGGCCTGGACCTATTCGAGTTGACCCGGGTCATCAGCCCTGCCTGGTGGAGGTAGGTGACATCCTGATACATTCCCACCTCTCCGGAGACTTGCTGTGGAGCGACCATGCCTCTTCCGGAACGCGCAGTTTTGTAGCTGCTGGCAGCGCTCGCAGTGCTTCCCGGCGGGAATGGATCATTCGTAACCAATTCCGGTAATGATCCGCAACTCATACTTGCGACGCCGCCGGATATGCAGGGACCCCTGAAGCTGACTATCTCTCTAAGGGTATGTCTTACTCCTAACCCGGCACCAGAGATTGTCCATTCCCTGGTCAGTGCTGCACAACTGGAGCAAAAGGCCATGGCGAATCAATTGGGCAGGACGACGACGGATCTTAGTACGGGTGACAAGTGAACTGGGTCGTGTGACGAGCGAACTAAGCCAAGTAACTGCGCGCCGGACACAGGAGCTCCTGCAGGGAGCTGAGGACCGCCTTCGAGGAATGCAGGACTCACTCTCCTGGAAAGTGACGGGGCCCATTCGCAGATTCATGACCGCCTTGAGATCGGGACCTCGAAAGACCCGGTAACGACATCTCCTTCATTTCGAAGCACCAGCGGAGCCCGGCACTCATTGTGATCGGGGAAGCGCAGGTTGCGAAGCGATGCCTCGGGCTGAGCGCCAGGCCGGTGCGGCAGATTTGATATCATCGGCAAAGTCCTTACGTCGAACTCTGGCGCGGACTGTCCCCGGTGGTGGACGCTGGTTGCGGCCGAGGTGAGTTTCTTGAGCTATTAAAGGAAAATGCTGAATACCAGAACTGAACGGTGAGTGAACGATTGCAACCTTCAAAACCAGAATTTGCGGCTTGTACAATTATCGCCAAGAACTATCTGCCCATGGCGCGTGTCCTGTATGAGTCATGGAACGCATTCCATCCCGAGTGTGCGCTGTATGTGTTGCTGCTGGATTCACCTTGGGGTTTTTTTGATCCCGAAGCGGAGCCATTCCAGTCCGTACTTGTCCCGGAACTAGATATACCGAATCTCAACAGTTTCCTGTTCAAATATGCACTCTTAGAGTCCAGCACGGCGGTAAAACCCTACTTTCTTAGCTATCTTTTCCGCCGCTATTCGATGGACAAGCTACTCTATCTCGATCCGGACATTCTAATCCTGCATTCGCTTGATGGGCTGAAGCATAGTCTGGATGACGCAAATGTCCTGCTTACGCCGCATCTTTTGTCGCCGCTACCGGACGACGGCCACAGGCAAACGGAGCACGATATTCTTAAGTCGGGCGCCTATAATTTGGGCTTTTTGGGCTTGCGCAATGGTCCCGCATCACAACAATTACTGCGTTGGTGGTGCGACAAGCTATATCACTACTGCGTAGTCGCAATTGAGGACAGCTTATTTGTCGATCAGAAATGGATGGATCTGGTGCCGGGCATGTTCGATGGCGTCCGGATACTTCGAGACCCGGGCTACAACGTAGCCTATTGGAACCTTCATGAACGGTCAGTTTCCGTAACTGACGGCATAAGCGTCAACGGCAAACCTCTATACTTCTTTCATTTTAGCGGCTTTGATCCTGATAAGCCCGAGATCGTATCAAAGTTCCAGGATCGTTTTCAGATGGAAGACATTGGCGATGCTCGAAAGATATACGACAAATATCGCCTGCTACTGATCGAAAAGGGCTGGAATCAAACGAGCGGCTGGAAGTATGATCATGACTTTTTCCGGGATGGAGCCGAAATTCCTCGGTGGGCACGGCGATATTATTGGAGCTTAGGGACTGATGTCATGCATCTGGAGGACCCATTTTCGCGGGGAGATTAGAGTGCAAGTGTTCCCGTTTGGCGAGACAGGCTATTCGGAAGAAAGCAGTCTGATCCAAAAGATGAAAGCCGGCATGTGGAGTACCTTGATTTTTGAGTTGCCAGAAGGGAATGGGCGTGGATCTCTGAGGGTTGACCCGGCGGATCAACCCTGTTTTGTGGAGCTAGGTGACATCCTAGTACATTCTCATCCCGCGGGAGAATTGTTGTGGAGTTCCTCTGCCGCGTCGCGCATGGGTAGTTTGGTAGCATCGGGTACGGCTGTGTTGCTCTCCGGGGAACATGGATCGTATTTGCTCAGTTTCGGTGATGATCCCCAACTTATGCTTATGACGCCGGACTTGCCGGGAGCCCTGAAGCTGACGATTTCTCTCAGAGTGAGCTTTACTCCCAACCTCGTGCCGGAGGTGGTTGCTTCTTTAGTTAAAGCTGGACAGGCAAGCGCCGCGCAGCAGGTCACCGCAGCACAGTGCGAACGGGACGCGATGGCGAATCAATTAGGCCATGTTAAAACTGAGCTAGACGAGATCGCCACCGCACTGAAGAGGACACGGGTGCTCCTGGATATCGCGGAGGATGGACTTCGCCGTGAGCAGAGCACGCGAGAAGCAATGCAGCAGTCCCGCTCCTGGAAGGTAACGGAGCCCGCTCGCAGACTGATGGCTGCTTTGAGATCAGGGCCTCGAAGGACGGAATGACGACGAAATGGATCCATGGCGAAATACTAACGGAGCAAGACCCTTTAATGTTTATGCGATTTTTCCGCGCACTTTATCTACTTTTCTCAGCATTCGCTCGGCCCACTGGACGGCTGCAGCGACCATCGCTTCTGTAGGCGCACTTCCCTTTGAAGTGAACAAATCCTCGGTCGTTTTCAAATGCCGTGCCGCAAAAATTCCGGCTTACATCACACAGATGAATGGCTTCAATCCGAGGTCGTCCTCCGACGCAAGTTTCGCAGCGACCGAGCGCGCAAGGGCTCGATCCGCGTACCGACCAACCCGCACCAGGTACCAAAGCTGGTGGGCCGAATCCTCGCGCTGCACTACTTCCACTTCGTAGCGCTTGTTCTTCAGGCGATCCGCCAAGCGGTAGGCATTCTCCTTGACCTTGAACGCGCCAACCTGGACGGCAAAATGCCCACTCCTATCGCGAGCTGTATTCAGAGTCGCAGGCCCTTTGTAACCAGAAGCGGAGTAAGTTTTCGACGATATCGGAGCAGCAGCTTGCACATTTGGCGAAAGCGCGTCGGAAGATACCGGCTTATTATGCTTCAGCTTCAGAGCCGCGATCGTCGCCGGATGGTTAGAAGTCGGATCGTCGGCGCGAAAAACGGATGGCGCCTCGACCGAAACGTGCTCGTTCGCAACCACAGGTTGAGGCATGGGACCGGGTTGCGCCGGCCCTGGTTCTGCGGGCGGCGGCGTAGCTATCGCAACACTCGTTGGCGGAGGTGCAGGACATCCGCAATTTTGCCGCGTAGGGAGCGCACCGCTAATGTGTCCGCCCTGGAACACGACTGCTTCGTCGGATCGCAGCTGATAGGTAGCGTCACCCTTCGTTTCGGAGACGACGATCCAAGTCGCGTTCGAGGGCAGTGACTGCACGCAGGTGTCGCCATTCGGGCTTACTCGCACCGCTTGGTGAAGCCTTCCCGGGCCTGGCATAAGCAGCCGCAGCTCGGGCGTCAGCAGAGTGTCGGCCGCGGCTCCCAGCTGGTAATCCATCTCCAGGTTGCCGCGTTTCAAGCTGAACATCAACTCGTGCCCATTCTGTGACGCAGTGATTGTGAGCTTAGTACCCGGACACATCAACAGACTTCCGCCACGCTCCAGCTTCAGGGTGGCGATCTGCACTTTTGCTTCGATCGAGGAACCGCTCAGCACGCTGGTACTTGCGCCGGCCAGGATGACGGACCCTTCCACACTGGCGTCCGTGGCGTGCAGCTCGCCCACGGGTTGCTGCGCCGACGCTGCTGTGGCGCAGACCAACAAGATCAGAAGAGTTGAGAACAATACGAGGCGATAAGCCGACAGCAGCATGAATAGCCGATTGCTAGAAAATTGCAGTACCATCACATCCGTTGTAAGTTTACCTCGGTATCAGTCGATTGAAGCAGCCCTCGTTCCTCGTTCCACTCGAAGTTCGAAGAAATTTTCTCCAGGGTATAACTTGGATCTAGTCAGGCTCCCTTTGAAGAGCTTCTTTTCGGGATGCCAGATACCGCACAAGAGCGTTCTGCCATTGCGGCATTTCGATCTGCACGCCTCTTAGCTTTTGCTTGCTCAGAACCGAATAGCCGGGACGCTCCACGGGACTAGGAAACTGGCACGTAGTTACGGGAATAAGTTCCGCCGATAGGCCTTCCTGTCGGAATATTTCCTCAGTGAATCTATACCATGAGCACTCACCCTCGTTGCTAATATGATATGTTCCGTACGGTTCTGTAGGAATAAGGTTCGCCACCGCTTCTGCCACGTCAACGGTGTAGCTGGGAGTGAGGACCTGATCGTCGACCACTCTGATTTGCCCTCCAGAGGCCGCCTTCTTCAGCATATTCTCGACGAAATTGCCACCTTTCCCGCTGCTGCCAGCCAGGCCGTATAACCCACTGGTTCGAATAATAAAATGGCACTTGCAGCCAATTGCTACCAGGTGTTCGCCGGCAAGCTTCGAAACGCCGTACGCGTTCAAAGGCTGCGGCAGGTCAGTCTCGGAATAGGGCCTTTGCTGCGCGTTGCCGAAGACATAGTCGGTACTGAAGAAGACCAGTGCGCAGCCCACACTCCGGCACGCTTGAGCGAGGTTGGCCGCGCCCACGGCGTTCACGTCGAAAGCGACTAACGGCTGCTTCTCGCATTCCTCCACCTTGTGAAATGCCGCCGTGCTAATTACGATGTCTGGCTGCTCGTCAGCTACAACAGCCATTAATTTGCCGGAGTTGCGAATGTCGACTTCCGAATGGGTCAGCGGCCGAACCATATCTCCACGCCTTCGGAAAACTTTAGCCAAATCAGTTCCGAGCTGGCCGCTCGCTCCGATGAGAACAATCTTCATCCTGACACTCCCAACCCAAGGGGATTCCGTGCGTTAACGGCTGTGCAGTTGCGCGGTTGCGTCACCAGCGGGTGCTGTTACTGCCTCCAACTTCTTGAAAGCCTCGATGTTGTAATACGACGGATTGTCCCAGTCGTCGAACTTAGATTTGTTGGCGATCAGGTCGCTTACTATGGAGATCACATCGTCATGGGGATGAAAGCTGAGGATATTTTCTGCTTTCTTGATGCTGACCTTGTAGTTGCGAAAGTCATGGATGTGCTTGATGGTAAGGCCTATCTTGCTACCCAGTTGCTGTGCCAGAGCCAGCTTTACAAGATCCGCGACCTCCCCCACGGTGTAGTTACCGGACGCAATATTGAAGATTCCCGAGATCGCCGGACTCGCTTCGACGGCCCGGATATAAGCGCTCGATGCATCCTGGATACTCAAGATAGGTCGCCATATCGCAGGGTTGTTTACCGTGATCACTCCATCCCGCAAGGCAGATTTAAACATCGTGTTGACGATCAAGTCCAGCCGCATACGGGGGCTATATCCCGAAACAGTTCCCTTGCGCAAAGAGATAACGGAGAAATTCTCGTCAGCCAGTTGCAGGGCTGCTTGCTCGCCCTGCAGCTTGGAAATGCCGTACGGATAACTTGATACCGCTGGCCGAGTTTCGTCGTATAACTCATCGACAGTGTAACCATAGACGGAGCAGGAGCAAGCGTACACAAAACGCCTGACCTTTGCCTTCTTCGCAATATAAGCAAGGTATGCCGGGGCCGCGGCATTGAAGATGAAGTTCTTGCTGGGAGAAAACTCGGCCATAGGATCATTGGAGAGACCGGCAAGAAAAATGACGGTCTCATACTCTGCGAGGTCGCCGACCTCAAGGTGAAAAATGTCTTTGTGCAGTACCCCGGTTTCGTTCGGAAGGTGATTCCCAAACCAGAACAAATCGACTACGTCAACGGCATAGCCGCGTTCTGCCAGTTTTGGAATGAGAACTGAGCCCAGATAGCCGGCTCCACCTGCCACCAAGATCCTCATAGAAAACTCCCCGAAATAAGTCAATACTTGAAATGATCAGACTCAGGTGAAGCGAGCCATTGAGCCAAAGTGCGGGCCTTCCGATCCTTGTCGGAGAGAATCGCCTCCTCAGCGGGAATGGGCCAGGCGACGCCCAGCGCCGGGTCATTCCAAAGGATTCCGGACTCGCCCTTGTTGTTATAGACGCCAGTGCAAAGATACTGGATCTCGACCCAATCGGACAGGGCACAGAATCCACGTGCGAAACCAGGCGGAGCCCATACTTGCTTCTTGTTTTCGGCAGACACTTCGAGTCCAACCCAGCGCCCCAAGCTAGGCGAACCCTTGCGAATGTCTACTGCGACCAAGAACGCCGCACCGCAGGTTACGCGCATCAACTTTCCCATTGGGGGGTCCCACTGAAAATGCAGCCCTCGCAGGACGTTTTTCTTCGAACGCGAATGATTTTCTTGAACGAACAAACCCGGCAGACCCAACCTTTCAAATTGATCAGCGCGAAAGGCCTCCAAAAAGAAACCCCGCTCGTCTTCGAAAACCTGTGGGACTAGAACGACAACATCGCCCAACTGCCGGGATTCGATCCGCATTTCCATGGTCTTTCGTCAAAGAGGCCGGCACTGCTGTGCCCTGAGAGAGAGCACGGTTTCGCAAGTCATCATAACTTACTATAAATCAGGAGAATAGCACACGAAAGCCCTGGTCGTGGACTTAATTCAGCCACTCCAGCGACTCATCTTCTTGTGGTCCAATGAGGGGCCGCTGTACGCTAACGATCTTGGAAAATAACCTGAAAGCGGCGCTTGCCCTTCACTTCGCCTCTTACAACCTGTGCAGGATTCACGGCTCGTTGCGAATCACTCCGGCGATGGCAGCGGGTATTAGCGATCACGTTTGGGACATCGCGGAACTCATATCCACGGTGTAACCCCTTACCCCGTGACCATCGTCACTGACAGCGATCTTAGATTCGTGGATGCTGGTGCAAGCCTAGCTACGTGGAAAGCCCGTAGTGGAGTGTCAGAGGTGATTGGGGCGTAGAGCTCCCCATTTGAGACCGATTATCTGGCACCCGCTGCGGGCTGAAGTGTCTCTGAACAGTCTCTCGTGATGCCGGTCACGGCCATCTCCACACTATGACACCACTATCGCGCGTTTGGGTCACTTCCCAGCCCAGACTTTTATAGTTTAGACTTGGCAGTCTCGCATCTCTTCCGCCGATGGTTCACGGGCCAGCAGGGAGAACGGGAATGATGGAAAAAAGAGTTTTCTACCCGTCCATGCTCATCCTGGGCATGCTCATGTTGCTCTGCCGCGTGCCGCTAACCGCGCAGGACAACAATACGACCATCAATCAAGCGACGAGGTTTGCTGTTTCGCCTCCGCTCGGAGAACTGTCCAAACTGCCATCTCCACCGCAGTACGGCTTTCACGAGGCCAATCCGGTTCGCCACATTGCGAAACGCCCCGTCGGACCGGTAGTGGATACGGTGGAACAGCGTGGCGCTACTCCGTCGGCCAACTATACCGTCGGTGCCAATTTCCTTGGAGTTGGCAACGGTTTCCCCGGATACAGCGTCCATGACGCTCCTCCCGATACCAACATGGCGGTTGGCGACACCCAGATCGTCCAGTATGTCAACGTCTCCTATGCGGTCTGCCAGAAGACTTCGCCTTACACCTGCGGGCCGGCCATTGAGAGCAATACCCTTTGGAGTTCCCTCGGCGGTGCATGCGCTACTAACAACAGCGACATCATCGCCCAGTGGGACGTAGCGGCCCATCGCTGGCTCCTCGCCCAGAACGTGCTCACTGGGACCTACGGTGTTTGCGTCGCCATTTCCACCAGCGCCGATGCAACCGGCACTTACTACCTCTATGAGTTCCCGGTTCTGAACGGCGGCTTCCCCGACTATCCGAAGTGGGGCATCTGGACCGTAAATTACGGGCAGACCTGGAACAACTTTGGTCCCGGCCACAGCGGCTTCGTGGGTCCGGTGTTATGCGCCTACAACAACGCCAAGCTTGTGGTCGGCGACGCGACCGCGGAGCAGATTTGTCACCAGTACACCATCCGCGAGGATAGCCTGCTTCCGGCCGACCGCGATTCGCCGATCGCGCCTCCGGGAGGCCAGGATCAGTTCGCCATTGGCAGTGTCGGCGACGTGGACAACTCCCATCTGTCGCTGTACTCGGTGCACATCAACAACCCGAATGACTGGACACAGGGCGCTAGCTTCACCGGTGACGGCAACTCTCAACTCGTCGCTATTGCCCCCTTCACTCCTGCTTGCAACGGCGCTTACGGCGGCAACTGCGTTCCGCAGAAGGGTGTTTCGGATCTGCTGGACTCACTTGGCGATCGCTTGATGTATCGCTTCGCCTACTACAATGACACCCCGTCCCTGCCAACTCCGCAGCAGCACTGGTATGTGAACCTTGACGTGACCGCCTCGGGCGGGCAGAACGGCGTCCGCTGGATGGAGTTTGCAACTCCACAGACCATCGTCAACCCTACCGATCTGACGATCTTGCAGCAGGGCACATACGCACCCGACGCGAACTGGCGCTGGATGGGCTCAATGGCCCGCGATCAAAGCAATGATGTTTTGGTGGGCTACAGCGAATCGAACAATAACATGTACCCGTCCATCTTCGTAGCTGGACGCATGCCCACTGACACGCTCGGCACGTTAGAGAATGAGCTCGCCGTGATCAACGGCACCGGTTCGCAGCCTGACACCTCTAATCGGTGGGGCGATTACAGCGCTATGCGGATCGATCCGGTGGACAATTGCACCTTTTGGTACACAACTGAGTACTACATGGTCACTCAGCAGTTCGACTGGAGCACGCGGATTGCTTCGGCGAGGTTTTCGAATTGCCCCACGGCGCTTCAATTTGTCGCGGTGACTCCCTGCCGACTGGTTGACACGCGCAACGCCAACGGTGTATTCGGCGGGCCACCCCTTCAGGGCCAGACTTCCCGCAGCTTCCCCCTCCCGCAAGGAAGTTGCAACATCCCTGCGACGGCTGCTGCCTATTCGCTGAATGTCACCGTAGTGCCACCAGGGCCATTGGGCTATCTGACCATATGGCCGACAGGCGAAGACCAGCCTTATGTCTCGACCCTGAATTCGTACGACGGCCGGGTGAAGGCCAATGCGGCCATCGTGCCCGCTGGCTATCAGGGAGCAGTCAGCGTCTATGTCAGCGACACGACCAATGTGGTGCTGGACATCGACGGCTACTTCGTGCCAACGAGCGGCTCGACGCTGGCGTTCTATCCGCTCACGCCGTGCCGTGTGGCCGACACGCGCAACCCTATAGGGGATCTGGGAGGGCCCTACCTGAGGGGTGGCGTGCCGCGGGCTTTTCCGATACTGGAGGCGACCTCGTGCAACATACCGAACACCGCGCAAGGCGTATTCGCTGAACTTCACCGCGGTGCCGCATGGGTGGCTGAACTATCTGACGGTGTGGCCGACGGGTCAGGCGCAACCTTACGTTTCCACCCTGAACGCTCCGACGGGGGCGGTGACAGCCAACGCGGCGATTGTGCCCGCCGGTAACCGGAGGCGAAGTCAGCACCTTTGCCTACAACGACACTGACCTGATCATCGATATTGACGGCTACTTTGCTCCGCCGGGAGCAGCGGGAGCCCTGTCGCTGTATCCGGCAGCTCCGTGTCGGGTGCTGGACACGCGCAACGGCAACGGCGTGTTCAGTGGAACACTGAGTCCTCCGGTAGATGTTCTCGGCAGTGTGTGCGCACCCCCGAACCAGTCACAGGCGTACGTGTTCAATGCGACGGTGGTACCTTCGGGCTCGCTGGGCTACTTGACGTTGTGGCCCGACGGCAGCACCCAGCCGGTAGTCTCGACGCTCAACGCATACGACGGAGCGGTCACGTCGAACATGGCGATTGTGCCAGCGGGTACCCTAGGCAAGGTCGACGCCTTTGCTTACGGAACTACGCAACTGATTCTGGACATTTCCAGCTACTTCGCACCTTAGGACGGGTAGCGGATCAAGGGAGCGAGTTCGCTTCTGACGATCCGTGAGAACAAAGAACAGCCTGTGGAAAGCCATCTATGGGCTGTAACTTTTCAGACTGAAGCTACGCAATTGAGAGAAATCTGGGGGCCCAGCGGAAAAGTCCACCTGGCTACTGATAGCACCCGTCAGCACAGAACTTGAAGACCCACATGTGTTCCGGTTGTCGATTCTCAATGGGTCAAAGACTGCGAACACCTCTCTGCGTGGGAAGACAGCAAACCGCGACAGCGGACCACAACGCCAGCCCACTTCGTCAGGCTGCGCGGATTGCTGCCAGCTACCGTAGCTTTGCATACTCCACTTTGGCTTCTTTCAGGATGGGGATGTCGGGGTCGGCGTTTTTCCAGAGGGCGAAGAAGTCTTGGTACGCAGCTTTCGCTTTGGCGGTGTCACCTGCCATCGCGTAAGCACGACCGATTTGAAGATGAGCCAGTGATCCTGTCACAAAGTTCAGTACGATGCCCCTGTGATCCAGCATTTTCTGGAACTCGGCGGCTGCGGCAGCACCATTGTTTGCCAGCAGGTAGGCTTGGCCGCGCACGTACGCCGGGTACAAGGTTAGGCCTCCAGCCAGTTCGTACGGAGCGGCGGTTTCCAATAACACAAGTGCTTGAGACGAATTACCCTTGCTGAGTTCGATGGCCGCATTGAGGGTCGGCAGCCAGTAGAGCTTCAGCAGGGTGTTGGTCGGGTAGCTCTTTTCCAGTTCCTCGACCAGTGCCTTCGCCCGGGAGACATCGCCGATGCGGGCCAGCGTGAGGGCCGCCTGGACCTTAACGTCCCGCCCCGGAGACAGCACCAAAGCCGCCGTGACACCTTGCTTCGCGTAGGCAGTGTTACCCAACTCCGCCTCGCGCAGCGCAGCGTTGACCTGCCATGAACCTGCTGTCTCATTCGAGTCAGCGCGGACGGCCGAGCCCACCGCTCTGCGGGAGATGTCTCGCGCCTTGCTCAGTCGTCCGTAGTAGGCCTCAGTGTCAGACTGTATTGACAGCAGAAGGTCTTCGTCTCCAGGCTTGCCCGCGCCCCAATCTACCTGCTGCTCCATCTGCGCGGCATTTCCCCGCAAAAAGGCAAGATAGTATATGAACTGGCGTAGTCCGCCGTCGTCTAACTTTCGTGCGAGTGCCTGATCGAAGGTGGCGTTGGCTTCATCCAGCCGGTTCAGGTAGAGATACGTTGCCCCCAAACCTGAATAGATGTTGACATTATCGGGTGCAAGGCGCAACGCTTCCTTAAGTTCCGCGAGCGCCTTGTCATATTGCCCCATCATGCAATAGTCGGCGCCCAAGTTGGCGTGAGGAACCGCATTGCGAGGATAGTTTGCTGTCCACAGTTCGTAGGTCTGCGCCTCCTTGTCGAGTTCACCCGTGGCACTAAAATACAAGGCAGTGATACTCAGTTTCTCTCGTTCAGTGACCCGATCACGCAATTGGTATGCCTTGGTGGCATATTCCAACGCAAGCGACGGTTGCTGGAGATTGCCGTACGATATCGCCAACTGGGAATATGCCAAGGGGAAGTTAGGGTCGAGTTCAATCGCCCGCTGCAGAAAGGGAACGCTCGGTGCGTCTCCTTTTTTGTGCTGTGTGGTGATACCCATACTGTAGCTTTTCAGGGCCTCGAGGGAAGCTGTCGTGGCTTCAACCGGAACATCAAATTTCTGCACCGACGGCAGCGACTCTCCCAGCTTGGTGCGCAGACTGGAAGAGGCTCGACTCAGAGCTTTCAGAACATTTTCTTTGCTTGTGGCCTCTACCTGTTCTTTGGCTAAGGTGTCGCCCGTGGTGCATGCGACGGCATTCAGGTCAAGCAGGTAATGGCTGCCCAAGGTGGAGATCGTCCCGCCCACCACGGCCTTGCTGCCCGTGCGCAGGCAAAGCTCCCGGCCGACATCCGCTGTTATGCGTTCGTTCGTGGGATGGCCCATCATCCCCAAGGCCTCACTGACTTTTTGGTCGGAGAGCAAGTTCAGGAACGGAGATTGTCCCAGTTCCACGGCCAACGCCTGCTTCAGGGCATCATCAAAGACGGTATCTCCTGTCTTGTTGTCGAAGTCGGCCAGAACCACGATGTCTTTCTCGGTCAGTGGCTTGGTTTGACGAGAGCGATAGTAAAGCCAACCTGCGATCAGCACAGCGACCAGCAGGACTGCCGCTGCAGCAATCATCCGCCAGGGCTTCTGAACTTCAGGCGCTTCGTGCGCCACCGCAACCGTGCCCGAACTTGCTGCGGCGTTGAGTCCACTCTCCGTGTCGCGCCTCAGCCGTTGCAGGTCGGTGCGAACATCAGAGGCATGCTGATAGCGCAGGTTGCGATCTTTCTCCAAGCACTTGTTAACAATGTCTTCCAACTTCCCCGGGACATCGCGGTTCAACCGCACGGGCCCGACTGGCACCTTGTGCAGGATTGCGTCGAATAGAGCCGCCGATGTGTCACCTCGGAACGGGAGTTTTCCCGTCGCCATCTCATACAGCACGGCACCAAAGGAAAACAGGTCCGTACGCGCATCGAGTTCTTTGCCTAGAGCCTGCTCCGGCGACATGTAGGCTACCGTGCCGAGAGCCACGCCGGGACTGGTGAGGTGCTCGTCGCTGTCTGTCAGCGTCGTGGCAGAGGCTGCATCCGGTGTCTGTCGGGCCCGCTCTGCGAAACTGACCTTGGCCAGGCCGAAATCCAGAAGCTTGGCATGACCACGCTTGGTGACAAATATGTTCGCCGGTTTGATGTCACGATGAATGATCCCCGCTTGGTGCGCGGTGTCGAGCGCGTCTGCGATCTCAATGCCCAGCGATAGCAGCGTCTCTATCTCCAGCGGGCGCCCCGCAATGCGGTACTTCAGAGTCATGCCATCCAGAAACTCCATGGCGATGAACGCCTCGCCGTTCTCTTCTCCTATGTCATAGATGGTGCAGATGTTGGGATGATTAAGGGCCGAGGCGGCTTGTGCCTCGCGCCGGAAGCGGGTCAGCGCCTGGGCATCGCGGGCCACTGATTCAGGGAGGAACTTCAGAGCAACGAACCGATGCAGGCGGACGTCTTCCGCCTTGTACACCACACCCATGCCGCCGCCGCCGAGTTTCTCGGCGATTCGGTAGTGGCCAAGAAGCTGGCCCGACATGTTCCGTTCGTTTACGGCCGGGCCTACCATGGGGGAAGACCTCCTTCCCCTTCGAGCACATCGTAGGTCTGCTGGGTGCCCAAGTCAATGGCTTGCAAGTGAAACAGGCAAACCCTAAGAATGGATTTGTCCTGACCGGTCGCTTGGCGGTCGCCAATCCAGAAATAATCCCGCCGTGGGCAGCCTGAAACGAACCAAGCATCGGGCGGGCCTTTGCTTTGTCTTTCCGCGGCAGTGCGCATTCTGCCGAGGTGATCTGAGGTCTGATTCCCATTTCTCTATTTAAAATGCATTCACCGCGCGGGGGTGTCCCACAAGTTCTCTTGAGCTTTTAGAGACTGTCAACGGGTGTGCGAATGCGGATTGGTGGTGAGGTAGGTCGTCCACCGGACGACCCACCTTAGATCATCCAACTTCAGCGGAGGTCCATTAGAAGATGTCGAGCACTCCAATCACGAAGTTGATGCCGTTTGGGGTACCGTTGCCGGTTACGTTGTCCCAGCCCGATGCCGCATCAAGCGAAGAGTCGAGACCAAACCCCTCCGCATACCACCGCAGGCTCGAGGGGCTGTGATACATCGCACTGACGAATCTGTTGACTCCATCCAGCGGAGCCATCAAAGCGGCAGGAGACAGGTATTGCGGCGGACCGCCAGCATAGATGTTGCCTTGTACGTTGGTAGGTGAGCTCAGATTGACGACATCATACAGCGAGCCGCGAGGCACGAAGTAGGTATAAGGCGCCGCCAAGCCAGCCGGTAAGGCAAAGGAAGCTTCGGTCACCTGGTTTATGTCGGTCCACAAGCCGGAGAACATCGGGCATGCAACACTGGTGCCGCCATATACCTCCACATACTGACCATCGTTCGGGTTCCCGTCGGGCGAGAAGACGATCTCCACTCCCGTATAAGGATCGCCAATTAAGGCCACATCGGGAACGTGTCGCCCGCGGCCCGGCAGCCCACCTGTATAATGCGTCCCACTCTGATAGAAGGGTTTAGCGAAGTATCCGCTGGTGCCGCCGCCGGCTCCGTAGATGAATCCCTGATGCAACGGCGGAATCACCGGTGTGCCGTCGGGATTCGCAATCCGAGTCAACTGCGTGCCCCAGCCCGTCTGAAACATGATGGAATCATCCGGGTTGAGGAAGACGCTGACTCCGCCAACGCCGGTGGCGGACGGCGAATCCGCGCCATAGCTGACGGTCTTTACGCCGTCTGACGCCAAGAAGTCGCCAGAGTCGCCAGAAGAGAAGTCCACGGAGACGCCCAACGAAGCCGCCAGCTGGCAGGTCGCGTCGAGGGTGTTGAGAGTGGCAGAATCCACCAATGCTTCCGGAGCTCCATAGCTGTTGGAGATCACGTTGCCAAGGTTGTTCTCGACAGCATAGAGCACAGCGTTGTTGAGCGAGTCGAAACTGTTGTCGATGCCCTCGACCAGCGCCAGATTGGCGAGCGGAGCCATGGTGTGTCCCCACTGCAGATCAATGGACTCCTCGCCGCCCCAGCCTGGGTCATCCGGCGGTGGGCCTTCCGGTTGGTAGATGGTCAGATTTGGAGCAGGCAAGCCGAATACACCGGAGAACGTGGCTAAGTCGGCTTGCAGCGATGGCCAGTCGAAGGCGTCGACGATCACCAGGGTTTGGCCTTCGCCTGTGACCCCTTCCTCAAACAAAGGAAGCATCTGATAGGCCGTCAGCGCCGCCAGAGGCTCGTAACCGCACGGAGGCAGATGGGGCGGCGAAGAACCCGGATCAGCGCCGTATCGATTGCCCCGGTAAGCCGCCTCGGGAGGATTGTTGTTGGTGGTGAAGAAATGGGCCTGCAATCCCTTCCAGCACTGATCTTCGAAGAATATCCCGGGGGTGTGGACCAGCGGCTGGGAGAGGACTGACGGGGCATGCTTGGCAAGGTCTTGGCTGGTGAGTTGCCAGCCCGGGTACGGCTGGCCCGTGTCCGGGTCCATGGGACGAACCGAGTTCGGCTTCGCGCCCAAGTTATGGAGTCCACTCACTGCAGCCACATACGCCGCCGCCTCGCCGTCGATCGAAGGGGCGGTATCCGGTGCATGGAAAACGGTGCCATTCTGTTCGTACCGGTTGATCTGCACGTGGAAGGCGTTCTGAGCGTCGCCAACAGTGCCTCTCACCTGCACAGCAAAATTGGCTTTACTCACTGAGATGACTTCGAACCCGTGAGCTTTGGCGAAGTCCTCAACCACCTGCAATTCCCGGTCGCCGAGAGCGAATTGAGCCTTGAACTGTCCCAGCGTCAGGAACTTGTGATAGTTAGGAGACCCTTTGGTGTAGATCTGCTGCGTTAACTCGTCGAGAGCGGCTTGGTTGCGGACCTGCATCCAGAAGGTCAGGTTGATGACCTTGGACGGGCTCTCCGGACCGAGATTTTGTGCGGTTGCTACCAATCCGGGTGTGTTATTGGGCAGAGTGCGGCCGCTGGCGGCGAATGCAGAACCCGTTAACGCGAGGAATGCCAGCAAAATCGCCATACTCGGGAGCCAGCCAGTTCTTATGCGCATAGTCATGGATTCATCTCCTTATCGGAATTTCCGTTTTGGCTTCCAACAGCCGCACACGGATACTTGAAGGGTCTGTTTTTGAAGCTATGCCTGCTCATTAGGCCATCCTAGGCCGCAGCATGTCTGTTTAATGTTGCTCACTTTCGAGAAACATTTTCAGAACCCGGATTCTGCCGCTCGCGCAGCCGACACTTTCAGACACCGCTCCACTGGAACAACGGAACTTCCTGGACTCGATAGCCGGCCGGCTACAGATTAACAGCGAACACGCTGACCATAAAAGACGTCGAACCCATTTGAGAATTGCCATTACGAGTGTTGACCGGAATTTCCGTTTTAGCTTTCAACAGCCCCACACTATATACCCATCGAGGGACTCCAGCGCATAATTATTATCTTTGGCTGGCCCAGGGCGCGGCACAGGGTCCCGTGTGCCCCAAGGCGAGTCCCGCAAATGTTGATCACGGCCTTTCCATCCGGTCTTGTCAGACACCCCTCCGTCCCCTCTTGACTCTGGATCGATTTCCCAGGCCACGGCCTCAGCTATCCCGCCGGGAGCGACAGCACAGCGATCCGCCGCACCATGCTCCCAAAGAGCCGCCTCGTCAGATGGCTCTCCGCCATCAAAAGCCAGTAGTAGCGAGCATGTTTGACCAGCCTTCCTCCGGTCTTCACCAGCCGCTGCTGCAAGCTGGTCAGCGACCAGTTCTCGATTCGCTTGGGCAACGTCAGCCGCCGCCACAAATTGCCCAAATTGTAAGCCAGCACACTCAGCGCGAGCCGCACCTGATTTGAGCGGAAACGATGGCAAGAGAGGCGAGTCATCTTCACCGCCTGCTTGCCTTCCTTGATCCACTGCTCCGCCGTGCCCCGTTTGTTGTAGAACCGCACTACCGCCCGGCTCGGTGTCTCCAGATTGGTCACGATGAATCCGACTCGGGGGAACAACTCCCCGAAGGTGAACTCTACTTTCGCCACCACCCGACGTGCTGTCTTCCAACTTGCCGCCTGATACAGAAAGCCCTTGTACCAGACCACGGGCTTGTGGCTCGGTCTTCCTACGGGCCGCGTCAGCAACTCTGCGATGTCGCGCTCCAGCTTGTCATTCGCGGGAATCCGAATCGCATACTTCACAGCCCTCTCCTCCAGAGCCTCGTAGATTTCTGGCTTGGCAAAGGCAGCATCCGCCCGAAACACCACTTCCTTACCGAGTTCTTGTTGGCGCTCAATTTCCGGCAGTAACAGCTCTGCCCAGTCTTCCGCGCTATGTACGTTGCCGGGCCGCAGTTTCGCAGCGAGACAGTCGCCCTCCCCGTTGAACAGCAACAGCGGGTGATAGCAGGTCGATTCGTAGTAATTGTTGTAGGTGCTCTGTTCCTGCTGGCCATACACCGGGATCTCTGTGCTGTCCATGTCCAGCACCACGCGCTGCGGCGAATCGATCGCCTCCGCCCGGGCAATCAGCTCCCGGTTGATCACGGCCAGGCCAGAGAGATTCTCTTCTTGGGTCAACAGCTCCGTCTCGAACGACTGCAAGCGGGAAGTCAGCGCCGCTCCTCGCTCCCAGATTCTTTCCGAACCCATGAGCCGGAAGGTCGGATCTGGTGCAAGACGCTCGGCATCGTTCACGTCTTCGTATCCAGCTAATCGGCTGTACACAGCCTGACGCAACAGATCGGCCATCGGCAATTGCGTGTTCTTGCCTCGGGAGTCGGTCAAGTGTTCTGCGATGAGTTCGCTCAACCCCAAGCGTTCGTCTAACTCTCGTACCAGCAGCAGACCACCATCCGACGTCACTCGCGATCCCTGGAAATCGACTTTCAAAGCGGGGTTGAAAGAGAGCTGGAAGGGCTGGTTTGTTCGTTCACCCACTGGGTGCAAGCCTCCTGAGTGTCGTTTGCGCCTTCAAAACCCCATGGATACTGGCGTTGGCCCGATGATACGGCGGTTTAGGCCAACTTCAAAAAGGAAATGTGGGCTGAGAACGTATCTGCAATTGTGACGGCTCGCTACGCAAGGGAACCGCGCCATTTGGCAGCTGCACTGCATTTGGACATGAGTTATCTGCAGAGACAAACCCCTTGCCTTTTGCATCTGCGTTCCGATACGTTTCTCCCGGAAACATGCGGCCCGTCGAAGAGACACTCCAGCGCTGGATTCGTGCAGGCGTTCTTGACGAAGGCACGGCGGAGCGGATTCGCCAGTACGAAGCAGCTCGCGAGCGCTCGGCCGGACTTCGCTGGCAGGTGCTATTGGCGCTGGTCTTGGAAGCGATTCTTCTCGCGGCGCGGGTTATAATTGAAGTCATCACGCCCGCAATTGGCGGCTCGGCCGCTCTCGATGGGAGGGCCTCAAAGCCAAGCGTTAGCATTAACGCACGCTGCGGGGTCAAACAATCGTGTTCGCCGCCCGCGCGGGGCGCAGCGTCCGCGGGTGGGTGACACCTCGAAGTCGCAGCGCTCCCGAGAGCCCGGTGAACCGAGAAGTGCTTGACTTGCGACAGCTAGCATAAAGATCCTTTGCAGTACAGCCCGCTGACATCATGGCGATCCTGAAGGAAGACTTGATCCAAACAGAACCTTGCCGGTACGGCCTGATGTCGTTTTTCAGGAACGACAACACTGTTTCGCGATCGCTGAGAGAATATGGCGAATGGGCTCAAGCTGAGATCGACCTTCTTGGCTGCCTGATCGATCCTGGAGATACGGTTCTCGACGTCGGCGCATTCGTCGGAACGCATACACTTGCGTTTGCTCGTAAAGTCGGTGATTCCGGAACGGTATACGCCTTCGAGCCGCAGCCTGTTTTTTTTGAGGTCCTCAAGAAGAACATTAGCCAGAATGGTTTGACGAATGTGAGGCTTTATGACGTTGCCGTCTCAGACGAGCGCGGGCTGATGGAACTGGTCGCGACGGATGCCTCGGAGCCCGGTAATTTCGGTGGAACTGGGATCCTAGAAATCGACCGAACCTGCGGCGATACGTCTGCACCCAAATCGATCGAGTTGCTTCCAATTGACCAGCTGGGCATTAAGAGCTGTGCCTTGATCAAGATCGATACCCAGAACATGGAGATCGATGTTTTGAAGGGAGCGCTGCAAACCCTCCGCGCGACCCGTCCAGTAGTCTATGCCGAGTGCAATTCCCTTGAGCATGGGTGGCCGATAGTAGAGGTTGCAGGAGAAGAAGGGTACCGGCCATACCTATTCAACGCACAGTCCTACAATCCCGAGAACTTTCGTCAAAATCGAGGCAATTTCTTGGGCGAGTGTCGAGAAGCCGGGTTGGTTCTCATCCCGGCACACCGGCTTGATGTATTGCTAGGTAGGTTAGGGACGTCGTGGGACTGTTGCCCAACTGGTTCCTATCTCCTGTATTGATGACCTGGCGCTGGCCCTGCTTAAGAAGCCGCAATACAAATACGAGGTTCTGGCGAAGACAAAAGCTGCCAGCGTTCTGGGCGTGGAGTTTTGGGCCAATGAAGTCGAGGTAGAGAAGTTTCACAACAAAATTGCTGACCTGAACGGTGAGGGCGCAAGGCTGTCCACGGAGTTGGTAGAAATGCAGCGCATTCAGGCAGAGACAGCGAGCGCGCTAGCTAGGAAGGCAGAGGAATTAGATGAGGTGATCGCCGACCGTGAAATTGTTACCCGGCAAAGGCGCGCGCTAACGGTGAAACATGCGGAAGCCGTAAGCGCTCTAGCGGGCTTGCGGGAGGAACATGCGGAGGCCGTAAGCGCTCTAGCGGGCTTGCGGGAGGAAGCATGCGGAGGCCGTAAGCGCTCAAGGACAGATGCAAGCAGAATTCAAGCAGACTACGCAAAAGTTGCAAGAAAAAGCCTCATTGTTAATCCAGATTCAAAGTTCGCACGGATGGAGAGCTTTATCGCTTTATTACAGACTGCGCAATAGACTTATCCCAGAACGAATACAACGAGCCGTCAGAGAAGGCGTGAGGCTGCTCCGTGATGCGCGCCTGGTTTCCGCGTCGGGCCTCCTCGACAGGGAGTGGTACTTGCGGCAGAACCCGGATGTGGCCGCGGCACATGTGAATCCGCTGAGGCACTATCTGCGCCGGGGGGCTTTTGAAGGACGCGATCCCAATCCATGGTTCGACAGCAACTGGTATTTGCAGCAATACCAGGACGTAGCGAAGGCGGGCGTTAATCCACTAGTGCATTATCTGCGTCATGGCGCAATGGAGGGGCGCGATCCGAGCCCACGTTTCGACAGCGACTGGTACCTGGAACAAAACCCCGACGTCGCGAAGGCTCGCATGAATCCTCTCGCCCATTATGTGTTGCACGGCGCGGCGGAGGGCCGAGTGCCGCGCGCAGACCTCGATCGCAACCAACACGCGCCGCAGGCAGGGGGCAACTCGAGCGTGGAATCGCAGCCATCGCCTCGCCACAAGGCAGTCCGTGACACCGAATAGAGGCGATGGCTCGCCGGTGATAAGAATGCCAGCGGAACAACGTCCTAAGCTCAAGGTGCGCCCAATTATCAATTCAGTTCAACCGAAACGCTCGATAGCAGGTGCAGACAAGCGGCGGTTGATTTGCCTTACTCATGTCCTGCCTTATCCGCCGCGCGCCGGAAACGAATATCGAATCCATCGCATGCTGGACTGGTTTGCCGCAAGCGGGTTCGACGTCTTTCTTGTAGTCTGTCCCGCTGCCAAGTTATTCAATCACCCCGCAGCGACTTGTAGATGCCTGCTCGATTTACTCTAACCTCTTTTCTGTGCAGCGCGACGGTACGCTCCTGTACCATTTGGCCGACGGCGATGCCCTCGCTGAATGGCTTGGACAGCGTTAAACCGCGTGACTTCGGTAGAACTTCAGGAGAAGAGCACAGATGACGCACCAATCGCTCAGCGGTTGCTTCCGATCGTTCGCAACTTTTAGTCCTGATCTGCTGGTTGAACTGCTCTCTACACCTTGATTCTGTGCTGCAGCCAGATGTTCTTCTGGCTGGATATGTGTTTCATGACCCGAGCGTTGCCCTTGACGCGGCCAGAGTCGACTAAAAATAGTCGATACCCATCGATGTGTTCTCAACCAAGCACGACAAAATCAGTCCAGTTTGGCATCGAGGACAGCCTTGCCCTGACGCCGGACGAAGAAGCGAGTTTGCTTGCCACGGCCGACTTGGTGATTGCCATTCAGTCGGAGGAAGCGGCTGAACTTGGCCAACTCGTGCCTCAACAAGCCCATCGTTACGGCCGGCATTGATTTCTGACCGGCAATAACCACCACGGGGGCTTCGGCTCCCAACCCTGTGGTTCTGTGGTTGGTTCAGACAATGCTCTGAATGTGAAGAGGATTGAAGCGACTTTCTGCGTTTCGCCTGGCCCCTGGTGCGCCGAGAAGTGCCTGACGCCGAGTTACGTGTGGTCGGCGCCGTTGGCTCTGCAAGTGGAGGTCGATGATCCTTCGGTTAAGATCATGGGTGCGGTCGATGACCTGACTGCCGCGTATGCGGAGGCGCGTGTCGTCATCAATCCGGCCGTTGCAGGCACAGGGCTTAAGATCAAGACGATCGAGTCGCTCTGTCACCTGCGTCCGCTGGTTACATGGCCCTCGGGTGTGGACGGGGTCGAGGCGGATGTACGATCACTCTGCTATATCGCTACCGACTGGTATATGTTTGCCCAACATGTTATTCAGCTCTGCAAGTCCGAGGATGCCAGCCAGGTGCTGGTCCGCAAGCGTGAGGAGATCCTTCGGAGATTTTCACCTGATACGACTTACGCTGCTCTCAAGGCAGCTCTGAATGGCGTACACGTTGGGGCCAGCTAGCGGCGCCCTGGGCGAATAGCCGTCTGAGTGGTGAGTCCTTACAATGAAATCTGCTTCGGCGTCGATGGCGTCTCGACGCTTTATGTGTACAAAATGACGAGGAATTTGTGGTGATCGAGAAGAGGGATCCAGCGAGCGCCGTATCAGTGGTGGAGGCGAGTGTGTGCGCGGCCAGCAGCCCCGGTTACGATGTGTTTATCGATCTCTCTAACGCCGGACTGAACCGGCAGAAACTGGGTGAGCATCTTGAGGCTCTGGCGCGTGATGCTGGGCTCAGCGGGACGGCTAGCCGGGTCACGGCGGTCGTGCCCGAGGACCTGGCCTCCCGTGCCGGCGTGGCGAACCTGACGACGATCGACTGCCGGCTCATCCGAGGCATCGGACGTGCTGCACCGTGCGATTCGCGGAGCCGCTCAGCATGATCGCCATCTGGTCGTGGTTCTCAGTTCCCTCCTGCCTGCCAATGAAGTCATATGCCGATTGATCCAGGAGTTCGACACGGACCCGCTCTTCGGCATGGTTCAGCCCCGGTTCGCCGACGCCTCCAGTGATCATGTTTGGCCGCTGCCGGGCGGCGGAGACTTTGATGACAGGTGTCCAACCCTAACCCGTGCCGGCCTCGCGTTCCTCCCGGAGATCTTGATAACGCCGGAACTCCTCTCATCGTGCATTGTGATTCGTCGCGAGGTGGTGAGGGAAATGGACCGGAGCGATCGTCACCTCACCATCGCTGGGGAACTCAGAAGATTGCTTTCTCAGGCACGCAGGCGTGGCTTCCGGAACATAGTCGTAAACCATGCAGTCATCGCCTCCAGGTTGCCCTATACCAGCCTCTACCCGTCGCTGCCGACGACAGACGCCGAGCAATTGCGGGCCATGTACCCTGAGATCGTTCGTGCCGATGCCTGGTGCGCCAATCTCTCGCAACGCAAATTGGAGTCGGTCCTCGCGCGCGCCTACGCCGATGATGCCCGCGAAACGCCGCCGTCATGCTCCTGGATTGCCGGGGGATGATTAGCCAGCACAATGGCACGTCTCACTGCATTTTGGGTCTCCTCGACGGCTTCCACGCGATTGATAGCGAATGGCAAATCGAGGTGCTTGCGTCATCTGCCGCAATCGGAGTTCTTCCAACTTCGAAAGCGCTACCGGAAATTCGGCTTGATCGCCGACCGCCCTCACGGACACATACTCTGGCTGCCGTATTGCTAAACCAGCCGTGGGGACTCTCGACCATTGCCGAATTGCACCGAGCATGCACTGCTCGTCGCTTTCAACATGCTGGACACGATTTCCTGGGACATTCTGTATGTCTGTGATGAGCGCCTGGACGCCCTTTGGCGTTTTGTGGCACGCTTTTCGGATGCGTCTGTTTTATAACTCCCAATTTACCCGTGATCGATTTGCTATCCGCTTTCCTCTTCAGTCGCGACATTGCTGAACGCGTCACGCATCACAGCTTTGCAGTGGACGAACAGATAAACCATGGCGTCTTAGGAGAACCGGCCGGCGATCACATCTTGATTTTTGGCAACGACTATGACCATAAGGACGTTAGGCGTACTCTGCAGCTTCTAGTTGACGCGTTTCCTTACGCCAAGATCGTCGCACTTGGCATTGACGGCGACGTTTCCGCGGGACGTGGTTGCCATGCCGAGTGGCTACGATCGAGGAGACCGCATTGCAGCGGCTCATCGCCACGTGCCCGCGTTATCGTCTTTCCATCGTTCTATGAGGGTTTCGGGATGCCGGTTGTCCAAGGCTTGGCTTATGGGCGGACGGTTGTTGCCCGTCAATCACCGCTGTGGCAGGAAATTTCGGCACAGCTGCAGATGCCAGGCCAATTGGTGCAGTTCGACACGGCTGCGTCCCTGGTAGAAGCGGTCGGCCGCGCCCTGGCCGGTCATCCGTTGGAGTCGCTGCCACAAGGCATCGGGCTCAGTGTCGGACAGTCCCCGATGCGCTGGCAGGACTGTGCGCAGCGAATGATCAACACGCTGGAGAAGCTGTTGCCGTCCGCTGACGGCAGGCGATGGCTCGAGCGGGAAGAAGCGCTCCGAGCAATTGACCTCTTGCATTCTTAACGTCGAGGAAAGACGACGAAATGCGTATTCTTACGCTCCTGGTTCGCCACGGAACCGACAAGTTCCCGGGCGCTGTAGATGATGTCGCTGCCCTTTTCGCCCGCCAGTTGCCGGAGGTGGAATGGGACCTCATTGTCATCGACAACAAATTGCCAGAGGACTATGAGGAAGTTCTTGCTCCGCACCGTCTGTTGATTGGCGGCTCCAACGCGATGCGAGAATTCTCGGCCTGGGAGAGCGGTCTTGCGTTCGCCGGCCAGCGGCTCGCCGACTATGACTTTGTAAACTTGGCCACAGAGGCGTTTCGCACCCTTTACACTTCGTACCTTGATCGATTCAGCACCGACATGTTGCGGTTGATTTCATGCCGTGGTGCAGCAGTGGGGCACATCGACTACTATAACGAGCCGGTCCTTCTTCTTGGCCGGCAGTCCCAAGCCTGGCTTAGGACCTCATTCGTGTTTTTGCCGCCGCCCGAGTTGAAGATGCTTGGCTCGCTGATCAGCGTGGCCGAACCGGTCGGGCTATTTAGCGGTGATCCGGAGGCACCTTTCCGCCCGGACGCCCCGCTCTCAGAGAACTACCGGAATTATCTTCTTGGCTGGCTGACCGGTGAGGGAACCGGCCAGGGCGTAGAATGGCATTCCCGGTTTACACTTTCGCATGACACGCTGCCGCAGTTTCAAAACAAGGTTGTTGCTATCCTGAACGAGCACATGTTCAGCATCCGTCTGCGAGCTCAGGGTTGTGCAATGGTGGACACGACATGGCTTGCGACGCGGGCCGGCAAATTAGCGCGCGATGGCCAGGCGCTGGGCCCGATTCCGAGTTGGCGGAAGCAACTGACAGAGCGGGACACGGACGCGGTTCCTTCGAATTTGTTATTTGATTGTGTGACGTGACCCCGGCCTCGTGAAACTGAGCCGGTTTCTTCTAAGGTTGGGTAACGCGATGGAACCTACTATAGACTCGTACTCGCTATCGCAGGTAATTGACTGAATTGGATGCAAGACTGTAACCCGGCGGAAGGCTCCGTTAAACCAAAGGAAGAAGAACACAAAATGACTCCCGAAGAGAAAAGAAGGCTTGTTGGCACTCGATCAGACTGGTGGCATTCGATCGACGTTGGTGACGGAATCGTGACTCCAGGCGTCGTCAGTGCAGACTACCAGCGGCATCTATTGAGAATGCTCCAGTTGCCCGACCGTCTCGACGGGCTTCGGGTTCTCGACATTGGGACCTATGATGGCTTCTGGGCGTTTGAATGCGAGCGCCGGGGCGCTTCCGAGGTGGTTGCCATCGACGTAAATCCGATCGACTGTCGCTGCTTCAAGGTAGCGCGGGATCTGCTCGATTCCAACGTCAAGTATCACCACATGAGCGTATACGAAATGGATGAAGAGGTACTTGGCGGTAAGTTCGACCTCGTGCTTTTTCCCGGCGTCTTTTACCACCTGCGACACATCATCATGAGCTTCGACAATATCTGGAAGATCTTGAAGCCGCAAGGAACGGTTCTGGTCGAAAGTCACGTCTGTGACAACTATTTTGTTCTTGGAGATGGCAAGGTCACTACCCTGAAGCGCATAGACCGGCGCTTGCTCAAGATTCCGATCTTCCGTTTCTACCGCAAGAACGAATTGAACCCGGTCGATTGGTCCAACTGGTTTGGCGGCAACGTAGCCGCGGTGCTCGACGTGATGTGGTCGGCCGGATTCACCGCCGAGCATCTTGCCTCTTGGGATAGCCGGGCCGCGTTTCGCGGCGTGAAGAATCCGACGCTTCCCCGCGAATGGGAAATTGGCAGCTACGAGGGAGCTAGCTTTCGATACAACCAGGACGGCACTTGGACGGCAACCTGGCACGATCCCAAACTGGCTGGAAAACGCTGAAACTGCACCCAAATGTCGATCGCTGATTACACACTTTGAAGATCAAATCATCAATGAAGCCGAGCAGTTGGTTCCGGCCGGTTCAAACCGAAATCGAAGCCTGGTCCCAGGAAGATCCTGCCAGCCGCTTGCTGGCTGCTGTGATCTTTATCTTTGCGCTCTTCACCGTCTGGTCAATGGCCGTAATTCAGCGAAGGACCTATTCAGCCTTGCCATGGGCGGACATGTGGGACTACTGGGTCTGGTACCTGAAACCCCACCCCAGTCTGCTCATCAAGCTTTTTGCGCTGCACAACGAACACCGCATAGTCGTAGCGCGGTTATTTTTTCTCGCTGACCATCTGTTGTTTCAAGGCCGTGCAATTTTCATTTTCATCTCCATCTTTGTGATCCAGTTCTTCCACGCGATTCTACTTTGGCGACTGGCTTACCTGGCGCATCCCCATCGTAAGGCTTTGTCCGTATTCATGGGGTCTACAGCATTCGTGTGCCTTTTCTCGGCCGTGCAGTACACCAATTTCACGTGGAGTTTTCAGATCCAATTCGTCATGGTCTACTTTGCAGTCACGGGTGCAATGACTTCGCTTATGGTGTTAGCTAGGACATCAGCTGTTGATGCGGCGGTGCCCAGAGACCAAGGAAGCTGGTTTTGGCTATGTACGACAATTGTCATGGCTTTTATTGCTACGTACTCGATGGCTAATGGGCTCCTGGTTTGGCCAGTCCTCCTTCTTGCCGCTTGTTGGTTCGGGCTCGCTCGCCGCCTAAAGCTCGTACTGCTGACCGGAGGTGTTGGGATGTGGGTTCTGTACTTATGGGGCTACATCTCGCCTCCTCCTCCGCATTCATCAATCCGCGAGGGGTTCCATCACCTCCCTCAATCCTTCGCGTTCTCCCTGTGCGTGCTGGGGTCCACTCTGGACGCATTTATTTCCGAGGTGGGCCACGTATTTGCCGTGGGGGGTGATGATTGGCGGCTAATTTGGACAGCTGCAGCGGGTCTGGCGGGATTCATTGCAGCGGCCTTCCTGTGGCTCACCTTTGCCCGTGACCGTCGGATGGCAAGTTATGCTGATTGCGTCATCCTGCATTTGCTCTTATTTCTTGCGGCCACGGCGTTCTTGATTGGACTGGGCCGAGCCAATTTTCCGATAAAGGAGGCCCTACAATCCAGATATACGACTGTTTCTCTTCTCTTCTGGTACTGTATCTTATTCCTCTTCACCTCCTTAATAGCAAGGCGCTCGACCGCAAGAAGCAAGCAATCTCTTGTGCGAGTTGAGTTTGCAAGTGCTGTGATTCTGCTGTTGGTACTAGTTTTATATCAGCCAACCCAACTGCGCTATGCACGCGATGCTGCTCTCTATGTCAGCGAGTCCGAAGCTGCCATCGGGACTCCTGTTTACGACAAAGAACTCTGGAAGAGGATTTACTATGACCCTGAAGCCATGGTACCGGTGGTGCGATACTTGCAGAATAAGCATCTTGCAGTATTCGCAACGAAGCAGTTGGGGTGGGTCGGAGACGCTATTACGGCGCATTACATTTTACTGCCTCCAGACCGTTGCACCGGCCATCTCGATGCCATCGAGGCGATTGCAAGCTCCGAGTTGCCAGGTCTCCGAATCCAAGGATGGGCGTGGGATAGCCGCCTACACAAGATCGCGAAGAACATAGTGTTTACTGATGATAATGGCTTGATCATCGGATTTGGTTATGCGGGTTTCGAGCGACCTGATGTTCAGGCCGCGCGTCCTGATCTCGTACCCTTTGGGGTGGGCTGGAAGGGGTATGTAACCGGTCTCGAGCATGACGTAATCTCGGCGTACATGATCACTGATTCCGGCCGCAGTGCCTGTTTCGTTGGAGCCAGTGAGCTGTCCCGGTGATCTGTTTAGTTGAGATGCGGTGGTGAGGATTGGTGTAGGTCCAGTGGAACGGCCCTTGCTGACTGCGAGTTGCGGCGGATGTAGCGCATCAGCTTACGCGCGAGATCATTGACCGAGGTCAGGACCGCGCGCGCGGATCCGGTTGCTGCAGACATCTTGTTTGAACGAATATCTCGAGTGGCAGAATGCCTCTTACAAGTTGCATGATCCAGTCCAGCCACGGAATTGTAGTGCTGCGTGACGCTTGATACAAAAAGGGGGAACTATGACACCGGATGAAAAGCGGTACTCAGTAAACAGCGATTGGACTGTTTCCATTCAATCGACGTCGGCGACGGGATCGTGCCCCCGGTGTTGTGTCAGTGGAGTACGAGCAACATCCGCTAAAGATGGTGTATATCGGGATTCCCACGTTCGGCAGCCTTGCGATACCAGAAAGCCGCTTGAGCATAGTCATGTGGACTGCTTCCGGATTCCGTGTAGGTGTGACTCGCCCAAATGGCATCGGGGTGGCTCATAGTGCCAACCAGCTTGATTTGACATTGACGTTACCGACTGGGCTCGGAGCCCTAGTTCGTAACGTTCATAGCAATGTCCGCTAAATCCTTGGTTTGACCAGTGTTAGATGTCATCTGCACAACGAGTTCGTGTGTGCCATTGGCGACTGCCCGCGTGTCAAACGTCAGCCGCCATCCTGAATTCTCAGCACCTCTAAGATCCGGATAGGCTTCCGCGACATCAGGCCGCGAACGGTTTATATCCTTCGTACAGGCTAGTTGCTTGTGATCCACTATGAGGCAGACATTACTAACGCCATCGTCCGCCGCCGCCCAACCCCGGAAGGGAACAGATCCGCTTGCGTTTTGACCATTACTAGGCGAATCAACGGAACCCCGGAGGCGCGCATCGTGTTTGGGTTCAGTGCAACTACAAGAAGCAATGACCAATAAGCTACTAAACAGTATTGCAGCGATTACGGCATGCACTGGTCGATTCATCCTAATCTTTCTTGATGCGGAGGACAGGCGGTGCGAAACGACCGGGCACGGCTTACGAGGACGTTATACTTGAAGACGTACCAGAAAGCGTGCAGGCCGTCGATCATGCCGATTTTCTTTCCCTCTTCATAGGTGCGGCCGTAATAACTGATCGGGACCTCGTAGATGCGCGCACCCAATTTGGCCACTTTCGCCGTGACTTCAATCTCGAAACCAAATCCGGAAGAGGTGATGACCATGTCACGGATGATGCTGCCGCGGAAGGCCTTATAGCCGGTCTCAACGTCAGTCATGTTCATATTCGAGAAGAGATTGCACCAGAATGTCAGGATTCGGTTGGCTAGAAAATGGTAGAAATACAACACTCGGGTGGCCTTTCTAACGAGAAACCGGGACCCGTAAACGACATCAGCCTTATCCTGCAGGATGGGTCCAATCACATCAGGGATTTCCGCAGGATCATACTCCAGGTCGGCATCCTGAACGATGACGATGTTGCCAACGGAGGCGGTGATTCCCCTTTTTACCGCTGCAGTCTTTCCCTGGTTTCGTTCGTGCCGAATGCCACGAACCTGAGGATGAACGCGGCTGAGGTCGGCGACTATGGCAGGTGTGGTGTCCTGCGAGCAATCGTCAACGACGATTACTTCCAGCACACAGGGCAACTGCAATATACTTTCCACGACGTGGCGCAACGTTGCTTGTTCGTTATACGCAGGTATCACAACGGACAGGACCGGCCTGGGCTCACGCGGGGAATCAGGCGAGAATGTCATAGTCAATCTAGTTTCTTATTCCTTAACTTAAAGCAATTGGATCTTCGGCTTCCAACTTCAGCTGATAGCTTTCGCCAAGGGACCGCTGACCAGGACAAGGCGGCAACGGCACTGAGGTGCCCGCCAGGGCCTCTTCCGGAGTACGGGTCACACAGAAAAACACCACCACCTCCGCGGGCCAAAGTTGGAGAAGAATACGGTTCAGGGAAGATCCAAGTTGCCACTCTAGCTCCGTCGGAGTAATCACGTAAACAAAGAAATACCCGATGAATGCAATGGCTAATGCTCCGATGACCGTGAGCAGTCCCGGCTTCTGCTTCAAGCCTCGGACACGGCCTGTGAGGAGGAAGTAGGCAGTTAGAACAGGGACCATCGAGATTTTCCATTCGCCGAACCGCAGGATCTCTCGAAAGTAGTCCTTTGAAATCGTGGCGTAGCGGCCTAGAGCCGTTAATCGTCCCAGGATCGATCCCCCTCCCGGGTCCGGCGCGAACAACCAGTTACCCACATGGACTTGCGACTTGAACAGAATAATGACGGCGAGGACTGGAAAACGCCGGCAACGAATAGGGGTACTGCGCGCCCTGCGGGCATCCCATCGGCGGGTCACAATTGCCAGCACCACGAGGGACGTGCCGGCAGAGACCAGGAATAACAGGCCTTCGTTCTTGGTCCACGCCGCCAAGCCGGCGGCTAAGCCTGCCAACGCGAGCATCCGCGGCGCATAATCGCTCATGATAAGCAACACCGTGGTGGCCAAAATGAAAAACATCAATGGCGGCTCAGCAAAGCCGGAGACCTCGTGTTTGACGAAAAATGGCGTGGTCACCAGCACCGCGCCGGCCAACAAGGCTTGTGACTTGCTTCGCAGCACTGCCACGCTACTCATGGCAAGGCCTACGGTGCACAACATGAAAAGAAGCCCCAACATCGTCGGCACCAAAAGTGCTTCGTGTTGCAGGTACATCCAAAGGTGATCGATGGTTGCGGGTAAAAGGATGGGGTAGTCGGAATGCGTGTACGCGATCACGGGAGAGAATGCATCCTTCCACTGGGCTCCGGAGCGAAAAAGGAAGCGTGCCCGCAAGGTCCAGATGCCCCAACTGTCCCACTGCCCATGAGGATGGGCAGCAGCAGAACGAATGCTGTAACGGAAGGCAATACTTGTGGCCACGACCAGCGGAATCGCCAGTAGGTAGGTTATCAGGCTGGCACGCGGCAACGCAGCTTGCAATTCGCGGGTCTCGTCCGCTGATCTGAAGCGACGCATGGCCAACCACCCCGCCACGGCGACGGCGAGCAACAGCGAGTCGAATGCTAGTAAGTCCGTCCGGCTCCGCCTCCTCGTGAGCAGCCCGAGAAAGAAAGTGCAGGAGGACAGGCCCGCGCCTACTCCAAAGCTAACAAACAATCTTGCCAGCCAGTCAAGAACGCCCTGAGAGCGCCTCCAAAAAGCCGAGCACAGGATAATACCCGTGGCCGCAGGCAGCAGAAGAGCTAGTGTGAACCACGCAATCACTGCCTCTCCCTCCTGAAAAGCTTCACACCATCCCCAGAATCACGTACCAGTGCAAACTTTTTGTCGAGGAGTGCATCGGATTGTGGAGAATAGCTAATGACGAATTCACAATTTGAACCCGGGGTGAGGAGTGTGGGAGCCAGGGAATATTGGGCGTTATACCATTCTTCGCTGGCTTCCAGTGGGGAAATTTCAGATTCAGCGAGAAAGCAGACTACCTGACCCTGCGGCAGCGCAGGGCGAAGCTTGGCGTAGCGGGAATCAAGCACCGTGATCCTGTCTGGAACCACGAGGTCTTTGCAAATCGTATTTTTTTCCAGCAATCTCGCAGATGCACCGCACGCGAAGACCAGCAAGAGAAGACCTGCCGCCAACCGAGTTCTGCCGAGAAGAACAACTACAGCTGGTTTCATAAATACCCAAGACGTCTGTTGCTATCGCGTAACTGCCGTTAAATCAATACAATGTGAACGTCTAAACATGATCGTAACCATTTATGAAACCAGCTCTAACAAGGTTTTAGTCGGAATTTCCGTTTTAGCTCCCAACAGCCCGACACTATATACCCCTTAGGAACTCCAGCGCACAAATATTTTCTTTGGCCGGGCCCAGGGCTCGGGACAGGGTCCCGACTGTGCCCAGCGCGAGTCCCAAAACTGCTGACCACGGCCTTTCCATCCGGTCTTGTCAGACACCCCTCCGTCCCCTCTTGACTCTGGATCGATTTCCCGGCCACGGCCTCAGCTATCCCGCCGGAAGCGACAGCACCGCGATCCGCCGCACCATACTGCCAAAGAGCCGCCTCGTCAGATGGCTCTCCGCCAGCAAGAGCCAGTAGTAGCGGGCATGTTTCACCAGCCGTCCTCCCGTCTTCACCAGCCGTTGCTGCAAGCTCGTCAGCGACCAGTTCTCGATTCGCTTGGGCAACGCCAGCCGCCGCCACAAATTCCCCAGGTTGTAGGCCAGCAGGCTCAGCGCCAGCCGCACTTGGTTCGAGCGGAAACGATGACAAGACAGGCGAGTCATCTTCACCGCCTGCTTGCCTTCTTTGATCCACTGCTCTGCCGTCCCCCGCTTGTTGTAGAACCGCACCACCGCCCGGCTGGGTGTCTCCAGGTTGGTCACGATGAATCCGACTCGGGGGAACAACTCCCCGAAGTGGAACTCCACTTTCGCCACCACACGCCGCGCCGTCTTCCAGCTCGCGGCTTGGTAGAGGAAGCCCTTGTACCACACCACCGGCTTGTGGCTCGGTCTTCCTACGGGCCGCGTCAGCAACTCCGCGATGTCGCGCTCCAGGCTGTCATTGGCGGGTATGCGAATGGCATACTTCACGCCCCGCTCCTCCAGCGCCTCGTAAATCTCCGGCTTGGCAAAGGCGGCATCGGCGCGAAACACTACTTCCTTACCCAGTTCTTGTTGGCGCTCGATCTCCGGCAATAACAGTTCTGCCCAGTCTTCCGCACTATGCACGTTGCCCGGCCGCAGCTTCGCCGCGAGACAGTCGCCCTCGCCGTTGAACAGCAACAGCGGGTGATAGCAGGTGGACTCGAAGTGCCCGTTGTAGGCGCTGTTCTCCTGCTGCCCGTACACCGGGATCTCCGTCGAATCCATGTCCAGCACCACGCGCTGCGGCGAATCGATCTGCTTCCGCCCTGGCAATCAGCTCCCGGTTGATCGCGGCCAGCCCGGAGAGATTCTCTTCTTGGGTCAACAGCTCCGTCTCGAACGACTGCAACCGGGAGGTCAGCGCCGCTCCGCGCTCCCAGATTCTTTCCGAACCCATGAGCCGGAAGGTCGGATCTTGCGCCAGACGCTCGGCATCGTTCACGTCTTCGTAGCCAGCCAAGCGGCTGTACACAGCCTGACGCAACAGATCGGCCATCGGCAATTGCGTGTTCTTCCCTCGTGAGTCGGTCAAGTGTTCGCTGATGAGTTCGCTCAACCCCAAGCGTTCATCCAACTCTCGCACCAGCAGCAGGCCACCATCCGACGTTACTCGTGATCCTTGGAAATCGACCTTCAAAGAGGGGTTGAAGGAGAGCTGAAAGGGCTGGTTTTGTTGTTCACCCACTGGGTGCAAGCCTCCGCGAGTGTCCTGTTGCGCCGTCAAAACCGCATGAATACTGGCGTTGGCTCGATCATACGGCCACCTGCACGAACTTCAAAAAGGAAATGTGAGGTATATGCCCGACAGACTCGACGGGCTACGAGTTCTTGACGTGGAACCCTATGACGGGTTCTGGGCGTTCGAGTGTGAGCGCAAAGCGCTTCCGAAGGGGTTGCGATCGACGTGAACCCAATTGACTGTCGCTGCCTAAAAAGTAGCGCGGGACCTGCTCGGTTCAAGAGTCAAGCACCACCACATAAGCGTCTACGAAATGGATGATGAGGTGCTTGGCGGCAAGTTCGACCTCATACTTTTTCCCGGCGTCTTCTACCATCTGCGGCACATTCTCATGAGCTTCGACAACATCTGGAAGATCTTGAAGCCACATGGAACTGTGTTGGTCGAAACCCTCGTCTGCGATAACTATTTTGTTCTCGGGGATGGCAAAGTCACGACCTTGAAGGCCATAGACCGGCGACTCCTCGAAGTTCCGCTGTTTCGCTTCTATCGCAAGAACGAACTGAACCCGGTCGATTGGTCTAACTGGTTTGGCGGCAATGTGGCTGCTGTTCTCGACGTCATGTGGTCGCGGGGTTCACTGCCGAGCACCTTGCTTTGCGGCAGAGCCGGGCGGCGTTTCGCGGCGTGAAGAATCCAACAACTCCCCGCGAATGAGAAATTGGCTGCCACGAGGGAGCCAGCTTCCGATACAACCAGGACGGCACCTGGACGGCACAGCTTGGCACGATCCCAAGCTTTCGCGAAAGCACTGAATCTGTTGCAAGGGGCGGCAGATGAGTGCATTAGAATTCAGGCCTGATTGCCTGATGTCATGTAATGCCCAGCGACCACCTCGATCATCGAAGGCATCATCGACGCCGTCGATCGACTGCATAAGTGAGGAGCTGTCGGACGGGGCGATGTTAGAAGCCGCAGTGCGATCAGTGGAGTGAATGACTTACATGCTAGTAGCCGGCTGCTTGCGGGTGTTGGTCTTTGTGTTTGCGCTCTTCATAGTATCGTCGATGGCGATCATTCAGCGCAGGGCCTATTCAGCCTTGCCCTGGGGCGACTTGTGGGACTATTGGATCTGGTATCTGAAACCCCATCCCTGGGAGTAGAACTCGCGCACATCTCTCCTTGTCAGTCAACGATTAGTTGCACGGAGGGTCCCTCGTAGTAGGCTCGGCAGTCGCGGGTAAGAACGCGTATGGTAACCGAGTGAACGCCTCTCCTCAGGGCGCTGGGACCCAAAGAAAACCGGAATCCCGAGCTCTCGAGCAACACGTTCCCACGCGCCTTGGCCACATCGCTACGTGCGATCCCATAAGTTGCGCGATACGGAACACCATCAATCACTATGTCCACGCCTCCCGCTACCGTTCCATTTTGGACGTCCAGCGCCCATCCGCTGAACACCGTGCTGTGTCCAAAAGGTAGCGATACTTCACGAACGGCTGCTGCAGGGGTGGAGTTGATCCAATCTAATATGCACAGGCCGTTCTGCATTTCAGCCGGCAGCCCCGGGGAGGCTCCGTCTGCAGGTGGCATCGCATTCCCGGATTCCGGAAGGTCAGCCACAGGGCTGGGATCCGCATCGCCGACAATGTAATCGACCAAACCAGGATCGCCCTTCCACGCTTCGACCCTCGGACAGCCTAACTCGGCCAATTTATAGTTTCGGTAAAAGATGAAGCTTGTTTCGACGAATCTCTTAAGATCGAAATAGGGGCAGGTGCCGTCGGCCGCAGAAGCCTCCTTGTAGTGGTAAGACCCGTTCAATCCGAACCTGGCGGCAATCTCCGGGTATACGGGCCATACGGGCCCCAGTAGTATGTCATTGGGAACATAGTCTTCGCAGAGCCGAGGGTCCGCTGTCACGCCACAGGACGCTAAGGCCCCTGCGGCCAGATCGGCCAAAACGAACAGCTTTGGGTGATTCACGGAGTACATGAAGCAGCCGCGCCGAACCCAGGATCGGAAATAACGCTCCACCGGCAACCCAGTATTGCGGGCCGAATCCAACAGGTTTCGTTCAGATGTTGTCCAGAGCGAGTTCGCAAAATAGCCAAGCCTAGCAAACACCCGTTCGTTGAATCTGGCGACTGTCTGCTCGGCATTAAGCCCGACGCTGTAGCACAGGAACGCCAGCGCAGAGTGGTAATCTCCCACCGGCGATTTCACGACGGAACCAGAAGCGGAATGGAGGATATACACCAGGTCAGGGTGATATGCCGTGAATTCGATGCTCGGGTAGTAAACAATCCGCCTTTCGTCGCCGGCGAAGGCAGTCAGCGCGGATAAATTGCCGCGGAGCTGTGGCTGTGCCAGAACGCAGTCATATGACGTCAGCCGGTTGGCAATCTTATTGAATTCAGCTGTACTGGCAGAGGTTTCGAATATAAGGAAAGCGTTTACCTCGCACCCGGGCGCCAGAAATCGGACACACTGTGCGACGTATGTCGCTTGGCAATTCCCAAGGATCGCAAAACGCGTCATCCCTCGATCATCCTGTCACTAGCGATCTGTCCATGCGAAGGGCTATCCCGCCAGAGACTCCTCGTCGCAGATCACGTCCTTTAAGAATTCAAGCTCCGTGGCAGCGTACGGAACAGTCTCGTCTTCGCCGAGGCTGGGAGCCTCTTCGGTATTGGCCAGGAAGTGGCGGAAGAACGTCCTCATTACATGATTGACTCCTTTCTCGTTTACAGACCGTAGGTCGTCTTCAAAATAAGCGCCACCAGCGTGAGGACCTGTGATGATTTCATATGCAGGAAAGTAAGAGACATTGTCCCGCGTCATAGCGCAAGTGTTGGCAGCCACACGAAGTACGGATTTGCTGAAACAGGTGGAAACCAGCACATGCTGATCCACGTAAGTTGCGACCAGCGGGACCGGGGATACCGTCAGAATTATTCGCGAGTCGGGATTAACGTCCCGTAGACGATCGATGAATGCCAGCAGGTCCTGCTCGACCTCCTGCACCGAATAGTTCCGGAAATTGTATAGGTCCTGCTGCCAGACGCCACCGGCGACCCCCGGAGCAAGCGGCAGGACGGCGCCGTCGGGCAGGTGTTCCCAACTCTCCGTCAAGCCCAGAGTGAACACAAAGATGTCGAGAGTCTCAAACATCTTCCGGACCGCAGCCAAGTGGCGCTCGCGATCCGCGGCTAACTCCTCAACGGAAGAATAGCCGGGCGGCTGGATGCGTGGCCGAAAAGGGTCTACATAACGTGCCGGTGTGGGTCTGCCAGAAGGCGAGCTGCGGTTTGTAAGTCCGGTAGGCCCGGTCAAACAATTGCAGCAATTGGCGGGTGGTATACAGATTGCCGTATCTCGCGGAGAAAGTTCCGTAATTCCACTCGCGGTGCTTCGATGCGGGGAGACTATCCGGAGGGGATTCCGCGACGTAATAAGAGCAGTTATTTCCTTGGAGAGCTCGGCCGATGTGCTGGGCAAAACAGGATCCCCCTGTCGCGACCAGGGCGGAGCGGCTGATCTTGAATGGGACACGAACCACAGGGTCGACAGCAAAAGGTGGAACAGATCCCATTACCTTCTGCCAAAAGCAGTGACCCGGCAGCTCTTTGTATGGGTGAGCGCTGTCGTCGGGCATGGCGTCTACAATGAAACACTATACAGTATCCGGCTGAAGGGGATCAGCGCGCGGGTGCTGCTGCAGGAGTTTCCGCACCTGCGAAAGCCGTTCTGGGCCGACATTTTTGAGCTAGGGGATATCTGGCTGTCAGCTTAGGCGCGATCACCGACGAGATGATCCGTGAATACGTCGCTGGACAAGAAGGCGAACAGATTGCTGACGGCGGTCGATTTCCAATCGACAACCTTTAGCCCCTTGGCCTTACAGCCGAGGGGTTTAGTTCGAGTTCAGTATCGATGCACTCGTGCGTGACATTCGGCGCACAGTGTGATCAAGTTCTGTTCCATGTCGCCACCCGCTTGGCTTCGAAGTTTGAGGTGCACCTGCAGGTGCTGCATGCTCCCGCAAGTCTGGCAGCGCCAGCCGTCCCGATCCAGCACCTGGCGATGCAGTTCACGGTAGCTGTTCGCATCGAGTCTGAGTCGCGGGCTCTTGCAGCCGATCTTCTTCATGAGGCCTTTCGGTTCACCTCCGATAGAAAGGCACGATACCCCGATCGGTCGCCACCTGACTGCGCTGCACATCGCTGCCGCATCAGCCTGTCCTAGAGTATGCAGCGTCGCTGTTCCACTGAGACCCAACGCCAGAACCGAAGAAGGGAAGAGTCGGTCGCGGCCCAACGCCCTCATTTCGGACAATGAGTTGTTTTGCAAAACGAAGCCAATAAGGGCATCAAAACGGTTGACGCACATGTGCCTCTTGTGGAGCACATGTGTGTCAACCGTCTTATTGCCCCTATTGCCCCAATAAATCTTTTGTTATCAGCAAACCATTCTTCCGGTTGGGGCGCTCCTTCTCACCTTGCGCGGGGAAGGTATTCGTGGATCGACATCAGTCGCGGCTCGCACCCAGGCTTGCATCTGCGGCCTTTCATCCACCGCAAGGATGACCGCGCGTTCCGGCGGGTGCAGGTACAGTGCAACGATATCGGCCGCCTTGGCGGCAAATTCCGGATCGGTACCTTGTTTCGATTAGAGTCTAATGGAAACACCACCGACACGTCTTGAATACTTAATCCAGTATTATTTGAAGTCAAAATGAAGATTCGTATAGATCTTGGAGAGTTCTGGCCCGCGGTTGCCAGATGTGAGGGGCTCTCGAAAGCTATCGGGACCATCAACCCGCGGCCTCCGGGTTTGCACAACGAACTGATCCAACTTGTTAAGAAGTCGCTTGCTCGCTTGCTGGCTTGGTATACGCGGCCTCAGCGTAAGTTCAACTTATCAGTTGTTCGATCCCTCGACATCCTCGCTAGCTCTATTGGAAACCTGCAAACGAACTTGCAGGTAATGGATGGACGATTGTCCCAGTTGGAGCGGGACAACACGGCGCTTGCGTCTTCCTTGCAGAAGTGCATGGAGCTCTTGGCCAAACTGGAATCGCCGGCCGACTCGCAGAAGAACATCGATCTTGAGACCGCTCTCGCCAGCATGGAAGGAGAAGTGTCCAAGCCGCAGGCATTCGCCTGTGTCTGGCGCTATGACTTCGATGAACTGCGCAGCGCAGTGGCCGCCATTAAGACGCCCAGGAATGCCATGGGGGCGGTTAATCCGCGGTTTTTCGGGTGGTACAACGACCTGATCGAACTCGTTAAGAAGTCGCTTGCTCGCTTGCTGGCTTGGTATACGCGGCCTCAGCGTAAGTTCAACTTATCAGTTGTTCGATCCCTCGACATCCTCGCTAGCTCTATTGGAAACCTGCAAACGAACTTGCAGGTAATGGATGGACGATTGTCCCAGTTGGAGCGGGACAACACGGCGCTTGCGTCTTCCTTGCAGAAGTGCATGGAGCTCTTGGCCAAACTGGAATCGCTGGCCGACTCGCAGAAGAACATCGATCTTGAGACCGCTCTCGCCAGCATGGAAGGAGAAGTGTACAAGCCGCAGGCATTCGCCTGTGTCTGGCGCTATGACTTCGATGAACTGCGCAGCGCAGTGGCCGCCATTAAGACGCCCAGGAATGCCATGGAGGCCGTTAATCCGCGGATTTTTCGGGTGGTACAACGACCTGATCGAACTCGTTAAGAATTTCAATGCCTCTGTAAGTCGATCGCTCGAAGAAATGGTCCGCGCCGTGGGGAGCCTTTCCACGGTGATGGTTGCCCTTGACGGGCGATTGGCGCAAGCGGAGAAGAGGAGCGCCACCCTGGCGGAGTCAATACAAGAGCAGCTTGGGCTCTTGCACGAGCAGGTAAAGGCGTTAGTCAGCTTACAGAAGACCGCGAATCTGGAAGCCCCTGCCGGCAGGATGGAAACAGACTGGGACAAACGAGCCCGCGAGATTTCTCGGTTCTACATCGATACGGGTCTGGGGAACGACAGAACAGCTTATGTTATTGGACTGTTCGGCACCGGACGTTCGTATGTCAACGAACTGATGCTGCAGAACATTGGAGAAAGGGCGATGTATTTTAGGGATGGGATCCGCTTGCATCGAGGTCCGACATCCATGATCTACAGCGGCCATGCCACAATGAAGCATGTTTCTGACCTTCAGTGGGGACCAGCCATGACGAGCCGTATATTGGAAGCGGTCAGATCGGGATTTGCCGATTTGATTTTTGTCTATCGTCATCCCCTCGATTCCTTGCTGACAAATTGGATTTGGTGGCGGACATATAATCGCGACAACAGCATGATTTCTGGTATCTCGCAGGTTTATAAGAACACAGACGATCTATGTGCCGATTTGGAGCAGAATTTTCCTGAATTCAAGGCCTTTGCCGAAGGCGACCCGGATTTTTTCGCGGCCGAACCAGGCGCGCGATTTCTGTCTTTCCCGGAATTTGTTGAGGAAACTGAACTTCATCTCCAATCCGCCACGCTCACGTTGCGGCTTGAGGACTTCATGATCGATCCGTTCAAGGAGTTTTCTAAGATCGTTGAAGTCATGTCGGTTGATCTTGATTTGAGCCGTTTACGTGTAGCCCCTCCGAGAACCAAGCCTTATCGCTATTTGGCTGTTAAAGAAAAAGTCCCTCGATTCAGAAACTTTATCAATGGGCTGAATGCGGAGACAAAAAGGCGGATTGAGAAGATCGGCTATGGGGTCTAACTAAGTTGAGTGTATTTTGGATTACGGGACTGTCTGGAGCCGGGTTCAGGAGGCACCACCGCGTGTTTGTCGTAGGCACACCAAGGGACCAAGAACAGTAATGGCTCAGCCCCTCAAGCGGTTGCGGGTTTCAAGGCGTTGCGGACAGAGTCGAAGGCGCGGAGCCCTGCCTGGCGGCGGTGCTGACGCTAGAGCGGACGGCGGCGTAGAGGTCGGCGCCCCCGGTTGAGCGGAAGCCTCCGGTGGCTTCGCGATAGGTGGCGGTGGAACCCAGGGCGCGTTCCGAGCCGTTTTTGTCTGGCGCGATTTCGGGATGATACAGAAACGTGAACAGTGACCCGCGATGCTTGCCATACTCGCCATGCCGGTCACCGGAGTGCCTATGCGCGCCGCGCCGCCCAGGCACGAGTCACATAGGTTGTCTCGATCGTCGTCAGACCCGCGATGCGCTTCTCTGTGAAATCCAGGAATTCCCGGAATAGCTCCGGACCTAACTGCACCTGCAGATCGTTCACCGAGCGCCACACGCCGATATACTGCTCTGGCGTTTGGTGCAGGGTATGCCTGCCTTCAAGGTACAGCACCTCGGCGAATTGCGGCTTTGCGCTCAACATGTCGGTTAACCGCTCGGTGATGCCTGAACGTCCGGAGGATACGCGCCGGATGTCAGGCTTGAGCCGCGTGATCTGCGCCTCGATCTCGACGAGCAGCGGGTTCGCCTCGATGAAGCGCGGATTCCACAAGGCGACGAAGACGCCGCCCGGCCGCAGGATACGGTGGAACTCATCACACGCTTTGTCGAAGTCGGCCCAGTGGAGCGAGGAGGCCATGCTGACAAGATCGACTGAGCCGTCCGGCAATCCAGTGGCTTCGGCCGAACCTTTGCGCCAGACAATGTCTGTGCCGCGCGAGGTCTCGATTCCTTGCCCGCGCATGTCGTCATTGGGTTCTACGGCGACGACGGAATGCAGGCCGCGGGCGGCGAGCGTGCGTGTCCAAATGCCAGTGCCGGCGCCGATGTCGGCGGCATCGACGCTGGCCGCATCGCGTCCCACATAACTCAGGATCGCGGTCGCGACCTGCGGCGCATAGCCCGCTCGGAACCTGGCGTAGTCGCCAGCCAACCCGGTAAAATCTCCGTGTTTCATCATGACTGACAGCCTTGCCGGGACAACGCATCCTCGAGCAGGAGCTCGCCCTCACTCACCATCTTTTCGTACAGCTTCACGTCTTGCGGATTATCGATTTCGCCCCATTGACCGTCGGTACCGTAAGTGCCAATTGCGAGCTGCTTACCATCCAGCAGTCGGCGCAGCAATCCGGTCACGTCAAGGCGATCGCGGATCGGCGCGTCGAGTGTATTGAGTAGCGCCTCGACGGCACTCCATGCCGGCGGCGTGAATTTCAACAGGCCCATATATTGCCCCTCGATATCTTCGATCCGCGTCGTCTTGCCGCCGATCTCCAGCAATTGGCCCGCGGCATCGATCCGGAAGGTTTCGGCGTCGGCCAAAGGATCGGCGAAACGCCGGGTCCACAGGCGGCGCCAGGCACGGTCGTAACTGATGACCAACTGGCCTGGCGCACCGGCCAGACCGCGCACCAACTCGCTGCGGTAGAAGATGTCGGCATAGCTGACGATGACCGGCCCCGAGCGCAGCCAGGGAGCGGCCGCGGCGAGCGACATCACCATATTGGTTTCGGCCCATCGTTGGTTGGCGAAATAGGAGAGGCCGGGAAAATCGATCATCTCGGCGCGATAGCCGCGGACGACCCCGATTTCGTCCACCCCGCCTCGCCGCAGCGCCGCGATCTGGCGCTCGATCAAAGGCTTGCCTTCGAGATCGACCAAGCATTTCGGGCGGTCGTCGCCGCGATGCCCCATGCGGCTACCGCGACCGGCGGCGAGAATAACTGCGCGCATCATTCGACTCCGAAGACTTGGCGGAACAGTACCACGTCGGCAGGCGAGAATGGGGCGGACCGCTCAGGGTGCCACATAATCCCCGTTATAGGCTGGGCCGAATGGCGAATCGCTTTAACGACGCCGTCGGCGGCGACCGCCCAGACATCGAGCGGCGGCCGCGAGTTCGAAGGCGGCAAAGCGATGATAACTGTTGACCTCTCTTGGCTCGCCGTCGATTCGGATGACCTGACGTTGCGCCACATGGCCTTCGACGCGGCGTAACGGGATAGCGAAACGCTGCTGAATCACTTGCATGCCGCGACAAACGCCCAGGACCGGCAGCGCACGCTGCTCTGCCAAATCGAGCAGAGCATTTTCGACGGCGTCGCGTTCCGGGGCATCGCCGCCCAACACCGCAAGATCGTTACCGCCGGTCAACAACAACCCGGCGATGCCCGTCCCCTCGCACAAGGCAAGAGCCGCCTCGGTGACGTTGGGTAACAACACGGGAAGCAGCCCGCAGGCCGCCAGGAACTTAGTCCATGCTTGATCCAGGCAATCACGGCGCTCGCCATAGGCCGAAACGACCGATACCCGCTGGGTGATGGCGACCGCTTTCATGCGATGAGCAACACCTTCTGGTTCGTGCAATCGAGGCACAGCTTGCGCGCCGTCTGCCATCGCCGAAACAGGGCTTCGCCGGCGCCGATTACGGCGGGTATGCCGAGCTCGCCGGCGCGGATCGCCATGTGCGAATTGGCGCCGCCGAACTGGGTGACGAATCCGCTGATATCACGAGTGAAGATCCAGTCGAAGCCGGGGTCCGCGCTGGGCACAAAGAGAATCCGTCCAGCGAAGCTCTCTGGCGGATCGCCGATTGAGGCAACCGGTGCGGTGATCTTTTTGTGCGTAATGAAATTAGGCTGGCTCGGAGGAAGATGGAACGCAAACACTTCCTCGGGCGACGCGATGATCGGCGGAAGAACGAGATTGCGCGTGAGCGCGTGACGCTCTCTGCCACGCGCGACACTCTCCAGCAACGCGTCGCGCACCGAACCGCTTTCGCTATAAAGCGTGCGAATGACGTCGTAGTTCAGAAATGCACAATCCTCCGCCGAAAGACCATGATCCTCGCCCAGCTGACGGATCAACGATAGAGCGTCGCTCAGGCTTCGCGTGAACACGAACTTCGCGTATTCGCGGCCCTCAATGCCGGCCTTGATGAACTCGATCAAACTCAGGACGTCGATCTCGAGCTCATGTTCCTTGAGGAGTTGCTCGATGCGGCGCAACTGCTCGATCGAGAGCGCGAAGGGCGGCGGCGCGGATGCCATCGGTCGATCACTCGACCAGTCGAAATAGAGATCAGGCGCTTCGTCGTAGCGTGGCGACAGAATGTCGTAGGTCCCCGGCCGGAGATGGCCGTAGCGCGCGAGGAAGTCTGCCTTCGGAAGGTGCACGAAATCTTGCCCGATGCGCGACCCGATGGTATCAACACTCGCCATGAAGGTCGCAACCTCCTGGGCATTGAGAACGCCTACCTCGACGAAAGACTGCAACATCTGAACCGCTATGAAGCCTGCCCGCGCGAGACCGGCGAACGGCAGCGTGCCGTATCGCTTGCAGTCCTCGATCAGCCAGTAAATGCGGCTGATCTTGTCGATCTCCGCGTTGCAGATTGTCGGAAACCGCTGTGCCAGCAGGTCGATCTTCGCGCGGTCGCGCCGCCACAGCGCGGTCTCGCCATGCATGATGCGATTGGTGAGGCGCCGCAAGGCGCCTGAAAGTTCGGCAAGGTCTTCTGCGAGAAAACCCGTGCTCGGCAAGCACTGCCTATCCGCTTCGGCAAATCGAGGGTGTAGCAGGAGAAGATGATGTCAAATTCGACCTTGTCATGGAGATGCGGCTCGGAGAGCAGGCGGTGGATGTAGTAGTTCACCAGACGCCCGGCGAGATCGTCGGGGACGTCGCGTGGTATGAAGGAGTTGAAGCTGACACGCACGTCGATGTAGGGCAGTCCGTGAAAGCTGACCATGAGCGGAAAACTGCGAAGATTCTGATAGCCGTAATTGTCCCTCTGATAGGCCCAGATCGCGTCGGTGATGAGTTCGCGATAGAGCGACAACGAGAGAGGCCAGGGCCGCACCCCGATGATTTCGGCCGGGTTCCAGTCCGGCATGACGCCGAATATCGCCCGGCTGCCGTGCAGGTAGGGGTGCGGGCGGCTGAGCAGCTCGACCTTGCGCGCGACATCGGCGAGCGCGGCGTCGACCTTCGCGTCCACTGCCCGCTCATGGCGGTCGACGGCGAGCGGGCGGACTTGCAGAAGGTAAAGCTGCCCGTCCTCGCCGACGGCGAATTCCACATCGATTGCATCACACGCGAAAAGCGTTTCGAGCTCGCTGACGAGAGCGATGACCGGCGCCAGCGGCGGTGGGCAGGCATCAGGCCGCGATTTGAGGCAAACAAAAGTCTCCAGATTGTCGCCGACACCGGCGGTCACGCGATCGGTCAGGCCGGAGCGGTCGTCGTAATTGATAACGAAATAGGGGCCGCCGCTGGGATTGCGCGAGAAGACCACCCCGGCCATCGCCACGCGGTCAAGCATGGGCTGCACGAAGATCTGGTCGTCGTCGCTTCCGTCATCGGCAAACGAATCAATCACCCGGTCGATTGCCTGTGCCACCGCTGCGGTGCCGACGACACCGAGTACGGAATCGTACCTCCCGGCCTGGGAGCTCGCGGCGCCGTCCTCGCCCCGTGCGCTGCTGCGCACGATAACCCGATCTGAACCCCAGGGCGCAGCGGTGATGGCGGCGAGCACGCCAGCTGCATCTGAGCGCCAATCGCCAACCGAGAATCGGATTTGCGGCAGGACGCGTCCGTTGCGCAGCAGCGGCGCCAGCGCGTCCAGAGATTCCGCCTTTGTTTTGAAGGCGACGATGCGCCCCGGCTGCGCCGCACCCGCGCCATCCCGCCTGGCACATACCGCCAGGATGCGGTCGACCGCCGTGGCAACGTCGAGCGCCCCATAATAGTCGAGGACTAAGTCCGGCGCCTCGGGAGCCTCCGCCGGCACGTCAAGGCCTACGACGTTGCGCACATCGCCGCGCTGAGCCCCCGCGTAGATGCCCTTGCTATCCCGACGCCGTAGCTCGTCTATCGGGACCCGCAGGTAGATCTCGTGATAACCGGGGATGTTCTCGCGGTTCCAATGCTGTACCTCGTGAAACAGCGAGATTGTCGCGCAGACGACATCGGCGCCCTGCTCAGCCAGCAACCGGCACAGCCGCGCATTGCGCATCGCCGATCGCCGCCGATCGTCTGCGCTGTGACCAAGATCTTCGGCGATCACACTACGGAGCGCGTCGCCATCGAGGAAGGTGACCGGACGGCCAGCGGCACGCAGACGGCTGCACAATTCTCGCCCCAAGGTTGTTTTGCCGGCGCCGGATAACCCGGTAATCCAGAAGACGCGCCCCGGTGAAGCTCCATGTTCGGCTTCAGGCTGGCGTCCCGCCTTTCTTATGTTTGCCAGCATATGAAGTCGTATCGTCCTTGTAATAACAGCCTCACTCGTTCGCAACCCTTCCGTAATAAATCAGCAATATATATATGCAGCACGCTGGGTATCCACCTGCACTCCGTTAATCAAAATCTTTGCGGTGTCCGGTTTGTAGCCCTGCACTACTGCCATGATTTCATATATGTGACTAGCGAAGTTCCAGAATAAGATCGGGATTGAGGATGGTTGCCGAAATCCGCCGCAGGTCGAGGCGGCTGGATAAGCGTGCCATGCCGAGACTAATCACCTCAGCTGGGCCGTGCAGCAATCAGGCCTGTGATGTGCCCGTTCGTGGCACCCCGCACACAGTGTGATCAGGTTCTGCTCCGTGTCGCCGCCCGACTGGCTGCGGAGCTTGAGGTGGTGTACCTGCAGGCTGTTGCATGCTGCCGCAGTTCTGGCATCGCCAGCCGTCGCGCTCCAGCACCTGCCGATGCAGTTTGCGATAGCTGTTGGCATCGAGTCTCAGTCGCGGGGTTTTGGCGGGAATCTTCTTCATGAGGCTTTCCGGCTGACCTCGGATAGAAACGCCTCCTGTTGTGGCGCTGGGCAGGAACTTGTAGTAGCGGGAGATGGATTGCAGCAGGATCTCCGGATTGTTCGCCGTCGATCGAGGCCCCGGCGAGGAAGTCCGCACAGATCATCTCCAGGCAGTAGCCCCGGGACTTGTCCGACCCCAGCATCAAAGCCGCGGTCTCGATCGCCTGCTCGATGACCGGGATCTGGCTCTTATAGACCTTGAAATAGATCAGCTCCGAGGGTTCGCTGTCCTTGCCGGTCAGCTCCTTCTCCACCTCCCGCTGGAACTCCGCCTTGGGCATCTGTCGGGCTTTGTGCAGCCAGGTTGCACTTTCGAAGCGCTGCCCCTGCTGGCGCGCCAGCTTGGCCAACTCCAGCCCCTTCGTCCATCCCACCTGTTTCAGCTCTCTTCCTCACCTGGGGTGGAAGATGTTCGTGAATCGACATCAGGTAGTAGGCTTTCCTTCTGGACTCCGGGAACCGGCGCTCCAGGAACTCATCGAACGACTTCAGCTTCTCCAGCCGCCAGTACTGGCCCGCCCGCACTTCGCACAGGTACTTGCCCAGTTCCACAAACCTGGTATCGCGCTCGTTCTCGTGCCGTGCCTCCCAGGCCAGGATCGCGTCGATCTTGCTCAGTACCTCCTGAGCACGACGGCGATTCAGCTTGGGCGGCATGGGCGGATACTTAGTAACCAAGTTCGTCAAACAGACCAAGATCGACTCCCGGCTTGCGGATCAGCCCAGCCTCCACCAGATCGCGCTGGTCGAGACAGAGCCCAAGGAAAGGACAGGTGGTACACGGGTTCTGGGGGAAGCGGATGCCGCTGTGCGGCAGGAACAGTCCAGACTCGATCCGACGTACCGTGTCGTCGACCAGGGTTTCGAACTCCTGCCGCTGTTGGTCGGTAATGGTGGCCCGCAGGTACTGGACTTCCACCGGTGCGCTTACGGACGAAGACGACCTGAGCGACTTCATTGATGCCGGTCATCCAGGAATAGCAAACCAGCTGCGGATCCAGGGCCGCAATGCCGTCAGGCTCCTCGGGATAGCGGGCAGAGCTGGTCTTCCACTCCAGCACACAGGGTGTGCTGTCCAGTTCGCCGACCGCATCGACGAAGGCGACAAAGCTGTCGCCAGAACTCAACGTACGGGTGAATCGGATCTGTTGATGGCTGTGCGGCTGGTGAATCTGGACGCGGCCGTCCTGGACGAAGCGCTCGAGCAGCTGAATGCCTTGCTGGAGCATGTGGTCCCAGGTGTCGTTTCCCGAGTAGGCCAGCTCCAGTTCTTACACGGCGCCCACTGCTCGAACAGGACAGCCGCCGGATCTTCGTGACGGAATAAGGCCGCCACCGCCTGCTCGAAGCAGCGGCCGAAGAGCATGGCGGCGCGGGTGTCTTTTTCCTGCCAGCCATCGAGATAGCGATGGCGGTAACGGCGAGGGCAGGTCAGGTACTGGGAAATCTGGGTGTAGCTGTAATTCATCGTGATGCCCTTTCCTTCTGCGTGACCTTACCGTTGCTGGCCGGCGGAATGCGGACAGCGGTGGCCAGCTCTTCCCACTGGCTGGCCGGGGCGAAGCCGTCGAAGTTCACCAGCGAGATGCCGTTGATCACGGTGTGGCTGATCTTGACGACCCCGACCAGCCCGCGCAGAGCACGCTCGTCGACCTCGTCCTGACTCAACAGTTCGGGGTCATAGAGGAAATCCCGCAGGAACCAACCCAGCTTCCACATCGCCTTCGGGGTGCAGTAGAGGCGGCTGACGATCGAGCGCCCGGCAAATGGCTTGGGCTCAAGAACGGAGAGCCGGAGCAGATAAAAGCGCTTCTGGGCTTGCCAGCGATGCTGCGCCCCATCGAGCCGGACGAGAAACACGCCGTCGGGAACCTCGGAGTGAGAATCCCGTGCGGTATCGGAGAGTCCGGGAACATGACGTTTCATCCCGCCACCTCCTGGCTTGGGGCTGCGTAGCTGTTGAGCTGGCAGAGCAGGGCATCTGCGGTCCTTCTTGGCCGCGTCAGCGAGCTGCTGCACGAAGCTTTCGACCTGCTCACGAGTGGCGTCTTTGAGGGCTTTGGTGCCGCAGAAATCGACGGCATAGGCTTTTACCAACTCGGGATCGAGTTTGTGCTGGCGGATGATCTGGCAGAGCCGGTCGCGGACCTTGTGACCAGCACCACCATTGCCGTTCCCGCTTCCGTTGGTATTTTGGGGCGGAAACTTACGTTGATCGGAAGCCCCCGCCATCGGACCGGGATTCGATCCGATCTCCTCGACCGAGCAGATTCCGATGCCATACGCCTTGCGCAGGGCACGATTGACGGCTCGGGTTTCCGCGATGCGCATCTCGGCGCCGCGGACCAGCAGAGAAACGTTGGAGGGATCAGCGTCGCCGTAGCCGACGAAACCGGCGGAATCTTTGGAGGGATACACCGTCGCCTTGAGGACGAAGCGATTCGCCGCGGAATCACACAGCGAATCGACGGCCTCCACATGGATACCGCGGCATCTCTTGCGACGCGCCAGCCGAAGCAGACCCGTGTGGGTCACGTACCAGGAATTGCTAATGACCTGAAGCTCGCCGTTACTAAGAGAAAAGTCGAAGTCCCGGGACAAGTTCTTCAGCGACTCGGACAGTCGCGCAGGCAGAGTACCGCCTATAAGCTGTCGGGCCAAACGTACATTTTTCCGCAGAATATTGTGGGATCTCGTCCTGCGTGGAGAGATTGACCCAGAACCTCTTGTTGTTGGCATTTCAGTTCCTCCAGACCCTGATATTTGGGCATATCCACTTGCAAGCCCTTGACCCGACAGCCTTGAAATTAGCATTCCAGGCTCTGTTATTATGCAAGACCCCCTCTAGCATGTCAAGAACTCAATTGAGCATGTTATCAATAGCTTGCGTGGGGGCGTCTTGCACGGCTAGACTGCTGCTCATGCGCAAGGCCAAGAAACGTCGCCGACTGCCCAAAGGCGTGCGAGCACTGTTTGCTCGTTTCGGCAGTGAGGGCGGGAAGATCGGTGGAAAGGCCAGATGGGAAGGCACCACACCAGAAGAGCGCAGCGAGATAGCACGGAAGGCGGCCAACGCCAGATGGCGCAAGGCCAAGTCTGAATAGATACCCGTCACCTCAAGTGAACGTTGGCGTAATCCCTTGTCGTGAAATTTTCCTACCGATCTTTCAGAGTAACGCCCCGGGGATGGGATGTTCGCCTCGATAGGGGTTGCCCACCCTCTGAACTCGCGAAACGGGAGCACCGCTCGACGAATCAACAAATCGAATTTCTTCTCGAGCGCGCCCTTGCACAATTGGGGGAGGACACCGATCGTTTGCGGACGCCAAGCGAGAAACGCAAACCAAAGAGGGAAGGGAATTAACAAGCTTGGCAGAGCGAGATCGACCGCCGGCGTTTTCGCTATCCGCATCCCGGCGCCTTGTACCATCGGCGAAACATTGGAAGGGTCAGCGTCACCATAGCCGACGAAGCCGGCGGAATCTTTGCACGGATACACGGTCGCCCTAAGTACGAAGCGACCGACGGCGGGATCACACAGTGAATCGACGGCCTCCACGTGGATGCCGCGGCATCGCTTGCGGCGCGCCAGCCGAAGCAGACCGGTGTGCGTGACGTACCAGTTGCAATTGATTATTTGCAGTTCGCCGGCCGCGATTGAAAAACCGAAATCTCGAGTGAGGACCTTCAACTGCGCGAGCACCAGAGGGGTTACGGTATGGCCGAAGGCACGTTTCGTCACCCGATCGTTCTCCTGCAGAAGTTTCGCTTGCCGATTGCGTGCTTTGCCAAGTTGGCTACGAACTGTACAGATGCTTAGTCATAGGGGGGATCCTTATGGTTGATTCAAATCGCTGGCGTTTGACACTCGAGGGTGGCATAACCTACGCAATGAACCTCTTCTGACAATTGCGTAAGGCGGCTGCCGTGCCATAAATAAGCGATCCGGACGTAGAAGCCGTTCGTTGCTTTATTCGGGTAACATACCACTGTTACGATTACTATGTCAACTAAAAAGATTAAACCTGTCGTTCCAGACCCAGTGGCAATTGGGCGCCGAATCCGGGAAATTCGCGGTTTTGATTACAATCAGCGGGATTTCGGCAGAGTTGCTCGGAATAGGTCAGACGCAGCTATCGAAGTACGAGAAGGGGCAGAGTGTGCCAACGCTGGAACTGCTTCTGAAGCTGAAAACACACTCCGGGCGTAGCATTGACTGGATTGTGACGGGCGAGGAGGGAGCATGATTCCAGCATCTGATTCGCTTCCGTAACAATCCACCACGATCTGTAATTCCGCCCAGGATCAGATCCGGTTTACCCATAGCAACCTGCGCAACGTCTGCTTTACCTGGAAGGCGCCTTTGCGTTGGGCGGAAATCTACCACGCCCAAAAGCGTTGGCACAGCGGACTATTCGAGAAGGCGGCCAGTACCTTCATGCAAAGTGCATTTACTGCAGTTTCGCGTACTCCGCCTTGGCTTGTTTGTAGATGGGGATGTCGGAATCGGCGTTTTTCCACAGTGTGAGGAAGTTCTTATATGCGGCCAGCGCCCGCACGCGTGCAGCGTCGGCATCTGCACCAGCCGAGTTCTTCGCCTGCAAGGCGTTGGCGCGGGCCACTCCCAAGTGCGCCAGAGCTCCCGTCCAGCAGTTCCAGACAATGCCGTTGTGGTCGAGGATCTTCTGAAACTCGGAAGCCGCTTCCTTGCCCTTTCCCCCCGCCAAATACATCGGCCGACCGTTGGGTCTCACATCCATAGGTTCTCATTTGCATGCTGAGGCGGTTGGGGATATTCTCTTCGGGCGCTGGCAATTCAAATGGAAAATCCCAGCTGATTTAGCGCCTGCGTCGCAAGCGCATTGGGGAGGGGGAACATGAGGCTGTTCCTTTCCACTCGAATTTATGCCGCGGTGTGCTTCTTGTTCCTTCTGCCCGCCGCGCTTGCCCAATCCAATTCTGGCTCTGCCCGGCAGCACTCGGCTTCCGATTTCTGGATTACGCACACCGATCCGGCAGGGTTTGTCGTTGACCTCCCTCGCGCCTGGACCATCGCTAAGGATCCGGCAACCGGCCGGATCGTGCTTCGCGGGACTCGTGGCGAACAAGCCGTGATTTGGCCTCTACTTCTTCAGCATGTTGAGCTCGACGGCGGCCGTGCCGCGGTCCTGCTCCCGCAGTTGGCGCAAAGAGTCGATGCTCAGATGCCTTGGGGCCGGGTCCAGTCCCTGCAGAGAGTCGCTCGCACGTTCGCGTCCGGCGGTCAACGCAGCGGAGCTGCCTTACTCAGCTGGGCTAACACCGCGAGCGGCGCATCGGCTTATTTTTACTGTGTGGAAGCCCCGACCGACGTCTACCGCAGCTCCACGGATTCGTTTGTCGGAATCCTGAACAGCTTTCACATCATCCAGGACCCTTCCCTGAAGAATCTTCCGGAATCTGCCAACGGTTCTGGCGCTGGGGCGTTGAGCTTTGTGAACTGGAACGATCCCCGCGAAGGCGCATTCAGCGTGGCTGTTCCGCAGGGCTGGCGAGTGATTGGCGGCACCTATCGGCTGAGCGCTACCGACGTTCGCTATGCCCTCGCCATGGGCGCCCCGGACGGCCAGGTTCGTGCGACCATTGGTGACTCCAGTATCGGTCTCTTCATTCCGCCCTCTCAGATGCTCGCCATGGCGGGCCTCCGCGAAGGTGGCTACTACGGGTTGGGCGACGGTACCAAGGTCGAAATCCGCCGCTACATCCCGGGGCCGCAGTTTGCGCGCTCTTATGCGGAGATTTTCGTCTCGCGCCAGTGCAATGATTTGCAGGTGCAGTCCAACAATGCTCGCCAGGATCTCGTTTCCACCTTCACTCAATCCGCTCGGAATGAAGGCTGGGCCAGCCCGTATATCACCGCCGGCGATGTTTCTTTCACCTGCAATCTGAACGGCAGGAGGATGCAAGGCAAATATGTTGCCGCTACCCTCCCGTTCGCCCCCAACCAGACCTCCATGTGGGTCGTCTATCGTCTCTATGGATACCTCGCGGCCGCCGGCCGGGAGAAGGAGGGTGAAGAAGCTATCGCGCAAGTGCTGCGAAGCTGGCAGTTCAGTCCTCAGTGGGAAGCCCAGCAGAGGAGCGTGGCGAACGCTGCCGTGCAGCAGGACAATATGCGCTCCCAGCAGATTCGCAGCCGCGCGCTGCAAGCCATTGCCGAGGACCAGCGGCAGACCTCGGAAACGATCACCAAGGGCTGGGAGCAGCGCCAGAAGGTTTACGACGAAGTCAGCCGGCGGCGGGAGAATGCCATTCTGGGCACGCTCGACGTCATCGATCCGCAAACTGGGACTCAATACAAGGTCAGCAACTTCGGCGATTATCACTACATGAGCAACGAAGGCTACATCTACAGCACGAATTCGCCTAATTCGCCAGGCCCCAACTTGCGCGAAATGATTACCCTACCCTATTGAATCTGTCCGGTAACCTCGCCTCAGGAGAGCAGCTTCTTCCTGCTGCGTTTATGGCCATCCGAAATGTGATATTTGACCGGAAGAAAGAAGAGATCATCGAGCAGCGATTCCAGGAGTGGACGGAAAAATCTGGCGATGCAATTCGAGAGCGGCTTCCGCAGCATCTCAAGTTCGCTGAATATTACATCGAGGTAATTGAAAGTGATCCGCTAAGTTGGACCGCCTACTGTCGCAATTAATCGGGTAGCCTTCAATTTGGATCGGAAGAATCACCTTTGTTCGAGGGCGATGTCGCGGCAGCAGTTAACTGAGACCGTTCAGCAGGATCGTAGTGCGGCAGTTTGAAGAGGGCAAGAATCGGTCGCGACAAAACGCTCAAGCACGGCATCGTTGCCTCGGCACTCCTAATCACCACAGGCGAAGGCGCGGAGGACCCCGCCGATTGGGCGGATTGGGAACTTTGGCTTGACGAGCTGCCCACCTGACAATTAAACTAGTCGTACACTAGTTTTATAAAGGCTTGGGGCCATGCTACAGGGCAGCAACACTGTCGGTGCTTACGAAGCAAAAACGCATTTGTCCGAACTGCTAGAAAAGGTTGAGGCGGGCGAGGAGATCACAATTACGAAACATGGTGCACCTGTAGCCAAGCTCGTGCCTGTAAAAAAGGAAGCGAGTCGGGAGGAGCGCGTCGCCGCCATTAAGCGGATTCAGAAGCTCGCCACTGGTCTATCCTTAAGCGGATTGAAAGTCAAAGAACTCATTAGCGAGGGGCGCCGATGAGCGCCGCCGCGTTTGTGGTTGATTGTTCGATCGCCATGGCCTGGCTGTTTCACGATGAAGTGACGCCAAAGACGAGGGCCTTGCTGAATCGACTGGCAACCGAGACGGCGCTTGTGCCTGCCTGGTGGTTTATCGAAATTACAAACGTCCTCGCAATGGCGGAGCGCAAAGGTCGTATCACTCCAACGCAGTCTGATGCTTTTATCGCGGACCTGAGCAAGCTCGGAATCGAGAGAGATGACGAAGCTCCTGACCGGGCCTTTACGCATCTTCTTGCATTGTGCCGAACGCATCGGCTAACCAGCTATGACGCGATCTACCTCGATTTGGCAATTCGTCGAAGCTTGCCTTTGGCGACGCTTGACGACGACTTACGCAGAACTGCAAGGAAATTGGGCGTCGGCCTCTTAGGTTCTTAGCAGCCCATTTCAACGGTGACGTCAAGCTGCTTGTGTAAAAACTCGGAGGGTGCGGGTTTTCCATTCCAGGTTGAAGCGCTGGAAGACGGAGTAAATGATACGATCCACGCTCTTGACGTTCACAAAGCAAACCATGGGCGGGTGCGGCGGCGCACCTCCACGGAGCAGCGCTTGATGATGTTGGTGGTGCGCAGCTTCTTCCACGAAAAAGCAGCGCAGAAGAAGTTTGACTGAGCACTGCAGAAGCTCCTTGAATCTCAGCAAAGGCGACGGAAGGCTAGGCACCTGTGAGCCTTCCGGTTTCAGCCGATCAGTAGAGCGCTGCAGGGGAGTGCGACCAGCAACTTCGTCCTCTCCACATCAAGCGCGCCCATGAACGGCGAGCGCCGAGCCCTATCGAAGTTTTTTGAGCCATCGGCACAGCGATTCGGCAAAGGACTGGGGTTGCCAGGCTAAAGAACCGCGGTGAGGCGGTATTCCCGGGCCACGGGTTCTACGATTTTCACCCGTCCGTGGCCTGGATTGATCTGTTCGTGGGTTCGAACCACTCCCGCTCGCTCCAACTTCAGAACGTCTCTGCGCACCGATTTAGGATCACGCTTCAGCGCGGCCGCAAGCGCCGTGATCGACGAGGATTTTGTCCGCACTTTCTGAACCAGCCGGAGGCGCTCCGCCGTCAGGACCTCGACCATGGCCAGTGGGTCCTCGAAAGTGATGGTGATCTCCGGCTTGATCGCTTCCCGTCGATCCAGCTTGCGCGCCCGCTCCAAGGCCCGCTTCGCGTAGCCTTCAAATCCACCCGTATTGATTTTCAACTTCATATCGACTCCTTCTTCTGGCGGAGTTCCCGCACTTCGTTTAGAAATCGTTGCAACAGCTTCTCGTAGCTGATAAAAGCAAACTTCTCCTCGGCACCCACAAAATGCCGATGATGATCACCGTGGTTGTTGTCGTAACCCACCACTCTGCCATTATCCTTGGCGCAAAGAGCGTGATTGATGAAAGCCAAGTTGTACTTGACGACCACGCCGTGAGAGTCCTGCCATACCTCTTCGCGGACGATACCTTTCCCGAGAGCACAACGCACTTGGGTCGTTTCGTCTACAACCTTGCGTAGCCTCCGCGTTTTCTTCACCGTGGATCATATCACAGATAGGGCCTAGCAAGCCCCTCCTGCCAATGTCATTGGCTCGGCATAACGACGAGTCGCACGACAACTAGCAGCATCAAATGCCTACGCCGCAGAGTGCGGCAAATGTCAAAGGTGTATGACCGAGGGAGTTGAGGCCCACGATCAAGGAGGGATCCAAGTTCATACAGCGCCTGGTCGCCAAGCAGAAGCTGAGAACGAAGTAAAGACTTCCGATCCGGTCATTGTTAGCACTCTGGCAGCGTCGCTGGCCAGTTTTGCCGGCGAAACAAAGCGAACATGCTGCACTTCCATTGAGCCCCAAAGACCTGATTTGGGACAAATAAACCTGTTCAAAAGACGAAAATTTGCGAAACGAAGCCAATAAGTCTTTTGTTATCAATAACCATGTCTCAGGTCCCGGGCGCTCCCGTCTCCACCTTGCGGGGGTGGGGTATTCGTGGATGGACATCAGTCCTCACGCCGGACCTGAAAACACCTACTCCGCAGAGCGTGTTCGCCGCGCCAGTTAGCGGGCACAGTCGCGCGTCATCTGCGCAGCCGCTCCCTTCTCATCGAGAAAAATCAGCCCCTCCGGCGCGATCCGGCCGATCGTTCGCGAGAAGGCTTGTTGGGCGTTGGACGGTCGTAGCTTACGGAATCCCTGGGGATTACATGAGGTTCTATGAGATCAACCCTGAAGCTATTCGAATCGCAAACTCCGGTCCACAGGGAATGTTCACTTTCCTTTCAGACAGTCGTGCAGAAGTGGAAGTTATTCCTGGCGACGCCCGTATTTCGTTGGAGCAAGAATTCAGCCGGGATGAGATTCAAGACTTTGACGTCTGGTGATAGATTCATTCAGCGGAGATGCTATTCCGGTGCCGAACACATGACCCGCGTAACACCAAGCTCACATTTTCCACTGTGGACGGATGACTACAGCAATCTGGTCCGCGTACTTCGGTGGTGAAACAGCGTAGGCCTGCGGCCGCGACGCCGGTGGTCGGCGAGCGGGAAGCCGACTGGCCCAACTAAGTTTCCAACACTGTTGGAAATTTAGTTCAGTTCTTTAAGGCTTCATGCGGAAGAAACAGCTTGCAACCGATGCCGATCCGTGCAAACGGGTCGGCCCTTTTTTTCTGCCCTTGAATCACATTCCGCTATCGCTACGCTCGCATTAACCTTCCTGATTCTTAGCCATCGCTACGTTCACGTTCGCGGTTTTCTTTTCAATTTATGCGTGTTTCACTGAATTTGTTGAAAGTGAACGCGATGGCCGATGGCGACAGCAATCCGGGAAATAAAATTCCAGAGAGGACACGTGTGGTTTTCGAATGAAACCGAGACCTTCTTCAGCGCGGGTGAAAGCTTCGCTGACGGTGTGATGATCGAACTGATCGCTGGTTCTTCTAAGCCGAACCTTCTGCTGTGGAAAGGACTCAAAGCGAAGGTTGGACCTCGTGTCGAACACGGCGGTTGCACCTACGAAGCACCGGAATTGGATCCGATTCTATGGCGGGCAATGCGGTTACCTGCTGGGTGCCGCGACTACGGTTCAGCCCGAGCCTTGTTTGACGGCATCCGCGATCTGTTTCAGCGCCACTTGGGTCTGCCGGAATCGGAGTCGGGGCTGATTGCCTGTTTTGTAATCAGCACTTGGTTGGCTAATCGCTTGCCGAGCGCGCCAGGTCTGACAATTTCTGGACCCGATGAGGAACTCGGTATTGATGTGCTGCGCCTGCTCAGCTGCATCTGTCGCCACCCCCTGATGTTAGCCGAACTCACCCCGGGTAGCTTTCGGTCATTACCCATGCAGCTGTCTCTCACGTTGCTTCTCGATCAGCAGCGAGTGAGGCCCAACCTGCAGCGACTTTTACGCGCGTCAAGTCATCGTGGGATGCACTTGCCTGGAAACAGAGGAACGCGTGGTGGATCTCTACGGTCCTAAAGCGATCTTCTGTGGGAGCGATTTTGCGGACGATACTCTTAGTGGTGGAGTGATCAATATTTCAATCGCGCCATCACAATTGCAATCGTCCGCATTGGATGAGCACGCTCAAAACGAAATTGCAAATGATTTTCAGCCGCGCCTTTTGATGTATCGGCTGAAAAATTCTGGGAAGGTCCGTGAGCGCGAAGTTGACGTGTCGAAATTTACCTTTCCGACGCGTCAGCTCGCCCGTACTGTAGCGGCGTGCTTTCCCGAGGATTTGGAACTGGCGCGCGACACGGTTGAACTGCTCCGACCGCAAGACGAGGAGATCCGCGGGCAACGCTCTCGTGACGTTAGCTGCGTGATTGTCGAGATACTTTGGCGCATCGTCCACGAAAAAAGGCAGCGCGCAGTGGGTATAAAAAAACTTGCCGGCGGCGTCAACGCTCTTCTGCGGGATCGGGGAGAAATCTTGCAATATAGCCCTGAAACGATCGGCTGGAAGCTGCGGAACAACTTGAAGATTCCCCGCCGTGGTGACAGCTTAGGGCAGCAAGTCCTCCTTGGACGGGACACGAGCCAAAGTATCCATCGCCTGGCGCAAACCTACGATTTGCCTTGTGCGCAAAATGTCGAGGCCGGTTGTCCCGACTGTAAACCGGTGCAAGCAGCTGTTTCTGAATGAGTTATGGAGGTTATGGAGGTTATGAAGGTAATTCATCAAAATAAGGCAGGTAGAGATGCCAACAAAAAGGTTAAGGCTCACCAAAGCCGAGATGCAGGAGCACCATGCAAGCCTTGAGCAGTCGGACAGCGGAAATGAAAACCAAGCTGACTCCACGAGTTGAGATCTTCATCAACGAATATCTTGTTGATTTCAATGTCTCAAGAGCATCACGCGCGGCAGGCTATAAACATGTTTGCAGTGGCTTTCAGCTACTTAAAAAACCCACAGTCGCCAATGAAATAAACCGCCGCAAACAGAGACGGCTCGACAATCTCGACATTACTAGTGAAAGAGTGCTGGCCGAAATTGCCCGCTGCGCGTTCTTCGATCCTCGAAAGCTCTACAACCGAGACGGCACACTGAAAAAAGTCACAGAGTTGGATAATGACACTGTGTCTGCCATGCAGGGGCTTAAAGTCATCGAGCGGAAGAAGGCCGGCGCGGTTGAAAAGGAATACAAATTCACGAATCGCCAAGGCGCGTTGGACATGCTTTGCAAACACTTGGGGCTGTACGAACGTGTTCCAGAGAAGTCCGACAAGCTGCAAGAGTTGATTGATCACGTGGAGGTCAAGAACCGCAACAAGCCTCCAGCCCCAACCGACATCGGAGATGGTGACGATGGCGATTCTTAAATCCTTCAGTGCCATACCCAACGTAATTGCGCTGTGTTCGTATCCATGCGAAGGCTTGCGCGTTAGTCTTCAGAATCGCGGGTTTAACTCCATTCCTAGAGTTCGGACGGGGATGCCGGATTTCTCGTCGCACATCGAAAGAGCCAACCTCAGCGTTCGGATGCACCTGAGACGATTCACGCGCAAAACCAATGCGGCGAGCAAAACCGTAACCAATCTGAAATCGGCTGTTGCATTGTTCGTCGCGTGGTACTTAATAGCTCTATTGAGTTTCGGTTGACGCGCCGGCGCTCGAGGTGCCGGTCGCGACACTGGAGGAGCGTTTCTCTTTACAGGAGGTCGGTATGGAGAATGGCGGTATTGAAAACGGCGGGATCGACGACGTCGGTATCGAGAACGCCGGTATGGAGAATGGCGGTATGGAAGACGAAGACGCGGGCTCAGTGGGAATGGCCGGATAGGGTACGGCCGTGGAAGATGCCGCGACCGAGGATGTCGCGGTGGTGGACATCCCTCCGAGGTCCTGGGCGACGATCCGGCCGCGGCGCAGTTGCAAGTGCAATGTCGGATGCTGAATACCCACCGCGGTGGGCTTCGCCCTGGGGGTGTTGAGGGTTCTATTCGCTCAATTTTTCATGGTCGAGATGTTCCCCAGCCCAGCAAAAGGTCGTCGCTGATAACCAGCGGTCAGATCCATGACCTGAGCCGTAGCAGCGAGAAACCGGTTCGCCGGGTCCTGGTGCGGCAGTGGGAGTTGCTGAGCGGCCACCACGATCTCGTGCGTGAAAGGCGCTTCCCGCAAATGGCGCTGTGGCTTGCGCCACCCATTCTGCCAGATGGCGGGGAGGCGAATCCTGGCCCTGGCATTGAGCAGCAGCGCCTCCCAGGTCGAGATGGGAGAAAGCCACAGCTCGTTGGTGCGGTTGCGCAGCTCTGCTCGGAAAGAAATACGGAGGCGTGCCTACGCATGAGCTTCCTCGACGTGCTTCAGCGTGGGCAGTCGGCTGATCGATTTTCCCACCTTCTTCTGCGCCATGCGCAGCTCGTAGAGGCTTTGCAGGTTGAGCCAAAACTCGGCAGTCGTCCCGAAGAAATGAGCGAGTCGAAGAGCGGTGTCACCTGTGATCGCCCGCCTGCCGTTCAAGATTTCAGTGACACGATTGGTGGGCACATCGAGCTGACGAGCAAGTTCAGCAGCGCTTATGCCGAGTTCCTTAAGCTCTTCGGCCAGATGTTCTCCAGGGTGAATCGCACTGATTGCCACGGTGGTTACTCCTAATGATAATCAACAATCTCCACATTTAATGGACCAGACGCTCCCGCCGGCCACTCAAAGCAGATTCTCCATTGGTCGTTGACGCGGATACTATACTGACCCTTCCGGTCACCTTTCAAAGCTTCGAATCGGTTGCCCGGTAACGCACCAAGATCTCTGAGCTCGACAGCTGCCTCCAAACGATCGAGCTTGAGCCGGGCCGAGCGTTCAAACCCCGAGAACGCTTTGACCCGCTTACCGGATGCGAAGTTTCTTGTCCGCTTGTCCCGGTAGCTGACGATCACGCTTAAGAAATAGCAAACTGTTACGTGTTACGTCAAGCGTAACCAATGACCAATAGACCCGGGAGGTTAAACGCTGTGGCCAGCCACCACCTTCCAGTAGTCCCGCGCTATATTGTGGACGCCACCATCCTGCACGCGCCCAGCTCGACCAAGAACCGGAACCAGCAGCGGGATCCGGAGATGCACCAGACGAGGAAGGGGAAAGATTGGTATTTCGGGATGAAGGCGCACGTAGGCGTTTATCAGCCTCTAGCCGGAGAGTCCCATGGTACAGAGTTTCCCGCTTCGATGGATTCATCTAATCATCTGATAACAATTGACTTATACCCAAAGTTTAATAACTAACAATAATAAAGATAATACGCAGCTCATATATGTGTAGCCCAGCGCTGCGGTCAACCAGCCGCGGTTGCCTGGACCAGATTAAAGACGGAGGAGAACATCTCATGCAAGAACTAGAAGAACTAAAAAAAGCAAATGTCCAAGTCGCCAGCGCAGACAGTGAACAGCGCAGTGATAAGCAGCAGGAACTTGAGGCTTCCGACGGCAACGGCGGAGGACGCGGTGCACATCCGATTTCGCTGGCGAACCGGGCATACTCTATGCCAAGAAGCCAATGACTAGGAACAGCAATAGCGCGAAGTACGCCAGCGGATAGGCCCACCGTCCCATGCTGTGTACCTTCACTGCCAAGGCTCGCCGCCCGTCCTTTTGCAGGAGATAAACCAGCGTAATATCCAGGATGTCGAGAAAGCAGAACGCGAAACTCGCGATGAACATCGCGTCCAGAAAAGTAAGGTACTCGACTCTTGGAAGATCGCGCACCACGGCGAATTCGAAGGCAACAATGGCCAGCACCATGGTCAGAGGCACGTTCAGCAACCAGTGGTCGTTAGGGTCGATCCAGAAGACGACCCCAGGGATCATGGTCATCATCATGAGGGGCAGAATAATCTTCCAGACATAGAAGCCTGATCGGCGCTTAATGCCAAATCGGAACAATGCCTCGCGATTTGTGGGAGCCACACCGTCGCCAGTCACTTTTTCTGGCGAGTACCGAAGATCTTGCATGTGCCAGGCAGCCAATTCAACGTGCTGGTCCGGGCTGATTCCTGTGGAAGGCAGGGCTTGCGGGGCGAATTGAACCTCGGAAAATGAAGAGAGGAACGGCCGAAACTCAAACTGCAGGACTTGGGCGTCAAAGGGAAATCTTCTCAAGGCATAAAGATTGGAGAGCACCGCCTCAAAGCTTTCCACGTAGGTCACCGTGCCATTTCGGTTAACGACCAGCGAATACGAGTTCCTTTTGTGGGAAATCGAATTCGCCGCCTCAATCGGCGGAGTCCAAATGTCTTCAACTTGAAACGCACGCGTAGCATTTGTTTCGGCCCGGTCATCGGCAGTCCCGTCGATAGGCAATGCGAGGCGAGGATCGTTCCATCTGGTGGTGAGGTACCCGACCACTTCAAAACGGTCCCGAGTTTCGTCGACGTCTACCAGATTGGTGATGTACAGCCCGACAGAAACCTCTACTGGAGTCTTACCGCCTGTCGGATGTTGGCGAAGGTTCGCGTCGAGCGTCGGCCTCGAAGCATGCGGTTTTGGGTTTGCCGCAACCGCGACCAACGTCATTGCCGCTACGCAAAACATGGCCAGTGTCTTACCCAACCAACTGCATCGCTGGCTCAAGGTCACCTCGTAAGAAGCGGCCTCACTGTAGCACATAAGGTTATGCTTTCGCCGATTCTAAGTGGCTGACCGGTAAACCGGAGACTGGTCGGATTAGTTAACTGTCCGTGGATAATGACGGGATTGTCACCAAATGTTGTCGCGCCGTTTGAATCGGCTGCGGACTCTTCGGCTGCCGCGGCCGGCATCTTTCCAGTTGACCGGATCGACCTGAAGGCCTTGCGTTGTATTCCACCCGGTACTCGGCGATGCACCAGCCTGATTGCTGTTCTCGGAGGGTTGAGTGGTCATTTCAGCTTCAGAACTGGGCAGGTCAACGCACGAAACATGGGAGGTGCAGAGCATGAGATATGCGTCCGCGGATGTCCGAAAGCAATTTTTTATTTCCCTGGATCGGTGTCCTGGAGTTAACGAGGCAAGAGATCAAAGCTATGAACGAGCAAGCGAATGCAAGGCCGATCTCCACCGGAACAAGCGGCGCAAGCCGAAGTCAGGCAAGCCACTGGAGCCACATCCCCAGCCGGTTTCCAAGGCTGCAGGCCCATGCTAGACTGCGTTCTGCCAAGTCAGTTGCCATTGACCACGTAAAGGAGCGCATTCGATGTTTTGGCGTGCCCAGAGTGTGATTCTGTTGGCTATATCGGTCTCCACTTTGTCCTGGAGTGCTCAGAGCGGGCAAGGGGCCTTGCAAGGTTATTTCGTGGGCCGTCAGGTTCGATTGAAGATCGACATGCCCGGAACGGCCAAGGGAGTCGACCTCCGTGTCGAGGCCAGCGACCCGATGGACTGGAAGCAATACTCGTCGCGCCTGAGGGAGTCTGGGCCGGCGATTCGCAGCGGCGACCGTTCCACAATCACGACGATCGTTGTGAAGAAAAATCTCATCGAATTCCAACTCGATGGCGGCGGCTTCGGAACGTTCTGGGACGACAGCAGCACGACGGTGATGCCATACCACGTCGGCAAGAGCGATTACGAAAAACGGCTGGAGCGCGACATCGGGGACACAACTGACGACAGGAGAAGGCGCGAATTGCAGCGCGAACTGGACCGGGAGCGCTCCCGGCGCGACCGCGAGCAGGCCGCCGACAATCGCGCTGCCATGATTGCCAGCCAAATGAAGCAGCAGCAGGTGGCGGACAAGCGAATGCGTGGCGGATCGCGGTTTAACCTGCGCTGGGCGGGTAACATTCCTGCCGACCAGCTTAGCCCCGACGCACTGATGAAACTGCTCGAGACTTACGTTGACTTTGGCGATCTGCAAGCCGAGAAGCCGATCTTGTCGCCAAACCCAACGCCTGCCGCGCAGAATGCTACGGCAGCCAATCTTCCGGCAAGTGGCGGGGCTCATTCGCCCATGACCCAACTCGAGCGCGGCATGTTGATCGGCGAGGTCAGCGGCTTGCTGGGTCTGGGACGACAGCTCTCACAGTCGGTCTCGGAGGAGGGCCTGAAGACCCAGATCTTCGAGTATCTCCCCGACGACTATCGCGTGGAAGTAACCTACGTCGATGGAGTGGTCGTGCGCTACTCCATCGCCTCACGATGACGGTTGCGCATTGCTGCCACAGGCTTGCATTGCGGCCGCATGCCGATCGCCAAGAGCTTGGATTGCGGCACTGTTATGTCCCCGCCAGTGAGCGGTTCCTCGGTCTTTTAAGAATCGGAAGGGAGGAAAGCCGTGGAAGGACGATTTTCGAGTACAAAACGTGTCTCAAGGATTTTCGAAGTTGGTCTATTCGTGGTGGCGACGGCCCTTTGTTCACCTGCTTTAGGCGCTGGCAATACCTGTACTGCAGCGAGATGGGTAGGCGCGAGTTCAGCGCAGCCGCTACCCTCAAACGTCCTGCGGGCCGGTGAGGATGGCGGCCAACCTGCTTACCTTTGCCGCGCCCCCTATTCCGCCGGCATGCATCCGGGCAAAATTGTCTCAGGCACTTGCCATATTACATATGGCGTGAAGCAGGTGGAGGTTTCTGACTACCAGGTGCTTGTCGATGCGGTTGGCTCCTGGAAGAACGCAACCCGAGGCTATGATTCGGCCCTCAGTGCCGGATGGGAACACGGCCACAATCTGTACCTTTGCCGCGCTCAGCATGAAGGCGCGCTGCTTCCGGGCAAGGTCGTGAACGACACCTGTCACATCAACTATGGGGATGGAGAAATCAGTGCCAAGCGATTTGAATTGTTCTATCCGAGCGCCGCGGGTCGAATCAGCGCCGGAAATGAGAAGTCCCCCAGCAAGAGCCAGAAAATTCTCGGCATGATGGTTCCGGTGGGTTCCCAGGCCAGTGTCGGTGGAAGCAAGACGACCGGCTCTTCGTCAACAACGACTCAATCCTCCAGCAGTACGACAACCACGACGGCAACCGGAACCCAGACCACCTACTCGTCAAAATCGACCACTACTGGCCATTCGTCCAGTGTCTACGGCGGTGTCAGCGTCGGGCCCAGCAGCATGAGTAGTGTGGTCGGTGCGTTTGGCGGCATGAAAGGACATCGCGGCGGATGGATGTATCCCGATTGCTCGGATGATTCCGCTTCTGCCAGCCCCGATAAGGCAACTCCTCAATAGAAGTCTGTAACATCACCGGATCCGGGCCACTCCTCCGGGGCCAGCAACGACTCACGAGGGAAGAAGACGCAATTGCCGATGGCCGATCCGTTGCGTCAGGCTGTGCGGAGAGTCGGTCAAGTGTTCGCTGATGAGTTCGCTCAACCCCAGGCGTGCATCCAACTCTCGCACAAGCAGCAGGCCACCATCCGACGTTACTCGCGATCCTTGGAAATCCACCTTCAAAGAGGGGTTGAAGGAGAGCTGAAAGGGCTGGTTTGGTTGTTCACCCACTGGGTGCAAGCCTCCGGAGTGTCTTTTGCGCCACAAAACCGCAAGACTGCCCTGTGACTGTGAGATCGACATCCTGGGCGGTCTACATCACGGATACCGGGTGGAACAGCACGTCGCGTGAGCCGTCCAGGTTTTTGCGCAAGACAGCGACTTGCCATTGTGGGAATTTCCAGAGGATAGCCAGCACGAGGAGAGCGCCAACCCCTAAACCCAAAGGCACGAACCAGTCTGATGGGGAAAGGGATACTTCACCGGCGCGGATTCGGGCAGTCGTCGCAATATGGTGATGTCGCTGCGGGAGCGGCGGGGAGCGCTCCTGCGGGGCATTCAAGCGGGCGTAAGTCCTTCACCAAGTCGCTGTTTTTGGCCTTCCATTCACTGAAAGCGAGCTCGTATCCCGGCGATTGTTCCTTGGCGTATTGATAAAAGAGCCGCAGGAACCATAGCCGGTCGCGCGCCCAGTCGCTCTTCCACTTGGGAATGTTGCAGTACTCGCCGAGATCGATGGCGCCATGACCCAATTGCCTTTGTTCGGCAAGGATTCTTTCCAGGTCGGTCGTGCGCGCGCTGCGCATCATCTCAGCCATCGCCATCAGGGTAGTGGTGCGGCCGTCGCCGGCCGCGCAATGAAAGTGCAGCCAGCTCTTCTCCGGCAGGGTCTTCAACACGCCAACGAAAAAACCCACCGTGTCGTCGCTGGGCGCGTGGAAATCGGCGATGCGCAGGCGATAATAGCGCCAGAAAGATCCAAGCGCTTCCACAACCTCGGCTTCCGACTGAACAAGGCGGGCGGGGACCGTGCGCGGGGCAATACCCGTCTTGCACGCAGCGTCTGTCGGGGGGGTTGTACGGCCAAACAGATGGACCACCGTCTGCTTGCCGAACGCTGCCAGCCGCTCGCCCTCGTCCTGAGCCATGCCCAATTCGGATTTTCCGCAGTTGACTTGGTCACGCCCGTAGTACCAGCTGAGCGGCGTGCCGGCGACATAGCCGTGCGACTCCTGGCGCAAGTCGAACACGGCCACCGTGCTCACCTGTGGATAGGTCTTGCGCAGCCAGGATGCAATCTGCCTGTATCCGTTAGCCGTGGGCTGCGCGGAGCCGGATTCACCGAGGCTTCGCAAGCCCACCTCCGGCAAATGGCGGAAGTGCGTCGGCAGTGTGGGATCCCGATCCTCTCCCGGGGGCGGCGCGCCGTTCTCGACGAGCCAGATCCTGTCGCAGCCCGGCCCGACCGCAACCGGGCAGTATTGCGCAACGACCGGCGACGCAAATGCAAGCAACGCGAGAAACGTCGTCATCGTAAGCATGATGCCCCCTCCCAGAATGAGCCGCGGCGAACCGCGAACGCATGCTCTTGCTGCCCCCTGCTTGACCGCTGGGGTTGCCTGGAACACCATGGTTGTCTCTGCAGAATCCATATCCGTGCGCACCGAGACCACTGACCAGACACGACGCGCCGAAAAGAACAACCCCAATAAAATTTGACAACCGGCTGCTCGGCGGCGGCTGCTAGTTCTTATTAAGTAAATCCATCATAATCTCTTCCGGGAGGGTGTCCGGTGCCAAGGCGTTCGTCAGCGAGGCGAAGATCTTACGGCTCACGTCCGAGTTCTTGGAGTTGCCCTGCTCGTCGAACGCGCCGGGGCCGTACGTGACAACGACGCCGATGGTGAGCTTCTTCGACGGAAGGTAGCCCACCATGGCGTCACAACCCGCAAAGCTCTTCGACTGAGCGATCCATGGACCGAGGTTCACAACACCTAGGCCATAGTTAAACGCCGTAGTGTTTTGGCGGCAAACAGGACAGGTAGGATCGGCGTGGCCGACGCCGACGAGGTTCGGGCCGACTTGCGCCTCCCATGAGGGCTTAGAGAGGATCTTTCCGGTCCCGACCGCGACCATCGTCTTGGTCATGTCGGTAATGTCGGTGGTCTGGACTGCTCCTTCGGCGGTGGTCCACGATGGATTCCAGAACGTCGACTCTTCGTAGAACGCTACTCCAGGCGGGACACGAAGGTCCGCGCGGCGCATAGAGCTGAATGTATGCAACACCGGCGCGGGAATCTGGGGCGTGTTGAAGCTCTGCGTTTGTTTCAAGTCCATGGGGCCGAAAATGTACTTCTGCATCGCTTCGGCCAAGGGCATGCCGCTGATCTTCTCCAGCACGCGACCGAGGATGACGTAGTTCGTGTGAGAGTAGCCCCAATTGGTGCCGGGCTCGAACATCATCGGCTTCGAGATGCCGATCTGGATGAGCTCCTCCGGGGTCCACTGCCGGAACGGGTCGAACACGAAGCCCTGCAGCACCTCCGGCTGATACACGTAGTCGGCGTATCCCGATGTCATATTGGCCAGATTCTTGAGGGTGATGCGATCAGCCTCGGGGAGGTTGGGCAAGAACTTGCTAAGCCTGTCGTCGAGCTTCACCTTCTTCTGATCAACCAGCTCCATGAGCATCGTCGACATGTAGGTAAACGCCATCGCCCCGTTGCGGAAATGCATGTCGGGAGTCGCGGGCACCCCGGTCATCGATTCACCCAGCGCACCCGTGTAGACATTCTTGCCGTCGGATGTCACTTGCACGATGATTGACTTCAAGTCGTATTGCTTCATCGCGGCGCTTGTGATGTTCTTGATCGCGCTCTCTGGTGGAGTAGCTTCTGCAACCAGCGCCGCACTTCGATCGACTCCAACGGCACTGGCATTTGAACCGGTGTAAAACGACACGATCGCGAGGATCATAGCCATTCCCATCGCGCGTGGCCCGCGACACGTGGTGGGTTTCGTGCCAGTCGTGTGTATGACAGCCCTCCCTAGTAGAGAAAGAATACCTACTATTAATCCCTTTTGGCTGAAGGCCGGCGCCTTACGGTTCGAAGTCCACCACCTCGTTTTCGAGCGGAATGTCGCCGTGATGGGTTTCCGGCGCGGCCAAAAGATCGAACGCTGACTTGTCGCTGTTTGGGCGTCCGGTCAGCTTGAATGCCGGCAACGAGTACGGCAATCCTTCGCTGGCCAGCGGTGAATTCCGATTCATTAGTTGAAAATGCAGATGGGGCTCGGTGGAGTTGCCGGTGTTTCCCACCAGGCCGACCACCTGTCCGGGCGTGACCTTGTCACCTAGCTTCACGCGAATGGAACCCGGTTGGAGATGGGCGTACATGGCGTAAACGCCTCCGCCGAGATCGAGGTTGACGTGATTGCCCGCGATCGTCTCCAGTGTGATGGGAACGGCGTGCGTTGCCGCGCGTGGAGTATTTTCCGGGATACCGTCTTTCACTTCGACGACAACCCCGTCGGCAATGGCTCGCGCCTCGACGCCGAAGCAGTAGTAGCTGCGATTGTCCTTCGGGTCTCCTTGATAGGTCTGATTGTCGTCGCCGATCTGGACCCAGTCGATGGCGTAGCGCTGCGCGATGTGCGGCGTGGCGTCGAGCACGAGCATGGCGCGGCGATGACCCGAGGTGTTGGATGGCCCGTTGCCCGCAACCCAATTCTTGCCGCGCAACGGTGAAACAATCTGCTGGAGCTTATTGGCCACGGTTGTTACCGGCACGTCCACTCCATAAGCTTTGTCGTCACCCGGCTTCGTCAGATTGACGCGCTGCTGCAAACGCGCCGGAATCGTCGCGTCCTTGGCTAGATCGATCCACATGTACGCAATCACGGCCTCGCCGGGCGCGATCTCAGTGGCTGGTCCACTTTTGCTGGCGCGGGGAAGCGCCGGATGAAAGAGCACCGTCTCGAGCTCTTTGCCCTGTACGGTGAGCAGTGGAGTTCCGCTCTCATTCGCGACCTCGATGTTCTGCACCGTCCAGGAATAAGCGCTCAGGTTGGTGAGGTAGATCTCATAACAAAGGCGCCATTGGGCGTCGCCGCGAAACGGGGAAGGCGGGGTTGGGATGGAGATGGATATACCGGTGTCGTAGACGGTTTTCGGGGTGGGGGACTGGGCCACCAACATCGTCGCAGCCAGCACGATAGCCCCACCAACCGATAAGAGGGCAAACTTCCGCATATCTTTATCCTTTTTTCTATTCCTGTAGTGTTCGCCTGTGAAGCGACAGGAGCGAAGACGGTTGCAAGACGACCGGTTCTTCGCAGTAATTGATGTAGACTCATCGACGGCCCGCACATTGAAGAGGTGGATAGGTTCACGAGACCGCCTCTGCTACATTGGTCGGCAGCCGTATCATCGGGTTGGCGGAGCGCCGTACTGACACTGCGTATCCTGACCGAATCTGCTGGTGTCAACCGTCTTAGAGCCGCTTCCATCCATGGGACGCGCTCCTTTCAGCGAAAACCGGAAGACGCCTATTTGAGGAACGACACCGGATAGATTCTAGTTGTTCCCCTTCGGCCCGTCGTAACACTCAGGTCCTGACGTTCCCTCACTAGCCGGCTCGAAGTCAACATTCCAATACGGGTTCGATGGGAATGCTGACCATGGCGGCGGGCCCGGCTTGGGACCTGCATCGAATTCCGGCTGTATTTTGAAGCTGAAAGCAAAGCATCCGTTGCTTGGACAGTCAGGAGTCGTAATTCCCCAACTGCAGGCTGAATCGGCCTTATCGGTCTTACAGGCCGAGCCGTCTTTGCATCCGCAGGTCTTGGACTTTGAGTCGTACTGGCAATAAGTCTCAGGCTTGCAGAAATTTACCTTGTCGTTTTCAAACTCGCAGTTTTGATCACTACTCCCGCATCCGTATTTCGACAAGTCTACCGTAACCTTCAACCAGCCACTGATCGGATCGTAGGAAATATTGGTGAGGAAGTCCGGATCTTCTTCCTTCTTTGAGTTAAAGACATAACTCTGGTTGTCGTTGTTCATGCGATACCTGCCAACCTGGGAAACGACCAGGTCGGGGTTAGCGCCTGCTCCTACATACATCCAGTATTCCATATGGGTGCTGGGCGCTCCATAGACGACGTACACGTAATAGTTATGTCCTGACAGGAAGACACTTCTGCCGTTCTGGAAGGGAACCCCAACTTGTTGTGCGGCCGGCACAGTAGTATCGATGTAATACCATCCCTGATTTGCCGTCAGCGTGCTGCGCTGGCCGGAGGACTGTCCCATCATGGTAATTCGTCCCGGCCGGCGCAGAGGCCTGTTCTCTTTGCTGCATCCGGCGTCCGCGTCGCAGTCTTGATTGTCCTTCATCGTCCAGTATTGCCGGAAGAGTGGCACTCCGTATGCATGAGTACCAACCCAACTCCAATTTCTCTGGTTATCGTCGTTGTTTATGCCGCATTCCGCCAGCCGATCCCAATTCGTGCACGTCGGAGGATCGAGACACTTATCCTGTACCGACATTAACGCGCAGTCTGCGATGATGGCTGAGGTCACATACTCATAGGGGCTGGTGATCGCGGTTGCGGGTTCGTTCTTATAATCGCTTCCGTAGTGCTTTTTCGAGGCGCATTCGTAAGCCACCGTCGGCGCACGGAAAAAGATGTCTTCATTAATCGACAGAGTCTCGCGCAGCTTTGGTTTGGTTTTGGCCAATACTCCGGTCAGCGACCCATCGATATCGTTCAGCACGGTTTGCCGGTCAATGTCATTGAACGGTTCGAAAATAGCCTTTGTCCATGTGCAATAGGTATCCCTTGTGAGGTCCTCGTTAAGCTGAAAAGTATTTAGGTTGAACAGCGGCTCAATCACGAAGTGCCTAATATCGACATTGCTGAAGACCAGGTTCCGGGAATAAAACGCCGGCGGATAGTAGAAGCCGTTCTCCTGCTTCCAGGCAATGGCGGCGTTGGGTATGTAGCACTCCTTGGTCATCGGCTTCTTCGGGTCGGGCGTGCCCTGCAGCAAACCTATGGCGTGTCCATACATGTATTTGCTGTCATCGCAAACGCCGTCGCCCGAATGACGCTTTTCGGGAGTGCAATCGGAAATTGGTCGCGCTTTAATATCGAGATAGGCGCTAGATTCCTGAAATGACGGCCCGTCATAGATGTTGAACATGCGCTGGCCGGAGTTGAAGGGTGTGAGCGTCATGCTGACGCCGTTGTCTTTTGACAAGCAATAGCCTTGGGGATTGGATCCGTTGTCGCATGGGATACCATTTGGAGTAAATGGCCCAACGTCGGAGGCAAAGAAGGGCTGTTGATTTCCCGCTGGATCTTTCTGGGTCTGTCCTACGTACACATCTCGCAGCCCCACCAACCAATTCCCCATCGCAACATCGGATCGCGTGTAGCCACCGCCGGTCACCATGGTCAAACCTGGTCCCAGCTGATCGGTGACCGAACTGTCGGTAATCAGCTTCCACCAGTTTCGCATCCAGATGGAGGAGAAATTTTTCTCCGCCCAGTTGAAGGATGTGGTGTAGTGACTCAGCACCGTGGCGACGCAGTTCTTCTCGACGTCGCTATTCGATCCTCCGCACTTTAGATCGGCCAAATTGGTGTTGTCTCCACAATCCTTGTTTAAGTCACTACACAGGGTCGGATCGCGGTTGCCGATGGTAATAGGGTAGTAGTCAAATGTTTCTGCTGGAGGTGGGCCTGACGGCACCGAGGGTCCCATACCCGGAATGGCCGCGACCGTGCCTGATCCTGATTGTTGTCCGAACCCTTGACAGGTGAAGTCCGGGTTGCCAACCTCCATAAACGAGAACATGGCGGTGGAACAGGAATTCCCGACGAACTTTTCCAACGGAGAGGTACCGGCATTATAATCCCGCTGGCCTAGGGCGTCGCTTAGCCCGCGTTGCCGCGAGGCATACCCCGTCCAGTATTCGTAGCGGGATGGTCCGCTGTTGGCTCCAGCGGTCAGCCAGTAGCACACACCGCATGATCCCGCTCCGGCCGCCATGTTGTACTCAAAGTCATTCGAGCCATTCATGATCCAGAAGACACTGGGATGTTGCCAATCAGAATTGAAAGGAGCGCGAACTTCCCCCACATCTTTGTTGGCCAGGATGCCCGGTACCGTTCGAGGGTTCTGACTGTTCGCCACTCCGGCACGCGCCAAAACACCGATGTTCGAATAGAACTTGTTGTCGGTCTCGCTTCCATCCTCGATATAGAAACCGTGGCCAATCGACTTCCATCCCACATTGCGGGCCAGCAACACGCCTTCGGTGCCGTGGATCGTAATCCAGCGCGTCATGGATTCGTTCATCGAGCAGTCTTTGACAAACGTGTCCACCGGAACCTTGCGGTCCATGTGGAAGTGCACCGCATACCGCCCCAGCAACCCGCCTTGCCCTAACTGACGGAATTCCACTCCTTGAATCTGAATCTGCTTGAATCCCTGGCGGAAAATCACGTGCCCGCCAAAGAAGTTCCCAGGATCAGGCGGGAAATTTGGCTCTGTACCATTGGAAGTATTGGGGCCTGTGTCGCCCTCTGACACGATGCGGATATTGCGCGACAACAGCGCCACCGCGGCGCGAGTCTCCACCTCGCTGCGGTCGAGCTTGAGTTTGGTTTGGATATCTAGCGGAATCTTGTACGTGGTTCCGTTGTGCGGGAAGCGCACACCTCCGTTTTGCACCATTCCGTTGTCGAGAACCACTCCGCTGATCTTGATTGTCGTAGTCCTGGTTTCAGCGTCATACATCGCGCGGGAAACAATCGCCTCTTCCGCATGACCGGGCAGATAGTCGGTTGCCGTGATGACAATATGATCGCCTGGCTGCCAGTCAACCTCGCCATCGACACCGAGCTCGTCTGCCGTTTGCTTCAGATCCGTGACCAATCTTCTCCAACTCTTGCCGGTATCGGAACTAGGAGGATACAGGCCGTCAAAGGTAGAACCCTTCTTGCCGAACAGTTGCAAGGTGCCACCGTAAGAAACTGCCAGCGTTTTACGTCCAAAATAAAGGGTGCTAACCCCAGAGTCGTCGTATGGATAAAAGCAATCTTTTCGCGGGTCCTGGGGATTGATCTCGCAGGGATCTGTCGGATAGATATTCGACTTGTCGATCTTGTTTTTCGTGTTCCAGATGGTCGAGTCGACGCCGCACATGGGATCCTGCTTGCCGTCCGCGTCTTCGCAAGGAATCGCGGCATCGTCCCTCCCTCCCCACAAGTGAATTGTTACCAGCCCACCCTTAACTCCGATGGCTTTCGTGTCACTGGGCCCACCGGCCGTCAACGTGCCGCCGTTCAGGACCAAAATCGAGTTCGCGTATAGATCCAGTTTCTTGTCCTCGAAGGTCAACGTTCCGCCGTTGTGGATGAAGACCCAGTGATATTTGTAGATGCCGTTCCCTTTTGTCTGATCCGCCACGCACGGGCCCACGATGTGCAGGTCGGTTGTGTAGTTGCCTGCTGGCAACGACTGGTTCCCCGTTTCATCCGGGCATTTCGCCTGCATATCGTCGCGCGGCTCTGCCTTATTTGCCTGCATCTCATGATCGATGTCCATCACCATCTGCGCGGAGATGATGGTTGATAGTCCCATTGGCAGAATCAGCAGAAGTGCCAGGAAAAACCAGATCCTTAATAAGACGAGAGGCTTTTGCGCTTTAGAAGGATTCGCATCCCCTACTCTGCGAGGCAGCACGAAAAAACAATAGGTCGACGCGCAATGCAAGTGGCGTGGCATCGGGATTCTCCCTAATTTATCCGGAATTTCACTTTTGGATTCCAAAAGCTCCACACGATACTTGAGTTTCTGTTTTCGAAGGCCGTCCATTATACATCCTGGGCGGCGGCATATCTGTTCACAATTGCTCACTGGCGAGAATGATTTTCGGGTCCTCGAATCGCAACCAGGGGCGTGGGCTGGCAGAATACCGCCTACCGGGCGACGTCGACTCCGTTTCTGGGCACCTCTCTTTTTTGTGTATTGTAGGTTCTTTGGTGCCAGAGTCACAAATTGATAAGAAGTGCGCATTCCAGAAGACTAAGGCGTGCCATTCGTTATGAAAAGCTGTCCGCGTGTATTCCACCAGTTTGTGAACCTCTTGGTCAGTCCACACATGGTAGTGAATGCTGTAGTCGGCTTGAAGCAGCTGGTCTCGGCTTGCCACGCTGCCAGCGTGTCAGGCCCACACTGGCCGCGCCTCAGTGTGAAGACAAGATCCGTTTGCTCGCCTCGACGAGCTGGGTCTGAACTTCTGGATGACTGTTGGCGTACACGATGTCAGCTTGATACATCTGCAGGTATTGAACAGGAACCGTTCCGTTCTGCGCGCCATACAAGTCGCCGTACGGCGTGCCGGCGAAGAAGGCCGTCAGGGCGTTGGCGAACGCCTGCTCTAGCGTGAGGTTGTTGCAGCCAGCCGAGGCCTTGTCGTTGCTCGAACAGCCCTCCCTTGTCGGGTCCCTGGAGATCGCAGTGCCGAACTCTCCTCCGGCCAGGACCCGCGGATTGAGCCTCGCCACCGACTCCATCACCGGTCTCATGGCCTGAGGGTGAGACGCCGCGATCCCGTTGTTCTGCGTTGCCTTGGCGTTTGTTCCCAGTGGCTGGCGGGCAAAATACGTCGCAATCTCCAACGTCGAAGCGAGGTGTTCTCTCGGTGGACTGAAGGGAAGACCGGCCGCAAGGGTCAGGGCGAGGGTGACATGGCTGAAGATCTTTGCATAATCGTCGATCTCCGCCTTCCACTCCTCGACAAATGCCTTGTTCGACCGGTGGTATGACGGATCGCTGTAGAACGCCTCGAGAAGCTGCGCCCACTTCTCCTTCTCGCCGGATCCATGAAACGGCACGATGATTTCTTCGGATTCGGACGTGGGGCCTGCAATCGCGATCGATACGAAGGCAGCGCGCTGTCCAAACCTCTTGGCAAACTCCACCAGAAATGCGTGCCAGTGTTCCTTGTACACGGGGTTCCAGGGCAGCGGTAGCTCGTGCACCTCGCCCTTGCGGCTGTAGCCTTCGGGCAAGCCGAAGGTTGCCTTTCCGCAGGCGGGCGATGCGGAACCCCTCCTCTGGGCTGTCACTGGCCGGCCGTCGCAGGACGCGAGCTTGTCCAGGAGCCAGGTCGGCGTCCAAAAGCCAGGAACCACGGCGAGCTGCAGGGTCTTGTGCTTCGACTCCGCCATCACGAGCGCTTCTTCCACCGGACTGAAGTCGAATTGGCCCTCCTTGGGCTCAAGGGTCGCCCAGTGGAAGTACAAGAACAGCCCTGAGATCGCGGGATTCTCAATCGTGGCGGTGTACGAGCGCTGGCCGGTGTCCAGGAAGACTCCGTAAATGCCCCTGGGCTGACGAGCGGTGCTCTGGGCCCCCGCCTGCTGAACCATTGGAGCGGGCGAGGCGGGCATCTCGCTCCCCGCCGAGGAACGCGCAACGACCTCGCCGATGGCGTGCTCCCAGGCACGCGCCATCTTGTCGTACCCAACGGCTTTCGGATGGAAGCCGTCCGCGTAATCGGCTCGAGAGAGGATGTTCTGCATGTCAACGATCGACACACGCGGGCCCTTGGAGACGGCGATGGTCGGAATCGCAGCATTGTAGGCCCGATGGGCATCATCGGTACCGACCGCGAACGGAATGATCTGCGCCACGATCACCCGAACCTGTGGCAGGCGAGTCAGAATATCGTCGAGCAGGGCGGAGAGCTTCTCGGGCGCCGATGCCGCACCGCCCACGCGAGGCCGAAGATCGTTCGTGCCGATGTGGAGCAGAATCACATCGGGCCGGTAGGTTTCGAGCCACCCCTGTGAATCAATGCCTTTCTGGATCTGCTGAATTGTCCAGCCTGAATGCCCTTCGTTGTTGGCCGACGGAGTGACACCAGTTCCACTCTGCATGGACCCAACGAATTCGAAGCTGTACCCATCGTTTGCCAGCAACGTCCCGAGCAAGTGCCGGTAGCCCCCGTAGTCAGGGTCTTTCAGGCCCCAGGTGATGGAATCTCCAAGTGCCATTATCTTGAGATGGGCTATTTGCGAAGGTCCCTGGCCAGAGAGGACGACAGTCTTCGATGGCACGCCCATGCAGACGAGACAAAGAACGAGAAGGACGGGAACAATCGGCGACGCTTTTGGTCTGCGGTCGCGGAGTCGGACGTGCATCATGACGACCTCCTCAGACGCTCGGGTCGAACTTCGTCGCGTGGTGGGCTCGACCAACGATAGTTCAAGTTGGAGGCGCTTGCAATGGAGCGGCGGCCTTATGCAACCTTCCGTTTTGATTCAAAGATTTTGTGGTTGGCATGCGACCCGGGGGTTGGCGCAGTTCTTCATAGCAAGGGGCAGGGGAACTCAATTACTTCCCTCCTTGCTCGTGCTTGCGGTAAGCACGCGAACCTAATGAAAGGTTTCTGCCACAACTGGTTTCGGCGGGAAAAACTCGCGCAGCAAGTTGTACTCGTTGACCGGCCGGTCGTCCTGAAGCGCCGGCGTGCTGGGAGAGCGTGCAATCAGCTCCGTCGGGGAAGACGGGTTGGACAGCATCACATCAAACTGTTGAATTGGCGTCCGCGCAGGCCCCCACTCCATCATGTCGGCGACTGCGTTGGCTGGCATGCGCGCCACCATCTCAAGGGCAGTGCGCTCAGGAATGGGACTCATGCTGGCGAAATAGTGAAGTCCTTCGCCGTCGACGGAGCCGTAGACGCGAACATAAGGGAAGACGTCCATGAGCGCGCGCGCAACTGCGGCCCGATCTGCCGCGTCGCCTTCCGGTGGCAGCCACTGCTGCAAGATGCCTCCGCGACGCAGCCGCCGCTTCGCTACTTCATAGAAGTCGCGGGAGTACAGCAGGCTGGAGCCGGCTGCCGGTACCGGAGGCGGAGGATCGATGATGATGGCGTCATACTGCTGCGGCATCCGCTCCAAGTAGCGCCTGCCATCATCGATGACCACGTGCGCCAGCGGCGATGCGAGGATCCGGTCGCCGTCGGGATGGTAGTAGGTGAACAGCTTGGGCACGCTGGGGACTAATTCCACCGCCGTTGCCGGGACGTTCCATGAGATGACCGAGCGGAACGTGGTGCCCATGCCGAAGCAGATGATCAGCACGTTGCGCGGCGGCTCGGCTAGCGAAGCCAGCGTCATGTGCGCCATCATTTTGGTGGTTGGAGTGAGCGACGTCATTCCAGTGCCATTGACCAGGAGCTGCTTGTCCATGCCGGAACCGGTGGCGATAACGGTGGCCGTGCTATCGCGCAGCACCACGCGATGCGAAAAATCTGCCTCATAGTCTTCGGTGAGAAAAAACAGGGCGAAAGCCGCCACGACGAAGCCGCCGGCCGTGGCTTGAACTAGTCGCCGCGGGGCACGCACGGCCAGCGATATTGCCATGACAATCCACGGCAGGACCAACAGCAGTAGGGATTCTTGCTCACCGAACCACGGCAAGAGAAAGAACCCGGCCAGCAGCGGTCCGAGGATGCAGCCGACGACATTGACGGCGTAGGCCCGGCCGGCGCGATCGGGATCGCCGCCGGACCAGCGGTCCACCAACATGGGCGTCAGAAAACCGATTACACCCGCGAATGGTGCGACCCCGAGCAGAACGCGCAAGGTGTCATGCATCTCGATCCTGCCATCGGCGGCAAGCAATGCCAGCAGGCCGAAAAAGGCGAGCGATGTCCACACCAGCGGGCTCTCACGGTCGTGGCGCCGGCTCCAGAGCCGGTACACCTGCGAGCCCGCAAAAGTGGCCGCCAGGTATGCGGCTAGGATTCTGGCAAAAGAGTAAACGACAGGACCGATGTAGACAGAAAACAGCCGGATCCAAACCATCTCCATACCCATAGTGGTGAGACCGGTGGTGAAAAGAAGCAGCAGTATGCCGGCACCGCTTTGAACCGGGGCTGAAGGCTTTTCGGCGCGCACCGGTGCGGCTGCCTGGGAGCGTTGAGGAGTTACGAGCGTCAGGCCGAAAGCCGAGACGAAAATCAGGGTGTTCAACACGGCGCCAACGCGTAGCGTTCCGTGAAAGCCGTAAAGCTCGATCAGGAAAAGCGGAATGATCGCGCCGGCAACGGCCCCGAGGACGTTGGCCAGATAAAGGAAGCTGAAGGAGCGGCGTGAGTCGGAACCCGGGCCGCAGCGAATGGCAAACATGGCCAAGGGTATCGTTGCGCCCATGCAGGCGCACCACGGCACCAGAGTCAGCGCCAGCCAGGCGCCAGAAATCAGGTAATAGGTTCCTGACGAGATGGGAACCCGGTTGGCCATGCGTTCCAGCAGATGGTTTCCCCAAACCAACTGCAGCGGCACGGCTACCGCCGAAACGGCAATCAAAAGCTCGCAGCAGGCGTACAGCCGGAGCGGATGAAAGCGGATCCGGTCACCATAGCGCCGAACCAGCGCCCCGGAGATCCAGGATCCCGCGCCCAGTCCTCCCATGAAAACCGAGAGCACAATCGAGACTAGAGCGGTGGTGACTCCAAACTCCGCCATCGCCAGCCGCAACCACACCAACTCGTAAAGGATGCTGCAAAACCCTGAGACGAAGAAGAAAGCAAAGAACCAAGACATTCACCCGCACTATACGAAGAGGGAACAGTGACGTCAACGTCATTTGCTTTGCCGAGATTTGGCTGGTAAGCGCGCAAAGGACTGAAGCGGTAATCCTGCCCAGTAATGCGGAGGTTGACCGAACGCGCGGAAAATGGCCGTGGTCCAACAAAGCGGGGGAGGGGGCCATTCGGCCCAGCCCGATGCGAGACTCGCCTTCGATCGCGACCGGCATCAAGCCGATTGGTTGAGCAGAACTCGCAAGAGCCGATCAGTACGATAAGAGGGCGATTCCCCTTACCCTGCGCATTGATGTGGAAGCATTCTGCGCTTTCATGATGCCTGCCTGCCGCTGGAGAAAATTGTTCCGCCCAAGTAGATATAGATGTCGGCCGATACGCGTCCGTGTTATCCGCGGACGGCCAACGATGCGCTCTGCACAATCCCGCATGATTTCGTGAGCCGCCGCTCCGCTCCGGTCGCTGAAGTAGTGCGTCACGCAGAACCTTGTGTCAGGAGCAGAGGGTCTGGGGTGAGACTCGTCGACGGGGACCGCGATTGATGCTGCTCAGGCGTTAGGTTCTTTTTTCTTGGCCCCGATGAGCTGCCAGATTTCGTCGCATTGCAAGCGACGGACCCGCACATTACGAAATGTGGCGGTGATGATACGCGGCACAGGCGCAATCCATATCAACCGCGGCTTCGTAACTGTATTGGATGTGATTGCGGATTTGACTCGGGACAACCGGCGATGAGGAATGTGCTAGCAAGAACGCCCCGTGGCGACCCATGCCGAATTGGAGCGGCGCATTCCCATAACGGGAACAGCGAATTGGTGGGACTCTGGCAAGGCGCAAACGACGAGATGGGGCAGCTTTGCACCGTTGAACGGCGTGCCCGGCAGCCTGTTGGTGCGCGCACGATCCAGCGGCAATACCGATCGCACCGTCGGGTAGCATACGAAGTAAACAAAATTCTTTCAAAATAACCCAAAATTGTTCTTGACTCGCTAGATGGCGGCGCTTATAGTTCAGGGCTGTTAGAAAGAAACCCCTTAAGGAGCACACGATCGATGGACACTCTGCGCCGTTATCTGTCTATCTCCATTTTTGTCTGCTTGATGACAATGATAATGACCTTCATTGCTCAAGCACAGACACCTTTATATTATGTTCCGATCGGTCCGTGTCGCTTGGCGGATACGAGGAATGCGAGCCAGCCTCCCGGCTTCGGCCCGCCGTCGCTGATAGGAAGCCAAACCCGGAACTTTGTAGTTCCGACGAATAACAACTGCCATATCCCCAACGACGCATCAGCGTACGCGTTGAATCTGACTGTGGTCCCCCAGACCGGCAGCTTGGATTACGTGACAGTGTGGCCGGACGATCAGCCTCAACCCGTTGTTTCTACGCTGAACTCTTGGGACGGTCGCGTAAAAGCAAACTCCCTCATCGTGGGAGCAGGTGCCAGACCAAGGCATTAGCGTCTTTGCCACCGACAATACTGATGCCGTCTTGGATGTCACTGGCTACTTCGTCGGTCCGTACTTTTTCACCGGCGATACCGGACTGAACTACTTTACCCTTCCGGGCGTCGCAGCCTGCAATGTGTACAACACCCTAAGTCCGGGAGGCTCGCCAATACCGGCCAATACTATGACCAACATCAACGTTGCGAGTGCCCCGTATTGCGCGATACCCGGGAACGCGACAGCGTATGCGCTAAACTTTACTGTGATACCGGTGGGGCAGCAGCCTTTGGCCTACCTCCAGGCGTGGCCAGGGGACCAACCCGCAGTGCCGCATACCTCTGTTCTGAACGATCCAACGGGTACGACGGTTGCGAATATGTCGATCGTGGAATCATCCAGATGGCACTATTAACGTGTTCTCCACCAGTGACACTGACCTGAGTGTCGACATCTACGGGTACTTTGCAGCCCGCTGGTCCCGATCCGCTGGCGTTGTATCCGATGGTGGGAACGTACCAGCCCGCGCGTTGCTATGATACGCGGCCAAACCCGATCGACCTAGGTCCGTATGGCGTCGATATCCACACAACCAATAGCCCTTGCTACTCCTCCTTCCCGCCGGACTTTCTTCCCAACACAGAGGCTTATGTGCTGAACGCAACGGTTCTTCCGTTCACCAACGGGGGCCCGGGGGGATTGGGTGGCCTCTACGTTTTCCCGGTCGGCGTGGAAGATCCTCAGCTGGCGGTTCTGGCGGCATTAGATGGGGCGACTACTTCGAACATGACGATCACGCCGAGCCTGTTTGGGCTGAGCAGCCCGGGTGCAATTAACACTTTTGTAAGCAATCCGACCAACGTGCTCTTCGACGTGAGCGCTTTCTTTGCAACCGATTCGATCCTCGTTGCTAGCAGCAATCTGCCGCCTGCTCAGCAACACGTCGCGTACTCGTATCAGATGGTTGGGTGGGGTGGTGTTGGCCCGCCTTACACCTGGATCGATGATGGTGGGTGGCCGATGGCTCTTGGGCTTGGTTCGGGTGGCGTAGTTGCCGGTTGCCCGACAGACGTCATTGGCACATACCAGCCAGCGGCCCAGGTGTCTGACAGCTGCTGGCAATATCTCGCCGCTAACAGTGCTTTCTATTACTGAATCGGGAGCGCCGCCGTATCCTCAGATCTCAACCCTGCTCCTGCCGCCTGCGCCGGTCAACCAGCCCTACAGTTTTCAGCTGATGGTCTCCGGAGGATTGGCGCCCTTCAGTTGGAGCATCATCGGGGGAAGCTTGCCGGATAACATGACCATGTCATCCAGCGGCTTGATCACGGGAACGCCGCCACTAGTGGATAACGGTAATACCTACACATTCGCTGTGGAGGTTACTGACTCTGAGTGCCCCGGTGGGTATGGGTCCGATGCCGTTGTGCTCTCCATTACCGTTCCTCCAGTTTCGTAGGACGGGTTGGAACTACACGGGCGAGGCTCCTTGGGTAATGTCCAGGGAGCCTTATTCCAAAGAAAGCGATTGGCAGCGAATTAACTAGCACTTTCGGGCTCGGCTCAGCGATGTTTGAATGGGGAGGGCTAAAAGATTGACTTCCAAATAGGAGAACAGTTATGACGAGGAGCAGGTTACTGGCTTTTGCAGCGCTTTTGTCATTTGCCTTGGCCGCTTCCGTACTAGGGGCGGCTCAGAATAAAAATAAAGCTGAAGACCTTACAGCTCAGCACGGGACGAGGCCGCCGGCGGTCCACCAGGGACTGAACCCCGATATTTATAAGCCCGAAGGCACGATCATCAAGCCGGCAAGCGGCACGGCTGCCAAGGGTTACGCCCACACTAACTATGCAAATTTTTGTCCCTAAAGGGCAGCCGACGCCTTCGGTTCAGCAGTTACAAGTACTTCCTAATGCTGCTGAGACTCCCGCGTCGTTGGGCTGCGTTTATAAGGTTGGCCCGAACTACCCGGGATGTAATCCGCATACCGGTGGCCTCAATCACCCTACTGGTGGCTGGGGAGCGATCGCGTTGGTGGACGCATACGACAACCCGAACGCGGCGGCTGATTTGGCGTTTTTCTCTCACTCCTTTGGCCTGCCAGCAGCCAATTTCCATAAGGTCTATGCTAACCAGGCCTTTGGAACCTTCACCTCTATCAACGGAGGCACCTTGACGGCTAGCTGCCTACACGCACCGCCATTCAATTCTGACTGGGCTCTTGAGGAGGACTTGGACATCCAGTGGGCGCACGCGATGGCGCCCAGTGCGACGGTCTACCTCGTAGAGGCCTGCAGCAACTCCTTCGAAGACCTGTTGTATGCTGAAGTTGTGGCCAACATTCTGGTGCAACAAACCGGCGGCGACATCTCCAACAGTTGGGGCGGAGAGGAGGATCCAGCTCAGCTCGGAACCGACTCGGGGCTTCCAGCTAGCGGATGGGACACCGTTTTCTACCAGTGGTTTGATTGCAATGTTACCCTCAGTGTACTGATTCGGATAACATCACCTACTTTGCGTCGGCTGGCGACAGTGGATGGGGAGCGCAATTTCCGAGTAGCAGCCCATGGGTAGTCTCCGCAGGCGGCACCACCGTCCAGCGTGATCATACCGGTAATTTCCTTGGTGAGAGCTGCTGGGGAGATGGAATCCCTGCACCGCTGGGGTTCGGTTCCGGCGGCGGTCCTAGCGCGATTGAATTCTGGAACGATACGGACATCTTCGACGGACCGGGGCCATGGACTAACTTTCAGTATGGACTGTTTGGAACGACTTTGTCGATGCTGCGCGGGACACTCCTGACATTGCGTTTGACGCCGATCCCGGCAGTGGCGTCTACGTTTAGATAGCATTTCCGGCGGTGGTTGGTTCATCGTTGGCGGCACGAGCGTATCCTCGCCAGCGTTGGCCGGGATCGTTAACAACGCCAACAACCGCTTTGGGAATTCTGCCTTGACATTCCCGGGCTTCTACACTTCCGAAGAGGACAACTATGTCTATAGTCAAATCGACGTCTTTGACGTATCCTACTAACTGGTACCAATGTCACCTCTGGGGATAACGGCGTGCTCCGGCGGCATATGCCCAAGTCCAAGTGCATTTACAATGAGTGCACCGGCCTGGGAACCCCCCGCGGCAAGTTAGGCAAGTAGAGTTTCCTGGCTGCAACTAACAATTACATTCTTCGAGGCCCTGCCTGGCAGGGCCTCTTTTCATAGTGTGCCGAGCATGTTTGACAGCTTGGAGGTGAAAGTCCTCTTCACATCCTGATGGAGGAGAAGTGATAGCGAAGCGCAAGGGCGACGCTGTGAGGTGTGGTCTGAAAGAAGCGTGGAGCAAAAAATGCGAGCCGATGAACAAGAACCAGATACGAGGCATACGGTGCCGGACGAGCGGGCTATTGATCGCGAAGTCCATATCCATCAAAGGCGCTGGTTGTAAATCTGGCGGTTGCGCGTGGAAGGCGGTGGAACTTACCTCGGGAGATCTGCTGCATGTCCCGGAATCGGGACTGAGAGGGGAGCGATCCACTCGGAGCGTGCGGCAGAAGTCAGCAGCGGGCATAGTAGCTGCGCGAGCGGCGAAGGCCCAAACGGAAGGAAGCGGCCAGTAGGCGGCGCGACTCGATGAGCGACAAGCGGCAGAAGAACCAGCTACAGCTAGCGCTGGCCTTCGGCGGCGAGGGGAGGAGTGAAGCTCCGAAGGCTCGGCGGGGAGGGACCGAATCGCTCACGGCGGAGCGCAGGACCGAAAGCCCGACTATAAAGGAACAACTGATGGAGGAGGTCTGCGAGAGGGAGAACCTCAAGCGGGCTCTGCAACGAGTCAAGGCCAACAAAGGTAGTCCAGGTATCGACGGCATGACCGTCGAGGAACTGCCCGACTATCTGGCACAGCACTGGCCAGCCATTCGCGAACAGCTGCTGAGTGGAAGCTACCGACCGCAACCCGTGCGGCGGGTGGAAATCCCCAAACCGGACGGGGGAGTGCGCCAGTTGGGCATTCCGACGGTGCTGGATCGATTGATCCAGCAAGCGGCGATGCAGGTTCTGCAAGGACAGTGGGACGCGACGTTCTCCCGGCACAGCTACGGCTTTCGGCCGCAGCGGTCGGCGCATCAGGCGGTAGCACAAGCGCAGCAATATGTGCGCGAGGGCTACGGCTGGGTGGTGGACCTCGATCTGGAGAAGTTCTTTGATCGAGTCAACCACGACCGACTGATGAGCGCCGTGGCCCGGCGCATCGGAGACAAGCGGATGTTGAAGTTGATCCGCGGGTTTCTGGAAGCTGGGGTGATGGAGGATGGGCTAGTCAGTCCGGTGGACGAAGGTACGCCGCAAGGTGGGCCTTTGTCGCCCCTGTTGTCGAACCTCGTGCTGGAGGAGTTGGACCGGGAGTTGGAACGGCGCGGACACCGCTTTGCACGCTACGCGGACGATTGCAACATTTACGTGCGCAGTGAGCGGGCGGGGCAGCGGGTGATGGCGAGCATCACCGGCTTTATCACGCGGCGGCTCAAGCTCAAGGTCAACGCGGCCAAAAGCGCGGTGGCGCGGCCAGGAGAGCGGAAGTTTCTGGGCTTCAGCCTGAGCGGTGGCAAGCAGCCGAAACGGCGCATTGCGCCCAAGGCCCTGCTGCGGTTTAAGCAGAAGATACGGGAGCTGACGGGCCGGAGCCGGGGGATAAGCGTGGAACGGATGACGAAGGAGTTAGCCACTTACTTGCGTGGCTGGAAGAGCTACTTCGGCTTCTGTGAGACGCCCTCGGTGCTGCAGGCGCTGGATCAATGGATACGGCGCAGGCTGCGATCCGTGCTCTGGAAGCAATGGAAACGCGGAAGGCTACGCTTCGCCAAGCTATATGAGCGGGGAGTGAGCAAGACCCTGGCCGCACAAACGGCTGGGAGTGCTCACGGTCCCTTCCGCATAGCCAATAGCCCAGCCATGAGCTACGCCTTTCCTATCGCCTACTTTGATTCGCTCGGACTTCCACGATTGTTCGCTGATACCTAGCTCAATCTACCGAACCGCCGGATGCGGACCCGCATGTCCGGTGGTGTGGCAGGGGCGGACGGGTGACCGTCCCCCCTATGCCGATTTCTCAGCTCGCGTTTTCTCGACCCGTCCTGCAGTAAATTTGGCCCGCCCCACGCCACAGTCTGCGCCTTTGGGGAACAGGCAGGGCTATTTTCCTTGTAACTATTGTTGTGTACGGTATGCAACAAACCTGCACGGCCGAAAGAATGCAGGCCGATGACCGGAGCCCTGTCCCTGACGACTGCTATGCTCTAATAGCCATGGGAGAGAAACAGAGAGGCAGCTCCCGGTTTTCTACCGGAAGTGCCCCGCCCAATCGGCTCCGCCCCTGCAAGTCAGATCAGAATCTTATGCACCGTCCGCCTACTGGTTTGGACTGAAGCGTCTGGTGTCAAGCTTTAATTGATGCTGGATTGTTCTCACGAAGACGGCCAAATCTTCAGACGACTGCAGCAGCGCCTCATCGCCGCCCGATGCTTGGTGCTGAATGCATTGCAGATTCCCACTCACCTTGCCCGCATACGAAATCTTGGTTGTCGTTCCGAAGGAGGCTGATTTCATGCAGACCCCGATCGGGATTTTGCTGACATCGCCAATCGCTGCCAGCAGACGCTGCAGCTTCTTGGTGTCGATCGTTCCGGGAGGATACTCCCGTCTCACCACCAGAGAGCGCGTGCCGCCACTACTATCCATTCCTGCAGCGCTACCGTCACTGTGTATCACAAGGTTGTAGCCAACGGTGTTGGTGGAGCCCGATTGAATTATCGTGGCCAAATCTCCTCCAACGCCAGGCTTCGTTTCCTGATCCGCCGTCGCGGTGGCTTGGCTCGCGGTTGCCCTCTGTGAGGCTATAGGGCTGCTTTGCAGGAACCCGGAGGCTGCTAGCAGGCTTAGGATGGCAAGATGAGGACCCAAGCCGAACAACCAGCGCTGCGTGGGCGTTTCCTGCCCTGCTGCATCGCGTTTGGATACATTATCAGTTTCTATGGACATGATTCCTCCTCTCGTCGGCCGATGGAGTGGACATCGTTATCTCTACTCGTCAGGAAGAGATTCACATTGCTCAAGAAGCGTCTACGGTTCCGTCTCGAGCAGAACCCATCGGCCAAACTTCACCCGTGCGACAGCTTACCAACGACAGTTTAACAAAAAAGTGTACACGAGCCGCCCCCAGCCTCAGTTGGATGATCGATTGGGTGAAGTCGCCCCAGTCGAGGGCGCTTGCGCTCACCCCTGGACGGGTGACGGAGAGTACACAGTTGACTGCACCTACACTGATGATCGTCACCACAGGTTTTGAAGAGGAGGGAAACCTTCGAGGAATCAGGGCTAGGTTGTTGCGGCGGCGGCAGAATGAATTATTCTCCATTCCAAGAGCATGCAGTTACAGTTCAAGGCTTTTGCCGGAACTTCTGACAAGCCACCCGACCACCCGAAAGCAGCGCCAGACGGCCATTTCAGAGCGCCTGTACCTCCCTCATCCGAGCCTAGCTTCGTGAGCTCACGCCTCTGGCGCTTTGGTCGCCGTAGCCTGGCTACGGCCGCCGTTGTTCTTGATTCAAAGTGTTGGGACGCCCCAGAATTGCGGCGTGCTGTAAATTGCTGCTGGAGTTTTTCGGCGTTGTACCTATTCCGATTGACGCTGGAGTGCGGGCGAAAAGTCTGACCAGGGCAGTGGCTTGCTGCCTGATGCGCCACCTCAACATTACACTCGCGATATGCTTATGACTACAAAGAGTGTGATGAATGTGGGTTGACGAATCACCAGACGGTAAGCGTCACGGAGTCAATCCACTCGTGGTATCCCTGGCCGCTGGCGTTCAGGTCGAGTTGCCATTGCACGCCCAGATTGTCCGACCAATTTAGATTACGGGCATGACCGGTGACGTTGACCGGGTTGCTATTGCCGTCCACCACCAGCGTGACGTAGGTATACTGGTGATTCGTAGTGTCGGTGGTTTCGTACCATTGAATATGATGCCAGGTGTTGGGACTGAACTTCGGACAGGAAATCGACGTCTGGATCCAGTGTCCAGAGGCCTCGTCCCAAGTATCCCAAAATCCCGCACCATAGTCGCACTGGCTTCCGATCATATAGTTATAGCCGTTGACAAACTGGAAGGCGTCGAACTCCAGAGCCTGAGCAGCGGTTTGGGAGTTGCTGTCTAGGTAGAAGTAGAAATCCCACAGGAAATTGTGCACCGTGTTATCGGCGCCCAATTTCTGGAAAAACAAAGCGCCCGCCCATGCACCCGAGTTGAAGAATTCCGTACTGGAGCCGTCACGCGAGGGTGAACTTTGATACTGCGCCATCCAGTAAGTCCCATTGCCGCTGCCACCGGCGCAGGATGGGGCGTTGCACGAACCCCACCCGCTGGTCAGCTGCTCAATGTTGGTGATGGTCTGAGCATTCAAGGGCGGAGAGGGCAGACCGTTGCTTCCGCTCGGAGTCGTCGTTGTAGCGACCGTAATCTGGAGTGTCTGACTGCCGTAAGTGCCGGTACTATCCCAGGCTTGGACAACCAGTTGATGCGTTCCCAACTCGGCGCTCAGGTTCGTATTGATAGTTTCGGCGGCCGGCCCGGTATAGACGTTAGCACTATCGAGATAGACCTGCCAGCCGGTTATCGCATTGGCGCTGCTGGCTGTGGCAGAGAGCAAAAATGTGGACGCAACAGACGAAGAGGGCTGTGGAAATGAGACGCTTACCTTGACCGAGGCGAAGGACGATTGCGGCGGAGACGACAGCTTCGCTGAGCTGCTGCTGGTTCCACAGCCGAAGCAAGTCAAGATAAACGCAACAAGCACTCCGAGCAAAAACCCTTTCATCGTCTGTTCTTCAGCGGTACAGAGTTGGTGTTGCAAAGGCAGGCGCGGGATTGCAAAAGCCTCATGTCTCCACTGTCCGGCAACTTGACTTCGGCGTGAATAGGCCGAATCACCTATAAGGACCAAGAATAACTACGTACTTACGATGAAATGGTACTGCGCGGTTGGCAGTAGATGAATCAACTAAACGACCGGCAAGGTGACAGGAGCTGTTGGGTGCAAGATGGAATGGAAAAATGCGCGGCACGCGGCTGGGATGTGAGGCTGTGCTGATGGGCAAAGATCGGGTAACTGAGTGCTTGCGAGATGGTATGAGACATGCATTATCTGGAAAGCGACTGCCTTGGTCCAGAACCATGATCATTGTACCGGGTGCAGAGTCTCGATCCAAAACGGGCATGACCATTCCTGACGGTCGCACTGATATCCCGGTTTACCTCGCCCAGGTGTTCTCTTCCACGGGAGAGCACGATCCTTACGCCATTATCGAATGCAAGCGAGTCGCCGCTGGTGATTCGACGCTCGCACGCGAGTACGTTACAGAGGGAATCGATCGTTTCTGCACCGGCAATATGCTAGTGTGCGAAAATGCTGTGAGACCGGACAAATAGGATCAGTACAATCACGAGGTGGTCATCAACTGCGGTGGCCAAGTACAGAGGTGTTCCGCTCACTGCAGGAGTGCAGGTGGTGGTCCGTGCGGTAAAAAGCCTTTACAATAGACTTACCAAAGCGTGCAGCATCATCTTCCAGTTCGGGCCATCGATCCTCAGCGGCGCCAGCGTGAAGGCGGCTATCTGCTGCTGGCTATCCTGCTGATGATGGCGATGATGATTATCGCCGCTACTGTCGAAGCGCCCCGGCTGGTGCAGCAGATGAAGCGTGACCGCGAAGAGGAGATGATCCACCGCGGTACCGAATACGTGCGCGCCATTAAGAAGTTCTACAAGAAGTTTGGCCGCTATCCCACCAATCTCGACGATCTCGACAAGGGCCAGATTCGCTTCCTGCGCAAACGTTACAAGGACCCGCTTACCAAAGACGGCACGTGGACACTGCTGCATTACGGAGATATCCAAGCCCTGGCCAATCCCAAGGCACCGGGAACGCCTGCGGCAGCCTTGGGTTCGCAAGGGCAAGGTGGTGCGTTGGGTGCGGTTCTTGGTTCGACCTCGAGCAGTCCTGTCCAGTCTCCGCAGCACGTGAACGGTCCCAATTCGGAGGGCGGCGGTAGTACGTTTGGGGGAAGTCCTCCCCAAGGCCAGCAATACACCAACGGCCCGGGTTCGGATGGCAGCGGCGGCACCATTGGCGGAGGTCCTGCCCAAGGCGGGCAATATACCAACGGCCCGGGTTCGAACGGCAGCGGTGGCGGTTCCGCCGGTGGCGGCGCACAGCCAGGAAACAATTTTGGGGGCAATCCCTCGCCCGGCAACGGACAGACTGGCGCGACGGGTTCGTCGCCCGGCAACATCTTCGGACAGAATCCCGCAGGCGGCAATCAGACGGTTGGCGGCGGCGCGATTGTCGGCGTGGCAAGTTTGAGCAAAGATCCCACTATTCGCATTTACAACAAGAAGAAGACGTACAACGAGTGGCAATTCATCTATGACCCGACGTCTGACCGGATGAATGTTTTGCTGCGGGGTCCGTACCAGCCGCCTGCTTTCGGCGGAGCGCAGGTGGGAATTCCAGCCGGGCAGATGAATGGCCAGCAGCAGAGTCCATTCGGACAGCAACCGGCCAGCACTCCTCAGCAGAATGGAACCGGAATGCAAGGCCCGGGAAGTCAGTTTCCGCCCGATCAGAACCAGCCGAAACCTTAGGGCGATGGTGGAGAACGCCGGGATAACTGGGCCGTGCTTTGCGCGCCGCTCAAAGCCACCAAGCGGCGAGTGGCCTTCTTCGCTACAATTACCACCCTGTCTTAGGATCTATCTCTGAAAACTTAAGGGTAATCAACCACTGGCCAGGTTCTTTGCTGTCTTCTAGCTTGAATACCATCGGGAGTTCTGTGGTGTTGCTCAGGGTGACCTTTCCCTTGCAAAAACGGGTTTGTGGTGGAAGATACGCCCCTGGGCGGCATTCCGTTTCCGATAGATCCCAAATTTCGGTTAGGTCGGTGAGTACATTTCCGTGAACAACTCGCCATTACGGCACTTTTCGGTAACGTCGCTCTGGTTGTATGATGGTGCGACCGGTTGACCCACCCTGCCGCAGTAGCGGCTCGGGTTGCGGCAGAAGGACCGGAGGCAGCGCACCCATCATGGACCTTTTCGAACAATGGTCCCACATATCGCCGGACGGGGGCAGTAGACTGCTTGAAACGCTTTATGCGGTGACGGTCCTCCTAATCGCAAGCGCTCTCGGTTTTCGCAAACTCTACCGCATGTGGTCTAGAAACGGGGACGTTTAGATGGGCGGCCACCCTGTCCTTTCCCCTTTCGGTTTGTTTCCCGGAACGAACGTTCAGGTAACGTCATATACGTGGTATCCCGGAGATCGGAATTCTCGTAGCGAGTGCGACTTGGTCACGGATCCAACGAATAGCAATAACCTTATCGCGGCTTCCAAGCGATTCTACGACTACGAGCACTACCGGTTCACTGTTGCGACCGCGTATAGCGGCGATGGCGGCTCCACGTGGCATAAGTTGGCGGATCTGGTGCTGCTCAACGGCGATGAAGCCGTCGCCGGCTATACCGATCCGGCTCTCGCCATGGACCAGAATGGCACCGCCTATCTCGTAGCGGAACCCGACATCTGGACCACCCAGCCTGATCCGAACGACGTCCTCTCCATCGGCATGGCTGTCTTTGGGTCGACGGCCAAGACGCATCCTGGTCTAACCCAGCCTCGCCGCTCGAGAAGCTACCCTGGATGCTCGACAGCCTCGAAGATGGTGCTGACAAGCAGTGGGCTACGGCCGATAATAATTCGTCCAGTAAGCACTGTGGAAGCGTCTATGTCGTCTGGGGCGCCAACATCCACTCTTTTTTGCCCGCAAGCCTAATGGTCAAAATGCCTGGATAGGCACGTGGAATGATACGTCCCCAACACGACAGCCACGGAGCTGCGCCGCGCCGGGGTCCCAGAAGACGTGGCCATGGCTATTACGGGGCACAAGACGCGCAGTATGTTCTCGCGGTATGGCATCCGTCGATCTGGGTGGCGCCAGCCGTGCCCTGAAGCAGCGGGAGGCGTATTACGAAACCAGCTCGCGCCCCAGCCTGCCGCAACCGACCGATCACAGTGAAGCGGAAAGAACACGGTAAAATGTGGCCGTAAAGCCGCAAAAGAGGGCCGAGAGTAATCGGCCCATTCTGATAAGTGCTTTCGTTTCTGGGGCAAAGAATGGCTCCTCAGGTAGGACTCGAACCTACAACCCTCCGGTTAACAGGAGGAGCGGAGCCATTTTCTGCTGATTACTGCGGTTGTATCCAGGTGCCTCAAACCACGTGTTCATGCGGCTTCCAGAACAATATGCGATTGCTTCCGATTACTGCCACTTTCTGCCAGGGGTCCCCGGTAAAGTCCCCGGTATTGAAGCATGCTTTCCCGGCCACCCCATGCCCCCCTTTTGCTGCGCCGCGGCGCCGCGCGTCATACCATCTGGCTCCGACAATTTTTCGCTAAAAAGGCTTGCGTTTGGTGGGCTGCTATAGTGGGTTCATGCCGCGTAAAGGTAAGCCGCTCCGACTGCCATTGGTTGACCCGGCCAGTCATCCGCCGCCCGGCTTTCGCGCCATGCTAATCCGCCGCGTCAAAATAAAATACCCTGAGTTGTCCGAGTCGCAGATCGCGCGCTACGTGGGGTGCAGTCCCAGCAACGTGCATCAAGTCCTACAGAGTTTCCTGGCGTGCCGTCCCATCAGAAGTCGCCTCTTTCGACTCTGATTTCCGGCTTGCGTTGCAAACTTGCCTTGTCTTACAGAATTCGTCACCTAATCGCACCACTTAAGAACTGCGCATTTCCACGCCAATAATGCGGACATTTACGACCGGGCGCAGGTGCGGGCGCTTGGGTCTATTACTAAGGCCAGACTCCCAAAAAGCGACGCGGCACTGATGGTGCCAGTTGTGGGAGGTTCTTACCGATCCTTCAGCGAGTCAACCGAGGATTTACGGGGCGGCGTATGCTCCTCCAGGCTGTAGATAGCCGCGTGTATCGTTGCAAATGCGAGCACGCCCAGGAAGATGGCTTTTGTCAATCGCCACATCGCCGACAGCACACCTCCGTCAAACAATCCCAAGACGGGGTGATCGTATCCGATGCCGGTTCCCAGGAACACGCACACTGCCCAGATGAACAAGGCAAATCCGCCAACCACCGCCAACCATGCCAGCCATTCCTCTATGCTCACAAACTGTTCCTTTTTCAGATTCGGACCAGAAGCGTCTCTCGGAAAATTCATCGTTTTCCACCTCGACGTGGATGCGCACAGCGTATACCGTCTCTTGCTTCCGTCATTGTGGCTTCGCCGGATGCGCCTCGAACCACTTCCGCGCCCGCTCCTGTTCGCGGAATAGATCCGCAGGCGTCAGGTGAGACGCGGCTTCGTCTCGATACTTCGCAACCTTTTCGAGTCCGAGGCGTCCTGCTTGCCAGCAGCCGCTAGATCAAGCCAAAAATAGGCTTCCGCGTAGTCCTGGGGCACACCAGGCCCGCAGTAGTACAAACCCCCGAGGCGCATTGCGCCTCGGCGTCACCCTGCTCAGCAGCCTTGCGAAACCAGGTTGCCGCTTGCGCATCGTCCTGGGGCACACCTTGACCCTTGTAGTACAAATACCCGAGGCTGTCTTGCGCGTCAGCAGTCGCCCTGTTCAGCCGCCTTGCGAAACCAAAGTGCCGCCTCAGCGTAATCCCGGCTCACGCCCGCCGCTGTCGTATATATCCCCGAGGGCGTCTTGCGCCTCGGCATCGCCCTGCTCAACCCCCTTGCGATACCAAAACACGGCCTGAGTTTCATCCTTGGGTACGCCTACGCCATTGTTGTACAAACCCCCGAGGTTGTACTTGCGCCTTGGCATCGCCCTGTTCAGCCGCCTTGCGAAACCAAAACGCCGCTTGCGTGTCATCCGGGGGTATGCCTTGGCCCTCTTAGTACATTAGTCCCCGAGCCACATTGCGCCGCAGCGTCGCCACTGGCAGCTTTCTGTTCGAGGGCGGAGAGTTCCTGCTGCGAAAACACAGGCGGGTGACACCCTGCCGACGCATCCGAAACACCGTTTGTGTCAGCCCCCTTACTGGCATCACTCGCTTTATTTTGATTTGGGACTGGTGGAGACTCGTGCCGGAGATACTGGTTCTCAACTGGGTCTCGGGTGTTGATGATATGGCTGCGAGACTGACGAAATTGAGGGCAAGAATTGCACATACGATTAGACAACCAGCTACTGTAGCCTGCATTGCGAAAGTTGTAATTCCGATTTTGGACAGGACCTTACTGATTAACACGGGACCAAAGCCATGCAGCCCATGCGAAACAACCAAATGCCAGGCCGGATGTAATGATGGACGTAACAATCCTAGCCAAACCGGATTCCGACGAAGGTACCACCGTAGAATATCTTCCACCGATCAACAGAAGCACTGCTGTCCGGCAATTCTGTAAAGACGGCGCTTTTGTGTATCAGAAAGGACTTGATACGCCCCGTTAATCTCCTTCGCCTTCTCTTCCGCAAGCCTCTTTATTTCAAATTCTCTTGTTCTCTTGCGGAAGAGCCAATATCCTGACCATCCGATTAAGAGAATGCCTAGACACAGATCAATCGGTTGCCACTGTGCCCGCTGCATACGTATTGGCAAGAATGGGTTCAAAAGAAGTGCAACCGCGACAAACATCCATGTCCAAGCTCGCTGGCCTGCCTTGTACACTCTCCACGCCCAATAAACTGCGCCAACCGTGATGACAAGCCGGAGCACCATGTAAAAGCCGTAAGGATGCTTGCCGACCGCTGCAATGAGCAGCAATACTGCGCCGAGCATCGTCAGAACTACTTCCAAGATTCGTTCACGGCTCATGATCGTTCCCGTTGACCGGGATTTCCATTTTGGCTTCCCGGTCGCGGCAAGTATATGCGCGCGTGCACCGCTCTTAAACTGGTAATATTTGCAGTGCCGGATAGCTGCTGGCCGATCACCTGCGGCGATAAGCTACGCATCGCTGGTGGGTGTGACTGCGCATCACTGGTGTGATGCTTGTCACGGGATACTGTGCGGCTTGGTTAGTTGTCATCGCATTTCTGAGCCAGAAGGGCGGAGTCTCTAAGAGCACGCTTGCGCGCCTCATTGCGCGCGCGAATATTGCCAATGCGGGATGGAACGTCAAGATTGCAGACCTCGATGTCGGCCAGGGCACGAGCTTCCACTGGCAGGGACGCCGTCTGCAAAATCAGATTCTGCCCGTCATTCCGGTGGAACGCTTCGGGAGCATTGAACAAGCCCTGAAGTTCACGGCCCGGGCTCGACCTCCAAGTTTTGTATTATAGAGCGATGATCGACCCCAATGACCTGCCTAAATTCGATGCCGGCACATATCAAAAACCTCTTGGGGCGCTGGCAGAAGTTTTGGCTCAGAAGCTGAGACGCGAGGCCCCGAAGCTTATTCAACCGCCCTACGCAGCGATTGATATGCACGTGATGCTCCGCGTTGTGATGCGGGCCTATGACCTCCTTCACTACATCAATGCCGATGAGCGCCGCGAGAAAGATACCGATTGGAGACTCACATATAGCATCTCAACTTTGCCCCTAGTTCGGAACATGATTGATTGCCTATATAACATTACGGCGATGCTTCAAGACCCCCGCGTCAATGGTCCCTGGTATCGAAAAAGTGGATTCAGAAAGGCTTTTGTAGCTCTCGAAGAAGACAAGGAGCGTTATGGAGGGCAGGCGAAATGGGATGATTGGATCGATGGTTCTCGCCGTGGACTCGACTTTGCCATGCGCGACTGCGGACTTACCATCACCGAAGTGATGGCGGAAAAACCGTGGCCCACTTTAGGCAAATACCTGAGTGACCGGCAACCAGGCGGAGGGCTGACACCACATCAGCAGTTTCTCCGCACATTCACTTACGGTTTCTGGCGTGAGTATTCCGCGATTGCACACAGCGGCTTTGAAGGCCTCTTGGTTGTAGGAATGTACTACGTTCCCGATTCTTTTATGCATGATGACAGGGAGAAGCTGGAAATCCAGCATATTGGAGTTCTGTCTCTCCACATTCCACGCGCTGCTATCATTCTCCTATGCATCGTAACTGAGCTGCAGGCCTACTTCCGATTCGACGGGGCCGACATCAACAAGAGAATCCATGCTATGTGGAACGCATTGATGCCGCTGTTTGATGCCAAGGAACTATATGATGAGCGCTATCGACAGCTGATGATTGATAAGAGAATTGAAGACCGGTAAACGTGTCACTTCTTAGCCGCCTCGGCATAAAAGAAATTA
>CAVTSI010000001.1:0-119321 GCA_963737435.1 uncultured Acidobacteriaceae bacterium | reverse complement strand
GATCGAAGAAGTGAAAAAAACAAAAGGCGCATAGCAGCATCACACACGCCGGGCAGATTCTTGAGGTAGAGAGCGGCGATGAACTTGCGCCTTTCTTTTTGCGTAACACCAATTTCCAATTTGGGGACATCGCCTGCCTGAGACCTTGCGATGCGTGGCTGTGTCAATGTCACAGTTTTCTTCGTCACAGCTTTGTCATCGAGAGTGGCGATAGAATAATACTTACTTTTATGGAAAGACCTAATGATCGTTTTTCGTAAGCCGCTTGAGAGGTGTTGAACGCCCGGTAATGGAAGCTGATGTCGTCATCGTGGGCGGAGGCCCCGCCGGCATGGCCTGCGCCCTACGCCTGTCGCAGCTTATTGACGAGCACAACGCCAAACATCCCGACGCGCCGCTGACGAAAGAAAATATCTACCTCCTGGAGAAGGCGAGGGAGGTAGGCGCGCATTGTCTGTCGGGCGCGCTGCTGGACCCGCGCTCCATGCGCGAGCTGCTGCCCGGCTTCGAAAAGGAAGCGCCGCTGGATGCCGCGGTCGTGAAAGAGGCGGTTTACTTTCTGACCCGCACAGGCAAGTTCAAGTTCCCCGTCACGCCTCCGCCCATGCGCGACCATGGCAACTACGTTATCTCCATCAACAAGTTCGTGAAGTGGCTGGGCAGCAAGGTGGAAGAGGCGGGGATCACGGTGTTCACGGGTTTTGCCGGCTCCGAGCTGCTTTTCGAGAGCGGGCGCGTGGTGGGCGTGCGCACCGACGATAAAGGCGTCGACAAGAACGGCGAGCGCAAGTCTAACTTCGAGCCCGGCTACGATCTGAAAGCCAAGGTTGTCATTCTCGCCGAAGGCACGCGCGGCTCGCTGACCAAGCAACTCATCGGACGGTTCCAGCTCGATAAAGAACGCAATCCACAAACCTACGGGGTCGGAGTGAAGGAGCTATGGGAGCTGCCCGCCGGGCGCGTCGCGCCGGGCGAAGTCATCTACACCATGGGCTACCCGCTTACCTTCCACGAATATGGCGGCGCATGGATTTACGGCGCCAAAGACAATCTCGTCTCGCTGGGTTTCGTCACCGGGCTCGACTATCGTGATCCGCGCCTTGATCCGCATCACGTGCTTCAGGAGTTCAAGAAACATCCGTTCATCGCCAAGCTGCTGGAAGGCGGCAAGATGGTGCGCTACGGCGCCAAGTCGCTGCCCTATGGCGGCTGGTGGTGCATTCCGCCGCTGGCCGGCGATGGCTGGATGGTGCTGGGCGACTCTGCCGGCTTCTTGAATTCACAGCGGCTGAAGGGCATTCATCTCGCCATTAAGAGTGGGATGCTGGCGGCCGAGACTGCCTTCGATGGCATGGTGAAGAACGATTTCTCGCTCGGCATGTTGGAGACATTTCAGGATCGCGTGGAGAAGAGTTGGATCAAGACCGAACTTTGGCCGGTACGCAACTTCCACCAGGGTTTCGAGAGCGGACTCGTCGCGGGCATGTTCCACGCGGGCATTCAGCAGTTTACGGGTGGCCGCGGCTTGCACGCGCATTACACCAACGAAGCGGGGCATCGTCGCATGGAGCCGTTGAAGCGGCTTCCGGCGGACGGCGGGCCGGAGGCGCATATCATCGGTCCCGCCAAGGGCGACGGCAAACTCACCTTCGACAAGCTGACGGACGTGTATTACTCCGGCACCAAGCACGAAGAAGACCAGCCGGCGCACCTGGTGATCCACGACACCAACATCTGCAACGAGCGCTGCGTGAAAGAGTACGGCAACCCTTGCAAGAATTTTTGCCCGGCCAATGTTTACGAGATGGTCGAAGCGGCAGATACGCCCAGCGGATTGCAGATCCATCTGAACGCTTCCAACTGCGTGCACTGCAAGACCTGCGACATCATGGACCCGTACGAGATCATCACCTGGGTGCCGCCGGAAGGCGGCGGAGGACCGAACTACGACGGGATGTAGCGAGGCCGGTGTTCGCTGTTCGCCATTCGCTTTTCGCTAATGCTTAGGAAATGCTTCTGCCAATGAGCATTTTCCTTTTCTGGATGCTGCTTTCTACTGCGGTACTCATCTATAATCGCAACTACTGTTTCCGACCTCCGCGGCCTACCGGAATACCCAAGGCTGCGGCGGCGGTGTTCCGCAGAATTTTTGCGGAACCGAGGGTGTGGCGGGAAACGGCCATTCCTCCCGTGCTTGGAAAGGAAACGATTGGCAGCGCTGTGTTTTCTCGTGTGCTGTCCCCGTCTTCTTTCCCGTACGAAAACAGATTTGAGTTGCGAAGGATTAGAGCGCTCCGACGCCCGTCGAAGAACGCGTGCCGGGGAAGCTGAGTACGCAGCATAGGGGTCCTTCGACTCCGCCTCACGACGTCGGGGTCGCTCAGGATGACAGACGGAATTGATTGCTAAAGGCTAAGAGCTACGGCCAAGCGCCACTGGCGAAAAGCGAAGAGCGAAAAGCTTGTTTCTCACCGACAAATTCGGGCGGCGCATCAACGATCTGCGGATCTCCATCACCGATCGCTGCAACTACCGCTGCGTCTATTGCCGCTCGGGCACCGACGGGCCGCAATTTCCCGAGATGCCCATCGCCGACTACCTGCGCATGGCGCGGGTGTTTGTCGGGCTGGGGATCACCAAGGTCCGCCTCACCGGCGGCGAGCCGCTGTTGCGCCGAGGTCTGGTCGGAGATGGTTCGCGACCTCGGCCACATGCGCACTCTTGAAGGCCAGCCGCTCGACATCGCCATCACCACCAACGGACATCTGCTGGCCGAGATGGCGCAGCCGCTGGCCGATGCCGGCCTGACCCGCGTCACGGTTTCGATGGACGCCGTCGATGCCGGAGCATTCGCGCGCATTACGCGCGTACCCAACGGCTACGAACGCGTGCTGGCCGGAATCCGCGCCGCGCAACGTGCCGGGCTCAGCCCCGTGAAGATCAACTGCGTCCTGCTGCGCGGCTTCAACGACGATCAGATCACCGCCTTCGGCCGCTTCGCGCGCGAGGAAGGCGTCGTCGTCCGCTTCATCGAGTTCATGCCGCTGGAAGAAGACCGCGTCTGGTCGCCGGAGATCGTCGTGACCCTCGACGAGATCGTGCGCCGCATGGCTGAGTTCATGCCGCTGCGCGAAATCGGCCACGCGCGCAGCGAGACCGCCCGCCGCTATGTCTTCGACGACGGCATTGGCGAGATCGGAATCATCGCACCGGTGTCGCATCCCTTCTGCGGACATTGCAGCCGCATCCGCGTCACCTCCGACGGCAAGATTCGCACCTGCCTGTTCTCGGTCCGCGAGCACGATCTGGCTGGCTTGATGGCGCAAGGCGCCAGCGACGAAGAGATGGTCGAGTTCATCCTTCACGCCGTCGAGCACAAAGAGGAGCGCCACCACATCGGCGAGCCGGGCTTTGTGCCGGCATCGAGAACGATGGTGCATATCGGAGGGTAGCTGTCAGCTATCAGCCGTCAGTCTTGCATTCACGCCTCCAACGCGCCACAATAGATTCATTCGGTCCTTGTCACAGCGCCGTGTGAGCTACGCGGTTCGTGTTTTTGTAACGCAGGCGCGGTCCAGGTCATCGAATGAAGTGAGTAAAGAAGCGTCAACTTGCAGCTTCAACATCCCCGTAGGTCGGGCCCGCCGCGGCGGGTAGTGGATCTACTGGAGCCGCAGGTCAGCTTTCAACATCCCCGTTCCGGGGCGTGAGATTCCGATCAACGGAGCCGCGCGGCCGGGACTGAAGGCAGAGACAAAAAGTGGCTACAGCACCGATTACTGAAGCGGTATCCTGCTCGCTCGAAAACTATCTTGTCCTCCCGGATCATCTCGATGGACGCCCGCATTGCGGCCGCCAAAGCTACCTTGGGCAGCGAGTGCGTCATTCTTGGGCATCATTATCAGCGCGATGAAGTCGTGCGCTTCGCCGATTACCGTGGCGATTCCTACCGCCTGTCGCAGATGGCAGCGCAGGCCAAGGGCAGCTACATCGTCTTCTGCGGCGTGCACTTCATGGCGGAGAGCGCCGACATTCTGGCGCGTCCGGGACAGTCGGTCATCCTGCCCGACCTCAACGCCGGCTGCTCCATGGCCGACATGGCGGAGATTTCGCAGGTGGAAGACGCCTGGGAGCAGTTCGTCAATCTCGGCCTGACCGACGACGAAGGCAGCGGCATCACGCCGATCACCTACATGAACTCCACCGCCGCCATCAAGGCATTCTGCGGCGAGCGGGGAGGCATGGTCTGCACCTCCTCCAACGCCAAGGGCGCGTTCGACTGGGCGCTTCGCCGCAACGACAAGATTTTCTTCCTGCCCGACCAGCACCTGGGCCGCAACACCGGCTTCGCGCGCGGCATTCCGCTGGACGAAATGGTGGTGTGGGACCCCTACATGCTGCAAGGTGGACAGACCGCCGAGCGCCTGCGCAAAGCCAAGGTGATCCTGTGGAAGGGCCACTGCTCGGTGCACCAGCGCTTTCTGCCGGAGCACGTGGACAAGGTGCGCGCCAACTATCCCGGCATCCAGGTCATCGTTCATCCCGAGTGCCGCTGGGAGGTCTGCCAGAAAGCCGACGGCATCGGCTCGACCGACTACCTCATCAAGGTTGTGCGACAAGCGCCCGCAGGATCGTCGTTCGCCATCGGCACGGAAATCCACCTGGTAAACCGCCTGGCCAAGGAAAACCCGGACAAGCGCGTCATCACGCTCGACGATTCCGGCTGCCTGTGCACGACCATGTTCCGCATCTCGCCGCAGCACCTGTGCTGGGCGCTGGAGAACCTGGTGGACGGCAACATCGTCAACCAGATCAACGTAAAAGACAGCGTGAAGAGGTGGGCGCGCGTGGCGCTTGATAGAATGTTAGAGATACAGTGATCATTCGCAAACGTCCACGGGAAAAGTATTGGCGGCGTGTTCCGCGCTCTTGGTCAGACCTGCGGGAGTATCGCCGTCGCATGGTGAATCGCCACCAGGCACACCATCAAGCCAAGCTGGAAGTGTAGACTGATATAGATATGGCACGCACGTTCACAGTCTCCGAAGCCGAAACCCTGCTGCCGGTGCTGGAGTCGCTGCTGCGCTCGGCCATGCAGGCCAAGGCGCTGATCGAAGAAGTCGATGGCGAGATGCAATCGCTGGCCAACCGCATCTTCATTAACGGTGGCACGCTGGTGGATGTGGTGTCGGTCGCCCGGCGCAAAGCCGAACGCGAGAAGGCGGTGCAGCGCGCCAAGGACGCCGTTGCCGAGATCGACGCCACCGGCGTCCAGGTGAAAGACCTCGATATCGGACTGCTCGATTTTCCCTGCATCGTCGGCGAAGAGGTCATCCTGCTCTGCTGGAAGCTGGGCGAAAAGAAGCTCACCCATTGGCATGGCACCGAGGAGGGTTTTGCCGGCCGCAAGCCCATCGACGAGCGCATTCTCCGGGGCCAGAAGAAGAGCAACTGAAGAATAGACTTTAGCGCTTAGCACTTAGCCATTAGCTCTTAGCAATAATGAAGAAGTGGATTCTGCTAGCGGTGGGTTTGCTACTGCTTCTTCCAGAGGCTTGGTATTTGATTTCCGATCCGGTTCGACCCGGGGACGCCAAAATTGCGTTTGAGAACGTGCACGCTAAATGCCTTCGATGGGTCCCTTACCAACAACATGGCCATCGTGCCCACTAACAACGGCAAGGTCGATGCCTATGCTGGTTCCGGGATCACGCAATTGATCCTCGACATCTCCAGCTATTTCGCACCATGAAGTGCTGGACGGATTAGCGCCTCGGTGAAGATCGTGCCCACCCTGTCGCCAGAGACGGGCGACAAGGGTGGGGCACCCCAAATTTAGATATGGTCTTAGAAAGGTTGGGCCACCCGCCTAAAGTTCTGTTGCCAGATTGGCGCCCCGCAGTTTACGCTCGCTACTCGCATCAGCACGATCTGCTTCAGCATCTGGATGGCGACCGTCAGGCTGCTGTGCTCCGGCTCGCTTACCAGGAGATGAACGTGTTCCGGCATGACCACATAGCCGAAGACACTCAGATCATACCAGCGGCGCACGCGCTCCCAGGGTCTGCTCGAAGATGCGACGCGCCTGCGGACTGCCCAGCAACCTGATACCGTCCAAAACGATTTATGAGATGGGTTCTGGTTCCGCGAACCCATGCGCACTCGTTATCCCACAATGTGGTATATACCACATTGTGGTACACAGCGACCTCCGATGATTGCGCGGGCGGCGATTGAGTGCGGTATAAGTTATGGCCGGTTTTCGCTGTCTCCGAGATGTCATCACGGGCGCCCTTGAGGGCCGTGAGAGCCCCGGCTGTCCCCCATCCGTCGTTTTCCAGGCCCAAACAACAGCAGATTCCTCGCTGCGCTCGTCTCGTAATGACAATTTCAGAAGGTCGTAATGACAATGTCAGAAACGAACCGCGAATTCCAAACCACACTGTGTGACATTGCTTGTGCGGTGAAAACCCCAGCGGGTGACATCTTTGTGGGGCGACGTTCAGCCATTCGGCTGGGCGGGCTCGGGAGACGGCGGGTTGGGATGGGTGACGCGCTCGATGATCTCTTCCGCCAGCTTGAGGTAGGCCTCGGCGCCGCGGGCGTGAGGATCGTACAGCAGAGCGGGCTTGCCGTGGCTGGGCGCCTCGGCGAGTCGGATGTTGCGCGGGATGGCGGTCTCGCACATGAGGTCGCCAAAGAAGCTGCGCAGCTCGGCGGCCACCGATTGCGCCAGGTTGGTGCGCTCGTCGAACATGGTGAGCACCACGCCCTCGACCGCCAGGCTGGGGTTGAGCTCGACACGGATGCGGTCGATGGTGTCGAGCAGTTCGGTGACGCCCTCGAGGGCGAAGTACTCGGCCTGCATGGGAATGAGTACGGTGTCGGCGGCGACCAGCGCGTTCAGGGTGAGCAGGTCGAGCGCCGGCGGGCAGTCGATCACGATGAATTGGAACTCGTCGCGCAGCGGTTGCAGGGCGTTGCGCAGGCGGTACTCGCGGAGCTCGAGGGGCACCAGCTCGATGTTGGCGCCGAGCAGGTTCTTGTGCGCCGGGATCATGCGGAGGTGGTCGAGCTCGGTGGGGAGTGTCGCCTGCTGTGCCGGGACCTCGCCCATGATGACCTGGTAGGTGCTGTGGCGGTCGGGATCGCGGAGGAAGCCGAGGCCGCTGGAGGCGTTGGATTGGGGGTCGCAATCGACCAGCAGCGTGCGGGCGCCGAGGGAGGCGAACGACGCCGCGAGATTGATGGCGGTCGTGGTCTTGCCGACTCCGCCCTTCTGGTTGGTGACTGCGATGATGCGTCCCATGGTTGTGCAGGTGAAGCTGACTCCAGAAGCTTAGAACGCGGCGAGGGTGGTCGGCAATGACGGAGGGCGGCGGCGAGGAAATTTTCGTTGGAAAAGCTGTGCAAGACTCGGATGGGACGGCGGAAGGTGCTGATTAAGTGGAGGGTAGGCAGGGTGCAGGGTTGTGGGTAATTGCAGCAGGCGCAGGAGGAAAATGTTCCACGTGGAACATTTGTTCGAACAACACAAAGGGCAATGCGTCGATTTTCAGCTCGACGCTTCCAAAATGTTCCACGTGGAACATTTGTCGCCGCGCCAAACTCCCAATCCAGCGGGGGGCCTAGACTCTAGGCGGGCGGTTGCGGTGCGACGTTCCAGGCCAAAAGTCTTCAGCACACTGCAATTTTTCCAGAGCCGCCCCGTGTTCCAAGACTTCTTGCCATCCGGCTGGTCAGCCAAGGCGGTCACAATCTCCACGTCCTTATGGGCCGCAATCTTGAGTTGTCCCATTTCTGGCAAAGCTTACGCTGATAATTAAAAATATATTCCCACTCATTGCAAAGACTTTAGCGGTTTGTACGTATTAGTTACCACTGTGCTCTTAGGCCATTATAGGATGCTTTGCGTCAGTCAATCTGCGACCCTCCGTTCTGCCAGCAAGACCACTCGCGCCTCGGTGAGTGGCACCACTGCCGGCTCCGCCCAACGCCATTGCCCGTCCAGCACTTCCTGCGCGATCGAAACCTGCCCGGCGCCAATGAGCAAACCCAGCCTGCCACCTTCGGCGACAAGTCTTGCCGCCACTGGCAAGGCCCGCTCGAATTGCTCGACGGCGCGCAGCGTCACCAGGTCCGCGGTCTTTGCCCACTGCTCGGCACGGCCGCAGAACACCTCCGCGCGGTCGAGTCCGAGACTCCGCACCACCTCCCGCAGAAAAACCGCCTTCTTGCTGTGCGCTTCAATCAGCGTCAGCTCGATCTGGGGCGCGAACAGCTTCATGGGAAGTCCAGGGAAGCCCGCGCCCGAGCCGACATCCGTCAGTGTCGCCGCCACCTCGCCCCGGCGGCCTCGGCGCAGCAGGACCCGCACCGCAAACAGCGACTCGCCGAAGTGCCGGGTCACGATCGTCTCCGGGTCGCGGACCGCCGTCAGGTTCACCCGCGCATTCCAGCGCAGCAACAAATCGAGATAGCGCTGCAGCGCCTCCAGCAGCCGCGGCGCCAGCGTCTCTCCGCCGGTAAACGGCGCCAGCAGCTCGGCGATGCGCGCAGTCTCCATGGTGCAACCTTGCAGCATACGACACTCGGCAACTGCAAGACGATGGCAATTGCAGCGCAGGTGGAGGAACGATCCGCTCTTTAGGTGTTTGTCATCACGAACGGACTTCCCGCGAGGGATCTGTTTTTCTTGACGAATGGCCCCCAAGAACATAGTTTTATAGTTTCGCAACTATTAAACTATAACTTTGAAACATGCCACTTAAGCACGCCAAGTGCGTATCTGCGCAAGCGCCGAGTGTGGGAGCAGCTATGTGGTCAATCATGTCCGCTTAGTCTGGAACACAGGATTTTGGCCTGTGCCAGAACTACGAAACTGGGATGCACGGGAACGATTTGAAGAGATAAAGCGGCTCTTATTCACCCAGCTTGTTTCGGCTCGACTTGAACAGAGCCGACGAACTGCATGGGAAATCAGCCACTAACAGTTGCAGCTATCGAGTTGTTCCTCTGGGTAGCGGCCCTGTGCCGATTATGATTCATCGACCTCGGCAGGGAGATCGAAATTGGTACTGGGACGATCCGGTCCGCGAAGTCCGTGCATCCGAGTGTGAGCTTTGTTTCCTTGATTACTTCGATTGGAATGAAATGAGCTACATCGGCTCTCAATACTACCGCGTCCGAATCCAAGCATTCCCTTCGCCAACTAAACCTCGTCGGAAGAGAGGCATTGCTTCAACATCATGACGCCAAGATTTTTGTCACCAGCTCCCCCTAGGGCGGGTGGCCCAGGGCGGGTAGCCCGGCCTTTCGGCGGGAATCTTTACTTGGGGTGCCCCGCCCTTATCGCCCGTCTTTGGCGACAGGGTGGGGAGCCACTCACCCAATTCACCTGATGCATCGGATGATCGATCCGCCAGCGCTCCAGTACCGCTTGCGGGGCCGGGTGCCCCACCCATTCGTGATTTTCGAATGAGTGGGAGGTAGATAAGGGCGGGTGGCCCAGCCTTTCGGCATGAATCTTATTGGGGGTGCCCCACCCTTGTCGCCGTCGTTTGGCGACAGGGTGGGCACAGGTGTGTCACCACCACGGCGGCGGGCGTGGCAACCACCTTCGATGGCGGGTGGCCCAGCCTTTCGGCGGGAGTCTTTACTTGGGGTGCCCCACCCTTGTCGCCCGCTTTTGGCGACAGAGTGGGAGCCAATCACCCAATTCACCTGATACATCGGATGATCGATCCGTCAGCGCTCCAGTACCGCTTGCGGGACGAAATAGCGCGTCAGCGCTGGGTAAGCTAATTGCTAGTTGCTAGTTGCTAATTGCTAGTTGCTAATTGCCCCCCCGCTCCTTGATAGTTGCTACGTAGTCCCATGTCAGACCCGCGCAAAGTTCTTGGTCGCGGCCTGGAGACCCTGCTTGCGTCGCGGCAAGCGCCTCCTGCTTCGGCCGCAGCCGCTTCCCCGGTGTCCACCCCAGCGCCGGACCTTCTCCCCGGCGAGTCGATCCAGCACATCCCGCTCAACAGCCTCGACCGCAATCCTTATCAGACGCGCAGCGTGTCTTTCGGCGGGCTCGACGACCTGGCGGCTTCCATCCAGGCGGTAGGCCTGTTGCAGCCCATCGTGGTGCGTCCGGTAGCGGGCGGACGCTATCAGGTCATGGCCGGCGAGCGCCGCTGGGAGGCCGTGCGCCAGCTCCGCCATCCGACCATTGCCGCCGTGGTGCGCCTGGTTTCCAACCAGCAGGCCCTGGAGATGACCATCGTCGAGAACCTGCAGCGGCTGGAGCTGACCTGCATGGAGCAGGCCCGCAGCTACGAGCGCTTGGCGCGCGAGTTCGCCCTCACGCAGGAGCAGATGGCGGAGCGCACCGGCAAGCCGCGCGCCTCGGTGGCCAACTTTCTGCGCCTGCTGACGCTGCCGGCCAGCGTGCAGGCCATGCTCGACCAGGGCCGGCTCTGCTTCGGCCACGCCAAGGCGCTGATGGCGCTGGAATCGCCGGCAGACATCGAGAACCTGGCCCAGCACATTGCCACACGTTCGCTATCGGTGCGCCAGACCGAGAAGGCAGTTGCTAATCTGACCCACGCTCGGAGGAGGGCCGAGAGGATCCACCTGTTGTACCCAAACCTCAGAGAGGGTGGGCAGCAGTTGCAACGGAGGCTGGGCGTACACGTCACCGTCACCTACCGCAACCGCAAAGGCAAGATCGTGATCGAGTATTCCTCCCGGGAAGACTTCGACCGCATCCTTGCGGTGATAACGACAGATGCACTGCGCACTGGCAACTGACTACTGGCTACTGGCTACTGACTACTGATTACTGACTGCTGGCGCCGAAATCCAGTAGAATCGAGTGTTGCATCCCAATTTTCCAAGGCCTGTTTCTTCGCGCAGCCTAAGTCAGCAATCGAACCTGCGGGAACTATGCGTCAACTGAGCCGCCTTCTTCGCTACTTCAAACCGTATTGGTTCCACATGCTGGCGGCGGTGGTGTCCATGGCCTTGGTCGGATTGCTCGACGCCTTCCGCCTGCTGCTGATCGGGCCCATCTTCGATCGCGTCCTGAATCCTTCCTCCCAATCGCACGTTCTGCCCTTGTTCAAAATGCCGATCACCGGCAAGCCCATCGAGTTGAACTGGTTCGTTCCCGAACACTTTCACAACGTGTGGACGATGGTCGCCTTTGCGTTGGTCGCCTCCACCGTGCTGAAGGGCATCTTCGACTACGGCGGAAGCTACCTGGCGAACTACGCCGGCTACGGCATGGTCACCGACCTGCGCAACGAACTCTACTCGGCCACGCTGCGGCGCTCGGTGGCGTTCTTCCAGAAATATTCCACCGGCACGCTGCTGTCGGCGATTGTGAACGACATCGAGCGCGTGCAGTTTGCGCTCTCGTCGGTGCTGGCGGAATTTCTCCAGCAGTTTTTCACCTTCCTGTTCACCGCCTGCGTGGTGGTCCTGCTGGGCGGACGGCTGACCTGGGTGCTCATCATCTTCGTGCCGGTGGTGGTGATGGCGGCCCGAAGGATTGGCCACCGCGTTCGCACCACGACCCGCCGCGGCCAGGACAAGCTGGCTGAGATCCAGAACATTCTGCAGGAAACCATCACCGGCGTGCGCATCGTGAAAGCTTTTTCGATGGAAGCCTGGGAGACGCGCCGCTTCCGCGATGCTGCGCGGCGGCTGTTCAAAGCCAACCTGCGCTCGGTAAGTGCCTACGCGCTGAGTTCGCCGATGATGGACATCTTCGGCGCCATCGCGATCGCCCTCCTGATCCTGCTGGGCCGCGAGTACATCAAACACGGCTTCTTCACCGAAGGCGTCTTCCTGGCGTTCATCATTGCGGTGTTCAAGCTGTACGAACCGGTGCGCAAGTTTGGCATCTTCAACAACAACTTTCAGCAGGCGCTGGGCGCTTCATCGGCGATCTTCGAGTTCCTTGACGCCCGTGATGATGTGCGCGAGAAGCCGGGCGCGCAGAAGCTGCCGCCGTTCCATCAGGGCATCCGCTTCGAGCATGTTTACTTCAGTTATGGGCAGGCGAACGACGATCGTGATGTACTGCACGACATCAACCTCGAAGTGTCGCCGGGAGAGCTGGTAGCGCTGGTCGGCTCCAGCGGCTCCGGCAAGACCACCCTGGTGCATCTGCTGCCGCGTTTCTTTGATGTCACGCGCGGGCGGCTGCTCATCGACGGCCGCGACGTGCGCGACCTGACCATCGCTTCCCTGCGCTCGCAAATCGCCATCGTCACCCAGGACACCATCCTGTTCAACGATACGGTGCGCAACAACATCGCCTATGGCCAGCCGGAAGTTTCCGCCGAGACGGTGGAAGAAGCGGCCCGCGCGGCGCTGGCCCACGACTTCATCATGGCCCTGCCGGAGGGCTATGACTCGGTCATCGGCGAGCGCGGCCTGCGGCTGAGCGGTGGCGAACGGCAGCGCATTTCGATTGCGCGCGCCATCCTGAAGAACGCGCCCATCCTGATCCTCGACGAAGCGACTTCCGCGCTCGACACCGAGAGCGAGTCGCTGGTGCAAGTCGGCGCTGCAAAATCTGATTACCGGCCGCACTGTGTTTGTGATCGCGCATCGGCTGTCCACGGTGCGCCGCGCCGATCGCATTCTGGTGCTGGAAAACGGCATGATCACCGACGAGGGCACGCACGAGTGTCTCCTGGACCACCCCGGCACCTACCGCCGGTTGTATGATTTGCAGTTCGTCGATGTTGAGACCGCCACCGGGACGGAATGACCGCCAACTATGAACATCCGCTCCATGACCGGCTACTCGCAAGTGAAGATGAACGCGGACGACCAGCTCGCGTTCACCCTCAGCCTGAAGGCGGTGAATCATCGCTTTCTCGATCTGCATCTGCGTCTTCCTGCGGAAATGGATCCCATCGAGATGAAGGTCCGCCGGGTGCTGAAGGAGCGCCTGCACCGCGGCCACATCGAAGTGACCCTCAGCCTGGAGCGCAGCGGCGGGGCCGCGTTTTCCGTGAACCGCGACCTGGTCGGCGGCTACCTGCGCACCTTCCGCGAAGTTGCCGAAGAGTTTGGCGTGAGCGCCGAGCCCGACCTGAACGCGGTGCTTAAAATGCCGGGCGCGCTGAATGCCGCCGAAAGCGGCGATGCCATGGCCGCGATGGAGAAACAGGTGACCGCGGCGCTGGAGCAATGCATCGAGCGGCTGAACCTCATGCGCGAGGAGGAGGGCCGGGGCGCCGCGGTGGAGTTGCGCGAGCGAATGACGCATTTGTCCTCGGCCACCCGTGAAGTGGACCAACTGCGCGGCAAGGTGCTGAAGGCCTACCATGAGAAGGTGCATGGGCGCATGCAGGAGTTGCTGGGCGCGCACGCCGATCCTGACCGCATCCTGCAGGAGGCGGCCATGCTCGCCGAGCGCAGCGACATTCAGGAAGAGATTGTGCGGATGAAAAACCACATCCAGCATTTCCTGTCGCTGCTCGATGCCGGCGGCGAGGTGGGAAAGAAGCTCGACTTCCTGCTGCAGGAGATGAACCGCGAAGCCAACACCCTGATGTCGAAGACCACGGGCGTGGCGGGCGAAGCGTTGCGCATCACCGGCCTGGGATTGGCCATGAAGTCGGAGATCGAAAAGGCGCGCGAACAGGTGCAGAACCTAGAATGAGCGGCGGCAACATCTTCATCATCTCGGCTCCCTCGGGCTCAGGGAAATCCACGCTCACCAACGAAGTTCGCCGCGTGGTCCCCAACCTCGAGTTCTCCATCAGCTATACCACCCGGCCGCCGCGCGGCAGCGAGCAGTCGGGGCGCGAATATTTCTTCGTCTCCCGCGAAGAGTTCGAACGCATGCTGGCCGAGGACGAATTCCTGGAGTACGCCGAGGTCTTCGGCAACTACTACGGAACGGCGAAGCGGTTTCTGCGCGAAGCTACGGCGCGCGGCCACGACTTGCTGCTCGACATTGACGTGCAGGGCGCCGCCCAGGTGAAGCAGAAGGTGCCGGAAGCGGTGAGCGTCTTCATCCTGCCGCCTTCGCGCGAAGAGCTGGAACGGCGCTTGCGCCGCCGCGCCGAGGCCGACGACGATCTGCAACGCAAGCTGCTGGGGAATGGCGCCCGGCTCTTCAATACCGAAGACATTATCCAGCGCCGCCTGCAGACCGCGTCCCGCGAAATTGAGAATTTCTCCCAGTACGACTATATTTTGATCAACGATCGGCTGGAGCAGTCGATTGACGTGCTCAAGTCGATCGTGGAAGCCGAGCGACTGAAACGTTCGGCGGCGGCTGTGACGGCAAAGGATGAAGCAATGCTGGCCATTGCTCATGGCGCCTTACGGACGCAGATGCTCGACCAGGTTCAAGCTATCCTGGCAACGTTCGATCTTTCCCGTTTACCCATCGTCACGGAGTGACCTATGAAACTGGTTGAAGGGTTCGACAGCAATTATCGCTATGTCCTGGTGGCTGCGCGCCGCGCTCGTCAGTTGCAGAATGGCGCCCGCCCCGTAGTCGAGTCGCACTCACGCAAGCCCTGCCGCATCGCGGAAGAAGAGCTGCAGGCCGGCAAAGTGAAATGGGAGATTCCGCAGGTTGTGAAAACTCCCCTGGAGTCGGCCAACGAGGTTCTGGATCATGCCGCCGCTGGCGACGGCGACGACTAGGGGGCCGATTCAAACACACATGAAAATCGCACTCGGTGTGAGCGGCGGCATCGCAGCCTATAAGGCCGCCGAAATCGTTCGCCTGTTGCAGGACCGCGGCGTGCGCGTGCAGGTCATCATGACGGCCGCAGCGCAGGAGTTCGTCCGCCCGCTCACCTTTGCGGCGCTGTCCGGCGAGAAGGTCATCACCAGCATGTTCGGCTCGGCAGCCGAGCAGCCCAATCTCGACTCCGCGGTCGAACACATCTCGGTCGCGCAATCCATCGACGCGCTCCTGGTCGCTCCCGCTACCGCCGACACCATCGCCAAGTTCGCGCAGGGCATCGCCAACGATTTCCTCAGCACGCTCTACCTGGCGACTACGGCGCCCGTGGTGGTCGCGCCTGCCATGAACGTCAACATGTGGGAGCATCCAGCCACGCAGGCAAACCTGGAAATCCTGCGCCGCCGTGGTGTAACCATCGTCGAGCCAGACAGTGGTTATCTGGCCTGCGGGATGATCGGCGCCGGACGTCTGGCCGAACCGGAGCAAATCGTCGCGGCCACGTTGGAGCGTCTCGGAGTCGCACAAGATCTGGCGGGTGAGACGGTGCTCATCACCGCCGGCCCCACGCACGAGCCCATCGATCCGGTGCGTTATCTCAGCAATCGTTCCAGCGGCCGGATGGGATACGCGCTCGCCGAAGCCGCGTTGCGGCGGGGAGCGAAGGTCATCCTGGTGAGCGGGCCGACTGCACTGCAACCGCCCGCGGCGGCGGAAACGATTTTCGTTCAGACCGCGCAGCAAATGCGTACGGCGGTGCTTGATCGCTGGGAGCACGCCAGCATCATCATCATGGCGGCCGCGGTCGCTGACTATCACGTCAAGAATATTTCGCCGGAAAAGATCAAGCGCAAAGCTGCGCTGGAGCTGCAACTCGAACCCAATCCCGACATTCTTGCCGACCTCGGTAGCCTGCGCCATGCCACCGGTAAGCGCTCTCCGATACTGATTGGTTTCGCCGCCGAAACCGAGGACCTGCTGGAAAACGCCCGCAGCAAGCTGACCAGGAAACGGGTTGATGCCATCGTGGTGAATGACGTTGCTCGTGCCGGAATTGGCTTCGACAGCGACCGCAACGAAGTAACAATCATTACCCCGACAGACATCATCGCCGTGCCAGAGGCCGGCAAACTGGACATCGCGCAGAAAATTCTGGAGACCGCGCTGCGCATCCGCCAGCAGCAGCCTGCCTCTCTCCCCGCGTCAACGGCTGGAGTGGAACGTTAGCGTCTGCCATTCTTGTTTTTGTCATCCTGAGCGACGAGCGTAGCGAGGAGTCGAAGGACCCCTATCGCCGCAAGAAATGCTTAGGCTGCTTTTCCCACTTTTTGCGGCAGGTCCCCGACTGCCGTAGAATCGCACCATCGCCTCCGTCCCATGACTCTCGACGCCAACACGAAATCCGCACTGCGCGAGCGCCTCAACTTCTATCGCGAGCTGGGCGTTGGTCCGCTCTATCGCCGCGACGTGATCAACAGCGGAACACCCGATGATCCTGGCGTGCAACTGGTTGACGAACTGGCCGAGGCAGCAGATCGGCTGGCGGATGCGGCTGAGCGCGAGGCACAGGAGGCCTATCTTCCGTCCGCCGGCGGCCTCGATCGCGCCGCTCTGCTGCAAGTCATCGCCGACGACATCGGTCCCGACTGCCAGCGTTGCAAGCTGGCGAAGTTGGGGCGCAAGCAGATTGTCTTCGGCACCGGCGATCCACATGCCGAGCTGATGTTCATCGGCGAAGGCCCGGGCGCCGACGAAGACGCGCAAGGGCTGCCGTTCGTCGGACGCGCCGGCCAACTGCTCAACAACATGATTGCCGCCATGGGACTGAAGCGCGAGCAGGTGTACATTGCCAACATCGTGAAGTGCCGCCCGCCGGGCAACCGCACTCCCGAGCGCGATGAGTGTGAAACCTGTTCGCCGTTTCTGATGCGGCAGATTGGCGTCATCCGGCCGAAAGTCATCGTGGCCTTGGGTGCGACGGCGGCCAAGAACCTGCTCAGCGTCAACGACTCCATGGCGTCGCTGCGCGGACGGTTCTATGACTACTCGCCGCCGGGCATTGCCGACGAGTCCGATGAAGCGTTCCAATGCAAGCTGGCGGTCACCTACCATCCGGCGTTTCTGTTGCGCGATCCGCGGCAGAAGAAGGAAGCCTGGAAGGATTTGCAGATGGTGATGCGCTACCTTGACTTGCCCACCCCGCAGCGCGCACCCAGCGACGAAGGCAGTTAACAGCCATGCCGCAATTCTGCGATGTGGCCGTGCCAGTCCCGCTCGACGCCACCTTCACCTATCGCATCGCCGACACCGAGCCTTGCGTGGGCGGCCGCGTCATCGTGCCCTTCCGCGAGAAGCGGCTGTGCGGCATCGTTACCGAACTTCACGATCGCGAGCCGAAATTCCAGACCCGGCGCGTGAGCCAGGTCCTCGACTCAGCGCCCGCGCTGACGCCCGAACTGATGCAACTGGGCCGCTGGATCGCGCAGTATTACATTGCGCCCATCGGCGAAGTGTTTCGCACCATGCTGCCGCTGTCGGCGGAGTTCCGGCGCGTCGTCGGCTATCACATTACTGACAAAGGAATTGCTGCACTCCATGCTGCGTCCAACGTGGGATCTTCGTTGCGGTCGCACCAAGAGCCAGAGCATCAGATGCTGGAATATGCCGTGCTAAACCGGCTCGCCGATGGCGAAGTGGTGCGCGAAGCCGCCCTGCGTTCGGCAACCGGAGCGTCGCGCGCTTTGCTGCAAGCTTTGCTGCGCAAGAAGTGGATCGCTCGCGACGATCTAAGCGACGTGCGCGATGCCAGCCGCACCGTGCAGATCGCGACCTTGAAGGACGTGATCGGCAAACTCAACGCCAATCAGCAGAAGATCGTGGCCTACCTGCGCAGCCAGGAGAACCAGCGCGCTCCGGTCGAAGCGATTCGTGAATTGGTCGTCCCGCGGACCACGCTGCAAACCCTGGTGAAACGTGGGATCGTCGCGCTCAGCCAAGAGGCGGCCGCCTTTCGCATGTCGGGGATGAAGCCGCGCAAGCTGGAGTTCCTGTTCACGCCCGCGCAGAAAGCCGCGCTCAACACCATCATTACCGCCACCGAGGAGCGCCAGTTCCTGCCCATGCTGCTGCATGGCATCACCGGCTCGGGCAAGACCGCCGTGTACCTGTCGGCGATGCAGGCGGTGCTGGCCAAGGGGCGCTCCGCCATTTTGCTGGTCCCGGAAATCGGCCTCACTCCCGCCGTCGCCGCCGACCTGCACCAGATCTTCGGCGACGAGGTCGCGATCCTCCATTCCGGGCTCAGCGACGACGAGCGGGCCGAGCAGTGGAGACACATCCGCAACGGCGAGTCCCACATTGTGGTAGGTACGCGCTCCGCCATCTTCGCGCCGGTGCCCGACCTGGCGCTCATCGTGGTGGATGAGGAGCACGACCACTCCTACAAGCAGGAAGAGATGCCGCGCTACCATGCCCGCGACGTGGCGGTGATGCGCGCCAAGATGTGCAACGCCGCGGTAGTGCTGGGTTCGGCCACGCCGTCGCTCGAGACCTACTACAACGCTGTCAACGGCAAGTACCGGCTGCTGGAATTGCCCGAGCGCATCGAGAAGCGGCCGCTGCCCGAGGTCCAGATCCTCGACATGCGCGAGGAATTCCAGCGCACCCGCAAAGACGAACCGCTCTCGCGCAAGCTGGTGGAAGAGATTGGCGAACGGCTAGCGCGCCACGAGCAAGTGATGGTGCTGCTGAACCGGCGCGGCTACTCCGCCTTCGTGCTCTGCCGGGAATGTGGCGAGAGCGTGCAGTGCAAGAACTGCGCCATCTCCATGACCTACCACAAGCGCGAACACCGCCTGATGTGCCATTACTGCGGCTACACGCGGCCCGCGCCCCGCACCTGCCCCAAATGCGGCAGCGAGTACGTGCAATATCTGGGCACCGGCTCGGAGAAGCTGGAGCACATCCTGCACGGCATGTTTCCGCAGGCGCGCATTGCGCGGCTCGATCGCGACACGGTCCACGGCCGCGACGATTTCGAGCGCATGTTGAGCGCGCTGCAGGCGGGCGAAATCGATCTGCTGGTGGGCACGCAGATGATCGCCAAGGGACACGATGTCGCCAACGTCACGCTGGTGGGCGTCGTCGGCTCCGATGCCGCGCTCAGCTTTCCCGACTTCCGCGCCGCTGAGCGCACCTTCCAGTTGCTCACCCAGGTTGCGGGACGCGCCGGGCGGGGCGACACCCCCGGCAAAGTTGTGCTGCAAACATTTTTTCCCGACCACTACGCCATCCAGTTCGCCGCCGCGCACGATTACCACGGCTTCTACGAAAAGGAAATTCGCTTCCGTAGCTGGATGCACTACCCGCCGTTCAACGCCGTCAGCAACGTGCTGGTGCGCAGCAGCAAACTCGACGAAGCGCTGGCCTGGTCCGGCATTCTGGGCAAGTGGTTCGAAGCGAGCCGATTGGCTGGCATACGTGTCATGGGTCCGGCCGCCGCGGTGATCGTGCGGCTGAAGACCGAGTATCGCTACCACTTCCTGTTGAAGTCCGCGAGCCGCGAACGCATGAACGCCGTACTGCGTTCCATGCTTGCCTACGCGGATACGCAGAAGATTCCCCGCAACAATGTGGTGGTGGATGTGGACGCGCTGTCGTTGATCTAGAAAATCCTCACCTAAGCAAGATAGGCTTGGGAGGGGCACCCCGCTTAGGCTACCCTCCCCACGCTCCCAATGCCCTGCGCAGCAGCACCAACTGTCCCAGGTGATAAGCGCCGTGATCGGCGGCCAGCAGCACCTCGCGCAGCAACGTCTGGCCGTCGCCATGAGGCAACGGTTTGAATAGATCATGCGAGGGGTCGTTGACCAGTTTGCGGAACTCCTCCTGCAATTTCAGAATGGCCTTCACGCTCTCGTCCCACGCTTTGCCGCTGGGCGGAGCCGCGCTCTTCGGCCAGTAGCCCTCGGGCCATTTTGGCGACTTGTGTTTGGCGTCGCGGCTGAACTCCAGGATGTCCCACAACGCGAGGCGTATATGTTCGAGCAATTGCCACGCCGAATACGGCATTCCGTCACGCGCCTGACCGCGCAGCTTGGCGGGGAAGTTGTGCACCGCGGCGCTCAAGTCGGCATGTGCTTCGTTCCAGTCGATCGTCTTGGCAAGTTGTTGACGCAGGAGTTTGTCGTGATCCATGAGACCTCGCAGGGAAGAAAAATTGATACTTGTACGATGTGATTCACGGCCCGGTGGATGGTAATTTTGGCGGACGATCGCTTTCCGGGGGTGCTGTAAAAAGATAAAGGCTAAGGACAAAAGTGACAATCGCAACTGACCACTAGTACTTAGTTTCGTAGATTAGCGTAAGATGAATGGGGATGCACATTGCGGATCTCATGTTTCGTCCACTCGAAGGGCGTGGCGGTTTTGTTGTATGCGGCTATGAATCGGTCGATCGCCTCTCGCACCTGCTGGGGCGAGGTGAAACTTGCCCCTCGCAAAGCGCGACGACTCAGGATGCTGAACCAGCATTCAATCTGATTGAGCCAACTGGCGTGGGGTGCGCAGCACGCGCCAGACTTGATGTTTGGATACATCCCCCAAGGCCTTCGCCACCAACGCTCCGGTCCAGCTCCCATGGCCGGCTGGCGGCGGCTGGTCCAGTTGGTCCAGAACGCGGCGCCTGGTGTTTTCGTCGTAGCGGGGCGCAACTCCTGGCCGCGGGGCGTCCTGAAGCCCGGTCAAACCAGCTTGGGAAAAACGTACCCGCCACTTGCTGACGGTTGCGGGCCGTTTGCGCTGCGCACGGGCGATCGCAATCGTGCCTTGACCGTTGGCTGCGGCCAGAACCATGCGGGCTCGCCCGGCCAGACGCCTTTCCGTCTTACCGGCGCGAACCCAGCTCTCCAGCGTGGAGCGGTCTTCTGTCGTCAATGTGAGGGCGGTGGGGTATTTGCTCATACCCTATCATGACATAGACCGCTTTTCAATGCAACTAAGTACTAGTCACTAGCCACTGAATTTCCTTCTTCGGCGCTGGTGCAGGACTTCGGTGGCGCCGGGGTTCACCAGTACGGTGAATCCGTTGTGAACCGGATTCCGGTCGCCGTCCACCAGCGCGGCACGATCGCCCTCAATGCAGCCGCCGAGCAGGCGTCCCAGGCTCAGCAGGGAACGGCTGCCGCAAATCTCGCAGGCGTCACCCGCGCTGTTGCTAATGATCTCGCAGTCGGCGCATAGCACCGCTTCCCCCAGAGGGACGGAACTCAGCTCCAGCCCCCATTTGTAGCCGTTGTCCATACAAGTCTCTGCTCTAACCCTAGCCGCCCCCGGACAACTGGGGAAGTACCTTTGTTGTGCAGAGAAGCAGAAGAGTAACGGGTCCGAAAGTGGAACTAGAGAGCAGTTTGAGTGCGATTGACATTCACCCGAGGAGGATGAAGCGCGCTTGGATTGCGAAGTTGCGCAACTACCCCAACGGGCCGGCTATCTCGACACATCCGTCGTGGAGGTGGGCGGCAGCAGATTATGGTTCAGCGCAAACAGGGCCAGCTCCAGGCGGTTGCCCACTCCCAGCTTGTTGAAGATGTTGGTCAGGTGGCGCTTCACGGTTTCCTCGCTGATCCCGAAAGTCACTGCAATGTGCTTGTTGGTGGAACCCTCGGTAATCAACGTGACGACCTCGAGTTCGCGGCCGGTGAGACCGAAGGTCTTGCGCGACGGCGGGGCGGTCTGCGCCGCCAGATCGTGCAGCACCTGCACCAGGTTCTGCACCGGACGTCCGTCCAGCCAGTACTGACCCTGCATGACGGCGCGAATGCAGGCCGAAAGATGTTCCATGACGGCGTCTTTCAACACCACGCCGCGAGCGCCCAGTTGCAGCGCCTCCAGGATCTGCCGCTTGTCCACCAGTCCGGTCAAGACGATAGTGCGCGTGGTGGTGCTCTCACTGGTGAGTTCGCGTAACGCGTCCATGCCCGGCATCCTGGGCATGGCCAGGTCCAGCAGCAGAATGTCGGGCCGGAGGGTGCGCACCATGTTGAGCGCCTCGGCGCCATCCTTGGCTTCTGCCACGATCCGCATCTGGTTGTCGGCCTGCAGCATGTTGCGCAAACCGATGCGCACCACCGGATGGTCGTCGGCAATCAGGACCTTGATGGGAGTTACCGCCACCTTTGCCATAGTCATAGTGTTTGCCGATGATCGCCTAGGCGTCCGGTCCCTTGCCCGGAAGCACGCCCGCACCGAGTATCTTCACGTATTCCTGCTCCACCGCCTGGAGCGCGGCGGAAAGCTGATCGAGCACTGCTTCCGCTTCACTCCAATCGCCCGTTTTCCCCATCGCTTCCAAGCTGGCGCAACATCGCGTCACGCCGGTGGCCCCGACGATCAGGCTGCTACCCTTCAAATAGTGGGCCCGGTCGCGCAGTTCCTCGGCCTGTTTCAGTGTAAATGCATTGCGCAACTGTGCAAGTGTTTTACCGGCCTCAGTCAAAAATTCGCGGCAAATCTCCACCAGCTCCGCGGGCCGGGAAGCTGTCATCTGTCGTAACCGCTCGAATGCATCGGAGGCTATCAGCTTGTCAGTCACGAGCTTTGCGACGCTTCCCACGCAACGCCATGTTGCCCCATAGTTAATCCCTTCCGCGCCGTCCGCGTCAAGGACGGAATGGCGAAACGGATGATTCTTGTGATTATGGTGAAGGCGGGTGAAGGCCAGTCAGCAAATGCAGTGCCATAACCGGCGGAGTTACTTCTCGCGGCTGTACACAACCTTCAGCTTGTCAGCTTGGAGAATGCGAGCGACCTGGTTGCGGGCATGCACCGCCCACGGGCCGGTGCCATCCAGCTTCAGGTAGGTCTGCCAGTGGGGAAGCGCCTGGCGTGGCTGCAGCAGGCGTTCGTAGGCGAGCGCCAGGTTGTAATGTGCATCGGCGTAAGTGGGAGCCAGTCGAATCGCGGTGGTGTAGGCGGCAACCGCGTCGGCGATGCGGCCCGTCTCGTCCAGAACGTTGCCCAGATCGAAGTAAGCCAGCGCATAACGCGGATCGGCTTCGACGGCTAGGCGGTAATGCTTTTCCGCCGAGACAAAATCCTGGCGATTGTAATACAGCGTGCCCAGATTGATGTGGGCCGGTGCGTGGTCGGGTTCAACCTCCATCACCTGCAGATAAGTCTGGATGGCTTCGTCGAGGGTGCTGGGATGTTCTTCGAGGGTCACACCCCGGGCGAACAGATCGCCCGCAGTATCGAACTTGGCGATGGGCCGCACCTTGACCGACGACACCACCATTCCGGTGTGGGCAAAGTCCATGACGAACTGGCCGGCGATGGGTTCGACCGAGTGCCCCTGATGGCGGTAGGCCACGCGCGAGCCAACGCTGAAGGCGCTGGCTTCAAGGAACGGGTTCTCCATGCCAGCCACCTGCTTCTGCATGGCCTGCAGGGATTCGCGAATGGCTGCCGGACGCACCCGTTTGGCGCGCAGGTCGCGCACTTTCGTGAGCTGAAGCAGATCGAAGAAGGTAAACGTTTCGGAAATGGAGACGAGCCCTGCTTTTTGCCAGCCAGCCAGTTGGTTGGCCGAGATGTGCAGAATGCGCAGGACGTCCGCTCGACAGAAGTGGTTCATGTAGGCCCCGCCAGAATCACCGCAGGGCTTGCTACGATTATCGGTGGAAGTAAACTCGGGCGCAAGTGGAAAACAGCGCAAAGCAGTGGAAAACCGGGGCTTGCATCCCTTTACCGTTCTGGTTACCGGCAGTTACAATCGAAATAAAGCCGACGTAGCTCAGTTGGTAGAGCAGTCGATTCGTAATCGACAGGTCATCGGTTCAAGTCCGATCGTCGGCTCCAGCAACTTCTTCTGTTTTCACCAATTGCCCTCCGTGACTGGTGGGCATTGTTTTTGATGTTGGAGGATCTTGTGGGGACTCTCACATCACCCTCCAATTTGCGCTGATTGCTCTTCAGGTCCTCATGGCCCATGGCGTCGGCTACGGCGAACACGTTTGGGTAGCCTCAACGGCATTACGTCGCAAACGCGTGGCGCGCACTAATCGTCAACGTGATCGCCTAGACGCAGGGTCCTATCTCCCGCGATTCTATTTCCCTTTGGGCGGGTATCCCTTGAACAGCTTGGCGACCGCTTTGTCGAGTTTTTGGATGTTCTTATTGGAATTGTCGGTGACCGTGTCAGTAGCCGAGCCGCGCCAGAGCACCTGTTTGTCTTTCGCGTCTGCCATTTCTACCACCAGCGTAGCCTCCTTCGTCACATAAGTGTTGTACGTGACAGGTCCACCGCCGCCCCAGGGACCCCAATACCAGCCCGGCCCGTAGCCATATCCGGTTCCCACCAGCGTTTTCTGGTCCTTGATACTCTTGCTGTACGTCACCCAAACATCGGGATTGGAATTGGAATCGACTTTTTGCAACCCCTTCGCCTGCAGTTGCTTGTCAACCGCGTCGGTGATGCGCTGGTCCCAAAGACTATTCGCTGGGTGAGGACTCTTCTCCCATGCATAGGTATGGTATTGGGAGAAGTTCGCTTGACGGTCCCAATCGATGTTGGTTTTTTGCGCAACCGCCGTAACGCAAGCTAGACAACTGAGGATAACCAGGGCAAGAATTCGGCTCTTCATCATGGCATCTCCGTTCAACAAGCTTGACGTCCTGCACAATAAGAATGAAGCATAAATGCGCTCTCATTGCATGGCTCAAAGATACTATCCCGACATCATGGCCGTCCAGGGCTCTGAGCAGGCAACGACCCCGGGTTTCGGCGAACCTTACTCTTGCAGGTGAGCGGAATGCCGATCCTGTGGCTATCTGTGGACTGGTTTTCACTGTGGTCTGGTTGGTGGCGACGATTTCCAGCCCGCGGGGTACCGGAAGCGGTACCATAGTGCGGGCCCCGTCACCTGTCCCGGTGATAGCGGTCACGGCGGAGCTGCCCCGCTTGGGTTGAAATAGAACAGGCCTCAAACTAGTCGTTCGATTCCAGTCGAATAACGAGCGATTCCAGTTCTTATTATCGGCCACAGAAATAAGCTACAAGGTTCGAGGAGGACCTCTATGAGTGTCGTAACTACATCCCAGTCCGGAATCAAAACTCCGGGCAACTACATTAACGATGTTATGACGCTGGTGAAGAGCAAGAACCCAGCAGAGCCTGAATTTCATCAGGCAGTCCAGGAAGTACTCGATTCTCTACGCCTCGTGCTGGAGCGCCACCCGGAATACATCTCGGCGCGCATCCTGGAGCGCATCACAGAACCCGAGCGCGTCATCATGTTCCGTGTCCCGTGGTTCGACGACCAGGGCAATGTCCAGGTCAATCGCGGCTTCCGTATCCAGATGAACAGCGCCATCGGCCCATACAAGGGCGGACTGCGCCTCCATCCCTCGGTCAATCTCGGCATCTTGAAGTTCCTGGCCTTCGAGCAGGTCTTCAAGAATTCGCTGACCACGCTGCCCATGGGCGGCGGCAAAGGCGGGTCCGATTTCGATCCCAAAGGCAAGAGCGACAACGAAGTCATGCGCTTCTGCCAGAGCTTTATGACCGAACTCTGCCGCTACATTGGACCGGACACCGACGTTCCGGCCGGCGACATCGGCGTGGGCGGACGCGAGATCGGCTTCCTGTTCGGCCAGTACAAACGCATCCGCAATGAATTCAGCGGCGTGCTCACCGGCAAGGGCCTGAACTGGGGCGGCTCGTTGATTCGTCCCGAAGCCACCGGCTACGGCTGCGTGTACTTCGCGGAGGAGATGCTGAAGACCCGCAAGGACACCCTCGAGGGCAAGCTCTGCCTGGTCTCGGGCAGCGGCAACGTTTCGCAGTACACCATCGAGAAGCTGCTCCAGCTTGGAGCCAAGCCGGTCACGGCTTCCGACTCCGACGGCGCGGTGTATGACCCCGACGGCATCACCCACGAGAAGCTTAGCTGGATCATGGAACTGAAGAACGCAAAACGCGGCCGCATTCGTGAGTACACGGACCAGTTCAAGAAAGCGATCTTCATGCCCACCGACCTCAAGCTGGGCTACAACCCGCTGTGGAACATCAAGGCTGATTGCGCCTTCCCCAGCGCCACCCAGAACGAAATCAACGCCAAAGACGCGACCAACCTCATCAACAACGGGATCAAGGTCGTTGCCGAAGGCGCCAATATGCCCAGCACCCTCGATGCCACCAAGCTGTTCCTGGAGGCCAAAGTCCTCTATGGGCCGGCCAAGGCGGCGAACGCGGGCGGTGTGGCCACCTCCGGCCTCGAGATGTCGCAGAACAGCATCCGGCTGAGCTGGACTCGCGAGGAAGTGGACGACCGGCTGCACAAAATCATGATCGCCATCCACAAGACCTGCTTCGAGACTGCCGAAACCTACGGCACCCCGGGCAATCTGGTGAACGGCGCCAACATCGGCGGCTTCCTGAAGGTCGCCAATGCCATGCTGGACCAGGGACTGGTGTAGTCCTTAGTTTCAGCCTTTGAGTACCATGCGGGGTGGAGCAATCCACCCCGCGTTTTTGCCTCAGCCAACGTCATATCCAAGAAAAGGAATCAAGATGAAAGATGCGTTATTAAACTTCCTCCTGGTGCTCTTTTTCGTTGGCGCGGCAGGCTCACAGAATGTGGCGCTTCCGCCGCCACCCGGCAAGGATCCGTCCGTAGGCGTCTGGTCGAAGAACAAAGACAAATCGCAACCCATAAGGTCAAAGAGGACCGGCTCCGGTTTGCTTGTGTCATACGATTCCCAGACGATCGCCCGCGATGGCGATGACATCATGATTACAGAGGAGACAGGGCCTTTGCGGTGGCGCGGAAGTACGGCTGTAGCAAGCCGACCAAGACGTGCTTCAAGTTTCGTTGTGATGGAAACTTACATCGGGAGCCCCGGGGTACATATTCTTGTAACTATCTCGCCGCAGATATCACGGAGGGCAAAACGACCTATGACCGGAACGATGTGATATTCCACAGGCACCAGACTTATTTCTGGAGAACTGAAATATCTGCTGATGGCAAGGAGATGAAGGACTCATCCTACGAAGATGCTGCAATGACGAAACTTGTAACAGTTACAGTGTACGACCGAGTCAAGTAATTTCCTCTGGCGGGTGGCCGGGCTGTATCTTCCGGCATACCTGAAAGTGCGAAAGTGCGCCGGCATTGTACCAACATCATGTAAAACGAGCACTCGCCCTTGTTCCGCTGCCAGCGCCAGGACCTCCGCATCAGTCATGCGGCGCAATCCAGCCGCGTGTGCGGTCAGGAAGTCGACCGCGGGCTCACGCCTTAGGACTCCGGTAGCGCACAAGAATCAGGGTGGCATATACTGCTGTATATGCCACCCGCACGACCGCATGGAAGAATGCGAGAGAGGGGTTGAACATGCCACGAACAGCCAAAATCTTCATGAACAATCGTAGCCAAGCCGTTCGCTTGCCTAAGGAGTTTCAGTTCAACACGCCGGAAGTGTTCATACGAAAAGAGGGGAGCGATGTGGTCCTGTCGCCTCGACCCTTGGACTGGTCGTCGTATTTGGCCGAGGGCCCTGTCGCCTCAGGGAATTTCATGCAAGACGTGGAAAAACTCCCGGTACAGGAGCGTGAGCGGTAATGCCGCGATTCATGCTGGATACCGATACTTGCTCCCACATCATGAAGCGCTCAAACCATGCCCTCCTCAAACGCCTAAGCAAAACGCCCGTCAATGACGTCTGCATCTCCGTGATCACGAAGTCGGAGCTCCTGTACGGCGTCGAGGTGTCTCCGCGACGGCAGCAGGACGAAGCGGCCCTCAACGGATTTCTGCGATATGTAGAAGTATTGGACTTCGCTGACAACGCGGCCCCTCACTATGCGGAGATTCGCAGCCATTTGAAATCGGGCGGGACGATGATCGGGGTGAACGATTTGTTCATCGCCGCCCATGCTCGCAGTCTTGGCCTTACGCTGGTCACCAACAACACACGCGAGTTCCGACGCGTTCCGAAATTGCCAATCGAAAACTGGACACTGCCATAAGTGACAACACCTGCGGGTCGCTAAATCCTGCAGAGTGGACAAGCTAGAGCCGGAATGATGTTGGATAAGCGATAATCCTAGCTTAACTCCCATGTCCGTCCGCCCCGCCACCGATCCCACTCCTTCCTCCGAGCTCCAGTTCGAGGGCTTCGAAAACCTGATGCCGTTCCGCGTGAACGACATTTTGCTGGTCTCCAGCCTGTACGACTCCTTCATTCTGCGCGAGGACGGACGCCTCAACGAGCTGCTGATGGGCGAGTCGCTGGAGCTGGACATTCATCAGGTCCCCGGCATCACCCACGTCCCCAGCGGGGCGAAAGCGCTGGAGCTGGCGCGCTCCCAGCCGCGCTTCAACCTGATCGTGACCAACCTGCAAGTGGGCGACATGGACGCCGCGCAACTGGCGCGCGAAGTCAAGGCCGCGGGTCTCGATGTTCCGGTCATCGTCCTGGCCTACGATTACCGCGAGATCAAGAACTTCATCGCGCGCAATCCGCAGACCGATATCGAGCGCATATTTCTGTGGCAAGGCAATGCCCGCATCCTGATCTCGATCGTCAAGTACATCGAGGACAAGCGCAACGTCCTGCACGACACTCATGCCATGAGCGTTCCCGTGATGCTGGTGGTCGAGGACGATATCCGCTATTACTCCCTCTTCCTGCCGGTGATTTACACCGAACTCATCAGCCAGTCGCGGCGGCTGCTCAGCGAAGGCCTGAATGTCGCGCACAAGCTGGTGCGCATGCGGGCCCGCCCCAAGATCCTCCTTTGTTCCAATTACGAGGACGCGGAGAAGCAGGTCATGAAGTATCGCGATTACCTGCTGGGAGTGGTCTCGGATGTGGAATTTCCGCGTGGGGGTGTACTTACCCCGGAGGCCGGTTTCGAGCTGGCGCGCATGGTGCGCGCATAACGTGCCGCGATGTCCCCATCGTGCTGCAATCCAGCCGTACCGAGTTCATGGAGCCCGCGTATCGCCAGGGGTTTTCCTTTCTGCAGAAGCGCTCACCCACCTTGCTGGGAGACTTGCGCCGCATCATGATCGATGAGATGGGCTTCGGCGACTTCATCTTCCGCCTGTCCGATGGAAAGACGGAAGTGGGACGCGCCAGTCGATTTGAATGCGCTGGAAACACTGCTAGACACCGTCCCGGCCGAGAGCCTTGCCTACCATGCCGAACGCAACCACTTCTCGCATTGGCTGATGACGCGCACCGAGTTCGCCCTGGCGCAAAAGCTGCGGCCGCGCAAAGTTTCCGACTTCGACGACACCGAGCACCTGCGGCGCGACCTCATCGCATCCATCGCCGAGTATCGCCGCGAGCAAACCCAGACGCTCATCGGCGAATTCAATCCCGCAACATTTCAGCCGGCGGATGCTTTCTTCCTGCAGATCGGCGGCGGCTCGCTGGGCGGCAAGGCGCGCGGCCTGGCGTTCATCCGGCACCTGCTGCACCAGCGCAGCGTGATGCGCAGGTTTCCCGGTATTCGCATTGCCGTGCCGCCTACGCTGGTGTTGACCACCGACTTGTTCGACAATTTCCTGCGCGAAAACGACCTGCTGAAATTCGCCATTCACAGCACCGACGACCAGGAGATCGTGCAGCGTTTTCTGGCCGCGCCGCTGCCCATCGCCGTGATCGAAAAGCTCCTGGACTTCTTGCAGGAGGTGCGCTATCCGCTGGCCGTCCGCTCTTCCAGCCTGCTGGAGGATTCGCAATACCAGCCGTTCTCCGGTGTGTACGAAACTTTTATGCTGGGGAACCATCAGGCCGACATTCAACTGCGTCTGGAGCAGCTTCTGGAGGCGATCAAACGTGTGTACGCCTCCACCTTCAGCCAGCACGCCAAGTCCTACGTGCGCGCCACACCGTATCGCCTGGAAGAAGAAAAAATGGCGGTGCTGGTCCAGCAAGTGGCAGGCGCGACCCATGGCAACCGCTTCTATCCGGATTTCTCCGGCGTGGTGCGATCGCGCAACTTTTATCCCGTGGCACCCGTCAAGGTGGAGGACGGATTCGCGGCCGTCGCCTTAGGGCTTGGGATGCGCCGTCGTGGGTGGAGGAAAATCGCTGACGTTCAGTCCCCGTCACCCTCGGCACCTGGTGCAGTTTTCGTCCGTGGAAGACATTCTGGCGAACTCGCAGACGCAATTCTGGGCGCTCAATCTGGATCATGCGGCTGACCCAGCCGATCCGGTCACCGAGCTGCGCGAAGTGCCGTTTGGACTCGACGCGGCTGAGGCCGATGGGACCCTGCAGATGCTGGGCTCCACTTACTCGCGCGACAATCACGCGGTCTATGACGGGCTGAGCCGGCCCGGTCCGCGCATTGTCAGTTTCGCGCCCATCCTCAAGCACGGCCTGTTTCCCCTGCCCGCCATCCTCGATCAGCTTATGACAATCGGCGAGGACGCCATGGGACGTCCCGTGGAAATCGAGTTTGCCGTTCGGCTCCCGAGGCAAGCCAACGAAGCTGCTGAGTTCAGCTTCCTTCAATTGCGTCCGCTGGTGCTGGCCCGCGGCGGCGAAGAGATTCGCCTGGAGAGCGTGGAACCGGAACGCCTGGTATGCCAGAGCTCGCAGGTGCTGGGACACGGTCGTTTGCAGGACCTGCGCGACGTGATCGTGGTTGACTTCCAGCGCTTTGAACGCGCCCGCAGCCACGACGTGGCCCAAAGCGTCGCCCATTTCAACGCCCAGCTTTCCGAGGAGAATACGCCGTATCTGCTGATCGGAGTGGGGCGCTGGGGATCGACCGATCCGTGGCTCGGCATTCCCGTGGCCTGGGACCAGATCTCCGGGGCGCGCGTCATTGTGGAGTCGGGATTCCGCGACCTGCGCGTGATTCCGTCGCAAGGCAGCCATTTCTTCCAGAACCTCACCGCGTTTCAGATCGGCTACTTCACCGTCAACCCCGACGCGGGCGAGGGCTTCGTCGATTGGCCGTGGCTGGCGGCACAACCTGCGGTCGAGGAACATGGCTGCGTCCGCCACTTGCGTTTCGCGACGCCCCTGGTGGTGCTGATGAACGGCAAAACCAGCCAGGGCATGATCTTCAAACCCGATCCCACCGCCTGAAGAACTACCCGGTCCCGTTGCAGTCAACTCTGCCGCTTGCGGTCTTTGCAGCCACCCAATCCGTATATCAGCACTAAATCGTATATCTTTTTCGTTTCTATCAGTATTTATACGCTGATATACTCTCTGCCTGAAAAGGAGCCCGCCAGCTCGAAAATCCCATGTCTCATTCTGCTCGTCTTCCTGTCAATGGCTGCAACTTCGCCATCGTGCGCGCAATCGTTTCTCGGCGACTATTTTGCCCGGGTCGCTCGCAATCAGGCCGAACAGCCGCACTGGGTGACTCCGGTCGCGACGGTCACGCCCCGTCTGGAGCAGGAGTTTCGCTACGACATCTTCTGGCAAGGGCACGCCGACGGCACCACCACCGAGAACTACGATGGCGGCAAGGGGTTGGAACTGATTCCGGCGAACAACGTTGAAGTGATCGTCAATCTCCCGCCTTACATCGTGCATAACAATCCCAAACAAGTGGATGGCTGGGGTGACGAGTCTTTCCTCGTCAAGTATCGCTTCCTGTCGCGGAATGAGGAAAGCGGCAATTACATCCTCACGGCGTTTCTGGGCTGGTCCATCCCGACCGGCACCTACAAGAACGGCTCGACCCATGCGGCGATTACGCCGACCCTGGCATTTGGAAAAGGCTGGGGGCCCTTCGATATTCAGACCACGGCCGGAATCGGTCTGCCCACTGGAGACGCCCAGAAACTCGGCCAGCCGGTCACCTGGAACTTGACGGCGCAATATCGCGTACTGCGCAAGATATGGCCTGAGGTGGAAATGAATTCGACCTTCTATCACAACGGCCCCAACGATGGGAGACAGCAGGTATTTCTCACCCCGGGTGTGGTCTTCGGAAAATTTCCCCTCTGGCGACGGCTGGACCTCACCGTGGGGACTGGCGTTCAAATCGCCGCAACTCACTTTCACAGCTACAATCACGGCTGGATTCTCAGCACTCGTTTGCCGTTCTGATTGGCTTGCACAATAAAGGGACGAAGCCCGGGAATTGTCATCACGAGCGAAGCCGGGGTCCCCAGCGAGGGCCAGTTTTGCCCTCGCTGGGGTGGAGGAGCGAGGGATCTGCTTTTTGGCGGTTGACCGGAGAAGCAGATTCCTCGCGCCAGACCGGGGGCTCGCGATGACAATTCCACAATTCTTGCCGACTTCTGGCGCCGCCACACCGTCACAATAATCTGCAATTCTCAATAATGCCGCGAGCGTTGCCCAAAGCGCAGGCAGCAAACCAATTCCGATCTGCATCCCACCAAGCGCAAGCAATCCCTTTCGGATTGCGCCAGATCATGAGTGTTCCCCGAACCATCGTTGTCATCGCAGCGCTCCTGCTCAGCAATCCCACGGCTCGGGCAGCATCGCAGCTGCGCCAAATTGGAATGGTGAATTTGCCGGGGTCGCCCGGCTTTAGTGAGGTGGCGTTCGCCAAGGGAATGCTGGTGATGACCCACCCGGCGGCTTCGGCGGTCGATGTGTTCGATCCCACGAGGCGGCGCATCGTCGCACAAATCGCCGGATTGCAGTCACCGCGCGGCATCGCGGTGGATGAGCAAAACGGCAAAGTCTATGTAGCGGACCCGGGAAATAACTCCATCGCCGTCATTTCGACAGACACTTGGAAGCTCAGCGATACCGTCTCGGTGCAAGGTTCTCCGGACCAACTGCTGCTCGACGACAGTGGCAAGCAGATGTACTGGAGCGACGCCGAAGCGGGGACGATTTCGCTTCTTGATCTGCGAACTAAGCAGAGCCTCGGCACGGTGGCGCTCGGTGGCGCGCCGCGTTACCTGGCAAGCGATCCCGACCGGCAGGTGGTCTTCGCCACCGTCCAGGACCGGCACGAAATCGTTGCCATTGACCCGCAACTGAAGATTTCGGCCCGCTTCAATTTGAATGCCTCGCAGCCCACGGGTTTGGTTTACGATGCGCGCGTCGGAGAGTTGTACGTAGCCGTGCGCTTCGCCGTGTTGGCAATCAATGCAGAGAATGGGACCGAGATCAATCGCATCCCCGCCGCGGCAGGGGTGGACCGACTGTGGCTCGATCCCGAGTCACGTACTCTGTATGCCGCGGGTGGCGGGTCTTTGCTCATGATGCACGCCAACGGACGCCTCTCCGCCGCCGAGGAGATCGACGCCGGCGTGAAAGGACACACCGTGGCTTACGATGCCGACAAGAAGCTGGTCTTCCTGCCGGGCGGTCGAGAAAGCAAATCGAAGATCCTCATCCTGAGGCCAATGACATCTGGCCAGCCGCCAGCGCCTGACGTGAGTGCTCAGGCGCAAGTGCAGTAGGTTGGCGCGCGCCTGAATCCCTGCTCCCAAAAATCCATCCAATCCCTGGTTGATCAATTTTGCATTGACTGCCCGTAACGGCCTTCGGTAGAACGCGACTCGGCGCACGGACGAAATCCTTTCACCATGAAAATCGGAATCACGTGTTATCCAACCTACGGTGGCAGCGGTGTGGTGGCTACGGAGTTGGGACTGGAGCTGGCTGATCGCGGCCACGAGGTGCATTTCATCTCGTATTCGCAGCCGATCCGGCTTCCCAAGACTTACCCCAACATCCACTATCACGAGGTAGAGGTTTCGCGGTATCCGCTGTTTGAATATCCGCCGTACGATCTGGCGCTGGCCACGCGCATGGCCGAAGTCGCCGAGATTTACGAGCTCGACCTGCTGCATGTGCACTACGCAATTCCGCATTCCGTCAGCGCGATGCTGGCGCGCCAGATGCTGAGCTGCGATCACGCGCGCCCTCGTCGCAGACTGCCTTACGTCACCACTTTGCACGGCACCGACATCACGCTGGTTGGCTCCGATCCGTCGTATCTGCCCATCACGCGCTTTTCCATCGATCAGAGCGACGGCGTCACTTCGATCTCCGAGTATCTGAAGCGGCGGACCCTGGAAGTGTTTGCGGTGCAGACGCCCATTCAGGTGATTCCCAACTTCGTGAATTGCGACCTCTACCATCGCACTCCGGAATTGCTGGAGCACCGCTCCGAGTACGCCGGCGCTGACGAGAAAATTCTGGTGCACCTGTCGAACTTCCGGCCGGTGAAGCGGCTGGGGGACGTCATCGAGATCTTCGATCGGGTGCAGAAGAAAATCCCCGCGCGATTGCTGATGATCGGCGATGGTCCGGAGCGTTCCAGCGCCGAATGGCTGGCGGTGAAGAAGGGAATCCACAAGAAGGTGGACTTCCTCGGCAAACAGGACCGCATTAGCGAGAAGCTGGCGGTGGCCGACGTGATGCTGCTGCCGAGCCAGTTGGAGTCGTTCGGACTGGCGGCCCTGGAGGCGATGGCTTGCGAAGTCGTGCCGATCACAACCAATGAAGGCGGACTTCCCGAAGTTGTCGATCACGGGAAGACCGGATTTCTGGCGGCTGTGGGCGATGTGGAAACGATGGCGAATTATGCGATTGAAATTTTGTCGGACGAAAACCAGCTGAGGGAAATGGGGGAAGCGGCGCGCGCCAGCGCCCAAGCGCGATTCTGCGCCAGCAAAATCATTCCCATGTACGAAAGGTTCTATCGCGGCGTACTGGATCGCTCTTCGTAGATCGCGCCCGCCACCGAACCGCCCATTTCTTCGGCCTGCAGCATCGGAAGCACCATCCGCACCAGGGTCCCGCGGCCGGGCTGGCTCTCAATCGAGATCTCGGCGGCATCGCCGTACACCACCTGAAGGCGCTCGGTAACGTTCACCATTCCAATACCGGTCCCGGTGCTGGCGCTGGGGACGGACATTCCCACTCCGTCGTCTTCCACCTCGATGACCACGCGGTGTTCGGCACAGCGGGTGCGAATGTAGATGCTTCCTCCGTTAACCGTGGAGGAAAAGCCATGCTTGACCGCGTTCTCCACCAGCGGTTGCAGGATCATGCTGGGCACCAGATGTTCCAGCGAGGCCGGCTCGAGTTCCTTGACCACCTTGAGCTTGTCACGTCCGAAGCGCGCCACTTCAATATCGAGATAATCATCCAGAAATTCCAACTCCTCGCGCAGCGGGACGAAGGAATCACCCTTGCGCAGCAACCGGCGCAGAATGTTGCCCAGCTTCACGATCATCTCGCGGGCGGAATCCGGATCGCGCCGCACCAGCGAAGCCACCGAATTCAGCGTGTTGAACAGGAAGTGGGGATTGATCTGGCTTTGCAGCGCTTCCATGCGCGCCTGCAACAACAATCTCTCCTGCTGCTCCAGCTTCATCTCGATGCGCACGTTGTTCAGCACCTTCAACGCGATTGCGACTGCCATGACCGTGCCCGCGTAGATGGCCAGGTTGATCAGCCAGTTCTTCGCATCGAGCGCGAAGATGCGCGTGGGAAAGACGCGATGCAGTTGTATGCGGATGAATTCCAAGCCGAGGATGAGGAAGAAGAACGAAGTCTGCCAATCGATAAAAGACTTGCGGATGCTGCGTCGAATCCAGTGATAGATGCTGAGATCGAACAGCGGTGAGAACGACCAGATGGCTTCGCGATCAGGGCCAAGATGGCGCAGCACGCCCGCCAACCCTCCCGCGAGAACGTACATGGGCAAGGTAAGCCACTCTCCGAAAAGCACCGCCGGCAGCGCAACCAGCGCCCCGCCCGCGATTCCCGCCAGGCGTCCGGCGATCACGCCCATCAGGATCGCGCCCTCGAAGGAAATGTCGGCCGCGTAGAAATTGTGCACCCAGTGGCTCACCAATACGCCCAGGGCAATGGGCGTGCCCACGATGAAAACAATCTCGATCTTCTCGCTGAGCGTGCGTTCCTCGCGAAACAGCAAAACGCGAAAACGGCGCGCCCGCACCAGTACGCTGCTGATGGCTGCGGCGACGCCCAGGCGGATCAGCACGGTCACGAGAATGAGGCGATGGTCCATTGTCAGTTGCCAGTAGCCGGTAGTCAGTTGTCAGTAGCCACTATCGTAGCGCCTCAGCGGCCTGAAGCAGGGCCTGTTCGGCGCTCGCGCTATCGGGCGCGCCGCCCTGCGCCATGTCACGATTGCCGCCGCCACGCGTGCCAAGCTGCTGCACAGTTTGCTTCATCAAGGCACCCATGTCATTTCCGAGTCCCGGGGTCTGCCCAAACACCAGCGACGGTTGCGGACCTCCACAACCCAGCAACGCGACCGCGTTACCGTTCTGGGTGAGTTTCTGCGCCAGCATCTTGATGTAGGCGAGATCGCGATCGGCAAAGAACTGCACCACCAACTTGTACTCGCCACGGTTTTGTGCCGCCTGCAACAGCTGTTCAGCTTGCAGTTCCGCGACCTCTTCCAGCAGATGATGCTGCGCCTTTTGCGCTGACTTGATCTCGTCGAGCGACTTGCGCACCTGCTGCGGGACCTCCCAGATATGAGTCGAAAACACCGCGGCAGCCTCGGTGAGAGTCTCAAAATCACGACGGGCACTGCGCACCGCCCGCAAGCCGCAAACAAACCCCACGCGAACACCCTGCTTCACCTTCTCAGTCTTGCGCAGCAGGATCGCGCCAATCTGTCCGGTGCTGCGGACGTGAGTTCCACCGCAGGCATTCAAGTCGAAGTCGCGCACCTCGATGAGGCGGAGCCGGTCGCGTTCTGTTGCGGGTATCTTGCGGACGCCCAGGGCGCGCGCTTCGTCCGGGGTGGCAAAGCGAATCTCGACCGGCCGATCGTCGGCGATCACTTCATTGGCCAGCTTCTCTACCGATTGCAGTTGCTTCGCGCTGACCGCGTCGCTGGCGAGATCGATGGTGCAGCTCTCGTCATTCATGTGGAACGAAACCGTAGCGAATCCATAAAGCTTCTCGAACGCAGCGGAGAGTACATGCTGGCCAGAGTGCTGCTGCATGTGATCGCGCCGGCGGTCGACGTCGATCGCCCCGTGCACAATTGTGCCGGGTTGCAGATCTTGTGCGCCACCTTCGACGATGTGGAGCACGTCTCCGGTCTGCTCATTTTCGGCGACGTCCTTCACGCGAATCCGCGGCAGGCCGCTCGCGCCTGGCAGCTCCAGCCAGCCGGTGTCGAAAACCTGTCCACCGCTGGCGGGATAAAACGCCGAGCGGTCGAGAGTGACCGCGGTGTCTTCAGCTTCACGGCTGACAGCCACCACGCGAGCTTCGAACTCGGTGAGAAAGCAGTCGGTGTAGTAGAGGCGCTCGGTCAAAGTGATTACTCCGGTCAGCACAACATTGACTGAAATCTGGCACAAGCACGACTGAGGCTCAAGCCTGTTGCGAAACTCCCCATATCGTATAAGATTCTTGCCGCACGAAACTTCCCTAAGAGGAGGAGCTATGAAGACCATTCTACGGGTAACGATGTTATTGGTACTGGGCAGACTGTGCTGGATGCCGCTGGCGGCGCAGGACTCGGCAATGTCGGCCAAGCCGAAGGCGGCCAAACCGGCAGCCAAGGCGAAAGAGCAGATGGGCATGCCGATGCCCAAGCCCGCGCCAGAGATGACGAAGATGATCAAGATGATGGCGGGGAGCTGGACGGTGGCCGAGAAGGTGGACCCCAGTCCCATGATGCCCAAAGGCGGCACCGGCAAGGGCACCGCAGTGCTGACGCCGGGTCCGGGCGGATTGTCATTGACGGAGAAGTATCACTCCAACGGAACCATGGGCAGCTTCACCGGCCTCGGAACGTTCTGGTGGGATGCCAAGGCGCAAGTGTACCGGGGCGTCTGGTGCGACAGCATGTCGCCCAATGGCTGCGATGCCAGCGGCGCTTCCAAGTGGGAAGGCGACAAACTGGTTGTCACCATGGAAGGCGAGATGAACGGGCAAAAAATGTTGACCCGTATCACCTATTCCGACTTCAAGTCCGACTCGTTCGTGATGACCATGGAATCGGGTCCGGATGCCAGCAAGCTGCAGAAGGCCATGACCATTACCTACAGCAAGGCCGGCGCTATGGCAGAAAAGAAGAAGACGGAGTAGATAACAGACAGGAATCAAGCCCGCAGATTAGGACGTTCTGCGGGCCCTGAACACAAGTGAGGGATGCTCTCTAGCGGTTCGGCGCGGGCGCAGAGGGTTTCTGCGGCGTCGGGGCCGACTTCGCGGGCGCCGGTCTTGAGCCTTCCAATACCGACCCGGTACGGTTGGCATGACGGGTGGCGAACACCGAAAGCGTGATGGACGTGACCATGAACATGATGGCTGCCCAAGTGGTGGCTTTCGAGAGCACGGTTGCAGCCGTGCGGGTACCGAAGGCAGTCTGGCTACCCATGCCTCCAAAGGCGGCAGCGATGTCGGCACTCTGTCCGCTTTGCAGCAGCACCACAATGATCAGGAACAGACAAACGACGACGTGAATAACGGTGACCAGGACAACCATGTTAATTCTCAATCCTTGCATCTGGCGGCCGCGTTTACGCGGAACCGCGCCAGTATCGGCAATATCGTAACTCTTTACGTTGCTTACAACTTGGGTGAGGCATGGTGCGGAAGGGGGGACTTGAACCCCCATGCCTTTCGGCGCCACCCCCTCAAGATGGTGTGTCTGCCAATTTCACCACTTCCGCACACCCGACCGGATGCGGCGAGCATCACGGGCTCCAAGCAGAAACGTAGAGGCAATTAAGTATAGCAAAACGTGCGGCGGGGACGAACCCGTGCTGAAGTTCTAGCTTACGGTCTCCTGCGATCCCGATAGAATACAGTTGAGCCATGATCGTCACGCGGTCACTCTCGCGGGTTTCGTTCGACGCCACCACGGGCGACTCTCTGCCGTCCCGACTGCTGCGACGCGCCGTTTTTCTGGATCGCGACGGCGTGTTGAACGAGGCGCTGATCCGCAATGGCAAGCCCCACGCTCCTACCGAACTTGCGGACCTGCGGATACCCGCCGGAACTGCCGAGGCGCTGGCCCGGCTCAAAGAACGTGATTTCCTTCTGCTGGTCGTTACCAATCAGCCGGACGTCGCCCGGGGAGTCCTGAAGCGCGACACCTTAGAACAGATGACCCGCCGGCTGCGGGCCGAGTTGCCACTGGACGACGTGCTAACGTGTTTCCACGACGATCAGGATGACTGCGATTGCCGCAAGCCGCGCCCCGGCCTGGTTACGTGCGCCGCACAGCAGTACGGAATTGATTTGGGCCGCAGCTATCTGGTCGGCGATCGCTGGCGCGACATGGATGCCGGAACCAATGCGGGATGCAAGACCATCTGGATTGACCGCGGCTACACCGAACAGGCTCCTGCATCCGCTCCCGATGCTCGCGTCGGGCCTCTGCCCGAGGCGGTTGACTGGATCCTGAAAACGGGGGAGCCGTGGTGAGAAGCATCTCCAGCTAAAGATCAAGCTGTTCGCCGATGGGGCTGATCGGGCGCAGATCGTGGCAGCGCTTTAAAAGCCTCATCCTCAGGCTCCCTATGCAACAGCCCTTGATAGATGAGGCGCGAACAAACCGCTCCCTTTGCCGGACCGTGGAATTGCCTGGGTTCCCCCGGAGGAAGGGCAGGCGGCCTAGGGGCATTCGCTGCTCCTGATCGCTGGCACTGGCTTTGGTTGTCGGTTAGGGCGGACATTGATGATTACAGAAGCGACCGACTTAGCAAAAACCTCGCCCCTCAACTCGTTGACGACGCGCAGCAACGCATTGGCGCGAAGCCGTTCCCAAAGATCTGCGTCCTGATACAAACGGCAGCACTCTCCCGCAAAAGCGATGGGAGTCTCGGCCATAAGGCATTCGTTCCCATGCTGCCATCCCAGTTGCTCTCCAATCAGGTTGGATACTACAAGAGGCACACCAAATGAGGCCGCTTCGTGCGCTTTGTAAGGAATTCCCGCCGCATATCGGGTGGGTACTACAAATACGCGCGCTTGGTTATAAAGCGAGGTCAAGTCGTCCTGCCGACCGAGAATGCGGACTCCGTCCGCCTGGCAATCGCTCAACACAGCGTCGGCCCCGTACCCGGCAATGATCAACTGGGCGCCCGTCACTTGGTGGACCGTCGGCCAGATTGAACCGCAAAAATACCGCATGGAATCAGCATTTGGGCTGTCCGTTCGGTGCATAGCTCCGACGAACAGGAACGTGCGCCGCTCGTCGAATGCCGCGGCGGTCGGGTTAGCGCATAGTCGATGGCTGATTATCGACACATGGCGTACTCCCCCCGACACCATAGTCGCGCGATCTCGTTGCGATACGACCACGACGGCGTCAGCGGCCTTTGCCAAAGCTAACTCGTGGTCCAGCCATGAAGACTTAACCTGGGATGAAATCTCGTTACCGAGAATCTCTGCTTGACGCCAATCCCGCTCCGCAAAAATCGCTTCCGCGTCGTAAATTATGCGGGCCTTGCTGGGAGCGCCTTTGTCAACCCTGCCCTTCAGGAAGGCCTCCATATTGTGAGGCCGGTTCACCCATACGATGTCGCTGTTCGGCACGTACTCCCGAAACAGCCGTTCGCGTTGCGAAACCCCGTCCAACAACTCAACCTCTCGTGGAATGTCGCCGTACTCGTTCTCCAGCAGGCGAGAGGTAAAGGAGGCACAGGTGACCCGATGGCCCTGTTTCACAAGATGGTGCAGGATTTCATTACTCCGCGGAAAGCCCGAACCCAGGTGGCGATGGGGTATTCGGTCCTCTATATATAGAATCTTGAGCGCGTCGGAACTTGCCGAGATGCGAGCGCGTTGTATGTTGGCTGTCGAATAGGGCAGATGCTTAGGAAGCCGGTCATTCCATTTTGCTCGGAATTTCTGTTGATTGACTACCATTGCCGGTTTGGCGGCTTCGTTCCCTTCCGACGAAGCCGATTCGTAATGCCGAATAACGGCTGTAGGCTCGTATAGGACACTATAGCCGGCTTCCCAAACCAGCATGCAATAATCGGAGTCTTCATAGTAAGCGGGACTGAAAATCCGGTTAAAGCCACCCAACTGACGGAAGAGGGAACGTGGCGTAGTTAAGAATGCTCCGGAACAATAATCTACCGGGCGTCGAAACTCATATTGCGGCAGGTTAGGATTATCTCCTCGCCCGTATCCTAACGCGCTTCCATCCGACCAAATCATACTTCCGGCCTCTTGCAGGTTGCCATTCGCCAGCAGGATCTTACCGCCAATAACTCCGACCTTAGGACCTTCGCGAAAGCTTGCCAGAGCTGACGAAAGCGCATGGGGTTGCAATAAGGCATCATTATTTAAGAAGCAAAGATATTTCCCCCGCGCCTGCTCCGCGCCTTGCATACAGGCATCGCCAAACCCAAGGTTAGATGGGTTATTAATGATGGTTGCCCCATCAATTCGCTCCAACAAGCTATCAGTCTCGTTGCTCGAGCAGTTATTCACAATCACGACTTCATAGGGAATGTCAGCATTTTCGAGTATGGAACCGAGGCACAGCAGCGAAAGGTGGGCTTTATTATAAAAAACCAGAATAATGGAAACAGCCGGGCTTTCAGTTGCTGGAAATACTATTCGGTCGTCGCCCCGCAGAAGCTGCTGAAGCCGGCTATGACCTAGGTTATCCCACTCCTTCTGGGCCTCAGCCACGCTTTGCCTTGGATTTGGGCCGGCAGGAGATGGTCTGCGCCCTTCGGTAGTCCCAAAACGCAGGTAGTGGACCAAGGGGTTGAAACCGGCCGCCCGCACATCAGGATTCTTTTCAAGGTACCACTGACCGCTAAAAGTCTGGCTGGGGTCTCGCCCTTCCACGGCCCCGCGCTGAAGATAGTGGGCAATGGGGTCAACACCGTGGGTTGCAACTTCTGGATTTTGCGACAGACACCAGCCAACGTCAAAAAGACCGGACTGCGCAATCAGCTCGGAGTCCATCTTCATTTGACGCGCTTCAAGGCGGGAGTGTGGCCGGAGTTTCGCAACCGCGCGCAGCGGAGCGGTCAACCGCCACGCCCGTGACTGGAGAATACCGTTCAATTGCCCGGTGCGCTTGGCCAACTCCACGTTTAATAAATTGGCATGCACCTTCAGTCGTTCCAGCTCGGCCTCTCGTTCTCGGAGGTTGGCGACATCCACCTCGAGCTCTGCAACCGTCTGCTGCAGGCTACTGACCGTTTGCTTTAAGCTGGAGATCTCGCTTACGAAAGGCCGCATTCCGCGAAACGTTCTTCCCGTGGTCAGCGGTTCGCAGGGATAACCAACGACGAGTTTCTGGAACTCCGCTTCCTGGCCGAGCCAGGTTTCCAGGTCCGCCTCCGAAACTGCCAGGTGAAAGCTGCCGCAGAGTGCCTCGATTAGCTCCAGAATCGATGGCGCGAGATTGCCCGCTGACAACCCGGAAGGCATCGACCATAAAACACCCCGGGTTATCACCCACCCTAAGCTAACGTCGTTTTTGCTTTGCCACTCATCATCAATGGGCACCAGCTCGCCATCAATCTTGAGAAGGTTGAAGGGGGTGCAGTCCAGGAGGTCCCCAGCTAGCACGTAGGACGATAGTCTTGGCAGTTCCTCGGAAGCACCGACGACTTGCGACGGCGACACCCGAGCATGCTGCAAGAGAAATTCCATCCACGGCCGCAGCGCTTGAACGATGGATTCCACATCTCCACCAGCAGCTCGCGCTCGCAGCAGGTCCCACAACAATTGCCGGCCGGGCCGGTATACGGATTCAGACACCTGATGCGTGATGGTCAGGCTCTCATCCACCGTACGACGACCAATGACCGACGCCGTCAGCGGCTCCTTCAGCACTCGTATTTCAGAACCATCCCGCACAAAGGTCGTTTGCGTACAAAAGTCAGGCACGCGATTTACCGACCACGCAAAGGCAAGCTCCGTGGGCCTGGCGGGCGGTTCCGTGCCCGGTGTCGCGACGATAAGGAATGAGTTACTCAGGTCGGCGACCAGGCCATTGGTATGCAACACGGAGAAAGCGAGCACTTCGTCGAAGCTGCGGTAAGGCGAACCCGCATAGTCACGAGCATGGCAGCGGGCCAGCAAATCGACCGCGTCAAACCCAGGATCCGTCAAGGCGTTCTCAGAGAGAACCACCGTGGGTAGCTTATAGTCTGGAAAAGGATAATAGAAGCGGACCTGGGATAGTCCCGATGCGGATAGCAGGGCGATCAATTCCCGTCTTCCGAAGGTGCGAGCGGTCCTAGTCCCGTAGAGATCTTGAACTCCGAAGAACGGCACACCGATGTGGTCTTCACCACAACCGTTGAAGTACTTCAAGCCCACCTTATTCTCGATGGCGATAACCACCCGGCCGCCGGGCGCGAGGAAACGGCTTACCGCCTGCAGATAGTGCTCAAACGGCTTCTCTCTGCCTGAGAACAAGGCCGCATATTCCAGCACTCCGATCAGAAGTATGCAGTCAAATCGCTCATCGCTTTCAAAACTCAGCAGGTCATCTACCACGACTCGAACATTGGCGAGGTCCCGGCAGCGCTCCGCGGCGACACGCGCCCGGGCCAAGCTTCCTTCGACGGCGACCACCTGCGCGCCAATCTCCCCAAGATAGCGGGTGATCGCGCCGCAACCGCACCCCAGCTCCAGAACTCTATCGCCCGAAGGCAACTCCAGCGGCCGAACCAGGCAGTGACGAGACCGGCTGAAGTAGTACTCAGTAGGCCAGTCGCAAATGTGCTGCGCTAATTCTTGCGAGAAAGTACTGCGGTCTGTGGCGTTCGCGACAATGCTAAGCAGGCGTTCTTCCACTTCTGCGCCGTCGGAATAGGAGAACTCCCCTGGATTCTTAGTTCGATAAAGATGAAACTGATCATCCCAGAAGTAATTCATTGGAACTCATAGACAGTCCAAGCCGTAGCGTCGCGCCAGAGTCTTGTCCTGATCGCGAGTATCGGCCGGCTTCCGCAACCGAGGCTGTTGAAACCGATATTCTAGCAGTGAGGTTGCCGCGTTGGCGAACCGTCCCGACGGTTTCCTCTCAAATACAATGCCTTACCGCGGTTTTCCGCTTTCGTTCCCACGCCGAATGACGACACGCGGCCCTGCTTCAGGAGGCCGATTCTACAGGTGCGCCAAATCCGTAAATGGAGCGCCAATTAAAAATCGGCTCGGGATTCAACTCCGAGTGCCCGTCATCATAATTAAGCTGCTCGGGCGCGATCTCCAGGCGATCCATGTTGAGCTTCATATTGTCGTAATGGTAGTTGCTGTCGCCGCGGCGCAAACCCGCGCGGTCGCGCAGGATGCGGCCCAGCATTTGTTCACGCGATCGCATGGGGTAATGACGAAGGTTGAAGCGCGCGGGCCAGGGATAGCCCAGCGGCGGATTGTGGTTGAAGACCCGGAGGTTGGTCGCCGAGGCGCGCCAGGAGCGAATGCGCGGAGCGCAATCTGGAAAGAGCGCATAATGCCGGATGCGCAGCGGCGGCGACTGGATTTCCGGATCATCGGCGCTGGTCAGCCAATAATTATAGTTATGGAATTGTATCCGGCTAAAGGGCGAAGCGTACACTTCTTCGACGCATTCCCGGTACGGCTTTGCGCGAGACGGTCCCTCCAGAAACTCGTCCTGATCCGGCCAAGAAATCCAGTCGTAAGTAGATACATAGCTCTCCATGAGATGTCTCGACATGGCTGCATACAACTCATAGAAGTCGAACTCTCTCGGGATGTGGCGGCTCTCCAGTAACTCGTTTTGGTAGCGATGGACGATTTCCGGAGTTTCGTCCGTAGATCCGTGGTCCCACACAATTACGTGATGGCCTTGGTCAAGAAGATAGCGCAGGGAGTCCTCGAGAAGATCGCCGTCGTTGTAACGCAGAAGAACTCCGAGTAGTTGAATGCGCGCCAGAACCTAGACTCCCTTTCCGTCGAGTGTTTCCCCGGAATTGGATTATAGCGGTTCAGGATTGATACATCCGTTTGTACGGGTAGTGCGGGCCATCGGGGTGGTGGTGGCGATGCTTGGTGTGGTTCCAGCCCCAGGCCGGCGATCATCCCTTCCAGAATGCAAACCCTCGTTTCGGGGCCGTTGCATCCTGGACCGCCGGCCCCGCCAGGCTGGTGGCCCACTTCCGCAGTTGCTTGGCGAACTCTCCAGAAACTCAACTAGCAAGCTCTGGAAGTGGAACGAGTTGCATGTTGAGGGCTGCGGCCTGCTTGGCTGTCCAACGTAGCTGTTGCTGTCGGTATTTAACTTCGTAATACTCGATGCCCTGATCCACATACTGTTGGCCGAACTTGAGCATGCGGTAAACAAGTCGAGCCAAGGTGTGCGAGGCGGGTTGGGGCGCACTGAAATCCCGGACAAACTCTCCGCTTCGCCAATTACTCTGTACCGGAGAAAAGCGCGGGGGTGAAGAGCTAGCTCTATGCGCTACGGCTGGTTGGAATTGCCAGTGGGGCTGGGTTTGTTTCGTTAGTTCTCCAGGCTGGAGAACTTTTTCTCTTCCGCCGCCATGTGCAGCCGCATCATGCGAGTGAGATCCTTGCCGTCCTTCTTCAGTTGGCTGACGGCATTCTCCAGGTCGGTGGTCTGGCTCAGATGCTCGACGGTATCGCGGAAATTCTCCAGCCGCACCCGCATTTCGTTGTGCTGGCGCTTCATCTCGCGGGCAAACGAAGCCAGCTCCGGACTCATCTTCGCGATGGTTGCCAGCACCGTGGTTTCTTCATGCTGGTAGTGCCGGGGAAGCCATTCGGCCATCCATTTGCCGCGGCTTATCGCCTGGTTGGCGGTGGCAAGATCGGTGAAAACCTCGGCATAGCAGGCCATCTGTTCCAGGGCGGCATCCATCTGGTCCAACTGCGCCACCAGCTCCTCGTGTTCTTGATGAATGCTGAGGGTCTCTTCGTGAAACTTGGGATCCAAGCCTGCCATGGTGCACCTCGCCAGCTTGATGGTCGTCCTGCGGCGCCACCTCGGCAGTGACCGAAATCACTTGCCGGCGTGATGTTCGGCGATCCCCTCCCGCGCTCAAAGAAAACCGGAGCTGCCGGGCTCCGGCTGCGTGTGCGTTTCTTGGGCCTCGGCCTACTTTTTGCCTTGCACCGCCGCCAGGCATTGCCCAAACAGGTCCAGCAAATGCTGGGCATAGTCCTCGGCTTTCGAAACGGTGCCGCCCTTGAACCCGGCTTCCGGCGAGCCGGTCTTCCCGTATCCGGTGGTGACGGCGATGAATTTCATCATGTCAAGGGCAATGTCTTCGTTGCGCCGCATGATCGCGTTAACGGTCCCCTGTTCCTCCATAAGTGCTGGCCTCCTGCTACGGCGGCTTTTAGCGCCGACGGGCAAGAATCATAGCAGAGAGTCGGACCTCATACCTCGAACCCAACGTGGCACACTCGGCCCACGATGTAATCGTGATAACTCCGGCCGCGTTCGATGCGCACCAGTTCCACGGGGTGCTGCGGATTCTGCGGCCGCAACACTAGGTGATCACCGGAAACTGAGGCGTAGCCGATGAGACTGCGGGCCTCGGCATGCACCGCGTAGATGTTGGGTCGAAACCGGCGGTACGGTTGCAAGGAATTGTAGTGGCGATCCACCAACAGGGTCGCGCCGGCAGGGATATGGGGAAACATGCCCGCGGCCGCCCTGGCGTCGAGTCTAAGCAGCACGAAGCGCAGCCACTCGCTGCGATTGCTGGCATCGTTCGGCTTTAGCTTGCGCAGAAATGACTTGCTGAAATTGCAGCTTTCCCGCACCTGCGCAGGCGTGAAGCGGGGCAGGCGGGCGGCTTGCTCTCCACTCACCAGGGCCACATTCTCGAATCCGGCGGCGGGGAATGAGACCTGCTGCCGGATATCTTTCAGATCGGCCAAGTCCAGCACCCCAATGTTCAGGGTCTCCAGCAGCCGATCCATGGATTCCAGGCTGAGACCCCGGCGGGCGTTGAGGAAGTTGGAAAGATGGCCTTGCTGAAATCCGGCCTCGCGGGACAAACCGGTTCCGGTCAGCTCACCGCGGCCGATGCGGGCCCGGATGTGCGCGCGCAGTTTGTCTTGCAGGTCTTGGAGTCGCATGCAAGCCTTGGAGTCCCATGGCCAATTGTATTTTCTAAAAGCTATATATGTACTTTAGTAATATTCCTGGAGCAATAAACTTGTTGACTGCGCAGGTTCCCTATGCCACAGTCGAGATGTCGCCAGGTCCTGGGGTTCTGGCCGAGGGAAATGGACCATGATGGAGACCGAAGCAAAAGGTGAGGAAAGAATATTCGCCGAGTTGCGGCGCAAGATCAGGCAGGCCGAGCTGCTTTCAGCGGCCACGGAGAAGCTCCTGCGCAATCTGCGCTTCTCGGGAAGACTCAGTGTCGTCGTGAAAAACGGCTGCATTCTGAAGTCCGGATATGAGGAGGGTTATTTCAGCCGCCGGCAAGATTAGCGGATGATACCGTGAAACCCAATGGCAGATGCGCGGCGAGGTCCATGCTTGCGTTGGCGCGTAGTGATGTCAATTGCCCGCGCCCCTGCCAGCATCGCGTTTTGCACGTAACCAAATAACCACTAACAGGTCATCGTAACTAAAACGAGCCCTGTGCGCAGGCCCTGATCGTAACCCGGGTCTGTCGCCAGGGCTCCTCGTCTTATGACGAGAGGAAGCTAGGGGCACCCCATGCAACTCTCTACTTACGAACTGAAATACTGTGAACGGTGCGGCTCGCTGAGACTGCGCCCGGCCGCGTCTGCCGAAACCTATTGCGAACCGTGCGAACAAATGCTGGCCAACTACTCGGTGCCCGACCATGCGCAGCGGGCAACTACTGCTGTGCAAGTCGCGGCCGAAATCCGTCGCAGCGCCGATGGTATCTGGCGATACACCATCCGGGTTGCCGTTTGGGAGGCTGCAATGAAGGACCTCCAGTTATCGCCTTCGCAGTTACGGCTGTTCCACCCCGCCCACCCGGCTGTCGAAGAGGGCGACGAGATCGATCCCCGCACGGAAATTTCCTGCTACCCGGGACAGACCTTCGACATCGTGCGGCATTTCTTCGAGATCTCCTCGCAAGTGGGAAGGCTTCCCTCGTTGCTGGGGCGGGAGTTTTTCCGCGCCCGAGTCACTCACCACGCCATTCCCAGCTTCGAAGACCAGGCGGTCTTCGTGCGCGATGTCGAACTCTGTTTTGCCCGACTCAGCGAGTTGCACGCCGAGATGATTACCCTGGTCGCACTGTATTCTTTCTCCCGCGACGAAGTGGCGGAGATGCTGCGCGCCAGCAAAACCTGGGTGAACATTCGTATTGCAGAAGCCCTGGATCCCTTGAGCGAAATCTTTCTGCAGGCCCGCCTGGTGCGCGCGGACCATACTGATCGTCGGCAGTGCCAGGTGACAAGCCGCTCCATCCCGCCTGATGTCGTCGCATACGGCAGTGCCTCGGGCCCTGTCGTCAGGGGCCCACGGGCACGCAAGCCAGTCCTGCACGCACATCAGCCGCCCGCGGATCGGTATCACGCCACACCGGCATGAGTCGAGGCCGGAAAGATCCGGAATTTGGCCGGTTGAATTGCAATGGATTGTCCGCGAGACGTTGGATAAGACCGCGATCCGCGCGCTTCAACGCCAAGGAGCTCTTCGCCGTATCGAGAACCAAAACTAGATAAGTCAAGGCCCGATCAGCACTTGCAGGTGTATGTGTAGTAACGCTATTAGCAACTGCCGTAATAATTAGTTCATAATCTAGAAAACTGGTACGATACCTGATAACTCGGTGGTTACAGGTTAATCAGGTAGTACTGCCATCCTGCCGTAAGCTCCACCGCATCAACATCTTTATCGCCGAGGGGGCGGTCATGTCTCCGTTGCTGCCCATAAAAGAAACGTCGCGCGAGGTGGTGGTCGAGGTGACTCGTAGCCTGCAACCATATTTCCCCGAGATTACGGCGGCATGGCGGCGGCGGATGTTCCGCGAATTCGATTGCGACGGACGGGCGATGACGGCCCTGGAGCGGTTGACGATCGGTACCGGCTTCTCCATTTTTTCCCAGACCGACTTTGCTGCCTTCTGCAACAGCCTGCAGCATTTCGGAAAGCGCCTGGCAAAACTTAAAGTCAGCGCGCGGGTGGTGTCGCGCTCACTGGAGATTTACCAGCAGCTGATCGATCCCTATCTGGAAAAGATCTTCCCGCCACACCGGCTTGCAGAAGCTCTGGCCGCTATGGAGACCCTTTCATGGGCAACCTATGTAGCGGTCTCCGGGGCGTACTTCGATGCTCAGAAGAATGAGTCGGAAGCGCTGTTGTCGGTCCTGGATGCCGAACTTTCGGCGCGCAACCTGAACGCTTTGCTGGATCGCGTTCTGGAAATCACTACGCAAACGTTTACTGCGACGGTGGGCCTGATCCTGCTGAAAGAACCAGAGCAGCAGATACTGCGCGTGCAAGCCCAGGTTGGCTTTGGTGACGATCTCGACGATCCCACGCTGGCCATTGCGGTGGGCCACGGATTCTCCGGGGCCATTGCCGAGACCGGCGAGCCGGCAATCTTGCCCGACTTGAGCGCCTCGCACGGGACGCTGAATCCCATGCTGCGGGGCCGGGCAAAAGCGCTTTGGGGAGTGCCCTTGAAGTCGAGCGAGAGCGTGATTGGGGTGCTGCTGATCGGGTTTTCCAGTCCCCATGAGTGGCTGCCCACCGAACGCGAATTGCTGCGGGCCATTGCCGACCGCTCGGCGCTGGCCATTGATCGCGCCGGCATGACCGATGCTCTGCGCGAACGCGAAATGCGCATCGCGGAACTTTCCGGACACCTGCTGCGGGCGCAGGAAGAAGAGCGCAAGCGCATCAGCCGTGAGCTGCACGACGAAACCGGCCAAGCGCTCATGGTGATCCGGCTTTACCTGGGGATGCTCGAGGGCAACGTCGGGACGCGCTCGGCGCGCGCTAAGATTCGCGAAACCCTCGACGTGGTGGACCGTACGATTGAAGGCATCCGCCGCATCATTGGCCGGCTGTCGCCGCTGGTGCTGCAAGAACTGGGGCTGATCGCCGCCGTCCGTAAAGAAGCCAAAGACCTGGCCAAGAGCAGCGGGGTGAAGGCGCGGGTCACGGTTTCGCCGGAGTTCGGCCGTTTGCCTGCAACCGTGGAAACGGCAGTCTATCGCGTGGTGCAGGAGGCGTTGCATAACGTGGCCCAACATGCCAGCGCCAGCACGGTGATTATCGAGATGACACGCGACGGAGATTCCGTTCGCCTGTTGGTGGAGGACGATGGGGTAGGTATGGTCGCCAGGCCGAAAGCCGCCCGGCGCAGCTTCGGCCTCGCCGGTATGCACGAACGTATCGGAAACATTGGAGGAAAGATGAAGGTGACCTCAGCGCGAGGCAAGGGTACGCGCATCGAAGTTAATGCGCCCATCGCCGGGGCCGGATTCGGCCCCGACCGCGGTTTGCCGATGAGCCGGGAAGCTGGCGATGCCGTGGCGCAAGGCGCGTGAGGAGTCATTGAATGCCCAAAATCAGATGTGTGCTGGTGGATGACCATACGTTGTTCCGGCAGGGCGTACGTCGCCTGCTGGAGAGCGAAAGCGATTTTGAAGTAGTGGGTGAGGCGGCGGATGCGGGCGAAGCGGTGGAGAAGGCCCGCGAACTGCGGCCGGATGTCTTGCTGATCGACATCGGAATGCCCGGGCTCTCGCCGTTTGAGGCGGCGCGGCAGATCAAGAAAAACCGGCCCGAGACCAAGGTCATCTTCCTGACCATGTACGAGGACGAAGATTATCTAGTGCAGTGCCTGGAAGTGGGGGCGGCGGGATACGTGTTGAAGGACACGCCGGCGCAACAGTTGGTGAGTGCTGTGCGCGACGTGTACAAAGGCGGCAAGTACATGAGCTCGCGGGTGCTGGGCAAGCTGGTGGAAGACTTCCGCGCCCGCGTCAAAGATGCCAGGCTGCGGCCACGGATGTCCACGCTTACTCCGCGCGAGCGCGAGATCCTGAAGCTGCTGGCGGAAGGCAATTCGGTAAAAGAGATCGCCGTGCTGCTGGGGTTAAGCGTGAAAACGGTCGAGGCGCACAAATTCAACCTGATGCGCAAGCTCGACATTCACAACAAGGCACAACTCGTCACGTATGCGATTCAGAAGAAGATCATCAAAGTTCCCATGGCGCAATAGCTCGACGAGCGGCGATGACGGCACCCAAGGTCACAGCCGTTAACATTCACCGGGAGGGGTTCTGCGGGTTGGCGAATGCCGATTGCGGAATACCAGCAGGCGACGGCACACTTGAACCCGGGGCTCCTTTGCGAGGCGCATCAGCGTCAACGAATACCCAGGTTCTTCCGTCGTCAGTGCGTCCCGTGGTCGAGCGACCGTAAGCGCACCATGCCCGGAACGCGTTCGAGAAATAAGGAGCGGGCCACTTCAAACCGTTGAACTGCTCGGCGGCGGCGGCAGGTTCAACAGACAGCGGATCATGCGGCACGGCGGCAGCATCTACGTCGGGGTTGAATGCCGTCATTTTCGCTGGATCGTAATCCGCAGGCCGGTCCGCTCGCTTCACCGCCCGCCGGCGCACGATGCTTCTTTCAGCCTCAATCACAATTTCGGCCGCCTGAAACTTGACCGTGGCCCGATACACGACTTCACCGTTCAGTTGGTCGGGGCGAAACCATAAGTACGGGCCGTCTAACCTGGTCCAGTCGTGTTCGTACTTCCGTGCAACCAGGGTCGTGTCGCTCATTACGTCCGCCAGCTCAATCCACGACGGGTTCCACTCCTTCTGGTCCGCGGTCAGATACACAGGGAACTGCTCGGCCTCGAAGGTTGAACCGCTCCTCTTAATTACGACTCGGCTCTTTCCTCAAACTCTCCTCTGGCCAGGGGTTCGTCAATGTTCGCGGGGAGATATAGAAGAAGGGTCACCGTTTCACCGTCGGAAATCTGCCGCGGCAACTGGTGCCTGAGGCGGTTGGTGAAGTCGGCCATGTCCGGCGGCGGAGAATCCGTTTTGTCGGCCCATTTCGTCTCCATCCGGACCAAGGCAAGGGTCATGGCATACAACTGCAATGCCCGCTTAAACGACAATCGCCTCTTCGGCGTCCGATACTTCACTCCTTTGTGTGTGGCCGTGGCGTCCGTCAACTTGTCAACGGCTTTGCGCAGCTCATCCAGCTTCCAACTGGAATAATCCTCTAGCGCCATGGCTGGCGCCAATTCGTTGTGCAGATCCTTCAGCGGACCGGAGAGTTGAGATTCAGGAAGCGACCCAATCATGCACAGTAACGGCGTGGGGCTGAAAGAGGGATCTTCGTTGGTAAAGCTGGCAAAGAATCGGCGATCGGCGGGATCGTCAGGGTGGACTCTCTTTTTCGGGTCCCTCGCGACTGGTACCCAGGCTTGGGTAGTACTTATGAATCAAGTCCCAGCCCATTTGGTTCACCGTTATGAGAGCTCCGCTGACTCGGGCCACCGGCTCGGCTTTGCTGTCATATGCGTCAATGTCGTCGCGACGAAGCCCAAGCATGCTGTAGGGAAGCGTTGGCCTGTCGGGATGGATTTCTTCTGGGCCGGAACTCCCCAAGCCACGCCAGGCAACAAACCCGCAATAAGCATCCCGGCGATACGAACTTTTATCCAGCCAACCATTCAGGGGACCTTTATTCGCTTGTCAGCGGAAGACCCTTCTCTCGCCATTCGCGAATGCCGCCGTCCATGGAGGCGACATTGGTAAAACCCATTCTTTGCAGGGCGTCAGCCGCCAGCGCCGACCGGAACCCGCCACCGCAGTACAAAACCAATGGGGTACCCAGGTCAGGCACGCGCTGCTCCACATCACGTTCGATGATTCCTTTGCCCAGATGCACGGCCGCCGGCAGGTGGTCCTTCGCCCACTCGTTGTCTTCGCGGACATCGATGAGGAGAAAATCTGCCTTGTCGTCCAGCATTTGCTTAACGTCGTCCACGGTTACTTCGCGGACACGCTGCTTGGCGGTGTTGACGATGTCGAGAAATCGCGGCGAGTGATGAGGTGCCATGCGCAACATGATAGCGCGAAAAATAAGCCGGGAATGTGTTTTCTAGGCGAAGAGTTGCAGCATCAAACGTCCTCGTCGTCCTCCTCCTCCAGTTCTTCGCCGGGATATTGGGCCTCGTAATAAAACTCCAGGTCCTTATCCAGCTTGGCCCAAAATGCCGCATCCCGGACCGGAGGCGAGTCGTCGCGCAAGGCATGCTCTCGCGACGTAACCCGCAGGGTGAGCATCTGGTTCAGCGCATCCAGCAGGCCCCAATCGTCGGCGCGCCAGCTGGCCACCGGCTTGTTCTTGTAGGCCAGCATTTTCCGGGCAAGTTCGCCGGTCTTGATGTTGCGAAGTACGGGAAACAACTCAGCCCACAGCCGTGGGGTGTACTCGTCGTCCACGAAACGCAGTGGCATTTCCATGGTGCCATTTTGATTGCCCTTCGCGAGGAGGGCAAGCTTTATGTTCATGCTGCGCCTCCCGCGACACCTGCGGCAGCGACGGTGTTCTGCTGTCCACCCAGAGACTGGGCTAAGAGCAACATCACCCCTGCCAAGGCAATGCTTCCCAGGAACCGGCCAAACGCGATGAGCGGCGCCGCCATCGCTATTCTCCGGTGCCGACCAGTTCTTCCTTTTCGTCGAGCCGTCCGATCAGATCGTGCGGTTCGCCTTGGAACAAGTCCTCAATTTCGACGGTTTCGTAGGCATGTTCGCCGTGAAGCGATTCGTCCAAACCGAGCTCTTCGCTCATCTTGGTCACCCTGACAGGGGTAAACAAGTTAATGACCCATAGCATACCGTAGGTAAAAGCAAGCGCCCACGCAGACGAGAAGAGTATCGCCGCCCCTTGTTTCACGAAGAACGATGGATTGCCGTACAGCAAACCGTTCGTCCCGGCGGGATTGAACATTTTGTTGGCGAACACGCCCAGCATAACGATGCCTAAGAAGCCTCCGACACCGTGCACGCCCCAAACATCGAGCGCGTCGTCCCAGTGCAGTTTGTTTTTCATTTCGACCGCGAAGTAGCAAACCACGCCTGACACCAGTCCAATGATGACGGCCGTGGTGGGCGAGACATAACCAGCGGCGGGAGTGATGGTCACAAGTCCAGCGAGCGCACCCGTCATAAATCCGAGGAATTTAGGCTTTCCGTCGCGCACCCAGGTCACCGCCAACCAGGTGACGGCGGCAAACGAAGCGGAGATGCTGGTGTTCAGGAATGCAAGGGCCGTCACCGAATCAGCCTGCATTTCACTCCCGGCATTGAAGCCGTACCAGCCGAACCACAACAGCCCTGTGCCCAATGCGACGAGGGGAATGCTGTGCGGGCCGCGATCCAGCAGCCGGCGCTTGCCCAAGTAGAGGACCGACGCCAGTGCGGCCATTCCGGCAATGTTATGCACCACGATGCCACCGGCAAAGTCGAGTACGCCCCAGCGCTGCAGCATTCCGCCGCCCCAAACCATATGCACCAAGGGGAAGTAAACGAAAGTGAGCCAAGCCGTCAGAAACAGGCAGTAGGCTTTGAAACTAACGCGGTTGGCGAAGGCGCCCGTAATGAGCGCCGGGGTGATGACGGCAGACATCATCTGATAAGCAATGAAAACCATCATGGGATGGTGTTGTTAGGCGACGGTGTCGTGAGGTTGATGCCGCGCAGGCAAAACATTATGGAAGTTGCCAATGATGCCGTGCCAGTCGCCGCTGAAACACAGCGAATATCCATACAGATACCAGATGACCGCCGTCCAGCCCATGGAGAAGAAGCTCTGGATCATAATGGTGAGGACGTTCTTGCGCCCCACCAGCCCGCCGTAGAAAAAGGCGAGGCCCGGGGTCATCAGCAAGACCAGAGCGGTGCACAGAATCATAAAACCGGTATTACCGGTGTCGAGATGAAGCATGAAAGCCTCCAGAGGATGAAATGCGGCAGAAAGTCAGCTCATCGCTCCGCTTGGAGCGGGATTCTGTGGACGCGCTCGCACAGTGACAGCCGGAAGATCGGAAACTGAAGCGGGAATCTGCAACCCTTTGGTTTGGCAATCCCCTCTTCACGTTCGAGACGAGCAGGCTATGGAATGAACTCATGTATAAGGGCGAGGGGAGCGTACTTTGCCTCGTAGCAACGTCCACCAAGCAGCATCAAGCTGCCGCCCAATAAGTCTCTTCTTCTGGTGTATTGGAATCTGTGTGACGCGTCACAAGGTGGGGTGACGTAGGGGGGTGAGCAGGGAGACCTAGCCGCGCCAGCCCTCCGGCACGGCCAACTCCGCCAGTTTGCCGATATCTGGCACTTCCAGATCGGGATGGGCTTCGACCAGCTTGGTGGCTGCCGCCTCTTTGCCCTGCCTGCGATTGACCCACACGGTAGCGATCTCCAGTGAATGCGCAGGTACCACATCGTGGTACAAGCTCTCGGCGACATGCAGCAGGCGCTCGCGCGGAATTTGGTAACGGCGCAATAGCGCCTCGAAATTATTGAACGACGGTTTGTAACTGTGCACCTGCTGCGCGGTTACAACGGCGTCGAAACCCAGCTCCAGCTTGGGCGCGGTGTAGGCGAACAGGTCGTCGTCAATATTGGAGAGCACCGCGAGTTTGTAGCGCGACTGCAGACGGCGCAGTGCGGGAATCGTGTCAGCAAAGGGTTGCCAGTTGCGGATCGATTCCGCCAATCCGTTGGCATCGGCGGCGCTGACCGAGAAGCGCAACTCGCCCGCGAAGTCGCGGACCACCTGCGCCAGCACTTCGCGATAGCAGCGGTAAGGACCGCTCTGGGCGCGCGGCTCAAACTCCGAATACAGGTTGAGGATCTGCGCATCGCTGAGCGCGTGGCCCTTGCTCGCCAGCAACGGGCGCAGATAGCCGAGCAGACCGGTTTCCCAGTCAATCAGCGTGCCGTAGCAGTCGAACGACAGCCATTCAAAGCATGCGAAGTCGAGCATGGAGGTTCCTGACAACGGCGGTCAGGACGACGATTTTCCGGTGCCGACCACCGGCGTCACCTTGTGCGAAGCAAACTTGCGCTCCAGGGCTTCCAAGGGAGATACCGCGAGCTCTTTTTCGGCCAGTTGGGTGGGCGCGCTTTCCGGTTGGGCTTCGACGTGCTGCACGACCGCCGGTGGCGGCGCGGCACTCTCATCGCCAGCAACTGCCGCCGACCTTCGCGACTCCGCCTCGCGCGACGCAGCCAGGCCTTTCTCCAGGAACTTCTTACTATTCAGCAGCGGACGCCCAAGCGATGGATTGTAACTGGTCCACGGACTGTCGAACTCCGCCTCGCGTTCAAACTGCGCGCGCATGCTTTCCATCTTGGAGTCGAGATCGTCGAGATAGTGCAGCATGAGCGCCTCGGGAAACATGGGCAGTTTCGGCGAACCGAATTCATACTGCCCGTGGTGGCTGATGATCATGTGCTCGATCAGGATCTTCAGCTCGGCGGGAAAGCCGGGCAGATGCGCCAGCTTCTGGTGCAGCATTTCCAGTTCGATAATCATGTGCCCCAGCAACTGGCCCTCGGTGGTGTAGGCAATCGAGCGCTGATACGCAAGTTCGTGCAGCTTGCCAATATCGTGCAGGAAGGCGCCGGTCAGCAGCAGGTCGCGATTCACCTGAGGATAGTTGCGGGCGGCCAGGTCGCAAACCGTAAACAGCGAGACCACGTGATCGAGCAGGCCGCCGACGAAGGCGTGGTGCAGGGTCTTGGCCGCAGGCGCGTTCTTGTACGCGGTGACGATGGCCTCGTCGGCCATAAATTCCTGGAGCAACGATTTCAGCCAGCGATTCTCGAAGCTCTCGACGAATTCAGTCAACGTGCGCCATAGCTGATCAATGTCCTTCGAGGTCTTGGGAAGGTAGTCGGAGTAGTCGATCTCCGCATCTTCCAGCTTGCGCAACTTGTGGATGGTGAGCTGCCAGCGGCCGTTGTACTTGTGGACCACGCCCTTCACTTTGACGAAATCGTCCTGCTCAAAGGAGTCAAGTGTGTCGGCGACGTTGTCCCACATGTTGGCTTGCAGTTGCCCGCTGCGGTCGGCCAAGACAAGGGAAAGGTAGAGGTCGCCACTCTTTTTCGATTTCACCTGCTTGGCGGCCACCACGAACAGCGAGGTGATGGTCTGGTTCTCCAGACGGGCACAATCGCAAATGTAGAATTCCTTCATAGCGAGGAACCGTGGGCACATCGCGGCAAGACAATGCGGCCAGGGTTTCATGGTATCGCACTTGGCGGGGGATGGCGCCAAAGAAACGCGGGCTTCGCGGAGCAAGCGTTTGAAGGCGCATTGTCAGGAGGCGAAAATCCCCACCCAAGCAAAATCAGCTTGGCTCAGGTCGTTTTGCCCCTGCGATGGCTGCGTTGTGCCCCAAACATCCTCAGATCGTAGCTGAGCGGCTCCAGTTCGCGCACCACAATTCTGTTGTAAACGGGATGCGCGGGATTGATCAGGTAATTGTTCTCATTAGGGACCAGAACCGAGGGCACCAGCAGCAGACAATGCTCGCCGTTTTGCGCAAATTCATCGCCGCATCGCGCCAACTCGCGAGGCGGTGCGGCTTCCCGCCAGTTTGCAGGCAGGTCGCTGACTTCCAATTGCTCTCTGGTCAGATTTTCAGGAATCTCCGCAATCGCCAGCACCAGATCACCGGGAGGATCGTCCTTATCCAGATGGACAAAATACTCCAGCATGGCGAGCGATTGATGTTCCGATGTGTAGCTGAGGCGAATTCCCGGACTCGACCAGCGCCCGCCGTACCGGAACGCGCCCTCGCCATCGAAGGGGCTGCGAGCGTAGCTCCTGCGCAGGATTCGGTAAACTCGGCTCAACTAATTCCGCCGTAGGCGATACGGCCCAGGATGTTCTCCACCTGGCGTGCGCCCAATTCCGTGTCGATTGCCGACACGGGGGCAATCCCGCCCAGAACGCGATTAGGACGCTTGAGCCAGCGGGTTGCGCGCTCATGATCGCCGAGGTACTGGTTGGCGATAGCGACGATGCGCGCGAGCCGATAGAGCCGGTCGGATTCGAAACGGGCCAGTCGCCCGCTGCGACGCCGCCGCTGCAAGCTTCGCGGCGAGAGATCCAGTGCGCCGGCGAGTTCTTTCAGCGTCAAACCGGAGGTCCGCATCAGCTCCTCCACTACCGCGGGAGGAAAGCCCTCCCGGATCGCCTCGCGAAGATCACGGTCGCTGGACAGGGTGCGGCCCAAGGCCCGTTTTCCCCCAGTTCGTGCACCACGGCCCTGACCTCGTTTACCATAATGTCGCCTATGATAGCGACAAATGTCGTTCGTGTCAATGCCGCTTAATTTCGTGATTGGGCGCGCTACGTTGGCACTTGTAGACGAGGGGATCGGGATATCAGGATTCAGCTAGAAGAGCCCGAATTTTTTCTTTTTCTTTGCCTTCGACGAGCCTTCGCTCGCGGTCGTGGTGTAGATCGGCTTGGTTTCGTTGGGGCTGGCGCCGGTGTCCGTGTAGCCGGCCTTGATGTCGATGTAGGCATCCTCGCGCAGCTTAGTCAGGTAATCGCGCAGCGCGGGCTGCATCTTGGTCATGTAAATCTGTTCCTGGATCCGGCCCTCCACTTCCTTCATAGGAGGAATACCGGCGGTCTGGTGCTCGGTGACCTTCAAGATGACCCAGCCCTGATTGGTGCGCACCGGCTCGCTGTAAGCACCCGCGTTCATGGCAAACACCCGTTCCTCGAGGTCTTTGGAAAGAGTACCGCGCTTGAAGTATTCCAGGTCGCCGCCCAAATCGGCCGTCGGGCCGTCGGAGTACTGCTTGGCCAAGTCCTCGAACTTGCCACCCTTCTTCAGCAGGTCGTAAACCTTGTCCGCCTTGGCCTCGGCAGCGGCAACCACTTCCGGGCTCGGAGTCTCCGGCAGCGCCTCCTGCCCTTTCTCGGTCTTGACCGCCGCTTTGTTCTGGGTCGAAATCAAAATCTCGCTCATGCGCACCTGTTCCGGGCGATCCAGCTCGCTCTTGTGCTGGTCGTAAAACTGCTGGATCTCCGGCTGCGACACGTTGATGTGCCCGCCCACCTCCTGGCCGATCACTTTCTGCGTGATAATGCTGTTCTTCAAGTTCTGTTTGAATTCTTCCCACGAGACGCCCTGCGCCTGGGCCGCCTTCTCCATGTCTTCCATGGACTCGGCGTGCATCTGTTTGCGCAACTCGTCCAGCCGCTTGACCAGGTCGGTGTCGGCGGAGATCGTCAGGTCCTCGCCCTTTTGCAGCAGCAGTTGCTGGTCAATCAGATCGCGCAGCAAGTCCTGCTCGCGCTCTTTGGGGTCGGACGGAGCACCGGAGGGGTCCGGCTGGCGGGACTCGGCCTGTATATTGCTCCTGGCTGCGGCGCAGATCGGCCCGGGTGATGATGTTGTTGTTGATGCGGGCGATGATTTCCTCGACGACGGTGTCGTCCTGGCCAGCCGATGGGCTGGTTTGGGCCATCAGCCAGGGCGCACCGACGAATGTGGCAAGCAAAAGGACAGCAAATCTCTTCATCAAATACCTGACCAGGCGGGCCTGCAAACGCGCAGCCTCACCCGGGATCAAATTCGCTTTCGTTGCAGTTATTCTACCGCGTCTGGGCATGTCCTGCTGGCATGAGGCGGCAGCGAAAAATACGGCAGCAAGCCGGCCGGCGCCGGGAGCTAATCTGGCGGGAAATCTGGGTGTGCGTGATACGGTTCCGCAAGCGGCTTACGTGGTTTGCGGGATGCGGTTCGGCAGGGCTGTTTACGGCGCCATGCCATCGTCGATCCACTGCTTGAACTTTGCGATTTGCTCTTTGGGCCAGGGTTCGTCGCACGGCATGCTGCCGTCGTCAAGGCGGGAGTAAATCGCCTCGGCGTGCGTTTTGACGTCGTTGTAGGCCGACAGGTCCATGCCGAACTCTTTCATGGTGTCCACATCGGGAGTGTCACGGAACAAGGGGCGAATGTCTTTGGCGAAGCTGAGAGCCATGCAGCACCTCTGAAGAAGGATTTTGCCACAAAGCGGAAGAAAGTTTCCGTCGGTTTGATCCCGTATTAGCGTGTCCGGCAAAGCAAGCCATAGTTTGGCGCGCCGCCTCGATCACCCATGCTTATGACGCCGATCACTGCATCCTTTGGCTTGATTCGGGCATTGTGTTGGGGTGTCGGTTTCCATCCAGATAGACCGATCTCAGGGATAGGAATTACCTCTACGATCCGAAAGTTACCGGAGTGGAGCCTATGCGCCTCAACCGTTTCTGTGCGGACCCTTCCTCGTTGCCTTCTTCAACAAGTCGGAACTGCGGCGAATGACTGATCGCCCTGGTGGTCGGTTGTTGCGCCTGCTTGTCAACGCATTCCGCGACGCAACAGAGAGCTTCCATTCCTCAAACACCGCTCGCTGTGCAGGAACGCACTGCCCAAATCATCGGACCCTATGGCGCCGATCAGATGCTGCGTGTGGTCTTTGCGCTGAAGCCACCCCATCTGGCGGAAGAAGAGCAGTTTCTGAACCAGTTGCAGGACAGAGACTCGCCGCTGTTCCACAAGTATTTGAGCGAGCAGGAGTGGAACCAACGTTTCGCGCCATCGGCGCAGGATGAGCAAGCGGTAGCGGCTTGGGCGCAGAGTCAAGGGCTGACCATCACCCAGCGCTATCCCAACCGTTTGTTGGTGGATGTCGAGGCGCCGGTGCCGATCATCGAGAAGGCGCTCGACGTGACGATCAACCGCTATCAACTTGGAAGCGCCTCGTACTACTCCAACGATCGCGATCCTGCGCTTCCGACGCAGTTGATAGGCGTGGTTCACGCGGTGCTGGGGCTGAACAACATCGAGGTGGCGCACGCCGCCTCGAAGGGTTCGCAGAATTTCACCGGGCCAGACTATTCGCCAGGCCCGTCGTACACGGTGGGATCGCACTTGGCGAGCGACGCCAAGAAGCCCACAGCCGCGACGAGCGGCAAAGCGAAGCGACCGGATTGGTGGGTTGGCGAAATTTATGGGCCGCCAGACCTGTGGGCTGCAGGGGGTTATAACTTCGGAGGGACATACGAAAATTTCAACCTAGGGGGTCTTTACAATTTGGGGCACTGCTGCAATCCCTTAAACAACCCAAACAACTCGCCTCCAGAGGCTTCCATCGCTATTGCGATCTGGGGCGATTTCCTGGATAGCGACCTTCAGAGTTTTGTCGACGGTCTCATGGCGAGCAATGTCTAGAGATATTTCGTCGATGGAACACCAACCTGCTGCAGCCCCGAAACGACGCTGGATGTCGAATGGTCCACCGCCATGGCCAACAGTCTCGGCTCTTCGCAGAATACGGCTGAGGTCCACGTGTATGAAGGCGCAAATGCTCAATTTTCAACCCTGTTGGACGCCCTGAATCGGGCTTTGTCAGATGGTCATGCGCGCGTGCTTAGCATGAGTTGGGGAGCTGCGGAGATCTATGAAACAGATCGCTCCACGATGGATAGTTATCACGCGGTGTTCAATCAAATGGTTGGACAAGGTTGGTCGTTGGTGGCCGCCTCGGGCGATGGCGGAGCCACTGCCGATTGCGCCGATCATCTCTCGGTACTCTATCCCGCCTCCGATCCCGACGTCACCGCAGCCGGTGGGACGACGCTTGAAGGAGGCCTCGGGGGGTACGTTTCGGAGACTGGCTGGACTGGCGGAAGTGATGGTTGCTCAAATAACGACGGCGGGAGTGGTGGTTGCAGCGCTTACTATGCGGCCCCGGGCTACCAGAGCATGCCGGCCTGCGGCGCAAACAGCCGCAGCCTGCCTGATCTGGCGCTCAATGCCGATGGGGTGAATACGCCTCAGATTTTCTCCTTCAACGGCGGCCTTTACCCAACCGGCGGCACCAGCATCGCTGCCCCGGAGATAGCAGGCTTCTATGCTCAAGCAAACGCATATCTGCTCTATATCGGGAGCATCGTGGGCAACACCTGCGGTCCGTCTTATTCCGCACCCTGCGCTCCCCTAGGCAATGCCAACCCGTACCTGTACCGCGAAGGGTATGAACAGTTTGCGCCGCACTATCCCTTTTATGACATCACATCTGGATGTAATGGCAATGACATCACCCAGCAGTACGGGCTGACACCTTTCTGTGCAGCCCCTGGCTACGACATGGTGACGGGCTGGGGCTCCGCCAACATGCTGCAACTAGCCTGGATGATGAATACCTATGTGGCAGGCGATTCAGGTTCTCCTGTGATTACAATGACAGGTCCGCTCATCGACCACTGGTACACTACCGACCAGACAATTAGTTGGACCGTCGCCGACACCAGCGTGAATGGGCACCTTCCCAATGGGGTGGCAGGTTATAGCTATTACTGCGATGTGGATCCTGGCGATCCCTATAGCGAACCCACGCCGTCGCCAAACGAGTACAGCCAAAGTTCCTTCTACTTCGGTCCCTCCGTTCCCAACAGTTCGAATGGCTCGCTGAATATCTCCGCGATGTCCAGTGGGGGAGGCTGCTCCGGGGCGTCCTATGGTGACTGCCACACGCTCATCCTGCGTGCCTGGGACAATGCCGGCCAATCTGCCAATTCCAGCTACGGTCCAGTCTGCTATGACCCCTCTCCGCCATACACTTATGCCACCCTCACAGGGCATCTGGAAGGTCAATATTACGTGGGATCCGTGTTGGTGACACTCACTGCAACTGACTACGGAGGCAGCGGCGTCGCCAGCACCGTGTACAACATCAACGGAGGCACCTGGCAGACTTACACTACCCCGTTCTATGTCACGACACCCGGAATCTACGTGGTCGCGTATTACAGCACGGATAACGCTGGCAACGTCGAAACGACTCAATACGCGGACTTCATCATCGCGTACAACTGGCAAGCTTTGTTATCTGTTTCTAAGACTGGGGCCGGCAGCGGCACCGTGACCAGCACCGACGGGAACATCAACTGTGGAAGTACGTGTTCGTACAACTACTGGGCTTGGGAGCAGGTCACATTAACAGCGACGCCCGCGCCAGGCTCGATATTTACCGCATGGAGCGGCTGCGACCAAACCTACGGCTTCACCTGCACCATATTGATCACCACCGATCGCTCTGCGACGGCGATCTTTGGCATTCCCGTTCCTCTGCAGCTCATCCCTATAACTCCATGCCATCTGGTCGATACCCGACCGGCCCACGGAGGGAGTGGCCCCATCCAGGGCGGCACAGCCCGAACGTTTAACCTTCTGCAATTGGCGCAATCAGCCAGTCCCCCTTGTGGAAGTCTCGCCTCGGCCGCTGTTTATTCGCTCAATGTCTCGGCCGTTCCGCAGGGCCCTCTCGGCTATCTCACGGTTTGGCCCGATGGGTTGACCCGGCCTCTGGTTGCCACCCTGAACTCGCTCGATGGGCGAATCAAGGCCAACGCGGCCATCGTGGCCGCCGGAGACAGCCAAGCCATCGACATTTACGCCCCAATACAACCGATGTCGTGCTGGACATCAACGGCTACTTCGCGCCGCTGCCGAACCCCGACGCGCTTGCGTTTTATCCACTGACGCCTTGCCGCGTCATAGATACGCGCAATCCGAATGGCGGCCTTGGCGGTCCTTATCTGCAAGGCCGCCAGGAGCGGGATTTTCCTGTACTGGAGGCGTCCGCTTGCAACATTCCGTCCGGCGCACAGGCGTACTCCCTGAATTTCGCCGTGGTTCCGGGACAGGCCCTGGGCTATCTCACCGTGTGGCCCATGGGTCAGTCGCGACCGGTCGTTTCGACCCTGAATGATGTGACGGGAACGATCGTGGCCAATGCCGCCATCGTGCCGGCGGGGACGGGTGGGGCCATCGCAGTCTATCCCAGTAACGATACCGAGCTGGTGGTCGACATCAACGGGTATTTCGCGCCGCCAGGTGCGGGCGGTCTGTCGCTGTACACGTTTGCGCCTTGTCGCGTGCTGGACACACGGAGGGTCGGCAACGGTCAGCCCTTCAGCGGGACGCTGAGTCCGCCGGTGAATGTGGCGGGCGGCCCGTGTGCAATCTCCAGCCAGGCGCAAGCCTATGTCTTCAACGCAACCGTGGTCCCCCACGGGCCGTTAGGGCATCTGACACTGTGGCCGGATGGCCAGCCGCGGCCGCTGGCCTCAACCTTGAATGCGAGCGATGGCATGATTACCTATACAACATGGCAATCGTGCCCAGCAACGGCTCGATCGATGCCTATGCGTACGGGATCACGCAACTGATCCTCGACATCTCCAGCTACTTTGCGCCGTAGAGTGCTCCTCCAGGTGTAACTGGCGGGAAGGGCGTGGCGATTCGCAATCGTCGCGGGTGCGTTCAAACGTCGGCTTTTCGACGTTAGGGTGGGCTGGTTGACTTTGGGCCGGTTCCCGAAACGTCGTCAGCTCGGCGCTTCGCCCCGGGTGGCTCCCCATCCCAACGGCACCGTTCGACTTCGGTTTCCCGCGTGAACAAGTCGTAGCCGTCATCTTCCGGAAGGTCGCACTCGTCTTGGACGTTCAACATGGCACTCATCCTAGCGGCATCCGCTGCTATTATGGTCGGCCTTGCCGGCGGACGTGCGCAGTGACGCAGCGCACCTTAGCGAGGGTTGGCCTTCCCGAAGCTGCACTGTTGCGATTTGCAACAGGCTGGCCCACGGTACGAGATTCCACAACCAGTGAAAGTGGACCAAATCGGTGAAAAAGACACGCATGCTTGTCGGACGACAGCCAGTTTTATCGCTTTTGTGGTAGCAAAGTGGGAAAAATTTACATTTCTGGCGGAGAGCCCTGCTTTCCCTCCCTCTTAGTAGCCTGCCAGGGATGCGGCTTGACCTGTGGAGCCTGGCGCTCTGTTGCCGACGGCGCCCTTTTGCCGGTGCGGCGCTGCTCCTCGCGATCGATCTGCAGGCGCAGGTCGCGAATCAAGATCGTCCACATGCGGGCGTTGGTGTTCAGCAGGATTTGCAGGTTCTGGTCCCGCAGAAAGGTGATCTCGCTGCTCATATTGTTGAGCAGACTCTCCATGTGGTTGAGGTCGGTTCGCATTTGCGCCAGATCGTCACCCGCTTCGCCAGGCGATGGCCGCGCCGCGGCTTGCCCCGCAGTGTCTGCTTGACTTTGCCCGCCCTCAGCCGACGGACTGAGCCGCCCGTCAGCGCTTTGCGCCCATAATGTCGAACTCAACAGAAGTAGAAAAAACATTTGCCGCATCATCGCCGCACCCCTTCCCAAAGTGTAATCGCTCGAACCGTCCCTGGAGACGGCCGCGTTTAGCGCGAGCTGAATTCAATCTCGGGAGTGGCTGCCAGCAGACTGCGCGTGTAGGGATGCTGCGGCGCAGTGGTGATCTGCTCGGTGGCGCCAACCTCCACCAGTTCTCCGCGTTGCATGACCGCGATGCGGTTCGCAAGATAGCGCACGATGGGCATCGAATGAGAGATGAAGAGGTAGGTCAACGAGAAATCGCGCTGCAGTTGCTTCAGCAGATTTACGATCTGCGAACCGACGCTGACATCCAGCGCGGAGACCGGTTCGTCGGCCACGATGAATCGCGGCCGCAACACCAGGGCGCGCGCGATCCCGACGCGTTGGCGCTGCCCCCCGCTGAATTCATGTGGGTAGCGCCCGAGAGCCGAGGCATCCATTCCCACGGCACGCATCGCCTCGGCTGCGCGTTGGCGGCGGTCGGCTCGGCCGTCGGTTCCATGGATGGCCATGGGCTCGCAGACAATCTGCTCAACCGTCATGCGGGGATCGAGAGAGCCGAACGGGTCCTGGAAGATGATCTGCATGTCGCGACGCAAGCGGCGGAGTTGGGCTCCGCGGGCGCGCAATACGTCATGACCATCGAAGAAGCACCTCACCTGAGTCTGGTTCGATGAGCCGCAGCAGCATTCGCCCCAACGTGCTCTTGCCGGAGCCGGATTCGCCGACCAGCCCCAGCGTTTCCCCGGCCTTGATCGCCAGCGACACGTCGTTGACGGCACGCACCTGCCCCGATGTCGCGGTTCCAAACATGGTTTGACCGGAGCTGAAGGTCTTGGTGAGGTGGCGAGCTTCCAGCAGAGGCATGACTGGCGATGGTAACAAATGGCTCGGTGCGCTCGCTTAATGAAAATCAAACTCGGGCTAATTCCGCGCGGGACATGGTTCTTGCCAAATTTTCACAATTCCTCGGCCGGTTGCGGTGACGGCCAGTTACGTCTTCCATTTGGCGAAGTCCGCGAAATTTGCGCCTCAAAAGACACCTTGCCAATTTTGATTTTCAGGGTTGCACAATAATTCGGCATGCCGCTGTGGACGAGCTGCACTCGATTGAAAACACAAGAGATAAAATTGCGAAAAATTTGTTGACATTCGCCGTGGCAGGAGTAAAAACACACTCGTTCCTTGACAGTATTGCAGTTATTCCCAGTCGGCAGGGACTAAAGGCTGAAGCGAGTTCACTGCGTCTGCTTCTTCGGGAGCGGATGCAGAAGAACCACTACGGTAGGCAGCGACTGCTAGCTGAGGAAAACGTGAAACCGGTCGAGGGCAAGACGGAATCCCGAGGCGTTGAGCGGTCATTCCGGCTGGTGACGAGCCCAAGATTCAAGCTGAACATGCCCTGCGTACGCCAGTACCAGTTGCACAGTCCAGCAGGAATTGAATGCAAGTCACTGGTCGAGAACAACCGCCCAACATAGCCCTCGGGATTCTTTTTTGATTCACAGTCCTCCCCCGTCTGTGAATCACCTTCCGCAACTCCCAACTGCACCTGAAATCAACCTGCGGGCCGGAATGTTCATTCCGGCCTGCATCTCTTTGTCCGCCGACCCTGCGCCCGCCCAGCGCGAGATGGAACCCGGCCCGGAGTAAAATCTTGACAGCCATGGCCGACCTCTTTACGCCCGCCCAGCCCCCCGCGCAGCAGCGCAACTGGATGCCTATCGTCATGGGCCTGATTGCCGTGGTGGTGGTCATCGCGATCATCGTCGCCCTCACGCGCAGCCACGCACCAACTGGCCCGCAGACCAATCCTTATGCGGCCAAGCTGCAGCTCTCGAGTCCCAAGCTGAGCGCTGCGGAAAACTATGTCGGAGGCACGGTCACCTATCTCGATGTAAATATCACGAACACGGGCGACAGAGCGTTGGTGGGCGCCGACATGAAGGCGGTGTTCAAAAACACGCTTGGACCAAGTGGTGCAAACCGAGACCCTGCCGCTGCACGTGCTGGTGGAAAACCAGATGGGCGGATATCCCGACTTGGTGGACCTAGGCCGCTCGCCGATTGCTCCGGGCCAGACCAAGACGGTCCGTGTGACCCTCGAGCACATCTCCGCCGACTGGAACCGCAGCTACCCTGAGATTGAGTTGGTGAATTTAAAGCTGAAGTAAGGCTGTTAGCACTTAGCATTTGGCGTTTGGTTCGGCGGCTCAACTAAATGCTAAAGGCTAATTACTAACTGCCGAGTGTTACTACCAACAGCGCCCGTCGCCGTGCGGTTGCTAGAATGAACCTGCATGTCCGACATCAAGACAACGCGCCTCACGGAGATGGTGAAAGCCGCGGGTTGAGCCAGCAAGCTAAGTCCGGCGGTGCTGGACTCAGTGCTTGGGAAATTAGCCCGGCAACACGATCCCAACGTGCTCATCGGCTTCGAAACAGCCGACGACGCCGGCGTGTATCAACTCACGCCGGAGCTGGCGCTCGTCCAAACTGTCGATTTCTTTACCCCCATCGTTGACGACCCCTACGTCTTCGGGCAGATCGCGGCCAGCAACGCGCTCAGCGACGTGTATGCCATGGGCGGGCGCCCGATCAGCGCGCTGGCACTGGTTTGCTTTCCCGACAGCGGCGACCTGAAAGTGCTGGAAGAGATGCTGGCCGGTGGCCTATCGAAGATGATCGAGGCCCACTGCACCGTGATCGGCGGGCACAGCATTCGCGACGAAGAGATCAAGCTCGGCTACGCAGTGAACGGAACCATTCATCCGCAGACAAGTGCTGGCAAACAGTGGCGCGAAGGCCGGCGACCTGCTCGTCTTCACCAAGGCGATCGGCACGGGCGTGATCTCGACGGCGATCAAACGCGGCAAAGCCGAGGCCGCATGGGTCCGCGACGCGGTGCGCTCTATGACCACACTGAACAAAGCGGCGGCGGAGATCGTCACCTCGTCGCCCGGATTCGAGGTGCACGGCATGACCGATGTCACCGGCTTCGGGCTGATCGGTCATGCGCGTGAGATGGCCATCGGCTCGGGCGTTAGCCTGCGACTTCATGCCTCGCGCGTGCCTCTGCTGGAAGGCGCCCTCGAATGCGTTCGCGCCGGATACGTTCCGGGTGGCCTGAAGGCGAACCGCAACTTCGCCGAGAGCTGTGTCGAGTTTGATGAAGCCGTGCCCGAGGAGATACGCACCCTGCTGTTCGATCCGCAGACAGCGGGAGGATTGCTGATCTCGATCGCAGAACAAGATGCTGCGCTCTTAGTTGCAGCCTTGCGCAAATCTGGAATCGACGCCGTCGAAATCGGTGAGGTCGTCCCCAAACAAAAGCCGCTCATCAGTGTGTTAGCGTAGCCACAGCAAACCCATGCGCGAGAAAGGGCAGGACCTTTGGTCCTGCCCTTCGCTTTAGCTGAGACTTGATGGTTCTTATGCCTGTGCCGGACGCTCCGGGGCCACGTTGGGTTGCTGGCCGGGGGCCGGTTTCAGCACCTGCTGCACGTCTTCCTTGGGCGGTTGAGTGTTCGGGTTCACCTGCTCCGGAAGTTCCTTGCCTTCGATGATCATCTGGATTTCGCCAGCGTCAATGACCTCGCGCACCAGCAGCGCGGCGGCAATCTTTTCCAGGATCGGGCCATTGTTCTTCAGAATGTTGGTCGCCGATTGGTAGCCTTCGTCCACGAAGCGACGCACTTCCTGGTCGATCTTCCGCGCCGTCTCCTCGCTGAAGTCGCGGTGCTGGCTGATCTCGCGGCCCAGGAAGATCTGCTCTTCCTTCTTGCCGAAGGTCATCGGCCCCAGCGTGGACATGCCGAACTCGCAGACCATCTTGCGCGCCAGGTCCGACGCCTGCTCGATGTCGTTGCCGGCGCCGGTGGTCATGGTATGCAGGAACAGTTCCTCGGCCACGCGCCCGCCCATCATGATGGCCAGTCGCGTTTCCAGATAGTCGCGGGTGTAGGTGTGCTTGTCGTCCACCGGCAGCTGCATGGTGACGCCCAGCGCCATGCCGCGCGGGATGATGGTCACCTTGTGCAGCGGGTCGGAGTGCTCGCGCAGGGCCGCGACCAGCGCGTGGCCGGCCTCGTGATACGCGGTCACCTTCTTCTCTTCGTCCGAGAGCAGCATGGATTTGCGCTCGGCGCCCATCAGCACTTTGTCCTTGGCCTGCTCGAAATCCCACATCAGCACCGTCTTGCGGTTCTGACGGGCGGCCACCAAGGCAGCCTCATTCACCATGTTGGCCAGGTCAGCGCCGGAGAATCCCGGCGTGCCGCGGGCCAGCACGGGAAGATTCACGTCGTCGTTGAGAGGAATCTTGCGAGTGTGAACGCGCAGGATCTCTTCGCGGCCACGGACATCGGGACGCGAGACCACCACGCGGCGGTCGAAGCGGCCGGGACGCAGCAGGGCCGGATCAAGCACGTCAGGACGGTTGGTGGCCGCGATCAGGATGACGCCATCGTTGGACTCGAAGCCATCCATCTCGACCAGCAACTGGTTCAGGGTCTGCTCGCGCTCGTCGTGTCCGCCGCCCAGGCCTGCGCCACGATGGCGGCCCACGGCGTCAATTTCGTCGATGAAGATGATGCAGGGAGCGTTCTTCTTGCCCTGCTCGAAGAGGTCGCGGACGCGGCTTGCGCCGACGCCGACGAACATCTCCACAAAGTCGGAGCCCGAGATGCTGAAGAAGGGCACGTTGGCTTCGCCCGCCACCGCGCGCGCCAGCAAAGTCTTGCCGGTTCCCGGAGGCCCAACCAGCAGCACCCCCTTGGGAATGCGTCCGCCGAGCTTCTGGAACTTCTGCGCCTCGCGCAGGAACTCGATGATCTCTTTCAGCTCTTCCTTGGCTTCATCCACGCCGGCGACGTCTTTGAAGGTCACCTTCTTCTGCTGCATGGAGAGCAATCGCGCTTTGCTCTTGCCAAACGATAGGGCCTTGTTGCCGCCGCTCTGCATCTGGCGGATCATGATGAACCACAGCGCGCCCAGCAGGACGAACGGCGCCAGGTTGAGCAGCCAGGAGGGCCAGCCTCCCGATGCTGGGTCCTTCACCGTGATGTTGACCTTCTTGTCTTGAAGGATCTTGTACATGTCCGGATAGTTGGACGGAACCGTGACATGGAACCCAGCCTTGTCGTTCTTGAACTTGCCACTAACCTCTTGGCCGCTCATCGTCACTTCGGTGACGTTGCTCTGGTCCACTTGGGAAAGGAACTCGGAGAGGTTAATTTCGCGTGGCTTGGCGCTCGAGCTGCCAGCCTTGACGACCTGCCACAGCAGAACGCCCGACAACACGATAACCAGCCAGAAAACGACTGTTTTGACCGTCGAATTCACTAAAAACTCCTGTGTAATAAGGCAGACACAAAGTTGTCCTAACAACTTAGATGCTATCCATGGACGCCGGATGTACAAATTCGGCGTTCTCCAGATTGTAACTCGTGCCTAAACGGAACGACACGAAAGAGTTAAACAAAATTGCGAAGGGCTTGAGCAGCGATTCCATTTTGGAAACGCTGGTCCGTCGAAAATCATTCACCACGGAGACACGGAGGGCACGGAGTTTTGATTTCCATGGGGTTCTCTGTGATCCCCCGTGTTTAATTTCAGCCCCGCAAGTGGGCCCGCAAACCATCTGCGAACAGCTCGATTTTCACCGCATCGCTACTGCCCTTCCAGGCGAAAGCTCGCGCTACCGGAAGTCCGCGCACCCAAACGATTTGCTCGCCCTTGAGTATGACTGGCCAGTGCGGCCGCTGTCCGGCCGGAATGTGCTTCTCGGAGAACAGCCGCTTCAGCTTTTCTTCCAACTTGCTGTGTATGGGCCAGAAGCGATCGCCTGGGCGCCAGTTGCGGACCGTCAACTCCGGACCGAGCGGCTCGGCGCTAAGCAGGCTGCCAGGTGGCTCCTCCCTCGCGAATTCCGGCGGCACCGGGATGCATCGCACGGTCAGCCCGATTTCCGCGATGCAGACCTCGCCGGGAACTGGCAACGTGTACTGGTAACCGGAGCAGGTCGGTTCCGCCTGCGTCGGTGACAATTTCAGGCAGCCACCTTGGCGCACCGCCAGCCATCCGCCGGTCAACTCTGCCTTCGGCAGCTCCCCCAAGGCACAGCGCAGCAGCTTCTCCACATGTTCAAAGTCCAACCTCAGATTCGCAGTCTGGGCAAATCGCCGCAGCAGTCTGCGCTGCGATGCGAGCGGAAGCTCCGCAAAATTATGCATGCTAAGGCGAGCTGGGACGCGGCCCTGAAGGTCTGCACTACCCGAACTTTCTGCTCCTTCAGCAGCCCCTGAGGCTTGCTCGGGAACAGTGGGACATGACTCGGCCGCACTGCTTTGAAGGGGCACGGCTTCAGCCGTGCCGTTATCAGCTACCCCAGTGCCGGGCTTTAGCCCCCGAGGGATTTCCGCCTTGCTGCGTCGGCGGGCGGCCAGTTCCCGTTCCACCAGCGCCTGCCAGTACTCTTCTTCGGCTCGCGCGAGTTCCGCGGTGTCGCTCAGCACCTGGCGGATGTTCGGGTTGTACTCACGCTCCAGCAACGGCAGCAGTTCGTGTCGCACTCGGTTGCGCGCGAAACGATGGTCGAGGTTGCTTTCGTCTTCACGCCAAGTCTGGCCGAGAGCGGCGAGGTAATGTTCGACTTCCTCGCACGTCACATTCAATAGCGGCCGAATGATGCGGATTTGAAGGGGCACTCCTTTAGGCGTGCCGTAGGGTTCTGTTGGATGATTGCGGGCTTTAGCCCCGGAAGTCATGTTGCCCAAACATTCCAGCACGGGATAAATCCCAGCCAATCCCCTCGTTCCCGCTCCTCGGAGAAATTTCAGCAGAACGGTCTCAGCTTGATCGTCGAGCGTGTGTCCGGTCGCAACCGCATTTACTTTGTGCGACTCAGCCAGTGACCTTAGCCAGCGATAGCGCAGTTCGCGGGCTGCTGCTTCCAGGCTCAACTTCCTGGTGAGCCCGTGATCGCGCACGTCGCCGCGGCCCGAGAAGAATTCCAGGTCGTGCTGTTTCGCTAACTCTGCGACAAAGGCTTCGTCGGCATCCGAGGCCTCGCCCCGCAGTCTGTGATTGAAGTGCGCGACCGAGACGACGATGCCCAGCTCGGCTCGAAGCTCGAGCAACACGCGCAGCAAGGCGACCGAATCCGCGCCGCCCGACACAGCCACAGCCACGCGATCGCCCGCGCGCATCAGCTTCCGTCCCAGGATGTAGCGAAGCACCTTTTCGCGCACGGAATGATGGTAATGCAGCCCTCAGGTTTCAGCCATCAGCCGTCCGCCCCCGGCCCGTCCTGCTGTCATTCTGAGCCACGGCGGCCTGCGTTTGGCCGCCGGAGTCAACTGACAACCGCCCTCACGGCCTGGTGTCGGGCACCGTGATCGCGCGGAACATATACGGCAGCGCCTCGGCAACGATCATGGCCACCACGATGAACGCGCCGCCGAGCGCCTGGCGCGCCGACATCGGCTCTTTCAGCCAGACCACGCTGAGCACCGCGGCAATCACCGGCTCTAGGCTGAACAGCACCGCTGACTCTGTTGGGCCGAGCCGCGTCTGCGCCGTCGCCTGTCCCCAGAAAGCGAAGACCGTGGAGCCGAGCGCCAGGTAAAGCGCCGCGGCTGCGACCGGCCAGTGCGCCAGCGCCGCGAAGGCATTCTGAAATCCGTGGGGCGAGGGCAGAAACGCGGTGGCCACGACGGACACGACGCCGCAGATCATCACCTGCGAGCCCGCCAGTAGCCACGCCTCGGAGCGGCGCGTGAATGCGCCCATCATCACGATGTGGACACCGCACAGGATGGCGCACAGCAGGATCTCGACGTCGCCCCGGTTCCAGCCCACCCACCAGGCGCCCCGCAGATGCACCAGCAGATACATTCCGTAGACGGCGATCAGCGCGCCCAGCGCCGAGGCCAGTTTCACCCGCTGACCGATGACCACGGCAATCAGCGGCGTAAACAGCACGTACAGCCCGGTGATGAAGCCAGCCTTGGCGGTGGTGGTGAAGCGCATGCCGTCGGTCTGCAGCCAGAAGACGACAACCAGGACGAGCCCGAGCCAGATGCCATCCAGCACGCCTCGCCGGGTGATGGGGATTTCCTTGGTGCGAATGATAGCGAACATCACCAGACCGGCGAGGGGAAAGCGGAGCCCCATCAGCGCGCCCACGGATAGGCCGCCGTCGAGCACGATGCGCGTCGCCGGAAAGCCGAATCCCCATATCGTCGCCACCAGCGCGATCAGGAGCACGGCGGTGCGGTGGGAGATGCCGGGTTGGGTGCGCGTGGCTGTCATGAGTCGAAAATGCAGGAAACCACGGATTTACACCGATGAACACGGATCAGCTAGGCTGTAGCAACGATAGGGGTCCTTCGACTTCGTTCGGCTTCGCCTCACTCCGCTAGGATGACACCTGAATCGCGGAGCAGGGTTTACCTATGCTGTCGCACGGCCGATCCAGTCCAACTCCAGGTCTACAACCGATCGAAGTTCAGGATCGCCCGTTACCAGAGGACACCGATACTTCTGCGCCAGTGCCGCGGCGAAGGCGTCCGCGTACGCAATCGGGTATTGCCCTTTCAGCAGTGCCGCGTCCCAGATTTCATCGGCGGTTGGTACTTCAATGGTTGCAGGTACAGTTGCGGATAGTTCGCGCCATGACTCCGCGATTCTTTCGCTGTGCGTTTTCCGAAGGAAGTAATACACCTCGCCGGCATTGATGGCGCTCATGAATAGCCGCGCACTGCCCGCAAGAGATTCGTCAAAGAGCTTTTCGACTGCGTCCGTCGCAGGCTGCCTGCCATTCATCCACTCGAGAATGGGCCACGTGTCAAGGACGCGAGTCTTCACGTTCGCGCTCCTCCTTCCGGAAGGCTGCGAACTTTTCCATCAGATCGCCCATATCGGCGGCGGCACCCTTAAGCTTTCTCCAGGCATCACCCTTCGATAGCACAATTTCCTGCCCCCGGACTTCGAGCGTCAGCTTCGAGCCCTCCATCAGGTTGAGGGCCTCCCGAACCTGCTTCGGTATTGCGATTTGCCCCTTGGAGGACACCGTAACTTTATCCATAGACATATCTTACCATGCGTAAGTCGGCCTTGCCCCTGTGCGTTCGCAGCCTAATTCACCCCAGGGACGCGTTCTTGCTCACAATCAGCCCCTTCACCCGCTCCACGAACGCCTCAGCTTTCACCGAGCCTTCGGCGCGCTCTTGCCCGCGGACGCGGACGTTGACCTCGCCGGCTTCCATTTCCTTGTCGCCGACGACGAGCTGGAACGGCACCTTCTGCATGGCGTGCTCGCGGATCTTGGCGTTCATCTTCTCGTTACGTACGTCAACATGTACGCGAACCCCAGCGGCCTTCAACTTCTCGCCGACTTCGTTCGCGTATGCGTGGTGCTTTTCGCCGATCGGCACCACGACCACCTGCACTGGCGACAGCCACACCGGAAACGCTCCGGCGTAATGCTCGATGAGCACACCGAAGAAGCGCTCGACGGAGCCGTAGAGTGCGCGATGCACCATCAGCGGCTGGTGGCGCTTGCCGTCTTCGCCGACGTACTCCAGGCCGAAGCGCTCGGGCAGAGTGAAGTCGAATTGCACGGTTGAGAGCTGCCACAGGCGGCCGATGGCGTCCACCAGCTTGATGTCGATCTTGGGGCCGTAGAATGCGGCCTCGCCGGGGATCAGCTTGTACTCGATGTTGCGCCGCGCCAACGCCTGCTCCAGCGAGCGCTGCCCCAACTCCCACTGGTCGTCACGGCCGGCGTAGGGCGAACGATCGTTCGGGTCCCAGGTGGAAAGTTCCACGTGGAACTTTTCGAAGCCGTAGGTCTTCAGCACGGCGAGGGCGAAATCGATGCAGCCGACCACTTCGTCCTCGATTTGTTCAGGCGTGCAAAAGATGTGGGCGTCATCCTGGGTAAAGCCGCGCACGCGCAGCAGGCCATGCATCACGCCCGAACGCTCGTAGCGATAGACGGTGCCGAGCTCGCCCAGACGCACCGGCAGATCGCGATACGACTTCAGGCTGTCGCGATAGATCAGGATGTGGAACGGACAATTCATCGGCTTCATCCGATAGTTGGCGTCGTCCAGTTCCATCGGGGTGAACATGTTCTGCGCGTAGTAGCCTTCGTGGCCGCTGGTCTTCCACAGGTCCACGCGCGCCACGTGCGGCGTGAACACCAGCGAGTAGCCGCGCTTCAGATACTCGTCGCGCATCCAGTCTTCCATCTCCTTGCGCATGATGCCGCCCTTGGGGTGCCAGAAGATCAGTCCGGGCCCCGCCAGCTCCTGAATGGAGAACAGGTCGAGCTGCTTGCCCAGCACGCGATGGTCGCGCTTCTTCGCTTCCTCGATCTTGCGCACATATTCGTCGAGGTCCTTCCGGGAGAAGAATGACGTGCCGTAGATGCGCTGCAATTGCGGATTCTTCTCGTCCCCCAGCCAATACGCTCCCGCAATGTTCAGCAGCTTGAATGCCTTGATGCGCCCGGTGGACGGAATGTGCGGCCCACGGCAGAAGTCGGTGAACTTGCCGGTTTTGTAGATGGAGATCTTCTCGTCAGGCGCGGTGAACTGCTCGATGAAATGGCACTTCATGAAGTCGCCTTCCGACTTGAACCGCTCCAGTCCCTCGGCGCGCGGCAGAAACTCGCGCGCGTAGGGCAGGTCCTGCTTCACCAGCTCCTGCATCTTCTTCTCGATGGCTTCCAGGTCCTCGGGGGTAAACGGTTTCTCGCGATAGAAGTCGTAGAAGAAGCCACTCTCGGTTGCGGGGCCATGACCAAGCTTGGTCTCGGGAAACAATTCCAGCACTGCTGCCGCCATCAGGTGTGCAGAGGAATGGCGATACACTTCCAGCGCTTCGGGATCGCGGTCGGTAAGCAGGCGCAATTCGACATCCTGCTCCAACGGACGCGTGAGGTCGACCAGCTGCGCGTTGTTCTTCACGGGCCCGGCTGCCGGAGCCGCCGCGGCTTCGCCAGCCGGGTGGTGTCCGTTGCCGCCGCTGCCATTCCCGTTCGAAGCCAGCGGCTTGATTTGCGCGGCCAGCGCTGCGTCCGCCAGACGCGGGCTGATGCCCTTGGCAATATCGAGCGCCGAGGTCCCGCGAGGCACGTCTTTGACACTGCCGTCGGGTAGTTTCACATGAATGTTTTCGGCCATGATGATCGCACCTGTATGCAGCGTTCACGCTGCGGGTAGCAAACTTTTGAGTTTATCGGAGCGCAGAGGGCAGGGCAATCGCAGCGGCGATTGCGCGGAACTTACAGGGATGTTCGTTGGCGATGAGCGCGCACTTCCAGCACCAGCGCACCGATGAAGGCGGCGCAGCCGATGACGATGGCAGCGGGAATGGCGACGTGCTTGTAGGCGTTGGTCATATCAACCTGTGTACCTCTAATCATGCCATAAAACACGGTGCCAACGATACCGCAAAACAGTCCCGCGCCCATGCCCGCGGCGGTGAACAGCAGCGTGGTAAACAGCACCCACACCGTCGAGGTGAAGACGATGGAGATGGAGATGGTGCTGCGTTGCTTGCCGGGTGCCATGGCGGTGCTGTTCGTCAATTTTAAAGATTCTAATCTCTTGACTCGCGGTGCGTCTGGCGAGGCGCAATAGTAATCTATTGACTTATTCCACGCATTGGAGAGAATCACCTGTATCGGGGAGCACAAAACATGGCAACGGTTCCGACCGAAAAACAGCCTTACACGCAAGTTCCGAATGGCAAGAGCTTGATCAGCTTCGAGGAAGCGATGACCGTATTGTCACGCGACGAACGCTTCAAGGCTACCGTTTACGCGATGAACACACTGCTTGTGGAGAAAGGGATTTACTCGCCCGACGAATTCGAATTCCACTTCCGTCAGTGGGCCCAAAAGGTCAAGAAGTAGATTTCTTCCTTTTGTCGGGTTTCTTCTCCAGATCATCCCACTTCGGCATGTGGCATTCTTTGTGCGTGCAGCGTTCGTGCGCCCCAATTTCACACTGTGAACATTCGCATTCGCACCAATGCTCGTACTGCTCCCGGTCTTTCTTATCTTCCGGCATCAAAGCTCCTGTGTCGGTGTCAATAGTTGCAATCTGTGGTACTCACGAAGGGCCAGATTACGCGATTCGCAGCCGCTTGGGGTTTGTGCGATTCAGCCGGACACCCAAAAGGCGAGCTGCCTTGTCCGATGGGATCGTACAGCCAGGTACAGCTGTGCAGTCTGGGCCAACGTTGCCCTTGCGTTACAATCAAACCTTCATGTCTTCCACCTCCCAAGCCGTCACTCGAACGCCCGCCGAAGTAGTGCGGATGGCGCCGGTGTCGCAGGCGGCCAATGGCATCTGTTATTCGGTCATGGGAGAGGTCACGACCGCGGTCGCCGATCTGGAGCGCATGATCAACGCCGTTCCCCGCACCATTGCCGCCGCGCTCAACCGCAAGGCCTACTACTTCGTCCCACTCACGCTGAACATGGGCGACGACACCATGATCGCCGACCGCTACGATGTGCAGCTCTCCGACAGCGCCATCTGCCATCGCAACCAGACGCTGGGCGATTCGCAATGCGTCTTCATCTCGACCCGCCTGATGGAAGACAGCTTTGCCATCGCCTTTGAGTTCTTCATCAACGTGGGACACAACTTCGTGGAGCAGGTGGGAGTTTCGCAGGAATTCGCCGACCTGGTGTGGAAGCAGGTAGATGAGAAGGCCCGCGGCGAGACCTCGCTTGACGCCTACGAGTTGCGCAAAGTCGCAACCACCGCTGGACCTGAGGCCGAGAAAGCCAAGCACGAGTACCTGCTGGCCGCCTTTGCCGATGCCATCGCCGTGTACACGCTGTCGCTGTATCTCGATGTGGACTATCAGGACCTGCGCGAACGCGATTATCCTTTGCTGGCGCCCAACGCCTTGGCCGAGCGTCTGCGCAAAATCAACGAGCTCTTCCCCGCAAACCCGGGATTCGAGTTTGCGGTGTATCACCGGAGAAGGCAGTAACCGCTTTTCGCTCTTCGCTTTTCGCCAGAGACTTATCCGTCCCCTCCGTGTCCTCCGTGGTGAATGGTTCTGCGCCCTCTCGCACCTCGCCCGAACGCCCCTGCGCATCCTATACAATCGAGCTTTCCACTATGAACCGGATGATCCTTGCCAACCTGGTACACCGCCCGTTTCGCACCATCATCAGCGTGGTCGCGGTTGCGGTCGAGGTCACACTCATTCTCCTCATCGTTGGCATCATGCTGGGGATGCTGAACGACAGCAAGACCCGTCAGGCCGGCATTGGCGCCGACATCATGGTGCAGCCGCCGGGTTCGTCGCTGCTGATGGGCGTCAGCGGCGCGCCCGTCTCGGTGAAGGTTGCCGACAGACTCCGCAAGCTGCCGCATGTGGTTGCCGTGGCGCCCGTCGTGACCCAACTCACCACCGCGGGCAATGTGGAGGTCCTCGACGGCATCGACCTGGCGTCGTTCGACGCGGTGAGCGGAGGCTTTCGCTATCTCTCAGGGGGGCCGTTCCAGGAGCCGTACGACATGATCATCGACGATCTCGAGGCGGGATCGAAACACCGCAGGGTGGGCGACGTGGTCGAGACGCTCAATCATCAGTTCCGCATCTGCGGCATCGTCGAGCACGGCAAGGGCGCGCGCAAGTTCGTCCCCCTCGCGACCCTGCAGGACCTGATCGGCGCGTTGGGCAAGGCCTCCATCTTCTACGTCAAGCTCGACGATCCCAATAATGCCGACGAAGTTGTCCGCGCGATCAAGAACATTCCCGGCATGCAGCAGTACGGCGTGCACTCGCTGAAGGAATATCTCAGCCTCATGACCTCGGCCAGCATTCCCGGCCTCACCACTGTGATCGATGTCGTCATTGGCATCGCCATGATCATCGGCTTCATCGTCATCTTCCAGGCCATGTACGCCGCGGTGATGGAGCGCACCCGCGAGATTGGCATCCTGAAATCGCTGGGCGCCGGCAAGCTCTATATCGTGAACGTGGTGCTGCGGGAAACCCTGCTGATCGCGATTGGCGGAGTCATCCTCGGTATCGCCATCAGCTACGGCGCGAAGGTGGGCTTGCGGGCAAAGTTCCAGACGCTGCCGGTGCTCATCACCTACGCGTGGCTGGTAAAGGCGGCGATCATTGCGCTCATCGGCTCGCTGCTGGGCGCGTTATATCCCGCGATGAAGGCCGCGCAGAAAGACCCGATCGACGCGCTGGCGTACGAATAGATGGAACTTCCGAACCAAGGTTCACGGCGATTCTCACCGACAAGTCCGTGTTCATCTGTATTGGTGTGGCGATACCGTTTCACATAAATAAACGGTTGCCCCGTCGCCTGTCAAAGGCGATGGGGCAACAGCTTGTCGTCGTACTCTTACTTCGAGTTACTTGCCTGCGCGTTGGTGTCGGCGACTGGCGCACTTACAGCAACCGCATTGTCGTTGTTATTGGTGCTGTTCGCGACAGCCTTAGGCGAATGCTTTCGTGAAACGGTTTGCTCAGGCTGCTGAGTGGCGGGCAAGCACTGGTACTCTGGGTAAGAAGTGCAGCGCTGCGCCTGGTCCATGCCTGGTCGTAGGCTTGCAGTTGGCATGCCCGTGGCGCGTCCAGGCTCGACCAGCAAGCATCGTTGTGCGGGTTTGGCAGCGCGGTTTGTGCCGACAACGTCGCCACCGAAAGTAAAAGCAGAATTCCAACCGGAATGAGTTTTTGTGGTTTCATAATCAATCCTCCTCACTGCCACATGAGATTGCGCAGACCGTCACCAGGCACGGACAACTTGTCCTCGTTTTCTGCCAATCTTTCATTTAGCGAATTTTCATGTAGCCATGCGCCCGCGCGCGGCATCTGTTTTGTATGGATTCGAGAAGCGAAAATGATGCACGGCAGCGCTCCAAAGTGAAGGAATGGCCAACCCGCCGCATAGCGTTCCTGGTGTTATCAAGCGCCCACTTGATGAGCCTGGCTGGCCCGCTTGACGTGTTTGCCCGCGCGTCGGCGCTTTTAACTCGCGCCGGCAAACGACGCTCAGCCGCCTATGCGGTGGAATTGCTCACCGCCGATGAAAATCCGCTGATAACTGGATCTGGACTCGGTTTGATCGGCGGCCGCCGCTGGACGGAGATCGACCAATCCGATCGACACTCTGCTTGTCCTGGCAAGCGCCAGCGTCGCTCAAGCCCGGATTGATCCCGAATTGCTGGCTTGGATGCGCGCTCGCGCAGAGCAGGTTCGCCGCATTGGATCGGTCTGCGCTGGGGCTTTCGTTCTAGCTGCGGCCGGGATCCTCGATGGACGGCAGGCCACTACGCATTGGGAATTGGCTGATGTTTTGGCCGAACGCTATCCGCGCATTTCCGTCGATGGGGATCGCATCTTTAACTCAGGATGGAAATGTCTGGACCAGTGCCGGGGTTTCCACCGGGATTGATCTCGCGCTGGCGATGGTTGAGGAAGACCACGGCCACGCGCTGGCCTTGGAAATCGCGCGCCGCATGGTGTTGTTCATGCGCTGCGGCGGAGGCCAGAGCCAGTTCAGTTCGCAACTCGCAGCCCAGGCCGCCGACCATCAGCCCATCCGCGAACTCATCGCATGGATCTCAGAACATCTCGACGCCGATCTTTCGGTTCCAGCGCTGGTGCGACGCGCCGGCATGAGCGACCAGAATTTCAGCCGGGTCTTTACCCAGCAGGTGAGCACCACACCCGCCCGCTTCGTCGCCCGCCTGCGGACGGAAGCCGCGAAAGCAAAGCTTGCCGCCACCCCTGAGAAGTTGGAAGCGATCGCACAGAGTGCGGGATTCGGCGATAGCGAAACGCTGCGGCGTCATCTCCGCGATGATTTGGAAGTGTCACTTTCCTCAGAGCGGAGCCGGGCCGCCCTCAGATCCGCATCGGCATGACCACGTAGCGGAATTTTGAAACCATCGTCGCGCAGAAGGACCCGATTGATGCGCTGGCATACGAATAAGTTCGAGGCGTGACGGCCTCATTTCGCATCCTCGGAGGGCTCGTTCCTGCGACAGCGCGCGACATTTATGACTCGCTGCAAACGCAAGCGACGGAATAGTTTGGCACGGGCAGCTTCGCTAGCCGTGTTTTTGCCGGCGATGGGCATAAGCTGGACTATGGGCTTGCGATGATTCATCACGAACTTTCTCTAGATGAGGTCCTCTTTTTTGAGACCCGCGGCTTTGAGTAGATGCCGCAATAATCCAATCTTAATGGGTTCGTTTCGATGCACGGGAACGGAAAGGCGAACGATAGTGCCGGGCTTACCAAAGATATGATGGCTGCCATGAACGCGGAGGAGAACCCAACTATGGCGCTCCAGAATTCGAATCAATTCTTTACCCGAAACTGCCCTCATACTGCAATTTCAAGCACGCGGTCCTTTGGATGCGACTCGGTATTCGCCACTCCGACCGAAAGGCAGCCCTCTATGGCTTCGTGCAGATTCGCCATCAGCTCATCCATGGTGTCACCCTGCGTGGCGCAGCCCGGTAGCGCGGGCACCTCTGCCCAATAGCCACCCTCTTCCGCCTCGTGCACCACGACTTTGATCTTCATCACTACTCCGATCTGGACTAAACAAACACTATGGTCACGCTGGCCTCAAATTCTCATCGGCATGACCACGTACCGGTACTTGAAGCCGTCGTCGTTCGCGTCGTCAGGACGCATCTGGCCGGCCGACTGCGCGTCCTTGAACTCCAAGCGGACCTCGCCGCCGTTGGAGGCCTTCAAGAAATCGAGTAGGTACTCGGAGTTGAAGCCAATCGTCATCGCATCAGCGGTGTACGCGGTCTCGATCGAGTCTTCCGATTCACCTGCATCAGTGGATGACGAGGAAATCTTGAGTTCGTTCTTATCCAGCTTCAGGCGAATAGCCCGCGAGCGCTCGTCGGCGAACTGCGCCACGCGCTGAATGGCCGTGTTGAGGTCGGCGCCATGTACCGTGACCGATTTGGTGGCCTCACGCGGCAGCACGGCTTCGTAGTTGGGGAATTGTCCGGTCAACTGGCGCGAGGTCAGCAGCCGCTCGCCAATGCGGAAGAAGAGTGTGGACTCGTCCTTGGCGAACTCGATTTCAGCAACATCGGTGTTCTGCAATAGGGAGTGGATCTCGCCCATCGCTTTCTTGGGAATGAGTGTTTTGTTCTCGCCAGTCACATCGAAGTGCTCACCTTGCTTCTCGATATGCGCCAGACGATGCCCGTCGGTGGCCACCATGGTTATGGATTCCGCCTTCAGCACCATCAGCCCGCCATTCAAGGTGTAACGCGATTCCTCGCTGGAAATAGCAAAGATGGTTCGGCCGATCATACTGCGTAGCGTCTGCGCCGGAATCTTCACGCTCCCCGCGGCGGGAAAGGTCGGCAATCCCGGAAAGTTCGACCGCGCCATGCCCACCATCTTGGTATTGGAGCGGCCGCATCGAATATTCACCCAGTGGTTCTCCAGCAACTTGATGGAGATGTCGCCATCGGGCAGCAGTTTGACGTAATCGTAAAGTTTGCGGGCGGGAATGGTACAGGCGCCCTCGCGCTTCACCTTCGCCGGACATGAGGTGCGCAGACTGAGATCGAGATCGGTAGCCGTGATGTTCAACCGGTCATTCGCAGCCTCGAATAAAAAATTGGAGAGGATGGGAATCGTGGTCTTGCGTTCGACCACTCCCTGGGTGGCAGTCAGTTCCTTGAGTAGTTCGAACTTGCTGACACTGATTTCCATCGCTGTACCCTGGACGACTCCGGTTTCAGCAGCCATAGCATTTGCACCTCGGCAGGCCCGTGCCTGGCCCCGTATTACTGTTACTCCTTATACCAAATAAAAAACATATAAAACCAGTAGTAACAGTAGGTACCCCGGAAAAGTGGAAATTTTGAGAGAAATCGCATCAGACGCGGACTGGGGATGTCGGCTACTGTACAAATGATCCCGTCTGACTTGCAAGATCCTGTGCCGAACCGGGATGCGCTTAGCGTTCCATCTCTATTCTTCACCGAATTCACAATCAATCCACAGGAAGACCCGGAGAAAACGGTCGCTCGAAGTGAAAAACCGCGCCGAATGCGCGGTTCAAGCACCCAAGGTCTCGATGAGTTTATTGAGCACCCTGTTTAAATCCTTGTCGGTTTTGCGTAGCTGTTCGATTTTATCGACTGAGTGCAGGACGGTGGTGTGGTGCTTGCCACCAAATTGCCGCCCGATTTCGGGCAACGAGGCATCGGTAAGGTGCTTGGCCATGTACATGGCGATCTGGCGGGGAAACACGATGACCCGCGAGTTGTTCTTCGCCTTGATCTCCGCTACACGCAGGCCGAACTGCTCCGATACCGCTTTCTGGATCGATTCGATGGAGATCTTGCGGACCTGCGAGTCGATCAGGTTCTTCAGGACCTCCTGTGTGGTCTGCAAGTTGATCTCGCCGCCAGTGAGGGACGAGTACGCCAGAACGCGAATCAACGCCCCCTCCAACTCACGCACATTGCTGCGAATGTTCGATGCAATGAACAGGGCCACTTCCGTCGGCAGCATCACCCGGTCGGTCTCAGCCTTCTTCTGCAGGATGGCCACTTTGGTTTCCAGATCGGGCGGCTGGATGTCTGCAATCAGTCCCCATTCGAAGCGGCTGCGCAGCCGGTCTTCAATTTCCGCCAGTTCTTTGGGAGGCCGATCGCTGGCGATCACAATCTGGCGCATGCCTTCGTGCAAGGCGTTGAAGGTGTGGAAGAACTCCTCCTGGGTGCGCTCTTTGTTGACCAGGAACTGGATGTCATCCACCAGCAGGACATCCATGTTGCGATATTTGTCGCGGAAGCCGGTCATCTTGCTGTACCGCAGCGCGTTGATCATGTCGTTGGTGAAACGCTCGCTGGACACATAGCAGATGGACTTTTCCGGTTGGCGCTTCTTGATCTCGTGCCCGATCGCCTGCATCAGGTGGGTCTTGCCCATGCCGACGCCGCCATAAAGGAAGAGCGGATTGTAAGCCTTGGAGGGATGCTCACCGACGGCGCGGGCCGCGGCGTGGGCAAATTGATTGCCGGCGCCGGTGACGAAATCGTCGAAAGTGTACTTGGGATTGAGTTGCGCGGCGCCATCCCAATCGAACCGTTGTTGCTGGGCGGGACTAGCCACGGGTTTCTCCAGGAATGCGGGAGCCGGGTTGTGTGCTCCGTCAGCCGGAATGACTTCGGCCTTCTTCTGCGGTTCCTCTTCGGTGACGAACTCGACGTCCAAATACTCCAGGCCGAGGTTTTCCATCGCCTCGCTGATTAAATCGCCGTACCGTTCGCCGATGTGGCAGAACTCGGGATTGGGCACCCGCACGAACAACACCGCGCCCTGCGCATGATCGTAGCGCGTAGGCTTGAGCCACGTCTCGTAGGAATTTCGGTTGACCTTTTTTTCCAGTGCGTCGAGGACGCGCACCCACGGATTAGCGGAGGCTGCACCAAAGGAAGACATAAAAAGTAATCCAGAGGCAGTTGCTGCCTCTATAGCAAACCGATGTTAGAGGGAAACGAACCGAGTACAGGGCCACAAGCTGGCGAACACTTCAACTGAAAATCTTCAAGTTGCAAACCCAACGATTGCGGTGATCAGCAGCATTGCACTTGGGTTCGTGCAGTCAGTTTTTCTTGTGGCTGTATGGGATACTAGCACGAAAAAAATTGAGCGCCAGAAAATTCTTACGCTTGAAATTTCATTTCTTCGCGACTGATTGATTTGGGGAAAGTTATCGGCGATTTTTTTGACAAGTGCTGCGCTCATGGTGCAGGTGCAGAAATGCTGGCGTCGGAGCCACTGCGAAGCACACCAAGAGGCAGTCCACGGCAGCACGTTAGGGCGTCCTCGCGTGGGAATTCCTGAGACGCAGCGGCCTTGCGTCGGCCCCCAGAGGCCCATCCCGGTTTGCCAGCGAGGCAGACTGGCCGTTATACTTTGAGTTTGCTCTGTTCAATTTTTGGCTAGTGAGGAGCGCAGTTTTCGCATGCCCAAGCGCACGTTCCAACCCAACCGTCGTCACCGCTCAAAGACGCACGGATTTCGTTCTCGCATGAAGACCAGCAGCGGCAGGGCGGTGCTGTCGCGCCGTCGGGCCAAGGGGCGCAAGCGCGTCTCCGTGAGCCCGGGCTTCCGCGATTAAATCCAGAGGACCCGAAATCTGCGTTATCGCGACCTTTCCAGATGAAGTAACCGGGAGTCGTCGCAAGACTCGGCCGCAGCAAAGACAGAAACCCGGCGGGTCAGCGCCGAGCGCTTAATGTGACCTCCGCCACCAGCAGCAAGTTTCCCAAATCGAGGCATCTGCTAAAGCACGCGGATTTTCAGCGGGTGTACCAGAGTGGCCGGCGGCAGTTCACGGGAAACATGACGGTCTTCTTTCTGCGGCGCAGCGGGGGCCCGGAGGCGACTGGGACGGGCAACACGCCTCGTGTAGGATTCACGGTGGGCAAAGTGCTGGGAGAAGCGGTCGAGCGCAACCGCATCAAGCGGCGGATGCGCGAGGCCGTACGGTTGTCGGCCCAGGCCTGTGACGGCCCCGTCGATGTGGTGTTTAATCCGCGCAAGAGCGTTGGCAACATGCCCTTCGCGGAGTTGATAAGCGAAGTGACACGCGCACTGCGCCTGGCCGCACAACGCGCCCGGACAGGGGAACAGAAATGAAGCAGGTGGTGCAATTCGTGCTGCGGTGCTATCAGCGAGTGATCTCGCCCATGCTGCCGCATGCCTGCCGCTTCGTTCCCACCTGCTCGCAATATGCGATGGAGGCGGTCGAGTGCCACGGTGTGGTTCGCGGAGGCCTGCTGGCGGCCGCGCGGCTGCTGCGCTGCCATCCCTTCGCGCGCGCGGGATTTGATCCGGTGCCGCCGGCGATCGTGAAAACAGGGTTTCGGGCTCCGGATAGTTTGCCGGGAAATTCTCGTCCCTTGAACGGAACTTAAACTTGGCCGAGTATAAAAATCCACAGCAAGAGCCCGGCGGCGATCGCCGCATGTTGATGGTGTTCGCCGTCACCTTTGCGCTGATCATCATCAGCCAGATTTTTCTCTTCAAAGACAAGTCCAAGCAGCAGCCAAAGCCGAATCCCGTTGAAACCTCGCAGTCCAACGCGCCGCCGCACCCCAAGCCCAGCCCGAAGCTGCGAGCGCACCGGCGGAGGCTGTTTCCAAGGGGCACGCTCCTGCCATCGCCAATCCTGGCAAGCCCTCCGCAGTTACGAAGGTTGCCAGCAGCGAAGTCGAGACCGTCGTCGAGAACGACGTCGTGCGCATCGTCTTTACCAATCGTGGCGCGCAGGCCAAGTCGTGGGTGCTGAAGAAATACAAGGACGACGACGGACATCCGCTTGACTTGGTGAACCCGCTGGCGGTGAAGTTCGGGCTTCCCCTCAGCCTTTATGCGTATGACGAGAACCTGCGGAACCAGATCAATTCGGCGCTTTACGTGAGCAGCGCCAGTGGTCCCATCACGGTCCCCGGCACGCTGACCTACGAGTACGCGCAAGGCGACACTACAGTCCGCAAGACCCTGCAATTCGCCGACAGCTACGTAATCTCGATCGAAACCGTCGTCACCCAGAATGGCCAGCCGGTACAGGCGTATCCCATGTGGCCGGCGGCCTTCGGCGATCAGAGTACCGGCCCTTCGTACGCTTCGGCGAAAGTCGTGTACATGGCCAACGACAAGGTGGAACGCCTCGCCGCCAAGAAGGTGAGCAGTGGCAATACATTGCGCGGACCCTTTAGCTGGGCTGGCGTTCAGGACCAATATTTCGCGGCCATCGTCTTGCCGGACAATCCCGACACCGCAGCCATGGTCACGCTGCACAATTCGATCAGCGTACCTAAAGATCCGAAGAACCCAGACCCTAACAGCATGAACCGCTACGACGTGCTGGGCGCGGCCGTGGGCGATGTCAGCGGCACCACGCGGGAACGCCTGTTCGTGGGCCCCAAAGCCCTCCCGGTTTTGGAGGCGATTCGCTCCAACACCGCGCCCGGGCAAATGAACGGTCCCGATCTGCGCAACGTGGTGGACTTCGGCTTCTTCAGCCTGATCGCCCGCCCGCTCTTCCTCTGGCTGCTTTGGACCCACCAGCACATGGCCAGCAATTGGGGCGTTTGCATCATCATCCTGACCGTCATCATCAACCTGGTGCTGCTGCCGTTGCGCATCACCAGCATGAAGTCTGCGCTGAAGATGCAAAAGCTCCAGCCCCAGATGAAGGCCATCCAGGAAAAGTACAAGAAGTACCCCTTGCGCGATCCGCGGCGTTCGGAGATGAACACCGAGATCGGCAAGTTGTACAAACGCGAAGGCGCTAATCCGGCGGGCGGATGCGTGCCCCTGATTATCCAGATGCCATTCCTGTTCGCCTTCTATTCCATGCTGGGAGTCGGCATCGAACTGCGGCAGGCGCCCTTTCTCTGGCTGCACGATCTGTCGTCGCCCGACAAGATATTCATCCTGCCGGTCTTGATCGTGATCACGACCTTTCTGGTGCAGAAGATGACGCCCAACGCCGGCATGGATCCGAAACAGCAGCAGATGATGACGTTGATGATGCCGCTGATGATCGGCTTCTTCAGCTATTCCCTGCCGGCGGGCTTGAGCGTGTACTGGACGGTGGGAAACTTCATCGCCATCGCCCAGCAGTACATCATGAACCGCACCGGCCTGGGCCGGGAGATGCGCGAGGAGATGGAGAAGCGCGCCCGCAAGAAAGCGGGTAAGTAGCGGGATTCGCTCTTAAGAGCGACTACCAATGTGCTGTGCCCGGCTTATTTGAATATCAACCGGCCCGCCAGATTATGATGTGGCGAGACTCCAGTCCCGCAATGCGGGACGAAAGATGATAGCCCGGCGCTTCAGCGCTGGGGTAAGCTATGCCGATACATGACAAAATCGCAGCCGCGAAAAAAATCAGCGAACTGCTGAATGCCACCTTAGCCAACGGCGATTTCCATTTGCGCTACAAGATCATCGTCGATCCTCAGCTCGGCAACGACCGCGACTGGGAGCGCCCCGAAATTCTGGTGGAAATCTCCGGCGCCGACAGTCCGCTGGTGCTGGAGAACGGAGCGGAGTTGTTGCGCGCCTTCGAGCATGTGGCGCTCGAGATGCTTCGGCTGGCGCCCAACGAACACGAGAAGGTCAGCTTCGACTGCCAGAATTTCCGTTCCGCCCGCCTGCAGGAGCTTCGACTGGCGGCCGACGTTGCGGCTGAGCGCGTCCGCAAGACTGGCTTGCCGTACGCCTTTGCACCAATGTCGTCGCGGGAGCGTCGCATCGTTCATCTGGCCCTGCGCGATTTCGACGACCTGCGCACCGACAGCGACGGCGAAGCTCTGCAGCGCCATGTGGTGGTCTATCCCAAGGACTACAAGGGCAAACCGCCCGCCCCGCCGGTCTCGCGGCGAAGGTAACGATCGCTTTTCGCACTTCGCTTCTCGCACTTCGCGGCTGCGCGACTCTCACATTCGGACGTTTGAATCACGTCGATTTGATGGGAGATCGTCCATTAGGGGGAGTCTTCAGATTGCTCGCAAAAGGCTGACAGCCGCCGATGAATCGCCTGGGCTAAAGCGAAGAGCCTCTGTGTCCCTGTGCTTCTGTGGTGAATAATGTTCTCCATGCATCTTGACGACACCATCGTCGCCATTGCGACGCCGCTGGGACGCGGCGGCATCGGCGTGGTGCGTCTCTCCGGCGCGGAGGCACGCGCCATCGCGCGGCCTATGCTGCGGCTGACGTATGGGCATGACCTTGAGCCGGGTCATGCTCATTTCGGCGAATTAATCGAGCCCGCGACCGGCGAGCGCATCGACGAGGTCGTCGTCACCCTCTTTGCCAAGCCGCATTCGTATACCACCGACGATGTAGTCGAAATCTCTTGCCATGGTTCGCCGGTGGTCCTGCGGCATGTGGTGCAGACGGCGATGGTACAGGGTGCGCGGCTGGCCGAACCCGGCGAGTTCACCATGCGCGCCTTTCTCAACGGCCGCATCGATCTCACCCAGGCCGAAGCGGTGCGCGATTTGATCGAGTCGCAAACCCTCTATCAGGCGCAGGTTGCGGCCCGGCAACTCGAAGGCGCGTTGTCAAAGCGGTTGCAGCCCCCCAAGCAGAAGCTGATGGAACTGATTGCCATCATGGAAGCGGGCGTGGACTTTGCCGAAGACGATGTCGCCGTGATTGCCGATGCGCAGATCCTTTCCCGCATCGCCGCGATTCGCGCGCCATTAGCAGAGCTGCTGGCCAGCTTCGCGTTTGGAAAAGTTGTACACGAAGGCCTGACTTTGGCCATCGTAGGGCGTCCCAATGTCGGCAAGTCGAGCTTGTTCAATCGCCTGGTGGAACGCGAACGCGCCATCGTTACTGCGACGCCCGGTACCACGCGCGACCTGGTGAGCGAGACCGTCGCCATCGGAGGCATTCCCGTGCGGCTGGTGGACACGGCCGGCATTCGCACCGCGCTCGACGAAGCCGAGAGCATTGGCGTGCGCAAATCGATGGAGGCGATGGCGGACGCCGACGTCGTGCTGATTGTGCTGGATGTGGCGAATCCGGCCGAGTTCCGGACTATACCGGTGGGAGAGTCGAGTCCCGATGGCGATCTGGTCGCCAAGAGCAAAGGTCGCGCGCGCCTCCTGGTTCTCAACAAAATCGACCTTGCGCCGGAGGCCCGCTCCTATGCTGGAAAGGCCCCGGTTTCGCCGCGTCTACCGGAGGTCCTGCAGGCTCCCGACTGCGTTGCCACTTCAGCGCTGACTGGCGAAGGTATCGGGGAGCTGAGAAGCAAGATTCTGCAACTGCTGGGCGGCGATTCCGGCGCGCAGCAGGAAAGTGGTTTTCTCACCAACGTGCGCCAGCAGAGCCTGGTGGAGGACGCAATTGCTGCGCTCGACCAGGCAGCCTGCGCGGTCCCCCTGAAAACACCTCACGAGATGGTGCTGCTGGACCTCTACGGCGCGCTGCGTCCCCTGGACGACATCACCGGCGCCACCACCGCCGACGACATCCTGAACCTGATCTTCAGCTCGTTCTGCATCGGAAAGTAGAATCCAAAGGCGATCGGCCGCTCGTGTGGCCCTGCGCCCCCGGATTCGTCCAGCGCGGTGGGACGGCACGGGATAAAGCCAAGGCATTCGGGAAGCGGCCGCTCGCTGCAGCGGACTAGGCTACCTAGGCATATAATCCGGCCATCCACAGGGGGGTCGCCATGGCGCGCTTGAACGTTTACATCTTCCACTGCTCACGATGCGGCGAGCCCGCCTATGCGCTGCTGAAGGAAAGGACGCCGGGCGGCGTCGAATCCGGGGACACCATCTTTCCCGCCATTGACCTCAAGTCCATCCGCGCCCAATGCTCGGCCTGCAAGCACACCCAGTTTCGCGATGCCGGGGAGAACGCCCACCACGCGCTGTTGGAGTGGAGTTAGGACGTATCGGCCTAGCCCCGATTTCTCTGCAGGCTGAACTACTTCGATAACGCTCCCAGCGCGGCCCTGAACATGGCGTCAAAGCTCTCCCGCCCGGCCGATTGCGCCGCGCGTTCCACAGCTTTTTCTGCCATCGCGCGCTGGTAGCCGAGGTTAGACAGCGCCGAGATCACATCTTCCTCGACGGCGGAATGCGTCACCGCGGGCTGCGCCGCGCCAAACCCTTCCAGCTTGTCGCGCAGTTCCACGCACATGCGTTCGGCGGTCTTCTTGCCGATGCCCGGAATTCGAGTGAGCCGCGCGAAATCGTTGCCGCGAATCGCGCCTACCATGTCCGCCGCGGCCATGCCGCTGAGGATGGTGATGGCCAACTTGGGCCCGATGCCGCTCACCGTGATGAGCTTCTCGAAGAGCTGCTTCTCTTCCCGCCGTAGAAAACCGAAGAGCGCCAGGGCGTCTTCGCGCACGTGAGTGTGAATGTGCAGCACGACCTCACTGCCCGGCGCAGGCAATTCGGAAAATGTGGGCACCGTAATGGTGACGTCATAACCGACGCCACCCGCCTCGACGATGGCCTGGTTCGGGTGTTTGGCGATGAGCCGTCCGCGAAGGTGCGCGATCATGCAGGATGATTGTAAATTGATCGCCTGCGTCGGATGCTATTTACAATGCCGAATCGTCATACAGCCACGGAGAAGTTGGCGCCGCCAGCCGGCCGCCTCACGGCTGCAGCGCTGAGACAGGCGCGAATCCTCCCGAGAGAGTTCTTCAATCGCGATCCCGTGACCGTGGGACGCCAGTTGCTGGGCAAGCTACTGATCCGCCGCGCAGGCCGGATGCTCCTGGCTGGGCGTGTCGTCGAAGATGAAGCTTATCTCGGAGCAGAGGACCCGGCGGCGCACGCTTACTCGGGGCGCACTCCGCGAAATTCCGTTCTCTTCGGGCCACCGGGGCACGCCTACGTGTACTTCATTTACGGCAATCACTACTGCCTGAATGTCTCCTGCATGCCTGAAGGATATGCCGGCTGCGTGCTGCTGCGGGCCATGGAGCCCGTGTTTGGGCTGCCAGCCATGGCCCGGGCTCGCGGCCTCGAACTGACGGTCACGTCGCGGCCCACCCAACTGCGACTGATCGCCAGCGGCCCCGGGCGCATGTCGCAGGCGCTCGGCATTACCCGTCTCCGCGACAACGGCAAGGACCTCACTTCGCCTGCATCGGACCTGTGGTTTGCGGACGATGGCTATGAGCCGGAGCGCATTACGGCCACGCCGCGAGTCGGGATTACCAAAGCAGTCGAGCAGCCGCTGCGATTTGTAATTGCCGGAAGTCCGTTTGTGTCGGGGACGCGGAAGGTGTGAGCCCGAGCGCAGCTATTCCGGATCGTGCCAGCCGCCGATGTCGGCGGCCAATTCGCGCGAGTCGGGTGGACCCCAGGTACCCGGATCGTACATTTCGGTTGGGCAGCACTCGCCAAGGATGGGATCGACGATCGCCCAGGCGGCCTCAACCGCATCCTGCCGCACAAACAGCAACTGGTCACCCTTCATAGCGTCGGTCAGCAGGCGCTCGTAGGCATCCATCTCGTCGCTGGTGGTGTACTTCACCGCCGACAGCTCCACCGGCATTGGCACCATTAGCGGCCCGGGCCGCTTGACGTGTCCGCCCAGGCTCAGCTCGATATCGGGGCCCAGGCGGAAGCGATAATAGTTGCGGCCATCCGCGCCCATCTTGCTCAGCGGCGGCTTGCGCAACTTTACGAACACTTCCGTCGCAGTCGTTGGCAGGCGCTTGCCCGCGCGGATCAGAAAAGGAACTCCTGCCCAGCGCCACGAATCGACCTCCAGGCGCAACGCTGCAAAAGTTTCCACGTCGGAGTTGGGCGAGACGCCGGGCTCGTCGCGATAGCCGCGAAATTGTCCGCGAACGATGTTCGCCGGGCTAAGCGGCGGAATGGTGCGAAAGATTTTTACCTGCTCATCGCGCACTGAGTCCACGTACATTGTCGTAGGCGGTTCCATGGCCAGGAACGCAACCACCTGCAGCATGTGGTTCTGCACCACGTCGCGGATGGCGCCCGCTTCTTCGTAGAACTTTCCGCGGCCCTCAACGCCGAACGACTCAGCCATGGTGATCTGCACACTGTGCACGTAGTTGCGATTCCAAATGGGCTCAAGGAAACTGTTGGCGAAGCGAAAAATCAACAGGTTCTCCACCGCCTCCTTGCCTAGGTAGTGATCAATGCGGAAGATGCGCTCCTCGGGAAAAGCGGTGTGCAGCGTCTCGTTTAGTTTGCGGGCCGAGACCAGGTCGCGGCCAAAGGGCTTCTCCAGGATTACCCGCGCATTCTGCGCGCATCCGGAGTTTGCCAACCCCTTCACCACGACCGGGAACATGCTGGGCGGAATGGCCAGGTAATGCGTGGGCGATTGCGCGTTGCCAAGCGTGGAGCGAAGCGTGGTGTAGGTTTTATCGTCGTTGTAATCGCCATCGATGTAGCTCATCAGCTGGCAAAGTTTTTGGAAGGCTTCTTCGTCCACCCCGCCGCCGAACTTTACCAGGCTGTCGCGGGCGCGCTCGCGGAGCTGCTCGACGTTCCAGCCGGACTTGGCCACCCCGATCACCGGCACGTTGAGCGCCCCGTGCTTCACCATGCTCTGCAGGGCGGGAAAGATCTTCTTGTGGGCGAAATCGCCGGTGGCGCCGAAAAAAACGAACGCGTCGGAAGTTAGCGGTGCCATGAGACTCCTCTCCCCAGGTGAACAAAATCAAATGAATCCGGAATACCCTTAAGCTTCAAACTAGGGCATGAATCCGCTCGCAATAGTGTATCTGTCAAGCGGCAGGGAACGGTAGCTGGGTTATCCGCGGCCAGGTGAATAACTGGTGAATGCGGCCATCAGTCGAGGCTGCCTTGCTCGATCACAACGTTTTCGCGGACGATGAGGCGATGGGCCGCCATCTCTCGCAGCTTGGGAAGAACTCGGGTGACGTGTTCGTCGGTATCGACGAAGGTAATCACCACTGGCAAGTCGCCCCCCGCCTCAACCAGATGGGCGGTATGGACGCTGCCTCGGCCTTGGAAGCCAGCGACTGAGTGGAAGGCCACGGCGCCGGCAACGTTTTCCGCGCGTAGATAATTCAGCACTTCCAGATGCAGCGGACGATGATGCCAGGAATCGCCCTCCGTGAGATACATGGTTACCTGTACAGCCATAGAAGTTGCCATTTTACAACCCTCGCGCGACGGCTGCGCCCGCCACGACGGCGCCCAGGCAGAGCGCGTTGCTGGCCACAATGTTTACCGCCATCAGCATCCACTGTCCCTGCTCCATGTAGGCGAACGTTTCGAAGGCGTAACTGGAAAATGTTGTGAAAGAGCCGCAAAAGCCGATGGCAACCAGCAGCCGCCAGCGAGGATCGATCAGCAGGCGTTCTCCAGCCAGAACCAGGAAGAAGCCCAGCAACAGGCTGCCGGTGACGTTGATGAGGAGTGTGCCGTAAGGAAAGGTGGTTGAGAAAATGCGGGCGATATACCCACTGAGAAAGTAGCGCGAGCTGGCGCCTACAATCGCGCCCAAGGCGATCCACAGATAGTTCACGATGAAGTTCTCCTGCTTACTTGGTAGGAGTTATCAGCCTGCGGGCGGTTAAACGGCGAACTCCATCGCCACGATTAAGTCTAACCTGAGGTCTGACCTCGCCTCAAGCAGGTACGCTCGCTGCCGTGAGGGCGGCTGATCGCCACTCGGGCTGCTGTACCATAGAAACAGCCCTGATGAGCCTTCCCAGCCCAATCCATCACTCCAGCGAGCGCGTGCTCGAATTCGATCAACTGCTTCAACTGCTGGCCATTTATACCGGCTCGCCACTTGGACAGGAACGCGTGATGCAGCTCACGCCCTCGCGTGACCGCCAATGGATCGAACGCCAGCAGCAACTGGTCGCGGAGCTGCGCGGATATCTGCGCGCCGGTGGTCATTTCGATTTTCATGGCCTGCTCGATCCCACGACGCTGGTGAACAAGTCGCGCATCCGCGGTGCTGCCCTGGAGATTGCCGAGATCCGCGACTTGCTGCTGGTAGCCGACCGCGCCGCCGAGTGGCGGGAGATCGCGCTGCATCCGCCACCGGAGATCGCGGGTAAGTGGCAGGCAATCGTGGAACTCTCCCAGACGCTGGCTGACTTCACACTCCTGTTGCGTTACTTCCGCAATAAAATCCTGCCCGACGGCACACTCGACGATAAGGCTTCGCCGGAACTGGCGCGCATTCGCCGCGACATGGAAAAGCAGAAGCGTGCCATCCAGGAGTCGCTGCGCTCCTATCTGCGGCGGCTTTCCGAGGACGGCGCGGTGCAGGATGAACTGGTCACCATTCGCGGCGAACGCTTCGTCATTCCGGTGAAAGTGGAACAGCGCCGCCGAGTGCAAGGCGTCTCGCACGGCGCCTCTTCCAGCGGACAAACGGTATTTATCGAGCCGTTGGAGACCATCGAGCAGAACAACGATCTGGTGCGCCTGCTGGAAGACGAGCAGGCGGAGATCCATCGCATTCTGCTGGAGATGACCTCGCGCCTGGGCGAACATGCCGACGCGCTCAGCAACGCGGTGTACGTCCTTTCCGAGCTGGAGTTGCAATTCGCCAAGGCGCGCTTTGCCGAGGATTATGACTGCGTAGCCGTAAGGTTCCTGGCGGATGACAACATCCCGACCGAATCAGAATCATCACAAACCATCGTGTCCGGGATCACCGAATCACCGGTCGATGGGTCATCGGTTACAGACTCGTGTGATGCGTTTGTGCTGCGCAACGCGCGGCATCCGCTGTTGGAACGGACCCTAAAGGCGCGGGGCGTTGCCGTGGTTCCGCTTACCGTCGAGCTGGACGGACAGCACCGTCAGCTCGTCATCAGCGGTCCCAACACCGGCGGAAAAACCGTGGCCCTCAAGACCATCGGGCTGTTGTCGCTGATGGCGCAATCGGGCATTCCACTTCCTGCCGAGCGGGCCGAGTTGCCTATCTTTGATTCGGTGTTCGCCGACATTGGCGACTACCAGTCCATCGAGCAGAACCTCTCGACCTTTTCGGCGCATGTCACCAATATCGATCTCATCTCTCACCAGGCGACCGCGAATTCGCTGGTTCTACTCGACGAGTTGGGTTCGGCCACCGATCCCGAAGAAGGCGCGGCCCTGGCGGTGGCCATTACCGACCACTTCCGGCGCGCGGCATGCATCAGCATCGTCTCCACGCATCACACCGCTCTCAAGGTTTACGCGGCGAACACGCCGGGCGTGCTCAACGCGGCCGTTGGCTTCGATGAGAACACATTCGCTCCTACGTTCGAGCTGCGCATTGGGGTGCCGGGCGCCTCGGCGGGCATCAACATCGCGCAAAAGCTGGGTCTGAATCCGGAGATCGTCGGCCAGGCGCGGCAGCGGATGACCTCACAAGCCCAGGACGTCTCGCGCTTCCTCGACCGCCTGCACTCGGAGCTGCGGCAAATTGATGTCGAGCGGGCGGAGCTTGGCGCGCGCGAGCAGGAAGTGGCGCGTGAGCGCCAGCATCTTGCCATCGAAGGCCGCAAGGGGCAGCGTGAGAAGCTGCGAGAAATGGAGAAAAAGCTGGAAAGCGTACTGCGCGATTTCGAGTATCGCGCCCGCGAAACTGTCAACGCCGTGCAGGACCGCGCTCAGGCGCTGAAGCTTTCCAAAGATGCCGAGCGCCGCATTGCCAAGATGCGCCGCGAGTTCCGCGAGCAGTTCGATTCCACCGTGGTGGCGCACACCACCGGCGCCGACGCCGGAGATCCGCATGCGCAGCAGCACGTCCTCACGCAGGTCGCCATTGGCGATACGGTGCGGCTGAAGTCGTTGGGCCGCGACGCCAAGGTGCTGCGGTATTTCGACGACGACAGCTTCGAAGTTGCGGTTGGGCCCATGAAAATGAAGGTGGCGCGCGACGATTTTGCCAGCGTGATCGCGCGGGCCGGAATCAATCCGGTGGAATCAGCGCGCGCCCGCGGCATCAACGTTACCCTGGCGCGCGAAGATGACAACGTCGCCACCGAGATCAATGTGATTGGCCAGACCGTGGACGAGGCTACTCGCGCGGTGGAGAAATTCGTGGACCGCGCGTTCCTGGCGGGCGCCGTACGTGTCCGCGTGGTGCATGGCAGCGGCATGGGAATTCTGCGCAAGGCGCTTCGCCAGTTCCTGCAAAGCCATCCGCACGTTGCCAGTGTGAGCGAGCCTCCGCAGAACGAAGGCGGCGGCGGCGCAACGGTGGTGGAACTAAGGACGTAAAGCAGGGGCTAGGGGTCGGGGGGTAGGGGTCAGTCAAAGCAACCTAGAAGGTGTTGCAATCCTACGCGTTCGCCGCGAACCGATTCGGCCAAGTGCTAACTGCTAGAATATTTTCAAAGTTATTGTAGACCATATCCGCAATGAGAGAACCAAGCTGAGGCGTTTTCGGCAGTAATGGCTGCGAGAGCTTCCCTGATTGCGTTGTCCAGAGCGTCCACGCTGCGGGCCTTGGCCGAGCGCAGCAACTGCTTGATCTTCGACCAGGCCTGTTCGATCGGATTGAAATCGGGGGAATAGGGCGGCAGGTAAAGCAGCCGCGCTCCGCGGGCCTCAATGAGCTGCCGCACTCCGGCTACTTTGTGAGCCGCCAGATTGTCCATGATGACCACCTGTCCGGGCTGGAGCTGCGGGCACAACACCTGTTCCAGATAGGCCAGGAAGACATCTCCATCGGTCGGCGATTCGATAGTCATGGGTGCCTGGAGACCTTTGCTGGTCAGGGCCGCTAGCATGGTCAGGGTATGCCAGTGACTGTTAGGCGTCCCTTCCGGCACCCGTTCTCCACGCGCAGCCCGGCCCTAGTTTCGCGTCATTTGCGTACTGGCCCCGCTCTCGTCCAGAAACACCAACTGCTGGCGGTCGATCCAGCTCAGGGTTTCGCGCCACGCTTGCCGGCGCTGCTGCGCTGCCGGCGTGTCTTGTTCCTGGGCGTGGAGTGACTTTTTTTAAGCCGCAGTCCCATCTCACGTAAGGCCAGCCACAGCCGCCCGATGCTTAAGCCCACGCCCTTGACTTCTTGCAGTTGCTCTTGCAACTCCCTCAGGGTCATATCCGGCTGTTTGCGGATTTGCTCCCGCATCCACTGCTGCAACGTCACCGTCACCCGGCTCACCGGACCACGTCGCCACGGGGACCGTTCGATCTGCCCCGTCCGCGTGCGGGTGGCGGAGATCTTCTTGGCCCAACCTTCGCTTACCCCAAATTGTTCCGCCAACTCCCCCAGGGTCCCTTGGCCTTGCTCATAGGCCTGCAAAAACTTTCGTCGCAAATCGTTCGCATAGGGTCGTGCCATCGGGTGGAGCGCAGAATCGCCACCCGTAGTATACACTATCGCTGAAAATGCTCTAATTGCTGCCGGCGGCTTCTTGCGCTTCGCGGAGCGGCTCTCTAGACTGAATACGGCGATGAGCAACTTTGGTCAAACCTTGAAAGGCTACATCTGGTGGACCTCGCCGCGCGGCAGCGTCCGTTACGATGTCATGGTCACGCTCATCCTGGCCTTCATCTTCCTGACGCCGCACTGGATCAACTTCCGCGACAAACCGGTGGAGCGCTCTCCGCATCAAACTGAAGTTGTCGTACAGCCAGAAGGAGATGGCTTCCTTTATAAGGTGGATGCCGCGGCGGTCAAGGCGGACAGCGATGCGGATATCAGGGAGTCGCTGGCGCGGGTCATCGAACCGGTCGCGGGTTACGTGACCATCGACCGATACGAAGCCGTGCGCGACAATAAACAAAATGTGGTTGCGTATAAAGTCTGGGGACATCGCTGATCCAGATCGGCTGCATCTCAGCGGGAAATTGTGTCCTGAACAATTTGAACGCTCCGTCTCGGATTAAGTCTGCGGCAAGAACCGTTATGAAGACACTGACAGGCATTGCCGTGGTGGTGTGGGTCCTCTGTTGCGCGACGGTTGGTTTGCAAGCGCAAAGCCTGGAAGCGGCCTTGAATGCCATGGACCAGGCAGCGACCAGTTTTCGCACCGCGCAGTGCGATTTCGTCTGGGACCAATATCAGAAGGTGATTGACGATCACGACTACCAGAAGGGCACGATGTACTTCCGGCGTCAGGGCAATGACGTGCAAATGGCCGCCGACATTACCGCGCCCGACAAAAAGTACGTGCTCTTCACCGGAAGTCTGGTCAGTGTGTATCAGCCCTCTATCGATCAGGTCACCGAGTACAACCCGGGCAAGAATAAGGCCGATTTCGAAAGCTTTCTGGTGCTGGGCTTCGGCGGCCCCGGGCACGATCTGGAGAAATCGTTCGACGTGAACTATGCCGGCATGGAGCAGGTGCAGGGCGTCAACGCCGCCAAGCTTGAGCTGACCCCGAAGTCGCAAAGGGTGAAGAGCATGTTCCAGACGATCACGCTGTGGATTGATCCAGCGCGTGGCGTCAGTGTGCAACAAAGGTTTTCCGAACCCTCAGGCGACTATCGAGTGGCCAAGTACAGCAACATTCAAATCAACCACAAGATCTCAGGCGACGTTTTCAAGTTGAAGACGACCGGCCATACCAAGGTGATCAGGCCGAACGGGTAGGAAAGACAGGCCCTAAACCTCCGACGGCATGAGCGACGCATCGGCAGCTTTGCCAAGCGGGTGCCGACGGTCATTGGTCGGATTTCTCCAGTTCACCTGCGGCATGAACAACGATGAATCGATGCGGTCGCGGTATGCGATCGCGATATTGATCAGCGAATCCAGCAGAGCGTCGGAAAGAAAATGCGCTTGCAGACCAAGATCGATCAGCTTGGAGTTCTTCGCATTGTAATAATGCGCCTCAGCTTCGACGCGAGGATCGGGCAGATGGTCGATCTCAACCTTTAATCCAAGTTTTCCCGCCGCGGTTTGCACCATGCGGGCGAGATCCAGAACGGTGAATTGCTCCGTGAATTGGTTAAAGACACGAAATTCGCCGCGTTCCGCAGGATGCTGGCAGGCGATCTCGACGCAGCGGATAGTGTCGCGGATGTCCAGGAACCCGCGTGTCTGTCCTCCCGCGCCGTACACCGTCAGCGGGTGGCCGACCGCTGCTTCCGCGCAGAACCGGTTCAGGGCCGTGCCGAAGACCTCGTCGTAATCGAACCGGTTGATGAGAGCTTCATCGAGAGCGGTTTCGTCCGACACGGTGCCGTAAACCACACCCTGATTCAGGTCGGTCGCCCGCAGCCCCCACGCCTTGCAGGTGAACATAATGTTATGGCTGTCGTGCACCTTCGAAAGGTGATAGAAGGAGCCAGCCTGCTTGGGATAAGGAAGCACGTCGCGGCGCCCGTTGTGTTCAATGGTTATGTAACCCTCTTCAATGTCGATATTGGGAGTGCCGTACTCTCCCATGGTCCCCAGCTTGATCAGATGGCAATCGGGGCGAAGCTCGCGCAGAGCGAACAGCAGATTCAGGGTCCCGGCAACGTTGTTGACCTGGGTGAAGACGGCGTGCCGGCGATCAATCATGGAGTAAGGCGCCGACCGCTGCTCGGCAAAGTGGACAACCGCCTCTGGCTCAAATTCCTTGATGGCGAATGCCAGAGATTCGTAATCGATCATGTCGCCGACGAACAGTTCGATGGGGTTGCCGGTAAGTTGCTTCCATACCTTCAGCCGTTCCGGCAAAGGGCGGATCGGCGTCAGGGTTTGCACGCCAAGCTCGTAGTCCCATTGTCGGCGCGCAAAGCTATCGAAGATGGCAACCGAGTTCCCCTGCTTGGATAAATAGAGAGCGGTTGCCCAACCGCAATAACCGTCGCCCCCGAGCACAGCAATCCTCATTCGTCCTCCTCAACAGATCTTACTTAAGGCTTCGGCCATGACGCCTGGAGTGTTCCAGCAATCGTGCCGATTTCACTTTCGATGCTCCAAAGCAGCTTCTTAACTCTATCAAAGAACCTGGAAAATCTCCTGATTTGCGTTGCGGCGTGAACGAAAATCGGAACGACACATTGCCCGCAATCAGTAGAACGGCTAGATCGACGTACTTACGTCCGCGGGCGTCAACCAGTGGGCCGTCGTCGAGGGGGCTGGCGCCTGAATCGCCCACTTTTTCATCCACAAGAACAGGACCATCAAACCCCATAAGTGATAGCCGACATTGATTCGTTTTTCCAAATGATCACGTAGATAGTTTTCGATCGCATCGGAATTGAAGATCTCTGGATAATCCGAGAGCCCGTTATGCAAGGTATCTACTACGAGCGAGCGAAGCGGACCACGGACCCATTCGTGCGCCGGGATATCGAAGCCAATTTTTTTTCTCTTCAGGATCGAATGCGGCAGCTTGTCGCGCATGAGTTCCTTCAGCAGAAATTTCTGTTGCGAGCCTCGAATTTTGAGCGAGGCCGGCAAAGTCGCGGCAAATTCGACGATACGGTGATCCAGGAAAGGTGGACGCAACTCCACGGCATGGGCCATGCTCATGCGGTCCGATTTGACCAGGATGTCGTCCGGCAAATAATACTTTTGATCGAACCACAGGTAAGCGCCTAAGTCCTGTTTCCTGGCGCTCAGCATTTCTCGCAACTCGCCGAGGATTTGGTCTAGCGCGGGCGGAAGTTTCGCCGAAACCAGGGAGCGCTTCTCCGCCTTGGAAAATGTGCCGTTCCAATAGACATGGGCGCGCTCCGCCGGCATCAGGCTGCCTTCCAGTAACCGCTTGAGCTGGTATTCAAGGCTTATTTTCTCGTTCGAAACCGGCCATAAGCGCAACCCAGCCAGCGCCAATGCAATACCGCTGGGCGGGAATTTGCGCAAAGAGCGCGCAAACGTATTGGCTCTGTAGGTTAGATATCCGGCAAACAGTTCGTCGGCGCCCTCGCCGCTCAGCGCGACCGTTGTCCTGGTTTTGCAGAGCTTGGAGAGAAACCAGACTGGCAGCGCGCCGGCATCAGCACTGGGTTCATCCGAGTAATACGCGAATTCCTCGATGGCGCCTTGCAAATCCAGTTCAGGATTGAGGTCAAGTTGCTCGTGCTCAGTTCCGTATTCCTTAACTGCCTGCTGGATGTAACTGGTCTCGTCGAAGCTGCGTCCCCGAAACGAAATCGAGAAAGTCTTCAGCCGCGAGCTTGAGGCCTGTGACGCATAGTGCAGGATCGTCGATGAATCAATGCCGCCGCTCAGCCACACTCCCAAAGGGACATCGGAGAGCAGGTGTTCGCGAACCGCCTGCTGCACAAGAGAGTCGAGTTCCTCGCAGGCCGACGCCAGGCTGCGCTGCCTGGGCAGTCTGGTCAGGCAAGCGCCAATACGCTTCACTACATACCTGGCCGTCTCGCCATTCGAGCCAGTGTCCCGGCAGGAGCTTCTCGATTCCGTCTACCAGCGTCCAGGGAGCAGGGACGTAGTTCAACGACAAGTAACAATCCAGGCCGGCCAGGCTTAAGCGGCGTTCGATCTCGGGATGGGCGAAGATGGCCTTCAGTTCCGACCCGAAAAATATCTCCTCGCCGCGATAGGCGATGTAGAGCGGCTTGATGCCCACACGATCGCGCGCCAACACCAGGCGCCGAGTGGAATTTGTCCACAGCGCCACCGCAAACATGCCGCGCAATCGGCGGAAACACTGGGTGTCCCATTCCAGAAACGCGTGCAGGACCGTCTCCGTATCGCAGTGCGTATGAAAGCGATGGCCCAGCTTGTCCAATTCGGCGCGCACTTCGAGGTGATTGTAGATTTCCCCATTGAACACGACGATCGTGTCGCCGTCTTCGGTCGCGATGGGCTGATCGCCGTGCTCGAGATCAAGGATTTTCAGGCGCGTGGCGCCCAGCGAGCATATCTGGGATTCATAAACACCAAGCTGGTCTGGTCCGCGGTGGATCAGGGTGGAGGTGGCATTCCGAATGCGATCCGGAGGTGGAGACCAATCTTTATGAGTGAATCCGACAATGCCGCACAAATCGATCAGTCCCTCGATAGCGAATCATCGGCCGATTGCCGTTTCCGTCTTTGGCAAAGGTGACGGCGGTGTGACAATGCGGCCCAGGCAATATTCATTTCCCCAATTGTGGGAGTTGTTCCGAAAACCAATACCCTAGAATAGCATTTTACGATCTCCAAGATGCCCGCTGCCGGTGCTCGACTTGCTCTGTCGCAGTCCCATCTCGGATGCCTTGGAACGCAGTTGACCGCTGCGAATGCGCATGTGCTTGCTGCCTCTCTTGGTCGCGGGCTGATTGATATACCATATGGATATGCTTCTTCACGGTTGGAGCGACTGATCACAGCCAATGGAATCCCCCAGGCGTCTGCATCTCAAAACCCTTATTTCGATTTTCATCATGGTGCTTGCCGGTCCTTTGGGCAACGTTTTACTCGGCAAAGGCATGAAGCACGTGGGAGTGGTGCAACTTTGGCCTCCCGCGGAACTGCTGCGCGTCTTCATCCTCGTTTTCACCTCCGCCACGATATGGCTCGGAGTCGGCTCTCTGCTGGTTTTTTTTGCAGCCTATATGATCGTGCTGTCGTGGGCCGACTATAGCTACGTGCAGCCTGCCTCTTCTATTTCTTACGTTGTAGTGGCGCTGTTGGCCTCGGCGTGGTTGGGTGAATTCGTCCCTCCCTTGCGCTGGGCCGGCATTGCGGTCATATGTATCGGAGTGTTTCTCGTCGGCCACACCCATCCTAGTACCACGGAGAATGGCTAGCCGTGTTTGAATTCATCTTCCTGATGTTCTTCATCGTTGTTTTCGGGACCGTGGGCGAAATATTCGTTTCGCGCGCGATGAAGGAGAATGGCGAGGTGAAAAACTTCCGCCCAGTTGCGCTCACCGGGGTGATCCTGCGCGCTTTGCGCGTCAAGTGGATGTGGCTGGGTGTGGGGATGATGGCGATTGGTTTCTTCTCGCTACTGGCGGTGTTTTCCTTTGCCAACGTAAGCTTTGTCGTGCCCGTGACCGCCCTGAGCTACGTAGTGGGCGCGGTGGGAGGCAGCTTTTTCCTGGGAGAACGGGTCAACTTGCAGCGTTGGATCGGCATTCTTCTGGTTTGTGCCGGTGTAGTCCTGGTGCTCATCGGCAGGAGATAGCGGTTGATGCCCCGCCCGGCAAAAGTACGCTCCATCTCGTGGACCGTGTCGCCCAAGAGCACGTTGGTCTTGCGCGAGATTCTGGCGATCGCGGTGAATTCCTTTCGCGCCGACAAAGTGCGTGCCACCATGACCGCTCTGGGGATGGTGATCGGCACTTTCTCGCTGGTTCTGGTGGTCACCATTGCGCTCACCGGAAAGCAGTACGTGCTGCATGAAATCCAGAACATTGGCGCCAATCTCATCTGGGCCGAATATGCCGGACCCGCCAACGGTGGCGCCAGCACCGGCACGGCAGATTATCTGACCGTGGACGACATGGTTGCCGTGGAACAGCAGGTGCCAGGTGTGCACGCCGCTTCGCCGGTGCTCAATTTGCATGAACCCATACTGGTCGGCAACGGCAGGCAACGGGACATGCTAATCCTTGGGGTAAACCCGGAATATGCCAATGTGCGCCGCATCATCGTGAGTTCAGGCAGGTTTTTCGATCAGCAGGATTCCCAGTCCCACCACAAAGTCGCCCTGGTCACGGAAAACCTCGCTAACCAACAATACGGCGGAATTCAGTTCGCCTCGGGACACGAAATTAACATCCAGGGATTGCCGTTTATTGTGATCGGTACCTTCCATGAGAGCGTGGAGACATTCGGCCAATCGGAAATACAGGACGACACCGTCCTTATTCCCTATTCCGTGGCGCGTTATTTGACCGACACCAACGCGGTCAACCAGATCTATTTTTCCATGTCGGATGGCAGTAGCGTTCCCCGGGCCACGGAAAGAATCCTGGCGGTGTTAAAGGCGCGGCATCGGGCCGAGTCGGTCTATAACGTCGGCAACCTGACCCAAGTGCTAAGTTTGGTGGCCAAAACCGCCAACGCGTTTACCATCGTTCTCTTGCTGTTTGCGACCATAACCCTGGTCGCCGGTGGCGTAGGCATCATGAACATTATGCTTGCCACCGTGAGCGCCCGTATTCGAGAAATCGGCATTCGCAAAGCGGTTGGGGCCACGCGCCGCGAAATCCAACTGCAATTCCTGTCCGAGGCGGTAATGATCTCCTTAATCGGCGGAACCATCGGCACCCTGGCCGGACTGGCGCTGCCGTTTTCACTCTGGGCCTTCACTCAATACAGGCTCCCAGTGTCCGGGCTCTCCGCCCTGATCGCCATGCTGGTCTCCTGCCTGATCGGGATCACCTTCGGCACCCTGCCGGCGAAGAATGCTTCCAGATTGGATCCAGTGGAATCTCTAAAACACGAATGAGGGGAGACGGAGGGTATTTTGATTGGCCACCCGGTCCGCGGCTTTTTACTTCCGCTCCCCACTCTTGGGCTGGTTGTAGGTTAGACCCTTGGTCTCGAACATCGTGGGCGGGAAGCCGTTGTTGTAGGTCACAGACGTGATGAAGCGCTGACTGGTCATTTCCCCGTTGCGATGCCGCACAACGCTCATGGGTGTCTGAATACCCTGCACCAGGCGATAGTTGCTGAAAACCTCCGCCTCATCATCGAGCTGCCGATCGAGCGGATCGCGGTAGGTATAGGTTTTCTTCACCGGCAGGTGGGAACGAGGATCAACCGACAACGTCACGCTGTCATTCGTGGAATTCAAGATGGTCACCTGGTCGGTGAGCTTCTGCTCTACCATTGCCGTCCCGTCGTACAGGATCATGGTGTCGGATGCTGCCAGCCATTTGCGGACCACCCACTCCAACGAGTGATCGCGGCGGCGCAGATAATCCTGCATTTCCTTCGGGTCCTGGGTCGCCGTGCCCTTGTAGGTGATCTCGTATCCCTTATCGCCAACAAAGAGTTCGATCACGTCACGCTGCTTGGTCAGCTCGACGCGTTCTTTGTCAGGCCATTCCCAGAACCGCCAAAACTCAAGACCCTGGCCACTTGGTTGTCCGCGATAGAACGAATAGGAGCGGCCTTCTGCCTTCATGTCGCGCACATTCAGATACGTATCGCCACCCAGGGCTTTGATCATGTCAGTCAGAATCTGGAACGACTTCTGCACACTGGGGTCTTTGGTCGCAGCGAAGTGCGCGGTGGGCCAGGCGGCCGGAGTGGCTTGGGTCTGCGCCGGTGCGGCTGGCGCTGAGGCTGTCTGAGCGAGGGCAAACGCCGCCGCCAGGACAAAGAAGCCGAATATCGCAACTTTACGCATGATCTCCAGAGCAGTTTGGGTTTGTGCGACTGCTTTCTGCGATTGTAAACACATTTTGGTGACAGTCGCTTGCGCGTATGTGCAGCACTGGCCTCCGACCAGCGCTGGAACAATCGATCTATCGATAGACGCCTCGAATTGCCATTCGTCTGCCGAACGATACTACGCCTTTTTGTGCTTGCGCTTGGCCTGCACCGGCCGCTCCTCGACCAATGCGAACTGAATACGCTTCTGCATGCGGTCGATGCGATCCACCAGCACGCGCACCGGAACGCCCATCGAGTAGGTCTTTCGGCTGCGCTGCCCGATGATCTGCCGGGTGCTCTCGTGGTACTGGTAGCGGTCGTCGGTCAGCGACGCGAGTGGCACCAGCCCTTCGATGAACATGTCGATCAGTTCCACGAACAGCCCAAACTTGGTGACGCTGACGATCAGTCCCGCGAATTCTTCGCCCACGCGGTCTGCCATGAACTTCACTTTCTTCCATTCCATCAGCTCGCGTTCGGCATCGTCGGCGCGGCGTTCGGACTGGCTGGACTCCTCGGCGATGTCGTGCAGCGTGTCCTCGGGAATCGGTCCGCCCAAGGGCGCACGGTGCTCCTTCTCGTGCGTGCCTCTCTTAGTTGGCGAGACCGGAGGCTGACGCTTCGACCACGGCGAAGGTGATTCGCTGTGCGCGATCTCCCCCACGCCGACGGAAACGCCGTGCTCTTCTTGCTCCCCCGATTCGCGCAGCACATCCTTCAGGATGCGGTGCACAATCAGGTCGGGGTAGCGACGGATGGGCGACGTGAAGTGGGTGTAAACCGGCGCGGCCAGCGCGAAGTGGCCCTCGTTGACCTCGGAGTAGCGCGCTTGCTTGAGGGAACGCAGCATCAGGTAGGACAAGATGCGCTCTTCCGGCTTGCCCGCAATCTTCTGGGTCAGCTTCTGATACATGCGCGGCGTGATGTGCACTTCCTCCGGTATCTCGATGACGTGCGGGTTGCGTCCGCTGCTATGACGATCGCGCCGGTCAGCACGGATCTGCATTCGCTTCACCGGCAGCGCACCTACGCCGAGCGAGTAGCCGAAGGTGGCGGCGATGGTCTCGAAGTCGAAGACCCGCTTGGGATCAGGCTTTTCGTGAATGCGATAGAGCGAGCCCACCCGCTTGTTCTCGAGGTAGCTGGCGACGCACTCATTCGCCGACAGCATAAACTCCTCGATGATGCGGTTGGCGATATTGCGTTCGGAGCGCGTGACCCCCTTCATCAAGCCGTGCTCGTCAAATTCAATGACCGGTTCGGGCAAATCAAAATCAATGGAGCCGCGACGCACCCGCTTGCGATTCAGCACCATCGCCAGCTCGCGCATCAGCTCAAAGACATCGACGAGCTTGTGATAGCGCTGGCGCAAACCAACGTCTCCTTCGAGGATGAGGTTCACGTTGGTGTAGGTCATGCGTTCGGCCGAGCGGATGACGCCCTGGTTCAGGGTGTAGCCAACGATCTCACCCTGGGGATCGATTTTCATCACGCAGGACAGCACCAGCCGGTCAACCTGCGGGCGCAGACTGCACAGGTCAGTGGAAAGCTCCATGGGCAACATGGGCACGGCACGGTCGGGGAAATAGACCGAAGTCCCGCGCAGGCGCGCTTCCAGGTCAATGGTCGAGCCTTCGTGGACATAGTGCGCGACATCCGCGATGTGGACTTGCAGCTCGAAATGGTCGTTCTCCATGCGGCTTACGGTGACGGCATCGTCGAAGTCGCGCGCGGTTTCGCCGTCGATGGTGACGATGGGCAACGCGCGATAGTCCCGCCGCTGGCGCAACTCTCTGGACGGGATAACCGGCTCGAACTGCTGCGCCTCCTGTAAAACCTCGACCGGGAAACGATGCGGCAAGTGGAACTTGCGGATGACAATCTCGACATCCACGCCGAAGTCGTCTTCGTAACCGAGAATTTCGACTACGCGGCCACGCGGGTTCTCGGCTGGCGACGGCCAATCGGTAATCTCCACATCCACCACCAGACCTTCGAGATCGTCCCACTCCCGGCGGCGCGCCTCTTCGCCGAGCACTCGGTCGCGATCGGCGAACTGCCCCGCCCTAGCCAAAGGAGGGCTAGAACGGGGCACCCGACGATGTGTGGTGGATTGCTTCGCCAGCGGAGCTCCACTGCGGCCATGAGTCTCCGCCGTGGATTCGGCTTCACTCTGGCTGGCTGGCCATTCCATCCCGCGCGGAATGATGATTTCCCTGGTGATCTTCTCGTCGATGGGCGTCACGTAGTTTTGGCGCGATCCGTAATGAAAGGTGCCCACGACGGTCGGGTTACCGCGCGTCAGCACGCGCAGGATGCGCCCCTCGGCACGGCCATCGTCACCCACCCCAGCACGCGCAAAACCGGCGCGCGCTGGGGACCCCGGAGTATCGCGCTTGCGTCCCAGTTCCACCAACACCTGGTCGCCATGCATGGCCGAACCGATGGCTTGGGGGTTGATGTAGATGTCGCCGCTGAAAGTGCTGCGCTGGCCGGGGTTGGGGATGACGAAGCCGTAGCCGTCACGGTGCATGGTCAGGCGTCCCGCAATCAGGTTCTGATGAGCGGCCGTATGTTCGGCGAGGGTGTAGCGGTCGCGTCCGGTCTCCATGAGGAGCGCGTTTTTCACCAACGCCTGCAACCGTTCGGCGAGCTGCCGCCGTTCGTCGCCCCGCAGGCCCATCTCGCGGACGAGCTGCTTGAACCCCGCCGAGCGGTGGGGCTGGCGTTCGATGTGGCTCAGGATGGCTTGATCAGTCAGCATAAAAATAATTCGCATGCATCCACGCCGAGGTTAAAGTTTTGTGCGGTTTGCTTAGTCCTTTTCCCTTAGGCCATTAACTAACCATGCACTGAGTGCGCATGAAAAAATCGCGTAGACGTATTCCCTCCTACAGGAACTCGCTGTATGGTAGCAATAATCACATCGCACAAGGGCGCTCGCTTCGGCGCGCACTGACGATGAGCCCAGACAAACCGCGCCAAAGCGTCAGGTTGTGAAGAAAAGCACGAGCAGTGGAGCGCGGGTTTGGCCAAACCAGTGCCTCTCCAAGCCGGGCCCCCAACGACCGCTGCTTTTGCGGTTGTTGGGGTGGAAGCACTTACAACATCAGAAAGGATTCGTTTACCGATTATGTGGAAACCTACCAATACTCCATCTCCGACTCCCACTCCCAGTCCCGAGCCGCAGCGCAGCTACTCTCCGGCCGTCCCCGAGACGCCGAGCGCGCCCCGCCCCGCCAGCCCTCCAATCAATACCCAGGAACAGGCCACGCTGGGCAAGTCGTTGGTCATTAAGGGAGAGGTCACGGGTTCGGAGTCGCTTTACATTGACGGCCGGGTGGAAGGGTCTATCCACCTGCCGGGCAATCGCGTCACCGTGGGACGCAACGGCGTCGTGGCTGCCAACATTTCGGCGCGCGAGATCGTGGTGCTGGGCAAGGTCCGCGGCAACATGACCGCCAGCGATCGGGTCGACATCCGCGGTGAAGGCTCGCTCACCGGCGATGTGGTCGCCCAGCGCATCAGCATTGAAGATGGCGCCTACTTCAAGGGTGGCATCGACATTCGTAAACCCGGTCAGAAAGCCAATGGCGAATCCAAGGAGACCAGCACGACCGCCACGGGCGAGACCGGTGCCGCGGCAGCAGCGGCCCGGGTGTAATCATTCCCGGAACGCGGCTGTGGTCAACCAGATTCAAACGCGGGTTATCGAGGATGCTCTAAGGTATTCCTCTTCTTGACTCCATTGCACACCAGAGAGACTCTCAGAGTTGCGGACGGCGGTGTTGGCCGCCGCTCGCAATGTCGCTCAAAAGAAGGTGCACTCCGATGTGGGAGAGAGTGCTGCAGTTGCTTGCCGTACATTGCCGGCATAGCCACCTCTCGAAACCGTTCTCGGCTGTGTCGTCCAGCCGGCAGGACTCCCGTAACTGTGAATGGGAGAGCGTCTCTAGCAACCAGGCGGCGCCTTACGTCGTTTGTCTGGATTGCGGCAGGCACTTTGGCTACGACTGGTCGCGCATGCAGGTGATGAAGTAGCCGTCGGCCGTCAGCTACGGTTCCATCCCTCCGGTCGTCCTCTCGATGACCGGCTCCGGTAGCGTGATGTTCGGCGTCGTCGCTTTCTTTCTGCGCAGTTCGCGCGGCAAGTTCGACTTCGTCAGCCATAGCCCCACCGCTACCGCCGCCAGCCAAGTCACGCTGATCAGTGCCAAGGATTGCAGATCGGCCTTCCGGCTGCCAACGACGGCAATCGTCTTGCCGACAAAATAGCACGCCACAGCAGCGAAGCCAGCCGTTCCCACAGCCTTCGTCAACTCCGGCCACGGCATCCCGCCCAGCGGGACGAGCTTCTTCCGGCTTAGCAGCCAGGCGAGCGCAACCGTGTGCATCAAGATGCCGACGTCCGAAGCCATGGCCAATCCGGTCACGCCGAAGTGGTGGAAGAACGCCGAGTACACGGGCAGCGACGCCGCCACAATGATGGTGCTGGCGATCATCGGCGTCAGGGTGTCACCTGCAGCATAAAAGGCACGAGCGTACAGCGCCTGTGCCGACCACAGCGCCAGCGAGAGCGCGAACCAGAAAAAGTAGAGTGCCGTCTCCCGCGAGTCCTGGAAGCTGAATCGCCCGCGGCGATAAACCAAGTCAATGAGCGGCAAGGCTGCCGGCATCATCCACGCGGCCGATAAAAATGATGCTGCCGAGATGCGATACACCGAGCCGTTGACCGTGTCGGCGAAGTCCTTGCGCCTGCCCTCGCCAAACAGCCGCGCGAAGAAAGGCATCGACGCCTGGCCCGTGGCTTGTCCCAGAATCGAGATGGGCACCGCGAACAGGCGCTTGGCATAGTTCAGCCGCGTGATGTCGCCCGCTCCTCCGGAGGCAAAATAGCGCAGGATCCAGTCATCAGCGGATACCAGCGACACTCCCAGCATCAGGGGAATGGAAAGCTTTACCCATTCGCGAAATTCCGGGTTATGCCAGTCGAAGTTGAGCCGGTAGGTTAGGCCGTCGCGCGCCGCGCCGATGGCGTTGATGAGAAATGGGCCGACGAAGGCGCCGAATAGCGCGCCGTAAGCTAGCGACGAAATGCCAAACCGGCGCGCGCCGATCACGCCACCCACGATGATGAACAGGTTGTAGAAGATGGGACTGAACGCCGGGTAAAGGAACATCTGCCGCGAAAACAGCACCGCGGAAACAATTCCGCCGGCGTAGAAAAAAATCTGGCCGGGCAGCAGAATGCGCGTGAGATGAACGCACAACTGCAACTGGTCGGCGGAGAAGTGCGGGAAGATAAGCCGCTCCAGTTGCGGCGTGAAGATCTCCAGCAGCACCGTGCCCAGGCACACCACCGCGGTCATGATGGTGATGGTGGAGTTGAATGCGTCCTGCGCCTCCCGGTCGCGTCCCTTGGAGGTGTGGCGCGTATAGATCGAGATGAACGTGATGGATGCCGTGCCGCCCGCGAGAATGTAGTTGAGGAAGTCGGGCAGATTAAACGCGCCGACGTAGGCGTCGGTATTCAGGCCGGCGCCGAAGGCCCAGGCAATGTAGGCTTCGCGCAGGTAGCCAATGACCCGCGACAGCATCACGGCGGAGATCATCAGGAGCGTGGCCGAGAAAGCCGTGTGCTGGTGCGACGGCCGCAGGATACGCAGCAGTCGCGTCCAGAAACTGGGAGCTACTGGGCTTGCGTTGTGGGCGGCCGGAGGCGGCATTAGACTGCGATTCTACACGCTGAAGCCACGCCTTCTGGCGGCGAGACTGGAATTGTTGGAATTCAATTGCAGTTATGTTTGAATTGCGTTGCAGCGTTTCGGAATTGCGCTGCAGTGACGCAGATTTGTTTCAGCTGCCCAGGCTAGGGCGGAGTTTGCCAATCACCTCTCATAAATCACGATCCACCCGGCCATAAAGCTGCCGGCCGTTCAACGCGGTTTCTCCGGAATCTCGGGCTCGATGTAACCGGAGTTGATCTCTCAGAGAACATGCTGCGGATCGCACGCGCCATGGATCCTTCCGGAGATTACCGTCTCGTACCCGGCGAGCATTTCGGCGACTTCGACGTTGCGACCTTCGACCTCGTGCTGTCCGCTTTCACCTCCGACAACATTCCTGGGGCGATCAAGGCAAGAATCTCTCGCGACCTCGGCAAGTTGTTGACGCCGACTGGAATCATAATCAGCCTAGTTTCGTCACCCGAGATTTACACGCACGAATTGGCCTCATTTACAACGAAGGATTTCCCGGAGAATGCCGTAGCTCGCAGCGGTGATGTCGTGCGCATCGTCGTTACTGACTATCAAGATCGACGGCCTGTCGAAGACATCCTCTGGGCCGACGAGTCGTATCAGGCGGTGTATAGAGGAGCTAGTCTGCAAGCGATCCAAATCTTGAAGCCGCTCGCCACAGGCGACAAGCCATGCGCGTCGGGCCCGCCGCCTGCGAAAGTAGGCCCCGATCTGCGCTGAGACCCACAGTAACAGCAACGAGAATAAGAAGAACGGAAGTGGATAGTTCAACATAATTCGGCAGTTATGTCACCAGACAGTTAAAGAGGAGATTGGGTTGCGCCGCAAAGACCAGCCGCGTGGCGAATGGCGTCCGCGACTCTTGTGGCGGTCTGCTCATCTGCGAATTGAATGTCTGCCGCATGGTCGTTCGGCAAGTTGGCTGTGGACTTCAACTTACCTTTCTTAAACGACTGGCTGTGTCCGCTAATTGCTTTAGTCGTTTTTATCTGGATCAGGTACGTCTCGGGCGAGAACTGTAATTTCCACTGACTACTTTTTAATGCCATACTCCGTGAATAAGACTGAACATTTACACCGGAAACAGCTTGGATCTGCACTAAGTAGGTTTCTACCGTCTTGTCGGCAGATTGCATTTCGATATTTGTCCAAGCGAGCGAACAGGTTGACGGATCCGCGTTTACCTGTGCCAGGCTATCGGTGGTCGCCCATTTGGCGCGAGCCATAGCTTGAGCAGTAGTAGTCCAAGAAACTACTCCGCGGCCATTCAACGTATTTGCGATGAAGGTCATCGTGTCTTCGAGCGTCGGCTGTATGCTCTGTGCAGATACATGCAATGCAAGCAACAGTGCCAGCCACATCAGCATACTAAGTCTCTTAATTGTTCTCATTGTCGTTCACAGTCTCTGTTGGCTAGAAGGTCACTTTTTGCTTTCAAAAAGTTAGTGCGGGTTCCCAATCTTCCGACCAAGGGTGTCCAACTTCTGTTGGAGGCTTTCCAGCTCAAGCTCACCACTTCCACTAAATATTCCCACGCATGGTATTGGCCAAATCTTTTAATCGTGAGAGGGAGCAGGCGTAGACCACTCCGCGTCTCGCAGCTTCCACCCCCCACCCAGCGCTTTATACAGGTTGACCAGTGCGACTTTTCGCTCCAGATCGTATACGACCGATGCAGTCTGGGCGGGATATAACTGCAATTGTGCGTCGATAACTTCAAAATAGCTCGAAAGTCCGCTGTCATAACGTAGGCCCGCCAGCCGCACCGACTCCCGATAAGCCGCCACCGACCTGGTCTGATCTTTGATGGCCTCGGCGAGCTTTTGATGAGCCGCTAAAGCTGTCGATACTTCTCCGAACGCCTGCGTGACCGACTGTTCATACAATGATCGCGCCTCGTCCCATTGCGCGACTCTGAAACGATACTGGCTCTTCAATCGTCCCCCAGTGAATAGCGGTCCGGCTAGTCCGCCGGCGACGCTCCACTGGGTTCCCGAGCTTACCAAGCCGGAGAGTTGCGGACTTACGCCACCTAACAGCCCAGTCAGGGTAATCACAGGAAAGAAATCGGCCTTCGCAACACCCACGGAGGCATTGGCGGCCACAAGTTGTTGCTCCGCCGCTCGAAGATCTGGCCGGCGCTCCAAGAGAGTGGACGGCAATCCTGCCGGTATCACGTCCACATCGTACTGATCGGTCAGCGACTTCCCGCGCGGGATCGGTCCGGGGTTACGGCCTAGCAGCAGACTGATCTGGTCCTCTTTCGCGGTTATCTGCCGTTCGATATCCGGGATTTGAGCCAAGACGTTCGCCCAAGCGCCTTCCGCCCGGGAGGTCTCAAGACCCGAAGCATATCCGCCGGCGAGCCTTTTATTAAAGAGATCATAAGTCTGTTGGAAGCCATTGGCGGTCTCACGCGCAATCTCCAGCTGTGCATCCAGGGCCCGCAACTCGAAATAGGCCTGTGCTACATCGGAAACGAGGCTTAACCAGACACCCCGTTGAACATCCTCGGAGGAGAAAAACAGAGCTTTTTGCTGTTCATTGAGCCTCCGTACCCTGCCCCACAAGTCCAGCTCCCAATTGAGGTTGAAGTTGTAACTGTAATAGGTATGGTTCGCCACCAGGGGCGCTCGCTGCCCTGCCACCCCAGCTCCGTACCCGACCTGTGGAAAATAGATGGAACGGGCGATACCGGCTTGTGCTTGGGCCTGTTCGACACGCGCCGCAGCCGTCATCACGTCGTAGTTGTTCTTGAGTGCTTCCTGAATCAGGCTCTTCAGCACCGGGTCCTTGAACAACTCCCACCAGGCGAGATCGGCAATGGACTCCGATTGCGACGTGGTCTGCGGGTAGAACTGGTCCGGAGGATGCACCAGCGGGCGCTTGTAGTTCGGGCCCACCTTGCACCCGGCCATGCCAAGAAGTAGCACACAAACACAGGTGATCTTGCGCATCAGTCCCCTGCTCCTTCTGCCGCGGGTGCTTTGGCGATCTCTACTTTCGGCTTCTTCTTTCCAAGACGTTCAACGACCACGAACAACACAGGGACAAGGAAGACGCCTATCATGGTGGCCGCTCCCATTCCAACAATCACCGCACTGCCCAACACTTGACGGCCGATCGCACCAGCGCCCTTGGCGGTCCAGAGAGGCACGCAGCCAAGGATGAAGGCAAATGAAGTCATAAGAATTGGCCGTAGTCGCAATCGAGCACCCTCCAGTGCGGCTGCAACAAGGTCTTTGCCCTTTGTATCGTGCTCCAGCTTTGCGAACTCGACGATCAGAATGGCGTTCTTCGCGGTCAGCCCGATGAGCATCACTAAGCCAATCTGCGCGAAGACGTTGTTGTCGAACTTGCGCAACAGCAGTCCGCCGTACGCTCCCATTACGGCGACCGGCGTGGACAAGAGCACGCTGAACGGAAGCGACCAGCTTTCGTACATGGCGGCCAGGATGAGGAACACGAAGAGTATCGACATGCCGAACACCGCCAGTTGTCCTCCGGAGGCCTTCTTTTCCTGGTATGACATGTCGCTCCATGTATAGCTCATGCCGCTGGGCAGGACCTGGGCTGCAACTTCTTCCATCGCAGCCATGGCCTGTCCCGAACTGTAACCCGGAGCCGGTGATCCGTTGATCTGGATACTTCGGTAGAGATTGAACCGATTTGTGTACTCCGGTCCTGAAACCCGTTTGATATTCACGAGGGAGCCGAGCGGAGTCATGTCGCCCTTGGAATTACGAACGTAGAAGCTATTGATCTTCTCGGCGCTGTCGCGGTACTCAGGTTCCGCCTGCAAGTACACCTTCCATTGCCTTCCGAAACGGTTGAATTGATTAACGTACGCGCCGCCCAGAAAAGCCTGCAGTGTCTGGTAAACTTCGGCAAATTGGAGCCCTTGCTTCAGTACGCGGTCCTGGTCCACATCGACGTATAGCTGCGGCACGCTGGGACGGAAGGTGCTGACCAGCGATGCCAGCTCCGGCCGCTTTCGTGCGGCCCGAACCAAAGTATCGAGATTTTCATAAAGCTGTTCGACAGTACTGCCGGAACGGTCTTGCAACATGAACGTAAAGCCGCCGGCGGTTCCCAAGCCCGGGATCGCGGGCGGCCCGAAGGCGAATCCGATCGCTTCCGGAATCTCCTGGCTCATCTTCTTGTTCAAGGTTCGGACAATGCCTTCAGCTGACAGCTCGGCGCTGTGCCTCTCTTCCCAAGGATCAAGCTGCAGGAAATAGAACCCGCTATACGTCGAGGATGTGTTCGACAACAGGCTGAATCCGGCGATCGCGTCATAGCCCTGAATCCCATGGGTGTGGGCCAAGATGTCATCCAGCTTTTGCATAACTGCGTCGGTCCGTTGGAGGGAGGCTGCATCGGGCAGCTGCACCTGAAGGAAGGCATAGCCTTGGTCTTCCTCTGGAATGAAGCTTGTGGGCAAGCTCTTGCCCATGAACCCGGATAGAACAGCGATACCCACGAGGGCCAACATCGCTATCAATGACCGTCGAATCAGTATGCGGCTCCAAGACACATAACCGCCCGTGACCTTTTCGAAGGAGCGGTTAAACCAGGCGAAGAAGCGGCCCATGAGGCCCGTGGATTTCTTGCGAGGGCGAAGCAACATGGCTGACAATGCCGGTGAGAGGGTCAATGCGTTGAACGCGGAGATCAGAACGGAGATGGCAATGGTGATGGCGAATTGCTGGTTAAGCAGTCCCTGGATGCCGCCCATGAACGCCATCGGCACAAAGACCGAAGCAAGGATCAACGCAATACCGATCACCGGTCCGGAGACTTCTTCCATCGCCTTCGTTGTAGCATCTTTAGGCGACATACCGTGTTCGATGTTGTGCTCCACGGCCTCGACTACCACGATCGCATCGTCTACCACCAAGCCAATCGCCAGGATCAGTCCGAATAGTGACAGGGTATTGATGGAGAAGCCCAGCATTGGAAAGATTGCGAACGTGCCGATCAGTGAAACAGGCACTGCGATCAATGGAATCAGGGTTGCGCGCCAGCCTTGTAGGAACAGAAAGACAACGACAATTACAAGGAAGGTTGCTTCTCCCAGTGTGGTCACAATCTCTTTCATGCCCTCAGTAATGGGCAGAGTGGTGTCCATGGAAATCGCGTAATCCAGACCTTGGGGGAACCGCGATTTCAGACCGATCAGTTCGGCCTTGACTTGCTTCGCGACGGCCAGCGCATTCGAGCCCGGCGCCTGATAAACGGCGATGATGACGGCGGGCTTGCCGTTGTAACGCCCGATTTGCTGGTAAACCAGCGAGCCGAGTTCGATTCTGGCCACATCCTTCAGTCGGACAAGGGACCCGTCCGTATTCTGGCGCACGACGATGTTCCCAAACTGCTCGGCATTAACGAGCCGGCCCGGAACACGAACCGAGTAAGTGAACTGCTGCCCTTTGTGTGCGGGCTCGGCTCCGACCTGACCCGCTGGATTGACAGCACTTTGTTGTTGCACGGCCGTCATCAGATCGGAGACGGTCATTCCGAGCTTCGTCAGCTGATCCGGCTTCACCCAGATTCGCATGGCGTAATCGGACGTCCCAAAGTTCGAGACCTGCCCTACTCCGGGAACGCGAAGCAGAGCGTCATTGATGTTGATCGTCGCGTAGTTGCCAAGGAACTGACTGTCGAAGGTCCCTTGCGGCGAGTACACGGAGATTACCAGTAGCGGCAACCCCATCAGCTTCTTGACGGTCACGCCATACTGGTTCACCGAGGTCGGAAGATTGGGGCTGGCTTGTGAAACGCGGTTCTGCGTGTTGACCTGGTCAATGTCCACATTGGTGCCAATGTCGTAGGTCACCTTGAGATTCATGGTGCCGTCGTTGGCATTGGTGGACATCATATAGAGCATGTTGTCCACGCCATTCATCTGCTGCTCCAGAGGAGTTGCGACAGATTGCTCAATCGTCAGCGCGTCGGCCCCCGTGTACGTGGCGGCGACGTTTATTTGCGGGGGTACAATATCGGGCAGCTGTGCCACCGGCAGCTTTGTCATCGCCACAAGACCTGCGATAACGGTCAGAACGGCAATGACTATGGCGACGATGGGGCGATTGATGAAAAACTTCGCCATATCTAATCTCCGCCTTGGACTGCGTCGGCCTGGGTGTCTTTGAATGGCGTGGGAGAGACTGTCATTCCGTCGCGAATCCGCTGCAGTCCGTCAACGACCACCTTTTCATCTGGTTGCAAGCCGGATTCGATGACCCACATGTCTCCGAACTGCGGGCCGGGTTTCACGGCACGGATTGCTACCTTGTTGTCAGCACCCACAACCCCGACTTGGTAGACGCCTTGCAGTTCCGAGATGGCCTTTTGCGGAATGAGCAGCGCATTCTTTCGTTGTTCGGTGACGGCACGAATTCGGGCATACTGCCCCGGTCGCAGCAGGTTCCCCGGATTAGGAAACTCGGCTCGCACCTGGATTGTGCCGGTGCGCAAGTCCATCTCGCGGTTTACCAACAGAGCGCGCCCGGAGTGCGGGAAGGTCGATCCGTCGCCTAAGATTAGTTGCAGGTCTGCGCCTGCTTGTCGTCCAATTCCACTCTTGATGAAACGCAGGTAGTCCTGTTCCGAGACACTAAAATCCACATAGATCGGATCTACAGTTGAAACTGTGGACATCACCGTGTTGGGAGTCATGAGGTCACCGATCCCAATCTTGGCAATGCCAGCGATTCCAGAGATCGGTGAGGTTACGGTCGTCCAGCCAAGGTTCAAATTGGCATTGTCAACAGCGGCCTGAGCCGCTTGGACTTGGGCCTGGCCGGACCGTTCCATGCTCGTTGCTTTGTCCAGTTCGGCCTGGCTTACGGCCTTCTCTGCAACGAGAGGCGTGAAGCGTTTCACGTCAATCTGCGCCTGGCTGAGAAAGGCCCTGGCTTGCTCCAGTTGTCCTTTTGTCTGCTCCAGCGCCGCCTGTGCCTGGCGCTGATCGAGCTGGAACATCACCTGGCCTTTCTGCACGAAAGACCCCTCCATGTAAAGCCGCTTCAGCAGAAAGCCTTCTACTTTGGGGCGAATATCGGCATCAGTGTTGCCGGCCATCGTTCCGACCCATTCCTGATGGATGCTCACGTCTCTCTGCATCACCGGCGCCACGGTCACACTTGGAGGAGGGGGCGCGGGTGCCGTATTTTTCGAGGAACAACCGACGAGGATAAAGAGTCCCAAAAGCAAAACACCTGGCAATCTGAGGCCGCTTTTGTATTTTTGCAGCACTGCACACTCCTTGGACATGCGTAGGTCCTTATCACTTTCCCCACAGGATACACCACGGTCCAGCCCGGTTATGAGACACCCTCGAGGCATTACAACCCGTAGATCAATAAGGCGTTGGTCACGGTGGCATTAGTTGGGTTACTCGATTGAGGTTTTCACCCTTGCCTCGGCGGAATGGTTCCTCATGACTGAAGCATCCTAAGCAAGCGTAATTTCACGACAAAACTGGAGGTTTGGGAACTGTCACTTGTGACAGGTACGAGACGGCGAGAGGGACGTTTGCGCTTACATTCGCCAGCACAAAAGGAATCGGCGGCCCGTTAGTGTCAACTGTCACAAGTGACAGTGGACAGCCAGGCGCAAACTGTAGTGAACTGTGAACGACGAAGGTGTGCAGGATGGGGTTATCGCTAGAAATTTGGAGGGCCTGCCAATCTCGTCACGTTTCAAAACGCCAAAACCGGCACCCGCAAGGTCTTTCGCTGCGACAAAGTTCCAAAATGAACCTACTGTTATTCGTCCCGATTTGTGAATTGGCGTTCGTTTCGGGGGGATGCGTGCGAGAATTAACCTGCTCCTCCCTTGCTGTGTCCCAGCGACCGAGGTGGGTAGGCAAGATGTGCACCTAAGTTGATTCTCCTCGAGAGAGGTTCTT